>DATEHF010000001.1:0-3856 GCA_035279725.1 Candidatus Acidiferrum sp.
CCGTGGGCTTCCGCTACGAGATGAACCTGCTGCTGGCCAGCTTGCGGCGCGTCGAAGTCCGTATCGAACCGCAAAGCATTACCGACTTCCTCAAATGGAAGAATCGCATGGCCGAATACAATCGCGGAACCCTGCCCGAAGGGCTAACGCCGGCGGAAGATGAAACCAATGGGTTTCTCGAGCCTGAAGTTCCGTGTTAGGCTCCTGACAATTCAAAAATCCCCAAACACCTTCTGGGAGAACATCTAGTGCGCTTCATCCCGCCCTTCCTTGCTCTCTTGTCATATGTCTCAATGTTCCCAGCCCTCAACGCCCAGCACCAGCACGACCCGCTGACCGACCAACAACTGGGAACAGTCCACTTCCCGATTTCCTGCGACCCTAGGGTGCAGAAAGAGTTCGAAAGGGGAGTCGCGCTGCTGCATTCCTTCGCCTTCGACACCGCCGAGACTGCATTTCGCCAAGTCGCACAAGACGATCCGCATTGTGCGATGGCTCATTGGGGAATTGCCACGACCTTCAGTCGGTGGGCTGGACCAGATGAAAAGCAACGCAAACGGGGATGGGACGAGATCAAAATCGCAAAATCGCTGCATGCAGCGACCGCCCGCGAACGGGACTACATCGCTGCTGAGGCTGCGGTCTACGCTCATCCGGAGAAAAAGGACGACAGGCGGGGCGACAGATATCTTAAAGCCATGGAGAAGGTCTACCGCCGTTATCCCGACGATCACGAGGCGGCAGCATTTTATGCCCTGGCACTGGAGGAATCCGACAGCGGCGATGATCCCACGCACGCGAGGCGCAAGCAGGCCGCTCCAATCCTCGAAAAGCTGTTTGTGATTGAGCCGCAACATCCGGGTGTCGCTCATTACTTGATTCATACGTACGACGTTCCCGGAATGGCGGAGTTGGGACTTCCGGCGGCGCGACGTTATGCGCAGATTGCTCCCGCCGCTCCCCACGCACTACATATGCCCTCACACATCTTTGCCCGCTTGGGTATGTGGCAGGAGGACATCAATTCCAATTGCGCGTCCATTGCCGCCAGCCGCAATGCCGCCGCAACACACATGGGCGACGAAGGCCATCAATATCACGCCATGGAATTCTTGGTGTATGCGTACCTCCAGTCAGGACTCGAAAAAGAAGCCAGGCGCGTGATCGATGAAGTAAAGACTCTGCCCAAGATGAACAACATGTATGGCACGGATTTCGATCCCAACCTCTCAGCGCAGGTCGAATATTCCGCTAGCTATGTTATGGAGCTGCATCTCTGGAAGGACGCGATTGCATTACCCTCACTCACCGACAATAAGAATGGAGACAGTTCTCTCACCTATAAGGCACGAGCCATCGGCGCCGTTCATCTGGGCGATTTGCAGACGGCAAAACTGAATCTCGCCTCCATTCACACTCTGCACGAGAATCTTCTACAGCAGAAACAATCGGGAGCCGCGAATGCCGTGGATGAGGATAGCCGCGTGGTGCAAGCATGGATAGACCATGCAGAGAACAAGAATGATGAAGCTCTGGAATTGCTCCGCCCCATTGCTAACAAAGACCATGGCCTGTTCGCCACCGACGGGGACACCCCGGCTCACGAAATGATGGGGGAGATTTTGCTCGACATGAATCGTCCAGAGGCAGCGCTCGCGGAATATGAAGCTGAATTAAAGCTCAGCCCGAACCGCTTCAACTCGGTGTATGGCGCAGCCCGCGCCGCAGAGATTGCAAAGCACGCTGACAAGGCAGCCAGTTATTATCGCGAACTAGTGGCCATGTGCACTCTTGGCGATTCGATCAGGCCGGAACTCTCACGCGCCCGCGAATTCCTCTCCTCACTCGCCAAGAATTAAGCATTCCGCAACCGACGCGTTGTGTAGCTTCAAACCTCGTGACGGGCTACACGTCCCGACGTCCCTCCATCGCCTTGAGCATCGTGATTTCGTCCGTGTACTCGATGTCACTTCCGACCGGAATTCCCATGGCGATTCGCGTAACTTTTAAGCCCGAGCGCCTCAACTGCTGTGCCAGATAAACCGCGGTTGCCTCTCCCTCTACTGTGGGATTTGTCGCCAGAATCACTTCATCTGCGTTGCCGGCATCTACGCGAGAAATCAGGTTCGAGATGCGCAACTGCTCTGGGCCGACTCCGTGCAAAGGTGAAATGGCACCATGCAGCACGTGGAAGACTCCGTTGAAATGCTTGGTCTTCTCGATCGCCGCGATGTTGGTCGGCTCCTCGACCACGCAAACCAGCCGCTGGTTCCGCGTCGGGCTCGTGCAATAGGCACAGGGATCAACGTCCGTAATGTTGTTGCACACCGAACAAAGCCGCAGGTTGGCCTTCACATCGCGGACGGCGGCTGCGAGCGCTTCGGCATCTTCATCGCTTGAGCGAAGAATATGGAATGCCAGTCGCTGTGCGCTTTTCGCACCAACTCCCGGGAGTTTTTTCAGTTCATCGATCAACCGCGACATCGGTTCCGCAAATTTGGACATGGAGACAATAGTGTAGCCGCGACCGAGATCCTTCGTCACGGCCTCAAGAGCGGATCTTTCTTGGTTGGTTCGAGTCGATCAAGACCTGACGGCGCTGATCGCTAAAGGAAATAGAAAAGCCTTACAAATAACGAGCGTCCCAGAACTCTTTCGAGTTCAGGGACGCCCGGGCAGCCCTCCCCCAGAACTGCTCACAGAGGAAAATAAGACGCGGGCAGGCTTCTGCCTATAGCACTTTCGTGCCATACGTGTACGAAAAAAGCCTGGCTTTATCCATCTGGTAACGCAAGACTTACCTGGATTTTGCCCTCTTCACTCGGCTGAAGCGTCTGTGAATTCCTGCCGATGAACCACAGTAGCCGAAACCCAACTGCATGCCCGCTTTTGACGAGTTCGACGTTTGTCGCAACATTCTGGAAAGCCTTTTAACTGGCGTGTGTGTCGTCGATATGCAGAAGAAAATTGTCTTATGGAGCGACGGCGCGGAGCACATCACCGGCCATCTCCGCCACGAAGTCATTGGCCGCTCGTGCGTCGGGAAGGCCCGTCCTGCACTGCCAGCAGCCCGGTTGTGAGTTCTGTAGCGAAGAGTGTCCCTTTGCTAGCGCCATTAAAACGGCCCCCGGTAGAAGCATCAGGATTTCTGCAACACAAGTCCGGATACGAAATCCCAGTTCGCATTCGCGCTGTTCCGGTTCATAACCCTCATGGTTCGATCATCGGCGCCGCCGAAACCTTTGATGAACTCGAACAGAGCGACCTCCACAGTACCGCAAAATCTCTACCCGGCAGCGTCGACAGCGTCACTGGCGTCGCCAGTCGGGCACAAACGATGTCCCACTTACGCGACGCACTTACAGCCTTCACCGAGCGGCAAGTTGCCTTTGCCGAGCTGCGCCTCCGGTTGCAAGGTCTGGAGCACTTCCGCGCCGCCTTCGGACCAGACGCCGCTTCGTCCCTGCTGCGGGTCGTCGCTCGCTCCCTTGCGAGCGACCTGTGGAGAACAGGCATAGTCGGCCGTTGGGCCGACGATGAGTTCCTCGTGATCTTGAACGGCTGTAGTGAAGAGGCGCTGCCCGTTGTGCGCGAACGCATGCGCCGCATGCTGGCCAACGACTCCATCGAGTGGTGGGGCGAACGGCGTTCCCTGCTGGTTTCCACAGGCGACGCCACTCCGCAGGCGGGCGACACCACCGAGTCAATTTTGGAGCGCGCCCAGAAATCACTCGACCAGGCATCGCAATGGCTTACCCGTGCAACCGCCGCGGGAAAGAACGAATCGTCCCGGAGTTAGCTATGTTTGCCATTATCGTTACAGATGTCGCCCTACTCAAGCGCTTACGAAACAGTG
>DATEHF010000002.1:0-104376 GCA_035279725.1 Candidatus Acidiferrum sp.
TCACGGGGCCTCCTGGCCCGGACTCAAAATCCAGTGGTACTTAGTACCGTGTGGGTTCGACCCCCTCCTCCGGGACCATCTTTAAACTTCAAATCTGTAGTCCTTCGGGTGGATCTCTCGGCCAGCTGGCGAAGCTCCATAAACAATTAGCGTGTTTCCAGCATTCAAACGGTTTAATATGATCCCGACCGGCGATGGGCGCTGCGTCTGTCGAATTGCCAATTCGAATTGATTGAACCCTCTAAGGAGTCTCATGCCACGCTTGCGACTGTTGAATGTCCTTGCCTTTGCCTTGTCTACGATTATGGCCTGCTGCAGCTACGCCGCGGATATGACGAGCGAACTCCCCGCGCGAACCTATCTGCACAAGAATTGGCAGATTCAGTCCTCGTGTGAAGCCAAAGCCACCGGAGAGCAAGTCTCCACAGTTGGCTTCAACACGAAGGGCTGGCATCAGTCCGATATTCCGTCGACGGTCGTGGGCGCGCTGGTTACGGACAAGACCTATCCCGATCCGAATTACGCAACGAACCTAAAATCGATTCCGGGCATGAATTATTCCGACAAAGGTCTTTTTGCCAATCAGGAAATGCCAGAGGGCAGTCCTTTTCGCTGCTCCTGGTGGTATCGCACTGAGTTCACCCCGCGTTCCGACGAAGGAAAGAAAACGGAATGGCTGAATTTCCTGGGCATCAACTACCGGGCGAACATCTGGATCAACGGACAAAAAGTGGAAGATGCCAACGATGTCGCAGGCACTTACCGCACCTACGAATTTGATGTGACCAAGTTTCTGCAGCCGGGTAAGGCGAATGCGCTGGCGGTCGAGGTGTTCGCTCCAGGAAAGTACGATCTCGGGATCACCTGGGTGGATTGGAATCCGACGCCTCCCGACAAGGATATGGGAATTTGGAAAGAAGTTTTTCTGAGAACGAGCGGAGATGTGTCGGTTCGCAATCCGTTTGTGGCCACCAAGTTGGGCTCGGAATACAAAACCGCCGAGCTGACGGTCAGCGGGGAACTGCGCAACGCTTCAAGTATTCCTGTAAAGGGCGTGCTCCACGTGGACGTTGATGGAATCGAGTTGCAGCAACCTGTGGAACTGAAAGCCGGCGAAACCCAGGTCGTAAGATTTACCCCGGAACAGTTTTCAAAATTGAAGCTGTCGGATCCGCGCTTGTGGTGGCCCTATCAGATGGGCACACCGAATCTTTACACGGCGAAACTGTCGTTTGACGTCGGCGGCCAGGTTTCCGATACAGCTAGCGTGACTTTTGGCATCCGTGAAGTCACTTCAGAACTTACCGAAAAAGGGCATCGCCTGTTCAAGGTCAACGGTAAAAGAGTGTTGATCCGCGGCGCAGCCTGGGCCCCAGACCTTCTTTTCCGCTGGTCCTCCGAGCGACTGGACGCGGACCTCGCTTACGTCCGCGATATGAACATGAACACCATCCGCCTGGAAGGCCGTTTGGACCGCGACGAATTCTTTGAGAAAACGGACCGTCTCGGAATTCTAGTCATGCCCGGCTGGACTTGCTGCGATGCCTGGGAACGCTGGAAGAATTGGAAGGGCGACCAGAATCGCGTCGCCGCCGCCTCCCTGCGCGACCAAATCACCCGCCTTAGGACTCATCCCAGCGTTTTTGTGTGGCTGAATGGCAGTGACAACCCGCCGCCTCCTGATATCGAGAAAATGTACTTGGACATTGAGAAGGAGCGCCAGTGGCCGAATCCCGTGGTTTCTTCCGCTTCGGAACAGAAGGCCGTGGTCAGCGGACCGTCGGGAGTTAAAATGACTGGCCCGTACGAGTATGTGCCTCCAGTTTATTGGTTGGCAGACACCAAAGCAGGTGGTGCCTATGGCTACAACACCGAGACAAGCCCTGGGCCTGCGATTCCCACTCGGCAATCGCTCGAGAAGTTTATTCCTAAGGAACATCTCTGGCCCATTGATGAAGTATGGAATTATCACGCCGGCGGAGAGCGCTTCACGACCGTCAACGTTTTTACCGATGGTTTGACGCGGCGCTATGGTGCAGCATCATCGCTCGATGACTACCAGCGCAAAGCTCAAGCCATGACCTACGACGGCGAGCGCGCCATGTTTGAAGCCTACGGGCGGAACAAGTACACGGCCACGGGCGTGATTCAGTGGATGCTGAACAACTCCTGGCCGTCGCTGATCTGGCATCTCTATGATTACTATCTCGTTCCGGCGGGCGGGTATTACGGCACGAAGAAGGCCTGCGAGCCAATCCATGTGCAGTATTCTTACGACGACAATTCCGTCGCTGTAGTCAATGGGACCTACGAAATACTGAAAGGCGCGAAAGTCAGCGCGACCATTTACAGCATTGATGCCAAGGAAAAAGCTTCGCACGATGCAACCCTCGACTTGGAGGCGGATAGCAGCACGAAGGCGTTCGATCTTCCCAAGCCGAATGCGCTGACGCCGACATACTTCCTAAAGCTGGAGCTGCACGACGCGGCTGGCAAACTGCTCAGTGACAATTTCTACTGGTTGTCCCTAAAGCCTGACGTGCTCGATTGGCACAAGAGAAAGGACACCGTTTACACTCCCCAGAAAGAGTTCGGTGACCTTACTGGTCTGAACGGCCTTCCCACTGCGAAGTTGTCCATCACGAAAACATTACAGGGAAGCGGCGGCCATTCCTCGCTTACAGTTGTCGCGGAAAACAAGGGCGATAGTGTGGCCTTTATGGTCCATCCGCGGCTCACTCGCGGTAAGGGCGGCGATGACCTGACACCCATCTACTGGAGCGACAACTATTTTTCTCTGCTTCCTGGAGAGAAGAAGTCCCTCATCGCGAGATTTGATTCCTCGTCACTGCAAGGTGCGACGCCCGAACTGGTAGTCGAAGGCTGGAACGTCGAGCCGACAATGCCCTAGTCGGCCAGCAATTCGGGCGCGAGTGCTTTTCCGATCTGGCGCGCCACATCCGTTTGCACTTCGATAGCGTTGCGCAAATCGCGGTCGTATGTGGCCGACCACAGATGCGTCTGGTCGCGGGTTTCGATCAACTGGCCAGTGATGCGCACGCGCCTGCCATTGCAGCGCACGCTGCCTTCCAGCACGCAGTCGACGTGCAACTCCGCGGCAATTTCGCCAATAGATTTTTTCGTGGCCTTGTATTGGACCGCGGAGGTGCGCGCGATCACGCCCAACCGCTTGGGGTTCAGCTGCCCGAGCTGCGAAATCGTCTCCTCCGTCAGTCCCTCGGCAAAGAATTCCTGTTCGTCATCACCGCACAAGCTCTCGAAGGGAAGAACAAGGAGCATTCTTTTTCCCTCTAAAGCTGTGGGCTTGGTGGGATTCACGACCGGAGCTATGAAACGGTACCCAAGCCGGGGCAGAGTTTCGATGAACCGCGGATTTCGCGCCGAGTCTCCCAGCAGGTCGCGCAGCTTGTTGACGGCCGTATTCAGGCCGTGTTCGTAGCCCACAACCGTGTCGGGCCAAAGTTTTTCGCGGAGCATTGTCCGAGTTATGACATGTCCGGAGCGCTCCAACAACATTTCCAGAATTTGGAAGGGTTTTTCTTCCATCCGGAGGCGCATTCCATGTTTGCGTAGCTCGCGAGAGTGAAGATTGACTTCAAAGGTCCCAAATCGCAGCACCGTTGCCGCGAGTTCGATATCGTTCATTTTTCCATCCTATCGGCTTCTCTGTCCTCGAATCAGGCTCGCCTTCCAGCTCGTCCTGCCCGCACCGTGAGTTTTCTTCTTAAGTCCCTTTGTCCGCAGCAGCTATGCATTTAGAAAGACTTGCTCTTCTCATGATTTATTCCAGGCCATCTTTGGGAGTCTAACGAGGGAGAACACTGAGGCAGCAGCAAGAACGCCAGCCCTAACTTAAAGAGGAGAACGTTTCCTTCATGCAAAGTTTACGCAGTCTTTTCATCGGAGCGGTTTGCGCCTTGGCCTTTGTGGCCTCGCCGCTGCGCGCCCAAACAACCAGTTTCAAGCAAACCAACCTGGTCTCGGATACCCCCGGGCTGGCGGCGCGAACCGAACCGGACTTGCTCAATCCTTGGGGGATTGCTTTCCTTCCCGGACAGCCGTTCATGATTGCTGTCAATGACAGCGGTTCCGCCCGTCGCTTAGACCAAACCGGAACGCCGAACATAACCTTCGTGGTGCCCCCGCCCCGAGGCAGTTCCAATCAATCAGCCCCATCGGGAATCGTCGCCAACATCATCAACGGCATCGTTGCTGATTTCAACGTCAATCGTAGGGCCAGCCTTTTTATCTTTGCCACCGAAGACGGAACCATCTCCGGATGGAATGGCGTGGACACAGACGCCATCCTTACCGTCGACAATTCAGCCAGGGGCGCTGTCTACACAGGCCTTGCGCTTGTTGAAAACGACTCCGGCGATTTTATTCTGGCCACCAATTTTAACTCCGGCGATGTGGAAGCGTATAACGCTTCGTTTCAACCCACAGCCTTGTTTGGAACACCATTCGTCGACCCCACACTTCCAGCCGGATTCGCTCCGTTCGCAATCCATGTTCTCGCCAACAACCAGGTTGTCGTGACCTACGCCCAGCAGGATGCCTTTAAACACGATCCCATCCATGCTCCCGGAGCCGGATTTGTCAGTCTGTTTGACGCCAACGGCGGCTTCATCCGCCGCCTTGCTTCCCAGGGAACGTTGAACGCGCCTTGGGGCGCTGCGGTGGCCCCTACAACGTTCGGCGCTTTCCCCGGCGCTCTTCTCATTGGCAATTTCGGCGATGGAACCATCAACGCCTTCAACTTCACCACGGGGGCGTTCCTCGGCCAATTGAAAGACTCGAATGGTGCGGTCATTACGAATGCCTCTCTTTGGGAGCTACTCTTCAACCCCGATCCAACAACCGGATCCCCTACCACGCTGTTCATCACTGCGGGCCTGGCTAATGCAAAACACGGGCTCTTCGCAACCATCACACCGGATACCACGCCAGCGGCCGCGCCCGATTTCAGTGTCATGGGCACGCCCGCCATAATGACCATTAGCGCCGGACAAACCGCCACGTTCAATGTGAGCGTGGGCAGTCTCAATGGCTTCAACTCCGCGGTGAATCTCGCTTGTTCCGGGCTGCCGGTCAATTCCACGTGCAGTTTCAACCCTGTGTCCGTCACTCCAGCGAGCGGCGGTACCCAGATGTCCTCTGTGAGCATCAACACTTCCTCTTCACCCTATATGCATGCCGGAGTGATCGGCGGGAATCAAACTGGCGGACTCTACGCGGTACTTCTTCCCATTCCTGCTCTAGGGCTCTTGGGAACATTCCTTGTCGGAAGCATCCGCAGGCGCCGCGCTGGCCAAAGGTGGACGCTGGGCCTAGTCGGCGGTTTCGCCCTCTTGCTTTTGACGGCCGGTTTACTCGGTGCCAGCGGTTGCGGCTACGGCTCGAACTATAACGGCAACGGAACGCAAAGAGGCACAACTACGGTGATGATCACCGGTACGTCGGGTTCTCTCTCTCATTCAACCTCAGTCACTCTTACCGTCCAGTAACAAAAGAGGGCCGGCGCTCGGCCCGCTGGCCCCTCTTTTTTCGCTGTCATCAGCGGCGTGACGCATCGTTCCAAGCGGCTCCGGTGGACGGTCTCAAATGGCAAGTGCCGCAACGCAGTTCGCAGTGGTTCAGGTTGATTTGCTCTGTGAATCAACTCCGCGAAAAGTCGAAACAAACCACGAAAGAAGAGGACGATACCAATGAAGGAAATGCGGAAAGTGTTCTCGAAGACTAGCAATCGCCGTTCATTTTTGAAAAATGGAACGGTGGCAGTAGGAGCGGCTACGGTCGGCGCCAGCTTCCTCGGCAATCCAACTCTTGCTTTTGCTCGAGAGGAAGACGACGGCCGCGCGCCAATCACCCGAGGGGACATTGCAATACTGAAGTTCCTGCAAGCCCTCGAACAAGTCGAGGAAGACCTATGGAGACAGTACGCCGAACTCGGCGGCACCCAGGACAACGAGTTCACCGGACTCACAGGCGGCAACGCGGCCTATACCCAAGCGCTCCAACTCCTCGACGGCGACATGCCGCAGTACATCCACGACAATACCGACGACGAGATCAGCCACGCCCGGTTTCTTGGCAACTATCTGGAATCGAAGGGCGCAAGGCCGGCCGATCTTTCGAGTTTCAAAGTACTGCCAAGTAGCCAGGCGGATGGCGCGGACAAGAACGCTGGGCGCCTCACTAATTTGACGCAACTCACCATCGACACAAGTTTTTGGTCACGGTATCGCAGCATCACCAATCCCGATTTCGACCCCTTGGCGAAATTCGCTCAGGCGGTCCCCAGTCTGAACACCGGGAAACACGCCGCCATCCCAAGAAGCAACGACGACACAGCTGGCAGCGTCATCAATCTGGCGGACCCAACTCAGTCCACTTTCACAGACCATCTCAAAGCCATCGCCTTTACGGCGGGATTCCACTTCGCCTTCATCGAGCAGGGCGGCAGCAGCCTGTATCCAACGCTGGCCCAGCACGTCACCAATCTTGAGGTTCTGCGAATCCTCCTGAGCATCGGGCCCAGCGAAACGATGCACTTCCAGACGTGGCAAGACAAAGCCGGTAATGCCACACCACTAACGGACGTCGATCCTGTGAATAACTCGACCGTCACTTTTTCAACGTTGAGCGCCGCGCAGGGTGAAACGGATCCGGAATCGCTGAATGGCGACACCCTGCAGTCGAACTTAATCATGCCGGAGCCCTGCCACTTCCTGGACAAGAAGTTCGGGCCAGTCGCTATCATTCGCCCGACCTCCATCAAACTCAACGGTGCAACCGCTTCCGTCAACGGATTTATCACGGACGGTCTCTTCCTCAATCCTAAGACCAACAAAAACGACACAGGGATCGTCCCCGTGCTTCTGCGTCTGGCAGATGAAGCCGACGAAGCCCGCCGCCAACTCTAATCGGGGAAGTGACCGGCAGTTGACGGCCGCAATCTAACCGTACCTTGGCAACGACAAGGCCCGGACTAGCCCAGTCCGGGCCCTCCTATTTCCAAGTTCCCTCAAAGCACATTTGGCGCAACCAATGTCCAGGTTTGCGTCATCAAATGCAGTAGAATGGCCCAAGTCCAGTTGGACTGGAGGACGAACCTGGAGATTTGCGCGAATGAAATTCTCCGTTCGCGAGAGAGGGAATAATGAAGAGTGTAAATCGTTTCCTTGTGGCGCTAGCACTGGGTTTGATTTTTGTCGGGGCCGCGGCCGCGGATACTTTGGAATTGAAAGACGGACGTGTGCTCAAGGGCCGCTATCTCGGCGGCACGCAAGTTGTTTTGCGCTTTGAAATCAGCGGAGAAGTTCAAACCTTTAACACCAATGACATCGTAGCCTTGACCTTCACCGGCAACTCCGGATCTTCCACTCCTGCGGCAGCCCCGGCTCCGATGACCGCACCCGCTGCTGTGCCTCCGCCCAGCGCCGCAGGCCCTGACGGTGCCATCACCATCCCAGCGGGTCAATCCCTTTTGGTGCGCATGATCGACGGCGTGGATTCTTCAAAAAATCACGTCGGTGATGTTTTCCACGCCAGCCTGGAGACGGACTTGACGGTCGGCAATTCCGTAGTGGCCCGCAAGGGTACCGATGTTTACGGCCGGCTGGCTAATGCGCAGAAGAGCGGAACTTTTACGGGCAAGTCGGAGTTACAGTTGGAGCTAACGCGGATCGTGATTGACGGCAAGGACTACCCGTTGGTCAGCAGCGACTACACGCTTCAGGGCAAGGGCCAAGGCTCTTCTACTGCGAAGAAGGTCGGTATCGGCGCAATTGCAGGCACTATTATTGGAGCGGCAGCCGGTGGCGGAAAAGGCGCGGCAATCGGCGCGGCGGCCGGAGGTGCCACTGGCGCAGGCGTCCAGGTCCTGACTAAGGGCGCCCAAGTGAAGGTGCCCAGCGAGACTCTGCTGGAATTCCGGCTGCAACAACCTGCAATGGTGGCACCCACTCAGAGGTAGGCGAGACTCTTGTCACCCGAGACTAAACCGGATTGATTGTTCTGAAAAGGCGAGCTACGGTTCGCCTTTTGTGTTATCTTCAGCTTTCATAACGAGAAGCGAAATCGGCCTGTTTTCCTCACCCGTTGTCGGATTGGAACCATCCCCAGGAAATTCCCCCTTGCCACTCCTACTGTTAGTGAGTAAGCTACCCCCTCACGTGGAGAGACCATGCCAAAAGAGAAACCAAGAGTAAACATCGGGGAAGTGATTAGGACTTATCGGAGCCAGCGCAGCCTTTCGCAGGGCGACATTGAACGCCGCACCGGGCTCCTGCGTTGTTACCTGTCGCGCGTCGAAAACGGTCACACCGTGCCGTCGCTAGAAACGCTCGCTAAAATCGCCGAAGCTATGGACATTTCGCTGGCTGATTTTTTCCCCGGCACCGAAACGCCGCGGGACCGCGAAACGCAAAAGGCCCTCGGGGAGCTATCGCAAGACGAGATTCGCTTTTTGGCGGAAATCAAGAAGTACAGCACCACGCTTTCCGATGGCGACAAGCGCCTGGTGCTAGCCATGATCCGCAAGATGGCCACTCTGCTTCCGCCGCCTGCGACGAAAAAGTTGATCGTGCGCCGTCCGACAGCCTGAGCCGTTTCACAACCACTTTGCTTAATAGGGCGCGGCATTGCCGCGTTCTTTTTTCCGCCTGAAACCTATCAGCCGCCCTGACCGCGAATGATGCGGATGGCGTCGGGTACCGCTGCTCCGCCTCGGCCGTTTCCGCCCGGCTGCATTTCCGCAGCGGACTCTTCCAGGTCGCCCTCGCCCGGAGCCAAAAACAGGTTGGCTTCGACGGCGTGCTGCTTGGTGTAAAGATCGTAGTAACGGCCCCCAAGCGCGTAGAGCGTTTCGTGCGTGCCGCGCTCGATGATGTGCCCCGCTTCCACCACGAGAATCTGATCGGCGCGCCGAATCGTGGAGAGCCGGTGCGCGATTACAAACGTCGTACGCCCGCGCATCAAGTAGCGCAGGCCCTCCTGGATCAGCGCCTCCGATTCCGAATCCAGGCTGGAAGTCGCCTCGTCAAGGATGAGAATGCGCGGATCTGCTAGAATCGCCCGCGCAATTGAAACGCGCTGTTTTTGACCGCCGGAAAGCTTTACGCCCCGCTCGCCGACAACCGTGTCGTATTTGTTTTCGAAGGACTCCGCGAATTCGTCGACACGTGCAATCTGGCAAGCCGCCAGAATCTCTTCTTCTGAAGCATTCGGCCGTGCAAAAGCCACATTTTCCCGGATCGTTCCGTCAAATAAAAACGTTTCTTGCAAAACCACGCCGAGCTGCGTGCGATAAGAGTTCAGCTTCACCGTCGAAAGGTCCGCGCCATCAACAAGAACTCTTCCGCTCGAAGGCACATAAAACGCCGCGATCAACCCGATGATCGTCGATTTTCCCGCCCCCGAAGGCCCAACCAGTGCCGTGACCGTCCCCGGTTCCGACCGAAAGTTGATGTGGTGCAGAACTTCCTTCCGAGTATCATAAGCAAAGCTCGCATTTTCCATCTCGACCAGTCCGTTCACACGGTCCAGCGACTGCGTACGGCCTGGCTCGTCATCTTCCAGCTTCTCGTTCAGAATTTCGCGTGTGCGCTCCAGGCCGGTGATGGCTTCCGTAATTTGCGTCCCGATGGCAACAATCTGAAAGACTGGCGCCACCAGCAGCCCCAGAAAGATGTTGAACATGAAGAACGTTCCCAGCGTCATCGTGCCGCCAAGAATTTTGTGCGCCCCAATCTCCATAATGATTGCGCTGACGATGCCCATCAACCCTGCAGCGGAAAGACTCATCAGCGAGGTAGCCGTGAGCGTCTTCAGAACATTGTCGAGCAGACGCTGCACGCCTGTCGCGAAGACCCCTTCTTCGCGTTCCTCAGCGTGATAACCTTTCACCACGCGAACGCCGCTAAGCGATTCCGTAAGACGCCCCGTGACTTCCGCGTTGATTTTCGGACGCGCGCGGAAAATTGGCCGAATGGTTGCAAAGGCTTTGTTGATGCCGTACCCGAACACCAACAGAATGCCAAACGCCACGCCGGTCATGGTCACGCTGGTACGAATCAGGATGACCAGCGCGATGACCGCGGTCATCAGCCCGCCGACGAACTCCACGAGCCCCGTTCCTATCAGATTGCGGACGCCTTCGACGTCGCTCATGATTCGCGACACCAGCGCTCCGGTTTTGTTGGCATCGTAAAATGCCACGGGAAGCCGGCCGATATGTGCTTGCACCTGCCGCCGCATGTCGGCGATCATTTTTTGCGCGGACTTGGAGAGCAATTGGGTCAGCGTGAAAGATGTGAGACCCTGAATCACGGTCGCCGCGAGAACGGAGAAAACGATCGGCGTCAGCAACTGGATTTGCTTCTTCCCGATCACATTGTCTATCAGGTATTTGGTCGAAGCTGGCAAGACCAATCCCGACAGGCGATTGATCGCCATAAGCCCGAAGCCCAGCGCCAACAGCCCCCGCCGCGGCTTCATCAGCCCCCAAACGTCGGGGAGGCTTTTCCACGCGTTCTTGCGCTTCTCGCTTTTTGGTGCGGATTTATCAGTTGTTTCGTTGGCCATGATTCGAGGCAGGAAGTATACTCCGCCAATTGGATGCGTGCGGGCCGACGAAAATTATATTTGGAAGGAAGGTGGTGGAGAACAAAACGACTTCAGTCGCCCGCGGCCCCCGCAGGAGGCACGCTGGCCCTCGCTGGGCGGTCGATGCTCAACACACTGGAAATGAATTCGCTAATCGTGATTCCCAGATGCCCCCAGAGTCTCCGCTTCAGGCTGGTGTAATCCTGCGTCCCGCTGAAGAGATCGCCCATCAATTGCCGGAACACCGGGCTGCGCCGCATGAACTGCACCATACGCGTGGTAACCGCGCTGCCCAGGAACGATCCACGATAGAACCGCCGCACGATGCGCGCCGCGAATTCCAATTCCGCACAGAAGGTCGCCTTCACCCAGGCCGGATACTTCTCCGGACATCCTTCGGCAAGAGAACGCCCCAGCAATTCGCCCGACCGAATCGCATAGAAAAGCCCTTCTCCGGTCAGCGGATCTACCCAAGCCGCCGCATCCCCCACGAGCGCCCAGTTCTTCCCAATTACCGTCCTTTCGGAAAGCGTGCGCTCCTTCGGCGAAGGCAGCACATGGCTATAGAATTTCGCGCCCTCCGTCTGAACGCCGTGCTTCTCCACAAACGTTTGCAAATGCCCGCGCAACTCCGTGCTCGTGTGCGAAGCCATACTCCCGCAAATTCCCACCGAGAGATGATCGCAACGCGGGAACGACCAGATATAGCCTTCAAAATTCTTCAAGAACTTGATAGTGATGGCGTCGCAGGTCTGCGGCACGAAGTAACCCTGCGTCATCTCTAACTCGTCGCGCTGCAGCGCCCGTGATTCCGGAACCAGTTGATTGCGTGCCCCGGCCGCCAGCACCAGAAAATCCGCTTCCTGCCAGTCGCCCTCCACGCAGTAACGCGGTCTCGCCGTTGTGGTATCCACGCTCATCACACGCGAACGCTGCACGTTGCAACCCGCATCCCGCGCGCGGTCCAGCAGCATGCCATTCAGCACGGTCCGTGAATAAATCACAATGGGGTGCGGCATCTCCAGCGTCGCGCGTTGCTCTTCGCTGCTGATTAGCTCGACGGAATTCACCAGCTTCTTGGGATAGGAATTATCTAGCAGGAAAGGGAAGCACTGAATGGCCTTGTGCGTTAGTCCCCCGCCACAGGGTTTTTCCCACGCCAGGTGCTCGTCAAAAAGGTTCACCTGGTGGCCCGCGCGTGCCAGTTGTTCACCGCACATCGCGCCGGACGGTCCGCCGCCGACAATTGCAATCTGGGCCATGTTTTTGTTTCGTCCGGCGGGTTCGCCTTCCGCTTCTGCGCGGAACTCCGCCAGGCATTCCTTTTGATTTCGGGTCCTAACGCCCCGGGCCGTTAGGTGAGGGGAAAGATCACCAGGCAGAAGCCCGCGAGGAGTATAGCACCGAATAGCGCCGCAGCCGTCGCCGAACCGCTTTCTTCCCGGATGATATCCATCCCCCTCCTCTGGACAATATTGAACAACGCCAGGTAGCCCCCCAAGAGGCCAATGAGGATTTCTCCGCTATGCAGAAACAAGACTCCCCCCATCATCGCTACCCACGTGATCAGCCTTAGAGTCAGGGCGAACGCCAACCTCCGCGCTCTTTTTCCTTGTTCCACCGGTCCCAGCAGAGTCTCCTCTGCCACCAGGTAAGGAAAAAACACCACCAGCAAAAACGGGAATCGCGCCCACCTCGCCGCGGTCAGCCACGCTTCATAAAACGTGAAATCAAACCATGCCGTACTGAGCAGCAGCAGCACAATTCCGGCAAAGCCTGCCGCGAGCACTCGACGGGAGGAGTTCTTGATGGTCAACCGCACGGCTCTCCAATGCATCGCCATCAGCAAAGCTCCAAAAAGCAGCACCATGCTGGCCAGATAGTCGCCCTGAAATAGCAGGATCCCCTTCAACGGAATCCAATTGTAGGGTCCGCCTTCTGAGGCCGGCCGCCCGAATCGCAACAGCACCACGATCAGCATTGAACCAAGAGCGAATTCCAGAAACAGCCGCGGCCTGCCAATCAAAGCTCCCGTCGCGGTCTGCTCTTCCATTTTGGTTTTCCCACCTGCTTCCCTCAGGAACGGGCCGGCAATGAGTAAAATTCCCACGAATCCAACCATCGCCCCCACGAGGGGCCGGTGTGTTGGCAATCCTGTAGGGGCAGGCAAATGCAGAACCTGGGCCGCCCATTCTTGCGCGGAACGCATGGCGAGCGAACTGAAAAGAACACTCACATGCGAGGCGCCCGGTATCTCTTCATACTTGGTTGTCCCATCGCTGCGCATTGCCGCCAAGTCGGCAGCAATGTTCCGCAGTGACGCAATTTCGAGTGAGCCGACGAGCACGAAAGAATTCGACGGCAGATCGGGAGGATTGCTGAAGAGCAGTTTTTCTGCCGTGACGCCATGCGCGGCTCGCATCGGTGCTGGTGAAATCGCAATCAAGCCCGCTACAGGAACGCGCCCTGCAATGCGCTCCGCAATCGCGCCTCCCATCGAATGCCCAGACAGAATTGTCCGATCCGTGCTGATCATTCCTCGCGTAAGCAATTCGCGGAGAAGCGCCTCACCGCATTGCTCCGCCCGTGCCGGAGAAAACGGCCCCGGTGTCCGTCCGTGCCCCGGCAAATCCGCAACGTACACTCGCAACCCCTGCTCGGCAAATCCCCGCGCGAAGTACGACATGATTTTCTTGTTTGCCGAGATTCCATGGAAAAGCAGAACCGATCCATGCCCGCCACCAACGGGCTCTTCCACAATGGTCGTTTCCAGCCTGCAACCGTCCGCCTTGAAAATGTAAGTCCGCTCCCGGTACGGCGTCGGCAATGCGAGCCACAGTCCAGTCGCGCAAAGTAGTATCCCCGTTATTGCCTGCATAGCACGTCGTGATTTCATTGCTCCCCACCAGTAGTCGGTCAGTCTCGGATTTCCAACTTACCAATACAAGTAGAATTACTTCCGAGTTGCCGTCACTCGTGGACAATCCCCAAGGTGTCTCTAATAGCCACCCGGCCTCTCGCCAGCTTTGGTCGGAAATTCCTAGAGCAGAAAAACAGCTCGGAGAATGATTCTCAGGAAAGAAATCAAGGAAAAGCTGCTGTAGTTGCCCTACCGTTCATCTTCGGACGAGTCGGCCAGCGGCGGCCAACGTTTCGGATTGCCGTGTTCATCCACTATCAGCGATTTCGAGCCAGGTGGCAAAACCTGCAGTGACTTTAAGAATTCAATGAGTTGGTTCTGCTGCTCCGGGGAAAGTGCATCAAAAGCTTTACGCTGCTCGAGAGCCTCTCCGCTGTGCCCTTCGACAGCTTCTCTGGCGGTCGTGAACTTCCCATGATGCATGAACGCACCACCTTGGTTGTAGAAACCCCACAGCTTGCGTGTAATGAATTTGCAGTTCCCGCCCATACGGGAGTAGTCCTTGGGCCCCAAGCGCCTTGCTAGAAGTTGCCGATTCGAGATGAGTCACGTATTCGGAGACTGGCTCACCACCCCGCTGCCTGCCCTTGCGCGCTGGACCTCCTCCACGTGATAAACTAGGTGTTTGCGAGTATCACTTTGTCGCTTTCCCTCCGCATGGAGACCCTTTGCATTCAGCAGTCCTGACACTTGAGGAAGCGGTTTTGCGGTTTGGCCGTGAGAAACGCAACGGACGCCGCGTCGTCTTCACCAATGGCTGTTTTGACTTGCTCCATCCCGGACATATCCGCAGCCTCGAATTGGCCCGCGAATTGGGAGATATCCTCATCGTCGGCCTCAACAGCGATGCTAGTGTTCGCCAACTCAAGGGCGATGGCCGCCCTGTAATCCCCGAGAGCGAGCGCGCCGAAATTCTCGCTGCTCTGGAATCCGTCGACGCCGTAGTGATTTTCGATGATTTGACGCCACGCGAAGCCATCGCCCGCCTGCTTCCGGATGTCCTCGTGAAGGGAGGCGATTGGCCCGGCGACCAAATCGTAGGCCGCGAAGAAGTGGAAGCCGCCGGAGGCCGCGTCGTCTCCGTTCCCGTAGTTCCTGGTTACTCGACCTCCGCCATCCTTCAAAAAATACGCGAAGGCTCCGGCCCTTCCGGGGTAAACAAGAAGCTTCAGCCTAAAGGTGCTCGCCCGCCGCGGCGGGCGGAATCCTGACCAACCACGCATGATACTTCCTGCCGTCCGCGAGAGATTAGAGGCTGTCCTTCGCCATGCCGCGATGGAAGGCGCGCTGGCGGCTCTGCGCTCGGGATCGGACCAAGTCTCGCTCACGGGCTTGCACGACGTCGCCAAAGCTCTCGTCGCGGCTTACTTGACCCGCGAATTGCGCCGCCCCGCCTTGTTTGTCACCGCTTCCAATCGCCGCGCCGAAGCCCTTGCCGAAACGCTGCGCTTCTTCGGTGGCATTTTCCCCGGAGCCACCGGAGGCGTCGCCACCCTCCCTGCATTCGACCGCCTTCCCTGGGAATCGCAAAACCCCCACGCCGACATTCTCGAACGGCGCGCCGCCTCCCTCTTTCGCGTTGCCGATGGACAGATTTCCATGATGATCGCCCCCATCGCCGCCGCGCTTTGGCGCTATCAGGACCCCGCCGCCTACCTCTATCTCACGCGTACGCTCGCAAAAGACACCGACATTCCCCACAACGAATTGATCACTCACCTGGGCTCCGTGGGCTACACGCGAACCGAAATGGTCGAACTGCCCGGCCAATTTGCCGTGCGGGGCGGCATCATTGATGTCTTTTCTCCCGAAGCTGCTCGCCCTGTGCGCATTGAACTCCTCGGCGACACCGTGGAGTCCGTTCGCGAATTCGACGCCCGCACCCAGCGCTCGATTGCGCCAGTTCAACGCACTACTCTTCTTCCTTTGATGGAATGGTCTGTTCCGTCCCCCGAAAAAGCCGATCACAATGCTGAGGCCTGGGAGACTCCGTCCTTCTTCGGCCCCACCACCGAGCCGGGACCGAGCACTCTCTTTGAACTGGCCGAAAGTTCGCTTCGCCCGATCGTCTTCCTCGATGAGCCGCAATCTTTGCGCGAAGCCGCCGCAAAACATCTCGCGTACGCAACGGAAATCTACGAGCGTCACGGCCGTGCTAACTCCCCCGTCGCTTCTTATTTTTTCTGGTCCGAAGCCGAATTCGCCACCGCCCTCGAAAAGACTTCCCAAATCCACATCGAGCAACTGGCACTCGGCATCGGTTCTACTCCGCAGTTCGAGCTTTCCTCTCGCCCCAGCGCGCGTTTCCACGGCGACGTGGTCGCTTGCATGACCGACGTCAAATCCCAACTCGCTTCCGGCGGAACAGTTTTCCTTACCGCCGCAAGCACCGGTGAAATCGAGCGTTTCGCCGATATCTGCCGCGAGTACGAAGTCCCCTACGTCCTCGGTGAATCCGAAGACGCTGCCGCTGGCTTCACCGCCGAAGGCGCTCAAGAATCCGCCGCCATGCTGCTCATCCGCGCGCCCTTCGCCGAAGGTGTCGCCTTTCCCGAAGCCCGCGTCACGCTGTTCGGCCACTCCGATCTTTTTGACGTTACTCCCACTGTCGAACGCCCCAGCCGCAAAATCCGCACCTCCGGCTTCTTCGGCGATTTTGCCGAACTGAAGCCCGGCGATTACGTCGTCCACGTGGATCACGGCATCGGGCAGTTCGAGGGGCTTCGCCAGATCGAATCCGGAGGGCATAGCGGCGAGTTCATGCTCCTAAAGTATGCCGACGATGCCCGCCTTTACGTTCCCCTCGAGCGCATGGACCTCGTCCAAAGTTATCGCGTTCTCGAAGGCACGCATCCCCCGCTCGACAAGCTCGGCGGCACTGTCTGGAACGCCCGTAAAACCCGCGCGCGCAAATCCGTCGAAGACATGGCCGACCAGCTCCTTGCTCTTTACGCCGAGCGCAAGGCGACAGAAGGTTTTGCCTTTTCACCCGACGGCAATTTTCAGCGCGAATTCGAGGACGCCTTCGAGTTCGAAGAAACCACCGATCAAATTACCGCGATCAAAGACATCAAGCGTGATATGGAACGCGCGGAGCCCATGGACCGCCTCCTCTGCGGTGACGTCGGCTACGGCAAAACCGAAGTCGCCATGCGCGCCGCCTTCAAAACCGTTATTGACAATAAGCAAGTCGCCGTTCTGGCGCCCACCACCGTCCTTACCTTTCAGCATTTTGAAACCTTCAAGAAAAGATTCGCCGCTTTTCCCGCGCGCATCGAAATGCTCAGCCGTTTCCGCAGCACTGCCGAGCAGAAGAAAGTTCTCGTTGATCTCGAAGCCGGCAAGGTCGACGTTGTCATCGGCACGCATCGCCTCCTTTCGAAAGACGTCAAATTCGCCGACCTCGGCCTCCTCGTCGTCGATGAAGAGCAGCGCTTCGGTGTCGCGCACAAAGAGCGTCTCAAGGAAATGAGAAAAAACGTCGACGCCCTCGCGCTCTCCGCGACTCCGATTCCACGCACCTTGCACATGTCGCTCGTCGGCCTCCGCGATATGTCGGTCATCGAAACGCCTCCGCGCGACCGCTTGGCCATTCAAACCGTTGTTGCCCCTTTTCAAGAGGAGCTCGTGCAGACCGCCATCGAAACCGAACTCGCTCGCGAAGGCCAGGTCTTTTTCATCCACAACCGCGTGGAATCCATTTACTCGCTCGGCGCCATGGTTCAGAAACTTGTCCCCAAAGCCCGCGTAGTCGTCGCCCACGGCCAGATGGCCGAAAAAGAACTAGAAAGCGTCATGCTGAAATTTATCCGCGACGAAGCCGATGTCCTCGTCGCCACCACCATCGTCGAAAACGGCCTGGACATTCCCCGCGCCAACACCATTTTGATCAATCGCGCCGACCGCCTCGGGCTCGCCGAACTCTACCAATTGCGCGGCCGCGTCGGCCGTTCCACTCAGCGTGCTTATGCGTATCTCCTCGTTCCGCCAGACACTTCGCTCTCCGAAATCGCCCGCAAACGCCTCGCGGCCATGAAAGAGTTCAGCGAATTGGGTGCCGGCTTTCGAATCGCCGCCCTCGACCTCGAACTTCGCGGCGCCGGCAACATGCTTGGCCGGCAGCAGCACGGCCATATCGAAGCCATCGGCTTTGACATGTACTGTCAAATGTTGGAGCGGGCGGTTTCGAAGCTGAAGGGCGAGGAAGTCGCTCCCGACTTGCGCACTACCCTTACCCTGGGATTTGACGTTCGAATCCCCCAGGACTACATCCCCAGCGAAAACCTCCGTCTCCGCACGTACAAACGTATTTCTGCCATCGCCTCCGAAGCGGACAAGGCGGACGTTCGAAAGGAGCTTGAAGACCGCTTTGGAAAGCCTCCCGCCTCCGTGGAAAACCTTTTGGAGTACGCCGCCCTCAAATCCATGTGTGAGCGCCTGCGCATCTCCGCGGTGGAGCGCCAGGGAACCCGAATCGCCGTCCGGTTCCACCCTGAGACCACCCTGGACCCGGCAAAATTGGTGTCCGTGGTACGCTCTCGTACAGGCATAAAGCTCGATCCCAGCGGCGTGCTTTGGATGGAAGTCAAACGGGGAGAATCCATCCCCGCAGCTTTGAGAAACGTATTGCTCGGCCTTCAGGGCCAGAGCTAAACTATTTGCTTGGAATATATTAGTAGGGGTGGATTGACATACACTGGTAGGGGAGGGGCTTGCCCCCTCCCGCTCCTAGGTCTACGAGGAAATTTGATGAAAAGATTTTTTGCAATCGCCGCACTCTGCGCTTTCCCCTTGGCAGGCCTGACGCTTGCCGCACAGGATCCGCAAAGCGCTCCCCCGAAACCAACGCCCGCGCCAACTCTTGAAAAGCCGGGAATGGCCGCCCCCGAAACCACGCCTGCGAAGCAAGCCAAGCCTCCCGCAAAGCCAGCGGCACCGAAGCCTTCCAATCCTGACAGCGGCAAGACCGTCGAAGAAATCATCGCTCGCGTTAACAACGAGATCATCACCCGCTCGGAGTACAACAAAGCTCGCCAGACCGCCGAAGACGATGCCAAACAAGAATGCCAGAACCGCTGCACCCCTGAACAATTGAAAACGGACATCGAGGACCGCCAAAAGCACACGCTGCGTGACCTCGTCGATCAGTCCCTACTCGTCCAGCGCGGCAAAGACATGGGACTCAGCGTCGAAGCTGATGTCATAAAGAGGCTCGACTCCATCCGCACGGACAACAAACTCGCCAGCATGGAAGAACTGGAAAAGGCGGTTGCCAGCCAGGGATTGAATTACGAAGATTTCAAAAACAACATTCGAAACAGTTTATTGACGCAAAAAGTGATCGGCAACGAAGTCGGGTCCCATATCAATATCAGCGATGACGAAATAACGAAATATTACGAAGCGCACAAAACCGAATTCGTTGGGCCCGAGCAGGTGGCCTTGCGGGAAATCGTCGTTAGCACGGAAGGGAAGAAGCCGGAAGAACTTCCCGAACTGAAGAAAAAAGCCGAAACCGCCCTCAAACGCGTCCAGGACGGCGAAGATTTTGGCGAAATCGCCAAACGCCTTTCCGATGGCAGCACCAAGGCCCAGGGTGGATTTCTCGGCCAGTACAAGCACGGTGAACTCTCCAAGGAACTCGAAGACAAAGTTTTCAAAATGAAGCGCAACGAACTGACCGAAGTCATGGAAACCAAGCAGGGCTATCTGGTTTTACAGGTCCTGGAGCACTACGACGAAGGGGTACAATCGCTTAACAAAGTCAGGAATAGGATCAACGAGGAACTTTACAGCCGACGCATGGAACCGGCGATGCGCGAATATTTGAAAACCCTGCGCGAACAGAGCTACGTGATCATCAAGCCCGGCTACCAGGACCTCGCCGGCGGTGGCGGAAATTCCGAGATTCAGGAAGTGAGTGCCACGCCGGAAGTCACCAAAGCCTCGAAGAAGGGACACAAGAAATTCCTGCTCTTCGGCAAGCGTTCCGGCTCGGCTTCATCTACGTAGAGTTTTTTTGGGGCTGTCATCCTGAGCCCAGCATCAAAATGATGGAGCTATGGATCGGTTGAGATCCTTCGCTGCGCTCAGGATGACAGGCTCGCGAGTTGGCGTCTCGCGCGTTGAGGCGTTTTCCCCTTAACCTGCTACAATTCCGATAAATGAAAACATCGTTTATCGCTGATCTCAACTCCGAACAAAACGTCACCACGTTTTTCCTCGTTCACGAAAAAGAAATTCGCAGCACGCGCGAAGGCAAGCAATACTTGCGGCTGGAACTCGGCGACCGCAGCGGTACCATCGAAGCGCGCATGTGGGATCAATTTGAAGTCGCGGCCAAGGACGTGAGCCGCGATGATTTTGTGAAGGTCAATGCTCGCGTTGAAATTTATCGTAATCGGCCGCAGCTTTCCGTTCAGCAGTTGCGGCTTGCCAGGCCTGAGGAAGTCGATTTGGCCGATTTTCTGGCTCACACCAAAGAAGACGTCGGCAAACTGTACGCGCAACTTTTGGAATACGCGGGATCCATTTCCAATCCCTGGCTGAAAAAACTTACGACCTCCATCATTTCCGATCCCGTGATCGCCGCGAAGTACAAACGCGCGCCCGCAGCGAAGGTGATGCACCATGCCTATCTCGGCGGCCTCCTCGAACACGTCATCAGCTTGTGCGGTCTTGCAAAGCTAATCGCGGGGCACTATCCCGAGCTTGATGTTGATTTGCTTCTGACGGCGGCGATTTTGCACGACGTGGGCAAGCTCGAAGAGCTCTGTTTCGAACGCGCCATCGGCTATACCGTCGAAGGCCAGCTCCTCGGCCACATCGTCATGGAACTCGAAACCGTTTCAAAAGCCATGGACGCCATCGAAGGTTTTCCCGCGAATTTGAAAACCGTCGTCCAGCACATGCTCATCAGCCATCACGGCCAGTACGAATTTGGTTCGCCCAAACTCCCCATGATTCGCGAAGCCATGGCCTTCCACTATATGGACGATCTCGATTCCAAGCTCGCCGCCGTCCGCGCCGCGCTGGCCGTTGATACCAGCGAACCCGAATGGTCCGCCTACAGCGGCGCCCTCGGCCGCAAATTCCTCCGCCTTGACCAATTCCTGAAGTCCACTGGTGCCAAAGCTAGTGCCAAAACGGAAGAAAACGTGCCCAATCTAAAGCTGTTTCCTTAATGATTGATTCTCGGCGGCTGGTCCGGCGCAGGACAAAAACCGCACCCGCGGCTGGGCCGCTTCACATGAGCATTCGTCAATACCGCTTGATGATAAAAACTGTCTTATCGTCAATACGATCTTCCTCGCCAATCTGTCGCAGACGATCGTCTCGTTTGAGAGCGTATTCGAGCAAGGCATTGCAGATGTCTTTTGCGGACAGCACGTGGTGGTCGCGCATGACGTTTTCAAGCTGCCGTCGTTCCTCCTTGTCGCTTCCGTCATAAACTCCGTCGGTGTAAAGGAAGAGAATGTCCCCGGGACTCATCAGCGTTAGCTCTGCCACATCCGAGGACTTTGCCCGCCGTTGTCGCGGCTCCAAAGAGAAGTACCTGTTACGATCGGGATCATCTTCGGCGATCTGCAATCCGAGGGGCAGAAATTGCATCATGCCGCTTTTACCAATGTCCATGAACTTGCCGTACTCGGCAGAGAAGACCAGCGGAGGTGGATGTCCAAAATTCACGAATCGAAAATGGCCATAAGGGCGTACTTCACCGTAAAGCATGGTGGCAATCTCCTGGGCGCTTTCTTTCTCGCTTCTGCCCAGAGCATTACGAGCGGTGACTGATAGGGCCAATCGCAAGTTGATCCTCTCGAACAACTCCGCAGTCGTTTTTCCCCGGTGATCGAGTTCGGAAAGCATAAGGGCATGAAACGTGTCGTGAACCGTGGACGCGATTTTCGCTGAAATGATTCCGTGTCCTTGAGCGTCTACTACCAGGACGCCTGCTGTGCTGTGGAGCTCATACAGATCCTCGGCGACCCGGACCTGCTCCGAACTTCGAGCGGCTCGATATTCGGTTTCCATCTCAGGTTTATAGCCCGGCCTCGATTTCAACCATTCGACATGGTCGTCCACTGAATTGCGTGGACCTGCACCTGCCGGAAGCGGCTCGAGGTACTCCTTCGATCGCTTCAGTGCCCGCAGAATGCGTGCTTCGATGTCGTAGCGTTGCTGAAAGTTTATGTACTCAAAGAGGTCGCCGCCAACCGTTTCGGCGGGAATAGAATTGCCGTACATCTCGATTCCTTGCACATGTGGAATCGCTCCTTCCACCGGCATCAGCCGCTTGAGCAGATATTCGTCGATACTTGGGGCGTTGTAAGCTTGTGCCATAAGAGAATTCCAGATTGAAACGAACTCGCTCTTGTGATGCTTTCCGAGGGCACGAGGATGCGCTACACGCCGCACCCTGAAAACCCACAGGGTTGCGGCACCCAACGGCGTTTTTCGGAATTAAGACCTTGGCCACGCGCCGCTTGCGGAATTCTGGGGCAACCCCTCAACCGAATGGACCCTCCCATAATCTCGTAGGAGGCTCAGCAATGCGAGCGATACTAATCTGCGCAGCTATCTTGTTCATGTCCGGCCCGATGTTGGCCCAGCAAAAGAGCCAGCCTGCCCCCGTGCCACGGACGTTTGTTCCTAGCGAGCCGCTGCCATGCGTCGCATTTGATCATATGGCTGCTCGCTTCGATGCGGTTTACAAGTCTGAAGACATCAGCAAAACCGAGTATGACGAGGGCATGAAAAAGTACATCACCGGCACGCAGGTGGAAGGCGTGGATTATTTCATGAGCGAGAAAGACAAATACCAAAGGATTTCTCTGCAGGTGGACAAGCGCGCAGAGTTCATACGTTGGTATGCGGTGGAAGGAGGCCGCTCGCAGATGGCCACGGCCAATACCCAATGCAACATCGAACTCGGAGAGAGAGAAGCAACGAACCCTCAACTTGACCGCATCCGGCAGTTACAGGACACGTTGACGGTATCTAAGGCGGAAGGGCTCTTGGCTGATGTTGCTATGGAAGGTCAGAATGTTGTGTTAAGAGCCTTGCTCCAAACCGAAGAGGAGCGCCGCAAAGTCGTCGACCGCCACAACCAGTTGGTCGATAACGTCAACACCTACAATCAGGCCGTCAGCGATCTCGTTTCTACCATGAATGCGGCGATGGATCCGAAAGGCTCCAAGTTAGCGCCAATGCTTAGTTTTAATTTTGTTCGTCTGCAACCCATCACCTGCACGGGAAGCACTTTGCCCTTTACCGATTCGCTCTCTTATCTCGCTGATGTGTACAAAACGGCCATCGCCACAACAACGATTCACTGCGAATAGCTAACCGGGCCGAGGGCCCCAAGTAGCGCCTTTCTACCTGGGGCTTTGACTTTTCGGAATTGCAGGGTGCGTCTCTTGTCCTTTTTTCTGGGGATTGGGACGAGAATTGGGGAACTGTCCCCTGTTTGCGCAAAGGCGTTTTTCGCAATTAAGATGCGGCCACCCGCCCGAAGTAAGGAATTGCCCACCCTCCGCACAAAACAAAATCGCAAAGGGTTGATTGAATAAGAGAGAAGGCTCCGTTCTCGGACCGAGTAAGCTTTTGGTTGAGGCACGCTCTCGTCCTGGCGAAAACCGGGATTCGGATAGAAGAATCATGGCCGCAGTTCTTGACTGTATCGATGGTTGGCGGAACAATCCCGCCGAGAGTTGATCCTTGAAAGAGAGTTGACAGTCCCGACAGGGTCGGGATCTTCGATCGACAGTTAACAGTTCACGGGCAAAAGAAGAGACAAGACGTAACGCCCCGACCGAGTCGGGGCAGGCGCCGAGCACAGATGCCCCGAGCACGGAAGTCAGAGAGAAAAAGCGGGGACGCGCTAAAGAGCGCCCCTACGGGAATTTGGGACGATTAGAACCAGGGATGGCGCGGGAAAATGGGGCCCAAAATGAAAAAGGGTAAAACCGCGTCAAGCCGCAATTTTATCCGCAAGCTAGTGCGCCACAGCTAAAACGCTTGTCAAGTCCTATTTTCAGGAATTCTTATCCAGCCTCCCCAGGACCGTCCACGCCGTCGCGGGCACGCCTGCTCCAGAGCCAGGTGCTTTTGACCATTATTTTGGGTAAGCTAGCGGCGCGCTGTGCAGTAATACCCACCTCACGTAAGGAGCGTTATGCCGAAAAAGATCGATCCACTTAATAAAAAACAGTACGGCTCAGTAACAGCACTGCTGACGGTGACCGACGTGAAAGCCGCGGCCGGTTTTTATCAAAAGGCATTTGGCTTCACCAAGCGGGGCATCATGAACGGTCCAGACGGCAAAGCGATGCACGCCGAGCTGACACTCCGCGGCACGACATTGATGTTAGGGCCGGAAATCCCGCAGATGGGATCCCGCGCCGCGAAAACGGTCGGTGCCTCGCCCACGAGCTTGTATCTGCTGACGGAAAACGTAGACAAGACGGTAGCCAAGGCCGTAAAGCTCGGCGCCACGCCCATGGGAGAGGTGATGGACATGTTTTGGGGCGACCGCTGTGGGACCGTCACTGATCCAGAGGGATACACTTGGATGGTTGCTACCCACAAGGCAGAACCCACACCCAAGGAAATGCAGCAAAAGATGAAAGAACAAGGGCAAAAGATGAAAGAACAAATGCCCGCGCCGGAGGCCCGCGCGGCGAGCGCCTCCTGAGTTTCATCTTTCAAACTCCTGTTAGCGATACCGCCGAAGCGGAATGGTCCGATTATAGCGGCGCCCTCGGCCGCAAATTCCTTCGTCTGGACCAATTCTTGAAGTCCACGAGTGCCAAAGCGGAGGAAAACGTGCCTAACCTAAAGCCGTTTCCGTGATGGTGAAAGTCGAGAGCGAAGGAAAGAGTCCCGACAACGGAAAGAAAAGTCAAAAGCCCCACCTTGCATGAAACAAACCCGCAAAGATGAGCCACCCAAAAGCGTTTTACGGAATTAAGATGTGGCCACACGCGGATGGAAGGATGGCGACAGACGCTGCTCGGCTCAAACACAAAAACCCCTTATAGGGAGGAAAAAGAAAAACCGACTTGACACTCACCGGCCTTCTCATGGAAGGAGTTGGCTTAGGGCACCGCGGCGAAGAAGAGAAAAACGGCGAATAGAACGAGGTGAACAATCCCTTGGAGCACGGTGGTGCGGCCCGTCGCTATGGTGAGAAGACCAACAATGAGGGTCACAGCGAGCAGCAATTCCTCTTTGGCGCCAAGCCCGAGCGTGAGAGGTCTGCCGAGAGACATTGCCACGAAGGCGACCGCCGGGATGGTCAGCCCAATCGTAGCCAATACCGATCCGAGGGCCAGGTTCATGCTGGTTTGCAGGCGGTTCGCCATTGCCGCACGATAGGAGGCCAGTCCTTCCGGGAGAAGGACGAGTCCTGCGATTACAATCCCCACAGCACTTCTTGGCGCACCGATGGCTGCAATGCAGCGCTCGAGCGTTGGCGTGAGTGCCTTCGCCAGCGCTACTACCGCGCCTAACGAAACAAGGAGCAATCCAGCGCTGACAAGCGCGATCCTGTTTGGTGGGGGCAGCGCATGTGCTTCTTCCCCACCCCCAGCAGGAAGAAAATAATCGCGGTGGCGAACGGTCTGCACAAACAGGAACGAACCATAAAGGATCAGCGAAACAATAGCCGCAAAGACGAGCTGTGACGAGCTGAACGTCGGCCCAGCCGAAGCGCTCGTGACATTCGGAAAGACCAGAGTCAGGGTCGTCAGTGCGATTAGAACAGAGAGCGCGGCTTGCGCGCCTTGAAATTGAAAGCTCTGCTCGCGATGGCGAACGCCACCCGCCAGAAGGCACAGGCCGACGATGCCGTTACAAACGATCATGACTGCGGCAAAAACAGTGTCGCGCGCCAGACCAGCAGTTTCGGACCCGCCGGTAATCATCATGGCGACGATGAGGGCCACCTCAATAATCGTGACAGCCAGGGCAAGTACGAGTGTCCCGAATGGCTCACCGACACGATGGGCGACGACTTCGGCATGGTAGACTGCCGCAAAAACGGTGGCGATCAGAACCAAGGCCTCAGCTGCGACGAATGGAAAACCGGGTCTAAGGGTTGCGTGGATACTTAGAACGAGTAGCGCCAGGACTATCCAAGTCCACGTCCACCAGGGTGTTCGTGCTGAGTCTGTGGATGGCATGGCAGGAACACTCCAATCTGAAGGTGAGGCCGACAACAGCCACGGGATTACAATTGGCTGCCAGGGAGGTTATTAGGCGGCAAGCAGTTTTTCAGGAGCCCGAATGACAACTTTCCCGCGGCTTTTCTCCACCACTCCGTTGCGATCCCAACCTTTCAATATGCGGGATGCTGTAAAGAAGCTCATGTCAGCAAGAGAGGCTAAATCCTCATTCTTAATATCGACTTCTACTCCGCTAAGAACGGCGTGGCCAGCGCGAGAACCCAGGCTGGTCAGAGCACATGCAAGCCTCTCTTGAGCAGTATTGGTAACCAGCCGAATGTGCCTTCTGGCGTACAAGGCGAGGTATCGTAGGACGGTTCGAAGGGCATTCTCAACGAGCTGTGGATAAGCCTTCGCGAGTTGGCGTATCACCCGGTCTTTCCATTCCAGAACGTAAATATGCTCTACCGCTTTTGCAGTCCCGAGGTATCCGATTGGCCTGGAGAGGAATGAAGCTTGGCCGAACACGTCTCCAGCTACGAGCCTCCGCAACAAAATGTCCTGTCCGGCCTCATTTGCCACATAGTAGTCCAAGAAGCCCCTTTCTATGAGGAACAACCTGTTTGCGATTTCGTTCGATCTCACTAAGATCCGTGATTTTTCGAATTCACGCCGCGTCGCGGCGTCTTTGATGGCCTTAATTTCGTTCTCTTGAAGGCCCGAAAACAGTTGGACGGAAGCCGGCGAAATCATAGATGTATCCTGCGCCTTCACCGGTTCCAGCATTTAGCCCGGAGAATAAAGCAGCGATCGTGCGAGGTTCACATCAAAAGTCGTCGAACCACCGGGCGCTTTCACCTGTCAGAATTTACAGGACCAAGAGGAAGGAATTGCCATGCGGTACAGACGCTGGCTGGATGGCCACCGGACTCCTGGAAGCGGAGAAAAAGTTCCGGCGCTTCAAAGGCTATCAAGAAATTCTGGTGCTGAACGAGCACCCCTCGCGCATTCCAGCAGAAGTAGGTCCGAACCTTAGAAGTCGCTTGAAGTTGGTTGCTGGGAGCATTACAGTGCCGAACACCCGGTCAAACGACGAGCTATCCGATCCTGGTTGTAACAGTTCTGAAACTTTCCTACCGCACACTTGCGCTAGAGCCAATTTTGGAGGACGACATGAAACCATCTGCGTCACTGGCCGTGGCTGGAGTCCTGTGCTGTATTTTAATGGCGGGCTGCGGGCAAACTCGCGAAGCGAATGTACCTAGTCCATCTGCTACGAGTTATCAAGTCGATTCATTTGAACTTCAGGAGAGCGGAGGCTCTCAGAAGGTTCGCGGCGCGTCAGTTACCCCCGCCTTTTTTCAGAGTGCGAAAACGCAGACTGTGCTCGGCCGGGGCTTCCTTGCCGAGGAATACCCCTCGGGCAGGCAGCAGGTTGTAATAGTCAGTCACCGTCTCTGGCAACAACGATTTGCTGGGGACCCACGAATAATCGGCGTCACCATGCGGTTGAATGGACAAGCCTTTACCGTGATTGGGATCATGCCAGCGACGTTCGATGTACCCTCAGGCGTTGATATCTGGGTGCCAAAGGCAGGATAGTGGCGTCCACGAAATCACTAAGATGATGATAGCTTGCGTCGTGCTAAGTCGTTGGGAAGGGGCCACCAATTATAGGCCCAGGTACAGTTGGAACAATTTCGTTCTGGCAGCCGAGGCACTTCAGCAAATTGTTCTTGGGGTTTCCGGTTAATCCGACATCCAGGATCATTTTCTTGCCACACTGCGGGCACTCAATCTCCATACTGTAGAGCGAGAAACGACCAGGGCCCGTATCTGTGCCAGCCATAAACGCCTCCGAGTGCAGTTTCTGCTGGGTTGTTTGTTACAACCGTGATAACACTTTTGTGCCCCGGTGTGTGTACGCTAGGGTACGGTCCCGAAGAATCTGTGATTGAATCGAAAACAGGCCCCTCCGAGTGGAATTTGGGGGGTACAATAGCAGCGTCACACTAGCATCCCTCTGCCGGGCTCCCTTTCAGGGCAGTTCCTTGCGAAATCTGACAAATCCTTCGCAAAGGAACTGTATGCCCAGTCCATCCAAATATGATCCCAAGAAACCCGCAACCAAGCCGGACGGCAGCATCAATGGGCATCGCGTTCACAACAAAATCTTACTCGCTTTGCCCAGCCAGGAGAGCGTCGCGCTGTTCTCCAAACTGGAATTCGTTTCCCTGCCTACGCCCACAGTGTTAAACGAGGCTGGGGAGACCATCAAGTTCGCGTTCTTCATGAATGACGGTCTGGCATCGATCCTGAGCATCATGGACGACGGAAAAAGTGTGGAAGTGGGCCTGTGCGGCAGAGAAGGCTTCGTCGGAATCCCTCTTACAGTAGGGTTCAGCAGCAGCCCAAGCCGCACAATTATCCAGGTAGCTGGCAGCGCCTTCCGAGTGAGTGCTAAAGACCTGGTTGCTGCTCTGAAGGAATCACCGAGCCTAGCGGTGGAAATCCAACGTTTCGCCCAAGAGGTTGCTTTTCAGTCGGCACAAGTGGCGGCTTGCAACCGGCTGCATGAGATCGATGAGCGGCTTGCAAGATGGCTCCTTATGTCACAGGACCGCTTAGGGGGCGACCTGGTACCGCTGACACAGGAGTTTCTCTCTCACATGCTCGGCACACGCCGGGCGAGTGTTACGGTGGCTGCTGGCATATTGCAAAAGGCCGGACTCATCACCTACGTTCGCGGCACGGTAAAAATTGAGAGCCGCACGCGGCTTGAGGACGCGGCTTGCGAGTGCTACGGAATATTGATCAAACAAATTAAACAGTGGAATGACGAAGTGGGCTAAGTCCCGATAAGGGTGTGCCACCTGGCCAGAATTCCGCAAGGGACAGAGGGTTTGCCCTACTTCAGAGCCTTCTCAATCGCTGCCTCCGCCACCGGAACCATCAGGGCGTAGCCCTGCGCGTTTGGATGGAGACCGTCGTTGGAGAGTCCTTCCTTGAGCATGCCGCTGCCATCCACCACCGCAGAGAAATAATCCGCGTAAACGGCTCCGACGCTCGCTGCGTAACTTTTCATCCAGATGTTCAGTTGCAGAATTTGAGCCGGTGGACGCTGGACGCTCTGTACGAGCTTGGGGTGAGTCCCTGCTGGCGGTGGAGGGTCCCAGTCGGGTGGCATTATCGTGTAGTCGCTGATGGGTGTCACCGAGCAAAGGATTACCTTGATACCATGCTTTTGGGCGAGCTCGGTCATTGCCATTAAGTTTTCCTCGACCATCGTCGCTGTTTCCGGACCAGTGTTCTGTGCAATGTCGTTCGTCCCCGCCAAAATTATGATAGCTGCCGGTTTCAGGTCGATCACGTCTGGAAACATTCGCACTAGCATCTGCTGCGTTGTCTGACCTCCGATTCCGCGGTTCAGGTAGGGCTTGCCGGGGAATGACTTTTCCAGTTTCCAAAAGTCCGTGATGGAATCTCCCATGAACACGACTCGCTTGGGGTCGGCGGGTTGCTTCTTCAGTTCTTCATCCGCGGCGTGATACCGGCTAAGTTGGTTCCAGTCCTGCATTTGATCCGAAAGGGTCTTGGCGTCATGAGCCAGGCAACAGCTCGATCTCGGCGGTCTGTAGTCCTCCACCAACTGCGCTCGCGAGGGCGCACACATCAGCAGGCCGATGAACAAGGTTAGCGGTAGACATCGATACATTTTTCTTCTCCCTAGGAATCATGAATCGCTGAATTCCTGCGGCGATCGCCGGAACGATGACAATTTATACCTGATTCCGCATTCGCTCGTAGCGTAGGCCGACCGATCCATTCGAGTAAGACTTGCACTCCGTCAACTTGAAGTCGCGCTGCGGGAACTTGCCCGGGAAGCCGGGGATACCGTCACCCAAAAGAACGGGACCCAGACCGAGGTAGAGTTCGTCCACCAAATCCTCTTGCAGGAAACTGCGGGCCAATTCGCCCCCTCCGCCGAGATAGATATCTTTGCCCGGGCGGCGTTTTAGCTTTTTCACAAAGGCTGTCAGAGATCCGCTCACCACTTCGAATCCGTCGCGTTTGCCGGGTTTCCATCGCCGAGAGACTACGAAATTCGCCATGTCAGGCGTCTCCGGAATCTCTCCACTCTCGCGCATTTTCACCCAGCCAGCGGCAGTCTTCCGCCCCATGATCGTGGTATCGATCTTGGAGAAGAAGTCTGCCATCAGCGCTTCGCCTTCTTTGTCGATCACCAGATAATCCATGGCGCCATTCCGTCGCGCAATATAGCCGTCGATGCTGATTCCGAATCCCAGGATGACTTTCCGTGGCATGCCGCAACTGTAAAAGGACATTTACTTACCGTCAAATAGAAAACGAAGAGGATTACGAGTCGCGAATTCGACGGCCTGAGCAGAATTCTGCCGGCTAGAGAGGGAGAGTTGCTGGGCTTCATGATGTCTTCTCTATCGCTCAAGTCCTACGCTGGAGACATTCATTGCAGGAAAAGATGGCACGAGACCGTTCCACAATAGTTACCGACGGGTCGAGGAATTGGCGCATGGTCGCCCTTAATTCCGAGAAATGCCTTTAGGTGGCCTTCGATAAGAGCGAAGGCGTTTTCAAGTCACAAACTCCCAAAGTGGAAGCGGAATTTTCCTTCGAGGCGACTGTGCCGGGAGAGGAGAATAGATCATTCAGCGTTCGGTTTTTTGTTTTCGGCTCTAAGGGGAGAGAAGCGTAACGCGAGGTTGCGCCCAGCCGTCTGTATTAGAGACGAAAGCTGTTAGGAGGAAAGGAACCATGAAACTGCACTCCGTTGTAAGAATCAGCTTGGTTTCCTTGATGTTGGTTGGCGCCTTCATCGCCGGGCAACACTACGCGCGCACAGCGGCTGCTCAAAGCGCCCCGAAGTGGGAATACCAGATTGTCGGTTGCGGCGTCGGCTGCTCCGGCCAAGTCGCCCAGATCAACAAGCTGGGCGAGGAAGGTTGGGAAGTCGTCACCCTGAACGCCAGTAATCGCATTCTACTGAAGCGGGCCAAGTAAGGGATACGAGGGCCGCCTACGGTGTCAGTCAGGTGGAATCGCTGATCCGGCACTTGCCCGGTTAGCCGCGTAAATCAGGCACGTAGCAACCGGGCTAGGTGGCTCTCTTTTTTCCAACCATCTTGGTGGCCATGTAAAGCAGCAAGGTTCTGTCTGACGCGGACATTTTCCGAAGCGCGTTTTGTAGTCTTGAAAAGATGCGCCTGCCCTTTCCTCGAGATGCCCAATCCTCTATCTCTTGCGACTGAGTCTTGAGCGATTGGGGCGATCTCTTTCCTTCGTAGAGAAATTGATACAAGAGCATGTCTAATGCGCGTGCGAACTTCTCAAGGGTCTCGACGGACGGAATGGTGTGTCCGTTTTCCACGCGCGAGATGTAACAACGAAGCAGCCCTGTGCGTCCTTCAAGCTCGCCCTGGGACAGCCCTCTCAATTCTCTAAACTGTCTAAGTCGGTTTCCTACATCCATATCCGTATTCCCTCTTTCTAGGCCGTTGTGTCTGTCCCTGGAAAGTAAAACAAGATGACGCTGATAGCCGGGTCATCTGAGCGAACACCTATGCCGGAATCGGTTTGGCGACTCCGATGTAAACGCGATACGAGCACCTTGTTGAGGCCGCTACTTAGGGTGCTGGATTTTTAACATCGAAGAGGAACAGCACGGATGGCGGGGGTAATGAAATTTGGCTCCGTCAATTCGTTGCCATTTTCGACAGGGAATTCACCACGCGTAGTTGGAGAGCCCAATAGCAGCGGAGAAGCCGATTTCCCAGTTGGTTGCGTTCTTTGGACGGAGTCCTGAACCACTTGGGTCATGAACAGCGGAGTGTGCTCGCACGCAACGCCTTGCGACTCATCGTACGGGGTCTCTGGCTGATCTTCCGCTTGAATGGCTAAAGATAAATCAAAGAGCAAAGCCCCAAGGACAGCGAATGTGAGAACGAACTTCCTCATCGGCGCATGAGAGCATAGCCGCGAGTAGGGCTTGGGTCAACTCGACTGTTTCCGTTTGTGAAGTCGTCAGATCCTAATTACTCGTGTCGCCGGAAGCTGAGGACCTACTACTCGGCACTGGGGCGTGGCGACGCGTCATCAATGGCGCTGGGCCGTTCTCTGGTAGACTCTACGGCCATGAAAACACTCATCATTCGAACTCTTTGCGTAGTGATGTTCCTGGCGACCAGCGCGACCGCCCAGGAGGTCATTCCCCTTCAGACTGGCACCGCGACTGGCTCAACGCAGGAGAACTATCCTGAGAAAGAGTACTTCTCGAAAAGCTGGAACACGGAAGTCGTCGCCAACGTGACCAAGCCCAGCTTGACAGTTTTCAAGCCTGCTCCGGAGTTAAGGAATGGCACGGGCGTGGTGATCTGCCCGGGTGGTGGTTTTATGGCTCTTTCCATCAACAGCGAGGGCAACGATGTCGCTAAATACCTGGTTGCGAAAGGCGTGACGGCGTTTGTTCTCAAGTACCGCCTCGCCCACACCGGCGAGGACGCCACGCAGGAATTTACCGCGCTGTTTGCGAACCCGCCGAAGTTTCGAGAGATATTGGATAAGGTCGTTCCGCTGTCCATCGCCGATGGGTTGACGGCGGTCACCTACGTTCGGCAGCACGCGTCAGACTGGGGAGTTTCCCCCGATCGCGTCGGTATTATCGGATTCTCCGCGGGTGGAACGGTCTCTGCCGGAGTTGCCTTTCGTTACGCGCCGGATGGCAGGCCCGCCTTCGCAGCCGTAGTCTATGGCGCCGCGGGCAGGCTTAAGGATTCTCCCGTTCCAGCGGATGCGCCGCCTGTGTTTGTCGCGGCTGCAACCGATGACAATCTTGGACTCGCACCGGACAGCGTCGCCCTATACGAAAAGTGGACCAGTGCCCACAAACCGGCCGAACTGCACATGTACGCGAAGGGTGGCCACGGCTTCGGAATGCGAAAGCAAAACCTCCCTACGGATCATTGGATCGACAGGTTTTCTGATTGGCTGGAGTTACTAGGTTTGCTGAAGAAGTGACACACCTGCATGAACGGGATTGAAAACAAGTGACCGGTTCAACGTCTAGTTTTAACTTTGGCCGTCGTGTGTTTGGAATGGCGGCTTTGGCCCTGGGCCTCATCACGGTGGCGTGGCACGACTACAACGGCTGGCATCAACCGCGTTACCTTGTTCACGCCGCCGCCGCTGCCCTGATCTTCGGCGGCGCGGCGATTCAGTTCCGTCGGACCGTGAAAACAGGCGCAATCGTCCTCAGTGCGGTTTTTCTCGTGTTCACGATGCAGTGCGTGCCAGGAATCATCGCAGCACCGCGGATCTACAATAGCTGGGGCAACTTCTTCGAGCAGTTCTCTCTCGTGACCGGCGCGGCGATCGCTTATGCGCGATGGTCATCGATTTGGTCGGGGGAAACGCTGAAGCGGATTGGCCGCATTCTTTTGGGCATGTGTACCGCTTCGTTTACCCTCGAACAGGCGTTTTATCTTGGCCCTACCGCCCATCTTGTTCCGAAGTGGATTCCGCCAAGTCAAATGTTCTGGGCGGTAGCGACGACTGTTTTCTTCGCACTCGCGGCGGTGGCTCTTCTTACCAATCGAATGGGGCTTCTCGCCACTCGCCTGCTGACATTGATGCTCGTGCTCTTTGGGCTAATCGTGTGGGTGCCGTTGCTTCTTTCGGATCCTCATAGTCACACGAATTGGAGCGAAACCGTCGAGACCTTCGCGATTGCCGGAACAGCAGGAATTCTCGCTGATCTGCTCGGCGACTATCGGCTTAATGACCATCGTCCGCGATGACGTGGGGCGTGCCGTATCGCCGGCGGCGGATTAGGCGTGCGGCAAAAAACCTCAGCCCTTCTACGGCGGACAAGCTTGAAAACCCTAGGGTTGCGGCACCCAAAGGTGTTTTTAGGAATTAAGACGAGGACACCGGCCTTTGTGTGGAAACTTCTCTCGCGGCGTTGCGTAAAGATAGTGGGGAGGAAAACCCATGAAAACATTTGTGCGAATGCTAGTGTTGTGCCTCGTGGTGCCGGCCGGGGTTGCCCTGGCCCAGGACAAGCCGGCTCAGGGGAAACCAGCGGTCACCCCGGAGAATCCCCTGAGCACCTGGAACAAGTTGGCGTACGCCCGGGTGAAGGGCATCCTGGCACGGTCCGCTGAAAAGATGCCGGAGGACAATTACAGCTTTAAACCCGTGGACACCGTGCGCAGCTACGGCCAGATCATTGGACATTTGTCCGATGCGCAGTACACGTTTTGCTCGCTGGCCTTGGGGGAGAAAAACCCCGCCTTGGACATCGAGCACACCAAAACCTCCAAAGCCGATCTCATGGCCGCGCTCAATACCGCCTTCGCCTATTGCGACAAGGCCTACGACACCATGACCGATGCCTCCGCCGTGCAGACCATCAAGCTCTTCGGAGGCGACGCTCCGCGGCTCAGCGCCCTGACCGTCAACAACATCCATGATATGGAGCACTACGGCAATCTGGCCACCTACATGCGCATGAAGAACATCGTGCCGCCCAGCAGCGAGCAGCCGCCCGCTCCGCCGGCCCCGAAGAAATAAGCGGAAGAAGAAACTCGCGCCGGCAAAACCCGCAATCGTGAAAAATGCCTTTGGCTGGGCGGACGGAACACGAATCAGGCTCCGTCTTGCTACGCGGGACGCACCAGCCTAAACTGAGAAAGATGATTCCGGTGAGCTTCCAAATTCGCGACCTGACGATCCGCCCGGCTGCCGTGCTCGCACCTATGGCTGGCGTGACAGACACGCTTTTCCGCCGCGTCATTCGCGGGCTCGGCGGCTGCGGTTTGCTGATGACGGAGTTCACCAGCTCTGAAGGCATCACGCGCAGCGCGAAGAAAACTCTGCGCTATCTCTACTTTCAGGACGACGAACATCCGATCACCGCGCAGCTATTCGGCGCGAACCCCGCTGTCATGGCGGAAGCAGCGAAAATGGTCGAAGACCTCGGCTACGACGCTGTGGATATAAATCTCGGCTGTCCCGCCAAGAAAGTGGTCAAGTGCGGCGGCTCGGGCTTGCTTCGCGATCTCCCACTACTCGAAGACATTTTCAAGGCCGTGCGCTTCGCGGTGAAAATTCCTCTTACGATCAAGCTGCGCGCCGGCTGGGATGAAAACTCCATTGTTGCCGTGGACGTCGCAAAAATGGCGGAGAGCGTCGGCGTCGAAGCGGTCGCCGTGCACCCGCGCACTCGCGAACAAGGCTACACCGGCGCCGCGGATTGGAACCTCATCGCCGCCGTGAAGCAAGCGGTGAAAATTCCCGTGATCGGCAACGGCGACATCAACAAGCCGGAAGACGCTGCGCGCATGGTGCACGAAACGGGCTGCGACGCCGTGATGATCGGCCGAGCGGCCGCTACCAATCCCTGGATTTTCCGCCAGATGCGGCAGCACGCGGAAACCGGCCGCTACGACATTCCCAACGACGAAGAGCGCTACCGTTTACTCATGGGCTACTATAGGCAAATTAATGCTGCCCACCTGCCCGATGGTGTAGGCAAAATGAAACAGTTCGCATGCTGGTTTACGCATGGCGTGGGGAATGGCAGCGAACTTCGCAGAGTCGTGCATGCGGCGCGAACACCCAGTGAAGTTCTCGAAAAGGTAGAGGGTTTTTTCGAGGGCCGCGCCAATCCAGGGGATGGCTCCGACCAGGTTGGAGTCACCAGAATCGAGGACCCAGCCCATGGTCCCGCTCAGCACCACCGTATCGAGGCAACGCTCGGAACGTAGAATCGCTGTCCGCCTGCCGCTGAAAGTGCGCGGGCGCGATGCCCGCGGATTCGCTTTCGAAGAAGATACTTCCAGCGAAAATCTTTGCCGCAGCGGCGCCGCTTTCGTTACGCGCTTCGACGTCGCGATCGGTTCAAATCTCGAAATTCGCATTCCTTTTTCTCAGTATGCTTCACGCCGTAGCGACGCGGATTTTGCCACGCAGGGCCGCGTGGTTCATGTCGCTGATGCGCAATGCCAGGGTGAAAAACTGGTCGGCGTACAGTTCACCGGGCCGCGCTTCCAGCGCGTTTTTCGCTCCGAGTCTGCCGCTTAAATCTGAGGCTGTAGCGGAGGCTTTGCGCCGCATCTTCGCTTTTGTAGTGGCGGGTCTTCAGACCCGTTCTCTTCCGTTCTGTCTTTAGCGCGCGCTGGCGCCACTCACCGCGGCAGTGACACGCGCGCGATCGAGCATCAGCGGCGCCTGCAACACTATCTCGAACTGAAATCCGGTATCGAAGTCGCGGCCCTGATCGCGAGCGTGGCGATGGGCCAGGTACGCCACGGTAGCCATGACTCCTACCATCGCTGCCGTCCCCACGCCGATCACTAGAGCCCTCGACGGTCCGACCTGCGGTAGCGGCGGCGGTTGCGGGGGTTGCTGCTGAAAGCCATTCGCCACGGGCACGGCGGGAGTTCCGGCCGACACGGTTGGGTTTGTGCTTGGCTCCATCGCTCTTGCATCCACAATCGATCCATCGAGCGCCACGTGATATCCGTTGGCGAAAACGATTTGCTCGAACCGGATCAGCAGGCTGTCGAAGCGCGCTGAACCGTGCTTTCCTACCTTGACGATGCTTCCCTCGACATAACTTCCCTGGGGTATCGCCAAATCCTTGTCTACGGTTACGGGGAAAGTCGTCACTGCGCGAACCGTGTCTCCCGCGCGGGCGGTGCTGGTCCGAAGCGGGTTTGCAAGCGCAAGCTGTACGTGCGTTCCCTCGGGGACGGTAAATGTATCCTGCGTCTGGCCAGCGGGACCTTGCTCGGTTGGCTCCGTCGCCGGTTGCAGCGGACCCGGTGGTATTTCCTGTGCCAGGCACGTACTCGCACTCAAGAACAACACCATGAGAAACATTCGCATCGCTGGCCTCCCGGACAAATTCTTCTCGCTCTACTGTCGTCGAACAGAGTCAGTCGAAAATCAACGCGAAGCCTTCGCCCGCAAACTCGAGCGAAGCTATGGATGTCGAGCCATCGGCGTTCGTTCGGGTCAGGACCTTGTCTTCTGTGGAATTCTGCGGCAGTGACGCAACGTGCGCTGCCGCTCTCACGATGGCCTTACCGTTCCGAAGCAAGTCCACTTGTACGGCAACGTCCGTTCCCAGCCAGGTTACCTGGTAAATTCCCGGGGAAAGCTTCGTACCGGAAACGGTGAGCTCACTTGGCACCTGAAAAGTTTGCGTGTGAATTTGCGGGCCGCTCCGGCCGCGGATCACGGCGCCCGCCGCTGGGCACCCTATGCCGGGCGTTCCCGGACTGCCGGGGAGAATCGTTGGTGCAGTTCCCGAAGTGGCCGGAATACCCGGTATTACCGTTGGCGGCATTCCTCCCGCTCCCGGTATGACGATGTCCGGGGTCCCCGGCGTGCCTGGCGTTCCGGGGATCACGGTATCCGGAGTGCCTGGTGTCGCGGGAATCGGGCGGCACAACGTTGCGGACTTTGAGGGTCCCACAGGCAACGGCCGCGTGCGCCGGACCGCCTCCGCGATACGATTTGCTTCCAGGGCCAGCGGAGTTTGCACAATCAAGTCGAACTGCGCGCCATTGTCCAGCAGAATGTCATTTCTTGAAGTCACATCTACATGAACCGTGGCCGTTGCTGCTTGCGCGGGCGCGCTCTGAAGCTCCAGCGTGTAGCCGCTGGAAAAAATGATCTTGCTGAAATGCATTTGAAAAAGGGCGTGCGCGTCGCGCCAACTCGGCTTGGTCACGGCGTCAATCTGACCGAGGACATACGTTCCGATAGGAATTGCCATGGAGCTACCGCTCACTACGGGGAAGGCTGTTACGGTGTAGACGGGGTCGCCTGGCTTGACAGTCTTAGCCCAAATCGGAGTGGTGAGCGCCAGCGTCACCTTTGTACCGACCGGAAGCGTGATGGTTGCTGTGTCAAGCGCTGCTGTTGCGGCCTGGCGATTCCCATCTCCGGGAAAGGAACTGGCCAAAGCAGCGTTGCTCGGTTTATCGCTTTGGATGCTAGTGAACTGTTGCTCGTCCGAAAAGCTTGAATGCGAACCAGCCGAGCTGGCAGGTGCAAATGTCAACAAAACGAGGAAGGCAAGAAGCACCGCGGGCGTAAGCAGTCTCATGGACTACCTCCCCTGACGAATTCCACTCGCATTGTATGAGACGCGAACGCTCGCTCCCGGGTTTCGCAGGTACTATGCGCTGTGCGCAAGCGTTATGATCTGTCTCGCACCATCCTCCTATGCTCCTTCCCGGGCTTTTCCGGAAACAAGTTTTGTTGCGTCTACTTCGTTCCCAGGTACGAGGCAATAAACCAGCTATTCCCCCACGCATCTTTCACGCCTGCGGCGCGGTCGCCATAGGGCGCGTTGCGTGGTTCGTCAATCGATGTCCCTCCCGCTTGCAAAGCCCGTGCGTAGGCCGCGTCTGTGTCCGGCACGTAGACATGCAAGTGGCAAGGCATCGGCTGGAATTCGCCGTGGGCTTCGTCGATTTCCAGCGTGGCGTTCCCGATTCGAATGGTCGCATGGTGCACGATGCCGTCAGGCGATTTGTGAAGGCCGATGGTCTCTGCGCCGAAAGCAGTCTCCATAAAGGGAATCATTTTGTGCGCTTCGCGCAGATGGAGGTACGGCTGGACGGAGCGCAGCCCTTCTGGCCCTGGCGTCCATCCACGAGGCTTGGCAATGTACCAGTGATTGCCGAAGGGGTCTTTGACGGCGCCCCAGCGGTCGCCGGAGGGATGGTCATCGGTCGGCGCGTAGAAGGAGGTGGAACCGGCCTGCAGCGTGCGCGCGTACGTCGCGTCGGGGTCGTCTACATATAGATGAATCGCTTGAGGCGCCGGTGGATACTGCTCGCTCCCATCGCTTACCTCGATCGCGCCGTTGCCAATCGTTACTTCCGCGTGCATGATCGAGCCGTCGGGCGCCGGCATCCGCATCTGCTCGATTCCATCGAAACAACTCTTCAGGAACTCCATGAACTGCGCCGCCGGCCGCACGATGATGTACGGCGTGATGGCCGTCAGCCCCGGCCGCTGATAATGAGCCGCTCCCGCTTGCACCTCCCCAGATTTTGCCGCTGCTGTGCTTTCACTCATCGATACTCTCCTTTGCAAATCGGATTTCAACGCTGCTCGAAACTCTTCGCGCGGAAGCCCGCGCAACGCCTGCGCAACGCGCATCAGGGAAGCCAGCTCGCGATCCGGCGCTTCCTCCGGCCGCGGCCGCAGCGACACCAGCATCGCCTGCACCACTTCATCAAATTGCAAGGGGAGGGAGCGCTTAGCCACGGCTACCCTCCATCTGTGCGCGCAAATTCTGCACGGCGCGCAATTGCAGTTGCTTGATGGCTCCCGAGGTTTTTCCCAGCCGCTCCGCTATTTCCCGTATGCTGCGCTGCTCCACAAACCGCTCGTACACCACTTGCTTCTGAACCTCCGGAAGCTGCGCCACCATGCGGAACAATTGGGCCCGGTGCTCAAGGGCCCGCAATTCGGATGCCTGGAGACCGGGATCGGCGGCAATCTCTGGCGGATCGTCCGGGGCAGGGAACTCGCGCGCGGCGCGCTTTGCATGGTCAACAATCGCGTTTGCCGCAATGCGCAACAGCCAGGCTGCAAAAGGCACGCCGCGCCATTCATAACTCTTCAGGTTTGCCAGCGCTCTATGAAACACTTCCGACGTCACATCTTCCGCAGTCGCCCGGTCCCGAACCCGGCTGGCAACGAATGCATAGACACGGTCGAAATGCAGTTCGTAAAGTGCATCGAACTTCGCCGGGTCACTCTGCGCCGCTTCGACCAGTCCGTGCTCCGCGATTTGGCCAATGCCTAGCCGCACACCCACATCCGCACCCTTCGCCAAACCCTTCCGTGCCGGTCGTCGCGTGGCCATCTTGGCTCTATCAATATAACTGCGGCCCCCGGAAAAGGTCACGCTAACCATGCGCACTAAGGCAATGGGCAAATGAGATTAAGGGTTCCAACCAGGTCTTAATCTTCGATCAAAGGTTGAAGGTAGAAAGTTAAACGTGAAGTACCTCGACAAAAGTCAAAGCCCCACACGCCAAACCCGGATGGGGTACCCGCAAGTCAGCCTTCTTTCGGTTTGTGGTCGTCCTTGGGGAGGGGTTCTTCGGCGCGGCCAAAATAGTAGCCGACGATCACGCCGATGATTCCGGTGTAAACGCTGGCAGTCTTGGAGAAGAAGTCGGCGTATTCATTGAGGGCAACGTTGGTCTTCCCGAAGAGAGGATAAATGGCCATAGTGCCGGTGATCAGCATAAAGACGCCCACGACGGTGATGGCCAGGAACGCCCGGACTTTTCTGATTGACATGCTAACCTCCGTCAAATCTTGAGAGACGTCAGCACTTCCTTGAGCGCGCCGACGTTTCGGTCTTCGTCCGCGACGGTGATACTGATGCGGACCGGTTCGGCGTGTCCAGCGAGCGTTTCATAGCGGCCATAGAGAAAGAAGAGCTTGACGACATCCTTTGGTTTTTCGAAATCGCGCTCCAACCAGATTAGGACCTTGTCAAACTCCCCGTCTGTTCTAGTTTTCTTGGTTGCTTCGAACTCGCCGACATCGCAATCCTGATTGGTCACTTTGAAGCCGTTGTCCGTGAGGGCCTTGGCGATGGCATCGCAGATTTTTGCGGTGTCGCCGCTTTTGAGCGTCTTGAGCGGTGCTGGCCTTTCGAGCGGAGTCGGGTCGGTTTTGAAAAGAGCCTGAGCGGGAGTGCGGCCAGGAAAACACAATGCGGCGATCGTCGCGATGACTACGCTGCAGAATACTCGCATGGCGTTCCTCTTCCAGATCTCGTGTCTGCGAGATATTGAGCCAGGCTGGGTTGAGGAGTCAAGTGGCGGGTCGCAATCAGGCGCGAGCCCGACAAGACACGAAGAGAGATTTCTCATATCCGCAGGCCGACGTATTCGCAGGAGCGAATGCGAAAGAAGAGTCGGCCTGCCTCGTTCGAAATGAAGGCCGTGCCTTTGGTGCTATGGTGCCAAGGGCTTGGGTAGTTTTTAGGGCTTGGCTGGCTCCGCCTCGCCGGCTGGGCAACAACGGTATTCCTGGGACTTGTCGAGCAAGTCGATCTGCTTCTGGAGCAGCACATTCTGCAAGCGTTTGTTCTCGAGGTCGAGCTCGATTTCTTTTTCGAGGTTTGGTTCGCATACATCGCAATCGTCGATACAGCCTTTGACCAGGATCCCCGGGGTCGGCAGCGCCGATTGTTTTTCGAAGGAATAGAGCGTCTTCGCCTCCTTCGAAACATTGCCGTTGGCATCCAGCAACTTTTCCTGCTGGAGCTCCTTTTGAACCTGCTTGATGGCCTGTTGACGGTTGGGAATACTGAATCTCGCCTGCGTAAGTTGGGGCGGAGGCAACTCCAAAGACAGCGTGCCATGCGCCAGGCCGGCGTTAGCGTCGGTCGCGAGAACGGTGGTCGAAGTGATTCCGAGGCCGCGACTATCGCCGATGGGGTTGGCAGCCACGCGAGTGAAATCATTCGCGGGCTCGGTATCCATTATTACACGCAGGTTAATAGACTCGAGAGTATACTTTACCGTTTGGGTTTTGTTGATCTGGTAGAAAAGAAAAGTTACCGCATGACACTTGTTCTTGTTCTCAAATTCGCGCGAAGCGGACTCGTAGTGGTCCTCAGACTCTGATTGGGTGTGGGTGCGGCTCTGGGACTCCCCGATGGACGTACTGGCGGCCTTGCGAGTGCCCATTTCGGCGGCGTGGAAGGAGTTTTCGGCGTGCTGGTGGTGCTCGCTGAGGAAGTCCGAGGTGGAGTTGGAATCGAAGTTGCCGCTCATATTGGCGGAGCCACCCAGGCCGAGGACGTCAATGCCGGCGTCGCCGTGACCGTCGACGTGAGCATGGGATTGATTGCTAGAGTGCTGGTGGTCGCGAGAGTTGGTATCGAAGAGCGAATCGCTCATCTGTTGCATGAAGAAGGATTCTTCGGAAGATTGCGTGTTGCGATAGCCGAATTTGGTGGAAGTATCGAAGGTGAATTTGGAGCGGCGGTCGGAGGTGAAGAGTTTGACCTTCTCGCCGGGCAAGAGGGTGGTGGTGTAAAGCAGGTCGCCAATGGCCAGCGGTCCGCGACAGCGGGTTAAGCGGAAATGAAATTTGACCTCGACGGGTATTTGCTGATCGCCGACGTGAGTCGGGTAGGTGAGGCGATAGTGGAAGTCGAGGATGTCACAGATGTCGTTGGGCGCGAGCGTCGGACAGCAAGGAACAACCTGAGTGTCAGTTTGAGATTTCACGTTTCTTCCTCCTTAACGATGGGCGAAACCGAAGGGTGTACGGAGCTGGGAGGCTCCGGCACTGGCTCGACTGAGTGCGGGCCTACATCAATTCCATAGTGCCGATGGCAAACAATTCGTTTCAGAGTGGACTCCGCCCCGATACAAATCACCACGAGGAAGAATGTGCGCTCCTCGCGACACAGAATCGAAGGGAATCGAAGGGATGTCAACGCACAGAATCGAAGGGATTGGCAGCCGGTAAGTGCCGCTGTAGGATGGAGGCCGTGTCTACGGAGGGCGTGATGGCAAAAAAGAGCAAACTGACGCAAGTAGCAGTGGGAATCGGGACCGCGATGGGCAGGGCGGACCGTAAGGCGCACCAGATTGTTAAGGCGGGAAAGCTCGCGAAGAAAGAGTTGTCGGACATCGCGAAGCAAGTGGAGGCCCTGAAGCGCCAACTACAGACGACCACTAAGCGCCTGAAGCGCGCGCTAACCTAAGAGTCTTTCTCACACACCTTCGTTTTCAGTTTTCGCGTCGACGATTTGGGCGTAGGCGTCGTGGCGCGTGAGGCCGCGCTCTTTTGCGGCGAGTTTGAGGGCTTCTTTGCGGTCGAGTTTGGCTTGGCGGATGAGTTCTTCGACGCGGTCGGCGAGGCTCTGCGTGGAGTTGGCGTGTGTGCGCGCGTCAGCGGGAGCTTCGGGACCGATCAAGAGCGTGATTTCTCCACGGGCGGGACGTTGTTCTAGCGAGGAGGAGAGTTCCGAAAGTTTGCCACGGCGAAATTCTTCGTGAAGTTTGGTGACTTCGCGGGCGAGGCAGGCACTGCGATTGCCGAGCACTTCGCGTGCGTCGTCGATACATTCCGCGACGCGGTGTGGCGCTTCGTAAAGGATGATGGTGCGGTCCTCAATACGCAGGCGTTCGAGGGCGCGGCGTCGTTCGCCGCTGCGCGCGGGCAAAAAACCGACGAACAGAAATTCTTCGTTAGGCAGGCCGGAAGCGGAAAGAGAAGCGAGCAACGCTGACGGACCGGGAACCGGCACGACGGGAATGCGATGCCGGAGGCAAAGTGTAACAAGACGGTGGCCGGGATCGGAGACGAGTGGCATGCCAGCGTCGCTGACCAGCGCGATCTGCGCGCCTTGTTCCATGGCGACGACCAATTCGGGCGCGCGTGTGAGTTCATTGTGTTCGTGGTAGCTGACCAGCGGCTTGTGAATGTCATAGTGCGTGAGGAGTTTTTGCGTGTGGCGGGTATCTTCGCAGGCGATTTGGTCGACTTCCTTGAGGATGCGGATAGCGCGAAGCGTGATGTCTTCGAGATTGCCGATGGGAGTGCCCACGAGATAGAGGCAGCCGCCGGGTGACGGAATCGTGGCGTCTGCGGGCTTTGGGGGAATGGTCTTCGCGCACATGCAGACGAGTCTAGCACGCGTCATGGGCACGCCGATGAGACTGAGAGAGCCGGCCCTTCGAAGCTTAGGGCAATCAGGATGCCCAGAGAGGGCGCAGCAGTGCTCCGCCCCTACAAGTGGAAAGGTGCAGGACAGCGCTCGAGCGCGGGAGCAATGCTATACTTTCAGTTTTGGACAACACATGGGAGGAGCGTCAGTGCCTCTGTACGAGTACAAATGCTTGAAGTGCGGCCGCAATACGGAAAAAATTGAGAACGTTTCCGGTCCGCACCTGAAAAAATGCCCGCACTGCGGCGGCAAAGTGGAATCGGTGATCACCGCGCCTGCGATTCAATTCAAGGGAGCGGGCTGGTATGTGACGGACTACGGCGGAAAAAAGCCTGGCGCCAGCTCTGGCGACGGTGAAAAAGCGGACGCGCTTTCCGCGGAAAACAAGGAATCCGGGAGCAAGGAAAAAGATTCGACGAGCAAGGAAGGGGCTGCAAAGGAATCGTCCTCCAAGGAATCAAAAGACAAGAAGCCAGCGAAGAAAAAGTAAGTCCAGCGAGGGAACCGATGGCTGACGCAAATCAGATGAAGAGCGCTTCGGTACGGAAAGTGCGCAAAGCGGTCCTGCCTGCTGCGGGACTGGGAACGCGCTTCTTACCAGCTACAAAAGCGCAGCCTAAGGAAATGCTGGCAGTCGTCGACAAACCACAGATTCAGTACGTAGTGGAAGAATGCGTGGTGTCCGGGATCGAGCACATCATCATTGTTACTGGAAAAGGGAAAAACTCGATCGAGGATCACTTCGATCATTCGCCGACATTGGAGCGCTTCCTGGAAGAAAAAGGGAAGAAAGAGCAAGCCGCGATGGTGCGGAAGATTAGCGACATGGTGCAGGTCAGCTATACGCGGCAGAAGGAACCACTTGGGCTGGGACACGCCGTGCTGGTGGCAAAAGACTTGGTGGGCGACGAGCCGTTCGCGGTCTTGCTTGGCGATGTGCTAATTCCTGGTGCCAATCCGGCGACGAAGCAACTCATGGATGTGTATGCGGCGACTGGCGTGGGCGCGATTGCTGTGGAAGAAGTGCCCAAAGAGAAGACGCACCTTTATGGAATCGTAGACGGTGAGCCGGCGCCGCAGCCGCCATTCGGTGCGCGGCTGTTGCGCATCCGCGATCTAGTAGAAAAGCCGAAACCGGAAAAGGCGCCGTCGAACCTGGCGATCACCGGGCGCTACGTCTTGCCGCCGCAGATTTTTGATTGCCTGGCGCGCACCAAGCCGGGAGCGGGAAACGAAATCCAATTGACGGATGCGCTGCGCATCCTGGCGCAAGAAGATGGCTTGTGGGCGTATATTTACGAAGGCGTTTCCTACGATGCGGGCGACAAGCTTGGGTTTTTGAAAGCTACGGTGGAAATCGCATTGCAAAATCAGGAATTCGGCGGAGATTTTCGCGAGTACTTGAAGCATTTGAAATTGTAGCGATTGATAGGGACATTCGATGACGCGTATTTTGGGAATTGAATCCTCTTGCGACGAAACGGCGGCGGCGGTGGTGGCCGACGGACGGGAGATTCTGTCCAGCGTGGTCGCTTCGCAGATCGACATTCACCAAAAATATGGAGGCGTGGTGCCGGAGCTGGCGTCGCGCGAGCACTTGCGGCAGATCGTTCCGGTGGTGCGGGAAGCGCTTGCACAGGCTGGGATGAAGCTGACGGATTTGGATGCGATTGGCGTGACGCAAGGACCGGGGCTGGTGGGAGCTCTGCTGGTTGGGATTACGTACGGAAAAACGCTGGCGCAAGCGCTGGGGAAACCGCTTGTGCCGGTCAATCATCTTGAGGGGCACGTGCACGCGGTTTTCTTGGAGGCACACAAAGCGGGACGCGTGGCGAAGTTGCCTGCGGTGTGCTTGATTGTTTCCGGCGGGCACACGGTTTTGTATGAAGTGACGCCGGAAGATCCGAACGTGCAAGATGCCGGTGCGCGACTGCGGTACCGGAAGATTGGGCAGACGCGGGACGATGCGGCGGGGGAAGCTTACGACAAAGTGGCAAAGCTTCTTGGGCTGGGATATCCGGGCGGGCCGATTCTGGACCGGCTGGCGGGGGTTTCGAATGGAGCGGCCGCACCGGTGAAATTCGGGCCAACAAAAATGAAGGGGAATCTTCTGGACTTCAGCTTCAGCGGCTTGAAAACGGCGGTGCTCTATCATGTTCGCGAGCACTCGGAATATGCCGAGGAAATTCGCACGCGCGAAGAAGCGCTGCTACGAGGTGAGCGAAAATTCGATCAGTTGTTGCCGCTCTGCTCACCGAAAACGCTGGCGCTGGTACGAGAGTTTCAGAACGCGGTAGTGCGAGATTTGGTAGAGCGTACGATGCGCGCAGCTGAAGAGTTTAGCGTCGAGAGCGTTCTGGTTTCCGGGGGCGTGGCTGCGAACTCGCAACTTCGCGCGACGTTTGAAGACCGCTCGAAATCTAACGGCATTGAAGTGTTTTTTCCGAGCCGCGCTCTTTCGACCGATAATGCCGCCATGATTGCGGCTGCGGCATACTCTCGCTTCAGAAACGGCATTCTGGCGGATGTGACTTTGAATGCCGACCCCAGCCTTTCCCTCTGCTAGAAAAAACCAATATCGGACGCCTAAAGAAAGCTGTCCTCGTTTCAATCCGATAGGTTTCGAGCGAAATTCAACCGACGATGAGTCAGCGATACGCGGCTGCCTGGATGCTGTAGAGCTCCGCGTACTGACCCTTCTTGGCCATGAGTTCATCGTGAGTGCCGACCTCCACGAGCTTGGCGCCATCGAGGACCACAATGAGATCGGCCATGCGGACGGTGGAGAAACGGTGGGAGACCAGGATGGTGATGCGGCCGCTGGCGCTCTCGGCGGTGCCGCGTGCTGCGGCGGAGTAACGCTCGAACAGTGCGTGCTCCGTCTCAGCGTCGAGCGCGGCAGTCGGTTCGTCCAGGACCAGCAGCAGCGGCTCATCGCGCATAAAGCCGCGCGCCAGGGCTAGCTTCTGCCACTGGCCGAACGATAGCTCAACGCCCGCCGGCCACGTCGGACCGAGTTGCGTATCCAGACCAGCGGTCAGCCGGACGACAACGTCGCTGGCGCCGGCGCGATCCACGGCCGCAACTACAGCGGTTTCGTCGTCCAGCCGCGGGACATCTCCCAGACCAACGGTGTGCCTGGCGCGAAATTCAAACCGGAAAAAATCCTGAAACGCGCCAGCGAGGCGGTCGCGCCATTCGGCAGCCGGGACGCGCGCCAGCGGCGTGTCGTCCAGAAAAATCGAGCCCGATGAAGGCTCATACATTTTCGCGAGCAGCTTGACCAGCGTCGTCTTTCCAGCGCCGTTCTCACCGACGATGGCGACAACTGCGCCCGCGGGAAGTGTTACAGACACATCGTCCAGCACAACCCGCGACGTGCCTGGGTACGCGAAACGCACATGATCGAGCCGGATGCCTCTGTGCATCACGGCGGGAACTGGCAAATCGCCCGACGCGGCCACCGAGGCAGCGTAGTCCTCAAGCCAAGCAAGCCGGCGCGAGCCATCCATCCAGAACCCGCGCAGGAAGCCAATCTCGCCGACGGTGGCGCCGATATACGCGGAAAGCCTCGCGCCCGCGGCGAGTACAAGTAGCACCGCAGAAGCTGGTGCGTGGAGGCCGGAGGACACGAACACGACTGCGCCGACATACGCGAGGCCGAAGACGGCCCACGCCAGGGAGTGCCAAAGTGCCGAACCCCAGCGGGCATTACCCACCAGTCGGTACCAACGCTCCCATGCCGACCGCCGCTCGGTAATGAGCATCTGTCCGATGCCGGTGACTCGGACTTCCTTGCCGGGCGCTGCTGTGGTGGCTATGGTGAACAGATGACGCGCCAGGCGGCCGCTCTGCGCCCCGCGTTCCTGTGCGATCCGCTCCACCGCAGGGCGCCACGTCGAGGTCAATACCGTAGGAACCGCAAACACCGCGAGCAGCAGGAGGGCAGGGTGAATCGAAGCAAGCAGGGTCATCGTCACGCCCAGGCGCAGAATCCATCCGAGTGTTGAAAACACCGACATGTACATGTGGTCGAGCACGAAGACCTGATTGCGGAGCATGGATAGGCGGTCGAGATACTCAGGGCGTTCCTGATGAGCGATGGTGCCGATCGATGCCTGCAACTGAGCGACGTGGGATTCGAGCGCGATGGTGATTTTGTCGCGGAAGCGACGCTGCACACGAGTGCTGACGGTGCGGAGAAACCAAATGGCGGCAGCGGAAACCGCGAGGCCGATTGCCGCGCCTTGCATCAGGCCGGGGCTGTGCTCCAGCACGCCTTTGCCAAGCAGCATCAGCCATAAGGCGAGGAGCGCGTCGGGCAGCGCCGCGATCTGCGACAACACAAACGCGACGAGCATCAAGCGCGGCTCGTGCCGATATCCCAGCTTGCACAATCGCCACATGGAGGAAAGTGCGGGAGGAAGCGGGTCGATCTTGGCCGTCCCGGGTGCACCGGTTGCGCGGTCGCGATTAGGAGAGGACGTCATACGTTTTGCCCTCCTCGCCTTCCGGAACAATGAAACGCTGCGCTTGCAGGTCGAACATGGTGCGATAGCGCCCGCCGAGAGCCATCAACTCATCGTGCGTGCCAAGCTCGATGACCCGGCCGTGCTCCAGCACGCAGATGCGATCGGCGTGGCGCACGGTCGAGAAGCGATGCGAAATCAGTATGGTCGTGCAATGCCGCGTGGCAGCGAGCAGGCGATCGAAAATTTCCGCTTCTCCCCGAACATCGAGCTGGGCAGTCGGCTCATCGAGTAGTACGACGCCGGCACCCATCTTGACTGCCGACAAAGCGCGCGCTAGAGCGACGCGCTGCCATTGGCCGCCGGAGAGGTCGGTACCGTCGTCATATCCGCGTGAGAGCACGGTGTCGAGAGAAGCCAGGTTCGCGGCGCCGGCGGATTCCAGAGCGGTGTGAATGGTATCGTCCGGCGCCCCCGCCGGTGCCACGTTGTCGCGCAACGGCAGTTCGAGGCGGATGAAGTCCTGGAATACGGCGGCAACGCGGGAACGCCACGAGGCGAGATCGAATTTGCGGAGGTCAATGCCGTCGATCTCGATGGCGCCTGACTGTGGATCGTACAAGCGGCACAATAGCTTTGCGATGGTGGTTTTGCCGGCGCCGTTCTGGCCAACGATGGCCAGAGACGAGCCAGCAGGAATCGTCAGGTCGAAGCGTTCCAGCACAGGCGCGCCTCCAGGGTATGCAAAGGAGACATCGCGAAGACGAATGTCTCGCGCAGGTTTCCGGTCCGCGGAGAAATTGCCTGCTTGCAACGCACCTGCGGGACGCATGGCCTGCTCGAGCCGAAGTACTGCGGCGACAGGAGCGGCTGCTCCGTCGAGCGCCCAACTGAATCCACCGAACGCGATCATGGACACGCCGATGGCGCACTGAACGTAGACGACCGCTTCTCCGAGACTGATGCGATCGTTGGCGGCAGCGCTGGCCAGCATGGAGAAGATCAAGACGTTTGCAGACACAACGAGAAGCAGGCTCCAGGCGACGGGGCGCTCGCGCAGGCGTGTGGCTGCGTACTGAAGCTCGTGCAAGCGAGTGCGTCTGGCCGCGAATCGGTCAATTGTCCACTTGGCAAGGCCGAACAGGCGCAATTCTTTGCTCGCAGGCGGGTCGACAGCCAATCGGTAGGTGTAGTCGGCATCCCGCTGCGCGGCGCGCACTTCCTCGGTGTTGCGGTCGTGCCAGATGGCGCTGTCGCTGAGGATCCAGTGCGTGGCGGCCCACGCGCCTGCGAGAACGATAGGCGCCCACCAAGCGTAGCGGAAAAGGATCACGGCTGAAGCGAGGCCCCCAACCATCTCCACCATGCCGCTGGCGATGAAATCCATAGAGATCGATAGAGGCGGGCCGGTCATGCCGAGGTCGAAGTCGCGCGCGACCGTAAGGTCGCTGGTGAGCGCCGGATCTTCGAGGTGTCCCATGCCTGGCGGGCGGACGCAGGCCTCAGTGAGCCGGTCGTACAGCCATGCGGCAGTGCGGTCGCCGAGGTTAGTGCTGACGGCTTGATGAATCGGGCTGAGCACTTGAAGCAGCACGAAGATCACGCCGGCAAAGGCGAGGGGAGCGGCAAGATGCCTGCCGTGTTGCACGGCTGCGACGAGCAGACCCATTGCGATCGCGAAAACTGCCGGGAGGATCCCTCGTAGAAGGAGCGTTGTCCACCAAGCGGCGGCGAGAAGGGCATCCGCTTTCGGTAGGACGGCGAAGAACTGCCATTCTTTGCGGTCTATAAGCCGTTGGAACACGACGGCATTTTGCCACAGAACGGGCGCGCGCACAGCCAGGCAGATGCGGGCCAAGAGTCACAGCGCGGATCAGACAAGCCAGGGGCATCAGCGCCGACTGGACGCACCTGCGCCAATTCTCATTGTCAATAGGTTGAGGAGCGCTCTAATGCATCAGAGCCAATTCATTGCGGGAGCCGGCAGTTGCCGCCTGACGCATCGCAAATCTGGAGTCCGCCCAAATTGTCTTGGCGGAATACCCTTGCGCCTGGCGTTGCTTGCGGTTTGTTTTTGCGAAGGTTTCGCGCAATTTCGCCCAAGGAAAGTGAGACGGAACCTACTGCTGGGCTTGCTGCCCCAAAGGAACTAGGCGCGTTGACATAGTCTGAGAAAGAGGCCGAGCGACTGTCGCTTTTCAGGACGCCGGAAGAAGATCCGTAAGCCAGTGCCGACGCGCTCGCTGATTCGGTGGTGGTTTCTAGAGGTGGAGCAGGGGCGCACCAATACCCGTTCGCGTCGTAGTTTCCATTGCCACCGGAGTGGCGGTAATTTGAATCGCCGGTAGTGGGTGACGGCCCCTGGATAGTCCAGGTCGTCTTCTGCGCGTTGGCCGAACCTGCGAACAGCACTGCTGCAATGACGAAGAAGAGCACTTTCGGTCGCATGGTGGACTCCCAATCTGGCGGCTCCGCGTTTGTCGCCGGCGAAGCCTCCAAGACCACATTGTCGAATCCAACCGGGGACAGTGTCGAACTCTTGATAATGGGACGGGTTGGAACTCTGAACGGTTACCGGGTAATTAGATGTCTGGAGTCAATGAGTTGCGAACCCGTGGGTGCGCAAGCGGAGGCGCAATGCGTGGCCAGAGTGAACCCGAGCATTCGGCTGCGAGGCTGTGCGGTATACTTTCGCGGCTATGGACAGGGTGGCAAGCGTAAGGGCGCGATTTCAGCTTTCCAGCGATCAGTCGCTGTTGGTTTATTTTGATTTATCGAAGGAAATAGAACGGGCCGACGGTTTGCGTGTACGAGAGAAGGGCCGCGCTGAAGCCCGGCCTCTACAGAACCAAATCACGCGCGATGCTAATGAGAAGGTTAGAAGACTGCTGCGACTGCTGGAGTTGGAGCCGGTGGGGGCTGTTCGCAATCTTCATCCAGGGTATTGCTCCTTGCTGATCAAGTTTGATGCGCTGCGAATGGGGCACGAGGAATTGGAAGGGATTCTGCGGCGACACATTGAGAAACTTGGCGAGGTAGAACTTCCAGAGCCGCGGTTGGTGGAAATTCCGGTTTGCTATGGCGGAGAGTTTGGGCCGGATCTGGCGGAGGTGTGCGCGCTTCGCGGAATGACGCCGGCGCGGGCCATCGAGCTGCATTCAACGGCCGAGTATCTTGTTTATTTTTTGGGGTTCGTGCCGGGGTTTGCGTACCTGGGCGAACTGCCCAAGGAATTGGTCACTCCTCGGCTGGCGACGCCGCGACGGAAGGTGCCCGCGGGCAGCGTGGGGATCGCGGGGAATCAAACGGGCGTGTATCCGTTTGCCACGCCGGGCGGTTGGAGATTGATTGGACGCACGCCTGTCAGAATGTTTCGGGTCGATCGCGACGGCCTGAGCTTCTTGTCGATCGGGGACCGCGTCCTATTCACGCCAGTCTCCGCCGAGCAATTCGCGGACATGGAGCGCGCATGGGGCTGATTGAGGTGCAAGCGCCAGGAATGCTTACGACCGTGCAGGACTTGGGGCGAGAAGGATTCGGGCCTCTGGGAGTTTCGCCGTCTGGAGCGGCGGACGCAATTTCATTGCGGGTGGGAAACCGTCTGGTCGCCAATGGAGAGGGGGCTGCCGGGCTAGAGATGACGCTGCTCGGCGGAACGTTCAGGTTTCCGGATGGCGCGAGGATAGCGCTGGCCGGGTCGGATTTTGGCGCGACGCTCGATGGGGAACCGGTCGAAATGTGGACGGCGTTTAAGGCGAAACCTGGGCAGGTGCTGCGGATGGGCCCGACGCGTTCTGGGGCGCGATGTTATTTGTGCGTTCAGGGCGGAATCATCGTGAAGGATTTTCTCGGAAGCGCGTCAACGCATCTCATGAGCGGGCTTGGTGGCCATGAAGGCAGAGCATTGCGCAAGGGAGATGTCCTTACCAGTGGAACAGGCACTCCTGCCTGTTCTCTTGCGGTAGTTGCCACAATTGACGAGCGGCGCCTGGCGCCTCGAGCATTGGAGAGGGTAATGCCTCGCAAGGTTCTGCGTGTCACTCCTGGCCCGCAGAGCGACGGGTTTTCAGCAGCAGCGCGGAAGATGTTTTATGAGAGTAGGTATCGCGTGGCGGAGGAATCGAATCGCATGGGGATTCGCCTGGAGTGTGCTGCCATTCCCGTGCCCGCTGGTGGAGAGATGATTTCCGAGGGTGTTTCGCTTGGAGCTGTTCAAGTGCCTGAGGGAGGTAAGCCCATTATTCTTTTTGTCGAGCAGCAGACGACCGGTGGTTACCCGAAGATCGCCAATGTGATTTCGGCGGATTTTCATAGCTTGGGACAACTGCGGCCGCGGGACGAAGTTCGCTTGCAACGCGTGAGTTTTGAAATGGCGCGGAAGCTGCTCATCGAACAGGAAAAGCTGCTAGCCTCGGAGGGTTTGATTGCATGAGCTGTAGCTCACCCCCTTGAGGGGTGAGGATTTTCCGATCCATCGGCGCGATGGTTTCGCTGGGAAACACCCTCAGGCCTGAAGGCCTAAGCTACAGTTCGGAGGCCAGAGCAGAGTGTGACGCAGAAACCAAGGAGTTGTTCTTGGAATGAAGCGCGGACAACTAAAGATTGATCTGAACTGCGACATGGGCGAACTGCCGGAAGCGATTGCCGACGGCACGCAGGAAGCGCTGATGCGTTCAGTCACGTCGATCAACATCGCCTGCGGCGGCCACGCCGGCGACGAACAAACTATGCGAATAACCATCGCGCAGGCGCTTCGATGGAAATTGGCAATTGGCGCGCATCCAGGCTATCCCGATCGTGTGAATTTCGGCCGCCTCGAGTTGAAGATGCCGCCCCAGGCGATTGCCGAGTCGGTGTACGAGCAGGTATGCGCACTGGCAAAAATCGCCGTGGAGTGCGGCGCACGCGTGGTGCACGTCAAGCCGCACGGCGCGCTCTACAATCAGGCCGTGCACAATCGCGAACTTGCCGAAGCCATCGCAAAAGGAGTCGCACACTGGCGCAGTGACGTTATCCTTGTGGGCTTGGCGGGCTCGCCGATGCTAGACGTATTTCGCGAAGCGGGATTCGCGGTAGCAGCCGAAGCTTTCGCCGACCGGCGCTACGAGCCGGATGGAACGCTGCGATCACGCAAATTCGAGGATGCGCTCATCCGCAATCCCGAAGAAGCGGCTTGGCAGGGGCTGAGCATCGCGGAGCGAGGCGTAGTCATTGCCAGCGACGGTAGTGAAGTTGCCGTGGAAGCCCAAACGATCTGCATCCACGGCGACACTCCCGGCGCTGCAAACATTGCTGCGACCGTGGCGCGCACCCTCCGCGAAGCCGGCGTCACGCTTGGCGCGCTTTCTCCGGCAAGAAGTCGAATACGCTGATTATTTCAAATCATGTAGGACGGCGGCTTTATGCCTTTGTCGCGCAGGTAGATTTCGGCCTGGCCCCGATGATGCGCTACATGCACGAACATAGCGAGCAGAACTTCTCGGCCAGGAAGGCGGCCGTCGGGAGAATTGTGGGTCTTGGTGAGTTGCTCCTCCGTCAGATTTGGGATCACGGTGGAACAGTATTCGAAGGAGCTACTGAGGAACTTGACGACGGCTGCTTTGTCCTTGTCGCCTGGTGAGGGCGTCTGCGGGCCATTGGAATCCTGAAGTCCCGCGCAAAAGGCGTAGTTGGTTGAAGCGATATGCGACATCAATTCACCGAACGTCATGGAACCGGGGTCAGGGCGAAAAACATACTGCTCGGCCGGCATGGCTTCGGCGACGGCGACGGACAATTTACGCAACGCGTTAAAATGCTGCGAATATTCGGTCGTGGCCGCCAGGATCGCAGATGACGAGACTGTACAGAGCGCGAGGGCTACCAGCAGACCCATAGCAGTGGCAAGTCGGAATTTCATGCGATCTCCTTTGCGTTTCGGGCGCGACCCTCAGGCCTAATTGACGCTCCAGAAAGTCGTTCGTTTCTGATGTGGGCTGACACAAAAAAAAGCGGGCAGCTTAGAAAGCTGCCCGCCAGGGGAAGGAAGTGCCGCCGAAGCGGCAAGGGCTACTCAAACTTTTCGGTCATTACCGGGAATTGCAACTTGGCTTTGGCTAGGGACTTTACAACGGTGGCCTCGGCGTTTTCCGCGGTGGTGTTTCGGGAAGTGGCCATCTCGCTGACGAGCAGGTACTTCGCGCGTTCCAGCATTTTCTTTTCGCGGAAAGAGAGAGGCTTGCTGCGGCTGAGGGAAACCAGACTCTTGAGTACGACGGCGACTTCGAGGAGAGAACCGGTGCGCATGCGCTCGGAGTTTTCCTTGAAGCGGTGTTTCCAGTCGTGGTGTGAGTTGAGTTTGCCTGTTTCGAGAAAACCCAGGACTTTGCTGGATTCTGCGGAACGAATTACGGAACGAAGGCCAACAGTCATTGCGTTTGATTGCGGGACCATGACACGCAAGCCGCTGGAAACAATGCGAATCATGAAATAACGTTCGGTTCTGCCGTTCAAGACTCCGTAGCTGATCTGTTCAACAATGCCCACACCGTGATTCGGGTAAACGACCTTGTCGCCGATCTTGTAGTCCATAGATTCCGATGCCCCCTAGGAGTTGCACCATCAATATAGAAGAGTGTGTTGCAAGAGTCAAGATATATCCAGTGGAATCAGGAGGTTAGAGAAAATTGGGTACTAATTTGGCAATGGAATTGCTCAGACGGCGAGATTTGACTGCTGTTCGATGCACGTCGCGACCGTTCAAGCCCGGAAACTGACGGTTGCATGCGGCACTTTCGTTTCGGGCCAGAAAGCGCGTCCTACAGGAGATGGAGAGTGCGATAGAATGCGCATGTGATTGTACTGGCGATAGATACGTGCGATTCGCGAGGCAGCGTAGTCTTGTTGCAAGACGACGCGGCTTTGGCCATATCGAATCATCAGAGCGGGGAAGACTACTCCTCTTGGTTGTTGCCTGCCGTTGCAGATGTGTTGACGAAAGCGGCTTTGAGGATGGGGGACGTGGACGTATTCGCGGTGGCCTCCGGTCCGGGCTCGTTCACGGGTTCACGCATCGGTTTGACGACTGTAAAGGCTTGGGGCGAGGTTTATGGCAACCCGATTGTGGCGGTTTCGCGATTGGAACTGCTCGTGTGGCATGCGCGGGGCGCAACAGACTATGTGGCATCGTGGGCGGACGCGCGGCGAGGGCAAGTCTTCGGCGCGGTCTACCGGCGCAGAGGCGATGGCCTTGAGAGGATTGGCGACGAGTTGGTGATGGAGCCGGGGAAATTTATCGAGACAGTGGCGGAACTTGCGGGAGGCGAGAGGATCGCGTGGGCCTCGAGTGATGTCGAGTGCATGTTCGAGCAGAAGGAATGGAAAGCACGAAAGGAGTTAAATGAAGGGTTCGAGCTGGTTTCCGGATTCCTGGGAGTAGGAATCGCTCGAATGGCCGCGAAAGCGGCGGAGTTGGGCCGGTACACAGATGCCCTCTCGCTAGACGCCAATTACGTGCGGCGGTCCGACGCGGAAGTTTTCTGGAAGGGGAAAGTAGCCCATGGGCGCTGAAACAAAGCGCGACCGTGTGAGTGCTCCGGTGCGAGCGTTTCGCGCTAGCGATGCGGCGGGCCTGACGTCGATTCTGCGGGATTCGCCGGAAGCAGCGAACTGGACGCAAGCGAGTTATAGAGAATGGATGAATTCGCTGGGCGCCGTTGCGTTCGTCTACGAAGTTGATGGCAGGGTGAGAGGGTTCATCATCGGGCGCCAAATGGCTGACGAAGCAGAAGTGTTGAATCTCGCAGTTGCGCCGCCGGCCCGTCGTAAAGGGCAGGGTGGCGCTTTGCTGCAGGCCTCGCTCGACGAATTCCGGGCGCGCGGTGTGAATCGCGTGTTTTTAGAAGTTCGCGAATCCAACGTGAAGGCCATGACGTTTTATGCGAAGCATGGTTTTTCGCAAACCGGCAAACGGTTGAAGTATTACCGTAAACCAGAAGAGGCCGCGGTTGTCATGGAGATGAAACTGACGGGCTAGGACTAAATTCCCAAAGGTACCCTCTTGACGTAGACCGCCAAAGTGCTATCTTGCGTTCATGTAGTGCTCACATTCCATTCACGGAATGTCAGGAGGAACGCATGGCAAGTGCGCAGCGGACACCTCGGGACATACCCTTCGAGACAGACGCCGAGTATCAGCGTCTGGCAGAGCAGCACCGGCAATACGAAGCAGAACTTCAGAAAATCTCCAAGTCGCCCTACCTGAATTCAGAAGACCTCCTCGAAGAAATTCGGCTGAAGAAGATGAAGCTCCGTTGCAAAGATGAGATGGAGCGGATTGCCGCGCGTATCATACGACTGCGCGCGAGTTAGACCCAATAACGACTTTATCGCAGGCGATTCTGTCGTAGAATGACCGTGCATGCTCGCGGTTCCAATGACGCGCGCAGGAATGCTGAGGTCTACTCCGCAAGGCATGGTCAAAGAAGGCTACACTTTTGGTTTGCCACTGCTGGCGCTGGGCGGCGTTTTCTATCTACTCCATTCGAATGCCGCCGCCATAGTCCTGGTGCTGCTAGCCTTGTTTGTTTTTTCCTTCTTTCGCGATCCGGAGCGCGTGATTCCCGCGGAAGCTGGCGCAGTGGTGTCTCCCGGTGACGGCCGCGTGGTGGTTGTCACGGATGAAGAATACGAAGGCCGGCCGGGAAAGCGCGTAAGCATTTTCCTTGCGGTCTGGAATGTACATGTGAACCGGTCGCCGGAGGCGGGAACGATTGCGAAGATGGAGTACCGGCCGGGGAAATTTTTGGCGGCGATGATGGAACGAGCGTCCGTAGAGAACGAGCAGAACGTGTTTACGCTTTCGACCGAAGCCGGCGAAATCGTGTTTAAGCAGATTGCGGGATTGATTGCGCGGCGCGTAGTCTCGTGGAAGAAAGCCGGGGAAAGGGTTGCCCGCGGAGAGCGCATCGGATTGGTGCGATTCGGATCACGTGTGGACCTGTGGGTTCCGAAGGACGCTGAGATTGCGGTGAAGGTGGGGGAGAACGTGAAGGGCGGATCGAGTGTGCTGGCGCGGTGGCCGGCGAACCCCAAGGCTAGCGAGCTAGGCGAAACCAGCAAGGCCGAGACGGACGCAAATCTGACAACGACGGGGAAGCGGTCGTAACCATGCCCGAGCCTGAACAGCACGAGATCCCATTCAAAGAGAGACGCTTGCGTTTCCGGAATCCCCGGTTTCGACGGGGAATTTTTCTGATTCCGTCTTTGTTTACGTCGGCGAATCTTTTATGCGGATACTACGCGGTGGTGGCGTCGCTCCTTGGCGGCAGAGATAATTTTGATCACGCCGCAAAGGCAATCGGGTTCGCTATACTTTTTGATTCGCTGGACGGCCGTGTTGCAAGGATGACCGGGACGACCACCGAGTTTGGCGTGCAATTTGATTCCCTGGCCGACGTGGTGAGCTTTGGCATTGCGCCTGCGGTGATGGCTTACGCTTGGGGAGTGCGCAGCTTGCCGGGAGACGGTTCGGTTGCCTTTCAACAAATCGGCGAGTTTGGGTGGGTTTGCTGTCTGGCATTCTTGATTTGCTGCGCCTGGAGGCTGGCGCGGTTTAACGTACAGGGTATGGCACCGGGCGGATCGAAATACTTCGTGGGCATGCCGACACCGGCCGCGGCCGGTATGCTTGCGGCGTTAGTCCATGGATTTAAGGAGCCGCTGCACGACTGGCACTGGTCGGTGGTGTGGTTCCTGCTGGCCGCGGGATTGGGAGCCCTGATGACCAGCACCATCCGGTACTCCAGCTTCAAGGAGATTCCCTGGACACGGAAACAGCCGTCACTCACGATTGTGGCGCTCTGCTTGATGGTGGGTGTGGTGTGGAGATACTCAGAGTTTGCGCTGGTGATTCTTGCGGGCACGTATGCGGTGGTCGGTGTCACACTTCACCTCGTGCGCTTTGTGCGCCATCGCATGGTTTCGCGGACCGCGTGATTCATGCCTTCGTTTGAACGGGATTCCCAAAGAATTGTGATTGCGGGTGCGTCTTCGCTGTTGGGGGCGGAGCTGAAGTCGCTGCTCGAAGAGAGCAAGTTTGCGGGATGGGATTTGCGGCTGGTGGATGAGGAAGTGGCTGCGGGGACGTTGACGGAGGCGGGTGGAGAAGCGGCGGTGATTCAGCCGGTGGAAGAGGGCAGCTTCGATAGAGCGCGGATTGTGTTCTTTGCAGGCTCACCAGAATTTGTGGAACGCAACTTCAAAGCAGCGCTGGCAGCCGGAGCGGTGGTGATCGATTTTACGGGCATGGTGCGGGCGAAGGATTGTGCACCTACCGCCTGGTTTCCGAAGATCGATGAATTTTGGGGTACGCAATTCAAACCCGGCCCCCATTTCTGGATTATTTCGGCGCCCGCTGTAGCGGCCTCGTCACTTTCACTCAGTTTAAAACCGCTCGGCTTAAAGAAGTTGAGCATCAGTTTTCTTCGGCCAGTGTCAGAGGCCGGACGCGCAGGAATCGAAGAATTGGAAAGTCAAACAAAGCAACTGCTGTCCTTCCAGAACGCGGGCCAGACCGTTTTTGACGCTCAGGTCGCATTCGCGGTTTCTGATCGTTTCGGGGCGGGAAGTCGCGAAAATCTTTCTTCCTACGAAAGCAGGCTTCGCGAAGAAGTTGAGTGGTGCGTATTCACTCCTGATGGAGTCCAACCAGCGCTTCGAGTGCTGCATGCTCCAGTGTTTTACGGGTATGCGTTCTCCGCAAACGCCGAACTTGATGCGTCAGCGACGGCCGAACAGGTAATCGCGGCGTGTATGGCCGCGGGATTCGCGTTAGCCGAGAAAGGCGCAGTCGTCAGCAATCTTACGTGCGCTGGCGAGCATTCGATTCAACTAGCTCAGCCCGAGGCCGACCCCTCACAGCCAGGGAGTTGGTGGTTTTGGGGAGCGGTGGACAATATTCGGTTGCCGGCTTGGAATGCGGTGAAGCTCGCGGAGAAATTGGTGCCATGAGGCGCCGGATTGCATTTGCGATGATGGGTGTAGCCGTGTGGAGTGCGGGCTGCGGATATCATGTGGCGGGGCGAAGCGATTCACTGCCGAAGACGATTCATGTAATTGCCGTGCCCTCGCTGGAAAACAAGACGACCAGCTACCGCATCGAACAACGATTGACGACCGCTACAGTGCATGAATTCTTGGCCAAGACACCGTACAGGGTGGTATCCGAACCTGCGAATGGCGACGCGGTGCTGCGTGGCAAGGTGCTGAGCCTGGAGGCGGTGCCGCTGCTGTTTGATACGGCGACGGGGCGGGCTACGGCGATGCTGGTCACGCTAAAATGCGAGATCACATTCGAGGAGCGTGAGTCGGGAAAGGTTCTCTATCACACGGACAATTTTGTTTTTCGCAGCCAGTATGAGATTTCGACCGACCCAGGGAATCCCAACAGCGTAAAGAATTTTTTTGAGGAGCAGGATCCGGCGCTGGACCGCATGGCGCAAGATTTTGCGGCACGGCTGGTTGCGGCGGTGATTGAGAATTATTGAAGATGATGAGAAGGCCAGGCGGTCCTGCCTCGGAATCGCCGCCAGCGGGCCGCGTGACGTATGAAACGGATTACTTCCGGTTTGCCGACAATCAGGCCACTATCCTCGATCAGACGGTGGGCATCGTGCCACCATCAATGATGTAGTCTGCACCATGAATCGAAGCTGCACGATCGGATGCTAAGAATGCCACCAGTTCGGCGACTTCCTCCGGCTGGCCGGGTCGGCCAATGGGAATCCCTCCGATCATACCCATGATTTGCTGGCGAGCAGCGTCCTCGCTGATACCGTTGCTCTTACTAAGTTGCACAATCATGCCGTGCGCGCCCGAAGTCTCGATGAATCCAGGCGAGATCATGTTGACGCGGACGCCCTTTGGGCCAACTTCGTTTGCAAGGCCCTTATTGTAGGTATTGAGAGCACCTTTCGCCGCCGCATAAGCAAGTGTCGCGTCATAGAGTGGCAGACGGTGCTGAATGGACGAGATGTGGAGAATGACACCTGATTTGCGTTCGACCATACCGGGCAGGAATGCCCGGTTGAGACGAATGGATGCCAGCAAGTTGACGTTGAGTGCTTTCTGCCAGTCTTCGTCAGAGAGGGCTTCATATCCGCCGTTCGGAGCATCTGATCCCCCCACATTGTTCACTAAGATGTCGAGTCCACCCCACTCCTGCTGAACGCGGCTGACTACTTCTTGCACGCCTGTAGCGGTGCCGATATCCGTCTGCACGAATAGAGCAACTGCCTGCCTTTCTGGTAGCGGCGAGCGTGCCGTCGTTGCAACGGAAGCACCGCTCAGAGTAAAACGGCGCACCATCGCTCGTCCCATGCCTTTTGTGCCGCCGGTTACCAAAACCCGCTTGCCCTTGAATTCACCTTCTGAAACTGGGAAAGGGTAGGTCATCGTCATGATCGAATCTCCAATGAAACAATCTTGTTGTTGGAAAGTTTGAAGATATGGTCTAGTTCAAGAGGGCTCCCAGGAAACTTACCGGTGAGTCGGGCACGCACAGTCACCAAGTCTCCGAACATTTGAACGCTAACCGCCCGCAGGACGTATCGGTATTTCGCGTCCGCCGCTTGCTTCCATTGGTGGATCGAGTCACGACCGTGATAATCCTGCCCCTCGTCGTGGACAATGCCATCTTCAGTGAAGCAACGGGAAAGCGCATCAGCGTCCTTCGCCTCTTCGGCGGCCAGGTATTCAGCGACTGGTTTGGGCATATCAAGGGCCATGCTGTTCTCCTCCGTGCAATTGCACGGTCAGAAGTTTCGCAGCATACTGGCGAAATAGGAAGTACGCACGAAAAAGTGCGTTAGGAGAAATATGTATGCCGAAACGCTACACGCCCACATCCGCCGCCGCAGACGTAGAAGCAGCGCTCCGTCTTTTGGAAGGAAGATGGAAGCTCGTCATTCTGTTCCATCTATTCGGAGGCAAGGTGATGCGCTTTTCGGATCTGGAACGGGCGATACCCAACATCACTCAGAAAATGCTGGGGCAGCAACTCCGCAGCATGGCGGCGGACGGAATCGTTGTGCGGAGGGCCTATCCCCAGGTGCCACCGAAGGTTGAGTACCATCTGACATCATGGGGCCAATCCCTTTGTCCTACGCTTGACGCCATACTGAAGTGGGCCGATCGACGGCCAGCAGAGAGAAGAAAGCGCACCTAGCGCCGACAGTTCGCTACTCCTGAATAACGGCTAACGGGAAGTTGAGGCGGATGGGCATGGTGGAGCTACAATGATCTTGCCAGGCGAAACGGAAGCGGGCTCTGCGGGGACGCAACCCTGCTGAGGGATAGCTTGGTGGTCGTATCGATGCCTTGAAAATCCCCGCACGAAGGGTGGAATGCTCACTAACGGAGAGCGCCCCCTTTTCATTTCAGGTTGAGCCAACACAAGGACTAAGCTGGGGCCCTACAGGAGAACAGAGCAGATGGCGCGGATTTCGCCGGAAGAATTGGTTGGGCGGCTGGAGAAGGGGAAGCCCGCCCCGGCCATTCTATTGTTGGGGGAAGAGCCGTATCTTCGCGACGCTTGCCGAGCGGGACTGATCGAGAGATTTGTGCCGGAGGCTTCGCGGACTTGGGCTGTGTCGCGGTATTCGGCGGATCGCGGAGAAACGCAAGCGGCTCTGGATCAGGCGCAGACGATGGCGATGCTTTCTCCGCAGCAAGTGGTCTTTCTGGAAGAAGTGGAGGCGATCGAGAAGTTGGGGGAAAAGAATCGCGACGAAGCGGTAGCTCAATTGAGCGCGTATCTCGACGATCCGGCACCGTTCACTGTGCTGGTGCTGGAGGCGACGGGACTAGATCAAAGGATGAGATTGGGCAAGCAGCTGACGGAGAAGGCGTTGGTGGTGGAGTGCGGGCTGGGCGAAAACGCCGGAGGACGGCAAGCGGCGGCCGTCGCGTTGGCACGGGCACTTGGGAAAGAGCAGGGAGTGGACTTCGAAAAGGGTGCGGCGGAGGACTTGGCGGAGTTTGTGGCCGCGGACTTGATGAGGTTGAAAACAGAAATCGACAAGCTGGCAACATACGCGGCGGAGAAGAAGGCAATCAGCCGCGCAGATGTGAGTGCGCTGGTGATTTCGGAAAAGACCACGACGGTTTGGGAATTGTCTGACATGCTGGCCGCCCGACAATCGAAGAAAGCGATGGAGTTTCTTGACCGGCTGCTGCGCGACGGGGAAGAACCGCTGCAGATGCTGGGCGCGATGGCTTGGATGTACCGCAAGCTCATTGAAGCAAGCGAAGTGAAAGGTGTTTCGAACGGTTACCAGGCGGCGCGCGTCCTGGGGATGCGGCCGGAACAGGCCGAATTAGCATTGCAAAATGCGAGGAAGATTTCTAAGCCGCGGCTGCTGGCGGGATTGCACGCACTGCGAAATGCGGATGACCGGCTGAAGGGCAGTGGAGCGGAGCCGCGAACGGTGATGGAGTTTTTGGTTGCGCAATTGACTGGAGGAGAAGCGAAAGCGGCGCGGGGTTAGAAGGCAGAAAAAGATTTAACACAGAGGTCACAGAGAAGAAAGTTCAAGAGAAATGAGAAAGGGCGGCCGGTGTGTGGCCGCCCTTTTTGCTGCTGACGATGGAGTGATAGTTAGCGGTTGTCGTCGTGATCGCCGTGATGGTCGAAGTCGAAGAGGTCGAACAAATCGCCGAGTGCCGGACTGTTGAGCGGTAGGTAGGGATTGTCATCGTCGACGCGAGGGTTCGGGAAGTTATCGCGACTGCGATGGGTTAGCGGCTTCAGGTCCCAGTTGCGCTCGATGAACTTCAAGATGGAGACGTGGTCGGTATAGGTGTGGCTAATGTGGCCGCCGCGCGTGAACGGCGAAACGATGAGCAGTGGAATGCGCGGACCATCTCCGAAGAAGTCCAGCGGTTGGATGTAGCCGGAGTCATAGTAGCCGCCGCCTTCATCAAACGTGATGATCAGCGCGGTGCTCGCGAAGAGATCCGGCCGAGCCATGAGGTGGTCGACGGTCTTCTTCACCATGCCTTCGAAGAGGTCGAGCTTCGAGGACGCCGGGTGACCGTCGAGCAAGCCGTCAGGCTTGACGAAGGCCACGGAAGGCAAAGTTTCCGCATCGATGGCGGCGAAGAAATCCGTCGCATCCTTGATGTGCGCGGCCCGCTGGGTAGCATCACCCATGATGGATGTGGCGTAGGACTCAAAATTGCAAATGTTGCAATAGGCTCGTCCAATTTGCACGAGTGGACTCGGGTTGGTCGGATCGTGTTGGAAGGTAATCGCAGCGTCATACGCCCCGCCGTAATAGGCCCAGGAGATGCCCTTATCGTTGAGGGCTTCGCCGACGGTGCGGGTATTAACTGGGGGAATGGACCCGGCACCAGCGATGCCAGCAGTATCCACAGTGCCATCCGGAAGGAAACCCGGGGAATCGTTATTGACCATGTAGAAGTGGCCAGGCTCGCACTTTGGACTCGGATGATACGGCAGGGATGCAAGATAATCGCGAACGGCGTCAACACCAGGCTGCGAAGGATCGCCGCATTCGGTGAAGTTGCCGTTGAAAAGCAAATCCACTGTGTAAACGTCGTCCGTGCCTGGTAGCGGATCGGGATTGGCGACAACCACCGAGGGAGGCGTCGTGGGATTTCCCTGGCCATCGGACCAGAAAATGGCGTCACCGGTGCCGAGCATGACGTGATTGGCGCCTGTGCCGCCCATGACCGATTGATGAAAATTGTCGCTCATCGAGAATTCATCGGCGAGGGTTTTGAGGACGGGGGCGTCACCGTTCTGCACGTTGTAGAAAGCCATGGAATTGCCGCCGCCGTTGTCGTCGATGGCGGGGGGATTGTCGAAAACCGAGTCGAGTTGATTGGTGTAGTTGGTGATGACGAACGGATAGAGGTCGCTGAGGCAGCCGGAAGGATTGTGCTTCGTGGCGTGCTTGATGCTGCAATCCGATTGCTGCCACATCTCGTAGAGACGATGCGTCGTGTCCCCAGTGTAGGAATCGTAAGGAAGGTTCGCGCCTTGCAACGGAAATGGCCCGTTGGGAAGTGTGGCGAAATTTTGCACCCGCGTATCAAAATCCGGAACGGGGGTGAGAGTAAACGTGTTGGCGGCTCCGGAGGCCCCAGTGGTCAGCAGGTGCAAGTCTCCGGCTTCCAGTGAAGGCTCGATGGCTCCGAGGAAATTAAGGGGCGTGGCGGCCGGGAAGGGGGGCGGGTTTCCTGGTGTTGCAGGCGAAAAGTTCAGTGTCGGGGCCGGAAGAACCTGGTACGGGGCCTTCTCGTCGTCATTGAGGCTGACGAAAAATTTTGTCCGGAACGGCGCGACAGCCTGGAATTGCTGGGCCTTCTTGAAGTGCTTTCCCGGGGTTCCGTCGGCATTGACAATGCCTTCCGACAGCAGGTTCTTGATGGAATCGTGGCTCTTAGGGATGTAGGTGGCGAAGACGTGGTCGAAGGTGCGGTTCTCACCAATGAGCACGATGACGTGCTTGATGGGGCTGCGGGTGTGCGCCTTCTCCTGCGCCTGGAGCGAACCAGCAAGCGGGCCGCCGAGGCTGAACTGAAACACGGTCACCGCGACAAACGTGACGCGAAGACCATGCAGACACTTTGAGACGATCTCCTTCAATGACATGCAATCTCCTCTCAGGATTTTGGACCGCAGGCACGATCAGGCGGACAAAGATTGAAGCTGCCAGGTTACCGGCAGGTTGCTGCGCCGTTAATTGCTGGTTGCGCTCTCCGAGTTGACGGCTCAAGTTGATGCACAGATTTCCCTCAACCATGGATTCAGACCGTGTTGTTGATAACCTCCCCGCAAAAAACATTCGCGGATTTTTCATGTTCAAAAGAACCCACTGAAACAATAGCCGCCTAACTTGACTGACCTCAGCGTGAATTCTTCGCGAGTCTGTGTGATCGCTTGGAGGGCATGCCACGGCCCGACCCTCGTCTCAAGGCTGGATCGTGAGGATCTTTAACAAGGGGAGGAATTGCAACATGAAAATGTTCAGGTTCGACAAAAAGTCCAAGGCGATAGTTCTCGTCTTGATCACCCTGGTTTTTGCTGGTCTCGCAAACACGCAACCTAGCGCGAGGCTTGACGATGATGACGATAAAAAATCACCGACGCCGCCAGGACTGTTTATCACACCAACGGCCTTGGCGAACGCCGTTCAACAGCAATTGAATCCTGGCCTCGCAAATTATCCGGACTTCGTCGCGGGCGAGGCGGTAAAGGCCGTAGTCAGCCCGGACGGCAAGACCCTGGCGATCCTGACAGCGGGGATGAACTCGTTGTATTTCCCTAATCCTGCTTCCCCTACCCAAGTCGGTACAGTCGACAAGTCGGCTTCCACGCAGTTCCTCTTTTTATACGACATTACCGGTGCGAATAAGAGCAAACCTGCCTTGAAGCAGGTCATTCAGCAGCTTAATGCACACGTTGGTCTCGTTTGGACGCCAGATAGCCAGTCGCTGTATGCGGCAGGGGGCTGCGACGACGTTGTGTACGTCTACAGCAACAATGGTACGAGTTTCGCGCTCAGCAGCAAGATCAGTCTTGGACATGCGCCGGGAGGCTGCTTGTCCAATGCTGCCAATCAAACTGGCATAGGTCTTGGCGTAGAGCCGAATGTGGCAGGGCTTGCCCTTTCCGCGGACGGCAAAACGCTTGTCGCTGCCAACAACTACAACGATTCGATCAGCGTAATTGACACCGCGACGGGAACAGTGCGCTACGAATTCGATTTGCGGCCCTTTGCAAGTGGCGCCCCGAACGGCACCAAGGGCGGCACGTTCCCATACGCCGTGGTCTTAAATGGCTCCGTGGCCTATGTCAGCTGCGATCGCGATCGTGAAATCGTCGCGGTGAATGTGGCGAGCCCAACCGCCGGCATACTCCTCACCCGCATTCCACTGGATGGCAATCCGAACGGCATGACGCTCAGCGCAGACGGCTCAAAGCTCTATGCCGTGCAGGATAATCAGGACCAAGTTGCCGTCATCGATACCGCAAGCAATAAGGTCATCCACGAAATCGACACGCGCGGCCCTGCCAGCCTGGATTTTCCCCGGAACATAACGGGTGCGGCGCCGACCGCAGTCACCATCAACCGTGCGAAGAAAGTGCTTTATGTCGTCAACGCCGGCTCGAACTCGATCGCGGTGATTCCTCTAAGTGGTCATCACGCCTTCAAAACGATCGGCCTTATCCCGACCGCCTACGACCCGACCGATGTGGCTTTCAGCGCCGATGGTAACTGGATGTATATCATCAACGGTAAGAGCGACACAGGTCCGAACCCCGGCTATGGCTACGGCAACTTTGCCGCTATCCAGTTCATCACGCCGCCGGGCGGGCCCTTCCCAGGCGGTAACGGGGCCGAGTCTGCCATCCTGAGGTCCAACAACCAGTATCAATTTCAATTGGAACACGCATCGCTCGTCAGCGCTGAGGTCCCGGACACGGACGATCTCTGGGATTTGACTTCCCGTGTGGCGGCCAACAACGGATACCTGGCCAGACACTCCGAGCGGGACGATGAAACAATGGAATTCCTTCATTCCAAAATCAAGCATGTTATCTACATCGTGAAGGAAAACCGTACCTTCGATCAGATCCTCGGCGATTTGGGTAATGGTTCCAACGGCGACCCTTCACTGGCTCTCTTTGGCGAAGCCGTCACGCCCAGCTACCATCGCATCGCACGGGACTTCGTGACCTTCGACAACTTCATGGACCCCGGCGACGGCTCGATGGACGGCTGGTCCTGGTCTATGCGTGGCCGGGTGACCAATACGGAGACGCTCACGCAGCAGATTAACTACGCGCGTGTGAACCGCGGCGTGTCGTACGAAGGCGAAGGCCAGAACCGGAATATTCCGGTCAACCTGAACACCACTGCGGCGCGTGACTTTTTCTTTGACCCAACCGGCGCAACCACCCCCTACAGTAAAGCTACGTCGACGATGAAGGGCGGCACCGCGAACATATTGGCTGGCGACGGGGACCATGCGGCTACCGACGGCCCAACAGGTTATCAGCAGGGCTATATCTTCAACGCGGTGTTGAACGCCGGCGGAACCATTCGTAACTACGGCTGGATGGCCAACACTCCGGGCAGCATTGGAACCATCGTCAACCCGATCTCTGATCCTTTCACGGCTGGCGTCATCCAGACCACGGCGGCGAATCAACTCATCTTTGAGAATAAGTTTTATGATCCGTACTTCCGCGCTTACGATCAGGCCTACCCGGATCTTTGGCGATTTAACGAATGGAACCGTGAGTTCCAGCAATTCGTTGCCAACGGGAATTTTCCGTCGCTGGAGATGATTCGCGGCCTCAGCCACGATCACACCGGTAGCTTCGGTTCGGCGCTGGGAGGAGTTAACACGCCGGAAATCCAACAAGCGGACAACGACTACGCTGTCGCATTGCTGGTACAAGCGGTCGCTAACAGCCCTTACGCAAAGGACACCCTAGTCGTGATCATCGAAGATGACTGCCAGGACGGAGCAGACCACGTTGATTCTCATCGCGCCACGACCTACTTCGTAGGCCCCTACGTGAAGAAGCATGCGGTGGTGAGCACCCGCTACAGCCAGGCCAACGTGATCCGCACCATCGAGGACATTCTCGGCACGGAGCACCTGAACTTGAACACCTACTACGCGCGGCCCATGGCGGATGCGTTCGATACAAAGTCCTCCGGCAAGTGGACCTTCAAACCGGTGGCCTCGACGCTTCTCAAGATGACCACGCTTGGACTGGACCCAACGAAGGTGGAGTTTGCTGCCGGTCCCGACCTGAAGCCGACTCACAATGCGCAATACTGGGCACAGAAAACCCGCGGCTTCGACTTCTCAGCGGAAGACCGCGTTCCAGCCGAACTCTACAACAAGATCCTTTGGGAGGGTCTGAAGGGAAAGGCTGCTCCAACATCAAAGACGCGGTTCTCAAAGGTCGATGCCGACAACGATAAAGACGGGAAGTAAACCACGCTCACTCGCTAATCGGTGGGACCTTCGGGTCCCACCGATAGTATTGGCTTCATGCCTTCTATGCCTGTGTGGACATAGCAACCGCAGGTTCTCGCTCAGCGGTTGCATAGCTTGCCGCGCATTGCAAAAATATGAATAAGATCGACTGCAAAGAGGAAATATGAACCGGACGGTGTGTCTCAGAAAAACGCTTCTTGTTACTTGCACTTTGGCAATTCTCCCTAGCATGGTTGCTGCGCAAGAGCATGCTGCCGAAGAAAAAGTGCCGGCTGCCAGCACGCCGGTGGTTTCTGCAGCCCTGGTCGAGAACGACGCGTTGCTGCGCGCGGTTTTTCCGGGGCGCAAGAATTGGGGACGCGTCGAAAAAGGAACCACGCTGGAAGGGCGGCTTTCGCTGCCGCTGTACGCCGGGGAAGAAATGGTGGCGCCGGCCGACAGCGTCGTTCGCGTCACTGTCAACTCGGCGGAAAAAATCCGCGAACCGTTGGGATTCTGGCGGAAAAGTGGACGAGCGATTGTCCGTGCGTTCAACCCGCTCGAGACGAGCCATCCGGCCGAATACCACGTCGAATTGAGCTCTGCGGATTTGCTGATCCCGACGGGCGAAGTGCGGCCCCTGAATGTGCGAGTTTTACGCGCTAATTCCGGAGTGATGGTGCAGCCAAAGTCCGGCTCATTGAAATCGGCGCGTGCGGTGCGTGAAAAAAGCAAGGCAGGAAATATTCTCCTGATGTCTTTTTCTCGGGAAGCGCTTTCTTCGGCGACTTCCGGGCATGGCCTCGTGCCAGTAAGTACGGCTGGCGAGCAGCGCTCGGCGCGAGCCTATATGCTGACCGGGCTTCGCTCTTCGACGAATCATCAAGGCGATACCTTCCGCGCGCAACTGGCGGAGCCGGTGCGCATCGGTGGCCGCATGTTTGCTCCGGGGAGCATGGTAGAAGGCACAGTTGCCAGGCGCGCTCCGCCTCGCATGCTGAGCCGTGCGGGAAAGCTGTCGCTTCGGGTGGATCGCGTTGTCCCTGCGGAGGGTGAGCCAGTTCGCGTAGGCGGCTCACTGAGCGCCGCGGAAGCCGAGTCGCAGACGCGCTTCGCTCTCGACGAAGAAGGCACGTTGCGTGGCCGCAAGCCCGGTGTGGTGAACGCACTCGTTGACGTCGGCTACGCGTACTTTGTGGGGAAAGTTTCCGATGATATCGCCGAGACTCCCATCAGGGCTATTGGTGGGGTTATGAGCGACGCGGCGGTCGCCAATGCTGCCCGGTACGTCGGCCTCGGATCTTCGCTGGTATTCCTCGTTACCCGGCATGGGCGCGACGTTTATCTGCCAAAATACTCTTTGATTGAGATTAATTTTGGCCGCGTGAATGAAGATGCGGCAGCCGGGAGCCACGATTAATCCGAAGCTGCGGCCACCGTTCTAAGCAATCTCCAGCCCCCAATTAGTTCTGTGTTCAAGAGCGTTCTGCAATTTCATAGTGGCGGACGTGGCCGTCGAATTCGGTCAGCATGGCCGTGGCTTCCTCGGACACGACGGCGGCTTCGACATCCGGGCTGGCGAAACCGCGAATGGATTCGAGCGAACGCCAGGAGGTTTCCACAAGGATTTCGACTTCGTCGCTCGCGTGCCGCACGAAGAGAGTCGCTGCCAGAAAGCCGGACACTCTGCGCAACTCCGGCAGAACTTTGATGGAAAAGTGGGCTCGATACCGCGGCCACTGCTCTTGGCTCGTTCGAGCGGTCCACTGGCGCAGGATCGTTTCCGTTCCCGGAGTTCCCGAGGAGGCGGCATTCTCATTGCCGACCACGACGTTCCAGGGGCGGACTTCCCATTTCTTGGCCAGGCCGTTGACCACGTACGGATCTTTGCGGGCGAAATCTTCGACTTTGCTTTTGTCGCCCACAAGAAAGACCAGCAGCGCGCGGTCCACAGGTTCGGTGAGTGCGCCTGCCAGAACGAGTTCGCCTCGTTCGCGAGCTTCACGCGCGAGGCGGAGATGCTCCTCGCGGAAGGGGACGCGGCGATTTACCATGTCGTCGACGAGTTCGTAGAGCAAGGCGTAGTAGTTCATCGAGTGTCACCGATCCTTCTGAACGCACACCGTCCTAGGCGCCGAGCCTCTAGGCGTGGACGAGTTCCCGGCGTTTCAGCCGGGGCAGGGCTTTGACGGACTTCCCGGCTTTCTTCTGCGCCAGGCGCAAATCATAGAGATTTTGGAGATTGGGCCAGAACTGCGCGCTAGTGCCGAAGAAATGAGCGAGGCGCAGGGCGGTATCGCCCGTGACGGAGCGGGTACCATCCGGGATTTGGGTGACGCGATTGGTGGGCACGCCGATATTTCGCGCGAGTTCGGCGGCGCTCATATCGAGCGCTTCGAGTTCTTCGGCGAGATGTTCGCCAGGACGAATGGCAGGGATTGGCATGGCAACTCTCCCAATGATAGTCAGCAATCTTGGTGCGTTACGTCAAGTGTAATGGGTTGAGATTGAGTTGCATGGACGGAAAAATCTCACCACTGAAGGGGTGAGCTACAGGGCTACGGGGAGGAGCCAATTGTGGGTGTCTGGCTCGCGGCCGGTTTGAATGGCGACGAGGCGGGCTCGGAGGCGCGTGGCGACGGAAGAGTCGGCTGGGGCGGGGAATTGCAGGTCGCGTTCACGGTAACGGATGCAGGCGATGGGAGCGACGATGGCGGCGGTTCCGGCGCCGAAGGCTTCGGTGAGTTTTCCGGCGGCGCGGGCGGAAACAATTTCGTCGATGGTGATTTGGCGTTCTTCGGCGGCGATGCCCATTTCACGGAGCAAGGTCAGCGCAGAGTTGCGCGTTACGCCAGGGAGAATCGTCCCGCCCAGAGGCGGCGTGATCGCCTTGCCATCCAATACGAAAAAAACATTCATGACGCCGGACTCTTCGACGTAGCGGCGCTCGACTCCGTCCAGCCACAGCACATTGTGAAAACCCTTTTCCTGCGCAAGTCGCGCGGCGAGGAGGCCGCCCGCGTAGTTGCCGGCGGCTTTGCTGTCGCCGGTGCCGCCGGGGAAGGCGCGGACGAAGCGCTCTTCGGCGAGCAGGCGAATGGGTTGCGCGAAATACGGGCCGACAGGGCAAGTCATGACGATCAGCCGAAAGCGAGTGGCGGGGCGGACCATGAGCGAATCGTCGACGCCGAAGTAAGTTGGACGGACGTAGAGGGCGCCGCCTTCGCGATGCGGGATCCAGTCTCTATCAAGCCGAATTAATTCTTTGACTCCGTCGATGAAAAGCGCTTCCGGAATTTCCGGCATGGCAATGCGCGCGGCGGAACGATTCAGGCGAACGAAGTTCTCGCGCGGGCGAAATAGCGCAACGCCGCCGTTGGGCGTGCGATGCGCTTTGAAGCCTTCGAAAATGGCCTGGCCGTAATGGAAAGGAGTCAACGCGGGAGAAAAAGAAATCGGACCGAAGGGAACGATTTGCGGCTGCTTCCAGGCGCCCGCTTCCCAGTCGGCGACGAACATGTGGTCGCTGAAGGTGGCCCCGAACTCGGAATTTTCGCGGAGCGCTTCCGTGAGACGGGATTGGGAGATGGGGGTGACGGGGATGGGTGTGGACATCGGGCCTCTCAGGGAAAAAGAACGGGCGGGCCAAGGCCCGCCCCTACAGCGACCGCCAAAACCGAAACGCCGGGAAAAGTCCAAGCCGCAAGATCGAAAAGCGAAACTCGAAAATCGAAATGCGGGGGAACTGCTGCTACTTCCCGGCCTTCGCTTTGATGCCGTTGAACGCCAGTGTGAGGCGCGATTTGTAGCGATTGGCGGTGTTCTCGTGCAGCACGTTCTTGGCAATGGCTTGATCGATTGCCGACATCGTGGGTTGCAGAAGATTGCCCGCGGCGGTGGCGTCGCCGGCGTCGATGGCAGTGCGCAAACGCCGCATCATCGTACGGACCCGGGTGCGGTTGGCGCGGTTGACGTCGGCGCGTTGCCGAGATTGCGCCGCCCGCTTCAAAACCGACTTTTTCTTCTTCTTAACCTTGGTTGCCTGTCCCTGCGCCATCTATTGCTCCTTTTGTGTATCACTCAAACTTCTAAAGTTAAACGACCCTCCTGCCTTTGTCAAACAGGGTGAAAGGCAGTAGCGGGTCAGTTTGACTATACTGGAACTCGGGATGTTTTCGAGAAGGAGTCGAGGGCCAACTCGAGTTCTTTAGCCAGCCGCGGGTGGACACTGTTGCTAGTTCGCCAGTCATCTCTTAATCCCGTCAAAATCCTGATAGTCAACTCTTCATAATCCTTGAAGCGTCGCAGCTCGAACACCGCCGCACATTGTCGATCCACATAGGTCTTCCCAGTCTCAGATGGTTGGACCAATTCTTTAATCAATCGATGATAGGCATCGAATTGACGGTTCTTTGCGTCGCTAGATCGAGTCAGAAAGAATTGTACAGATTGCCATATCAGAGTGATCGCAGAGAGAAGTATCGCGAAACTGGCAGTCAAGCTTTCAAGCCTCCTCACTGCATCATAGGCCGAATTCCTTTTTGCAGTCTACGGATGCGGTATGACCTAAGCACCGCCGGTTGGGATGCAGGTTTTGACTATCCCAATTTGCGCTCGTTGCGATCAATCAACGAGCTTGTCGCTGAGCCAGCGGGTTAGGACGTTCATGCCGGCCCAGACCAGGCCGGAGGAGCTGGCATCGCTCCACCAATCAGGGCCGCGATTATGGTCGGCCAGGGAAGTCTCCAGATCCAACTTGACGGAAGCGAGCTTCATCGGGAGTGTGGGATCCAACGGCTTGGCCTCGGCAGCTTGCTTGAGTTGCTCCAGCATGCGCTGCGGCTGCTTCATATCGAGCATGGAGATGGGGGAGTGGCAGTAGGGGCAAGCAGAATTTGTTTCCAGGTCGATGGATGCTCCACAGTTGGAGCAATTCACAGATTGAACGTTCTGCCGCAGCTCCTTGATCTGGTCAGGCGATAGCCGATGGATGAAATTCTTTTCCTTCAAGAACTCGAAAAAACTGATGAAATGACCGTCATCGCTCCCGCATCGCCAATACGTGAACGGCATGTTTCCCTGCAAGTCGTGTGCTAGTCGCAGCGTCGTGGCGCAGCGCGGACAATGGAGCGCGGCAGGAAGCGAGGGCTTCCCCGGCTTTGAGTGTTCGCCGATAAACTTCATGAGCTTCAGAGTGGAGCCGGGAGAAAGCTTCAGGCTCTCAAAATGATCGAACCAGAAGGCCTGGCAACCGGCGCACACGTCGATGTCGACGCGTCCGCCCATGCGGCCTTCCATGGTCATGGCGGTCATTTGGGAGCCGCAGCCGGGGCAGTTCATAGGCGAACATTGTAGCCGGTCGGCGGAAGCGATGCTATTGAGAGCGAGGAAGTTTCAGTCTTGGCTGAGGTTGAGATCCTTCGCCTATCCTTATCGGATAGGCTCAGGATGACACCCGCTTTGAGTGCCCATTGCAAGGCTAAGGCTTAGCGAAAAATTTCTTGCCGGCGGCCCACGTCCCCACCAATTTGGATGAATGTCAAAAGAAAGGACTTATGAAATTTGCATTTTGTAATCGATTGATTCTAAAGAGAGTTTTTGATGGGAATCAAACGGTTGGAACGCCAGGGATAAACTCACACTCTACATGCAGTTATCTACGCCAATAAGTATATCATAAATTATGGATTTATTAAGGCCGACTTTGGATTTATTTGCGAGTGGCGCAAGGGAAGTCCCGCACGAGCCACGTTACCGGCTGGCGGCGGAAACACGTGGAAAGAAAAGGGGAACCCCGCCCTCCTGGGGGAGGAGGGCGGGGCGGGGGAACAGCGATTAGTTTCCTTTACTTTTCGTGGTTAAAGGAAAGCGGAAACTCGAAGATCAAGCCGCCGACCGGAACGCGCAGGAGCAACTGGGAAGATTTCGCGTCGCGATCGAACCACACGGCTCCAGCGACTTTCTCGCCGGACTTGAGGGTGCATTCCTGGAGCGAAAGCGACTTGATTTCGCGTGTCAGGTCCACCAAGGCCGATTGATTCTTTGCGGCAGTCTCTTCGAGAATCTGATGCTGGGCCAGGTAGTTTGGAGAAGGATCAGCGGGCGGCAGCTTGAAACTCACAGCAGTGAGCTCGGGCGCCGCAGAACCGGAAGCGCGTTGGGCTTGCGCGTTGAGCGAAGGGGCTGCGTTGGCGGAAGTCCACAGCAACTGATGTGTGGCAGCTTTGGCCACCTGCGAAGGATCCTGGTAGCGCAGCGGCTTGATCAGCGGCGCGACTTCATCCAGCGAAACCATCTTCGGCAAAACGTAAACAGATTGCTTGTTGGAGTTGACCACCGCGACGTTGGCGCGCATCTTCCAGCCGGTGTCCTGAAGTGAAATTTGGACGGTGACTCCGTTAGCGGTGAGCGATTCAACCGTCTCGCTCCCGGCGCGGAATTGCGCGCTGCCCTTGGAACCGGACTGCCAGCGGGCGATGCCATTGCTGACGGCCGCGTTCTCGGCAGCGAGGGCAGTCGCGTCGACGTGCTTGCGAGTCGGGTAAGTGAGGTACATGCGCGCGACGTAGCCGTTCATGCCGTCTTGTGTGACGACATTGACGGTGTAAGCGTCCATGTCGGAGAGAACTGTGACTACCTGGCCGCATTCCAGTGTGGCGATCGTTTGCATCGGGAGCGATTGCTCCTGATCCTTGGTCATGGGAACGTTTGTATAGCCATTGCAACTGATCGTGCTGCTCAGAATAGACTTGCTGGACGGGGCGGCGCCATTCGCGGTTTCTTCCGCCCTAGATGCTTGACTGAGAGCGAGAGCTGCAACGATGCCAAGCAGCGTGCTTTTCCGTAACATGTGCTGCACCCCTTCCCATCCCCAAGAAATTTAAAACTTATAATGTAAGCTTCGATTCGCATCTTGGCGGTACCGCAGGACGGCGTCCATAGAGCCTCCGTACCAGAGTACAGTTAACGCGTAGGACACTGGCCTTCGGCGGGAAAAAGTTTTCTGTCTTCGTCGTCAGTTGTGAAAAACAGCGCTTAGAAGGAAGACTCCAAGAGACTCAAGCGCGCTTGAGCCGTGACGCAGCGAACCCGTAACTTGACCCCCGTGGACTGCTGCGCTAGGGTGGTAAGAGATTCTCCCGTAGCGAACCGTAAAGCGGTCACGCTTGCCTGCAAGCAAGCACAACCTGGAGGAATCCCATCGGCCACCCGGTTCCTGTAGCTGGAAGACCTTCCAATTGGATGCGACGTACCGTTCACATTTCCGGACAAATCGAACCCTTCTTCGGCACGCTGGATGAAAACGTGCGCTTGCTTGAGGATTCGCTGCACGTGCGCACGCATTTGCATGACACGCGGCTGACCATCGAAGGCGAGCAGGACTGCGTCGATCAGGCGGTGAAAATCGTCGAAGAGTACAACCACCTGACGCGCCACGGCAAAGCGCTGTCCGCGGCGGAAGTGAAGTCGCTCCTGCGCGTTGCAACCGAGGAGCCCCACGAATCGCCGCGCGGGATGTTTGAGCACGGCCGCGTGCGCTCGTTCGGCAAGAAACAGGTCACGCCGAAAAACGCTAGCCAAAAGCGGTACATGGAAGACATCGAGAAGCACGACATGATGTTCGGTATCGGCCCCGGCGGAACGGGAAAAACGTACATCGCCGTGGCGATGGCGGTGAGCGCGCTGCTGACCAAGCAGGTCAACCGCATCATCCTGGCGCGGCCCGCGGTGGAAGCCGGCGAGCGGCTGGGATTTTTGCCTGGCACGTTGCAACAGAAAATCGATCCGTACATGCGCCCGCTGTACGACGCGCTGTATGACATGCTGGACGCGGACAAACTAGAACGGTTCCTGGAAAAAGGCATCATCGAAGTGGCGCCGCTAGCGTTCATGCGCGGCCGCACCTTGAACGATTCGTTCGTGATTCTCGACGAAGCGCAGAACACTACCAGCGAGCAAATGAAAATGTTCCTGACGCGGTTGGGCTTCAACTCCAAGGCGGTGATTACCGGCGACATAACGCAGATCGACCTGCCGCAAGGAAAAAAATCCGGCTTGATCGAAGCGCTGGAGGTTTGCGGCAAAATCGAAGGAATCGGTGTGGTGCAGTTTGGCGAGAAGGATGTGGTGCGCCACAACCTGGTGCAGCAGATTATCCGCGCCTATGAAGAGTATGATGTTAGCCACCCGCAGCGTGGTGGAAATACCGGCAACGGCAAAGCGGGAACTTCCGCGAGAGAATCCGGAAAAGAACAAGACAAAGAAACAAAGCAAGGATGATCCTGAATCGCCAGCGAGCGGTTCGCCTGGCGCGGCGTCCACTCGAATCGTTTTTGCGCCGCGCGCAAGAGGAAGTGGGTATCCAGGGAGCAGGCGTCACCGTTTGTTTGGTCAGCGACGCGGAGATCGCCCGGTTGAACGAAACGTTTCGCAAGAAAAAAGGACCGACGGACGTGCTGTCTTTTCCGGCGGCAACGCGACGGCGGCCTATCCTCCTTCGCCGCAGTTCGAAGCCGGTAAAGGCGGGCGTTGACCTGGGCGACATTGCGATTTCTCCGGCCACGGCGCGGCGTTACGCGAAGAAAAATGGACGCAAACTGTCGAGCGAGCTGCGCGTGCTGATTCTTCACGGTGTATTGCATCTGCTGGGCTACGACCACGAAACCGATCGCGGCGAAATGGACCGGGTTGAAGGCAAGCTGCGAAAACGGCTCGGACTGGCTTGATGGACCTGAGTTGGCTCTACGCGTTGAGTGTTGTCCTCGTAGGACTGACCCTGCCCATTTTTTCCTACCTGACCCTGATCTACCGCGAGATGGGGCGCATGACCACCGGCCGCGTCCACGAACATCTGGAAATCTTCGAAGCGGAAATTGAACCAAAGCTGAAAATCAAGCGGCAGAGCGGCGGCCGCACGTTTCGCATTCTTGGGCACTTTTGGCTGGCGTTCCTGGTGCTGGAAACGACGCGCGGCGTAGTGTATTTCGTGCGCGGCACATGGGAATCCTTCGTGGAGATCACCGTTTTCGTGGTGCTCGAAGTAGTCTTCGCGATGCATTTCATTCCTGACATGTTGCTCTACCGCACGACCGGACGATGGCTGCGTCCCTTGCTGCCTTTGATTCGCAGTGCGATGTGGTTTGTGTGGCCGGTGCGCGTCTTCCTCGAGGGCGCGGAATCGCTGGCGCGAATTTCCGAGCATGAGGCCGAAAAAACGGAAGAGCAGCGAACGGAAGAGGGAATTGAAGCGCTGGTGGAAGCCGCGGAGGAAGAGGGCATCATCGAGCCGGAGCAAGCCGACCTGATCGAGCAAGTCGTGGAATTTAGCGACAAACGCGTTCGCGAAGTGATGACTCCGCGGCCCGACATCGTTGCGCTGCCCGCGGACGCTACTCTCGAAGAGCTGCACGCCAAAGTGGTCGACACGAAATTGAACAAAATCCCTGTATACGAAAAATCGCTCGACGATATTTTCGGAGTGGCTTATTCGCAGGATCTTTTGCAGATTGCCGACCAGGATTTGTTGAAGCGCAAAGTGCGCGAGTTGGTCAAGCCGGTACTTTTCATTCCGGAGACCAAAGTTGGTTCCGAATTGCTGCGCGAAATGCGCCAAAAGGGACAACCGCTGGCAGTCATAATCGATGAGCATGGAACAGTCGCTGGTATCGCAACGGTGGAAGACCTGGTGGAAGAGATCGTCGGCGCAAGCGGCAACGATGGGAAGCCTCCGATGCCGGATGTGGTACGCGAACCGGATGGCGGCCTGGTCATGCGCGGCAGCATGCCGATTGGCGATGTGGAGGATTTGCTGGGCGTAAAGTTCGGCGACAAAACGGATGAAACGGTAACTACGCTCGCGGGGTTGCTGAGCCACGCATCCGGCAAAGTGCCGTCGCCCGGGGACAAGATTGACCTGGCGGAGCATCGCTTTGAAGTGCTGGAAGCAAACCAAAGAAAAGTATTGCGCGTGCGAATTCGCATGCAGATGAAGGCCGTTCCCACGAAGCGCTAAAAAGGCCGAAGTCGCGAACAACCGACAGAGAAGAGTCCTCCGTGGCAAAAGAAGAGAAACCAAAGAAAAGAGAATTTCGCTCCGGATTTGTGGCCATCGTCGGCCGGCCCAATGCGGGGAAATCCACGCTGGTGAACCGGCTGGTCGGGCAGAAGATTGCTATCGTCACCTGCAAACCGCAAACGACGCGCAACCGAATCCAGGGAATTGTGACGAAAGCGCAGGGGCAGATCGTTTTCATCGATACACCGGGATTACATGAAGCCGATTCCGCGCTGGGACGCCAGATGATGCAGGAAGTGGCGTCGGCGCTGGAAGGCATCGACGTGCTGCTGTTGATGGTCGACGCCAGCAGCGCGCAAACGCACGCGGATGATCTATTGCTGGAGAAGGCCGGACGTTTTCGCGGTAAAACGATTCTTGCTCTGAACAAAGTCGATCGCCTGCCGAAACCCAAGCTGCTTCCGCTGATCGAATCGTTTGCCAAATCATTTGAATTCAGCGCCATCGTGCCGATTTCCGCTCTCAAAGGGGATGGCTGCGATGAACTGCTCGATGAAATCCTGAAGCATTTGCCCGAAGGTGAGCCTTACTTTCCGGAAGATCAGGTAACGGACCAGCCCGAAAGGTTTCTGGCCGCCGAAATCATCCGGGAGAAAGCCATTCAGCTCATGTACCACGAAGTGCCATATGCACTGGCCGTGGTAGTGGAAAAATATGAAGAGAAGCCCCGGTTGCTGCGCATCGAAGCGGTCATGAACGTGGAGCGCGATTCACAAAAGAAAATACTAATTGGCCACAAGGGCGAAATGCTGAAGAAAATCGGGACGCAAGCCCGCAAAGAGCTTGAATCCATCCTCGGCAGCAAGATTTACCTCGGACTCTTTGTGAAAGTCGCCCCGGACTGGCGCGAAAATCCTCAGAAGGTACGCGAACTGGACTGGCGCTATCAACTCGAAGGGCTCGCCGAAGAGCTGGACGAAAAGGAGTAGGAAGCGTGCCGGCCGCCGTTAGGCATTTAGTATTCCGAAGAAGGGGACTGACTTCCGTACCCGCCGAAGGACCATCGCACGCCTACCGTGGCATACAATCCGTAAGGCCCGTTGGTGTGGAGGTCTGCCGGTCCCAGAGATTTGCTGTAGCGCCCGAGCCAATCCACCTGGTGCTGTGTGATGCGCAGCTCAAAATGTTTCGGCAACTGAAATCCGGCTCCCACCGAACGCTCGAAGGAAATCGGCAACATCGAAGCAGTGTAAGTGAGTTGCGGAATATTCCGTCCAAAAGTGAACTTCGGCTCAAAGAAAACAAAGAAATGGCGTGCCAGTGTGCGGCCGAACGGCTGTAATTCGACGTACCCGCTCCACAGATAGCGCCCGTAGGCGGTGCACAAGGAGGCTGTCCCGCCAGCGCTGGCCGGCTGAGGGAAGGCGCAACGGCCGAGGTCGGGTTCATTGTGTGAAGGTGCCACAGAGAAGTCGGTATAGCCACGCACCCAGTTGTGCGGAAAGAAGGTCCGCGACTGCTCCTGACGTTTTTGCGCCTGCCCGGTTTGCACTGTGGTGGTTTGCGACGGCGAGCCAAGAGCAAAGACGGTCAGCAAGACGCTGGAAAGCAAAATATGTTTCTTCAAGGAAGTTCCTCGCAATTCTTGCGTAATTTTGTTGAAGCCCAAAATGACCTGTGTGGTGCAGTCAGAATTTCTATGAATGGAGCGGCGGTGGACCGAGAATGTCCGCGCAAGATCCGCTGTTCCAGTCAGTGTTGCGAAATGAATGACTCAGGTTTTGCGGATTTTACACGAATTGAAGGGCGTGCGGGAAAAAGAGAAAGATGACAGGGACGTCGGCTGGGTTCCCGCTTACACGGGGGCTAGTCCGGGGCGGCAATTCCGAGCGACTTCATTTTGCGATAGAGGTGGCTGCGCTCCAGGCCCAGTGCCGTAGCCGTTTGAGTCATATTCCAACTGTGTTCCTGCAATTTCCTTAAGATGAATTCCCGCTCGTAGGCGCTGCGTGCCTCGTGCAGCGTGGAGTAAGGGTGGTGCGGACTTTCCGCTGCCCCGCGAAAAAGTTCGGGCGGTAGGTGATGCGGTTCGATGCGCGCCTGCGGGCACACAATCACCAGGCGCTCGACGAGGTTGCGCAGTTCGCGGACGTTGCCCGGCCATGGATAGCGAATGAGGATTTCCATGGCGGAATCACTAAGCTCGCGCGTCTTTTTCGAGTAGGCGGAGCTGAATTCCGCAAGGAAATATTTTGCCAGGGTGGGAATGTCCTCCTTGCGATCGCGCAAGGCCGGCACGTAAAAAGGAATCACGTTAAGCCGATAGAAAAGATCCTGGCGAAATGCCCCGCGCGCGATTTCCTGTTCGAGATGCTTATTTGTAGCGGCGATCACACGGACGTCTACGCTCATGGTTTCGTTCGAGCCCACGCGTTCGAAGCGCTGTTCCTCGAGGACCCGCAACACTTTTGACTGCGTGCGGAGGCTCATGTCGCCGATCTCATCGAGAAAGAGCGTCCCGCCATCCGCCTTCTGAAACTTACCGATTTTGTCTTCCGTCGCGCCCGTAAAACTGCCCTTGATGTGCCCGAAGAGCTCGGACTCGATCAACTCCTCCGGAATCGCTGCGCAATTGACTTCGATGAAGGGGCCCTTGGTGCGAAGACTGGCCGCATGCAGCGCGTGCGCCACAAGTTCCTTGCCTGTCCCGCTCTCACCGTAGATGAGGACGCGGCCATTCGTCGGCGCTGTGACGCCAATCTGCTGGCGCAGCGCTTTCATGGGAACACTGTCACCAATCACCTGGTAGCGGTAGCCCAGCTCACTTCGCAGCAACTGGTTCTCATCCTGAAGTCGCCGCTGCTGAATGGCATTGCGAACCAGGACGATGATTTTTTCGAGCGAGAGAGGTTTCTCGATAAAATCAAAGGCGCCCAGTTTTGTGGCGCGCACGGCCGTCTCAATCGTGCCGTGGCCTGAAATCATGATCACTGCAGGTGGCCGAGGGGACGCTTGCAGGCGGCTCAGAGCTTCGAGGCCGTCCATACCGGGAAGCCAGACGTCCAGAAGAACAACTTCGAAATCGCCGGTAGTTGCGCGGTTCAGCGCCTCTTCTGCAGACCCTACGGCCTCCACGTGATAGCCCTCGTCCTCGAGGATTGAAGACAAAGATTCACGAATGCCAGCCTCGTCGTCCACGACGAGGAGATGCGGCCCAGCGGTCATCGAGTGGCGTCCGATCCATTGTGGTCGGCAACGGCGGCGGGCGCCAATTCCACGGCAGGAAGTTCCACAAGGAAACGCGATCCTACAGGAAGATTGTCCTCGACGTGAATGCTCCCGCCATGCTCTGCCACGATGCGAGCGGCGATCGCCAGGCCCAGGCCCGTGCCGCGATCTTTAGTGGAGAAGTGAGGCAGGAATAGCTTGTCCTTGTCCTCGGGAGAAATCCCCGTGCCTGTGTCCGACACACAGATCACCACCGTCTCCGCATCCGAATGGGCAACGGTGGAAACGAGAATTTCCCCGGCCTTCGCATTCTCCAGCGCTTCCGCGGCATTATCGATGAGATTCACGATAACGCTGCGAAGTAGCCCTCCATCGGCGCGCACTTGCGGCAAATTCTCGCCCAGCGTCGTCCTGAGCGTGATGCCATCCAGCCGCCCGGAGAAAACCTCGATAGCTTGATGAACAATCGTATTGGGGTCGGTGGGCACTAGTTTGGCGGCAGGGAAGCGCACAAATTGCGAGAATTCGTTGACCAAATCGGCGAGAGTAGAAACTTCGCGCTCAATCAAGCGTGAACATTCCTGCACCAGCTTGGCCAGTTCCGCGTGACGCGCGGCTACCGATTGAGAAGCGTCGCTTCGTTCAAGAAACCGTAACAGCCTCTGCGCAGAAAGCTGAATCGGAGTCAGCGGATTCTTGATCTCGTGCGCGATGCGCCGCGCCACTTCCTGCCAAGCCGCCGATTTCTGCGCGCGCAGTACTTCCGTCAAATCATCGAGCACCAACACGTAGCCAGTATTCGCGCGGCGCGGTCCCAGCGAACTCACGGTAACGGCCAGATGCAGTACACGTCCGCCCGCCACGGTCTCGATCTCCCGCGAAACCACTCCCATCCGCAAGGATCTGCGCATCAGGTAATTCACAATACGTGCCGCATCTGCGCCGACGAGCTCTTCGAGCGAATGCGAGTCCGAGCCGGCAATTCCGAACATCCGCGAAACGGCGCTGTTCACGCGAAGAATCGTTCCATGCGCGTCCAGCGAAATGACCCCCGTCGGAATATTCTCAAGCACGGTTTCCATCAACTGGCGCCGGCGTTCGAGTTCCTGCACCGCCTGTTGTAGGTTCCTGGTGAACTGGTCGATTTGCGAGCGGCTGTCGCGCAATTGCGTAGTCATCGTGTTGAACGACCGCACCAGGATTCCCAACTCATCCTGAGCTTGCTCCGGAACCTGGTAATCAAAGTTGCCGGAGGAAACCTCGCGGGTCCCTTCCGCGAGTGCCTGAATGGGAATCGTCACCTGCTTTGCGAGAAACAACGCCACCCACATCACCGCGGAAAGCAGTAGTACCGTGAAAAAAAGCAGAATCAAGAGCATCTGCCGCTTTAGCGCGCGCAGATCCTGCTTTTCCTGATAATACTCGCGCGTCTGAGCCTGAATGGCCGTCAGCCGGTCCAGCACATTGGGACTCGTGCGATAGGCAGCAACGATGAACCCACCTGCCTGATCTTGCGGCGACGTCGGAACGCGAGCCGCGAAATAACTTCTGCCGCCAACGGCCCAGACCTCCACTCCGCTTGGCAACGCTCGCAAATACTGCCCGGACAAATCCTGCACACAAATCGTCCCACTGCGGTCCTCCGACTGGTTGTCGCAGACAATACCGCCCCGCACCACTCTGCCGTCGCGATCCAGAAACCACAGGGCATCCGCGCCTTTGGCGAAGACATACTGCAAGACGTCAGTGGCAGAACGATTCGTCTCTGCCTGAGCCTGCAAGGCTATCCACCGAAGCCGCGGCAACTGCGCGCGCCCCAGGTCATTCAACAGTTTCTGCGTCTCGTCAGAGGCGACTTCCAGCGGCTTCGGAAACCACAACAGCAAGCTCCGATTGATAAGCGAGTAGCTCACGATGAACATGAACACGATGGGCAGAAGGGAAATGGCCATCGCCCCGACGACCATCTTGGTCTTAAAGCGTGTGCCGAGTTGTTCCCGGCTGCGTTCCGCCCACAGCCGAAGAGTTGTCCTTGCGAGAATGAGACCAAACACTAAAAAGGCTGCAGTGATCAAGCTGGAGACGGCGTAAAGCACTAGAACCGCGCGCCAACTCTTCGGCTCGATGGGAACGTTGAGGGATCCGAACGTAAAGACGGCCGCCAAAAGCAGGGAAAGCAGAATTCCGCCGATCGCCAGGCCCCATCTCTGTTTGTTGTCCGTCCGACTCATGATTTCGCTATCATTGGAAAGCCCGGCTGCGTCTCATGTCGGGCTGGTAAGCGGTATGCGTCAGATCTACCGTGGACATTTTTCGTCAGCGGCGTTCGATGATAGGCAGAATCCGTCTGCCTTGTTCGCTTACCCATCTCTTTGGCACGATAGCCAGCGCAATCCGGCAAGTCAAGATTTCTACCTGTCCTCTTTCCTAAAGACCTGCCCCTTTGGGCAGGTATTAGCCATTTCAGAACTACGCGCGAAATTCTGCCTACCTTCCCCTCCAGCATTTGTTAAGGTGAGCGCTGGGTGCAAACCCGTTGGGAGTACTGCGGATGTCCGTCCGTTTGGGCGAAATATTAGTTAAAGAAAGCTTGATCACGCAGGACCAGCTCCAAAAAGCGCTGGAGTTTCAGCGCGCCAATGGAGGCAAGCTGGGAAGCTGCCTGACCAAAATGGGCTTCATCACTGATGACGACATCACCGGCGTGCTATCCCGTCAGTACGGCGTTCCCTCCATCAACCTGAAGTATTACGAAATTGACCCCAACGTCATCAAGTTGATTCCGCAAGACACGGCTTCGCGGTACCAGGTTATCCCTCTGTCGCGCGTAGGTTCCGTGCTTACCATCGCCATGACGGATCCGACCAACGTCTTCGCGATGGACGATATCAAGTTCATGACCGGTTTCAACGTTGAGCCTGTCGTCGCCTCGGAATCGGCCATCGGCGACGCCATCACGCGCTTTTATGGCGGGAGCTCCACCAACCAGGAAGAAATCAGCAACTTGATGAAGGACCTCGTTGACGAAGACAACGAGCTGGAGTTGGCGGCTGAAGAGTCCGAGTTGGACACGGCGACTCTGGAGAAGGCCGCCGAAGAAGCTCCCATCATCAAGCTCGTCAACTTGATTTTGACGGACTCCGTCAAGCGCGGTGCGAGCGACATTCACATAGAGCCGTACGAACTCGAAATGCGTGTGCGGTTCCGCATTGACGGGCAACTTGCCACCGTTATGACCCCGCCCTTGCGCTTGAAGGATGCCATCACCAGCCGTTTGAAGATCATGGCCAAGTTGGACATCGCGGAAAAGCGCTTGCCTCAAGACGGCCGCATCATGATTAAGTACAAGGCCGACGGCAAGAAAAAGGAATTGGACTTCCGCGTTTCAACCGTTCCCACCCTCTACGGCGAAAAAGTCGTCATGCGGTTGCTGGATAAAGAAAACCTCCGGCTAGACATGACCAAGCTCGGCTTCGAGCCCGAGTCTCTGAAAAAATTTGAACGCAACATCTTAAAGCCCTACGGCATGGTGCTGGTAACTGGTCCCACGGGTTCGGGCAAGACGAACACGCTGTATTCCTCGGTCGCAACCCTGAACACTGTCGACACCAACATCATGACCGCGGAAGACCCCGTCGAGTTTCAGTTGGCGGGCATCAACCAGGTGCAGATGAAGGAGCAGATCGGCCTGAACTTCGCCGCTGCGCTCCGCGCCTTCTTGCGGCAGGACCCCAACATTATTCTGGTGGGCGAGATTCGCGACTTTGAAACGGCGGAAATTGGCGTCAAGGCCGCGCTTACGGGCCACTTGGTGCTGTCCACGCTCCACACCAACGATGCGCCGTCGACCATCAGCCGTTTGATGAACATGGGTATCGAACCCTTTCTCGTGGCTACTTCGGTAAACTTGATTTGCGCGCAGCGTCTCGTCCGGCGAGTCTGCAGCAACTGCAAGGAAGAGCTGGAAGTCCCACAGCAAGCTTTGATCGATGCCGGCTACACTGCCGAAGAATCCAAGACCACCAAGATTTATCACGGCAAGGGCTGCACGACTTGCAACAAACGCGGCTATAAAGGCCGCACCGGTCTCTACGAGGTTATGGAAATCAATGACGAGTTGCGCGAATTGATTCTTGTCGGCGCTTCGGCCTTGGAATTAAAGAAGAAAGCGATTGAGCAGGGCATGATCACGCTCCGCCGCAGCGGATTGATCAAAGTGGCGCTAGGGCAGACCACCATGGAAGAAGTCCTGCGCGAAACGGTCTTATAGAATTGAGGGTGAGCAATGGCTGGAATCACGCTGAGTGAACTACTGAAGAAGATGATCGAGATGGGGGGCAGCGACCTCCACATCACCACCAACAGTGCCCCGCGAGTCCGCGTGCACGGCCGCCTCCGGCCCCTCGATATGCCGCCTTTGACAGCGGCGGACACCAAATCCCTTGCGTATAGCGTTTTGACCGATGCACAAAAGCACCGCTTTGAAGAAAACCTGGAGCTGGACTTCTCTTTCGGTCTGAAAAACCTGGCGCGCTTCCGCGGCAATGTTTTCAATCAGCGTGGAGCCGTTGGCGCCGTCTTCCGTACCATTCCGTGGGAAATCAAAGGGTTCGACGCTCTCGGATTGCCCCTGGTTGTGAAGGGATTGTGCGACAAGCCCCGCGGACTCGTCCTCGTGACCGGTCCAACGGGTTCCGGCAAGTCCACCACGCTCGCTGCCATGCTCGATAAGATCAACAGTGAACGTGAAGAGCACATGATCACCATCGAGGACCCCATCGAGTTTCTTCACAATCACAAAAAGTGCCTGGTGAACCAGCGCGAAGTTCACGCGGACACTCATTCTTTCGCGAATTCGCTTCGCGCCGCCCTTCGTGAAGACCCCGACGTCGTTCTCATCGGCGAAATGCGCGACCTCGAAACGATTGAGTCCGCCCTCCGTATCGCGGAAACCGGCCACTTGACCTTTGCGACTCTGCACACCAATTCTGCGGCTTCCACCATCAACCGTATTATTGACGTCTTTCCTTCGCACCAGCAGCCGCAGATTCGAGCGCAGCTCTCCATGGTGCTGGAAGGCATCCTTTGCCAGGCGCTACTTCCACGTGCCGATGGTCGGGGCCGCGCCATGATTATGGAAGTGCTCGTGCCCACCCCCGCGATCCGCAACCTGGTCCGCGAGGACAAGATTCACCAGATCTATTCCGCGATGCAGACCGGTACAGGCCAAACGGGTATGCAGACTTTTAACCAGGGTCTGGCGAACGCCTACTTCCAAAAGATGATCACGCTGGACATGGCTCTTTCACGTTCATCGAATGCCGATGAATTGCAAGACATGATTAACCGCGGCGTCTCGACGCCCGGAAGCGGAACCAAGGCTCCACCGGTGCCTAGCAAGCGCTAGGCGAAGCGAGTTTAGTTGTACGGTCATAGGCCCAAGGAATTGATGGAACTTAGGAGGTAGCAATGCCGGATTATAAATATCAAGGAACCAGCCGCACCGGCGGCAGCGTCAGCGGGGTGATGACCGCCTCGAACAAGACCGAACTGGCGAGCCTGCTGAAGCGTCAGCAGATTACTGCCACGAAGATGACCGAGAAGGGCAAAGAATTCAACATGCCCCAATTCGGCGGCGGCGTGAAGTCCAAGGAACTCGCCATCTTCACGCGACAGTTCTCGGTCATGATCGATGCTGGTCTTCCGCTGGTGCAGTGTCTCGAGATTCTCGCGAGCCAGCAGGAGAACAAATTCTTCCAGAAGGTCCTGACCAACACGCGCGGCCAAGTCGAAGGAGGCGCCACGCTCTCCGCCGCTATGCGCGGCTCACCGAAGGTCTTTGATCCTTTGTACGTCAACATGGTCGAAGCAGGCGAGACGGGCGGTATTTTGGACACTATTCTCCAGCGCCTCTCGACCTACATCGAAAAGAACGTCAAACTGCAGCGAGCCGTGAAATCGGCCCTCGTTTACCCGGTCGGCGTTTTGACCGTCGCGGGCGGCGTTATCACCTTGCTGCTCTGGAAAGTCGTCCCGATTTTCGCCACCTTGTTCGCGGGCTTGGGCGTGGACCTGCCGCTTCCCACAAAAATCGTTATTGCCCTCAGCAATTTCGTCGGCAGCATTTTTGGTTTACTTATCCTGGTCGCCCTTGGCGCTGGCATCTTCGGACTAAAAGTCTGGTATGGCACTCCGCAAGGGCGCTTTGTGCTCGATTCTATCGTCTTGAAGCTTCCGGTTTTGGGCATCTTGATGAGAAAGATCGCCGTGGCGCGATTCACGCGAACGCTCGGAACCTTGATCTCCAGCGGCGTGCCCATTCTCGAAGGATTGGACATTACCGCGAAGACTGCCGGTAACGCGGTTGTAGAGAAGGCCCTGCAGCAAGTCCGCAAATCACTCGAAGAGGGCAAGTCCCTTACCGAACCTTTGAAGGAATCCGAAGTGTTTCCGGGCATGGTTACCCAGATGATCGCCGTCGGCGAACAGACCGGTGCGATGGACGCCATGCTCCAGAAGATCGCCGATTTCTATGAAGAAGAAGTCGACGCGGCGGTGAAAGACTTGCTGACCGCCCTTGAGCCCATCATGATCGTCTTTCTCGGCGTGATCGTCGGCGGCGTGGTCATTTCCATGTACTTGCCGCTGTTCTCGCTCATCGGCAAGCTGAGCTCGATGCACTAATCGGGCTGCCGTCCGCTCGGCATTGTCCATTTTACGAAAAAAGGAGGGAGACCTCCTTCTTTCGCTGTTCCTGCCTGGACTTTGGGGATGCCTGGATGCCGGGTTTAACGGCATGGGCGTGCGATGGATAAAAGCTTTGCCACAAGGGAATGGCTGGACTGGTTGACGCGAGTTCGTCTGCTGACGATCACGCTCATCCTGACGATCGGCGTTGTCTGGCCTCAATATATTCCGGGCTTCAGCACCAACCGTTTTTTCCTGCCGCTGATCATCTTCTGGATTACTCTCGGAATCCTTCATCTCATCCTTTTGCGCTGGCTGCCGAACGCGCGCTGGCATGGTGGCCTTCAAGTCACCGGCGACGTGCTGATGGTTTCTCTTCTGGTCTATGCTACCGGCCTGCAGGAGAGCTATTTCATTTCACTCTATCTGCTGGTGATTATTGTCGCTAGCATCCTGTTTTCGCGGCGAGTCGCCTTTCTAACCGCAGCTGCCTGCTTTCTCCTTCTTGTAGGCATGACTGTGCTGGCCTACACGGAGAAGATTCCACGCACGTTTTCCGCCCTGCCGACGACGGAAACTCTTCGTACTTGGCTGGTCATGAATCTCCTTGGCTTTCTCGCCGTGGTCTATCTGGCCAGCTACTTGGCGCAGTCTCTCCGAAAAAAGGGTGTGGAGCTTGAAGAAAAGCGCGAAGAACTCCTCAGCCTTCAGGACTTCACCGAAGACATAATTCATTCGATGCGCGGCGGCTTAATCACCACGGACCTTACCGGGCGCATCCTGCTTCTGAATCGCACCGGCGAGGAAATCCTCGGACATCGCTTTGCGGAGCTCCGCGGCAAAAAACTGCAAGAACTGAACGACGATTTCTGGCTTCCCGGCCATTACGAGAATAGTGCGCGCCTTTCGCTCCGCAAGGAGATTGACTTCCGGACACCCGCCGGAGAGGTCCGGTACCTGGGCATCAGTATTTCGCCCTTGCGCTCGCGCGACTCCGAACGCGACGGCTACGTTTTTAATTTCCAGGACCTTACCGATCTTCGACGCCTGGAGCAGGAAGTTGCCACCAAAGAGCGGATGGCTGCCTTGGGTCGTCTCTCCGCCGCCATCGCTCACGAAATCCGCCAGCCCTTGACGGCCATGGCCGGTGCCGTGAAGGAGTTGGCACGCCTTGTGCCGCTCGAAGACGACGAGAAGCATCTCGTCAACATTGTCAGCAGGGAATCCGAGCGCCTCAACAATATCATCACGGACTTTCTGAACTACTCGCGCGAGAAGACGTACGAGTTTCAGCAGGCCGATGTCCGCGGTCTGCTGGATGAAACGTTGATGCTGATGGAGAAGAAACCTGACGTCGGTTCCAAATACCAGATTGTCCGCTCCTTCAACGGACACGAATTACGCGCGCGCGTGGACGCCAACAAAATTAAGCAGGTATTTTGGAATCTCTGCGACAACGCCCTCCGCGCCATGCCCAATGGTGGCACCCTGACCGTCAAGCTGGAACAACGCCCCTTCTGGCTGCGCATCGGTTTTCAAGACACGGGTATCGGTCTCGACCCCAAACAGCGCGCCAAGATTTTTGAGCCTCTGCAGTCCGGTTTCGAGGGCGGCACCGGGCTTGGGCTCTCGATCGTCTATCAAATTGTCCAAGCCCACAGTGGAAAGATCAGCGTGATATCCGAGAAAGACCGCGGTGCAGAGTTCATCGTCGAACTGCCGCGAGTTGCGTGAGGCGCTATGCAAGGCACAAAGGCCGCAATCAAGGAAATGGGACGCGAGATGCCGCACATTCTCGTCGTCGACGACGAGAAATCCATCTGCGAACTGCTGGAAATCACCTTTCGCAAGGAAGGTCACCGCGTTGAAATCGCGCACAATGTGGACGCTGCCAAGCGCAAGCTCGAATCCCAGATCTTTGACATCATTATCTCGGACATCCGTATGCCCGGGGCAGGCGGCGTCGATCTCCTAAAATTCACCAAGGAAATCGCGCCGGACTCCTTTTTTCTTTTAATCACGGGTGTACCCACAATTGAAACCGCCATTGCCGCCATCAACTCCGGCGCCGACCGCTACGTCATCAAGGACCATGAACTCGTCGATCAGCTACGCCGCGCCGTTCACGAAGTGTCCGAAAGCCTAAAGTGGAAAAAGGAAGCTGGGTACCTTCGACGAGAAATTCGCCGCCTCACCGGACTCGACAATATCATCGGCCAAAGCCCGAAGATGCGTGCCATCTTCGATATGATCCAAACCGTTGCCCCTCAAACCAGCCGTGTTTTGATTACAGGTGAGAGCGGCACCGGCAAAGAACTGGTGGCCCGCGCCATTCATGAAAATAGTGCCCGCGCTCAGGCTCCTTTTATCACCATCAACTGCGGCGCGTTCCCTGAAACTCTCCTCGAGTCCGAACTCTTTGGCTACATGAAGGGCGCCTTCACCGGCGCCAACGAGAACCGCCAGGGCCTCTTCCAGGCTGCTCACGGCGGCACCCTCTTTCTGGACGAAATTGGCAACATGAGCCTAACCATGCAGGTAAAGCTCTACCGCGTCCTTCAGGAAGGCAAAGTTCGCCCCATCGGCAGCACCGAGGAATCCGACGTCGATGTGCGCATCATCGCTGCCACGAACAAAGACTTCGAGAAGGAAATCGCCGAAGGCCGCTTCCGCGAGGACCTCTATTATCGTCTGAGCGTCATTCCCATCCAGGTGCCGGCCCTGCGTGAACGCCGCGAGGACATTCCTCTTCTCGCTCGCCACTTCCTCGAAGGCTTCCGCAAGACCATGGAGAAGCCCATCGAGGCCATTTCCCCGGAAGCCATGACCCGCTTGGAATCCTATGATTGGCCCGGCAACGTCCGCGAACTCGAAAACACCATGGAACGCGCCGTAGCCCTCGAATCCGGCAGGGAAATCTCTCTTCGCGTGCTCCCCGATAGGATCGCCGGCTACTCCGGTGCCGCGTCTTCCGGAGCAATGGGGGCTCCCTCAGAGGGCCTTCCAGCCGAAGGTGTGGATTTTGAGAAGGTTATTGCCGAAGCCGAGCGTAGATACCTCCAATTCGCCTTAGACAAGGCAGAAGGGGTGCGCACCCGGGCTTCCGAGCTTCTCAAGATCAGCTACCGTTCCTTTCGCCACTATGCCAAGAAGCACAACCTCTAAAATGACTCTCCCCCCTGTCCCGATGACGCTTTATGTATTTTGGACCCGACAAAAAGGGTCACTTAAGGTCCGGATTGCCAAATTATGGGCAGCTTTAGTACTTTTCTGTCGCAACAGAAATACTATAACACGCTTTTTATCAACAACATCCAAGAATAGAAAGCATATTGTCACTTTCCCCCTACATTGGTCTCCCGCTTGCGAATAGGTATGGCGTGCTCTGGCACCAAAACAAAAATCCTCAAGGAGATCTAAGCATCATGAAGAAGCAAAAGGGTTTCTCTCTTATCGAGTTGCTGATCGTCGTGGCGATCATTCTGATCATCGCGGCCATCGCAATTCCGAACCTCCTCCGGTCGCGTATGGCCGCCAACGAGGCTTCGGCTGTTGGTTCTCTCCGCACCATCAACACTGCGGAAGTGACCTATTCCACCACGTATCCTACGCAGGGTTTTGCTGCTCTCGCCGCCCTCGGCGGAACGGCTGCAACCTGCGCGACGGCCACTGGTGCAACCTCCACTGGCGCTTGCTTGATTGACAACGTCCTGGCGGCCACAGCAGTGAAGAGCGGTTATGCCTTCACCGCGACGGCTGGCAGCGGCACACCGGCCGTTACGTACTTCTCGACGGCTCTGCCGAGCGTTGTTGGCCAGAGCGGTCAGCGTGCGTTCTGCTCCGACCAATCCGGCGTCATCCGCTACAACGCGGGCGGCACGGCTTGCGCGAACACGGACAACGCACTGTAATAGTCCTTCTGCGGCCTGATACGGGCCGCAGCCGTTTTGAAAAGCACGGGACTTCGGTCCCGTGCTTTTTTTTGGCTCGCAGTTCTCCAGAAGGAGCGCGCGAGTACAGCATAATCTCGGCTGTCAGTTTCCCAGCTGCCGCTTAGTGTCGTTGCATGACGTTTTTTGTCGAAACGGGAATCCGAGTATCGTTTTGGAACCTATTCTTGAATTTAACACTATTAAAGTCAGTCGGTTACAGGAACCCTTTCACCTGACATTGGCCCGTAACATGCTCCTTCTACCTCATGAAATCGTAGCGTTCTTGTTACGGAGACGACGGAATTATTGGGGAACTCCATGAAGAAAACAAAACAGTCCGGGTTCTCGCTGATCGAGCTGCTGATCGTCGTGGCCATCATTTTGATTATTGCCGCGATTGCCATTCCGAACTTGATGGCTTCGCGCATGGCGGCTAACGAATCGTCCGCGGCCCAGGAGACTAGGAACATCACTACGGCCCAAGTGGTCTACTCGACTCAATACAACATTGGCTATTCTGCGACGCTTACCAGTCTGGGTGATTCTGGCGGGTGCGGCGCGGGGTCCGTATCCTCGACGAACGCCTGTTTGATCGATTCGGTGCTCGCCGCCGGTTCAAAGAGTGGCTACACCTTTACCTACACTCCTGCCAATCCTGACGCGGCTACTCACTATCAGACCTTTGCTGTAAATGGAAATCCGCAGAACCCCGGCCACAGCGGTCGCAGGTATTTCTACACCGATCAGACCGGCGTAATCCGCGCGAACAGCACGACCGTCGCGACGGTCTCCGACCCAGCTATTTAACGCAGTTAAACATTCGACTGAATCCTTTTCCTTCGCGCGGGCCATGCTAAGCATAGCCCGCGCTTCCTGTTAGAATCGGGCAATGATCCGCCGCGTGCTGTCCCCCATCTCGTGGCTCGCGCTCACATGCTCTATCCTTGGCGGCCTCGCCATTGCTGGCGCCAGCCCCGACGTCAAGCCTTTCGTTGATCTATTCGAGTCACGCTATCGCGCCGCACGTACACTGCAAGCTACGTTCCTAGAGCGTTATACCGAGAACGGCCATCTTGTTCGTGTGGAGTCCGGCACCGCCTATTTCCGCCGTCCCGGCAAAATGCGCTGGGAATACCAGGCCCCGGAGAAGAATGTCTTCCTCGTCGACGGCAAGAACGCCTGGTTTTATGTTCCCGCCGATCATACCGCGACACGTGTTCCCGCGAAGTCCAGCGCGGATTGGCGGACGCCTCTGGCCTTGCTGGCTGGCGAAATGAAAGTGTCGCGCGTCTGCGCCCAGGTGCAGGCAGCTCCCCGTGAAAAAGTCGAGGCCCCCGGCAACGTGATGCTTCGCTGCGAGCTTCGCGGCGCCGCGGCCCCGTCCGAGGCGACTCACAATTCGGACTCCACTGTACCTGCTCACGAATCTGTCCAATCCGTGTATCTCGAGATCGTCAAAAAAACGGGCGAACTCGTCGGCGTCACGGTACGGGATCCCGGCGGCGTAGGCATCGAATTTCGCTTTGACAACTGGCAAGCCAATCCTCCCGTCGCCGATTCTTTATTTCATTTTCTCGCCCCACCAGGAGTTGCCATCGTGAACGGGGAATTGCCCGCTGGTGATACTGGGGTAAACCCTTAGCATTCCGGGCACGTCGCGCCCCGTTCTGTTAATGAACAGCCAACCCCGTGGCCCTTCCCCGCATATCAACTATCTGAGGTAAACTGAGGGTATGGGCCAGTTCCTTTGCCGAGTGGCGGATGCCGATGGGCGTGTTTTTTCGCACGTCGAACCTGCGAGTTCGCTGGAAGAAGCGCGCCAGAAACTCGCGGACCGGGGCCTCTATGTCTACTCGGTGGAATCGAGCGGCCAGCGCCTCGCCGATCTGTTTCGCAGGAAGAGCGGACGCCAGGTGGGCGGTTCCGAATTCCTCATTCTCAATCAACAGTTCAACACACTTATTAAAGCCGGCTTACCGATCTTGAAGTCTTTAGATCTCCTGGCTACTCGCGCTTCCTCCCCTAAGCTTCGCCCGGTCATTTCTCAAATTCGCGACCGTGTCCGGGAAGGGAAGTCACTTTCGGAAGCTGTCGCCGAAGCCGGCGTGTTCTCCAAAGTCTATTCAACGGCCATCCTTGCCGGTGAGAAGAGCGGCAATTTATCAGGCGTGCTGGACTATTACATCGCCTATCAGCGGGTGAGCACCGGTGTCCGCAAGAAAATCCTGGCTACGCTTGTCTATCCCGTTCTGCTGATCAGCGTGGCCGTCATTATCGTCACCTACCTGGTTACTGGAGTGATTCCCAAGTTTGCTCTGCTCTATCGCGACTTGAATGTCGAGCTGCCTGCGCCCACGAAATTGTTGATTGCCCTGACGGTGGACTACCGCTTTGTGGTTCTCGGAGGTGTGTTGCTCTTGGCTGCCGCGGCCGCCGGCGTTTTTCTTTGGTCCCGTAGTGAAGAGGGTGGAACCGCTTTTGATCGTTTTAAGTTCCGGCTTCCCGTGATTGGCGACACGCTCCTCAAATTTCAGGTCGCACAGTTCTCCCGTACACTTTCTACGCTTTTGACCGGTGGCACGCCCTTGGTCGCCGGACTACAAACTGCCAGCGATGCCATCACTAGCAAATTGCTGCGCTCGACCGTTAGCCAGGCGACGCAAATGGTGCGCGAAGGAGAATCGCTACACGGCGCCCTGGCTTCCAAAGGCGTTATGCCGGAGCTGGCTCTCGACATGATCGAAGTCGGAGAGTCGAGCGGCGCTCTTTCTCCCATGCTCGTCAGCGTGGCGGAGTTTTATGAAGAAGAAGTCAACTTACGTTTGACCGCGCTCGTTTCCCTTATCGAGCCCATTCTATTAATCTTTATGGGACTTTTGGTCGCGTTCATCCTGATTTCCTTGTATCTGCCCATTTTCTCTTTCTCCATGACGGGAGCGAATCAGTAAAGACTCATGGCCACGACGGAACAACTTCCACCAGCGCCCGGGCTGCCCGGCGAAGGCGACGAACACAACGAGCGAGAGTTTGCGCGCAAACTCGCCGAAAGATACCGTTTCGCTTTCATTGATCTTCGCGAGCAGCGCATCGATGCGGAGCTCTTCAGGACCATCCCTGCGGACCTGATGTTCCGCTACAACTTCGTTCCGCTCGAACTGCACAACAATGTCTTGGCCATCGCCGCCGCCGACCCTGGCCAGGTGCAGATGAGCGATGAGCTGCCTCTCCTTCTCGGCAAGAAACTACTGATTCGCGTGGCCACCGCCCGCCAGATCGGTGATCTCCTCAAGCGCACCGAACAATCGCAACGCGTCCTCGAACAGGCCACCGAAGCGTTCGCCCTTCAGACTTCCAAGGACGAAGACGAAAGCGACGAAACCATATCAGGCGATCGCCTGACTCGCGATAGCACCGCCAGCCCGGTCGTCCGCCTCGTCGAAACCATTATCTTCACCGCCCTCGAACGCCGCGCCAGTGACATCCACATCGAAGCGCGGGACTCCGAAGTCGCCGTCAAGTACCGCATCGACGGTGTGCTCCAGCACGCCATGCAGCCCATCGCCAAGGAATGGCATTCCACGGTGCTCTCGCGCATCAAGGTCCTCAGCGACTTGGACATTGCCGAGCGCCGCGTTCCCCAGGACGGCCGCTTCCGCGTGAAATACAAGGGCCGCTTCATCGATCTGCGCGTCTCCATCATGCCGGCTAGTCACGGAGAAGATGCCGTTCTCCGCGTCCTCGACAAGGAAACACTGTCTGAAAAATTCTCGAGCTTGACGCTCGACGTTGTTGGTTTCTCCGCCGAAGAGACCCGGCGTTTCCGGCGCTACATTCGCGAGCCGTATGGCATGGTTTTGGTCACCGGTCCCACGGGTTCCGGCAAAACCACCACGCTTTACGCCGCCATCAACGAAATCAAGACCGATGAAGACAAGATCGTCACCATCGAAGATCCGGTCGAGTATCAGCTCCGCGGCATCACCCAAATTCCGGTCAATGAGAAGAAGGGCCTCACCTTTGCTCGTGGCTTGCGCTCTATCTTGCGTCACGACCCGGACAAGATCATGGTCGGAGAAATCCGCGACCAGGAAACCGCTCAAATCGCCATCCAGTCGGCGCTTACCGGCCACCTCGTTTTTACCACCGTTCACGCCAACAACGTGACCGACGTCATCGGCCGCTTCATCAACATGGGGGTCGAGCCGTACAACTTTGTTTCCGCTCTTAACTGCATCATGGCGCAGCGCCTTGTTCGCGTCATCTGCCCCAGTTGCAAGAAGCCCAAGCGCTATTCGCCTCAGGAATTGAAAGAAGCCGGCCTCGATCCAGACGTGTGGGCCAATGTCACGTTTGCCGAGGGCGCAGGCTGCCTGGAGTGTTCCGGCACCGGCCATCATGGCCGCACCGCCATTTGCGAATTACTCGATTTGACCGACCGCATCCGCGAAATGATCGTCGATCGCCGGCCCACTTCCGAGATTAAGCGTGTCGCTTGCGAAGAGGGCATGATCACTTTGCGCGAGAGCGGCCTGGCCAAGATTCGCGCCGGCATTACCACCGTGAAGGAAATCAACAAGGTGACCTTCGTTGACTAGCACCGCCGCATTTCGGCAGGGAATCTACCAGTTCCAATGGGTGCGCCGCGTCGCCCGCTGGCTCGATGCCATGCCCTATGCGGCCGTGGCCATCGAAATCGCTCCGGACCGTGTTGCGGCCGCGCGCTGGAGTCGCACCGATTCGCTGGATGCCTATGCTGTGGAATCCTTGCCGCCGGGGGCGATCGTTCCCTCTGCCGTCGAAGCCAACATTGTGAACGTGGCAGCCGCCAAGACCGCCGTCGCCAACGTTTGCGAACGCCTGCGTTCCCATGATGAAGATGTCGCCCTGATTCTTCCTGATACAGTGATCCGCGTTTTCGTCCAGCACTTCGAGGAATTTCCGCGCTCGTCCGCCGAAGCCGAGCCCATGTTGCGGTGGAAGCTCAAAAAGAGCGTGCCCTTCGAAGCCGATGAAACGCTCATTTCCTATATGCGCCAGGCTCCGCGCGAAGCAGGCATTGATGTTGTGACTGCGCTCGCGCGCCTTCGCATTGTCCGTGAATACGAATCGCTCGTCGAAGGGATCGGCCTGCGCCCCGGTGTGGTTATGAGTTCCTCTCTCGCAGCCATCGCTTTGCTGGACGATGACAAACCGACTCTTCTCGCTCGCGTCTCCGGTTCCGCGCTGACCACCGCCATCGCGCGCCGCGGCGTGTTGTGCGGCTATCGTTGCACCGAACTCCCGGCACAGGCCGCCTACCTCACGCCGAAAATGCTTCTGGAAGAGGTTTTTCCGGTCGCCGCCTATTATCAGGATACCTGGCAGGAGCCTATCCAGTCGGTCCGCGTCGCCGGATTTGGCTCGCGCCTCCCGGAATTTGTTCGCACGCTCGAGGACGAATTCCGCTGTGAAGTTCGCTCGTTGTTGCACTCTGCGGTATCGAATGGGCGCATCAAAGAAGATGCGCGCCCTTTGGCGGATCGTGATTTGGAAGGTCTGGTCGGCTGGATGTTGCAGCGTGGCTAGAAGTCATCAAACGGTTTTTGGGGGTCGGAGCTTTAGCTCCGTCATCAGAAGGCTCATGAATATAAGGGGCTTTAGCGCCTGAGGGCGCGGCCGGGCAACTTACTAAATGGAGTAGGAAAGAATGAAAGTTCGGCTCAACTTATCGACCAAGCCGCTGGAAACGCACCGGCGGTTTCTCGCGGGTGCTGGTGTCACCGCGGTAGTCGCCGGCCTTGTATTTCTCGGGCTCGGTTGGCACGTGTACACGGCCCGGAAAATAAATGCCGAACAGCGCGCGCGTACCGAAAGTATGAAACAAGAAATGGCCAAGCTCGAAGCCCAACGTCAGGAGCTGGCGCGTTTTTTTAGCCAGAAAGAAACTGCCGAATTGCACGACCGCGCCGCCTTCATCAATAACATTCTCGACGCTCGCAGCTTCAACTGGACGCTGATGTTTATGGATCTGGAGCGCATCCTTCCTGGCGGTGTCCGTGTCATCAGCATCGAGCCTAAACAGGTCGGCGGGCACGTGGAGCTGAAATTGACCGTAGGAGCAGCAAGCGACGAAGCCGAGTTGAAATTTGAGCATGCCCTCGAAGAATCGAGAGAATTCACCGAGTTTCAAATTCAGAGTATTCACGTACCCTATTCCGTTGGCAACACCAGTGGCGATCAAAAAGTCGTCCAGCTGACCACTTTTTATTCGAGGACTTGATGAGTCGCGATTTTACATGGCGGAAAAGGCTCATTCTTGGTGCCGTGGTTCTTCTTGTCTTCGCGGATGTCGTCCTCGCGGTTTACAGTTGGCAGCTTGCCGCTGCCCCGCACGAGCCTCAAAAAGTGATCGCTGTGGAGACCAAGCGTCGCGACCTCCTGCGCGCCGACATTAAGCGCGCCCAGGAAATTCGCGACAACGTTCCTGCCACCCAAAAAGATTGTGACCGTTTCGAACATTCTCTTTTTCCGGCCAGCGCTGGTTATTCCGCGGTCCGGTCCGAACTCGGCGAAACCGCCAGGAAAAGCGGGATTCAGATCGAGGATCTTTCTTTTAAGCAAACGGAAATCTCCAATCGTGGCATGACCGAAGTCGCTATCGATGCCACCGTCAACGGCAACTACAAGAATGTCATAGGCTTTCTGAATGGATTGCAGCGCTCCGAAAATCTCTATTCCGTGGACTCTCTGAACTTGGCCACAGAAAACACCAATCAGGCGGCCTCAAATATTATTAAGGTTTCCTTGCATGTCAGGACCTATTTCAGGACTGCCGCGTGAAGCAGAAGAAACAACTCGCTGTCCTTGCCGTGCTGCTGGTGATTCTCGTCGTCGTCGCTTATTTCTATTTCGACAGCGACAAGCAGCCCGTCGTAACCGCCGATGCCGGAAAAGTAGTCCAGAACAATCATCTACTTGCGGTTGACAACCTTAGTATCCATACAGGTACAGTAGAAAAAGCCCGCAAAACCGAATACAAAAGCAGCGGCCGCAACATTTTTAGCCGCGAACTTCCTCCACCTCTTGTACCACCCCCACCGCGCGTTCTGAAACCCGGTGACCAAGGCTACGTTCCGCCAATAGAAGTTCCGCCCCCGCCCCCCAAGGTGACGCCCCTACCGGTGAAGTTCTTCGGCTACGGCACCGTGCCCAACGGCACGGTCCGGCTAGCCTTCTTCAACGACAGTGAGGACGTTTACATTGTCAAAGAGGGCGAACTTTTAATGAATCGCTTCCGCATTCTCAAAATCAACAACGCCAATCTCGAATACGAAGACCCCGCGGGGCTCCGCGGCACCGTTCCGCTCGAAGACCAGGGAGGAGGGCCGTCCGCTCAATGAGCGCGCGCCGCATTCGAACGGCAGGGAAGCGCGGTGAGCGCGGTTACGCTTTGCTCGTAGTTCTTTTCCTCGTCACCCTTTTGGTACTTTCCACAGCAGCAGTCGCGCCAAACATTCTCACCGAAGGTAAACGCGAAAAAGAAAAAGAAATGATTTGGCGCGGCAAGCAATACACCCGCGGCGTAAAACTCTACTACCGCAAAATGGGCCGCTTCCCGACTTCGATGGACGATCTCACCAAGCCAAAGCTAGGTTCGCTGCGCTTCATGCGCCAGCAATACAAAGATCCCATGAACAAAGAGGACGGTGCATGGCGCCTGATTTATGTTGGCCCAGGGGGTCAGCTGATTGGCAGCCTGAAACCTCCGCAGCAGAATTTGCAACTGCCTGGCGCCGTCGGAATTGGCACTCCCGCGAGTGCGTTGAACGGTTCGAATTCCTCGGCACAGCCGGGCGGATTTGGTCAACAAGGCCAGGGCGGATTATTGCCTAGTGCGAGTGGCGCGAATTCGGGTACGAATTCCGTTGGCGCGACGGGAACTCCTGTCTCCGCGGATCAGGGCACGCCCAGTTCGAATGGGCAGGGAGCGGGATTGGGAGAGACCCCGACGATTATCGGGGGAAACATCATTGGGGTGGGCAGCAAGATCAATAAGCCCTCGATTATCGTTTACGAGAAAGCCAAGAAATATTTGTTATTCGAATTTATCTGGGATCCCACGAAGGACAGGCAGATTGCTGGACAGCCTGGCATGCAGACAGGAACCGGTTTCGGCCAGCCGATTGGTCAGCCGATCGGCCAGCAGCCTGGGCAGAATCCCGGCAATTCGCCGCAAAACCCGCCTCAGAATCCGCAACAGCCACAACAAAATCCTCAACAACAATTCTAATTTCTACTGAAGCTGATTGTTCAAGGTCCCAGACGGTGCGGGGGAGTTTGCGGCCCCAGGCGTTGTGGGCGTCTTCGTTGCTGGCGGAGCAATGCTTCCGGTTGGCGATGCCACCGGTGTCTTGGTCTCTTCTTTTTTCTTGGAAGATTCCGCTTTGCTTTTTTCGTAGCCGCGCTTGACGCGGCGCACGTAGGAAATTGTCTCTGCGAAGGGCGGCACGCTGCCGTACTGCTGAACCCGTTCCGGGCCAGCATTGTAAGCCGCTAGTGTCAGCGCCAAATTGTTGTTGTATTTCTGGAGTAGTTCGCGCAGATACTGGGTGCCGGCATCGATATTTTCTTGCGGATCCTCGATGTTCTTCACTCCAAAACGGGCCGCGGTTTCCGGCAAGAGTTGCATCAGCCCGCGCGCGTTTTTGCGAGAGACGGCTTTAGGATCGAAGTTGGATTCCACCGCAATTACGCTGGTGATCAGGTCGGCGTCCACGCCGTGGCGCGCCGCGGCTGCCTCCACAAGTTCCCGATACGGCGGCGCGACTACTGGTTTTGAGGGCTCCGGTGCAAAAGTATCCTCCGGCTCGATGGTGACGACGTCAGTAGCAGGGACTTCCACGAAACCATCTTTCATTTGCAGGTGATACTTGTCATCCAAAAGCTGATAGCCAGTCACTCTCAAACGCAGCCCATTGCGAAGCACGACGTACTCCGCGCGCAGCGCCGGCGTCACCAGCAAGAGGATTAGGAGCAGGAGTGAGATACGGGTCAGGCGCAAGAGGCGGCCTCCCGCAACGCAAATTTTTCAATCGCCAGAGCCACGCCGTTTTCGTCATTCGTGCCGGTTTCATGCCAGCCATACGTTTTCAGCTCGGCAACGCTGTTGCCCATCACTACGGGAATGCCGGCGAAGGTAAGCATTTCGAGATCGTTGTGATTGTCGCCAATGGCCAGGATTTCTTCGCGCCCGATGCCGCGCAGCGCGGCCCATTCCGCCAGGGTCGAGCCTTTGGAGCAGCCTCGAGGAATCACGTCGATCATCGCGAAATCTTTTTGCGCGTAGGCCGTCACCGCCAGCCGGAAGTCTTCCGCGAAAGCCGCGGCCCGCAAGCGCGCTTCGGCTTCTTGCATCGGAGCAATCTTGCCGCTCAGCATCACTTGGATGGGATCCTCGGTCAGGCAACTTTCCAGAGGCCGGGCCATACCGATGTACTGCAAGTTGCGCGAGTAATAGGCGTAACGCAGGGAATCGTCCGGGTCCAGAGTTTCCAGCATCAACTGGTTTTCGCGCACACGGTCGAAGATCACCGCCGCACCCTCACGCCACTCCGTGGTTAGATGCAAGACTTGGTGTGCGGTGGCCTTGGGCAAAAGGTGCCGGAGATGCGTGTGGCCGTCTTTGGACCGGATCAGAGCACCGTTGCTCACGATCATGGTCAAGCTGGAATCCAGTTGCTGCGCCACGGTCATGGCAAAGTCATAGCGGCGCCCGGTGACCAGTGCCACTTCGATGCCCCGGCGGGTCGCTTCGGCTATGGCCGCGCGGTTGGCTTCGGGAAGCTGCCACCGGCTGTCGAGCAGCGTGCCATCAATGTCCAGCGCAATCAGTCGTATAGCCATAGCTCAGGCTGGCAAGAATCCAGCCACACGTTCAATTATATCGTGAAACCCAAAGCGCACCTGTCCAGAAGTTCTTTCTGGAAGGGATACTTTCTTGTAACAACTTGGTAACCATAAGAGGGTACCCCCCTTGTTTTTTGGAAGTGTTGATTTCAATGGGTTTTAAAGTCTTTAGAATGAACACTTGTAGAAGTGTTGATTGGTGCTTCCTGGTGCTGCTAAGACTGTTCGAGGCGCGGTGCACAAGCAGAAGGGATCCGTGATGCAGTTAGCTGTTGCGCTTGGACTGGTGCTCGCCGTTATGGCAGGGTTTGTTGTGTGGGTCGTTCTATTTGTCCGGCGAGGGTTATCAAGGCTTCGTGGGTGGGCGGCTGAGAACGGATTCCAGATTGTCAGCGTTAACAGGCAAGGGATGAATGTCGGGGGACCGTTCCGAGGATGGGGGAATACCCGCGATCGTGTGGTCTTTTTGGTGCGCGTGCGGGACCGGGAAGGGAAAGAACGAGTTGGTTGGGTTCGGCTCCCCATCTGGTTCGGCAAACGGGCTGAGGTGCGCTGGATCGAGTAGCGCGTCCTCAGCGAGTAATGAAGAAACAATCTCTGGAAGTTCTGCTCCATCCACAGATGGATTGAGGCCTGATCAGAGTGGGAGTTTGGCTCTCAGCTCTGTCGCTCATGTGAAGGGAATAGCCATTAGCAAGGTACGAGGCGATATCGCGGTAATCGGTAATCGGAATATAGGGGCCTTCTTTTCCGAGTTGGACGTGGTAGCGGTCGTCTCTGAAGCGATGCGGAAGCAACCGAGTTCCGCGTTTTTTGCCCCGGGACACTGTAGCAATCAGCACGGATCTCCTCCTATGAGGTACTCCCGCCTATTCTACGAACCGCGGGGCTGCCCTTGTAAGTGGTAAGACTGTGGAAAAATGTGCGTCGCGTTGGAAATCGGAAGCAAGGGTCAAGGAAGAGGCAGAGGATCGATGCGAATTCAAGTCCACCAGAACAAAGAGGCTTGCGAAAGGCCGGCCTTGGACGGCCCGCAGGAACGGGGCACCCGCGTAATTCTGTAATTCTATTGAAGCGGGGCGCTGATGTTGGTACAGGCTACGCCGGTGGGGTCGAAGCGGATCATGCCACTTTGGTCCGTGCAATACATGTTCTGGCCGGAAGAGCCAACGACCTGGGGGCCGGCGGTGAGGGTGAAGGCAACGGAAGGCACTTGGCCATCGCCCGTCCAAACAAAGTTGTAACCACTCTTATTACCGCTGGCGAGAACCTCATCGATCAAACAGGCTGCGGTCGAGGAGGCTGAAGAGACTGTGCAGGGCGTAGCACTCCCCCAAGCCGCCAGGCTAGGGGGAAAATTGAGGTCCGGGTAGGTGATGGAATAGGTCATCGCGGCGGTTGTGATGGCGCGGACCGAGGCGACCGCGCTGGCTTCGTTGGCGCGCATGCGAGAGCGGAGAAAATTGGGAACGGCAATCGCTGAAATGATCAGAATAATGGACACGACGAGCAACAGTTCGATGAGGGAGAAACCCTTCTGTTGTTTGCGCATTCGCGTTCACCGCCTACGAGCGTGCTTCTCGTTCTTTGTTCGAGGTTCGGTATATCTCGACTGGGCCATCTCGTAGAGCACTGCACCAAATGAAAACAGATCCGTACGCGCATCCAGATCCTCGCCTCGCACCTGCTCGGGCGACATATACGTGATGGTGCCCATCGCTGAGCCCAATCGAGTGATCTGGTCCAACTGGCTAGCTGTGGGCATTGCAGAAAGATTTACGGCACCGCCCGCCGGCGACAGTTTCGCTGGACCAAAATCGAGAATCTTGGCGTGCCCGTGCTCGGTGACAAAAATATTGGCAGGCTTGATGTCGCGGTGGACGATTCCTTTGACGTGAGCTGCACCCAGTGCGTCCGCAATCTCTATCGCCAGCTCCAGCACCCGCTCAAGCCGCATTGGCTTGCCGTTAATGCTGTGCTTCAGCGTACGACCGTCGAGAGACTCCATGGCAATGAACGGCCTGCCGCCTTGCTCGTCGATGTCGTAAACGGTGCAGATGTTAGGATGATTCAACGCGGATGCGGCTTGGGCCTCGCGCTGGAAACGAGCGAGTGCATTTGGATTTTGCGTTCCTTGCTCAGGAAGAAACTTCAGCGCGACGAAGCGATGGAGGCGAGTATCCTCAGCTTTGTAGACAACACCCATCCCCCCGCCGCCGAGCTTTTCGAGGACGCGATAATGGGAGATGGTTTGGCCAATCATTGGGGGAGTACCGCACTTAAGGTTGCATGTTAGGCGCTGTTGAAAGGCAAAGTCAACGAGCGCGCACGAGCGCGCATTGAAGGAATTTCTATGTGCGAACGCGTTGCGCAACTCGACGAGGCGGGCAGCTGGCTGAATTGCCTGTCCAATATTCTGAGTAGAACGCAGCGACCTTCTGGGATAACGGCCTGTTCAAGCGGTGTCTTTGACGAGGCCTAGTTCAGAGAATGAAACCGTGAGCGCGCCATCCGTTTGACTCGGGAGCCCGCGTCAAGCCATTTGAGAATGTAACCCTAGCTATCCATGTCGTGCCATTTGATATGTAACCGGAGATCGCTTGTTGTTGTTGTGGCTGTGGGAAAGTGGGAATCCCGAAGGGATTTCCAAGCTCGCGAAGCGAGCGTCTT
>DATEHF010000003.1:0-4911 GCA_035279725.1 Candidatus Acidiferrum sp.
CGCGGCTTTCCCGGGGGTGATTTTTAATTACACACAGCCTGCAGAAGATGCGGTTGACGAAGCACTCACCGGGCTCAAGAGCGCCTTGGCGGTCAAGATTTACGGCCCGGACTTGAGCGTGCTGCAAGAAAAAGCCCTCGAGATCAAGCGCACGTTGGAACACGTGCCGGGCTTCACGGAACTTACCGTTGTCCGGGAGCTTGGCCAGCCGAGCCTGCTGATCAACGTCGATCGCGACAAAATTGCGCGATACGGAATCAATGTCGCCGACGTGGAAGCGGTGATTCAGGCAGCAGTTGGCGGACAAGCCGCCACTCAGGTGATCCAGGGCGAAAAGCTGTTCGATCCCGTGGTGCGCATGGAACCACAGTTTCGCTCGAACCCCACTCAAATCGGCAATTTACTCGTTGGCACGCCGTCCGGGCAACTCATTCCGCTAAGCCAGTTGGCCGATATCGAGGAAAATTTGGGAGCGTCGTTTATCTATCGCGAAAGCAATTCGCGCTATATCGGAGTCCAGTACAGCATCGAAGGGCGCGACCTTCAAAGCGCCGTCCTCGCTGGGCAGGCCGCACTGAAAAAGGCAGTCACACTGCCGCAGGGATACACCGTCACGTGGGGCGGCGAATACAATGAACTGGTTGCGTCGAAAAAGCAACTGGACTTGGTCGGCCCGCTCGCTGTGTTGCTTATATTTTTCATCCTCTTCGCTCTGTATGGCAATTTCAAATTCCCGATCGGGATCGCCATCGGCGTGCTCATCACGGAGCCAGTCGGCGCGCTCATTGCGCTGAAGCTCACGCACACTCCGTTCAGTGTTTCATCGATTCTGGGTTTGCTTGCGCTTATGGGCGTGTCGGTCGAGACAGCGGTGATCCTCTACTCGTTCATCAATAAGCTGCGCCTGAGCGGCCAGGACATCCGCACCGCCACGCGCGAAGCGGCGCTCTTGAGATTGCGGCCCATCATGATGACCGCGCTCGTGGCGTGCCTCGGATTGCTGCCTGCCGCTCTTTCGCACGGCATCGGCTCAGACACGCAGCGGCCATTTGCCATCGTGATCGTCGCGGGATTGATTTCGCGCTTGTGCCTTGCGGTGTTTATTGACCCGGTGATATACCGCGCCGTCGCCCGCGACGGTGATGTGCTCCAGGTGTGATGTGTCTAAGGAAAGAGTTGCAGACATGGACGCTCTAACTCGCCAGCGCCGGTTCAATCGCCGAGCCATTCGCGCTGTGGCGTTGGCTCTCGTCCTCGTCCTGGCCGCAACAAGCGTCGGCGCCCTGACTTGGCACCAACATACCGATGCTTCCGGAGCGACGACCTGCCAGGTCTGCCATTTCGCTCATCTGCGCCTCGTGGCGCCGCACGTGCAAGCGCGATTGTTGCGGCCCAGGCTGCTCTACCGGGTCGCATTACGAAATTCCGTCTGGACCTATGCAGGCCCGGCGGCCTTTTCAATCTCCCCTCGCGCTCCGCCTCTCTAAACCTCGCGTTTTTCTCGACGTTCAATCAAGACTAGCTCGCGCTCGCGCGGGAACCACGCCGCGAGCGATGCCAACGTTGCACCTTCTGCCGACTGCCCGCTGTGGCAGATAGGCTGGCGCGCACGCGCCGCACAAGGAGACGATTCAATGGCGGCCATACAGAGAGTTCTTCGCGTTTTATGCTTGTGTCTTTCCTTTGTGATCTTAGCGGCGGTTGCGAATGCGCAGACAGGAAATTCTTCGTCGATTTCGGGTACGGTTACGGATTCATCGGGCGGCGTTGTGCCCGGAGCGACTGTCACCATCCACGATCCGGTTAGCGGCTTCGAAAGTTCGGCTACCACGAGCAAAATCGGAGCCTTCAGCTTTCCCAACGTCCCATTCAATCCGTACCATCTTACCGTCGCAGCGAAAGGCTTCGCTCCATATGCGCAGGATGTGGAGGTGCGCTCCTCGGTGCCTGTCGACGTCACGATTAGTCTGAGTGTGGCTGGAACGGCGACAACGGTAACCGTGGAGGCCTCGGCGGACTTGCTTGAGACAGACTCAACGGCGCACGCCGACATCGACCGAGCATTATTCGACAAACTACCTCTCGAGAGCCCGTCTTCGTCAGTGAGTTCGCTCGTCACACTTGCCTCACCGGGAGTTGCTGCCGATTCGAACGGCCTCTTTCACGGGCTGGGCGACCACGCGGAGAATTCTTTTTCCGTCGACGGCCAGCCCATTACGGACCAACAGAGTAAAGTCTTTTCCAACCAGATTCCCGTCGATTCAATCCAATCCCTCGAGGTCATTGATGGCGCCCCGCCCGCTGAATACGGCGACAAAACGAGCCTCATCATCAACGTAACTACTCGGTCGGGCCAGGGCGTTACTACGCCGCATGGCAGCTTCACAGCTTCTTACGGCACGTTCGGGACTGCCCACTCGAGCTTTGATCTCGCGTACGGAGGCCAGAAATGGGGAAACTTCATTTCGCTGAGCGGGTTAAATAGCGGACGTTTCCTGGACCCTCCCGAATTTGCGGTTATGCATGACAAAGGCAATGAAGAGAACCTGTTCGACCGGGTGGACTATCGGCTGTCAAACGCGGACTCCCTTCAACTCAATGTGGGGTACACGCGCTCCTGGTTTCAAAATCCCAATTCGTTCGACCAGCAGCTTCATCTCGGTGTTGTCAATGCTGTAACCGGCAATCCGCTTGACGCAACCGACCAGCGCTCCCAGATTCGAACGTTCAACGTAGCGCCCACCTGGACGCGCCTGCTTGGTTTAAACACTGTGTTCACCCTCGGCGGCTTCGTGCGGCAGGACCAATACAATTACTATCCGAGCGGAAACCCTCTGGCAGATCTGAGTCCGAATCTCCAGAGCGAGAGCGTCGCTCAAAGTAGAAGGCTCACTAATGCGGGCGTCCGCTCGAATGTCTCCTACGTGAAAGGCCTGCACAACCTCAAGGCAGGCGTTACTTACGAACATACGTTCCTCCTGGAGAATGACACGCTCAGCATCGTCGATCCTCTCCTGAACGCGCCGTGCCTCGACACGAATAACAATCCCGTATCAGGACTCAACGACCCTTCCCAATGTGCGGGAGCGGGTTTTCAGCCGAACATTGCTTCAAATCCGAACTCCACAACACCTTTCTTGCCTCTCTTGGGTTGCCTCGATCTCACCCGGCCAGTGCCTTCGTCCAACGATGCCTGTACGAGCACGTCCAGCACTCCGTTTCTTTTTCGCGGCCACACAGATGTCAAGGAACTGGCACTCTACCTTCAGGACACGATTACAAAGGGGAACTGGTCATTCAACCTGGGAATCAGAGGTGATTTCTACAATGGTCTTACCATCACCCGGCAAGCGGAACCGCGACTCGGGATTGCCTATAATATTAAGCCGAGCAGCACCGTTCTGAGAATTTCCTATGCGCGAACACTCGAAACTCCTTTTAACGAAAACCTGGTGCTAGCCAGCGCGGGATGTAATGTTTCCGTTATCGCCGCCCTGGTGCCATGCGTGCCTTCGAACCTGAACCCTGGTTTTCGTAATGAATTTCATGCCGGAGCGCAACAAGCATTCGGGCCGCATCTGGTCGTCGACGGCGAGTACATTTGGAAGTACACGCATAACGCGTACGACTTCAGCATACTCGGCGCTACGCCAATTACCTTCCCGATCGAATGGCACAATTCGAAGGTCACTGGATTCACGCTCCGAACGAATATCCCGCAATATCGCGGTTTCTCGGCTCTGGTGGTCATGTCCAGCGTAGCTGCGCGCTTCTTCCCGCCGCAGGTAGGAGGCTTGGGAGTCACCGTGGGTCAAAGCGGTTCGGTTTTCCGGATTGATCACGATCAAAAATTCAACCAGACAACGCACCTCCAGTATCAGCCGTGGAAGCAGGGACCGTGGGTAGGCTTCAATTGGCGGTACGACAGCGGACTCGTGGCTGGCGCTGTGCCCTTCGCCACGGATACAACGACCCCCGTAGACCTAACTGGCCTCACCGCCGACCAACAGATGCAGGCGGGCTTATTCTGTGGAAGTCAGTTCGCCACTCTCACCGCGCCTCTGACGACCTGCGCGCCTTCGCAGTATGGTTCAACGCTCATCAAGATACCCGCGCCCGGGACCGAGGATGATGACCACAATCCACCGCGCATCCAGTCGCGGAACCTGTTTGACCTAAGCGTCGGGGAAGATAATCTCTTCCGCGGCGACCGTTACAAGTGGAGCTTGCAATTCACGGTGATCAATCTTACAAACAAAGTAGCACTGTACAACTTCCTGTCCACGTTCAGCGGCACCCATTACGTCACGCCGCGCACGCTCACGGCTGAAGTCGGCTTCCACTTTTAATGGGAAGTTGATTGACCGACGAGGGCGGCTGTAGTTTCGTCGCCCTTCACTTCCGCGCTGGGACTCCGGGAGGAAATGCATGGAAGCTGCTACAATGAATTGCGGAGTTGGCCTGCGACGCGCGTTTCGCCGCGATGGCTACTTTGAACCAACACTGAAACCCCGGGAGTCCTTGTCGTCCTGCCGGTGTGCATGTCCTCTCTCGAGCAATCGGGCCGGGAAAGCCTGAAGGCAGGCGTTGGGCGCCCACTTAGATCAGGGGTTCAGGGGCCTGGCTGCGTACGGCGAAGTGGACCGCTCCGTTTTTCTTGCGAAGGCCATCACGAAAGAATTTTGGAAATTTTGGTTGTCTTTCCCGGCCTTCAACCTCTAGCATCAAAACTCTAGCTCATGCGTATTCTTTTTGTGGGAGACATCGTAGGTTCGCCCGGTCGGCGGATTGTGCACGACCATCTCGCGGACATCATCGCGCAGCAGAAGATTGATCTCGCCATCGCCAATTGTGAAAACGCCGCTTCCGGTTTCGGCGTCACCCCGCGGCTTGCTGACGAGCTTTTCGCTT
>DATEHF010000004.1:0-3452 GCA_035279725.1 Candidatus Acidiferrum sp.
TTATTATCATCAAGACCATCTGTCGAACCGCATGGTGACCAATTCCAGCGGCAGCGTGGTGGCGGAGATGGGGCATTTCCCATTCGGCGAATCGTGGTACAACGCGACAAATGAGAAGCTGTATTTCACGACCTACGAGTATGACTCGGAATCCAGCAACCACTACGCCCGCGCGCGATACGACACGAGTCGGCTAGGACGCTTGTCCTCACCGGACCCGATTGCTGGTTCGAAAGCAGATCCACAGTCACTCAACCGCTACAGCTACTCGCTAGACGACCCCGCAAACGTGACCGATCCTTCGGGACTTTGCCCAACGATCATTGCTGGCACAGGTGATACGCCGGAAAACTCGCCCGATTTAATCGAGTTTGCGCAATATATCGGGGCCAACATTGCATTCCCGTTGTCCAATCTTAACCTCCGCCAAGGTCTTGAAAAGGATGCCACGGGAATTCCGAGCGCGGCCGGCCTTAATGCTACTAACGCTGCGCTCGCTGCCTCAAAGAATGACCCCAGCGGTTTATCGAGCGTAATCACGTTCAGTGCTGGAGCTGAATACTACCAATTCGCTTCAAACTCATTCCAGCCAGCTAACGTCGCATACGTTGAACCCGGAAGCGTGGACCCGATAACGAGAACAGGGACATCGGGAACCTTTGTCTATACAGGGACGGGCGGAAAAAATGACGCGCTTAATGCGATTACTTCCATTCCCGATGGTGCAAACCAGATGACCCTTCCGTGTAACACGCACAGCGCAAGTTGTGCGTTCCAGACTATACAGAATACCCCGCCGCAGGTATATCTTCCTTACGATCTGGGAACCCCATGTGAGCACCCGAAGATCTTCACGGCAAATGGACCTGCGGCTGGGACTCCACTCGGTGGAGGCGGTGGTGCTGGTGGCGCGGGAGGTGGAGGAGATCCATCGGGAAATCCATTTGGGTCAGTTGATTCTGGGGGACCTACAGGGCCTGGCGGAGGCCCTGGCGGTTGGACCTATGGTTGCGTTATATTTGGGGGCAAACTCGTCGGCTGCTCTTGGCAATGGCATTCTCTTAAGTGAATGATATGAGCATTCATTCCTGTACTGCGGATATGGATGGGAAAATCACGCAAAGCAGTTCGGACTGTAGCGTTACGCTAGGTGAGGAGTCGTCGTCGGGATTAGGTCAGGATCGATCTTCTGCTTGTATGAAGTTCCCTGCTGGTATGCAGTAGGAACGCGGGAAAGGAACTTGTGGAAATAACTGGCACACGAAGTGCTCGCTCTGAAAATAGTTGGCCGCGGAAGATTGGGATTTATCTTATGCATTTCCTGATCGGAAGCGTGGGCGTTTTCGTCGTCGGAACACTGCTCGCATCCGTTTCCTCGGTGAGTGTTGGAAATGCGCTTTTCGGCGGCCCTGTTTTTTTTGGAGACATAGGCCTCGGGTTTCTTGCTGGCTTTACCCTCAATCGAAAATTGCGTTCAAAATCCGCGATGTGGGTTTGGGTCATACCGGCTATTTGGCTCATCGCGAACATCCCCGATGCTTTTGGAAACCTCTATGGACCGAACGGATGGGGCGTTCTATTTGGAACGAAATGCAGGCCCGACTGTCTTGACCAATTGCTGAGCGTGTGTCCTTTTTATAGCTCCGTCGCATACTCCGTGGGAGCTTGGGCAGGGCGCGGCGCTCAACGGTGACTATTTTTTCAAAAGAGCGGCCGCACGCAGAGACCGCGGAGCCTTATCGGCACGGTTGAAGTCGTGCCCTGACGAAAGAGATGAAGGCAAAGCAGATTCCTCGTCGCGTGGCTCCTCGGAATGACATTCAGAGAAGCTACGGCGAGCGAAACGGGCCGATAACTCCAATCTGACAGTCTCTAGCCAGCTTGCGGCGCGGAAGGCTCTTCGTCGGAATCATCATCGTCCGGCGATTTTAGGGTGGGTAAAACGTCGCGGGCAATTAACCGCTTCTGAATATACGTGTCCTTGCGCATTTTCCCGTCGCGGAATTCCAGGGCGCGCTGCGCGTAATTGGCGATGTCCGGCTCATGGGTGACCAGCACGACGGTCAAACCTTCGTCCTCATTCAGCCGCTGCAAAATATCCATAATTTCCACGCTGGTGCGGCTGTCAAGGTTGCCGGTGGGCTCGTCCGCCAGTAAAATGGCGGGTTTGTTGACCAGCGCACGGGCAATCGCCACCCTCTGCTGCTGGCCGCCGGAAAGCTGCGAAGGATGATGCAGAGCGCGATCGGCAAGCCCAACACGTTCGAGCGACTGTTTGGCGCGCGTGGCGCGTTCCTCGGGACGAATGCCGGCGTACAACGTCGGCAACTCGACGTTTTCGAGTGCCGTTGTTCGCGAGAGCAAATTGAATTGTTGAAACACGAAGCCAATTTTCTTGTTCCGAATGTGCGCCAACTCAATCTTGCTCAAGCCCGAAACATCAATCCCGTCGAGAAGATATCTTCCCTTCGAGGGCCGGTCGAGGCAGCCGAGAATATTCATCAGCGTCGACTTCCCCGATCCTGACGCGCCCATGATGGCGACGAATTCGCCGCGGCGGATCTCCAGCGACACGCCACGAAGCGCGTGCACCTGGATTTCTCCCAGGTCATAGGTCTTGTGGACGTTTTCAAGCGCGATTACCGCGTCAGATGCGACGGGCCGCGTGATTTCAGATTCTTCGGGAATGGCTGCTCCGGTGGCCATGGTGTGAGTCGAACCGCGAATGTGGCGGGTCAATGTCCTTGTTGTTGTTTTTGTCGCTCTTCATCCAAACGCTTTAGAAAAGCCTCGAACTTCGGCCGCTGCTCCGCCGTCAAAATGGCGCGAATGCTGTTGCGGCCCTGCTGGCGCACCTGATCGAACTTGGGATCCCATTCGGCATGCCGCTGGGTATCCAGCACGGCGTACTTCGGATCCCACTCCGCGTGCCGCTGAGTATCCAGGGCGCGAAACTTCGTGCGATCCTCATTGAGCACGGCATCAACCTGCTTGGCCTGGTCCGGCGAGAGCTGCAACTCATCCTTCAACTGCTGCACGATACTCGGATGCCGCTGGCTGGCGAGCACATGCGCGTCCCAGAGATGCGCCCCGACGCCACCAAGCGCGATACCCAGCACAAAGAGCGCGACCACTAATCCGACGGCCTTCCGTGAGACGCTACTATCGCTCATGATGCCTTTCTGCTATAGCCATCAACACTTCGTCACCGCTCGACGGCGGCGCCGCAACTGGAACGGTAAAAGCGTCTGTTTGCTGCACCAACACTCCGGGCGCTTCCGGCGCTGCCACGGACCTAGTGTTCCTCACTCCATAGCCAAACAGCAATGCCAGCGCCAGCGACGCCGAAAACGCCAATCGCCAGGACCATGCCTCGATTGGCCGCCAGAAACTTCGCTGCTCGCGCACCCACCGCTCGGCCGCGCCAATCTGCGCCATCACGCGCTGCGTGA
>DATEHF010000005.1:0-230548 GCA_035279725.1 Candidatus Acidiferrum sp.
CTCGGTCTCGGTGGTGTTTACACCTTCTTGATGAACACTGTTCAGGCTTGGACCTCGCAGCCGGAAGCGCGTCCCAGTTGGTTCCCGGGTGCTAGTTTTCGTGCGGCCATCACTAGCGAATATCTGGGCGTCGGCTACATCATCGGCCCTCGCGTGTCCGGGATACTCTTCGCCGGCGGCATCGTTTCCTGGCTCGTGATGATGCCCGCCATCAAGTTCTACGGGCAGCTTGCCGGCAACACCCCGATTTATCCTTCCACGATTCCCATTCCTCTGATGACGCCGGATGATATCTGGCGCAGTTACATCCGCCCGATGGGTGCAGGCGCCGTGGCCGCCGCCGGTTTGATCACCCTACTCCGCACTCTGCCTACTATCATTTCCGCCCTCCGCGCGGGCCTGAAAGACGTGCGCGCCGAGGGCGCCGGCCAATCGGCAGCATCAAGCCGAATCGACCGGGATGTCCCCATGCGCTGGGTCATCCTTGGCTCCATTGTCATCATCGCCATGATGTGGGTGTTGCTGACCTTCCATCCCATGAAAGGCGCCGGCACCTACTGGTGGCAAAATCTCTTTGCCGGTATTTTCGTGGTGGTCTTCGGCTTCCTGTTTGTCACCGTCGCAGGCCGTATCAGCGGCCTGCTCGGTAATTCCTCCAATCCCATTAGCGGCATGAGCATCGCAACACTCATGGCCACCTGCGCCATTTTCTTCCTCGCCGGATGGACTGCCCCGAACTACGCCGTCCTTGCGCTCATGATTGGCGGCGTAGTTTGCATTGCTGCGGCCATCGCCGGCGCCACTTCCCAGGACTTGAAAACCGGCTATCTTGTCGGCGCGACACCCTTCTGGCAGCAGATGGGGCTTCTCGTCGGTGTCACTGTCTCCACGGTCGCCATCGGCGCAACTCTCAACTTGATGAACAGCGGATTGGAGAAATATATTCCCACTCCCATTCCCGTCAGCATCCAGTCTTTGCCCAGCGGCGTCAAAATCGAGCGCGATTCCTTTGACTACAAAAGCAAAAGCTACGTGCTGATCAATTCTCTGGGCTCGCATGAAATCCCTGACGGCGAATATCTCTACGACGCGGCCACCCAGCGAATCGAATATCAATGGGCCCAGGGCATCGGCAGCGACAAAGCCCCCGCTCCGCAAGCTCGCCTGATGGCCACGGTCATCAACGGCATCCTGAATCAGCGTTTGCCTTGGCGTCTGGTGTTAATGGGTGTCGCTCTGGTAATCGCCGTTGAAATTCTCGGTGTCCGCTCGCTCGCCTTCGCCACCGGCTCTTATCTTTCCATCGCCACGACGGGAGCCATGTTTGCCGGGGGCCTCGTCCGCGCGCTAGTCGAAGCCACCACCAAGAAAAAAGACGAAAGCGAAGCCAGCCCCGGCGCTCTCTACTCTAGCGGCCTCATCGCCGCCGGAGGTGTCTTCGGCCTGCTCGGTATCATCATCGCTCTCTTCCAGGACCCGGAGATCTCGAGCCGCGTCCCCCATTGGCTCACGTCTGTACTGCACCTTCCCTGGTCCGACAAGCTCTTCTCTTTCGGTCCCAAGTATTGGCCGTCTCTCGCGGCGAGGCTCGATAATCTTGCACCAACTTCTGCTCAGTCCCTTTTCGGCTCTTTCATGTTCGTGCTTCTCGCGGCCTCGCTCTTCTATTTTGCCCGCAAAAAGCTGGATTAACTCAGAGTAGTTCGCTTGCAAGACTGACGAAGAAAGTGTCGCGCCGTCTCGATTTCTATTCTTTGACGCGCGCGCTATCCCACCGTAAACTTAAGTTGTCATGGCTTCTCGCACCGGCATACGAAACTACAAGTTCAGCTTTAACTTTTACCTCACGCCCGCGGTCCAGTGGCTGATCGTTGTCAACTTCGCCGTATATATTTTCGAGATTTTGCTCCGGACCTTTTCGGGGCCGTCGTCATACAACTGGTTTGTTGGACACTTTGGCCTCGTGCCCTCCGCCGTGATCCCCGGTTTGCGCATCTGGCAGCCGTTCACTTACATGTTCCTGCATGACGGCTCAACCATTTGGCACATCCTCTCTAATATGTTCTTCCTGTATATGTTCGGGCGTGAGTTGGAGTTGGCATGGGGCCGCAATCGCTTCCTCCAGTATTATTTTTTAACAGGCGTCGGCGCGGGCATCATCAACGTAATCGTAAAAATAGCTTTTTTTTGGGGCCGGCCATCGGCTGACGTAGCGACAATCGGCGCCTCTGGCGCCATCTTTGGGATATTGCTCGCCTGCGCCATTCTTTTTCCGGATCGCCAAGTCGTGATGTTTCCGATTCCCGTGAAAATGAGCATGCGCACCTATGTGATTGCCATGACTGCATTGGAATTCATCTTCACTTTCGGATTCGGTGGCGACAACATCAGCCACATCTGTCATTTCGGCGGCATGCTCGTCGGCTACATCTACTTCCGCCGCGGCTCCTTCCTATACAACTTCCGCAACACCGTCACAGACTGGCAGTACCGGCGCAACCGCAAGCGCTTCCAGGTCTACATCAACAAACACAGGAAAGAACCACCCTCCCGCCCCGACAATTGGGTCAACTAAAGGAAGCTACTCTTCAGTACTAAGTTTCCGGGCGGGTCCTACACCAGATGGGGAAGTCTTTTTCCTATTGACTTTTCTTAATTAAGTATTGTAATTAATGCTGTAGGTAACCACGTCTGGAGTGCGGGAGCACAGCTCCCGCGTTTCTTTTTAGCTCTCACTTTGTCCCTAGCGTTGGCTGAGGAACAACCCAAACCTACCTCTTTAGAATCAATGAGTTACGAATTGCAAATCTCCTAAGTCCTTTGCTTTGCTATTCATACAAATTGGTGGGGGTAGGGGCTTCGGACCTTTGAACCAACCGGTTCCCACTCTTCGGCCAGAAACACGGAGGCAAAACGAACGATTGAAAACCGAGAACACTACTGTTTAGGCCGGACCGCCGATCACGTGAAACTTCATGAAGTTCGTCGTTCCTCGAATCCCCATCGGCGTACCGGCCACAATCCCGATAACGTCGCCCTTGCGCACTAGCCGTTCCTCCAGCAGCCGTTTTTCTGCCACAGGAGCGAGGCCGTCCACTTTTCGCACGTCCTGGATGTTTCGCGGGCACACCCCCCAGATTAGCGCCATGCGCCGCCGCGTCTCCGCTTCGGGCGAAAACGCCACGATGGGGACCAGCGGCCGATAACGGGACACGAGACGCGCAGTGAACCCGCTGTGCGTGAATACCGCGATCAATTTCATGTGCAGCTCGCGCGACGCGTGGCACACCAACTCGGCCACCGTCTCCGCCACTTTTAATTTCTCCTGAGAGGCTGGCCGCGGAAACTCGCTGATGCTCGCTTCGGCTTCTTCGATAATGCGAGCCATCATGCCGACGGCCTCGACCGGATATTTCCCCGATGCGGTCTCCGCTGAAAGCATCACGGCATCGGAGCCGTCGAAAATCGCGTTGGCCACGTCCGAGGCTTCTGCACGCGTCGGCCTCGGGTTTTCCGTCATGGATTCCAGCATCTGCGTCGCGGTAATCACCGGGCGTCGGAATTCTCGGGCTCTCGAAATAATCGTCTTCTGAACCACAGGCACGCGCTCTGGGTTCATCTCCACGCCCAGGTCGCCGCGTGCCACCATCACGCCGTCGGCGGCTCGAAGAATCGCGTCCAGATTCTCAATAGCCTCTGGCTTTTCCAGCTTGGCGATCACGGGAGTGTCTTTTCCCGCGCGGCGAACGAGCTGTTTCGCCAGCAGCACGTCTTCGGGGCGCCGCACGAAGCTCACCGCAATGTAGTCCGCGCCGTGTTTGAGGGCGAACACCAGGTCCGCACGGTCCTTTGGCGTCAGCGCAGGCACGCGCAGCTTCACTCCGGGGAGATTGATGCCCTTGTGTTCGCCGAGGGCACCGCCATTCACAACTTCACAAATCACTTCGCGGCCGCTGATTTTCTCCACGCGCAACTCGATCAATCCGTCCGATAGCAGGATGCGGTCGCCGCGGTGAACTTCTCGCGGCAGCGGCGTGAAGACAGTGTTCACGCGAGTCGAATCGCCCAACACTTTGGCCGTCGTGATCACGAAACGCTGCCCGGCGCGCAGCATGACAGGCCCGCCTCCCGCCAGTGGCCCAGTCCGTATTTTCGGCCCCTGCAGGTCGGCGAGAATCGCGATGGGCTTTTCGTGCTCCCCCGAGGCGGCTCTCAACATCGAAATGTTCTTCGCGTGTTCTTCGTGTGTGCCGTGCGAAAAATTCAGGCGCGCCACGTCCATGCCGGCTTGCAACAAGCGGTCAATCATCTTCGGCGAGCGGCTCGCCGGCCCGATGGTGCACACAATTTTGGAGTGACGGAAACTCATGCGTCCCCTGACGGCACTGATTTTAGACCGCTTTCATTCTTTACGAGAAGGATATGAAATGCGACTGTCTTTTTTTAGCTGCTGGCGATTCGATTCTCTTCTTCGCTAGTGGGTCACGGCGAATTCCGAAACGATCTTCGCGAGCACGTCCACGCCTTTAGCGAACGAGGCGAGCGGAATTCGCTCGTCGTCGCCATGCATCCGTTTCAGGTCCTCTTGCGCCAGCGGAAACGGCACTAGCCCATACGCTTGCACTTGGTGCAACCGCAACTGCGCCGAATCGGTCAGCCACGTCGATTGAAACGGCAGCGCCGGCGCGCCGTCAAATTCCTGGGTAACCACCTTCGAAATCAAACTATAGAAATCCGATTCCAGCGACGACGACGGTGCGGTCAGTCCCGCATTCGGCTGTACTTCCAGCTTCACCAGCGGGTCGCTCACCAGTTTGTTCAAATCGTTCAAAACTCTATCAATCGTGTCTCCTGGTAGAAGCCGTACGTTTATGTTTGACCGCGCTTCCGCGGGAATCACGTTGTTCGCCACGCCGGCCGTCAGTACTGTGGGCGCAACCGTATCGCGCAGCATCGCATTCCACAGCGGGCTGGCATCGGAAATCACGCGCTGTGCATGCTCGCCGCGATCCGGCGTTTCCATGGACCGCATCCACTTCCCAATCTCGTCATCTTCCAGCGGCGCCAGCCCCTCGAAATATCTCCGCACGATCGACGTGAAGTGCACCGGCGCTGAGTAATTTCCGATTTTCGCCACTGCTCCCGCCAAGTGCACCACCGGATTGTCCTTCGTCGGCTGCGATGCGTGGCCCGAAGTCCCACGCGCAACCACGGCAATATTTATAGCCACTTTCTCGTCCGCTTGCACTCCGGCATACTGGACTTTTCCGTTCTTCACGAAAACGTTTCCACCCTCGTTGATGGCGAACCCGGCGGCGATCTTTTCCCAGTGTTTCGCAATCAGCACTCGAATGCTGGCGTCCCCGCTGGTTTCCTCGTCATCCGTGGCCAGAAAGATCACGTCGCGGTTCAGATGCGCCATCGAACGCTTCAAGGAGATGAAGACAGCCAGGTTTGCTGCAAGCATTCCTTTGTCGTCAATCGCCCCTCGGCCGTATAAATATCCATCCTTGACCACCGCACCAAAAGGATCGACGCTCCATCGCGACTTGTCTACCGGTACCGTATCCAGGTGTGCCACCAACAAGAGAGCCTTCGAGGGATCCGCGACGGCCGAGCTGCGCAGCCGTGCAATCACGGCACTCCGTCCCGGCATCATATCGAGGATTTCCGCCTTAATCCCATCCTTCGCAAGGATTCCCGCGATGTACAGTGCCGCGATTTGCTCATTTCCGGGCGGGTTCGACGTGTTGATCTTGATGAGGTCCGCCAGCCAGCCTTGAGCTTCTTTCGCAATCGCCGAAGTGTCGCCGGCTGGCAAAGGAGCTGGCGCATTCCCCGGAATTCCCGGCTTCTCCGTCTGCGGCGCCTGCGCGGCAACCGGAAAGCTTGCAGCCATGCACAATGCTGCCGCTCCCGCCAACACCGTCTTGATGCGATTCCAATTCACGAATTCATCCTCCACGACGCGCTTGGCCGAATTCAGCGGCCTCAGGTAACGTTTTGACCTAGAAGTGCTTCATACTAACATGCAGGTGCGGGCGCTAGCCGAGGCTTTGCTGATGCGTTGCCTAAATTCAACCGCTTGGTGCCCTACAACGTAGGCAAGCAAGCAAAAGCAGTTTTCGGTTGTAATAGTTCGATTGTCATTGAGGGGTGCTTGATGAAGGCCGTTTTTTCGATAGTTTTGGTCGCAATTTTGGCAATTGTCGCGATCGTGCCGCTGGCCGAGAATTCGGCTTACGCCCAGGCGCCCACAGGCCCGCAAGGTGGCGCTCCCCCTCCCGCCCAACAGCAGCAAAACCCAGCTTCGCAAAAACCGCCAACCACGGCGGCGCCTCCGCAGGGAGGTGTGACCATTGCCGTGGAAGTCCCAATCGTTACAGTCGATGTTGTCGCCACCACCCAGCACGGCGACGTGATCCCGGGCCTTAAGAAAGAAAACTTCCGCCTCCTCGACGACGGCGTTCCCCAAACCATCGCCAACTTCGCTCCTACCGAAGCCCCCATCACCATGGTGCTCCTCCTGGAGTTCAGCAGCCGCGGCTATGGCGGTTTTTTTGCATATATGGGGAAGTATTGGTCTACCGCCCTCTTCCCGAGTTTGCAGCAGAAAGACTGGGTCGCCCTCGAAACTTTTGACATGAAAACGCGCATCGAAGTCGATTTTACGCAAAACAAAGACGAAGTCATGCAAGGGCTCTATCATCTTTATTTTCCAGGGTTCAGCGAATCAAACGTGTTCGACGCCTTGCTTGAAACCGTCGATCGCTTGAAAGATGTGAAGGGCAAGAAGTCGATTGTCCTGCTGGCCAGCGGCGTGGATACATTTTCTAAACACACGCTGGATCAAACCATGAAGCAGCTTCGGCAGAGCGACGTCACAATTTTTTGTGTCGGATTGGACCGCGCGTATCAGAATTTTGCGGACATGAACGGCGGAATGGGCAGCATTGCCCGTTTGAATTACCTGCAGGCGGAGAATCAACTAAAGACATTTTCGCAAGAGACCGGCGGATTCGCTTGGTTCCCTCAGTTCGCGGGCGAGATGCCCGAGGTTTTCCAGAGTGTCGCCGCTTTCCTGCGTCACCAATACAGCCTTTCTTACTCGCCATCGAGTGGCGCGAAAGACGGCAAATTTCACAAAATCAAAGTGGAATTGGTCGCGCCCGATGGCAGTCCGCTGACGGTGCAAGACCAAAAAGGGAAAAAACAGAAATATCAGGTGTATGCTCGCGAAGGCTATCAGGCACCGAAGAGTGGCGTCGGTGACTGAGCTGATTCCGAAATTCGAAAATCGAAATTGGAAATTCGTAACTAGCAGGTAGCAAGTCCCTCGAGCTTCGAGCTTCGAGCTTCGAGCTTCGAGCTTCCAATTTCGATTCTCAGCTCAGTAGCCGCGCGCAAAATCCACGCGATTAAACAATTCCCGTCCATCGAACCAGCGCTCGAGCAACTCGATTAAAATCGCGGCGTGCCGGTCCCACAGGCGGTCGCTGACCCCGCTGGTGTGTGGCGTAATGAATAAATTCGGCGCCTTCCACAGCGGACTCTCCGCCGGCAACGGTTCTGTCTGCGCCACGTCCAGCGCGGCCCCGCCTAGCGCGCCGCTTTCTAGCGCTCGCACCAGCGCCGCTTCATCCAGCAGCGATCCGCGCCCTATGTTGATCAACCGTGCCCCATGTTTCATTTTTGCGATTTCAGCTGCACCAATCAGGTGCTTCGTTTCCGACGTTTCCGGAGCGCAGATCAGGACGTAATCAGCACCTGGCAACGCCTCGAGTAAATGTGGCGCCGAAAAAAGTCTCTCGACGTGTGCTTGTTCGCCCGCGCCAGAACGCGTTACTCCCCATACTTTCATGTCAAAGGCCTTCGCCCGCTTCGCCACTTCCCTGCCAATGGAACCGTACCCGACGATCAGCAGCACTTTTCCATTCAGCTCCGTCAAGTGCTGCGGCTTGTCCCAAATTTCCTGCTGCGCCCACTTTGCCCGGTCCTGCCCGCGCACCGAGTCGGGGAAATTTCGCGCCAGCGCCAGCAGCAGACCCATGGTGTGCTCCGCCATGGGCACGGAAAAAATTCCGCTCGGATTCGTCACCGTGATTCCGGAATCGCTCAACTCCGGATACATCAGCTGCGCGACGCCTGCTGCCGTAGAGTGAATCCATTTCAGTTTCTTCGCGTCCTTCAATTGCTCCGCGCGCAGGGAGTAACCCACAAAAATATCCGTATCTGGCAATTCTTCGGCCAATCGGTCGTAATTCGGCAAGTGTACAACACGCATCTCCGGCCATCGCTTTCGGATCGCCTCCGCCATTGCCGGCTTTGGCCGCCACTCCGTAAACGGGTGCCATACACAAATCACAAGCTTTGTTTCTCCAGGTGTTGTACGGCCCATAGTCGGTTCAAGAAAGGATACGCAAATCGGTACCGGTCATATCGACGGGCCGAGGCTGGCCGAGCGCGCTCAGCATCGTCGGGGCGATGTCGCGTAACGAACCGCCGGGCTTCAAGCGCAGCTTGTCATCGTCACTCACCAGGATTAGCGGGACCGGGTTCGTTGTGTGGTACGTGTGCGGCCCGCCAGTCACTGGATCGATCATGGTCTCGGCATTTCCGTGGTCCGCGGTAATAATCCACACCCCGCCGCGCGGCTTCAGCGCTTGATAGATCTGCCCGAGTCCTGCGTCCACTGCTTCGACGGCTTTAATCGCGGCTTCCAGCTTTCCGGAATGTCCCACCATGTCGGCATTGGCATAATTCATGATGATGGCGTCGAACTCGCCCTTCTCGATCGCTTTCACAACTGTGTCGGTAATTCCTGCGGCGGACATTTCGGGCTTCAAATCGTAGGTCGCTACTTTCGGCGACGGCACCAGGATTCGTTCTTCGCCAGTGAAGGGTTTTTCCACGCCGCCGTTGAAGAAATAGGTCACGTGCGCGTACTTTTCCGTTTCCGCGGTGCGTAGATTTTTGTACTGCAACTCCGCAAAGACTTGCGCGAGAATGTGTTCGAGTTTCTCCGGGGCAATTACATATCTCAGCCAGGGCCAGTTCTTGTCGTACTGCGTCATGCCGACATAGAACAAATTCTTCGGCCGCTTGGCATCCACAAACTTGTCGAAGTCCGGCGCTGCCAGCGCGTAGGTCATCTGCCGGGCGCGGTCCGCGCGAAAGTTGAAGAAGATCACCGCGTCATCGTCGTGGATCGAACCTACCGGGGCGGCGGAAGCTCCGCTGCCCTTCGTTACGACAATCGGCTTGATGAATTCGTCGGTAACGTCTGCTTCGTAGCTGCGCTGGAGCGCGGCGAGTGGATCATCCGTGCGTGTTTCCGCTTCTCCATGAACGAGTGCGCGATAAGCCAGCTCGACGCGCTCCCAGCGATTGTCGCGGTCCATCGCGTAGTAGCGCCCCACCAGCGTCGCGATTTGGCCGACTCCCAATTCACGCATCTTCTGCTGCAACTGGCGGACGTAGTCGCGGCCACTGTTCGGCGGCGTATCGCGGCCATCCATGAAACAGTGCACAAACACGTTTTCTACTTTTTGCTGCTTGGCCATTTCCAAAAGTGCGAACAAATGCTGGATGTGCGAGTGCACGCCGCCATCGCTCAGCAATCCAAGAAAGTGCAGTTGACGCGATCGCCCGCGCTCCATTGCTTGCTGAAAAAGAGGCACATTCTGCAATTGCTTGTTGGCGATCAGCAGGTCGATCCTTGTAATGTCCATGTGCACGATGCGCCCTGCGCCCATGTTCATGTGGCCGACTTCGCTGTTCCCCATCTGGCCTTCAGGCAGCCCAACGAATGGCCCCGAGGTATGTATCAACGTGTTTGGAAAGTTCTGAATGAGCTGGTCATAAGCCGGCTTCCGTGCCAGCGCAATGGCGTTCCCTTTGGTCTCCGCGCGGTATCCCCACCCATCCAGCACGGTCAACACAATCGGCTTCGGCCGTTTGCTCATCGGGTTTCCGCCAGGAACTCCTGCAACGCATCCACTAATCGCTGGACTTCTTCGGCGGTATTGTAATGGACGAGTCCGACGCGTAGGACGCCGCCTTTTTGCTCAACACCCAACCGCTCGGACAGATTCAGCGCGTAGAAGTTGCCATCCCAGGTGAAAATTCCATGCTCGCCCAGGGACTTCGCAATTTCGGTCGGATTGTGATTGCCCAGCCGGAATGACAGCGTTGAACAGCGTTCATCAAAACGTTCTGGGTCGGTGATGCCAAAAATGCGCATCCCAGGAATTGCTTGCAAGCCCGAGATCAGCTTGATCAGCAATCCGGTTTCGTATTCGTGCGTCGCGCGATATGCCGCCTGCAACGCCCCGCGACGGCTCTTCACGGTGGGGTCACAATGGCGGCCCAACTCGGCGATGTAGTCTACGGCTGCGCCAATGCCAGCAATCAGCTCCTGCACTTGCGTTCCGGTTTCCCAGCACTCTGGGGAAGTGTTCGTCGCAGGCCGCACCTTATATGGTTTGAACTTTTCCAGTTGTTCGCGCTTGCCGTACAGCGTTCCCATGTGCGGCCCGAAGAATTTGTACGGCGAACACGCCAGAAAATCACAGTCCAGAGCCTTCACATCGATCAGGCCGTGAGGCGCGTAGTGGACGGCATCAATGAACATCAGTGCGCCTACCGAATGTGCGAGTTTAGTGATTTCCGCGACAGGATTGATGGTGCCGACCATGTTGGAGGCGTATCCCACGGCGACCAGCTTTGTCTTTGCCGAAATCTTGCGCTTCAAATCATCCATATCGAGCGTGCAATCGGCTTCGCGAATATCCACTTGCTGGATGACCACGCCTTTTTCTTCCAGCGCACGCCACGGCCCCACGTTAGCGTCATGGTCCAACGTGGTGACAACGATTTCGTCGCCCGCTTTCAATTCCCTTCCGATCGCGCGCGCCAGCGCGAACGTGATAGTCGTCATGTTCTGCCCGAAGACCACTTCATTTGGATCGCAATTGAAGAAATCGGCCATCGCGGCACGGGTCGCGAGAATCATTTCATCATTTCGCTGGCTGGTGAGAAACGCGCCGCAGGTATTGGCATTGGCGCCAAGGAAATAATATTGCACCGCGTCCATCACCTGCTTCGGTACTTGGGTACCCGCCGGCCCATCCAGAAACGCGGAGCCGTGGCGGTGGTACGACAAACTGAGAGAAGGAAATTGTTCCCTCACCCAGGCAATGTCGAATGGTCTTGTTTCGGCGCTGTGCATCACTGGTGTGCTCATGTTCTCTTTCTCAGCTTGCGAATGAATATGGACTCAAGTCCGTTAGTTTCTCACACGTGACGATGGCGTGGTAAGGGCCCAGCACGTGGCACTGCCTAAGTTGGGCGCAGCAAGCTGCGCCACTACAAAGCGAAACCGAAACGGTCATGCAAATTGGGACCAGTTTCTTCCGTAGCTACTCTCAGAGCACAGATTTTTCCTGGTTCCCCCGTGTTACGATATTTATGGTTGTTCCTCACTCATGCCGTTTTGGCGCCGGCTAGAAATCAAATGGGCAGCCGCAGACGGGCTCGCTTCGCGCCATGTTTCGAATGAGGTGTGACGTGCCCGAATCCATTTCGCCGACGGAGCGTACGCGTGTCATTCGCGAAGCGAACCGAGGCGCCTACGACCGCGAGACTATCGACAAGATCCTCGATGAAGGCTATGTATGCCACGTGGGATTCGCAGTCGACGGCCAGCCATACGTGATTCCCACGCTTTATGCGCGCGTTGGCGACGCAATTTATTTTCACGGCTCCGCCGCCAGCCGCATGTTGCGCAATGTAAGCTCTGGAATTTCCGTTTGCATCACCGTAACCATTACCGACGGATTTGTGCTCGCCCGCTCCGTTTTCAATCACTCGATGAATTACCGCTCCGTCGTGGCGCTCGGCAAAGCAGCCCTTGTAGATTCGCCGGAAGAAAAACTCGAAGCGCTGCGGGCCTTCACTGAAAAAATAATCGCCGGGCGCTGGAATGATGCGCGCCAGCCAAACGAAAAAGAACTAAAAGCCACGAGCATATTGCGGCTGCCGCTCAGAGAGGTTTCCGCGAAGATTCGAAGCGGCCCGCCAGAAGACGACGCGGAGGATTACGCGCTGCCGGTCTGGGCCGGGGTGATCCCTCTATCCCTCACACCTGGCGCGCCAATCCGGGAAGAGCGATGCGATCCTTCGATTCCAACACCCGCCTACGCGGCGCAGTATAAGCGGTGAAACATGCCCGACTTTACTCCCGCACCGATCAAACCTGTCGCCACAATCGCCACGCTAGAGGCTCTGGACATTCGCGTTGGCATGATCGAGCGAGTGGAAGAAGTTCCACGTTCCGATAAACTCATGAAGCTGACCGTCAATTTTGGAGACCACTCGCGATCGATTCTCGCGGGAATCAAGAAGGAGCGGGAAAATCCGCGCGAGATTGAAGGGCGACAGGCGCTGTTCGTTGTAAATCTGGAACCGCGCAAAATGGCCGGAGAAATCTCCGAAGGCATGATGTTCGATATCGGCTACGCGGATGGAATTACGCCGGTGCTCTCCGTTCCAGAAAGGCCCGTTCCGAACGGCACGCGCGCAGGATAAGAACTATCCCTGCACGGCACGCAAGAAATCGGCAAGCAGTCCGTAGGCAGTCGCTTCGACTCCCGGATTGTGTTCGACAATCGATAAGCTGAATACATCCAGATCGAAACGAATCGCTGAACTCGTGCCTTCGAGATTCGCGAGCGGGTCGGAAGCGAGTAGAAGCTCCGGCTGCACGGTGCAAGCAACGCCGTCGCCTCGCCGGCCCGCGCGGCAGACGAGTTTGTAGCGCATCCCCGCCGCACGCACAGAGCGGATTTTTTCTTCGCTGAGTTCGCGAATGCCGGTTCGCTGCACTTGATCGAGCTTCACGGGCACACCCATCAAGACGATGGCCAGGGCAGCAACTTTTACCGCTGCATCCCAACCGTCGAGGTCCGCCGCTGGATCCGTTTCCGCGACTCCCATGGCCTGCGCGCGCTTCACCGCTTCATCGAGCGAGCGGCCTTTTTCAATTTCGGTAAGGACAACGTTGGTCGTGGAATTTAGCACGCCGGAAAACCCGTGCAGAGCGGTCGCGGGCAAGCCCAAGGGGAACAGCGAAAAAATCGGTACGCCGTCCATGACCGTCGCTTCGTATGAAAAGCTTTTCTTTTTGTCGTGAGCAAGAGCCGTGAGCTCGCGAAAAGCATGCACGATGGGGCCTTTGTTCGCCGTGATGGCGTGCGCTCCGAGTTCGAGGGCAGCTTTCATGTGCTCGATCGCCGGCTGGCCCGTTTGCGCATCGAGCGAACTGGCTTCAAAAAAGACGTCAGCGCGTGTTTTTTCGAGCCATTCGCGGACGTCGCGGCACGGCTGGGGCGGAGGAGCGGGCCAGTGGCCATTGATGATGGCGAGGGGATTTAGCCCTTCGGGATCAGCGACCCAGCCGGCGCGGCGCGTGGCTACACCGGTCAGCCGCCAGCGCACGTCGTAACGACGGCGCAGCTCGGTTTCCTTGGAGACGAGCAAACGCAGCAGCTCGCGGCCGACGTTGCCGAATCCGACGACCGCTAGGTTATAGGAAGGAATGGCTTCCCTCTCCGGGTCAGTGCGAGGTTGCAGCCGAAAGTTTCGCTGCGGTGGATGAAATCAGACTGGCCTCGTCCTGAATCACGTGGGCGACAACGACGATTGCATCATCGGCCTCTTTCCATTTTTTCAGTTCGATGGACTCGCGAACAGCGGGGACAGTCTTGACGCCGTAACCGGTGTAAAAACCCGGGGCATAAAGCTGATGCTTGAACCAGGGGCGATTCGGGAGGCCATCGGTGTTGGTGAGTTTGCGCTCACTCTCGATGAGCATTTTGTTGACCTCAGCGAGGGACGCGGAAGCGAGCGCTGCACCGCCGTTGGCACTGGCTTGCTCGAGAGCCTTGCGATATTCGGCCGCGCTGCGATTGAGCGCGTCCACGGCGTTTTCCATCGGCGCGAAGTTCAGATGCGGGGGAACCGCTTCAACGGAGGGTGGAACCAAAGGCTTCTTCGGATCATCGGTGGCTTTGAAAACGCCTTCCTCGATTTCCTTGTTGCGCTCTTTGATGTCATCCTGCATTTTTTGCGAAAGAGTTTTCAACTCCTTCAAGTAGGTTTGCACCGTGTCGGATAGATTTCCAAAATCGAAGGGAAGCAAATCAGCGTCGGCCAAACGCATGATAGCGGTGCCTCCGGTCTGCGCGAGGGCACGGCCATAAACAAAATCCGTATCGCTGAAATGCGTGTACCAGTAGAAATCGTCGTAGATGGAGTGGTAGATGCCGCCTTCATCCTCGCCGCCGAAGCCGATGTTGAGTGAAGCCACGCCGTCATGCTGCAAAAACGCGGTGTAGTCCGACCCGGAGCCGAGGGCAGGAATGCGCAGATCGGCGCGCTTGCGAATCTCTTCGCGCTGCTCTGGAGTCTTGGCATTGGCAATTTCGTGCAGGCGCTGGCGCTTCCAGGCGCTCAATTTCGTTTCCGGATCGGAAATGTCGTGGGCGATATCGTTGCTGAATTTTTCCAGCGTGTGTGAGCCTTCGACACCGAGATAGCCGCGCCCGTTGCCGTCGGAATTGATGTACGCGACGCCGTGCGCGCGCAATTCGTCGTAGTGCTGCTCGGCCCATTCGGTAGAGCCCAGGAGTCCAGGCTCTTCTCCGTCCCACGCGCAATAAATGATGGTGCGCTTGGGCTTCCAGCCGGACTTGACCAGTTCACCGAGAGCGCGGGCTTCTTCCATGAGGGCGACTTGGCCGGAAATGGGATCCTCGGCGCCGTTCACCCAGCCGTCGTGGTGGTTGCCGCGAATGACCCACTCCTCGGGAAATGTGGCACCTTGAATTTTTCCGATGACATCGTAAAGCGGCTCGATCTTCCAATTCGATTTCACTTTCAGGTGGACTTTCGCGGGGCCGGGGCCGACGTGATAGGTGATGCCGAGGCCGCCGCGCCACGCATCGGGAGCTACGCGTCCGGTCAACGCAGCAAGCAGGGGCTGCGCGTCGGCATACGAAATTGGGAGGACAGGGATTTTCGTGATCGTGGGGGCGTCTTCGATTTTCAAGCGCTTGGCGTCTTTGGTGGCGCCCACGCCCGGAGTGAGTGGGTCACCCGGATAATAGGGCATGTCCGCGACGCTGCCGCGCTGGACGCCATCCAGAGGGCGAAAAGGCCCAGCGGGGAATGTTTCTCCGCGGACAAAGCCGTCTTCGTGTGGATCGGAATAGATGAGGCAGCCGACAGCGCCGTGCTCGGCAGCAACCTTGGGTTTGATGCCCCGCCAGGAGTGGTAATAGCGCGCGATGACGATCTTCCCTTTGACGGAAATCCCCATGCGGTCGAGTTGTTCGTAGTCTTCCGGGATGCCGTAGTTGACGTAAACAAGAGGGGCAGTCACGTCGCCGTCGATGGAGTAAGCGTTGTAGGAAGCAAGCTGCTCGGCTTTCTGGTTAGAGGTGGGATCCTGGGGAAGCGCGGGTTCCTCGAGTTTGGCGACAAATTTCGGGCCGCCTTCGACAAGTTCGACAACGCGTTCCTTAGGCGTCGGAAAGAGAACGTCAAACTGCTCGATGTGCGTGTCAAGACCAAACTCCTTAAACTTTGAGGCGATCCAATCGGCATTTTCCTTGTCGGCTTTCGAGCCCACGTGGTGCGGGTAAGCCGAGAGTCTTTGCATGTAGGCGCGCAGGTTATCCGGACTTGGAATGGAGCGAAGCTTTTCTTCCCACTGGCGCTCCGTGCGGGAAGACTCAGCCGAGTAGCCGAAAAGAGGCTGCTCGTCGGCGGCGACGTGACTGCCGACAGGAGCAAGCGAGATTCCTACAAAGAGAGTGCAAGCAATTACGACAGTTCGATTCATTGTTCCCCCAGAATAGAGGGGTATTCTGCCTGAAGGCGTAGCGGATTGGAAATGAAGGATGGTTCAGCGGATGGACTTAGACATCAGGATGTAATGGCAAGGCACCTTGACTGGGACATCAGTGGCGAAAGGCGCGGCGCCGGTTTCGAGGTAGCCGAGATGGCGATAGAAGGCGGGGAGCGGAGAGCGAGCGCTAACGATGCGGAGGTCGATGGCGCGGCAACCCGCTTCGCGAGAGTAATTCTCCGCCGCATCCATCAATTTGCGGCCAAGGCCGGTGCCCTGGCGCGGAGGGTCGACGCCGAGCAGGCCCAAGTAGCCTCGCTCGCCGCGGAGTTCGACGTAGACGCAACCGGTGAGACCTGCGGCATCTTCGGCGATGAGGAATTTGCCCTTGGCCATGTAGGAGCGAAGGCCCTCGGCGTCGATACGGTCACCTTCGATGAAGGGAAGCTCGACACGAAAAGCGGCATTGATCAGACGGACTAGAGGATTGACGTCCGCAAGGGAAGCTACACGAAGGATAAATCGATTGTCATGGAGCGCGGATTTGCTGGCATCCTTCATGTAAGCATTGGCATTCTAACCTGAAGCCGCATGATTGCGATTCACGCGGAGACTGTAGTTGGAATTCAGCAGTCTGAAAAATTCATGAGACGAAGACGATCGTTCATGCTTAGCGGAGCGCTTGCAGCGCTCGTGGCGATGGCCTCCGCTGCTTCTGCTGCGCAGGTGATTCATGCCGAGACTGCGGCGCGGCAGGAGTTTTTGAAGAAGCTGGTCGTCGCGGCAGTGGAGAGGCCGCATCACTCAGTGCGCTATGACCCGGCGTATGTGCGCATTCCCTACCCCGGCGGCGATGTTCCGGCCGATACTGGAGTATGCACGGATGAAGTCATTCGAGTGTACCGGGCGGTGGGCGTCGACTTGCAACAGGAAGTACACGAGGACATGGAGCAGAATTTTTCAGCGTATCCGCGGAAGTGGCGATGGCTCTCTGCACATACGGACACAAACATCGATCACCGGCGTGTGCCAAACCTGATGGTATTTTTCGGGCGGAAGGGAGAGACGCTGGGGATTACTGAACGGGGGCAAGACTACTCGCCCGGCGACCTTGTGACATGGGACCTAGGGGGAAACGTGCCGCACATCGGAATTGTGGTGGATCAAAAATCGCCAGCGACAGGACGCTACATGATCCTTCATAACATTGGGCAGGGGCCGAAGATCGAAGACGTCGTATTCAATTGGAAGATCACGGGGCATTACCGGTATTACGGTCCGCAGCTCTGAGGGCAGTTGCATCTGAAATCAAGCTGGTACTGGGCCGGCCTGAAAGCCGCCGCTAGGAAACCAGGACTGCTAAATGGGTGAGTTGCTCTATTGCATGGCGTGGGTGAGGAAAGAGAATACATGCGGCGCCCAGATTTCGCCGCCGTGGACGCAGAATTCATGGGCGTCTTGGTTGGACTTGCCGAATGAAGAAAAGATTTGGAGGTCGTGCGGCTTGCCTGATTTTTCCATGGCGGCGGCAAGGTCGCGGCTCGGCGAAGTATCGTAGTCATTCTTGGCTTGGATGAAGAAGATGGGCATTTGCGAGTGCTGGACGGCTTGGATCATGCGCGCTCGCAGTTCCGGCGCGTACTGCCAATTCTGAGCGGCTCCGGCAAAATCCACGGCGGCTCGCAAACCCAGACCTTTCTCCGCCATCAGGACCGTTTGGATTCCCCCGAATGAGCAACCCGCCACGGCAATACGTTGCGGATCCACGTCCGGCAATCCCTTGAGATAGGAGAGTGCAGCGACTTGATCCTGCAGATGCTGTTCCATAAGTTCAACTAACTCTTTGTCGCGCGCCTGCGGGCCTCCCGATTGTTTAGCGCGATCGAGAAGATCCATGACGTATTCGCCCGGCGAACGGCCCTGACCGCGGCGATGCGGGATGAAAAAAACGTAGCCCTTGTTCAGAAAGATTGACGCCAACTCAGGAAGCCAGCCGGGACGCCGTTCGCTGCCGTGGTTCCAGAGGACGGCGGGAAAGGGACCATGGCCCTCGGGTTTGTAGAGGAAACCGTGAAGTACGAGGCCACCGCTGGAAAAAGTAACTTCGACGGGAATGGGTGGAGTTTGAGCGGGCACACTCACAGGAGAAAAGAACAGAAGAAAGAGTAAGCCGACGATAGCCACCGATGCGCGTTTCTGAAGAGTAGGAAACATGGCGCTGTTATGGCTTCGGCTTAGCTTCCGCGTCTTTGCGTGACGCAGGCTTAGTGGCTGCTGACGGTTTTGGCGACCAGAAGCCTGGATCGCCATCGGCAAAGTCCTTGGAAACGTGCGAAGTTTCGGGGCTTATGAAATATAAGTTGCTCTCAGTGCTGGCGTACGCGTCTTTCGCAATCTGTTCCATTTGCTGAGCGCCTTCTTCACCTTCGGCTTCGCGCAGGCTTCTTCTCCAATCTAGCAGGTCGTCGTTTTGCTTGAGAGCGTGCATCGGAACGAAGACGAGAAACGTGGGCGATGGCATACCGACGTTCACCTGATATACGACCCACGGCGCGTTGGCTTTGATTTTCTCGTAGGCGCCACCAAGTATCCTGAACGCCTCGACGAAATCGCTCTCATGACCGGGACGAAGCTGAACCTCGAGGACCCGAAGGAAACGAGCCTTAGAAAAGTCGATGGACTGCGGACGGAAGCCCAGATCGTCGCGGCGCACGGCGATGACGGTCCGCTCGTAGGAAACCAACGCCTTGAGTTCCTCCTGCAAGCGAGCAAGGCCCGGATGAGAGGCAAAGATCTGTGGCCACTCCGCGAAAGAGGCGTCCACATGCTCGAAGGAATCAAAAGGATCGAAGAATAGCGCCCTAGGAGAACCGGTAATGGACTCGAGATCGATCCAGGAATTGGGCACGTTCACTTGATCACAGGCGCGTGAGATGGCGACTTCTAATTTCTGACGCTCGCCGACTTTGCCGGACCTGAATTCCTGTTGCACAAGCAGGAGCACTTTCGGAGGAGTGCCCGCGAGGTTTGGGAAGTCTTCGACTTGAGCGGAGGCACTCGGGGGGCAGAAGGACAACAGCATCGCAGCCGACAGAATCAGCAGATTGATCTTCATGGAATTGACCTCCGGAATTCCGTCGACAAGCCGAGGGCGGCCGGCCTGAAGGCCGCCGCTACGAAGACTGTTATGAGAGCGCGGCTTTGCCGTTGAAGCGAGCGGCAGGGCCGAGTTCCTCCTCGATGCGGAGGAGTTGGTTGTACTTGGCAATGCGGTCCGTGCGGCTGGCGGAGCCGGTCTTGATCTGGCCGGCGGCGGTGGCTACGGCGAGATCGGCGATGAAGGTATCTTCTGTCTCGCCGGAACGGTGGGAAATGATGGAGTTGTAACCGGCTTTGCGGGCAAGCTCAATGGCGTCGATAGTTTCGGTGACGCTGCCGATTTGATTGAGCTTGATGAGAATGGCGTTGGCGATGCCTTCGTTGATGCCGCGGGAGAGGCGCGTGGTGTTGGTAACGAACAGGTCGTCGCCGACGAGCTGGATTTTTTTCTTGGAGAATTTGCTGCCGATGCTTTGCGTCAGGGATTTCCAGCCCGTCCAATCGTCTTCCGCCATGCCATCTTCAATGGAGACAATGGGATATTTTTCGGCCCAAGTGGTCCAGTAGGCGGCCATTTGCGCCGAGGAGTGAGTGGACTTATCTGATTTCTTGAAGACATAGTTGCTGCTGGATTTGTCGTAGAACTCGCTGGAGGCAGGGTCGAGCGCAATGCTCACTTGCTCTCCGGGCTTGTAGCCGGCCGCTGCGATTGCCTCGAGCACGATCTGAATTGCTTCTTCATTTGATTTGCAACTCGGTGCAAAACCGCCTTCGTCGCCGACGGCAGTGGAGTAGCCATGTTTTTTCAGAGCAGTCTTCAATGCGTGGAAAATTTCGACGCCCCAACGGAGGCCTTCCGAAAAACTAGGGGCACCGACGGGCATGACCATGAATTCCTGGAAGTCCACAGAGCTGTCGGCATGTGCGCCGCCATTAAGAATGTTCATCATGGGGCAGGGTAGAAGATTCGCGGAAGTATCCGTGGAATAGCGGGAAAGGTATTTGTAGAGCGGCTGTCTGAGGGCAACCGCAGCGGCACGGGCGGCGGCCATGGAGACGGCGAGAATGGCGTTGGCACCTAGCCGCGACTTGGTGGGGGTGCCGTCGAGGGAAATCATTTTGTGGTCGAGGGCGCGCTGGTCGGCTGCGTCGAGACCGGTGACGGACTTGGCGATTTCGTTGTTGGCGTTGGCGACGGCTTTCAAAACGCCTTTGCCAAGATATTTCGATTTGTCGCCGTCACGTAGCTCCAGGGCCTCGTGTTCGCCGGTGGAAGCTCCGGAAGGGACGGCGGCGCGTCCGAGTGCTCCGCCATCCAGGACGACGTCGGCTTCGACGGTGGGATTGCCGCGCGAATCGATGACCTGGCGGGCGTGGACCTTGGTGATCTTTGTGGACATGTCTAACAGCTCTCCTCAGCAAGAATGAACTGAAGATTGTATCAGACATAGGTATCGATACTGCCGCCCGCCGACGCAACTCCAATCCGATATCGAAGCCACCGGAACGTGGACCCTGCTCGCCGGAGCACAGCCTGAAGGCTGTGCCACGAAAGGCCAAGTGCGGCCAGGTCAGGCCGATTCGGGCTCTTCGATGAGGGATTCCTGGCGGACGACGATGACGATGCCGGAATCGGTAACATGGAAGCGGCGCCGGTCGGCTTCGAGATCGTAGCCAATCTCGGTGCGCTCAGGCAGGCTGACGTGGCGATCAATGATGGCACGGCGGATGCGCGAATGGCGTCCGACATTCACATGGTTGTAAATGATGGATTCGGAGACTTCGCTGTAACTATTGACGCGGACATTGTTGCCGATTACCGATTTCTGCACGCGGCCTCCAGAGATGACGGAGCCGCCGGCGACGATGGAATCGAGGGCGACACCCATGCGCTCGGGATCGGCGAAGACAAATTTGGCCGGAGGATACTGGTGCTGCCAGGTGCGGAGCGGCCAATTGTTGTCATACAGATTGAAGACCGGAGAGACGCTCACCAAATCCATGTTGGCTTCGTAGTACGCGTCGAGGGTACCGACGTCGCGCCAGTAAAGAGCGTCTTTGGCGTTTTCATCAACGAAGTTGTAAGCAAAGACGCGGTGCTTCGAAATAATGCGCGGAAGAATGTCCTTACCGAAGTCGTGAGAGGACTTCGTATCTTCAGAATCAGCAAGAAGAATAGGAATCAGCAGTTGTGTGTTGAATATGTAGATCCCCATCGAGGCATTGCAGTGGCCGGCGTGGTGCGGCGACTCCTTAGGGACGGCCGGCTTTTCCTCGAAGCCGATGATGCGCCAGTCTTTGTCGGTCTCAATGACGCCGAATTGCTTGGCGGCCTGGGGTGCGGGAATTTCAATAGTGCCGACGGTGACGTCGGCGCCTGAGTCGCCATGCTGCTGGAGCATGCGGCTGTAATTCATTTTGTAGATGTGATCGCCGGAGAGAATGAATACGAACTTCGAACGCTCGCTGCCGATGGAATAAATGTTCTGGTAGACGGCGTCGGCTGTGCCTTGATACCACTGCTGCGAGACGCGCATCTGCGGAGGAAGGACTTCGATGTAATCGCCGAGGCCAGCGAGAGGCGACCAGCCGGCGCGGATATGGCGATTGAGGCTGAGGGCTTTGTACTGCGTAAGGATGAAAACGCGGCGGAGATTCGAATTGATGCAGTTGGAGAGGGTGATATCGATGATGCGGTAGAGAGCCCCGAAAGGGACGGCAGGCTTGGCGCGGTCGCGAGTCAACGGCCAAAGACGTTCGCCCTGGCCTCCGGCAAGAAGTACCACAATAGCATCGCGCATATCGGACATTGGTTGCCCCCGCGCCACAGATGGAGAAACGGCTCATTCTAACAAGAGAACTAGGGAAAAAGACAAACGAGGTTGCAGCAGAACCAGTTGAGCGCGGGCAGAGGGAAGAATGCCCCCAGAAGAGCGCGCCTGCGATAATCCTCACAAAGTCACAGTGATTATAGTTGTGATACTGGAGTACCCGGATGGTTATGAGGTGGGTTCAGTACCACGATAGTTGGCCAAAAAACGCAAAGATTCCTTGACTTGTATGGGTGGAATTGATTAGAAGATGCCAGCGAGCTTTCAGGGTGCACCCGCGAAGCGGCCAATACATGCGATAATCAGTACCAGGGGCGGTGCCCGCAGCAGGACACAGCCGGGCGTAGCTTGGCCCGGCGAGAGGCACCGCAAGATACCAATCCGAACCGGATTGGGGGTGAATTCATAAAGTGGCTGAAGTCATTATCCAAGAGAGTGAATCCCTGGAGAATGCCCTGCGGCGTTTTAAGCGCAAGGTGCAACAGGAAGACATCATCAAGGAAATCAAGAAGCACAGCTTCTACATGAAACCCGGCGAGAAGCGCCGGGCCAAAGAAGCGCTTTCGCGGAAGCGACTGCGCAAGAAGCAGCGACGGGAAGCGGATTAAGTTCAGGGGGCGGTTCCGGTGTGACCGGGACCGCCAATCCGTTTACGTCGAGGCTCGGCGCCGCACTTCCGAGAATCAGGCCCCCGTAAGGCAGAGCATTTGGGTTCGTGTTTTAGCTTCGTGCCCGCAGGCCCAAGGGATCCGCGCCCGGCGTCCCCGGATACTGGTCTCCTCAAGCGTTTAGCCTCTCAGGTACAGCATGCGCCCAAGCTCCTGCCCCTCACGGGACCAGGGGAGAGCGGCTCATGGAATACCACGACAAGGTGCTGAAGTGTTCGGAGTGCGGTGCTGAGTTCGTTTTTACCGCCGGCGAGCAGATGTTTTTCGCCGACAAAGGCTTCAAAAACGAACCGAAGCGCTGCAAAGCCTGTAAGGCAAAGCGCGCCGAGGGCGGCGGTGGCGGCGGGGGACACGCCTCACCGATGCGTTCGGAAACCAAAACCAACTGCTCGCAGTGCGGGAAGGAAACCACGGTGCCCTTCCGTCCCACGCAAGGGCGGCCGGTGTTTTGCAGGGAATGCTTCCAGCAGCGCAGGGCTATGGGCGCGGCGTAAAGCAGGAATTTGGAATGAGTAGTCAAGACGTCTGAAAGAATTCCTCGAACGACGAAATGCTTCGCTTGGGACGGATAGCCCTATCCGTCCCATTTTCTTGCGCCTGTCCTCCAAGTCTATATCCAAATTTGACGGCCCGGGCGACGACACCGCGAATCCGCTAGGTGCTTTTTTGAGCCGCGGCGGGGTATGATACGAGTCTCGAAGTCCCCAGTAACACCAAGAGACCCGGAGGGCCACTCCATGGCTCACCGCTTCACCATCGGCGTTGAGGAAGAGTTCCAAATTATTGATCCCACGACATGCGAATTGCGTTCGCACGTCAGCCAGATCGTTTCCGCGGCATCTCCGGACATTGCGGACCAGGTAAAGCCCGAACTACACCAATCCATCGTGGAAACCGGCACTCGTATCTGCGAGAACGTCGGTGACCTGCGCATCGAAATGCACCGCACGCGCGGCGAATTGGTGGCGGCCGCCGAACGGGCGGGACTTCAAGTAGCCGCCGCAGGCACCCATCCTTTCTCAAGCTGGATCGACCAAGTGATTTCTCCCGGCGAACGCTACCAGCACATCATCGAAGAAATGGGGCAGCTGGCGCGCTCTCTTTTGATCTTCGGCATGCACGTGCACGTGGCCATGCCGGACAAGCAAACCACGATCGATATGATGAATGGGGTGCGCTATTTCCTGCCGCACTTGCTCGCGCTTTCGACGAGTTCGCCGTTTTGGATGGGCAGGAATACCGGATTGAAATCCTTTCGCACCACGGTATTTCGTCGATTCCCGCGAACCGGTGTTCCCGAGCAATTCGAATCGTGGAGCGCATACGAAAATTTCGTGAACCTGCTGGTTAAGCTGAATTGCATCGACAACGGCAAGAAAATCTGGTGGGATGTGCGTCCGCATCCGACATTTGGCACGCTGGAATTCCGTATGTTCGACTGTTCCACGCGAGTCGAGGAAGCCGTAGCCATTGCCGCTCTCGCACAAGCCATCATTGTGAAGCTGCACCGTCTCTACCAGCATAACCAGAGCTGGCGCCTTTACCGGCGCGCGCTGATCGAAGAGAACAAATGGCGCGCGGCTCGCTACGGCATCGACGGAAAAATGATCGATTTCGGCAAGGAAGCCGAAGTGCCGATGCGGCAGTTGATTCCGGAATTGCTGGAATTGGTGGATGACGTCGTCGATGACCTGGGCAGCCGCAGCGCTGTCCAATACGTGCACACGATCATGAACGAAGGCACAAGTGCCGACCGCCAGTTGCGTGTGTATCAGGAGACGGGTGATTTGAAAGCAGTGGTGCGCCACCTGGTGGCCGAAACGCGCGGAGGGGTTACCGAGCCGCGTACTTCTTCCGCACATGCTGTGAATTAACAGCCATCGCATGTAACGCAGTTCCTTAGGACCTGGACAGGAGCACGAAGATGAAAACCGTTGGCCTTCTCTGCGGGCGCGAATACAGCTTTCCTCCGGCATTCATTGAGCGCGTGAAGACACTCGGCGCAAAAGATGGAGTGACCGCGGAATTCGTTAAGCTGGGCGGCACGCGAATGGGCGAGCCGGCGAAATACAGCGTCATCGTCGATCGCATCTCCCATGAAGTGGAATACTACCGGGGCTACCTGAAGCATGCTGTTCTTCAAGGAACCTACGTCATCAACAATCCATTCTGGTGGACGGCCGACGACAAGTATTTCAACTATTCTGTGGCCGCAAAACTGGGAATCGCGATTCCCAAGACCGTGCTTCTCCCTCAAAAGGGCTATCCCAGTGACGTGGATATCACCGGCGAGTCGCTTCACAACCTGGAATATCCGGTGGACTGGGATGGGTTGCTCGATTACGTCGGGCGTCCCGCGATCCTGAAGCCATTTTCGGGCGGTGGCTGGAAGCACGTCTACAAAGTGAGCAACAAAGAGGAACTGCTTGCGGCGTATGACAAGACTTCGCCGTACTGCATGACGTTACAGGAATTCATTGACTTCAATCAGTATGTGCGCTGCTTTACGTTCGGCAAGACCGACATCATTCCAGTTCATTACGATCCCAAGGAACGCAAGTACATCGTTGACCATCAATATCTGACGGCTGCACTCGGCGCGCGCGTGTTGAAAGATGCGCAGACCATCAACCAGGCGCTGGGCTACGAAATGAATACCATCGAGTTCGCGGTGAAGGATGGCGTGCCCTACGCTATCGATTTCCTGAATCCCGCGCCGGATTTCGAGCGTGACCGCATCACGGAATTCTATTTTGAGCAAGTCGTCGAAAAAATGGCGCGGTTGGTGATTGACCGCGCACTGCACGGCAAAGCTTCGCACCCTTGGCCGCGCTGGGAGGAGATGCTTGGCGTCGGCGCGGCCGCCGGATTTACGGGCGCCCCGAAGGGCGCCGCTGCTGGATCAACGCAAGGATCGTAATGAAATGACCAGCGCCCCAAGACCGTCCGCGTCGCCTCCGTCTCCCATAAACGAGTGGCACGCGATATTGAAGAGCACGCTCCTGCGCGTGCCAGCGCTCCCCGAAGATTTGTTCAAACGCCTTCGGAGATCCAAGCTTACTTTCGGCGACCGTGTTCATTGCCCTTTCCTGCGCCCCTTTTTTCTATCGCCTGAAGACGAAGAGCGCGTAAGGACCGTAGCGGAAACGATAGCCGATATTGGCGAGCGCATCGTACTCGCCGCCCTTGATGACAAACACCTTTTCGCGCAATTTCATTTAAGGGAAGAAGAGGAACGTCTCGCGCGACTTCCTACCGGGTACGGCCGGGCGAGCACGGCATCAAGGCTGGATGCGTTTTTACTTCCTAACTCTCTGAAATTTGCGGAGTACAACGGGGAATCGCCGGCGGGTGCGGGCTACTCGGAAACACTTGCTGAAATTTTCCGAGAGCTCCCGATGATGGGCAAATTTGCGCAGATGTATGACGTCCACAGTTATCCGCTCAGCGCCAAGCTTCTCGACGCTTTGGTGCTGTGCTACCTGGACTGGGGAGGATCGGCGCCAAAGCCGCAAATCGCGATTGTGGACTGGGAAGACGTCCCCACGGTGAGTGAATTTGAAATTCTTCAAGAACGCTTCGAACGGATGGGCATCCCAACACTGATCGCCGATCCGCGTGAACTGGAATGGGACGGTAAATCGCTGGTTGCGCGTGGTACGAAAATCGATCTCGTCTATCGCCGGGTGCTCATCAACGACATCGTGGCCAAGCCCGCCGAGTGTTCAGCGCTGGTCAAGGCGTATTCGGCAAATGGGGTGTGCGTGGCGAATAACTTTCGCTGCAAGATTCCGCATGTGAAGGCGTTCTTCGCCGTGCTCACGGACGAACAAAACGGTTCACTGTTTTCCCACGGCGAGCGCGAACTGATTCAAAAGCACATTCCGTGGACGCGCGTTGTCGCCGACGTCGGGACGGCACACTACGGCCAGCATATCGATTTGCTCGCGTTCGTCCGCAAAAATCGCGAGAGCTTGGTACTGAAGCCCAGCGATGAGTATGGCGGATCCGGCGTGACTCTTGGATGGGAAACCAGTGAAGTTGACTGGGACATGGCTATCGAACGCGCACTTTCGGCAAAGAACGGAGTCTGGATCGTCCAGGAACGTATCCCCATCCGGCGTGAGGTTTTTCCTTACATCGCGGACGTCGGCAAGGTCGATTATCGCGACATGCTCGTGGACTTTGCACCGTACTTGTTCCGCGGAAAACTCTGCGGCTTTCTCACCCGCCTCAGTGCCACCGGTCTCGCCAACGTGACCAGCGGCGGTGGCCAAGTGCCTGCCTTTCGCGTGTCCCCGCGCAGTTCGGCCGGCGAATCGGGATCAATCTCCGCCTGAGCCTGGCCTCCGAACTGCTTGCCCATCAAGGCAGAATCTTGCCCGGCCGAATGGCCAGTTGAAACAAGAAGACTCCGTGATGAACGGCGCTAGAAAATCCTGTCAATTCGAGTAGAATTGTTAAGATGAACTTTGGTTTGCCACAAGCAGACTTGATGCCCGGCGCGCGGAACGCCGTCGAAACATGCCTTGGTGTTCGTCCTGGCGAACACGTGGCGCTGATTGCCGATGAGGCCAGCCGCACCGTCGCGGCCAGTATCGCCGCCGCCCTCGACAATCGGCACGCGCCCTATACGGGATTGCTGCTGGAGGATTTTGGACCACGCCCGATGGGCGCCGCGCCAGCGGATGTGCTAAACGCACTGGAAACCGCCGATGTTGGCGTGCTGTGCATGACGCCGCAGCCAGGTGAGCTGAGTGCGCGCATGGCGATCGTGAGAGTAGTCGAGCGCCGGCAGATTCGTTACGCGCACATGGTCGGCGTCACCCCGCAGATCATGCAACAGGGCATGCGCACGGACTACCGCCTGGTGGACCGCTTGAGCGATAGCTTGCGCGAGCGCATGCTGCGCGCTGAAACCCTCACCGTAAGGTCGGGCGCCGGCACGGAGTTTGCCGCGCATTTCGACCGCGGCCTCGATTGGGTAAAGACGAGCGGTTTGATCAGCCCTCGCTACTGGTCGAACCTTCCGGCAGGCGAAGTTTTCACCACTCCGGCGACAGTGGACGGCACCTTCGTTTGCGACGCCACTGCCGGCGACCACTTCAATGAAAAATATGGCGACTTGCAGTCCACTCCCATGACCCTGCAAATCAAGGGCGCACGCTTGGTTGGAGTGGAATGCGAACGCAAGGACCTCGAGCAGGAATTCTGGGCCTACTGCCACACCGACGAAAACAGCGACCGCGTCGGCGAACTTGCTTTCGGCACTAACCTCGGGCTATCCGAGATGATCGGCATTCTGCTCCAAGATGAAAAATTCCCCGGAGTGCATATCGCGTTCGGTGATCCCTACGGCAGCCAGACGCACGCCGATTGGAAATCCAAGACACACGTCGACGTTCTAACACGCAAATGTGATGTCTGGATCGACGAGGACCAGATCATCGAAAAGGGCCAATACCAGCTCCAACATCTCGGCCTGGCATAATCAAACTCTTCACCGAATCGTTTCCCCGCACTGCTATCCCATGTATCCTTAGCGAGACTTTGCATTGCCGTCCCAAGACTTGGGCACTGTTCTTTAAACAAAAGAGTGATTCCCTGTGAGGAGCCAGCCATGCGCAATCAGATTGTCGGCACTACCATGCCGGTGCTTGAGTTTGTCCTCGACCCCAATGATTCCATCATTTCGGAAGCCGGCGAGCTTTCCTGGATGGGCAGCTCAATACAGATGACCACGCACACCCAGTTAGGTGGCGGTGGAGGCATTCTGGGAGCTCTCAAGCGCGTGGTAGGCGGCGGAACACTTTTCATGACCGAATATCGCGCCGTGGGCGTACCGGGCGAATTGGCCTTCGCCACAAAACTTCCTGGACATATTGTTCCCGTCGAAGTTGGCCCAGGCCGCGAGTACATGATTCACCGCCACGGCTTCTTGTGTTCCACGTCGAATGTCCAGATTGGAGTCGGCCTCCAGCAATCGCTGGGCGCGGGAATTTTTGGAGGAAGCGGCTTCGTGCTGCAGCGTGTCAGCGGCCAGGGAACTGCCTGGATCGAGTTGTCTGGGGAACTGATTGTCAAGGACCTGCAACCCGGCGAGACGCTTCGCGTTCATCCAGGGCACGTCGGAGCCTTCCAGTCCAGCGTGAATTTTGAAATCACCACGGTTCCTGGAATCAAGAACTTGATCTTTGGCGGCGACGGAATTTTTCTGGCCGTCCTGCGGGGACCGGGCCGCGTTTGGCTACAGACCCTGCCGATCGCCAAACTGGCTCACAAGCTGATGGAATACATGCCCACGGAGCACTCAGGAAGAACCACTCAAGGCAGCGTCGTAGGAGGAATCGTAGGTTCGATACTAGATTCGGACTAGGAAGTAAACAGAGTTCGCCCAGTGAATTAGTCTGCGTCCGTTCGCCCGCGGAAGCTACAATTTCTTTACTCTCTCTGCTGCCATCCCTCTTAAAACAACCGCGAAGTGTATTCGCGCATCTGGTGTTTCCAGTACGGCCAGTCGTGCCCGCCTTCCGGTCCCCAGTTATCGAGCGAATGGCGAATCCCCTTGCTAGAGAGAACTTCCGAGAGGCGATACGTGGGCGCGCTGTTTTCCCATGGACCCGTTCCGGTCGTGAGGTGAATGTCGCAAGTGGCAATCTGTTCGTAGAACCAGGGATCACTTGCATTCGAAAGATAGTCGACGGGATTGTTGAAATAAAAATTGTCGTCGTACATCCCGTCCATAAAATTGCGCAGGTCGTAGACTCCAGACATGGCAAAGCAACGCTTGATGACGTCGGGGTGCTTAAAGAGCGAGTTCGCAGCATGATACGCGCCAAAGGAAGCGCCCATCGTGGAGATGGCGATCTGCGACTGGCAATTGTTCCAAATAAAGGGAACGACCTCTTCCCGTAAATAGGAATCGAAGACAGACTGCACATAGCTGCGGTGAAACGGGTGCGCCCCCTTGTTGTAGAAGCTCTCCCCATTGATCGAATTCAGGCTGAAGAATTTCACTCTGCCGGCATCGATGAAGTCGGCGAGCGCGCCGACCATGCTCTGTCCCTCGAGTTCCCACTCGTCGCCAGCGCTCGTCGGGAAACCCAGTAACGGCGGGCCCCAATGGCCGTAGACCACGACGCCCAACTCAATTCCTAGCCGGTGAGAGTACCAGCGGTGATATTCACGTTTCATCGATTGCCTCTTGGTTGTTGCGGGGAAAAGAGAGTATGCCAGCGGAGCCGGTTCCGGGCAATCCGATTGCGGCAGGGGACGCGATTTTGTGAATTTACAGGTATATTGTTCGCGGTATCTGAGACGGCAACTGTCGCTGAAATAGGGGAGTCTAGTGAAGAAAAAAACGAAGAAAGCCAAATCGAAGAAAAGCATAGTGGTAAATCATGATCAGGCTTTGCGCGAACATCTCGTTGCTCTCTTGAAGGGTGGCGGGGCTCATGTGCACTTCATGGACGCTATTGATGGTTTCCCCGAGGCGAAACGCGGCTCGTTCGTCGAAGGTTTGCGGCACACGGGATGGCAGTTGTTGGAGCACACACGGATTGCGCAGTGGGACATTCTGGAGTTCAGCCGCAATCCCAAACACGTTTCGCCGGGCTTCCCCGAAGGATATTGGCCGAAGGCTCCTGGACCTCCGGATAACGCTACATGGGAAAAGAGCGTGCAGAGCTTCCAGCATGATCTCCAGGAAATGATCAAATTAGTTAAAAACCCGAAAACCGATTTGTATGCCGCGATCCCCCATGGAGACGGCCAGACCGTCTTGCGCGAAGCACTGCTTGTGGCCGATCACAACGCCTATCACCTGGGGCAATTGGTTGATATGCGGCGGGCTCTGGGCGCCTGGCCGGAATCCTAAGCAATCACTCAGTCATGGATCGTGAACGAGCGAGAATTCCGCCACCAGCTTCAGTAGAGGGTTTTGTTCCCTTGTTGCTTCCAAGCTAGAAAAATCGCGAGAGAATCCTCTCGCAGAATCTGTGTCATGGGAATGCGCCGTGCATCGGGTGCAATCTTCAGCTCATCATAGATGAATGCATCGTCAAATCCGGCGCTCGCAGCATCTGCCGCCGTTGCCGCGTAAAAAACTCGAGCCGGTCGCGCCCAGTAAATCGCGCCAAGGCACATGGGGCAGGGCTCGCAGGTAGTATAAAGATCGCAACCCGTTAGCTGAAAATCAGCGAGCGCGCGGCAAGCCTCGCGGATGGCAACAACTTCTGCGTGCGCCGTGGGATCGTTCGTAGCCGTCACTCGGTTCGTGCCTTCCGCAAGGATACGGCCTTCTTTGACAACTAGGGCGGCAAATGGCCCTCCGCTTCCCGAGTGCACATTTTCCAGCGCCAGCGCGATGGCGCGCTTCATGAATTCTGGGGACATGTTTTGTTCAGCCGTCTTTCAGATTGTACTGCCCACTCTAGAATCGCAACGCGGCATTTTTCCGATGCGTGGAATCGCTTAACTCCCGGTCACTCGCGAGGACGCTTCCTGCTGGACTTGCAAGTATTCGAATTGGCGGTAGTATGGTCCCTTGGATTGGGCGGTTTTGCATCCATTTTCGTCCAATGTCGGAGCGAGGGCGCATGATTCGAATCTCTGCTGTGTCGAGCCGCGATCAAGAGTTTCTAGCCAGCCGCAGGGGTTTCCTCAAAGGCATGCTGGGAGCTGGAGCATTTGTGCTCAGCGTGCAGCTGATGCCGGAAGACTTGTTTGGCGCGTCGGCGAACCTAACTGCCGCAGAGGGGATGTCGAAAGCACAGTTGCAGCCCAGCGTGTACCTCGCGATCGACACGGACGGGACCGCCTATATCGTTGCGCACCGCTCGGAGATGGGCAGCGGCAGCCGCACCGCGTTGCCGCGCATCGTGGCGGATGAACTGGACGCGGACTGGATGCGCGTAAAGCTGGTGCAAGCAACCGGTGACGAAAAGTATGGCGACCAGGACACGGATGGTTCGCATTCCGTACGCAGCTTTTTCGATACTCTGCGTGAGGCGGGCGCCACCGCGAGGTTGATGCTGGTGCGAGCAGCCGCGACGCAGTGGGGCGTGCCTACGACGGAATGTTCTACCAATTTGCATACGGTAGTTCACAAAGCATCAGGAAAAAAGCTTGGTTACGGAGAGCTTGCAGCCTCTGCGGCAAAACTGGAAGTCCCGAAGAAGGAAGAAGTAAAGCTGAAACCGCGAAGCGAATGGCGTTACATCGGAAAGGGTACCGCCAGTTACGACTTGAAGGACATGTGCACCGGCAAAGCTGCCTATGGGCAAGATACGCGCATGGAAGGGATGCTGTACGCCAGTGTGGCGCATCCGCCAGTGTTCGGTAGCAGCGTGAAGTCGGTGGATGACAAAGGGGCGCTTGCCGTCGCAGGGGTGAAGCAGACGCAGACGATTGATGCATTCAAGCCGCCGATCACCTTCCAAGCACTCGGCGGCGTGGCCGTGCTGGCCGATAACACTTGGGCGGCCATGCAGGGGCGGAAAAAACTGAAGATCGAGTGGGAGAAGAGCGCTCACAGCGTTTGGAATTCGGACGCGTACAAGAAAGAATTGCAAGAGACTGCCCGCAAGCCCGGAAAAGTTGCTCGCGAGAACGGCGACGTGGATGCGGCTTTCGCAAAGGGTGGAAGAATCGTCGAAGCAGAATACTACGCGCCCTTGCTGGCGCATGCCTCTATGGAGCCGCCCGCGGCACTGGCGGTGTACCACGACGGCAAAGTGGAAGTGTGGGCGCCGACGCAGGGTCCGCAGGGCGCGCGGGATGCCGTCGCGCAAGCTCTTGGGCTGAAGAAGGAAGACGTCACTGTGCATGTGACCCTGCTCGGCGGTGGTTTCGGCCGGAAGTCGTTTCCCGATTTCGCCGTCGAAGCAGCGGTGCTCGCCAAGAAAACAGGAAAGCCCGTGAAAGTAGTCTGGAGCCGCGAAGACGACATCAAGTTTGACTCCTTCCACTCCGTGGCCGCGATGTATATGAAGGCCGCGCTAGGGCCTGACGGCAAACCTACGGCCTGGTTGCAGAGAACGGTGTTCCCACCGATCGGATCGACGTTCGACGCCAGCGCGACGTATTCCGCGCCGGATGAACTCGGCCTCGGCTTTACCGATATCCCGTTCGCTTTGCCGAGTTTTCGCGCGGAGAACGGGCCCGCTACAGCTCATACGCGGATCGGCTGGTTCCGGTCTGTGGCCAACATTTACCATGCGTTTGGAATTCATTCCTTTGCGGATGAATTGGCGCACGCCGCCGGAAGAGATTCGGTGGAGTATCTCCTTCAATTGCTCGGGCCGGACCGCGTTGTTCCAAGGACCGAACTCCCGAAGGAATTTCCGAATTATGGTGCGGATTACGAACAGTATCCGATCGATACGGCGAGATTTCGCCGAGTGCTCACGCTGGCGGCGGAAAAAGCCAGTTGGGGAAAGCAGAAACCGGGTAACGGCTACGGAATCGGCGTCGCGATGCACCGCAGCTTCCTGACCTATGTGGCGACCGTGGTGCAAGTGCAAGTGGATGACGCGGGCAAAGTGCGTATCAAGCAAGTGGATACGGCTCTGGATGCAGGTACGGTCGTTAACCCAGAAATGGTGAAACAGCAGTTCGAGGGCGCAGCGGTGATGGGAACGAGCCTGGCGCTCTATGGGGAAATTACCGCGACAAACGGCGTGATTGACCAATCCAATTTCGATACCTTCCAAATGGCAAGGATGAATAATGTCCCGCAGCAGACCAACGTTTACATTGTGCCGAGCGAAGCACCACCGGCGGGCATTGGTGAACCGGGACTGCCGCCGTTTGCGCCTGCACTCTGCAATGCGATTTTTGCCGCGACCGGAAAGCGCATCCGTGAATTGCCGCTTTCAAAGGCGGGTCTTGCCTAGAAATTAACTCAGTGCGTGACGGTGATTTGCTTTCCCGTGTAGAGCACAACTTTGTCCGGTTTGGCTTCTGGCGTGATCCCTGTTCCGTGATTCTCGCCGACGAAGACAATTTGAAAAGTCCGCTCGGCCATCATCCCCGGAAAAGCTCCTTTGCGGTCCGCGATCGTCAAATTCTGCTTCGCGTCATCCCAATTGAACTGAATCGTGGCGTACGCACCCTTCTCATAGTCGTAGCCGTCATTCTCGTCCTCATAGAGCGTGAAATCGCCATCCGCTCCGCGATAAATCCGTAATTCAATCGGATCTTCCGGCTTCTCCGTAGACCATTCCTTTTCTGGCCCCATCGGAATTATTGATCCAGCGCGCACAAATAGCGGGAGCTTATCGATCGGGGCCGCCGCGTCAATTGTCCTCGGGCCTTCCACGGAAGTTCCCATCCAAAAGTCGTACCACTTCGCCTTCGGCAGATACGTGCGTCTTGTATTTGCGCCAGGTTCGGTTACCGGGATCACCAAGAAGGCTGGACCAAACATGAATTGGTCTCCGATGCTGGCAGTACGTGAGTCCGCGCGGAAGTCCATCACCAATCCGCGCATGGGCGTGTAGCCCTGGCTCGTGGACATCCACGCCATGGAATAAATGTAAGGCAGCAACCGGTAGCGAAGGGTGTCATAACTCACGAGAATTTTCTGCGCATCGGGACCATACGACCATAATTCATTCTGATTCGTGGAACGAGTTCCGTGCACTCGCAACAGAGGGTTGAACGCTCCGAACTGAAACCATCGAATGAATAGCTCGCGGTAACCGGGATCGTCGGGATTGCCGGAGACAAATCCTCCAATGTCCGTCGTCCAGTACGGGAGTCCGGATATCGAATAATTTAGTCCCGCGGGAATCTGCTTCTTGAAAAACACCCAGTCCGAATTCACATCTCCCGACCAAACCGCGGCAGCATTGCGCTGCGCTCCCGCATATGCCGAACGCGAAAGAATGAAGACTCGCTTCTTGTCGGACGCGCTTCTTTGCCCCTGATAAACTGCGCTAGTCGTCATCAGCGGAAACATGTTGGCGTACCGAGCGCCATTCCCCAGGAACGTCTTGTTCGTCACCAGAATATTGGTCTCACGGTCCTCGGTTTCCGGTTCGGTGGTATCCAGCCACCACGCGTCCACGCCTATCTTAAACAGGGCTTGATCCATCAAGTTCCAGTAATACTTTCGCGCTTCAGGATTGAACGCGTCGTATAAACCCATCTGTGCTGGATGAAAAGCGCCAACTTTCGTTTTGTCGATGAAAAAGCCGCGTTTGTCCATATCTTCGTAAGTTTTCGTACCCGGACGAAAATAGGGCCAGAAGGAAATCATCAGGTGAAACTTATTTTTGTGAAGGTCTTCCACCAGTCCCGGGGGATCGGGATAGCGCGCTTTGTCGAAGACCGGCTCACCCATGGTGTACCACCAAAACCAGTCCTGCACGATGTTGTCTGCAGGGATATGCAATTGCCGGTATTTGTGGGCGACGGCGAGCAACTCCTCTTGCGTGTTGTATTTATTTTTGCATTGCCAGAAGCCATACGCCCACTTGCCAAACAAAGGCGGCGCGCCAGTAAGCTCGCGGTATCCACCGATCACTTTGTCGAATTCCGGGCCGTAAAGAAAGTAGTAATCCAACACGTCGGCCACTTCCGAACTCAAATAAAGTGCATTCAGAAAGCGGTTGTTGAAGCGGCTGCGCGAAGAGTTGTTCCAGAAGATTCCATAGCCGTTGCTCGAAACAAAAAAGGGAATGCTGATATTCGTGTTGTCCTGTGAAAGGTCAACAGCTTCACCGCGATAATTCCAAACACCCGCCTGGTGCTGTCCCAGCCCATAGAACGACTCATAGGATCCCCAAAGTTTTGAATACAATTCCGCGTGATAGGTCTGCTCGCCATTCACTACGGTCGGCGTCATACTGACTTCATTCTGCCCGAAAAGCACCTTGCCGGTGGAATCCTGGAAAGTGACACTGCTGTCCTTGCGTGCAATGACAACTCTTAGCCGCGACGTGCTCAGCATTATTGAGTCGTCCGCCGATTGCATTTCCCACTTGGTTGCTGGCCAACTGTCCTTGATCACCACAAATTCCTGGCGCGCTGGGAACGTTCCCGTAGGCGAGTAGCGCACTCGAATGATGGAATCCGAGCAAACTTGCAATTTCAATGCTCCGTTTTGCAATGCCAGTTTTACGCCATCGGATTCCCGCTGCACCGAAAGAACCGGATTCAAGGGAAGCCACTGCGCGCTGGCAAGACCCGGGCTACACAAAATTGAAAACACGAAAACGTAACGGCAGAATCGCCTCATAGGAGAGCCCTCGACAGGTTTGGAGTGATCTTCGTCAAGCGAATCAAACTGGTGGGCCCGCTAGGATTTGAACCTAGGACCAACGGATTATGAGTCCGCTGCTCTAACCGCTGAGCTACGGGCCCCGCGCTTGATATCCATCCTACATGGAAAGAGAGGCCTGCGCATCAGTCCTGCTTCGCCATCGGATCAATGGCCCCGCGGTGGCAGGTCGAGCAGTTGATGAAGTGTCCGTTGGGATTGGGCTCCAGGTTTTGCATTTTCGCGAGCTGTTGATTGATCGAGAAATGCATCAGCGCCATATCGCGAGCGCAGCGCTTGGGACGCTTATCGTCTTTCGAGAAGTCGTCCTCCACATGACAATGCTTGCAGTTCACTCCCAAAGCGCGGCTGTATCCCTGGTTCATGATCAGGAGCAAACGTCCGGCCGGAACCTTTTTAAGGAAGTCAACCTGGACATTCTTGAATACCTGCCCGGACGGATCCTGCTCGTGCCCGGCAATCTGCTTGGAAATCTGCGCCACGAAAGCGTCGTTGATTTCCTGATTGGACGGCTCTTTGGCAGCCGGCTGCCCGGCGGCTGGCGGCGCTTGTTGGGACTGAGTTTGGCCCGCCCGGCCCTTCCATCCGGCCAAGACCACCGCTAGAACCGCGACCATGCCTATTGTCCAACTGCATTTCATAACACCCTCCCTCACAAACTCTTAAGGAGAGAACGCCAGAACCACCCAGGACGTTTCGGAAGAACTGCACCCTTAGCAAGTGCTTCGTTTCGGCGCGCGTTACCGGCCGAATTTCCTCTAAATTTTCTATGAATCCGCGGATCTGTTGCCCTTTCCTCGATTTTCCTGCTCACAACAATTCCCTCCAAGCCGTCCATTCCAAACGGGGGTGTCCCGCCGCGAACGGCGGCGGACTCGCCAGGTCGTAGTTGGAACTGATGAGAGAGGATGGTGCGGTTATGCGCAGCATGTTGAAGCGTGTTCTGGGCCTTTGTGCAGGACTAGCAGGGTTGGGACTTCTCGCCGGAAGCGCGGAAGCGCAATTCAAGAATGGGAGTCAGCCGACGGAGCTGAACATTCCGCGCGTGAGCCAACGCGGAACGGTATCGCAACGGATCGGGCTGACAGATATCACGATTACGTATCACCGCCCAGAAGTTAGCGGGCGCGAGATTTGGGGCAAGACCGTGCCCTACGGGAAAGTGTGGCGCTCGGGCGCGAACGAGAATACGACGATCACTTTTACCGATGACGTTTCTGTGGAAGGGAAACCGCTGGCAGCGGGTACTTATGGACTGCACACCATTCCGGACAAGGATCAATGGACGATTATATTCTCGAAGAACTCGACTTCCTGGGGCAGCTTCAGCTACGACGAGAAAGAGGACGCGCTGCGTGTAAGCGTGAAGCCGCACGCGGCGGAACCGTTTGAAGTGTTGACGTACGATTTCGACGACGTCAAGGCGGATTCGGCTCTGGCTACGCTGCGCTGGGAGAAGCTGGCGGTTCCTTTCCGCGTTTCCGTGGATGTGAAAGCAGTGGTGCTGAAAAGCGTCAAGAACGAGCTGCGAAGTGTGGGCGGATTCACGTGGGGCGGATACGACGAGGCAGCACAATGGTGCCTGGACAACAATTACAACCTGGACGAAGCGTTGAAGTGGGAAGAGACCTCGATCCAGAATGAAGAGCGATTTGAAAATTGGGAAACGAAATCGCGCATCCTCGACGCCATGGGCCGAAAAGACGAAGCAGCCAAGGCGCTCTCCACAGCGATCAATAAGGCCGGTGCGATTCAACTGTACTCGTACGCCCGCGGGTTGCAGCGCTCAGGCAACGCCAAACGGGCATTTGAGCTGTATCCGCAAGTTCCGAAGAAGGATGCGAATCATTGGATCAGCCACCTGGCGCTGGCGCGAATCTCGTCGAACGCGGGCGATTTCCCAACGGCGGCCAAAGAAATGACGAAAGCGATCAACGGGGCACCCGACCCGAACAAGCCATTTCTCGAGCCGCTGCTGAAGCGACTGGAAGCAAAAGACGACATCAATAAGTAGCGGAAGCCTGGACGTCTTGCTTTAGTTCCGCCGTAGCAAAGGTATTTGCTCACGACTAATTGTCGATGCCCATTCGACGGCTTCGACAACGGGTCAGACGCGGACCACTAGGCGTGCGAGAGCGCTGCGTGTTTTTGTTCCGCGACGGAGGCGAGGGCGGCTTCGATTACCATTAAGCCTTCGTCGAGTTGCTCGTTGGTGACGACGAGCGGAACGAGGATGCGAATGACGTTGTTGAAGGTGCCGGCGGTAATGGTGATGAGGCCATGCTCGTAGCAATACTTGGCGATCGCTTTCGTTTCAGTGTCGGCAGGCTCTCGTGTTTCTGAGTCGCGGACCAGTTCTATAGCGCACATGCCGCCGAGGCCGCGAACTTCACCGATCAGGGACCATTTTTTCTGCCAGGCGTTAGCGCGCTGCTCAAAATGCTTGCCGATGGCGGTGGAACGCGCGAGCAGGCCGTCTTTCTCGATAATTTCGATAGCAGCTAGCGCGGCGGCGCAGGACAGCGGGTGGCCGCAGTAGGTTCCGCCAAGGGCGCCGACACCAGGTGCATCCATGATTTCGGCGCGGCCAGTGACAGCGGCAATGGGCATTCCTCCGCCGAGCGATTTCGCCATGGTGATCAGATCGGGTTCAATGCCGAAATGTTCAGAGGCGAACCATTTGCCGGTGCGGGCGAAGCCGGATTGTACTTCATCGGCGATGAAGAGAATACCGTGCTTGCGGCAGGTATTTTGCAGCAGCTTGAAATAGCCAGCCGGGGGAATAATGAAACCGCCTTCGCCGAGTACCGGTTCGGCGATGACGGCGGCGACGGATTCGGGCGCAACGGAACGCTTGAAAGCGTCTTCGAGATGATGCGCGAAAGTTTCCGCAGTGGCGCCTTTTTCGCCGCGATACGGATAAGCGAAAGGAATGCGGTAGATATCGCTGGCAAAAGGCTGGAAGCCGGCCTTGTAAGGATGCGTCTTGCTGGTGAGCGACATGGCGAGAAGCGTGCGGCCGTGGAAGGCGTCCTCGAAACAGATGACGGCGGGGCGCTTGGTGTAGGCGCGGGCGATCTTGATGGCGTTCTCAATGGCTTCGGCGCCAGAGTTCAGGAGGATGGTTTTTTTGGGGAAATTGCCGGGGGCGAGGGAGTTTAGTTTTTCGGCGACGGCGACGTAGCCCTCGTAGGGCGTGACAGCGAAGCAGAGATGCAGATGCTTTTCGAGCTGCGCCTGGATTGCGGAAACCACGCGCGGTGCCCGATGGCCGACGTTGAGGCAGCCGATACCGCCAGCGAAGTCGAGATAGCGATTACCGTCCACGTCTTCGATGGTGGCGCCCTCGGCCCGCGCGGCGAAGACGGGCGTGACGTTCGAAGGGCCGCGGGGAATGGCGGCTTCGCGGCGAGCCATCAAGGCGCGGGATTTCGGGCCGGGAATTTCAGTTCGAAGTTGAATTGATTTCATAAGCGTCTCTCCGTTCGTGAAAAGCCGTCAGCCTCGGAAGGCTGACCCTACAAAAATCTAGTACCAACCGATCGGCGTTTCGTCGAGATTGACGAAGACTTGTTTTGTTTCGAGATATTCTTCAAGGCCCCAAGGACCGAGTTCGCGGCCGAAGCCGGATTGTTTGTAGCCGCCCCACGGCGCTTCGACGTAAGTCGGTTGCATGTGGTTGACCCAGACGATTCCGGCACGCAGGGATTTGACGACGCGGAAGGCTTTGTAAATGTCCCGGGTCCAAACGGCCGCAGCGAGGCCGTAGGGCGTGTCGTTGGCGATGCGGATCGCATCGGGTTCGCCTTCAAACGGAATCACCGAGGCGACAGGACCGAAAATCTCCTCGCGGGAGATGCGGGCGTTGTTGTCAACGTCAAAGAAAATAGTGGGCTCGACGTAAAAGCCCTTGCCAAATTGTTTCGGGTGACCTCCGCCAATGGCGACTTTCGCTTCTTTCTTGCCGAGTTCGAGGTAGGAGCTGACGCGATCGTATTGCTCTTTGCTGACCAGCGGACCCATTTTCGTTTCGCGGTCGAGCGGAGGGCCAAGCTTGATGCGCTTGGCCTTTTCTGTCATGGCTTCGACGAATTTTGAATAGATTTTCTTCTCGACGAGAATGCGGCTGCCCGCGGAGCAAACTTCGCCTTGGTTGATGAATACGCCGAAGAGCGCTCCGTCCACGGCAGCTTCCCAATCGGCTCCGTCAAAGAAAATGTTGGGAGATTTGCCGCCGAGTTCAAGGGTGACGCGCTTGAGAGTGTCTGCGGCGCTCTTGACGATAATTTTCCCCACGGCGGCACTGCCGGTGAAGGCAATTTTGTCCACGCCGGGATGAGCGACGAGCGCGGCTCCAGCGGTTTCGCCAAAGCCGTTGACGATATTGAGTACGCCTGGGGGCAGGCCCAGTTCTTCAAACCAGCCTGCGACTTCCATCATGGTGAGAGGCGTTTGCTCGGCGGGCTTGAGGACGCAAGTGCATCCGGCGGCGATGGCGGGAGCGAGTTTCCAGGCCGCCATGACGAGAGGATAGTTCCACGGAATAATTTGCCCCGCGACGCCGACGGGTTCGCGCAAAGTAAAACTCAGGGCATTTGCTGGAACAGGATTGACATGGCCCAAAACTTTGTTGGCGAGGCCAGCATAGTATTCGAAGCAGATGGCGGCATCGGCGATGTCGTATTCGGCTTCGACGATGGGTTTGCCGGAATTGCGGCACTCGAGTTCGGCGAGCGACGCGGTGTTGGCGCGGATTTTTTCGGCAAGCTTATAGAGAATACGCCCGCGGTCAGCGGCACTGGTCTGGCGCCATGGGCCGGAATCGAAAGCGCCGCGTGCGGCCTTTACGGCGTTGTCGACATCGGCGGCTGTGCCCGACGCGACATTCGCGATCACCTCTTCGGTGGAAGGATCGTAGACGGGAAACGTTTCACCGGAAGAACTCTTGACCCACTGCCCGTTGACATAATTCTGATAAGAACGAATGACCGTTTGCGCGATGCTCGACATAACTGCCTCCCGAAATCACTTCACAGCGCGGCTGCCGCAGCCAATTTCCGCGCGGCTTTGCGCCTGCCGTAGATGAAAAAGAAAAATGCCGCCAGGGCGATGAAAAACAAGGTGCCCCCAAACATCCAGATTTCGTACAAGCGCAGCGACTTAATCTGCTGCGCCGGGAAAAAGGCGAGGGCGATTCCCAGACCTGTGGTCGCAAGTCCGCTGAAACCCGCGAGGATCAGCGTCGTCTTGCTGTAGCGCCCTTTTTCAAAGGAATGGCCGAAGGCGATTTTCAGAAGGGCGCCAAACATGTAAAGAAACGGAATCAATTGAAGGACCACGGCAAGCGACAATAGTTTCTGAAATGTTTCCTGAACTCCCGCACCGGTAAAAGAGAAATTAATGACCACAAGAATGAGCGACACGGAAGCGTGGACGATAAGCGCGGCATACGGCGTGGCGTACTTCGGATGGATCTTGCCGAGCCAGGAGGGCATATACGAGTCGAGGCCCGCGACGAAGGGGATGCGCGCAGAACCGCCAAGCCATGCGGAGCCGATCCCCGCGATGGAGATGCTCAGCAGGAATGCGAAGGGCGTCACGATCCAGCCGGCTCCCACACGACTGGCCATGTGGCCGACGGCCTGCACGATTCCTTGTAGAACGCTGATATCGCCCTTGCTGACGGCAAGCAGAAGCGTCAGTGTCGCTCCAATGTAGAGCAGCCCGGACAGAACGCCGCCCCAAGCCACAGCCCCTGGGAGAGTTTTGCGAGGGTTCTCGATTTCGTCGCCCATAACGGATGCGAGTTCCAGACCGACGAGGCCGAAACAAATGACCCCGAAGGAGTTCAGAACAAAGCTTGGGCTGGTGGGAATCCTGAAATCCGCCGACGTTACCGTTGTGCCGAAGCGCAACCAGATCACCACTCCCAAACCGATGAGGACGGCGGCAGCAAAAAAAGTGCCGATAGCGCCAAGATTATTCAGCCACTTGCCAACGCCGAGACCAAGAATATTCAGCACCACGAGCAGAAAAAGCAGCACAAGCGAAGCTATCAGCGTGAAGGATTTGTTGTCGGCGAGGGATTCGTTCCCGGCTCCAAGAACGAAGACGAACACGCCGACGAAATAGAGCATGATGGTGGGCACGTACATCATGTTGTTCGTCCAGTAGCACCAGCCGGAAAGAAAGCCGTGGAAGTCACCGAAGACTTCCTTGGCCCAGAGGTACACGCCGCCTTCGCCCGGGTAGCGATGCGCGAGCTCGATTACGGCGATGCCCTGCGGCCAGAAGAACAGGACGAGCGAGATGATCCACAGCCAGACGGTGACGCCGCCGTTGGCAGCGATGGACGGAACGACATTCAGATTGAAAACGGCAACAACAAACAGGAGAACGAGGTCCCAGCGGCCCAGCACCCGGCGCAGGTGCGGAGCCTCTGGGGCTGCTGTCGTTATAGTGGTCGCCTCGGTCGCCAAGTTGTTCTCCCCAGGATGCGCGGTTCGGGCATGCCGGCGAATGCAAAGGACAAAGGGGCCGGGCTAAAGCCCGGCCGCTACATAGCCATCCTAGTGACCGGCAGCACCCACGAACGCCATGCCACGCTCTTGCTGGGCTTTCGCAAGCGCGGGGGCGACTTCTTCAAATACTGCGAGGTGCTTGTCAATGTCGGCTTCCGTGTGCTGCACGGAGATGGTCCACTGCTCGTCCCACCAATAGGGCTGGGCGAGCACACCGCGATTGACCATAGCGAACCAGTAGTGGCGCCAGAGATCAACGTCTATCTTGGTCCAGTCACGGTAGTTTTGAATTTCCTTCGGGTAGAGCATCAGCGCGCCGTTGACGCCGGCGCTGGCAACATAGGCTTGCAAGCCGGATTTCTTGACGATGGCGCGGTAGCCCTCGGTGAGACTCTTGCTGAGTTTGCCGACGTGGACATAATTTTCGCGCGTCAGGACTTCGCGGAAGGTGGCGAGACCTGCGGCCATGGCCACGCGATTCGTATTGTAAGTGCCGCCGTGAAACACCTTGTGTTGCGAAATCAAATCCATCACCGCGCGGCTCGCACCGAATGCTCCGAGCGGCGAACCGCCACCAATGGACTTGGCCAAGCAGATCATGTCCGGCTTGACGCCGAAGAAGTCGCTCGCGCCGCCCCAGGCGAGTTTTGCGCCGGTCTTCACTTCGTCGAAGATCAGCAACGCGCCGTTCTTGGTGCAAGTGTCGCGCAGTCCCTGGAGGAAACCAGGCTGTGGCAAGCACAGTCCGACGTTCATGAGGATGGGCTCAAGAATGATGGCGGCGATCTGTCCGGGGTATTGCTTAAACCGATTTTCGACGCTTTTCAAATTGTTGAAACTGGCAACGACAACATTCTCAAGCGAAGCCTTCGGAACGCCACCACCTCCAGGAACTGAAGTGGGCGCATCAGGATCGCCATAGTCCTCCGCCTTAGGCTTGACGCTGACAAGCGCCGTGTCATGCAAGCCATGATAGGAGCCCTCAAACTTTAGAATTTTGTCGCGGCCGGTGGCGGCGCGGCCGATGCGGCAGGCATGCATGGTGACTTCCGTTCCGCTCGACCCGAAGCGCACCATCTCCACCGGATAGCGCTTGCAAATCTCCTCGGCTAGCTCCCACTCCTGCTCGTGAGGCATACCGAAAGTAGTTCCTTCATGCAGCTTTTGTTCGACGGCTCTTACGACTGCCGGATGGCAATGCCCCGCCATCAGCGCGCCGAAGCACAGGTTGTGATCGATGTACTCGTTGCCGTCCACGTCGTGAATCCGACTGCCCTTTCCATCCTTCACAAAAATGGGATAGGGTTCATAGTGGCGATAGTTGCTGGCGACTCCGAGAGGAATCCGCTCGAGAGCGCGTTTGTGAGCGGCGGCTGATTTCGGTGTGCGTTTCTCGTACGTGGCGATTTCCTTTTGTAGTGCGTCGTGCATGTTCTTGCTCCATGGTGGGTTGGCCGTCTTGCGGTTACCCGTGGCAGGTCTGTTCCCTGCAGTCAGTATGTGCGAGGAAGATCTCTCGAAACTGGTGTCTTGCGATAAATTTCTCGAACGTGCGAACGCGCGGCCCTCGCAAGCCGCATCTCAATAAACCATTGTTAATCTGTTCGCCGGCGCTAGAAGTGGAACTTCAGCGCGAACTGCAACAACCGGGGATCGCGGACGTGCAGCACCTGGCCAAACGTCCCGCCCTGGTTAGAAATGTTGCCATCCACAGTGTAGAACTGAGCGTGGTTCCAGACGTTGAACACGTCGGCTCGGAACTCCATCTGCAGGCGCTCCCCAAGTCCGGTTTGTTTGGAGAAGCTCATGTCCCAGTTATTGATCCCCGGACCGCAGCAAATTGAGCGCGGAGCGTCACCGATCTGTCCGGACGGGACCGTGGCATTGGTAAATAGGTTGGGGTCGAATGCATAGCCAGAGACGGGCTGGCAGTTGGGAGCCGTTGGATCAATGGCTTGTGCCAGGGGACCTGTGAATGCCGCGCACACCGTGCTCCGTGGGTTTACTGCCTTAAACTTCGCCCCAGGGGCAAAGTTCGGCTGGCCAGGCGCTTCAAAGTCAAATGTGGTATCGAGTTGCTCGACGTCATCTTGGGAAGTGATACGAACCGGAAAACCGCTCTGGAAACTCACGATGCCCGACACTTCCCAGCCATTCAGGACTTTACCTTTGAAGCCCTCAAACTTCGGCACCGGCAAGTCCCACACGTAGTTGAAAACGAAGCGGTGACGCGAATCGTAGTTCGACAATCCATAAGTCGAGTTGAAGTTGAGGGGATTGAGGGCGCTTTCAAAGCTCGAGGCGTTGTCCAGAGACTTGCTGAACGTGTAGGAAGCCTGAAATTGCAAGCCATGGGAGAAGCGCTTTTCAAAGAGCGCTTGCAGCGAGTTGTAGTTTGAATGGGCAATCGTATCTTCACTGAAGATCCCGGAGAACACCGGGGCACCGCTGGTTGGGCAGCCCGCACCCGACAAAGGGTCACAAAGGGGAGAAGAGTAAGGGCGGATTCCTACAAGGGTAATTGGAGTGCCTCCAGCGGCACCAGTGATAACGCACGCAGTGGAGGGCTTCAAGATGGAACAAGGAATATTTTGTCCGTTCGGCCCGCCGCCAACGTAGGGGAGGTGAAAGGTCTGACCCGCCGGAAGGGTGAACGAATATGGGCTGTCCTCACCAAAGGGGCCGCAGCCTTGCCCTTGCATTGCCAGGTCGAAGCAGGTTTGAGGATTGCCGGGGTTCACCTCATAGGTGGCAAGCAACCGGTGGCCCTGAGAGCCAACGTAGGCAATCTGAAGCAATGTATTGCCGGGCAGTTCCCGTTTGACCGTCAAATTGTATTGATCCTGATACTGAGGCCGCATATTCGCGGGGAATTGTCCAAAATAAACGCTGCTCGCAAATTTGGACCAATCGAGCGGTGTTCCGCGCTTCGGATTCAGAATGCCGGTGAACGGGTTGGTGAAAACAGCGCCCGTTTGGTCCACATAAGGCATCTGGAGGAATGGACTTCCGATGAAGTTACTCCCACCGAACGGCGGCTCGGCGCTGAATTGCTCAAGGACTAGTTGCTCGATGGGATTGTAAAATATGCCGTAGCCCATGCTGATGCTGGTTTTGCTGGGTCCGCCGGTCAACTTGGACAACCAGCCTTCCCGCGCACCGGGACTCCAGTTGAGGCCAAGACGTGGAGCGAAGCCCTTGTAATAGGTATTGGTCAGACCATTGGGCACGCCCTTGTCGCCCGGAAAAACCAAACCGATGGGCGTGACGCCCGCAGCGTCACATCCGGCCTCTCCAGGTCCGAAGGTGGCAAACAGGGGATTGCTCGGATCAAGGCTGCAAGGATAGATGGTCGAGCGCTGCCCCGGATGGAATGTCTGAACTTTCTGACCGATGTCCGACATCGGGGTGTTCAGCTCCCAACGCACACCGTAATTCAGCGTCAAGTTCGGCTTGATCTTCCAACTATCCTGGGCAAAGAGATACGTGGACTTGGTGCGAACTAATTCGTGCTGCGCGGAGCCCTGCACCAAGCTGTTCGCCAATCCCAGGAAATAATTGGGGTACGGGCTGTCGGCTCCCAAGTCGTCCCCAGTCGTCCCCGAAGTGGTGGAATTAAAGGTTATCCAGCCATTGACATCGAAGTAGAGCAGTTGGTCGAATTTTTGATAACGCACATCGCCGCCAAATTTGAAGCTGTGATTGCCGACGATCTTGCTGAAGTTGTCGCTGAACTGGAACGTATTGCCGGTCTGCGGCAATTGGCCTCCGGCGTTGTTTCCGATGGAAAAACCGCCGTTCAATTGAATAAACGGAACGCCTTCTATCTTGGAGCCCAAACCGGAGTGCAAGCCGCAATCGGCCGTGTTTGTGGCCCCTGCCGCGCAAGCGGCGTTCAAAGTGGCGGAATCACTCACGCCGGTAAAACAGAAGGCGGACGCGGCTCCACTCCCGCAGGAGGCCTGAATGGCATTGTTTCTAGTCGGGCTATCGAATTTGAGCTGACCCTCGCGGAAATAGGTGAAGCGGAGCTCGTTGACAGAGGTAGAGCCGATGGTCGAAGTGTGGCTAACGTTGATTTGCTGCGTGCGCGTTGCGTAGACGCCAGGGAAGTTTCCCAGTGGAGCCCCCTCCGCCTGAAATTTTGCAAAGGGGTCGAGGGTGTTGTCGTCGTCAAAATAGTAATAGATAGCCGTTTTCTGATTGTTGTTAAAGCTATGGTCGATCTTGATTTGAAATTGGTCCCCGCGGTCTCTCTTATTCGGAACTGTGACCACCGTGTTGGAAGCTCCCCCTGCGCCAGGCACATATTGGAGCAAGCTTACAGCAACCGGATCGAAACACTGAACCGGAATCTGGTTATCCACTCCGGTATTCATGTTGGTGAATATGCCGGGCGAGACCAATTGGCCGCTCGCATTGTACGTCCCGCCATATTTATTGCCGACGACTATGGGTGCGCCGCCCTGCGCGGTCACCGCGCTCGCACAGCCGGGACGGTCGTTCAAAACGCCCGCCACTGTCGTATCAGAGAGCGTGCCCTGAAAGGGCGTCGCTCCACCCCCACCTGAAAAATCGCCGCCGACGTCCGCCGAGGTGGGCACGGTAACCGGTTGGGAGACAACCCCCTGCACAATTCGTCGACCCTCGTAGGAGGCGAAAAAGAAGGTCTTGTCCTTCTTGATTGGCCCGCCAAGCGTGCCGCCAAACTGGTTTTGTTTGAAGGCTGGTTTGGGGGAGGGAGAAAATGAGAAAGGATGTGTGTTCAAAACGTCGTTGCGGAAAAACTCATAGAGGCTGCCGTGCAGATTGTTGGTGCCCGACTTGGTGACCACGTTCACGACCGCGCCGGAGTTCCGACCGTATTCCGCGTCAAAAGAATTGGAAATGACTCGAAACTCTTCAATGCTGTCCGGTGAAGGCTCCACGGCCGGCAAGTTGGCGAATAGATCGTTGCCGTCACCGCCGTTCACGGTGTAGTTGTTGGAACGGCCACGGCCGCCATTTACGGTGACCACTCCGGCCCGGTCGGACCCATAAAACAGGTCGTTGCCGAGCTGGGACTGTACGCCGGGTTGAAGCTGGAGCAGTTGATAGACATCGCGTTGATTCAGCGGCAATTGCGTCGAGGATCGCTCGTTGACGACTGCGCCGAGTTGCGTCGAGGAGGTATCCACGACCGGAGGCGCACCCGTCACTTCCACCACATCCGTCGAACCGCCGAGTTGGAGCGCGATGTCCACCGTGAGGACCTGGTTCAGATCCAGGGCGATTCCTTTGCGCACATACTTTTTGAAACCCTGCATGGTCATGTCAATTTCGTAGCTGCCGACCGGCACCTCGAGAAAAAGGTATTCGCCGTTCGCGCCTGATTGCACTTCGCGCGTGGCGTGAGTGGCCTCGTTGATCAAGGTGACAGTGGCTGAAGGCACTGCACCGCCGCTCGGATCCATCACCGTACCGCGAATGCGGCCACCAGTGCTCTGCGCATTGGCAGGTGGATTTATAAACGCGATGACTACCAAGAAAATGACCGCGGAGAAAATGCTACGGAAACAGAACGGACGAAGTTGCCTGATTCGTGCGTGGACTCTCATGACCTCACCCCTGTGCCCCCAAAGAATCTTTACGAGGACCAATTCTTCGTGGTTGCTGCGCCCCTGAAACCTTACTATAATCCTGTAAACTTAGAGAAAGCCGGCACTAGTGTCAAGCAGAAAGAATTCATCTGAAGTATCGGCGGGGCGAAAACCCTCACGCACACTGCGCATCAGCGAGGTCGCACGCCGCGTGGGCATTTCTTCTTCCGCGCTGCGTGCCTGGGAGGCCATGGGCCTTGTCGCGCCGCGCCGCACGCGAAGCCGCTACCGCCTGTTTACAGAGTCAGATGTGCGCTTACTGCAACGAGCGGTTTTCTTGCGCCGTGCCCGCGGCCTCAATCCCGCTGCAATCGTCCATGTACTAAAGCGCCAGGGAGTCGTCTCCTCTCCGCAAAAAAACTCTTTGCTTCCCGGCCAGCGTTTTCGCCGCCTGCGAACCCGCCGCGGCCTTTCGCTGGCGCAAGTGGCTCGCGCCACCGGCGTCTCCGTCGGGTTTCTCAGCGCCCTGGAGCGCGGCCAGATGCGCTCCTCGATTGCCACGCTACGCCGCATCGCCCGCTTTTATCGCACTAATATTCTCTCACTCTTTGAGACCGCCGGTGATCATCCGCGGCTGGTGCGCCCTAATCAACGGAAAGTCCTGGAAACCACCCCAGGCGTACGCATGGAGTTGCTCGCCTGGGGAAACACGGTAATGGAGCCGCATCTTTTCCGCATCAAACCCGGAGGCGGCAGCGGTGAATCCTACTCGCACGAAGGCGAGGAATTCCTGCATGTGCTTCGCGGTGATTTTGAGATTTGGCTCGACACCCGGGAGCACTATCATCTGAAGCCGGGCGACAGCCTCTATTTCGAAAGTTCCACACCGCACCGTTGGAAGAATCCCGGGCGGAAGGAAACCTGGCTGCTGTGGATCAACACACCGCCTACATTCTGAGGACAACATCCTAAATGAAGACTTCCACGCTGCGCTCCATTCTTCAATCTCTCTTCCTTCTGCTCTTTGCAACCTCACCTTTACGCGCACAAGGCCGCATAGTGGAACCAGCGGACATCATCGTCGTACATGGCCGTGTTTACACCGAGGACCCCAGGCAGCCGTGGGCCCAGGCCGTTGCGATTTACAAGGGAAAAATCGTCGCCGTCGGCGACGATTCCGTGATCGAGCGCAGGCGTGGCATGGGCACGAAAGTAATCAATGCCGGCGGCAAACTCGTGCTGCCGGGATTCGTCGATTGCCACATCCATTTTATCGATGGCTCGTTTAGTCTCGGCCGCGTAAATCTGGAAGGCGCAAAGGATCCCGCCGACATTCAGAAACGTTTGCGTGAATATGCCGCCGAACATCCTGGCGAAGATTGGATCCTTGGCCGGGGCTGGAACTACGCCATGTTCGGTTCCGAGACGCTCCCGCATAAGAAATATCTGGATGAACTCTTTCCGCAACGGCCCGTATTCCTCGAAGGCTATGATGGGCACACCTACTGGGCTAATTCGAAGGCTCTCGCGATGGCGGGAATCAATCGGGACACTCCGAATCCGCCGAACGGCATTATTGTTCGCGACGACAAAACCGGCGAGGCTACTGGCGCTCTGAAGGAGGCCGCTCACGGGCTGGTTTCCAAGATTCTCCCCAAGCCAACTCGCGCCGAACAGTTGCTGGCGCTTCGCGCGGGCATGAAATGGGCGAATGCTCACGGCATCACCCGCGTCCACAGCGCTGGTGGTGATTTTGAACTGCTTGATCTTTTCGATGAAATGCGCCGCCGCGGCGACCTCACACTGCGCATGTACATTGCTTACTTCCTGAATCCGCCCGAGTTGCGGCCGCAGGACCTCGATGCCATCGAACGCGCACGCAAGAAATTCCACGATGACTGGATTGATGCCGGCGCCGTCAAATTCATGGTTGATGGGGTCGTGGAATCACATACCGCAGCGATGCTTGAACCCTACAGCGATGATCCATCGTTAAAGGGAAAGCTTTTCTGGGAACCATCGAAATATAAGTCAGCTGTCACGGAATTGGATAAGCGCGGTTTGCAGCTTTTCACGCATGCTATCGGAGACTACGGCGTGCGAACGGCACTGGATGCCTATGAAGAAGCCGAGACACACAACCACAAGAGCGATCGCCGGTCGCGCATCGAACATATTGAAACCATCACTACGGCGGACATTCCTAGATTCGGAAAGCTCGGCGTGATCGCCAGCATGCAACCGCTTCATTCTTACCCGGATGCCGATACGCTGGACGTCTGGGCGCGCAATGCCGGCCCGGATCGAGCTTCCCGCGCGTGGGCCTGGAAAAGCATCGCCGATGCGGGCGGCCACCTAGCCTTCGGCAGCGATTGGCCGGTTGTCACGCTCAGCCCGTGGGAAGGCGTGCAGACCGCGGTAACGCGACAAACCTCCGAAGGTACGCCCGAAGCCGGCTTCGTCCCCGAGCAACGATTGACAGTGGCGCAAGCGGTTGAGGGCTATACAATCGGTGCGGCGTTTGCCGGTCGCCGAGAAAAGTCGGAAGGCTCGCTGGAGGTCGGCAAGCTAGCTGACCTGATCATCCTTTCGCAAAATATTCTCGATATTGAGCCGCGAAGAATTGGGGCTACCAAAGTTGTCACCACGATTGTCGGCGGTCGGATAGTCTATCAGGCGGATACCAAATAACAGGGAGGAGCAATGAGTTCTCGCGACATTCTTCTGGGAGTTCTAACACTGGCTTTGGCGTGCAGCTCTTGCCAGAAAAAAGAAGAGTCGCTCAACCTGCTGGTTTGGGAAGGCTACGCCGATCCCTCTTTCGTAAAAGGCTTCGAGGAAAGTCATCACTGCAAAGTCAGCGCATCGTATATGGGCTCGAGCGACGAGCTCGTAGCCAAGTTGCGCGGCGGCAGCGCCGCTAGCTACGACGTCATTTCGCCTTCGAGCGATGTTGCCGCGTCGATCGCACGCACAGGACTGGCCGCACCACTCGATCTAAGCAAGCTGCCCTCCTACTCGCAGCTCTCGGCGAAGCTGCGCGATCTGCCGCTGGTGAAGGCCAACGGCCAGGTTTACGGCGTCCCATTCATGTGGGGACCGGACCCGCTGCTTTATGACACCACGGTATTTCCTCAGCCGCCGGATTCCTGGACGGTTTTCTGGGATCCAAAATACAAAGGAAAGCTTTCCGTTTGGGACGACCTCTCCAGCGTCTACATGGCGGCGCAGGTGCTTGGCTACGATAAGCCAGACCCGTCGCAACTCTACAATCTGACCGACGAGCAGCTCGCGGCCGTCAAAAAAAAACTGATCGAATTGAAGCCCAACATCCGCAAAATGTGGGCCACCGGCGGCGAACTGACCAACCTATTTCAGAATCATGAAATCGTGGCCGCCATGGGTTGGCCCTTGATGACCAATCAACTCCACCAGCTCCATTTCCCCATTGGCGAGACCATTCCGAAAGAAAACACCACCGGCTGGATCGATCACCTCATGATTACGGCTGCCAGCTCCCGGAAACAGCTTGCCATGGAATTCTTGGGGTACATGATCGAGGCTCAAACGCAAAAGAAAGTCACCGACGTGACGCACTATACTCCGGCGAATCCGGCAGCGGCCCAGTTTATGACTCAAGCCGAAATCAAAAGCTTGCACCTCGATAGTCCGGATGCCTACATGCAGCGAATCTATTTCTGGCAAGATGTTGCCCGGCGCGCGAAATACAACGAAATCTGGAACGAGGTCAAAGCCGCTCAGTGAATTCTACTGCTGCGAGTTCGGCGAATGATGCCTCTCCGGCGGGTGGAGTGTTGCTGGAAGTCCTTGGTGTCGCCAAGCGCTTCGGCGCGCGGGATGTTTTGAAGGATATTTCGTTGAACGTCGCCTCAGGAGAATTCATCACCCTGCTCGGCGAAAGTGGCTCCGGGAAAACCACGCTGCTTCGTCTGGTCGCTGGATTCGAACAACCTACAGCCGGAGAAATCCGGATGGGCGGTGAACGGCTGGACACGCTTCCACCTTACAAGCGCCGCGTAAACACCGTCTTTCAGCACTATGCGCTGTTCCCACATCTCAGCGTGCGCGAAAACGTCGCCTACGGCCTGCGCATACAGAAAACCCCCGCGACGGAAATCGGCGGCCGCGTCGATGAAGCGCTTCGCATGGTGAAAATGCAAGAGTTCGCGGATTCACCTCCGTCCAGGCTGAGTGGCGGCCAGCAACAGCGCGTGGCCCTCGCGCGTGCTCTCGTCAATCGCCCCCTGCTTCTTTTGCTTGACGAGCCACTTTCGGCGCTCGACGCCAATCTGCGCAAACAGATGCAGAGCGAATTGAAGGCTCTGCAGCGCGAGCTCGGCATCACCTTTCTCTTTGTCACCCACGACCAGGAAGAAGCCATGGCCCTTTCCGACCGCATTGCGCTGCTGCGCAATGGCACTATCGAGCAGGTTGCCTCTCCCCGCGAGATCTACGCTCACCCTGCCACAGCGTACACCGCGCAGTTCATCGGCCAAACCAACTTATTGCGTGGCGAAATCCGCGGTAGCATCGCCACTTGTGGCGCCCTGCGCTGGCCCTTGGACATCCCTGATAGTCTTGCCATTTTCTCACTCCGGCCAGAAGCCATTCGTCTCAGCGATGGCGGAGCACGCCAGACCCACGAAGTGAAATTCCGTTCTTCGATCCGCCAGCAGCTTTATGGCGGCGCCAGTGAACTGCTCGAAGTGGATTGTGGCGCCGGCCAGCTCTTGCGCGTGCGCATTTCCGCCCGCGGGCCGCTCTCCGGTGAACACGAATTTGTTTTCTCGATCGCGGACGCCATCCGCGTTCAGGAGTAATCGGTCTCGGCTGAGCCTATGTATTCGCGCGCCTACAAAATGCTGGTCTCAGTTCCTCCGCTCCTGTGGGTCGGCCTGTTTCTCCTACTTCCCTATACGTTGATGTTCGTGCACAGCTTTTGGGCCGTGCAGGATGGAGTTGTGGTCCACCAATGGAACCTGCACAACTACGCGACTCTTTTCTCCAAGCCGGTCTATCTCGAAGTTCTCCTGCGCACCATGCGCATAGCCGCTTCCGTGACGTTGTTCTCTCTCCTGCTCGGCTACCCGCTGGCGTATTACTTGTCGTTCCACGCCGGCGCGCGGAAAGAGTTGCTCTACCAGTTGGTGATTGTGCCGCTCTGGGTGAGCTATCTGGTCCGCGGCTACGCCTGGAAAACCATCCTCGGCAGCGAAGGCGTGCTCAACGGTTTCTTGCAATACGTACATCTCATCCACGAGCCCGTCGCGTTCCTGCTCTACAGCCCGTTCGCCGTAGTTCTAGTGCTTACCCACATCTACACGCCATTCGTGTTTCTGCCCATCTATGCAGCTCTCGAGCACATCCCCCGCCCGCTCGTCGAAGCCTCCCAAGACCTGGGCGCTGGCTCCATTCAAACGTTTCTACGAGTCATCTTGCCACTCTCTATTCCCGGCCTGCTGGCAGGTGCCACTTTCGCTTTTGTTCTCTCCCTCGGCGACTTCCTCGCTCCACTCCTAGTTGGCGGCGCCTCCGGTACGATGATCGCCAACGTCGTCCAAAGTCTCTTCGGTGCTGCCTATGATTGGCCGCTGGGCGCGGCAATTTCCGTTTGTATCCTGATCCTCATCGTTTCCCTGCTCTTCCTCGCCGAACGTCTGGAAAAACGCTGGTCCTTCAAATGAGCAGCGCCACTTCAGCCCGCCGCCCTCCCCTACTGACGATTTATGCCGCGCTCGTGTTCATCTTCATTTACGTTCCAGTGGTCGTCCTTATTCTTTATTCCTTCAATCGAGAAGGCGTCGGCGGCTTCCCTCCCCGTCATCTCACCCTGGATTGGTACCGCCAGCTTTTCGCCGATGGCCCTATCTGGGATTCTGTCGTGAACAGCTTGATAGTAGCCACAGGCAGCGTGGTGCTGTCGCTGACCATCGGACTACTGGCCGCGCTCGCGCTCGACCGAGCTGCCTTCCCTGGAAAAACTCTGTTTCGCCGCCTCGTCCTCCTGCCCTTGATTCTCCCTGGCATCATTACGGGTCTCTCTTTATTGATGTTCGCGGTTCTCGCGAAAACACAACTCAGTTTGTTCACCGTTTTTCTCGGCCATGGTACTGCGCTCATCTCTGTCGCCACCACCGAACTATTCGCCGGTCTGCAAAAACTAGACCGCGCTCAGGAAGAAGCTTCCCTCGACCTCGGGGCGACGCCATGGCAAACCTTCTGGCGAATTACCCTGCCAAATCTCAAGCTTTCCCTGATTGCCGCCGGCCTACTCATCTTCACTCTTTCCATGGACGAAATCGCCGTCACTTTTCTCCTCATCGGACGGGACAACACCCTACCCCTCGAAATCTGGGGACGTCTGCGCCGCGGCATCACTCCCGAAATCAACGCAGTGTCCACCCTAATCTTTGCCTTCTCAGTCGCCCTCATCGTCATCTGGTATCGTGTGCGCACCCGTGGCCTCGGCAACGAGGCGCGAGAACTTCTCGAAAGACCTTAGACACTTCCAGCGTAAGATGTCTGCCACCGCTCGACTCCGGAAGCGAGTGGATTTGCTAGGGATTGAGGATCAGCCGATGAGGAATTCAAGTCTGCAACGATGCGTGCTGGTGTTCTCGACTGTCGTTTTGCTCTTCGTCGTCGCTCCGCTCCAGGCCCAGGAGCAAACTCAGCCATTCGATATCGTCATCATCAACGGCCATATCATCGACGGCACCGGCTCTCCCTGGTATTCCGGTGATATCGGAATTCGCAACGGAAGAATTGCCTCCATCGGCAGTCTCGCCGCTTCGCCGCGAACTCGCACCATCGACGCCGATGGAAAAATAGTGGCTCCTGGCTTCATTGATATGCTCGGCCAGTCTGAAACGACTATCCTCGTCGACCCCCGCCTCCCTTCTAAAATCTTTCAGGGCATTACCACGGAAATCACGGGAGAAGGAGATTCCGTGGCTCCTCTGACGGGCGCGAGGCAGCGGGCCAGCCAGAAAGAATTCGAATTGCTGGGAATTCACGCGGACTGGACAACGTTCCGCGAATACTTTGCGCGCCTCGAAAAGCAGGGCATCGGCATCAATGTCGCTGACTACGTTGGCGCAACCACGGTTCGCCGCGTCGTCCTCGGCGAGAGCGATGTTCAGCCCACCCCGGCTCAGCTCGACCAAATGAGGCAATTGGTCCGACAAGCCATGCTCGACGGCGCCGCCGGTGTTTCCACTTCGCTTGAATATCCACCGGCTCCCTACGCCAAAACGGAAGAATTGATCGCCCTCGCTTCCGAGGCTTCCCGCTATGGAGGCATTTACGCCACGCATCAGCGCAGCGAAAGCACCGCCATTCTTCAGTCTCTCGACGAAGTCATTCGCATCGCACGCGAAGCCCACATTCCCGTGGAGGTCTGGCATTTCAAAGTTGCCGGCAAACCTTCTTTCGGACACATGCCTGAAGCTGTGGCCAAGATCGAAGCGGCCCGCGCGCAGGGCATGGACATCGCCGCCGACACCTACGCTTATCCGGCCTGGGGTAACGGCCTCTCTGCGTTTATTCCCCCTTGGGCTCATGACGGTGGCACTGCCAAGTTGCTCGCGCGCCTGAGAGATCCCGCCGCGCGCGCACGAATCCGTAAGGACATGCTTACTCCCTCCGACGATTGGGAAAACGAGTGGCAGCAAATCAACGGGCCCGAAGCGATACTCATCGGCGCCGTACAGAATCCTAAGCTCTTACCTCTTCAGGGCAAGACGATGGCCGAAGTCGCCAAACTTTGGAACAAAGATCCCATCGACACTATTTTTGACTTCCTGATTGAAGACCAAGCAGCGACCGGAGTTGCCGTTTACGGAATGTCCGAGCCGGATATCGTGCTCGCGCTGCAGCAGCCCTGGGTGTCCATCGACAATGATTCCTCCGGCGCATCACCCGAAGGCATCCTTGGCCGGGAACATGCCCACCCGCGCGCCTACGGCACGTTTCCACGCATCCTGCGCAAGTACGTCCGCGAAGAACACAAGCTCACACTGGAGGACGCCATCCGAAAATTCTCTGCACTGCCGGCTCAACGCATGCGCTTCACAGATCGTGGCGTCTTGAAAGCAGGCATGTGGGCCGACATCGTTGTCTTCGATCCGGCAACCATCCATGACCTCGCAACCTTCGAGAAGCCCAACCAATTGTCAGATGGAATGATCTACGTCCTCGTGAACGGCGTTCCGGTCATCGATCAAACCAAAATGACTGGTGCGCTGCCCGGTAAAGTCCTCCGCGGGCCCGGCTACGTGCCCTGAAACTCCGCTGAACTATCTTCGAGCGCATTCCACCTGTGCGCCCAAATCGTTCATAATAACGGCACGGTCGTTGTCCTCGATGGCCGTCTTTTCGTGGGGAGAAACCATGGCCGATCGCCTGGATGATTTTCAAAAGTTTCGCGCTGACTTGAACGAAGAAATCCTCGGCTGCGGCCATCTCGGCATCAAGCGCTTCTTCGCCCTCGACCACCAGGCTTACGAACCCGGCCCGCTCGGCACCAAACAAAAGGAATTGCTCGGGCTTGTCGCCTCCGCTGTTCTCCGATGCGATGACTGCATCACCTATCACTTGGTCCGCTGCGGCGAGGAAGGGTGGAAGCGCGAAGAGGTGATCGACGCACTGAACGTAGCTCTGATTGTCGGCGGCTCGATCACCATCCCCCACGTGCGCCGCGCCTTCGCCCGCATGCGCGAAATTAACGGCCTTCAACCATGAGACGTCCTCATTGAAAGAGCGCCTATGAGGACCGTCTCCAGCCCGGCGATATCTCATTCAGAAAGTTTCGGCAAGCGCCTGCGTCATCTGGTCATCGGAACTCTTTTCGTCGTCGTGCTGTTCATTCCCAAGATTCTGCACGCGCGCCGCAACCCGCGTTCCTGGATGCTCTTCCGAATCTTCCTGGCAATCGTCGGCGCGGCACTGGTCATTGTTCCACTCGGCTCCTGGAGCAGTTACGCTCCCGCCCTCATCGGCTTGACCATGTTCATCAGCGCGATTCTTCTGCCCCCCGCAAAGCCCGAGGCCATCGCCGGTGACAAAATCTACAAACTAGGCGCTCTCGTTGTGGTTAACGGAGGTCGATTCAAAATGGGAGAGGCGTCGTCATTCGCCGCACAACTTTTCGTCGGCGCCGACCAGATCTCCGTCCGCAACTCGCAACTTCATTCCTTTCTCGAGATTCCCGTCAGTGAAATCATCTCGGCACAAACTGAAGAATCCCACAACCGCTGGTTCCTACGCGTCAATTGGGCGGACAAAACAGCTATCTTCGCCTATCAAGGTGTCTTCGCCGAGCACCTAGCCCGCGTCGCAGAAACCACCATCCGCAGCGTCATGCGCCCCGCTCTCCCCGTTCTCCCGCAGCGCCGCGCCGCCGGCGCCTGATACTCTTCTCGCGACTTTTTTGTGTGGATTCGCCCGCGATTGCACCATTTTGTGTCACACTCTATCTATGGCACGCGGCTGGGAAAGCAAGGACGTCGAATCGCAAGTCGAAGAGACGGAAACCCCAAAACAGAAACCAAGTTCGGGACCCAAAACTCCGGAACAGCTCCAGCGCGAACAAGAGCGCAAGGATCTCCAACTTTCGCGTACCCGCATCGTGAATGACCTCGCCTCCGCCACGCATCCCAACCATCGCAAATCTCTCGAAGCCGCCCTCGCCCACCTCGACAAAAAAATCTCCGACCTCAGCTAGTTTCCCGGATAAGGTAGCTGCTCCTTTATCGAACCTCCAACTGCATAGCGCCAATGTGGTTCAGCTCGGCCAACTGAGCACGGCTCATTTGACGCCTGCCGACCTTCCAACGGAGAATCAGGAATTCTCATGAGAGGCGCAGTCCTGATCCGAGGCGGTAAATCATGTTGACTCGAATAGCTTTGGGATTTGTTTGTTTGCTGATAATGATGCAGGAAAGTTCACAGGACTTTCCAACGAAACCCGTGCTCGTGATCGAGCCGTTTGGGGCTGGTGGTGGGCCTGACGTGTTGGCACGCGAGATATGCCCAAAGCTCTCTGAGCTTTGGGGTCAGCCCGTGACAGTTGAGAACCACCCCGGCGACGGAAGTACAGCGGCCCCCGCCCTGGTAGCAAAGTCGCCGGCCGACGGTTACACGTTGCTCGTGAGCACCAGCGCTCAGGCTTACAGCGCCGCGCTCTTGAAGAACCTGCCGTATGATCCGTTGAAAGATTTCATCCCGATCGCTCCGCTCACCAATCAGCCATACGTGTTAGTCGCAAGCAGTCTGGCTGGCGTGACTACCGTCGGCGAGCTTATTGCGGCGGCTAAGGCGAAGCCGGGTGTGTTGAAATTTGGCTCCGCTGGCTTGGGGACCGGCACCCACTTGGGGGTCCTAAAATTCAATCTCGAGGCGGGCATTAAAGCGGTACACGTGCCCGCCCGAAAGGGCGACGCGATCGCCGACACAATCGCCAATACTGTCGCAGGACGCACCGATTACCAGTTGGTGCCCATCCAGCTCGCCCTGGCCGACATCCGTGCGGGCAGGCTCCGCGCGCTAGGCGTGAGCACCAAGAAGCGCTCGTACTTGCTCCCTGAAGTCCCGACGATTGCGCAGGCCGGCGTTACCGGCTTCGACTACCCGATTTGGTATGGGTTATGGGTGCCCGCAGGCACTCCGGCCAAAGTGGTGGACAGACTTGCTAAGGACATCGCCCGCGTTCTTGCCGCGCCGGAAATGCGTGACTGGCTTGCGAAGCATGGTGCCAATCCAATGAGCATGACGCAGCCCGAGTTCGCGCGCTTTGTGCTGAGCGAGAGTGAAAGCGCAGCGCGTATCATCGAGGCCGCTGGGATCAAACCTCAATAAGCGTGATGTTGCCAATCACGAGGCTTCCCTTGGGAGAAAACCCAGCCCTCCGAAGTCCTGCTTTTGGAAGTTGATATCCAGTCCTGCTAACGAATGAAATCCCCCGCCAGCCCCCAAAAATCATTCACGTAATAATGCGAGAGCACATTCCCAAACAAGTAGCAAATCCCCTGGCACGGCGGAATATCTCCATAAGTCTTCTTCCCGCGCGAAAAGATTTTCTTCAGCGATCCATGCTTCAGCAGGTTGCCAGCGACCTTGCGCAGCGGCTCGCACGGATAAAAGACATCGCCATTCGGATACACCCGAGGAAACATCGTCGGGTAACACTGAAAATCGCCAAACCGCAGGAGTGTGTCAATCGTCCGCGGCGTCCCATTGATGGGCTGAACTCCTTTGCGCCGCCGCTCGATGATTTTGTCCACCAGCGCTTGATACTTGGGGTTTTGCAGCAGCGCCAGATTCGGCATCTTCTCCATCTGCGCGGACTGCGCCGCAAACACAAATCCTTGTTCCCCGCACCAATCCAGCAACCGTTCGACTTCACTAAGATTCCATTGTTCGATCACTGTGCTGATGGTGATACGCTTCGGGCTGCCTAGCCGCTCCTTGGCGAGTTCGAGGTTTTCCAGCACTTTCGGCAGCGCCGCCGGCTTCGAAAGCGGATTGGTCGGGTCAACTGCCAGCGCATCCAGACTCACCACCAGTCCGGTCACTGCCCACAGGATTCGCGGCTTGCGGTCCAGCACGGTGCCATTTGTAATCAGCAGCAGCGAGCGGAATTTGCACTCGAACCGCGCCGCCTCGACAAGCTCCTCGATGTCCGCCCGCAGCGTCGGCTCTCCTCCCGTGATCACGATAGAGTCCGTCTCTTTTCGAATGCGCTTTAGCAGTTGAATCGTCTCGCGTGTCGGCAACTCGTCGCTGAATACGTCCGGCTCTTTTTGCGTGCAGTAGCTGCAGTCTAGATTGCATTTGTGCGTGACGTAAAACGTAACCGCGTACGGCGCCACCACCTTGCTCCTCAATACATGCCGCCGCCACCCATTCCGAAAGTAAAGCTGAAAGTTTTTCGCCACAAATGGCGCCTGCCGCACCAACCCGCGCAGCAAATCCCGCTTTGAAGGTGTCCGCTTGTCCAGCGCGCTGACGGGAACGAAGTTCGCTTTATTCTCAGCCATGGTCAGTCATCTCAGCCTACAGGACTCGCCGCGCCAAGCCAAGAATTGTGCACGGCGCTCGCGCCGCAACACGCTTCGGTATATATTTGCTTGAACCCAGACAGGGTCCCCGGATGTTCCGGCAAGGTCGAACATGACGCCCAAACGAGATGCAACATCTCCTGGTCAGATAGTCAAAGTAGCTGTGGTCCAGGCCGCTCCGGTGGCGTTCGATCGCGAGCGAACCCTGGATAAAGTTCACGCGCTCGCCGACCAAGCAGCCGGCATGGGCTCGCAACTCGTGCTTTTCCCCGAAGCGTTTGTCTCTGCCTATCCGCGAGGGCTTGATTTCGGCGCCGTGGTCGGTGGGCGAACGGAAGAGGGTCGCGAGGACTTTCGCAGATATTGGGAGAGCAGTGTCGATATTCCCGGCCCTGCGGTTGACGAACTTGCCCAAGCGGCGCGACGCAACAAAATCTACCTGGTTATCGGGATCGTCGAGCGGGACCGTGGCACTCTCTACTGTTCGGTATTGTTCTTCGCCCCGGATGGCGCTCTTCTCGGCAAGCACCGCAAGGTCATGCCCACTGGCTCCGAGCGCCTGGTGTGGGGCTTTGGCGACGGCTCAACGATGCCGGTATTTGAAACGCCTCTCGGAAGGCTTGGCGCGGTGATTTGCTGGGAGAATTATCTACCGCTGATGCGTGCGGCTATGTATGCAAAGGGAATCGAAATCTATTGCGCGCCGACCGCCGACCAGCGCGACTCCTGGATTGCTTCGATGCGCCACATCGCTGTTGAGGGGCGCTGCTTCGTGCTCTCTTGCAACCAATTCAACCGTCGCCGCGATTTCCCGTCTGAGTATCGTTCCGTCTTCGGACAAGATCCCGACGCTATCGTTTGCCGCGGTGGCAGTTGCATCGTTGACCCCTTCGGCAATTTTCTGGCCGGCCCAAACATGGAGGGCGAAGCAATTCTGACCGCCGAGATTGATCGCGCCCAAATTGTCCGGGGAAAATACGACTTGGATGTTGTCGGCCATTATGCGCGGCCAGACATTTTTCAGCTTCACGTCGACGAACAGCCAAAACAGCCCGTGACCATTCGCAAGGTTGAGCCGGCACTTGAAGAAGATCTCCAGGTTAGATCCGACCGCCAAGCCGCATCGCGCTCTGCCGATTGATCCGCGTTAGGCGAAACAGGGATAACTCGGACTGTATACTCTAATCCGTAAAAACTACTCCCACCGCGACGTGCCCCTTTTCCGCCGCCGCATCAATTCTCACGACGTACCCTCGCAAGTTCATCGTTTGCACGCCATCCCCACCCGGCGCATCCATGGTCACTTGCAACTCCGATTGCAGCCGCGGCAAATTCTTCAGCGAAATCAGCGCACCCTGCAGGGAAATATCTCGCACAACGGTCTCTTCCTCGAAATCCTTCCCGCTCTCGGTCACGCCACAGATTTTCGCGTGGAATTGCGCTTCGCGCCGCAGCGCCGTTCGCGTTCCCGGCATGTGCGCTTGCACCGAGTCTCCCGGCGCCCCCAGCGTAATCACCATTCCTTCGCTGGCCGCGAATACCGAATCAAACTCTTCCCGCGCCTGCCGCAGGATCGAATCCACCATGCGATCCGTGGAATCCGGGTCGTGATGGAAAAGCACCAGCGTCTTCGCCTCTGCCTCGCGCGCTACTTTCGCGCCTTCCAGCCACGACGAATGTCCCCAGCCCTTTCTAGACGTCTCTAGCTGTTCAGGAGTAAATTGCGCGTCGTTAATAAAAATATCCGCACCGGCAGCTAGCTCTTGCAGGTTCTTGTCCAGTTTCGCGTCTCCTGGTTCATTGTCCGTGGCGTAGGCCACTGTTCCCGCAGGCGTCTCGATCCGAAAGCCCAGGCAGCCCTGCGGATGATTCAGCCACCGCGCCGTGATTTTATTCTCTCCAACCGTAAACGAGTCGCCCCCATCCACCTCCTTGAATTTTCTCCTGGCGTTCATCGCTGACATATCCACGGGAAAATAAGGCAGCGCCATTTGCGCTTCGAAAACTTGTTTCAAACTGTCGCGCCCCAGATACTTCGATCGGAAGCTGTAAAAATGAAATTCATTGTTCTGCACGTACAGCGGCGAAAAAAATGGAATCCCCTGGATGTGATCCCAATGGTAGTGCGTCACGAGGATGTGAGTCTCCGGCGTTTTACCCCCATTTGGCGCAGCCCAGCGGCTCCCCAGCATGCGCAGTCCCGTACCGCAATCCAGAATGAATTGCGTGCCGTCCGGCGCAATCAGCTCCAGGCAAGGCGTGTTTCCGCCGTAGCGCCACGTCGCCGGGTCTACCGTCGGCGTAGATCCGCGCACGCCCCAGAAACTCAATTTAGCGATGGGAACAGTCATTGCCCTGAGCGCAATACCCCTAAGTGAAGGCTCATTACGCGCCAAAACGCGCGCAACGGGAAGCTCATTTGATGGTCGCAGTCGACGCACGGAGCGTCAATCTATTCGCGGAGTCAAAGTGTCATAGTGCGTAATAAGCACTGGTCGAGGCTGCATCGTCGGCTTCGAGCGGGTAGAATGGAGCGGATGGCCGACCATTCCCATGATCATGACCACAGTCATGCCGGTCATGCCCATTCCCACGGCCATAGCCACGCCGGCCACACTCATCCCACGTTGAGTCCTTCGGTTCTTGGCTGGGCGATGGCTGCCACGCTCGGTTTGGTTGTTGCGGAGGTCTTTGGCGGCATCCTCGGCCGCAGCGTCGCCCTGCTAAACGACGCGGTTCACAATCTTTCCGACGTCCCCGCTCTCGGCATCTCTTACCTCGCAATGCGGTGGGCGCAGCGCCCCGCCGACAGCGAAAAGACCTACGGTTATCATCGCGCCGGCACACTCGCCGCTTACACCAATGCTTCCGTACTCGTTCTTCTATCGCTCTGGCTCGGCTACGAAGCCATTGAGCGCTTCCGCTCCCCCGTGGAAGTGGTCGAAAGTTGGATGATTTGGACTTCCGTCGCCGCGCTCGCCGTCAATGGCGGCATCACGCTCGCTCTCATCCGCGGCCGGGGCGACCTCAATCTGCGGAGCATTCTCGTTCACAATTTTGGTGACGCGCTCTCCAACATCGCCATCATCGTCGGCGCGTTCATCATCCATGCCACTGGCGCCCACTGGATCGACCCGCTGCTCGGCCTGGCCATAGGATTACTCGTCCTCTGGTCCAGCATCGGCATCCTGCGCGAGTCCTCACACATTCTTCTGGAAGGCCGCCCGCTCGATTTGCGCGTGGAAGATATCGCTCGTGCGATCCTAAAGATTGAAGGCGTCCAGGAAGTTCACGATCTACACGTCTGGTGCCTCGGCGGCGACCACAACGCCCTCAGCCTTCACGCGCGCATCCCCGACATGCACCTCGACGAGTGCGAGCGCCTGCTCGTTTCAATCAAACAAGTAGCTGCAAAGGAATTTGGCGTGGAGCATACCACCGTGCAGTTGGAACGGGCAGGTTTGCCGGCGCAATCCGGTTACGTCATGCCCGAACCAGCCAAAAAATAGCCTCTACGCTGGCAGTCGAAAATTCAATCCGCGTTGTTCGTTGAATTGCCGCGTGGCGTCCAGGTCCAGCGCATCCTGCGTGACAGTATGCCGCAACCCCTGGCTGGTTACGTACCGCAGCGTCCCTTTTTCCCACGAGTACGCCACCGCAAAAAATACCGTTCCATCCCGCCGCACAAAAACAAATTCCTCATTGTCGGCGGGGCCGGCGTTAGCCGCTTCAACCACTGGAGGCGCTGCCTGCGGCTCAGCTACTCTGTAACGCCGCCCTCGATCCCGATTTTCCGAATCTACGATTTCAGCCTGAGCTGACTCGGTCTCGGAACCTTCTTCCACGGGCGCCGCGGAGCCCGGCAGGAAAAATCCGCCGTCAAAAAATGGAAAGAAGAGTGGAACCTGCTGCCGGCGGAATCGTGACCCCACCCCAATCGATCCGCAGACCGCGGCCTGGTGTACCGCATCAAATCCTAATCCCGGCGCCGCCGCGCAATCCGCCCGGAGTCCAAAGTCGTTTCGGATAAAGTGGTTTCTCGTTCCAGCCGGTCGAGTGTTTCGCGGTACTGGCATCGGTACCCGTGACCGAGGTACGCCTCCCCTGACGACTGGCCGTGGCCCGGAAACGACTGTCCCCGCTCCAGCGTGGGGAGCCGTCACCACCGCGCGCGGCGCAACTGCCGCTGCATGGAAACTCGGCGCCATCGCCCCGCGCCCCTGCGCCTGCAAACTCACCGGAAGAACGACGACCAGACCTGCGAAGATAATTTGGCGGACCATGGGTACCCACCTGAAGGTCTGCCAGCCTACCCGGCCCGGATGACCTTGCCCACTATGAAGGATGCGCCCACTTAGCCATGGGTTTCAATCCAATTCCTTCAATCGCACAAATCTCCCCCGCAACTGCCCACTGCACGCTCCTCATGACCCACTTGCTTTCCCTATTCTCTATCCCCTCTTCCCAACACTGTGCTATAACCGTCTCGCCGTGGAACCCGCCGCGAAGTGGCAGAAAGCTCTGGTGTCTGCCGAGCCGGAGCAAGCCGCAGCTCAGTCCGCTGCGTCTTTGCAGGACGCTCAGGGCTTCGTCGCCCGTACCGAAGACCCTTCGCGGTATTGTCCCGTTTGCTCGCATCGCCTGGAGTCGCGGCGCTGCAAGTTGATCTGTTCCGTGTGCGGTTATTACATGTCCTGCTCGGACTATTATTAGCCGCCCGGCAATTTGACCCCTGCCCGGTCTTCGATTACGATTCAACGCTCAGGGATCACCCATAGATTTGATAGGCTTTACGGCTCTGGCCCGGGTTGCCGCTGGAACCGCTTTCCGACGAGGAGGAAAATAAAGTGGCTTTGAAGATGACAAACCGCGAAGTGGATGGCGTGGCCGTGGTGGCGCTGGACGGCCGCATTGTGCTCGGCGAAGAAAGCAACGCCCTGCGCGAAAAAGTAAAAAGCTTGATGGCCGAAGGAAAAAAGAAAATTGTCCTCAATATGGACAACGTCACTTTTATCGACAGCGCCGGGCTCGGTACGCTCGTCGCCGCCCATCACAGTGTGAAGTCGCAGGGCGCTTCCCTGCGCCTATGCCACCTGGGCAGCAAGTTCCAGGAAGTGCTCCAGATCACCAAGCTGCTGACCGTCTTCGATGTCTATAACAGCGAAGCCGAGGCCGTCTCCAGCTTCTCCAAAAGCGCTGGAGTATAAGCGTCCGAGCTAGATGGCAAGTGCCGCACACGCCGGTTTTGTGCGTGTGATCCTTGCAGGAAGGCACGCTTCTGTGTGCCTTCCTCTTTTACTTTCTAGCAACTCAGCCACACCGAAGCTGCGTCACCAGGCGAAGTCCCTGCCTCCCAAGTTTCGAGTTTCTGACTTCGTGTTTCGCATTTCGAGTTTCTATTTTCCCTTTTCCATTTTCCGTCTGCCTCGGTAATATCCTTTCCCCAGAAACTCCCATGAAGTCGAAGCCCAAGCTCAAACAAGTCGCCAAATCCTTCAAAGCCACCCTTGAGCCCATCCCCTCGAACTTGGGCTGGGTGATCATCCGCATCCCCTTTAACGTCCCGAAAGTCTGGGGAACCCGCGCCATGGTCCGCGTCAAGGGCGAAATCAACGGTTTCCCTTTTCGCGCTTCCGTCTTCCCCACCAGGGAGGGCTACCACGGCATGATCGTCAAAAAGAGCATGCAAACCGGCGCCAACGTCCGCGTCGGCGATACCGCGCACTTCCGCATCGAACCCGACCCCGCAAAACCCGTCACCAGCGTCCCTCCGGAACTCCAGCGCATCCTCAACGAAGACCGCGCCTTCCGCCGCTGGTTCGATCAGCTCTCGCTTTCCATGCGCAGGTGGATCTGCTACTGGATCATTCAGGTCAAGAGTCCGGAAGCGCGCGTCCGCCGTGCCGAACAAGCCGCCGAACAGCTGATGGCCACAATGGAAGCCGAGCTCGATCTGCCTCCCATCCTCAAGCGCACCTTCGCCGCCGATCCGCGCGCCTATCAAGGCTGGCAATCCATGACTCCCTTGCGGCGTCGCGGCTGGTTGCTTAGCATTTTCTCTTGCCGCACACCCGAATCCCGCGAGCGCCGCATCGCCAAAATGCTACAAGAAGCCCTAGCCCGCCTCGAAGGCAAACCAAAAACCAAAGCAGCCCGCGAAGAAGCCGCCCACGAAGAACTTGAGTAGTCGCCGAACTCTAGAACCCGCTATTTCGGCTCTTCCAGGTGAACTCCGAAATCCTTCGGGTCCCCTAAGACCTCACGGTAATACTTCTCATTCGGATAGGGATCGTAAACTCGGCCGCCCTTGCAGCGCTTGCAGTATTTGAGCCAACGCGGATTGCTGCGGTCCCCTGCTCCAAGGTCTGTGAGGGTGAAGGTAAGCCACGGCCAGACTCGAATGTAATCCACAGCAATCTGGGGAACCCTGTCTTTTTCCTCCACCACCGTGCCATACACCCGCACCAGCGCAAGCGCCGGAATGGCCTCCCCATTACCTTCCAGGTTGGCCTGGAAATCGCCCGAGCCGCTATGCGAAACCATCATGATGTGGCAATCAGTCAATCCGTCGAAATACTTGTGCTCAAGCAACAGCGTGAGTTTTTCTCCTCCCGATGGAGAGCGCGAAATGCCTCGAACAATTCCATACCAACTCACATACTTCCCCTTTTTGTCTTGAATCTCGTATGGCGCCATAAACGATCCTGTCGCCCGTTCTTCCGAAGCCAATTTTGCGTAGAAGGGTTTCTCTTTTTCTACCGGAGTGTAACCACAAGTCCCCAGGCTGTTTCCCCGTTCAAGCTTTTTCACCGGCTGAACATCGATGGGCGTCTGGGCGCTGCAGACCGCTCCTGTGATCAGAACAAACGATAGAGTCAGAACTGTCTGGCGCATGATTGGCCCTTTATAACATCTACGACAATAGACACCAAACCGTATAATTGTGTTTCAGGTCTGATTCTATTTGCTGGCTCGCCACTCGTCACTCGCCACTCGTCGATCTCTTCAGGCTGATCCTCCGAAGAACCGTCTTATCCGGAAGAATAAACGTGCCTTCGAGCCTATCCCCATCCGCCTTAAGCGTGATAACACCCCGAGGCAGCTCAACGCTCATCGTCCGCTTGGCGCTGTCGTAGCGCCACTCCCCCGTCCCCATCACGATCTCCTTGCCGTCCACCACTTTGCCCCCGCTAACCATCAGATACCCGGGTTTGTCCGGAATGGCCGCAATCCGATAGACCGCGACCTCGTCATGGCAAGCAGTCCCCTTCTCCACGCAGAGTGATTCGCCACGCCACGTCCCCGCAACTTTTCTTTCTTCGCCACCGCTACCAGGTTTTTGTAGGGGCGGGGCTTGTTTATCCTGAGCGCAGCCGAAGGGCCCCGCCCTCTCCGATGCTTCAGCGGTCCGCGGCCTTGGGAAAACTCCGGTTACGAGCGCGGCAGCCAGGGAAACAAGAAGTGCCGTACCCTGGAAAAATCGCATTCTCATCGTTGTGTCACCTAATGTAGTGGCGACGGCATTTATCCCGACCCGGTCGGGACGTCGCCATTTCCGTCTTTGGTTTCCCTAAGCCCAGTTCCATCCGATAAGACGCGCAGCAAAATGCGCCCGTTAGCGTTGTTTTCCTCTACTCTGCCCTTGTAGCGCTCTTCCCCTCTTCCGGCTCGCCTCTCCTCTTGACTCGCCCCATGCCCACCTCGTAGGCTCCCTCCTACGGTTCCTTCGGCCCCTTTCGAGCTACGACTTTCTGGCGATTTTTGGAGGATTCCGATGGGCAAAATCAACCTAGCGCGCGTGTTTCTCGGTGGCTTGCTGGCTGGCTTGATCCTAAACATCTTCGAATATGTCTTAAACGGCGTCGTCTTTGCTTCCCAATGGAACGTGTTCATGAAAGCCCTCGGCCGTCAAATGCGTCCGGGCGCCATTCCCTTCTTCACCCTTTCTGCATTCGTTGCCGGTATCGGCGTGGTTTGGCTGTACGCCGTGGCGCGTCCTCGTCTTGGAGCGGGAGCCAAGACGGCCGCTCTTGCTGGGATTGCCTACTGGTTCTTCGCGTACGCCATTCCAGACGCCAACTACGTCGCCGCCAACCTGGCCCCGGGGCATCTTACACTTGCCATTTGTCTCATTTTGCTTGTCGGCGTCATCATCGCTTCCGTTTGCGGCGCGTGGCTCTACAAAGAGCAATCTAATCCCTGATTTGCGTCGTTTGCATCCCGCTTGGTGTTACGGGACTGTGCATTTTGCGCGGGTGCCCCATTTTTTTGCAAGGGTGGGGACTTTGATTTTGTCTCTCTCCTGCTTTCTAGTTTCTAGTTTGTCTCTTCTCGCCACTGCCCACTCCCTTGTCAGGCCGCGGAGAGCGCACTGATCGTAACGTAATACCCGTCCGGATCTCGCAGCGAGAACTCCTTGGTTTGCGTGTTCGGATTCACGTGTGGCTCCTCTTCGAGCCGAGTGACGAGAGAGCGTGCCCTTTGAAGCGCCAGGTCGAAATCATCGACACGGAAGAACAACAGGAGCCCGTTGCCGGGTGTCCCGTGATCGGGGCTCATCAAGGAAGGATGCTCGTGGGCGCCCCATTTGTGGAGGCAGAGCAAAACAGTTCCATCGGAATCGAGGATTTGCCCAAAGTAATCATGGTCGGGAAGGGTAGCCGGCTGCCCGAACAGCCCCTGGTACCATTTCAAGCTGCCCGGCACGTCGCCTACACCAATGATCGTCCACGTCCGCTTCATCGGGACTCTCCTGACCGCCGCACAAATCTACACCAATACGCGTCACCTTCTTCTCATTGTGGGGGCGCAGCATGCTGCGCCCCGGCTTGCCAACCAAACGCCGCCTCGTCATGTAGGGGCGGACTATAGCCCATCCCTTTCTCTCACCCCTCCATGGCTGTCATCCCGAGCGCAGCGAGGGATCTGCTTTTGTCTCCGGGCTTCGCCACTCGCCACTCTCTTCAGGCTGATCCGCCGCAGAACCGTCTTATCCAGCAGCGTAAAACGTTCTTTCCAGCTTGTCTCCATCCGCTTTCAGCGCAATAACACTCCGTGGCAGCTCAACGCTCAAGTTCGCATCAAGAGGCCCCAATTTCATGGTCGCAGATCAAGTAATTTTTCCACAGATTTCCACAATTCTTTCGAATCCCGCCCCTCCCGCAAACCCTTTCCCTCGGCCAACTTGAACCCCACCGTCTCAATTCGCGACACTCATTCGAATAACAACATAGTTATTCTTGACAGCCATTACTTTTTTGTTACCCTGTCTCTTGATAGTTCGCCCCCATCCTCGACTCTCTTTCGACACCCCGCCTCATTGTGGTCTGCGACGTCTCTGCGAACTCAGCGTCTCAGTGTTAAACTCCTCCTTCTTTTTCGCCCCTTTAATACCGAGAACAAGCTCTCTCCAGCATTCCCTTCGTCATTAACCCCTTTAGATTCAGCACGCATTCTGCGCGATTTTGGTGTCACCTAAGTCCCTTTAGAATGAACACTTCCAAAAGTGTATCAAAACAAAGGACTTTATCTCCCTTTAGAATGACCACTTTTCAGAAAAAGGGAGGGGGGTACCCAGTTATTGTTAACTAGAGATCCTGAAGGGTTTCTGTCCCGAGGATCGGGGTTTTCGGTCTCTGCGGACTGTCAACTGTCAACTGTCAACTGTCAACTGTCAACTGTCGACTCTAAACATCGTGATCCCGCTCAGCAGCTTGGGATAGAAGTCGGTGGACTTCTGGGGCATCACTTCGCCGGAGGTGGCGATTTTCATCACTTGGTCGACGTCGCAGGCGTTCAGCAGGAACGCAATTTGCGCGCGGCCGGTGTCCACCGCTTCAAGCGCGGCTTCGGCTTCCCGCTCGTAGGTCAAGTTGGCTTCCGCGGTCACGGCCTGCGGCGTGATTCCCAGCGCCGGTTCAAGGATTCCTTCGTGCAGCAGCACCACGTCGAGTTCGCGCTGCAGCGGCGAAACATTCGGCAGCAACTGCGCCAGGTTGACGCCCTCGCGCAGCGTCAGCACATAAAACGCGCGCTTGTGCTCCCCCGGGGCGGGATAGACGCCGATCGCCCGCTTCGCCCTCGCGCTGGTGAGCTTCGCAAGAAACTTCTCTTTCGCCTCGGACCGCTCCCCGCTGCCCGAGAACGCGAACTCCTCCGCCGTAAACCACGGCTCCAGGTAGCGCCGCACGCCGCTCCAGGAAAAATCGTGAATGTGCGCCGCCACGCGGTGTCCCGGCAAAATCAACAGCCCTTCGCTCTTCGTATTGACGAAGGTCATCATCACGCGCTCGTACGGCGCGTCGGACTCAATTTTTCCAGCCTGAGTACGACGCTCGTTCCGGTAATTCAGCGCGGTCTCGTAACGGTGATGCCCGTCTGCAATTACCAGCTTCTGGTTCGCCATCGCTTTCTGGATCGCGGCTACGCGCTGCGGCTCCGAAACCACCCAAAGCCGGTGCCACACGCCGTATTCGTCGAGCATTTGGGTGGCAGGCGCCGCGGCGGACTCAGCTTCCGCAAGAATTCCGTCAATGCGCTTCTCCGCATCCGAATACAGCATAAAAAGTTGTCCCGTATGCGTTTTCGTGTGCCGCAGAAGTTCCAGCCGGTCCGCTTTCGGCCCGGAAAGCGTGTGTTCGTGGCGAAAAACGACGCCCGCGGAATATTCCTCAAGTTTCCCCACACCGATAAATCCACGGCGCGTGCGGCGGTCTTCGTTTTGTGCGCCTGCAGAGCGGGCGACCGTCCCCGGCGCCGTGTATTCCTGCGTGTAGGAATAAAAAGAGGGCACGGGATCCTGCGTCACCACTTGATTGTGAATCCAGTTTTCGATCGCCGCCTGCGCGCGCGTGTAAACGTTGTTTTGCGCCGTGTCGCTGGGAAGCGCGCGGCCCTTCTCCACGGTGATCAGGTTGTGCGGGTCCGCGGCGTAATATTTTTCCTGCATCGCGGGAGAAATTTTGTCGTACGGCTGCGTCAGCACACGGTCAAACGGGGCACGCTCGGGGTTGTAGCGAAAAGCGCGGAAGGGGTAAACCTGGGCCATGGAGTCTCCGGAATCGTTTTATGCCGCCAGTGAATCATCTAGTTTACGCGAACAGGCTGGAATTCCGAAAAAGGCGCCAGATTAATTTTCGATGGAAATTCGGCGTTAGTTCGATGAATGTGGGAAAAGGCGCGGCCATATTACAATTGCTTGCTTATGACTGCTCTGAATTTCTCTGCCGTGCGCGCGCTGATTTTCGATCTGGATGGCACGCTCATCGATTCCAAGCTAGACCTGATCCGCTCCGTCAACGCCATGCTTCAGGAAATGGGCCGCGAGCAGTTGCACGAAGGCACCATTTCCGGCTACATCGGCCACGGCGCGCCGCAACTAATCAGCCGCGCTTTGGGCAACGGCAGCACGGAAGCAGAACGCGAGCGCGCTCTGAAATTCTTTCTGGCGTACTACGACGAACACAAATTGGATTCCACTTGCGCTTATCCCGGTGTGCCAGAAGCGCTGGCGCATCTTGCCGCGTACCCTATGGCCATCCTCACGAACAAACCCGTGCGCGCCAGCATGCGAATCCTGGAGGGGCTGGGCCTGGCGAAATATTTTCGCGCCGTCTACGGCGGCAACAGTTTTGAAACGAAAAAACCAGATCCGCTCGGCGCGCAAACGATTCTTGGCGAATTCGGCGCTGCCCCCGCCGAAGCGATTTTGATCGGCGACTCCGAAGTCGATGTGCAAACCGCGCGCAATGCCGGCACCCTGGCCGCCGCCGTAAATTACGGCTTCGGCACGCACAACCGTGCCGCCCACCCCGCCGACATCTATCTCGCCCGCCTCGCCGACCTCATCCCCCTTCTGGCACACCATCAATGAAGAGCGAGGAACTTTTATTTCCTGCAAGGTGCGCAGGTCTGGTGGTCTGAATTAAAACTGGACGCTAATTTTTCGCAGCGTTTGCCGCGGGAGTGGCCGAAACGTCGAGGGTGTAACTCATTTGGTCGTTGGTGAGCACAAAAAGGCGCTTGCCGTCGGCCGAGAATAGATTTGCGGAAATGCGGCTGGTGAAGGAAAAGTCGCCAATTTGCTTCAGAGAGTGCAAGTCATACACTACGAGGCGACCTCTTCCATTCGAAAGACACAAGCGGTCGCCATCGTGGGAAATCTGCGGGCGATAGCCAAACCACTTCGCTTTTTGCTCTCCGGTGGAAATGGAATAGAGGAGCACGCGATTGCGATTGTCAGTGACAACGAGCCAATCTCCCATGGCCATCTGGTATTCCGGTTCGAACGAATACTTGCCCGTGTGCACTACGATTCCACCGGCGATGGTTCCATCGCGAACATTCAGCACTTCCATGAAAGAATCGGTATCGGCGGGATTTTCTTTGTTCCAACGTTCCTGGAGTTTCGCGTCTTGCGCCAACTCTGCACGCAAACCGTCGGCCTTGACGTTCCACACGAAAATCATCTTTCCGCTGGAAACGGATCCGGAAATCCAGGGACCTTGTTTTGGAAAATTGCGCGACCACAGCTGCTTTCCGGTGGCCATATCCAGAGCGTCCAGGTCGAAGTTGCGGCGCGCGCTGCGATTCTTGTCGTTGTGCTTGGTGCGCAGATATGTGTCCCCGAAAAAGGTCAAGTCATCGTCTTTGTCAACAGGCCGCCCTTTTGTTTGCTGCGTGACAGGGCTAAGGACGGCCATTTCTCGGCTGTTTTTCTCGAACTCGGGGAAATCCATGAAGAAGTTACCTGTGGAAGCGTAGTAGGCGTTCTGAAAAGCGCGAATGTGAAAGACGCGGGTGTTCGAGTCCAAATTCCACACGCCGCCGCGGGTGCGGCTGGAAATGGCCAGCCATTTTAGGTCGGGGGAGACAGTAAACGCGCGCAAGACGCCGAGTTTTCCGAGCGGCAATTGCATGACGGTACTGGATTTCAGATCAGTGACTTTATAAAGGCCAATTTCTCCGTCCAGCTTTTCGCTGACCGAGACGTCACACCAAACATCCGTCGCGGACATACGATTTGAATAAACGATCTTTTTCTGTTCCATGTCAAACGCGCCGACAGGGCGTTCAACGACGGGGCGAATGAGGATGTATTTCGGATTGGTGGCCGCAACAAGATCGCCTCCACCGAGAGGCATATGGTCAAGTACCTTTCCCGAGGGAAATTCCACAAGGGGGGATTTCTGCGGATTATTGGGGTCGGCTCCGACGATACGGTCTGGACCAACAAAGGTAAAAGCAGACTCCATTGCGGTGTGAATTGCGCCGGGGACGCTGATCTTCTTTTGAGTGGTCAGGTCGATGACAACTTCTTCCCTGGTGCGAGAGGAAGCCGCAAAATAGCGCCCGTCGGGCGAAAACCGCAGGGTCGCAACTTGCTTGTGGGTGATGAAGTAAATGAATTTGAAGATGCCGGCATAGCCGCTGAATCCAGAATCAAAATCAAAAAACTTTTCCTTCTTGAAAATGACTTCTCCACTGGCCACGTCGTAAAGAGTGAGGTCCAGCGCATTGTCCAGGCAGGCGAGATATTTTGCATCGGGCGAGAGCTCGGTCTGCCGACATCCCCGCAAGGCGGGAACGTCCGTGACACTGATTTGCTCCTGGCGTTCAACGTCCCAGGACTCCACGCGCAAGCTGGAGCTGAAAAATACGATTTGGCGCGAATCCGGGGAGAACTGGGCAAGCTGGGCGTCCGCAGCATCAATTCGAAATATGAATTTCAGCGGATCGCGTGAGAGAACATAGATGCCGCCCTCATCCTGGGCGAGCAGATATTTTCCGTCCGGGCTGAAACGAAAATGCTCGATGTCGCCGCGCAAAGGGCTGTTCAATTGTTTGCGAGTGACAACAGCGCTGAGATGCTCCGCGTGCCCGATGCCGCGGTAGTGCAGTACCGCGGCTTGCCATTTTTGAAACTCTTCCGAGCGAACTGTTTCCTTTGCCTCGATACAGGAAGCGGGCAAGGTGGCGATATCCTTGAGCGCTTCCCGGAGCCGTTTGGAATCTGCGTGAGTGGCCCCGAACAAATCCGTGAACCAGTTTCCGGTCTTACCCTTGGTTTGCAAGATGCGATCGAGCAAGTCAGGAAAGGCCTGAGGAGCAAAGCCGGACCGGGCGACGGCTTGGACGCCGAGTTGATCGGCAATCTTCTGCCCCTTCTCGTCGTCTCCGGAAGGCTGGGAGTGTCTCTTCTTGAGGGCAGCGGTCTCGACAAACTGGTTGTAGAGCCCAAAAAGGTCTTCGTCGCCGGAGAGCGTTTTGATGCCGAGCACGTCGCGAAAGTAGCGCGACAAATCGAGTGCGTGCTGCCTTGCGGCAAGGTGCCCCAATTCGTGTCCAAGAAGACCAGCAAGTTCGTCATCATTGCGCAGGAAAGAGACCATCTTGCGGGAAACGTAGACGCGCCCACCCGGCATGCTGAAGGCCTGAATCTCCGGTTTGTCGTAAAGCAAAAATTGGTAGCGCAAACCCGTGTCCGGCAGATGCCGGGCCACGCGATCCCCGATGCGCTGCAGATAGCCCGTGACCTGTTCCTCTTCAATGACCAGAAAATCGCTTTCCTGCTGCTGGCGGACGATTTCCCCCAACTCCATTTCCTGCCCGGGAGTAAAAAGGAGTTTGGCGGGGTCGGGAGTGGGAGCCTGCAAAGACGGACAAGTCGATTGCGCGTGCGCTCCGGAAGCAAGCACGAAAAAGACGGCAAAGAGAGAACTACAGCGCATAACTTGCCCTCCTGATTATCTTGGCGCGGAGAGTAACACTCGCCTATTTCTTCTGCAATGCTCCGGTCAGTTTTTCCCTTCCGCGTCGGGACTTTGGGCGTGATCTTCGCGCACTCTGCTGACGTCGAGAATCACGGCGGCTTGATGTTCGGTGAGAACAAAGAGCCGCTTTCCATCTGCGGAGAAGTGGGTGTAAGCGATGTCGTCTGGGAAGATTTGTTCTTCCAATTTCGTTCCACTGTCCGAATCGTAAATGCCCAGGCGGCCGGAGCCGAGATCCAGGGCGAGCAGCTTGCTTTCCGCGCTGACGCTAGGATTGACACCTACGAGGCGGGCCTTTAGCTGTCCATCGGCCAGAGAATAAAGGGAAATGCGGACGCTGTCTTTGATCAAAACCATTGTTTCCTCAAAGGAAAAGGCAGAATCAAAACTGATGGGATGGTTGCCCACCTGAACCAGAATTCCACCCAACGACTTTCCAGTTCGGGCATCCAGGGCTTCGAAAAAAGAATCCTGATCGGTGAGTTTGGCATTTTTGTAAATCAACTTTACGGCGGGATTACCCGCTGCAACTTCCTTCGCTTCGAAGCTCTTAGCTTTCCAACCAAGGACGAGGCGTTCACCCTGCGGATCAGCAAAGGGAGTAGGGGCATTGCCCACGAATTCGCGTTTCCATAATTCCTTTCCACTAGGAGGATCGAGAGCACGAAGACGGAAAGGAACTTGTGCTTCCGGGATTTCAAAGTCCCAAGGAGAGGTGGAACTTCCCGGCTTTAAGGAGTACTCCAGAAGAACCGGGCCATTGGAATAAAGCGCAACGCCTTTGGGAACATCCCAGGCATGAGAAGTCTCACCCTTGGCGTCGACATGGAGAACGCCCGGGGCATCGTGATGACTGTAGGTCTGAAGGAGAATTGCTTCCTGATGATCCAAAAAATTGGCGGCCGTGAATTTCGGAAAGGTGCCGGACCGCTGACCGTTCGAAAGCTGAAATATCGCGCCTTCTCCTCCCACGGAAATTGCAAGTTGTTCCACGGCCGGGCTGAGGGCGGCAGAGGAAAGAGCGGGGAGCGCGCCGAAGGGAAGCCGGACGCTGGATAGCAATTGGCGTTCTCCGAGGCGGTAGAGAGCCACAAATCCGCCATTGTTATAGATGGCCATGAGGTCGTCGAAAATATCCATGCTCGCGTTGGGAGGAACGACTAGAGGGTGAGTTTCGTTCAGATCGAAAGCGCCAGCGCTGGGGCCGCCGGACCCGAGATTGTAAAGAATTGTATAGCGAGGATTGGAAGCGGCACAGATACGGTCCGCGACGAACTGCGGATTGGCGATGGCTTTGCCGTTCTTCAGAGAAATTATGAAAGACTTTTTTTCTTTCTCCTTTTCATTTTCGAGGATCACCGCGCGATCCGAGCTTTGAAGAGCAGCTCCGAGGGGCCCTACTTTTTTGAAGCGGTCCGAAACATCGAACTTCTTCCTGTCTGGTATATCCAAACCGAATGCACCGCGAGCTGAATTGACGAGAAGCAACTTGGCATCAGCACTGAAATAGATGGATGACGAAGCCAAGACATGGCCAGGACTGGCTCTGGGAGTGGAAGTGCGAACCAAGCCGAAAGGTTTGGCAAACGACGATTCCATATCCAACGAAAAGAAACTAACTCTGGAAGCAAGCGCAGCGGAACGGGAATGGAGGGAAGGAAGATGCCCGAAGGCATTGACTGAATCTTCAAAGACAATCTTCTGAGTGGAAATCTCGGCAAGGGAGAAGCTGAAGTCCGGTGTGACACAGGCGAAATATTTGGCTCCAGGGGAGAGCTGTCCGTCCGTACATTCGTCATGGAGATGCAAATCGCCGCCGGCCACCTTTAGTCCAGCCGGCAATTTCCAGGTTGAGAAGGAGAGCCCGCGAGAAACGACCGTGACACTATCCGATTCGGCAGAGAATTGTGCCGGGTAGATGTTACCGCTTGGAATATGAAAAACCAGGCCCAACGGGGCGGTAGATAGGATGGCGACACCAGAAGCGTCCTGCAACAGAAGATATTTCCCATTGGGACTGAAGCGAAGCGTACCTTCCGGGCTGCGCAGCGGCGGGGTTAGAACGGCTTGAGAAAGAACGGAATGAAGTTTTTGCCGAGGATGATCCGCTTGTGGAGAGGAGAATAAGAGGGGCAGGCGAGAACCGAGCGCCAGCAAGACCAGGCAATCAAGAACCAAAGAGAGCAAAAGCGGGGAGACGGCGGTTGGCAGACGCTTCATCCCATAGACCTAAGGTGCATCGGCGGCGAGTCTACCATCCACGGAAGGCAAGTCCAACCGGCGAGAAGATCAGAGACTGCTAACCTATTTTGTCGGGTCTTATCCCAGTACCTCTTTATGCAAGTGGAGCGGGGTCATTCCTTGTCAGCGATAACCAAGATAGGCTCAGATGGTAGCGTGGCCTTTTAACCCTTCGAACCAACAGGTGTAGCATGAGAACGAGCCCCAAGTACCTGATCGCATTTTTTTGCCTGATATTGCCAGGGATCACACGAGCGCAGAGCGTGGGCCAGGTGGAATGCCCGCGCGGAGACGGTTACGTATATCTGTACAGCTCGATGACGACGCTGGACGTGCGCACGACGATGCAGTGCGGAGAGCAGGTGCAGATTACCGGGCGATATGACCGGTATTTCGGAGTGCGAACAGCCAAGGGTGATATTGGTTATGTGCCGGTGGAAAGCCTGCTTTTGGTGAAAGACAAGCCGGGCGCAAAGGCGCCGGAACCAAAGACAATTCAGCCAGCCAGAGAGCGGATTATGTACGACGCGCCGACAAAGCCCGCGGAGGTTGCTCCGGCTGCTCCTCCGTCGCCGTTCGAAATCACTTTGCACAATGGCACGCCGATTCACTTGAAACTTGGCAAGACCATTTCTTCCGCAACGGCTCATGTTGGTGACATTGTGGACTTGAAGGTCGTGGAAGAAGTGATTGTGGAAGGCCTCTCGGTGATTCCTGCTGGGTCCACGGCTATCGGCATAGTGTCGGAAGCAGAGCCGAAAAAACGGATGGGGCACGGCGGGAAGCTGGCTTTCAGCGTGAACTTCGTGCGGCTGAAGGACGACGAGAAGGCAGCCGTCCGGTCTTTCCAAGAGAGTACGGGCTCCAACAACTCGGTGGGAGCGATACTGCCGCTTGCTTCTGGAAAAGAAGTCGTGTTCACGCAGGGAATGGAATTCACCGCCTACGTCGATGGGGACATGCAACTGAAACGAGAAGATTTTCAGGCCGAAAAGAGCCATCCCAGCACAGCGCCTGCTACCCAAGATCGCAAACCATAGCAGGTGCTGAGTTCTTTAGACTTCTTCAAGCGCGCAAAATCCCCGATTTTCCCACTTGAAACCTAGCGATCGAATGTCCGTTTATGAACCCGGGACGCATCCGCACTTGCCATTGGACGCGGCAGTTGGCAGACTTTGCCCGTGCTAATTGGCCTCTTCCCAGAATTGGACGCGCCCGGCGGTGTGCAGCGGGCGAGCCGCCACATGGCAGCGGTGTTGACGGAATTCGCAGCGAACCGGGGCATAGATTGCCGCCTGCTGAGCTTAAATGATTCGCCGGAATTGCACCGCATGACGCTGGGAGGGCGCGAATTCGTGTTCACGGGATGCGCCCGGGCGAAAGGGCGATTTGCGGTGACGGCGGTGCGAGCGGCGAGGCGCAAGGCGAAACTGGTGCTGGCCGCCCATCCGAACCTGGGGCCCGTAGTGCAGGCGATGCGGATTGCCGCGCCCCGAATGAAGAGCATTATCTGCACGCATGGGATCGACGTGTGGGAGCCATTGGGAGGCTTACGCCGCCGCGCGCTGCGTCACGCAGATTTGGTACTTGCGCCGAGCAAAGATACTGCCGAGCACGTTGCGTCAGAACAGGGGGTGGCACGGGAACGGGTTCGTGTGCTTCCCTGGGCGCTCGATCCACAATTCGAAGCTTTGATCGCGGCAGGTTCACAAGGCGCACCACCCCGCGAGTTTCCCACTGGGCGCGTGATCCTGACGGTGGGCCGCTGGCTGGCGACGGAACGGTATAAGGGCATGGACACATTGATAACGGCGCTGCCCAGGCTGCTGACGCGCTGGCCGGAAGTGCAACTGGTAATGGTAGGAACCGGCGACGATCGCGCGTGGCTGGAAGACCTGGCGGAGAAAAATGGCGTGAACCGCCACGTGCATTTTTTGGCGGGACTGAGCTACTCGGAACTTGCCGCGTGCTACACCGCTTGCGAACTCTTTGCGCTGCCCAGCAGTGGCGAAGGATTTGGACTGGTATACCTGGAAGCTATGGCGTGCGGCAAACCGGTGATCGGCGGGGCACATGGCGGCGCGCCGGAAATCATCGAGGATGGAGTGACGGGCTACTTGGTACCGCACGGTGATCCAATCCACCTTGCGACGTCGATTGAAGCACTGCTGGCCAACCCGGCGAATGCGAAAGAGATGGGCGCGCGAGGGCGGCGGCGGGCAGAGACCGAATTCCGCTTCAACGCCTTCGCAAAATCATTCAAAAAAATCCTGCGCGAACAATGCGAATCCTGAACGTCACGGAAACGTACGCTCCTTTTCTTGAGTTCGGCGGCCCTCCAGTAAAAGTGCGCGCCCTTTCCGAAGGACTGGCGCGGCGCGGCCACCAAGTGACAGTGCTAACGGCCGACTGGGGCCTGGAAAAGCGCATGCAGACTCAGGAAGAAAAGAGCCAAGCAGAGCGATCGCCTTTCGGATGGCGGCGGCAGGAAAATGGCGTGCAGGCCATCTATGTGCCGACATGGCTGCGCTATCGAACGGTGAGCTGGAATCCGGCGGTGAATCGCTATTGCCGGGCGCGACTACAAAACTTCGACGTGGTGCATATTTTCGGGCTTTACGACCTGCTGGGTCCAGCGGTGGCGGCCGAGAGCCGCGAGAGAGGTCTGCCGTACGCGGTCGAGCCGATTGGGATGTTTGTGCCAATCGTGCGAAATTTCTTGCTGAAACGGATATATCATGCGGTCTGGGGAAGGCGTCTGCTCCAGGGAGCGAGCGCGGTGATCGCCACCTCGGAGCAGGAAATCGAGGAGTTAGTTTCCGGCGGTATCTCTCGGCCGCGGGTGGTGCTGCGTCGGAACGGCGTAGAAGTTCCTCCCTCCTGGCCAGAGCAAGGGAAGTTTCGGAAGTCCCTGGGCATTTCGAGGCAGGAGAAGCTGGTTCTGTTTCTAGGGCGCCTGTCCGCCAAGAAAAGTCCAGATTTACTCCTGGAGGCGTTCGCGGAACTTTCGGGGCGTTCGAGCGGAGTATCAATGATGCTGGTCTTTGCGGGGCCGGACGAGGGCGGACAAAAACTGGAATTGGAGAAAATGGCGGCGAATTTGGGAATTCGAACGAAGGTTCAGTTCGCCGGGCCGCTATTTGGCGAGATGAAATGGGCGGCTTACCGGGACGCGGACGTTTTCGTGCTTCCCTCGCAGAATGAGAATTTCGGGAACACAGCGGCGGAAGCAGTAGCTGCGAGGACCCCGGTGATCGTGACGGAGCAATGCGGGATAGCGCCACTGCTTGTGGACGAGGCAGGCCTGGTGGTGCCTCACGAAAAAGCGGCGCTTTCGAAAGCACTTGAGCGGGTTCTAGGCGATGCCGAATTGGCTTCGCGGCTCGCGGCGGGAAGTGCAAACGTTACGTCGCGGTTGGGCTGGGACGAACCAGTTCGTGAGATGGAAACGCTTTACGCCGCACTTGCCTCCCAACGGGGGGACAGTGCAGAATCTAAGCGAGCGGAGTAGCCCGTTGCAATCGCGTCGGCACCGAGTCTTCCGGGGTATCTGGTGGAGCAGCAACCTGCTCCTGGCGGTTGCATTTGTCGCCATGCTTTATTCCTGTGTCCGGGAATACTCCGTGCGTAGGTATCTCGACGGATTCTCTGATGCGATTGTGCCCAATTCCCTGCCGGACGAGCAGAAAGTCCAAGCTATCCTGGATTGGATGAGAGCCGAGCCATCGCGAGCTGAAGCGACTAATCCAGACGCGCTTGCCAAGCGCGATCCAGAGATGACCCTCACATATCGCCAATTGCTGAACGTCTGCGGTACAGCGACGAACGCCTTCTTGAACTTGGCCCGCAGCTCCGACCTGCGGGTGCGCCGCCTGCTGCTCTTGTCTCCGGATCGCAAGACGAAGCACGTGGTTGCCGAGGTGCTGATGAACGAACGGTGGGTCATCGTCGATCCCACGTACCGGGCGATCATGAAGGATGCTCAGGGCCATTTTCTGACGCGCAGAGATCTGCAGAACCCCGCCGTATTTTCACAAGCGACTGGCGCCATTCCGAACTACCCCAAGGAGTACACGTACGACAAGTTCGCACATATTCGCCTAGCCCGGCTTCCGCTCGAAGGGTTGCACTTGCGGCGCTTGCTAGACAGCATCAATCCGGGCTGGGACGAGGCAGTCGACTGGAGCTTGCTCCTGGAGCGTGAGTCTTTCTTCTATCTCGTAGCCAGCCTTGTGGCTACTCTGTTCTTCCTGTTGTTGCGTGCGATGCTTGCCTGGTATGCGGACAGCCGATTGAGAATACCGCGGTTTCACTTGCGAGAGCATGCCATCCGTGCCGGCGCTGCTTTCTTCTCTGCGCCGGAGATCAAACAGTAGCGTGTGCGGAATCTGCGGCGTCGTGTTTGCTTCGCGCAGCGGCGATGCGGAAGCGCGCGTGCGAGGGATGGCAGCGGCGATGCGCCATCGCGGCCCGGATGAAGAAGGATTCCTTGCTGGCGAGGCCCGAGCGCCGGGGCTCGCACTGGGGATGCGCCGACTTAGCATAATCGACCTAGCCGGCGGCCACCAACCCACCTGGAACGAAACCAAGGACGTCGCAGTCATTTTCAATGGCGAGCTGTACAACTACCGTGACCTTCGGGAGCGCTTGACGCTTTGCGGCCACCGCTTCCGCACACAATCAGACACAGAGATTCTGGTTCATGCTTGGGAAGAATGGGGCGAAGACTGCCTGACTGAATTGAGGGGCATGTTTGCGTTCGCACTGCTCGATCTTCGGGAACGCTACGCAACGGCGCCAATTCTTTTGCTGGCGCGTGATCCGGTGGGGATTAAGCCGCTCTATTACACACAAACAGCGGAGGGGTTTGCGTTTGCATCGGAGGTTCGCGCGCTGCTTGCTTCCGGCGTCGTGCCCAAGAAATTGTCGCAGGACGCGGTCACTTCATATCTTCTCTTTGGCAGCGTTTCGGAACCGGTGACACTTCTGGAAGGAGTGTTTTCACTTCCACCCGGCCACCGGATGCTGCTGCACGTTCCTGAGCGGCGGCGTGTGCCGCGCGCGCGGCCGTGGTGGGACCCCACGACGTCGCCGGCGGCGCGCGAACCTCGAAAGCCTCGCGATCTGGCTTCGGCGGCGAAACAATTGCGGCCGCTTCTTGAAGATGCGGTGCGCGCGCATCTCATCGCGGATGTGCCGGTGGGATTGTTTCTATCGAGCGGGCTGGACTCCGGCGCGATCGCAGCCCTTGCTGCCAAAGCGCGAGGCGGAATTGAAAGTTTCACGCTAACGTTTCCGGAGACGGCGTTCGATGAAGCTGAGCTTGCGAAGGCGGCCGCGAATCGATTCAAGACGAAGCATACAGAAGTGCCTCTGAGCGGAGAGTCAATCGTTGCTCGGCTGGGTGAAGCCGTGGCCGCTCTCGACCAGCCCACCATGGATGGAATCAACACTTACTTTGTTTCGTGGGCAGCGCGACAAGTTGGGCTGAAAGTAGCGTTATCTGGGCTAGGCGGAGATGAACTTTTCGCTGGCTATCGGACTTTTGACGATACGCCCCGGCTGTCGAGACTGATCAAAGGCGCCTGGTTTGTGCCCTCGGCGCTGCGGCGAATCACGGGTCCAGTCGTTGCGGGGCTCGCCAGACGGCCAAGTTCGGCGGATGCCGGCCGCAAGGCGGCGTCGGCGTGGTCTTATCCGGATGCGTTGCCGCATCCCTATTTCTTCGCGCGGACGCTGTTTCCGCCTGGGCAGATCGAACGAATCATCGAAGCCCGGTTTCGGCCAAGTTCCGTAAGCGCGGACGGAGTCACACTCGACCCAACCTGGCTGGGGTGGCTGGAACGAACCGCCGACGAAGCGCGAAAGCTGGAGCCGATCGCCGGAGTTTCCTGGCTGGAGATGCGCACGTACATGGCGAGCACGCTGCTGCGCGACACGGACTCGGTGAGCATGGCGCAATCGCTGGAAGTTCGCGTGCCGCTGCTCGACACGCCATTGACGGAATTCGTTGGGTCACTCCCGGATGCAGCGCGCTGCCGACCGGGCGCGCAGAAGGCGCTGCTGGTGGAAGCACTGGGCGATTTGCTGCCGCAGGAAATTGTAGGGCAACGGAAACGCACGTTTACTTTGCCGTGGGAGGAGTGGTTGCGCGGGCCGTTGCGCCGGCGGATGGAGTCGAGCTTCGCTGATCCTGCGCTAGCTTTAGGGGTTTATCTTCGGCCTGGTGGGATGCGAACGGTTTGGACGGATTTTCTTGCGGGGAAAACGACGTGGTCGCGCCCGTGGTCCTTGTATGTGCTGAACGAGTGGTGCCGCCAACACCTCGCCGCATAATCTTGCGGTGAGGTACACTGAAAAATCACGCGAATGAATATTCTTGGAATCAATGCGTACCATGGGAACGCTTCGGCGGCGATTGTCTGCGACGGGCGGCTGATTGCCGCGGTCGAAGAGGAACGGTTTAACCGCGTGAAGTATGCGGCGGGATTTCCGGCGGCCGCGATTCGCTATTGCTTGAAGGAGGCGGGACTCACACTCCAAGATATCGATCACGTTGCGGTACCGCGGAATCCTTACGCAAGGCTGGGGACGAAGCTCTTCTATGCACTGCGGATGCCGTCGTTCGCGCGTGACCGCGTCAAGGTGCTGGCAAAATTCACCGGGATTCCTGAAGCGCTGGCGGCGGCATTCGATGCCGACCCGAAAAAGATTGGTGCTAAATTTCACCGCATCGAACATCACCAGGCGCACCTGGCGAGCACCTTTTTCGTTTCACCGTTCGAGCGCGCCGCTTTGCTTTCCGCGGACGGGCTCGGGGATTTTGCGAGCACTATGTGGGGCGAAGGCGAAGGCGACCGCATGTGGATCGACGGCGTCGTGGCGTTTCCACATTCGCTGGGACTGTTTTACACCGCGGTTACGCAATACCTCGGGTTTCTGAAATTTGGCGACGAGTACAAAGTCATGGGGCTTGCGGCTTACGGGCAACCGGAACAAACTTCGGCTTTCCGGGACATCGTGCATTTTGAGGGCAGCTCCAACGGCAACGGATTTCGCCTTGGACTCGATTATTTCACGCATCACCGGACGGGACCGGAGATGACCTGGGCCGAAGCGGATAAGACTCCAACGCAGGGCAAAGTTTTTTCAGAAGAGATGGCCAAACGCCTGGGACCGGCGCGCGCTCCCGAAGAACCGCTGGAAGAGCGCCACCGCAATCTGGCTTGTTCGCTGCAAGCGCGGCTCGAAGAAGTTTACCTGGGCATGTTGAGAAAGCTTGCGGAGCGCACGGGGCTTAAAGCCGTGTGCCTAGCGGGTGGCGTGGCTTTCAACTGCGTGGCGAATGGGAAGATTTTTGATGCGACGCCATTCGAACAAGTTTACGTACACCCGGCGGCGGGAGACGCGGGCCTGGCCGTGGGCGCCGCGTATTATGTGTGGCATCAGAAGCTGGGCAAGCCTCGCTCTTTCGTGATGGATCATGCCTATTGGGGGCCCGGCTACTCGCGTGAGGAAATTCGCCGGGCGATTGATTCAAACGGGCTGGCCAAGAGCGGCTATGCGATTGCCGAACTGAGCGAAGAAGAACTGCCGCGGCGAGTGGCCGCGATCATCGCGGACGGAAAAATTCTCGGCTGGTTTCAGGGGCGCGCAGAATGGGGCCCGCGGGCGCTGGGCAATCGGAGCATCGTGGCTGACCCGCGGCGACCGGAAATGAAAGAAGTCTTGAACCGGCGAATCAAGCACCGAGAGATTTTTCGCCCATTTGCGCCTTCCATCCTTGCGGAAAATACCGCGGAGTACTTTGAGAAAGCGCATCCTTCTCCCTTCATGACGCTGGCCTATTCGGTGCGTCCTGAGAAGCGCGACAAGATCCCGGCACCGACGCATGTTGACGGCACGGGGAGGCTGCAAACCGTCACGCGCGAAGCAAATCCCCGGTATCACGCGCTCATTTCCGCCTTCCGCGATCTGACGGGTGTGCCCGTCGTGCTCAACACGTCCTTCAACGACAATGAACCGATCGTCTGCCGTCCGGAAGAGGCAATAGATTGCTTCTTGCGCACGCAAATGGATGTTCTGGTCCTCGGAGATTTTCTGATCACTCGATCCTAAGCCTTGTAAGGCAGGCATGAGTTTCAAGGCTACTAGTCAGACTTTCCGATTTGTGGCAAGCTATCGGCCATGGGAAACAAAGACAGAGGTAAACGCGAAACCAAGAAACCGCCGAAGAAGAAGCCAACGGCCCATGAGTTGGCCCGGGCGGCGGCGCCAGTCTTCAAAAAGCCTGCCTAAGATCGACTGGCGGACATACTCCACGCAGCGACGGAACTCTGTACAATCTTTTTGTGCGCATTCTCCTTCTTAATCTTTATTACCCACCGGATACTTCCGCGACCGCAAAGATGGCGCATGGCGTCGTTGAGGCTCTTTCCAACTCCCATGATGTGACGGTGATTTGCGGGCGGCCATCGTACGATCCTACTGAACGGCGGCCCTGGCGGATTTATCAAACGGAAACTGATGGCCGAGTATGCGTTGTTCGTACGGGATCGACGGATTTTCCTCGCCTGGATATGAAGAAGCGGGTTGTGAATTATCTCAGCTATGTGGCGCTGGTGATTCCGCGCGCGCTCTTTGTGCCCTGCGATGTCGTCGTGGCAATGACTGATCCGCCGTTCCAGGGAATTGTTGGGGCGATGGTAGCCCTGCTGAAAGGCAGGCCGTACATCTACAACATACGAGACATGTATCCGGACATGGCGGTGGGAGGCTCAATCGTCGATCCGGGATGGCTGACCAGAGTCTGGGAAAGACTCCATCGCTGGGCGCTGCGCCGCGCCACTCGCGTCATCGTGCTCGGCGAAGACATGCGTGCGCGCATTGTAGCCAAAGGCGTGGACCCGGCCCGGGTGTTGGTCGTGCGCGACGGAGCCGAGACCCTTCCGCCGAATACCTCCCTTCCACCTGCCGATCCCGAGGTTGTCCGCGCGATTCGCGGGAGTTTTTCGTTTGTCCTCGTGCATGCGGGTAATCTTGGGTTTTACGGTGCTTGGACGTCACTGGTGACCGCCGCACGCAGCCTGGCGAACGAGGGTGTGGGACTTGTGTTCGTGGGTGACGGTGCGCAGCGCGCACAAATCGAAGCGGCGGCGGCTGGTTCACGAAATATCCGGTTCTTGGATTTTTTCCGGGCGAGCAAGATCCCGTCGGTGCTGGCGGCCGCTGATGCGCATGTCATTACGGTGAAGCGAGGGTTGGAAGGCGTCGTAGTGCCCAGCAAAATGTACGGTATTCTGGCGGCGGGAAAGCCCATTGTTGCCGTTGCACCGAAAGAGACCGATGTAGTGTCGCTGGGGATTCAGCGCGGATTTGCGGTGGCTGCTGATCCGGATAGTCCAGGGGAAGTTGTCGACGCGGTGCGCTCGTTGGCCGGTGATCCAAATAAATTGAAAGCGATGGGCGAAGCAGCGCGGGCCGTTGCGCCTGAATATGATCGCGTGAAGGAAATGCAAAAATTCGTGGAAGGCGTCGCGCAGCTTTCGGGCGAGTAAAGATTTACCATATCCGATCTCTGCCGTAACCTCTTCGCATTCCACGACTTCAGGACCCCTATTCCTGCCAATCAACTCCCTTTTTCAATGAGATTGAAGGGAAACTAAAATCGCAGTATTGTGTTTAGGCTGCGTGGGGCAGCCATTTGTTAGCTCGACTTGGGAGCCGGATCCCCAATCCGGTGAGAATCAGGTGAGACACCGGCCGCAACAGCCAGGCTGGAATCGGCTGACCTGACAAACGAGGTTGCATGGCCGCAGGCCTGCTAGCTTTCTTCATTGCGTTATTTGCATCGCTGGCTCTGGTAGCTCCCGTGCGCGCGCTCGCGTTGCGCGTAGGGATGGTCGATTTGCCAGGGCCGCGCAAAGTACATCTCACTCCAATTCCCCTTCTTGGCGGCCTGGCGATGTACGCCGCTGTCGTAATCGCTGTGCTCTTTGCGTTTAATGGACCGGCGCGCGCGCAGATCGTGGGTATTCTCGTCGGGGCGACACTAGTCGCGGCCGTCGGCATTCTTGACGACCGCGGACTTCTCCATCACCAGATCAAGCTATTTGTAGGGATGCCGCTGGCGGCGGCGATTCTACTGGTCAGCGGAATTCGCGCGCAAGTTTTCAGCGTGCTAGTCGGCGGACGCAGCGGAGATTTCCTGGACGCAGTTCTCACCGTTGTCTGGGTTGTGGGAATTACCGCGTCCTTCAGCATCCTTGATCACATGGACGGGTTGTGCGCCGGTGTCGCGGCGATGGCTTCCGTTTTCTTTGCGCTGCTGGCCTACCTGAGCAGCCAGACCCTTGTTACCACGCTGGCAGCCGCTGTTCTAGGTGCAGCGACTGGATTTCTGCGCTGGAATTTCAAGCCTGCAAAGATTTTCATGGGTGATGGCGGCGCCATGTTTCTCGGTTACTTGATGGCAACCTTGGGTTTGAAGCTTCGCATGGAGAACGCCAATCATCTAGCCGCGTGGCTTGCCCCGGTTCTGATCCTGGGCGTGACGATTTTTGATACGACGCTGGTCACCATTTCCCGCGCGCGGCGCGGGCTGCTGCCATTCGCGACGCCAGGAAAAGATCATGTGGCTCATCGGCTTTCCAATCTCGGCCTTGGCCATCGTGGAGCGGTTCTGACGCTCTATCTGCTCGGCGCCATCGGCGGCAGCGCGGCCGTGCTGGTGAGTTATCTTTCCGCAAGAGTGGCTACTTTGGTTGGGGCAACGGCCCTCGCAATCATTCTGATCGGTGTTGTGTACCTTGAGCGTGCGCCGTATGAACGCCAGGTGCGTAAAACCTCGGCGGCCTCTTGAACAGACTCGTCGAGCGCGTCTATCCTCTCCAGCAGGTAATCCTTCCTCGTGTTGGCCCTCGATAGTGGATTCGCTATACTGAACGAGCACCTCTCACCCATACATCGAGTAACCCCCGCACGGGTCGAGCGGGAAAGCAGGTAAATTTCTTGGCGTGGGATCCCTGGTGAACAGAATCCTCGGGGAAAGCACGTCTTCGGGAAGCATGGAAACCTTGGGAAATACCGAAACGCGGACTCAAACCCGGCGAAGCGACAGGGAAGTCATTGTCGTGGGCGGATCCGCTGCGGGACTTTTCACGGCCGCGAGCGTGGCGCGCGGCGGCCGTCGTGTGCGCGTCCTGGAATCAAAGCCGCAATTCGAACCGGCACCTCGAACTTTAATTGTTACGGATCATTTCCGGAAGCAAATGGGAGCTTCCGCGCGCGAAAGCATCATCAATGAGATTCGCCGTTTCGAGCTTTTTACCGACGGCCGCTCGGCGCAAGTAGCGCTGAATAGGCCAGACCTTATCATCGAGCGTTCGCGGCTGATTCCGGCACTGACCCGCGAAGCTGAACAAGCTGGCGCCACGTTATCGTTTGACACCCGTTTTCTTGGAATCGGACCAAATGCCCGCGGATTGCGGCTGGAGGTCGAATCCGGGGGCAAACGCGAAGAGTTGCATGCGGACAGCGTGGTTGGGGCGGACGGTGCGACGAGCCGCGTGGCGCGCGCTTCCGGCTGGCCCCCGATCGAAACGGTGCCGCTCGTCCAAGCCATCGTCCGATTACCGAAGGATTATCCACCAGATACAACGCGAGTCTGGTTTGTGCCGGATGATACGCCGTACTTCTACTGGTTGATCCCCGAATCCGCAGAACGCGGCGCGCTGGGCGTGATCGGCGAGCATGGGAGCGACACCAAGCGCTGTTTTGAACGCTTCCTCGAAAAAAAGCAGATGGAGCCTTTGGAATGGCAGGGCGCGCGGATTCCGGTCTATCGCGGGTGGGTGCCGGTGCGCCGGCAAATCGGAAACGGCGAGGTCTACCTGGTGGGCGATGCGGCGGCGCAGGTCAAGGTTTCGACGGTTGGAGGAATTGTCACCGGTTTTCGCGGAGCGCTCGGCGTTTCGCAGGCGCTTTTGCAAGATGGCAAGAGCCGTGAGTTGACGGCTTTGCGGCGCGAGTTGGGTACGCACTGGCTAATTCGCCGCGCGCTGCATCATTTTGAACAGAAAGATTATTCACAGCTTGTGGATCTACTCGATGCTTCAACGCGGCAATCCCTTGGCGAAATCAACCGCGACGAGTCCACGCGTTTGCTGTGGAACGTGGTGCGCCGGCAACCGCGGTTGGTGCTTCTCGGGCTGCGCGGCCTGTTGATGGGAAAGCCTCAAAGAAGCTAGGTAGTCCCTCGCGCCCCCCATCCTTCGTCAGAAACTCTTGCCCTAGAACAGGTCGAAGGAATAGATGCGTCCGCTGGTGTCTCCGACATAAAACTTCTGCAGCACGGTATCGAAGCTCGGATCGCCAATGGTGGCGCCGAGATTGACTATACGATTTGCGCTGTTTGCTCCCGTCGTCGCATTGATCTTGTAAAGATGGCCATCCGACGATCCCACGTACATGGACTCAACCTGCGGAAACGAAGTGAAGATCAGTGAAGATGGATTGGCAATCACCGGGCTGGTCCAGCCGGCCGGGGCGAGAGTAAACACTGGCGCCGGAGCGCACGTAGCCGCGTTGTAGGCCACGTGAACTTTGCGGACATTCGTGGTCGTAGCGAAAAAGACGTCGTCGTTTACAGCGGCAGTCTCAATGGGCACGGGAAAACCCGTGGGCGTCACACCAAGTGCTGCGCTACTCGTGAAACAATTGTTGATATCCGTGCGCACCACCCAGAGACGGCCGTTGTTGGCAAGGACGTAGATGACTTTGCCATCGAAGTTTTGTGTAGGCGGCTGATCGATATCATTCAGATTGAAGGTGGCTGTACCGGCAGCTAAGACCCCGGTGTTGGTGTTGATTTTCCAAAGACTCGGCTGGCCCCCGCCTCCATTGGCATGGCTGGCGACCCAAACGACGTTGTTGACATAGTCGACGTACGGAGTGACGTTCACCATGTCCATATTCCCGGGGCTAAACGTCCACACAGTCGCACCGGTGTTGCCATTCAATCCGTAGACTTTATTGTTGGTGGTGCTCCCGGAATTGCGGGTGGCCACGATGACCAAGTCAAAAGCATTGGTGTACCCGACGTTCGCGAAGGACCTTACCTGAACGGCGGGAGCCGCCTGGAGGACGCTCCCCGCGCCGGTCGTTAGAACTCCTGTCTGCCAAAGCACGGCGCCCGTGTCGGCACGAAATGCATAGACCTTGCCGTCGCCGGCAGCAACGTAGGTGACCGCACAAACATTCTTGCAGGTCGGATTGGAGGTATCGCCAGCGGCGATGAGGGGAGGCCGTCCCTGGATCACACCTCCGGTAACGCCGGAGGTTCCGCCCGGCTGATAATTGCGCTGGCCGTTGGCCGCCGCCATAGCGTGCACCTGATTGTCGTTTCCGCCGGAGACAACAATGTTCCCGGGATCCAAAGCCGGGGCGGCGAGAATGGTCGCGCCGGTTTTGTAGCTCCAGTCCTTGCTCGCGCCTCCGCCCGCCGCCGTGGAGTTTGTTTGCGTCGAAGTATTGCCGAAGGAATAGTGTGGCGCCGCGGATGTAGCGGCGCCTGGGATGGCTGTGGCGTCGTGCGTATACCCCTTGTAGGTGTACTGGGTGCCCGGAAGCACAATGCTGTTGTCGCCGTTTTCATCCAGGATGCTGACGGTGGCGAACGCGCTGGTGTTGGCTGCGATGTATTGTCCCGCGACCGGCTGAGCACCGGCGAGATACGACGTGCCATCCGCGGGCGCGAAGGTCGGCGCCACACTTCCAGCCTGCTTGGCGAACAATACGCCATCGTAGTTGGCGCTCGTCGAGCCGATCGGGAACGTCCAGTTTAGAGTGATCTCCGAGATCCCCAGAGTCGAGGCGCTCATGCTCACATCGCGCAGATAGCGCAGATTCAGCGTCGGCTGGTTGGCAACGATGTTTTCGCGCGTTCCATAAGACGGAGATAAAGCGTTGGCGGACTCGGCCGCAACGGCAGTCACCGGTTCGGACTCCGTGTAGCGGCGGGCTAGAAAATTGTCGAAGTCGTAGTTCACTGGATCTCCGTCGTAGACGAAGAGTCCAACGGAGCCAGCCGTCGTCACATTGGCGTCACCGACGATTGAGGGCACTTGGAGCACGCCATTGACGAGGGTGCGGAGCGTCGCCGGACTTCCAAAAAAGGCTCCGCCAACCGTATAAAACGTGGCGTTGTTCCAGGCGTAGAGTGGCTGCTGCAAGCTATTGAAAGCCCCGGCGTTCCAATAGGCAAGTTGCGACACCCGTTGGTCCGGATTCGCGCCCACCGCAACGAACTGTAAGCAGGAACGGTAGGCGGTCATGTCGATAGTGGTGGTCCCACCGACGCGGCCGAGGGGGCATCCGGTACTCTCCGATCCCGCGAGGGTGCTCATTCGAACGTCAACCTGAACGAAGACATCGCGCTCGTTCGTGGGAGCATTGACATGAATGAGATTTCGATTGTTGGCGGTAGCGTTCGATTCGCGGAGAACTTGATTTGCTCCAACATCGGCAACGACGTTCCAGGGGCCACCACCCTGCACCGTCCAGCCCGCAGGCGGTTGATTGACGGTATCGGAGTCAAAATTGTCGTAGGCGAGGAAGACATTGTTCAGGTTGGCTGGCGGAGCGGTTGCGTTGGCGTTGCCATAAAACATCGAGTAGCTGGCATCTGATCCGTTGGCAGCCACGTCGGCCTGCATCTTGAACCAAATGGTGGTGCTGGCGGTGTTGCAGTTGATGACCTGGCGGTCGAGTTGCGTCCAGGTATTAGCGGCGAATCGCGCGATCCGCAAGTCGTTGCAATCGGAGCGCATCTTTCCAGCGGTGACCAGTGCCGCGGTATTTAAACCAGTAATCTGCGCGCTGTAACCGTTGTATCCGTTGAGCGGGGCGTTGGCGCCAACTGTAACGGTGACCGCCCGGGTGAAGGACCACGTCGCTCCATCTTCCAGCTGGTCTTTCAGCACCAATCCATAGTTCGGGATCGTTCCGTTAATCCAGCCCTGGGGAATATTTGTCGACGTCGAGTCGCTCAGCACGTTAAAGGAAACCGCTGTGCCCGCGGTCGTTCCCGAAGGCTGCGTGTCAGTCGCGGTGGGGTCGAAATCACCGCCCGGCGTGGTCCAGGCCAACGCACCATTCCGCGTATTCCAGGTGACACCCGCTTCCGTCCAATCGGTGGTCCCGGTAATGCGATGGACTCTCTGATTGCGGCTGGTGAAAAGTGGCGTCGTCGGAACGATATTCAGTGTGGAGGTCTTCAGCGCGGTGTTGGAGGACAAGCCGGTTGTGCTGAAATCGAAACGCACCAGCGAGCGCTGATTCGCGTTCTGCGCTGTATGCGTGGACATCGTCGTCACCGCGCCATTGTTGACTGCGGGAGCCGCCTGGCTGATGGAAGCATCGCGCGTCGATGTGACTGCCTGTTGCTCGTCGGAGCGCACCGGGGTCGCGGGGCAGACAAGAACCAGCACGAGAAACCAGCGCAGCGCTATCCCGGGATAATTGCGCAAGGGTTTGAAAACCGTGCTCATAGTTCTGCCTCATCTCTTTCGATGGCTGCGCGCGCCGGCTGGCGAGGAGCAAGCGTGAATTCTGATTCGAGGGCAACACGGTCATCCAAGAGGACGCGCACGTGCCACGTACCGCTAAGATTGCGCTGCGTAATGTAAGTTCCCGCGATGGGCAAGACAGTGAGGACAGCGGAATCACCGCGGCTCTTCATCAGCAGCGAAGGGATTCCTTCCGCATGGGTCTTATTCGCGTCGGCCATCAAGTGCGGCGCGGGTGGAGGGGGCGCGACCACGTTTGGTGCAGAGGTCACCACGGTTGAGTAGAAAACGTGACCGCCGACAGCAAATTGCGTCTTTTGAGACGAATACACGCTGCCATCGGGCAAGAGGAACTGCACGGTCTGAATATGCTGGCCGGTAACACCGGGCCAAACTACGAAAATGAATAGATCGCGAAGGTCGGCGAGGGGGAAAGCATCCTGAGTCGTCCGGCAGGATGTGTCCGGCGTCTCGCAATAGAAAATCTCAGGCCCGCGCGGCGTGGGCCGGGGACGCGGGAGAGGAACCCGCACAATGGAGTCGCGCTCACCTCTGCCCTCGCTCGCCTTGGCCGACGGTTTCGAGGATTGGGCAGCTGCCTCCTGGGTGACGCACAGGAGCAGCGCGAGTGAAGCCAAAGATAGACCAGCGAGACGAATTCGTCCCATAACTGCCTCCGCACACAAGTACTACCGCGGGAATCCGAGAGGATGACCCTGTTTTTAACGTAACGGGGGGAGGGGGGGCTGTCTATAGACCTAAGGATTAGAGTTCCTAAGAAACAAGGGTATCGACCTTGCGCCTTGGCGGAGCCTCTGCCGGGCGGAACCGCAAGCTTTTTGGCAACATTTCTCGAGGGGAGGCTTTGTTCCTCCTCGCGAATAGGTCAAAATAAGGAGTTAGCATTCCGCAGCGGACGGTGTTTGCGCCCTCCGAACCTTAATCTCAGGGAGAGTTCGTCTTGCGTCTTTCCGTCATCGGTTGTGGGTACGTGGGTCTTGTGACCGGAGCTTGCCTAGCCGAAGCTGGGCATGAAGTCGTTTGCACCGATATCGATCGCGAGCGCATTGCCAAGCTCAATGCCGGCGGCGTTCCGATCTATGAACATCATCTCGACGAGATTCTGACGTCCGCGCACAAGGCCGGGCGGATTTCCTATACCGCCGACGCCGCGGAAGCCATCCGCTCCGGTGAGGCCATTTTCATTTGCGTGGGCACGCCGCCGAAAGATTCGGGAGAGGCGGACCTATCGGCGATCGACAACGTGGCCCGACAAATCGCGGCGGAAGCAAAGACTCCCAAACTCGTCGTGGAAAAGAGCACCGTCCCTGCGCGCACCGGCCTCGAGCTCAGCCGCGCCCTGGCCGCCTATTCCAAAAACTCCAATATCAAGCATCGCGTAGCTTCCAATCCGGAATTCCTTCGCGAAGGCACCGCCGTTTTTGATTTCTTCCACCCGGACCGCATCGTCGTTGGCGTGGAGGATCCCTCGTCCGCCGCGGAACTCCGCGAAATCTACCGCCCCATTCTCGAGAAGGGATTCCGATGCCCGGTGCACAATGGAACTTGCCCTCCGGGCCACAAGGCGGAATTCCTTGTCACCACCATCAATAGCGCCGAGCTCATCAAGCACGCCTCTAATTCTTTCCTAGCGTTGAAGATCAGTTACGCCAACGTGATCGCTGACCTCTGCGAAAAAATCGGCGCCAACGTCGAGGAAGTCACCCACGCGATGGGGCTCGACGCGCGCATCGGCGGGCAATTCCTGAAAGCCGGTCTCGGCTATGGCGGTTTCTGCTTCCCAAAGGACGTGCAGGCGTTTATTCATTTGTCCGCCAAGGTGGGCGTGGACTTTGACATTTTGAAAGCCACCGAGCGCGTCAACAAACAGCGCATCGATCGCTTCTTTGAAAAGATTCACCAGGCGTTGTGGGTTGTAAAGGGCAAGCGCGTGGCTATTCTCGGACTGGCCTTCAAGGCCAACACCGACGACATTCGGTTCGCTCCGGCTCTGGAAGTCGTCAAGCGTTTGCTGGATGAAGGAGCTGTCGTTCACGCGACCGACCCGGAAGGGATGCCGCGCACCAAGACTCTCTTCCCCCAAGTGCACTATCACGAAGACGCTTACCAGGCTTTGCAAGACGCCGATGCCGCACTCGTTTGCACCGAGTGGGATGTTTTCCGCAAGCTGGATTGGGATCGCGCTGGAAAAGTCATGGCGCGCAAACTGGTGATCGACGGGCGGAATCTCTATACGCCACAAGGCATGCGTGAAAAAGGTTTCGAGTACTACTCCTTCGGCCGGGAGTAATTTTCGCTCTTGCTGGCAAGATACTAGAATTTCATTTCGAACATGCCAGTCCGGCATTTCCATTTTCCAATTTCACTTTTCTGTTTTCTTTATTTCTTCTTATAGATTCCCTTGAAATACGCCAGCGTTAGCGTCAAACCTTCCTCCAAGTTCACCTTGGGTTCCCAGTTCAGGATGCGCTTGGCCTTGGTGATGTCCGGGCAGCGGCGTTTCGGATCGTCCTCCGGCAACTCCTCGAAAACGATCGGTGGAAGGTTTTTGAAATGTTTCCGGATGTGCTCGGCAAATTCCAGAATCGTGATCTCGCTTGGATTACCGACGTTTGTCGGCAAATGCTCCTTTGACATCATCAGGCGGTAAATCCCCTCAATCAGATCGGAGACATAACAGAAGCTGCGTGTCTGCTTCCCATCTCCATAAATCGTCAACGGCTTGCCACTCAGCGCCTGATACACAAAGTTGGGAAGCGCCCGCCCGTCATTCAAACGCATTCGCGGCCCATAGGTATTGAAGATTCGCACGATGTGCGTATCCACCTTGTGGTAGCGGTGATAAGCCATGGTCATCGCTTCGGAAAAGCGCTTGGCCTCATCATAGACTCCTCGCGGCCCGATGGGGTTCACATGTCCCCAGTATTGCTCGGGTTGCGGAGAAACCTCCGGGTCGCCGTAGCATTCGCTGGTAGAGGCGAGAAAGAATTTGGCATTCTTCTTTAACGCCAGCTCAAGGGCATTCTGCGTGCCGACGGAACCGACCATCATCGTCTCGATGGGATGCTTCAAATAATCGGGAGGGCTGGCCGGCGATGCAAAGTGCAGCACGTAACCCACTCTTCCCGCAATCTTGAGGGGCTTGCTGACGTCAGCCTTCTGAAATTTGAATTTCCTGTTTTTCGCTAGATGGCTCAGGTTAGTCTTAGCGCCTGTGATGAAATTGTCCACCGCGAGCACGTCCCAACCTTCGGCGAGCAGCTTGTCGCAAAGATGCGACCCCAGAAATCCGGCCCCGCCCGTCACCACTGCACGCATGCACCCTCCTCCAAAAAATCGATTGACAGTGTAGCCTGAGCACGCTGGAACGTCCAAACTCGGGCGGCGCTCTGCGCCGAGTTTTCGTGGTAACCTCTTGCCATTGGTTGAAGTTCCTTGGGTCTCGGGACGTGGCGTGCCTATTTGGGATCTCGAGTAGAGGGAAAAATCCCTGTGAATGCTACTTTGAAGCGCATCGCCGCACTCACCGGCTGCCTCACAGTTGGGGCTCTCGCAGTTTCTCGTCACACGGAATCGAGCTCCGCCTCCTGGGATCAAAAAGCTGCGGCCGCTTATCTTGACCAGAGGGCAAGCTGGTGGATGGAATGGCCGAAGTCTGCGCGCGATCACCAGACATTTTGCGTGTCGTGCCATACCGCGGTGCCGTATGCGATTTCGCGCTCCGCCCTTCGTAAGCCGCTCGCCGAAACCGCCCCTTCGGCAAACGAGCGCAGACTTCTGGAAAATGTCACCAAACGCGTGCGGCTCTGGAAAGAGGTCGCGCCGTTCTACAACGATGCAGATCGTGGTGTGTACAAGACCGTTGAATCTCGCGGCACGGAATCGGTTCTCAATGCGCTGATACTGGCCAGCAATGATGCTCAGAGCGGCTATCTCAGTAACGACATGGGCACGGCGCTCAACAACATGTGGTCGGAACAGCAATCCACCGGAGACAAGAAAGGCTCCTGGCTGTGGCTGCGGTTTGCGAACGAGCCGTGGGAAGCGGACGACTCGGCCTTTTATGGAGCCACGCTAGCAGCCATCGCAGTGGGCACAGCTCCCGGAAATTATCGCTCCACGCCCGAAATCCAAAATAACCTCAAGCTACTGGGCGAATACCTGAATCGCGAATGCACAGGGCAAACGACCATCAATCGCGCTGTCCTGTTGTGGGCCTCAGCGAAAGTTCCCGGGCTCCTCCAATCAGACAAGCAAAAAGCAATCATCACGGAGCTCTTGAGCAAGCAGCAAGCTGACGGAGGCTGGAATCTATCGGCGCTGTCCGGTGAGTGGAAACGGCACGACGGCACACCGCAGGAAGCCAAGAGCGACGGTTATGCAACCGGCCTGATAACTTTTGCGCTCCTGCAGGCCGGCATCCCTCGTGAAAATGCGCAGATGAGCAAGGCGCTCGCATGGCTGGCGACGAATCAGAGCAAGACGGCGGGCAACTGGCCATCCTCGTCCTTAAACAATAACAAGGAACATCACCTCAGCCCGGAAACGGCGCTCTTCATGAATGATGCGGCAACCGCCTATGCAGTGCTCGCGCTGACCGAAGCCAACCGCCACTGAAGCCAATCGGCTCGATTAAGGCGCCTCCCAATCGAGAACGTAGATTTCCTGAATGCTAGCGTCGCGCACCAGCAACGGAGTCTCGTCCGGGCCGATGCCGCTCCAGTTCCCGAACGCGCCTCCAGCTGCCTGAAATCCTTTCATACTGAAGAGCCGCTCCAGCTTGTGGTCCGAGACTTGGACACGGTAATAGCCCTCTTGGCTTTCGACAGCACCGTTAAAGTATATATATCGTCCGTCGCGAGACCACGTGGGATAGGCCACGAAAATCCTGGCGAGCTCTGTCCATTTCTGCGTCGCGATTTCGAAGAGCATCAGCTTCAGCGAATCCAGCGGAATCGCGGCGATGAATCGTCCATCGGGAGACCAGCGCGGGGAATAGAGTCCATCGGATCCCGGCAGCTTGGTGGCCTTTCGCGTGTTTAAATCCATCACAAACACAGCTGACCCCTGGTTGTTCAGTGAATTTTCCCCGAAGGCTAGTGATTTCCCATCTGGCGACCAACTGGGGTCCGCCAGGTTCAGCCCGCTGCGATAAATCAGTTCGGGCGCCCCTCCTTCCACAGGAACGGTATAGATTTGCCACGGTTCCCCGGGTGGGTGACCAAAAAAAGCGATTCGCTTGCCGTCCGGAGACCATCGAGGCAGATAGGCCAGCATCGGCGGGGAAACCAGCTGCAATTTTTGTGTTCCGTCGACTTTGCTTCTCCACATCGTGCCATCGGTGCCATCGTTGTATGCGACCCACTGTCCGTCACGCGAGAAATCCAGCCCCATCGCCGAGATCCCCGAAAGGTACGGAACGTACAACCCGGATTTCGCATCGTATCGGACCAATTCCCCGCGTGGCTGCCAGCCTTGCGCGAAGATTTTTTGGCCATCGCGGCTTGGCACGGGGTCGCCCACATTCATCGGCCCAGTCGTCAACTGTACCGGCGTTTGGCGTCCGGAGGCGAAAATGCCGCCGCGTTCGCGCAGGGTCCAAAGGTTTGCCGTTCCGTCACGCGACGCTTGGAAAACGAAATACCTTCCGTCAGGCGTCCAGTTCCCGCAGCATTCGTTGGGTGTGCTGTTCCACCCGGCAAGCAGCGCACGAAGGTTGCTGCCATCCGCTGAAGCTTGCCAGATCGATCGATTGTTGGTGTGCGGATCGTTCAACGTGAAACGCAAAGCCGATCCATCGGGCGACCAGCGAAGGTCGCCCGCGGTTCCATCTGTGGTCAAGATCCGGTGAGGCTCGCTGCCATCGCTATTCGCAAGAAATATCTCGTTACCCTTGCTGTAAGCAATTCGCTTTCGGTCAGGCGACCACGCCCCGGCGTGGCCTTCAAGGTTTCCTAACCGGCGCGGAGTGCCGCCCAGCACGGGCACGGTCCAAAGAGGGCCGTCGAGCACCGTGCCACGAGCGGTATTCATTAATAGGGCGGGCCCATCGCGCGCGATATCAAAGACATTGGAAAAGCCGGTGTCCTCAAGAGACGTCGGCACAGGCACCGTCTCACCACCATTCACGGAAGTTTGCGAGAGGCCCGCTTGGCCGTCGACGAAATAGAGGCGCGTGCCGTCCGTCACGACACCCGATTTCGGCCGATTCGTGTAAGTGAGCTGCACGGTTCTGACGACGCGAGCTTGCGCGACAGGGCGCGTCAAAACGTACTCGACAATTGCCATTACTGCGACAAAAGCCGCACCAGCCAGCAAAGCCCACGTTCGCCATCCACCTCGCTCCTGTGCCACGCGCACCGGTTCATGGGCACCCGTTTGCACCGCGGCTGCACCCGACTGACCGGACTCTAGGTCGCGCTTCAAACGCTTCAAGTCGGTACAAAGTTCGCCCGCAGTTTGGTACCGAAGCTCTGTATCTTTCTCCAGCGCCTTGGAAAGAACTTGTTCCAACGCCAGAGGCAAACGTGGATTCACTCTCGTCGCCGGAGTTGCTGCGTAATGCAGGACGCCTTCAAAAATCAAGGCAATGGTCGCGCCGGGGAATGGGAGCACCCCCGTGGCCATCTCATAAAGCACAACGCCGAGCGAAAATAAATCCGTGCGTACGTCCAGCGGCTCGCCCCGCGCCTGCTCCGGCGACATGTACGCGACAGTGCCCATCGAACTCCCCGGATTTGTGACCAAGTCATCATCCACCAGCTGCACTGCTAAGGACTCGGACGATTCGCCCTCAGACTCAATCTCAGGTTGCCGGCGTGGGGCGAGCTTGGCCAGTCCGAAATCCAGTATTTTCGCCGTACCTCCTTTCAGCAGGAAAATGTTCGCCGGCTTGATGTCGCGGTGCACGATTCCCCTGGTATGGGCGGCCTCGAGACCATTGGCAATCTGAATGCCGAGGTCCAGGAGTTCAGGGACAGGCAGCGATCTCTTCGCGATGCGATTCTTGAGGGTCTGGCCCTCCAGCAGCTCCATGGCGATAAACGGCCGGCCCTCGAATTCGCCTGTATCATAAATAGTGCAAATGTTCGGATGGTTCAGTGAAGATGCTGATCGGGCTTCGCGGCGGAACCGCTCAATCGCGTCAACGCCTCGGGAAATGTGTTCAGGAAGGAATTTGAGAGCCACGTAACGGCCTAGGCGCGTGTCCGTCGCTTTATAGACGACGCCCATGCCTCCGCCGCCAAGCTTTTCCAGAACGGTGTAGTGGGAGACGGTACGGCCGGTAATGGAAGAAGTTTCTGTCACGCGCGTTGGAGTTTACTCCAGCCCCTCCAGGCAGGCAACGCGCGGCATTGTGAGCCCCAGATTGCGTTGTGGAACCCGCGAATTGACCGCCGCTGTTGGGCGGGATAGGATGCGCAGGTTCCTGAATGTCAATTCAGCAAAGCTCCGCTCAGATTTCCCGGCCGCCCTCACGAACACGGCGCGCTCTTTTGGCCTCCAGCGGCGTCTTCGTTGTCTTTGCCGCAGTAATTTTCTTCGGTATTGGCCGCTGGCTAGTTGTCGAAGACCCGCTCGGAAAAGCCCGGGCAATCGTGGTGCTCAGCGGCGCGATGCCGTTGCGTGCCATCGAAGCTGGGAAACTATACCGTGAAGGATACGCTCCGGAAGTTTGGCTGACTCAGTCCACGGAGCCCGCCGGGGCGTTGCAAGAGATGGGCATTCCCTTCACCGGCGAAGACTATTACAACAAGCTCGTTTTGATCCACGAAGGCGTGCCAGCGAAGGCAATTCACGTTCTAGAACCGCCCATCGTAAACACTGCTGACGAAATCAGAGTCGCCGCAGCAGCTCTTGCACACGGCAAAGGCGAAGCCGTGATTATTGTCACCACAAAAGCGCATACGCGCCGTACGCGCCTGCTCTGGCGCCGGCTCGCTCCCGGCCGGGGCCGTGCCATCGTGCGAGCCGCATCCGGCGATTCCTTCGATCCCCGGCATTGGTGGCGCACTACGAGCGATGCTCTCGACGTGGTTCGCGAAGCCCTAGGCCTATTGAACGCCTGGGCGGGCCTGCCTCTGCATCCCGCGCGCTGAGTTGGAGTGCGGAAACTCGCTTTGCCGAATCAAGGCGGTTCAAACAGAAATATTCAGAAGAAGAAAAAACGCTTCCGTCGCGGCGGCGGCAATTCATCTTCCAATTCCGGCACATGTGGCAACTCGCGCCCCTCGAACGCGGCCAGGGGATTATCCTGAAATAGTGCCCGGGCCTTCTCTTGCCCAAACTGATCGACTATCACGTTGTAAGCAGACTGCAGACGCAACGGCCGCGTCCGCGTGTTGTGCGCATCGCTGGCAACGAAATGGATCAGGCCCTCGCCGATCCAGCGCAACGCATCCTGCTGCGCACTGGCGCCAAAACCTCCCGTCAGTGCGCCCCCAGTCACCTGCGCGAAACAGCCCTGGCGCACCCATTTCCTCAAACGCCCCGGACGCGAACGCAAGATGCCGTTGCGTTCCGGATGCGTGATGATCGGCCGCACCCCTGCGAGCTGAATTTCGTGAAGCGTCTGGTCCATCGAAGGCGGAATTGAAAACTCGTTGAACTCCAGCAGCAGAAAATCGCGCTGGTTGATGCAGAATTGCCGAGCGTTCTTGCGCAACGACGCGATATTTTCCGGGTTCAAATGAAAATCGCAGCCGGTGGCGATTGTCAGCCGGCCACTGACTCTCGCCTGCAGTTCGTCGCGAAGTTCCCGCACGTGCGAAAAGTCAAAAAAGTATTCGTTGCTGGAGTGTGGCGTGGCCACGACGTGCGTGATTCCGTCGGCGATCGCCGATTCCGCCATGGCGATGGATTCTTCCATGTGGGCCGCGCCATCATCGAGTCCCGGCAAAATATGGCAGTGCAAGTCGACCATTCGGCTGAACCGTCCTTAGCGCCACCATGCACTGAACGCTTGCAACGCGCCGAGCGCAAAGAGTATCCCGGCAAAAATCTGGCGCATCAGCCGGGGGCTGATCCACTTGGCAATTTTTCCGCCGGTGATGCCGCCCAGGAAAACGCCGGGGATCAGTAACAATCCCGTTTTCCATGACACGAAACCTTCCTTCGAATAAGCAACCAGCGCCAGCACTCCCGTCGGCGGGATGAGCGCGATCAACGAAGTTCCCTGCGCACGGTGTTGCTCAAATGCAAAAAACAACACCAGTAGGGGCACAAGAAGCACGCCGCCACCAATGCCGAACATGCCAGAAGCAACTCCGCAAACGCAGGCGACGGCGAAGATTCCCGCTCCGCGACCCATCGCGTTAGACACGGTCTTTCTCCTGTACGTTGCCAATGGCAGCAACGTTGGGATCGTGCTGCGCCTTTCTCCAGAGCAGAAACGCCGCTAGCATCAGGAAACAACCGAATGACCCTTTTAAGTGCCGTGAAGGCATCGGAAGCGCGATCAGGCTCCCTGCATAACCGCCAAAAAGCATTCCCGCTGCGCACAAAATTCCGGCATGCAAGTCCACCTGGCCCCGATTCCAATATTCGCGCAATGCGCCGAGTCCGATAGGCGGCAGTAGAATGAAAAGCGAAGTGCCTTGGGCCAGGTGCTGATCCATGTGCAAAAGGTAGACCATGGCCGGCACTAGAACCACGCCACCTCCAATGCCCAGGAGGCCCACCAGCACACCAACGCCAAGTCCCAGCAGAAGAATCGTAAGTGTCATGATGAGCGCGGACTACTCTGCCCGCATCGCCTTGATGGCTTGAATCAAACTCTTCTATCTTCCACCCTCCGGCATCTGGCGGCAACTTGCGTTAAACACTTGCGTTTAACAAGCTATAACACGGATGAAATGGTCGGCGTTTTTTGTTTGCGCGGAACCTGCTATATTTACTTGTCTTTGTCACGTCGGCCCTGCAGGCGGTTGTACGGACGCCCGCAACGTGGTATCCCCGAAAACGTGAATCCTTTGGCCTCGAGCAAGTCGGCCAGAAATAAAGAGGAGTGCGCGGAACACATGCCCATCGACCGGAAACCCGAGTTTTTCAAAGGCGCCCAGCTCAAAGTAGGAATCATCGGATGCGGTTACGTTGGATTGCCCTTGGCGCTGCGCTTCGCCGAAGCGGGGCACAAAGTCACGGGATTTGATGTCGATCCCCACAAAGTATCGATGCTGAATGCCGGCAAGTCCTACATTGAGCACATACCACAGAACAAGATTCAGCAGTTTGTGAACAGCCGGCACTTCAGCGCAACCAACGATTTCTCCAAGCTCAAAGAGGCCGACGCCATTTTGATCTGCGTTCCTACTCCACTCGATGAGCGGCGCGAACCGGATCTCAGCTACGTCGAGCAGACCGCTATTTCGATTTATCCGCACCTGCAAAAGGGGCAGCTCGTCGTTCTCGAATCGACGACCTACCCAGGTACAACTGAAGAGCTGGTTCTGCCGATTCTCGAAAAGAGCGGGTTGCGATGCGCGATCGCTTCCGGTCCCGAAAATGAGAACGTGGCGTGCGATTTCTACCTGGCGTTTTCGCCGGAGCGTGAAGATCCGGGAAACAAGCAGTTCGGGTTGGCACAAATTCCAAAGGTTGTTGGCGGATTGAATCCTCCGAGCGGCCGAGCGGCACAAGCGTTGTACACGCAAGTGGTTGCGCGGGTCGTTCCCGTAAGCTCAACTCGCGCTGCAGAGATGGCCAAGCTTCTCGAAAATATTTTCCGCTGCGTGAACATCGCACTCGTCAACGAACTCAAACAGCTCAGCCTCCGCATGAATATCGATATCTGGGAGGTGATCGACGCGGCGGCCACCAAGCCTTTCGGTTACATGCCGTTTTATCCTGGCCCTGGCCTCGGCGGACACTGCATTCCCGTGGACCCGTACTATCTCTCCTGGAAGGCGCGCGAATATGATTTCGCGACGCGCTTCATCGAGTTGGCGGGCGAAGTCAATACCGAAATGCCCTACCACGTGGTCAATGCCGTAGCGAATGCGCTGAACGATCACAAGAAAAGCATGAAAGGCTCGAAGATTCTCGTGCTCGGCGTGGCATACAAAAAAGACGTGGACGATCTGCGCGAATCGCCGACGCTGAAAATCATGCAGCTCCTTCAGCAGCGCGGCGTGCACCTCGACTACAACGATCCTTATTTCCCGCAACTCCACAAGATGCGGCACTTCAATTACGACGGTATGAAGTCAGTGCCGCTGAATCCGCACACCCTGGGAAGCTATGACGCAGTGATTATCGCCACAGACCATTCCAGCTATGACTATCCGGCGATTGCCGACGCCGCGAAACTCGTGATCGATACGCGCAACGCCACCCGCCGCGTGGTGCGCCATCGCGAAAAAATCGTGCTCTGCTAGGCAGCAATGACCTCGCCTGTCGATGAAATTCGCCGCCAGCTCGAGGAAAGCGCTCGCGTCAAACAGAGTTTTTCCAAGGAACTGATCGCCTGCATCGCGCAATTTGCTGAAAAATCCACTTCAGCGCTGCGCGCCGGCGGCAAAATCGTTTTCTTTGGGAACGGCGGCAGCGCCGCAGATGCTTTGCATCTCGCCGCCGAACTCGTTGTCCGACTGCGCATGGAACGACCGGGCCTCGCAGCTCTAGCGCTCACTACAAATCCTTCTGTATTGACCGCAGCAGGCAACGACTACGGTTTCGAACGTATCTTTTCTCGCCAGATCGAGTCGCTCGTCGCGCACACCGACATTCTTGTAGCCCTCTCGACAAGCGGCACCAGCCACAATATCATTCGTGGAGTGGAAGCCGGGCGGGCCCGCGGCGCCTATCTCGTGGCTTTCACAGGAGAAACTGGCGGCCAGCTAGCCAGCAAGGTTGATCTTCTCTTGAACGTTCCATCGCAAGACGCCCAGCGCATCCAGGAATGCCACATAACCATCGGCCATATCGCTTGCAGTCTGATCGAACAACTAGTTAGTGAATAAGCGGCTGTCTTCGTTGCCAGGATTTTTTGCCACCTGGAAAGACGCGGCCCTGAGAACTTTCTGCCCTCATCGCCGCAAAACCGAAATACTCAAAGCTTCATTAATTCCAGGAAGCTCAGAACGGCTTAGGGACGAGCTTCGTAAACGACGTTGAACGGTGTTTCCGCGGCCCGCCGGAACCGGGTGAAGCCCGCAGCGGTGACTACCTCGCGAATCCGTTTTTCTCCGGACTGCGCACCCAGGCACAGTGCGACTTCCTGCGAACGCGAACACGGAGTGCACAACAGTGTCGAAAAAGAGTAGTACACGCGGCCAACTGGATTTAGGTTGTCCTTTAACTCATCGTTGGCAAACGGTTCGACGATCATCCACGTGCCGTCCTTGCTTAGGGCCTTGCGCACATGGGTCGCGGCGCCTACTGGATCGCCCATGTCGTGCAGGCAGTCGAATACCGTGACCAGATCGTAGTCCTTGCCCGGAAACTCCTTGGCCTTCGCGACTCCAAACAGGGCGCGATTCGCGAGACCTTGCCGGGCGGCGCTTGCGCGAGCGCCCTCGATTGATTTGTCATGATAGTCGAATCCGAAGAATTGGGACTTTGGGAAGGACTTGGCCATGAGCAAAGTAGACGCCCCTTTGCCGCAACCCACATCGGCAACTTTGGCCCCAGCCTCAAGTTTGGCCTGCACGCGCTGCAAAGAAGGAATCCACGAACTCATAAGGTTAGCGGCATAGCTTGGCCGGAAAAATTTCTCGCAACCGTGAAACACATTTTCTTCGTGTTCATGCCAGCCCATGCCTGCGCCGGTGCGGAAGGACTCGGTAATTCTGGGAACAGCCGCAAGTGAGCCCAGTGCCAATTGGAAAGCTCCGGGAAGGTAAGCAGGACTATCTTCGTTCACCAGCGTAAACACCTGTTCTTCGCTAAGGCTGAACTTACGCGTCTTTTCATCATAAGTAACGTAGCCGCCCGCTGCTTGAGAGCCCAGCCATTCGCGTACATAACGCTCATCCGTTCGGGTTTTTTCGGCGAGTTCAGCCGAGGTTGCTGGGCCCTCGGCGAGAGCTTTGTACAACCCCAGCTTTTCGCCAATCACCACCATACCCGCGTGAACCGCAGCTCCGAGATCTTCGACGAATTGCCCTACGAATGCATTTAGTTTGCCCATGTCGACTGCCATTTCATTCTCCTTTGGACTGCCTTTTTTTTGAATCGTGCCTCAGATGCTTCCTCTGGGATTGTTACGTACGGCCGCGCGCGTCTGGTTCTTGCAATGCCGGTGCACCTCCGCGGTGTTTCGGGAAGATTGGCCGTCCCAGGAATCGTCGTCCTCCGGAAGCCGCCCAATGATGTGTCCCAGTTCGTGAAGCAATATCGTGATTTGTGCCTCGGGGGTGTTCCCTTCATAAGAGGAAGTCGTAAGCAGACGAAGACCATCGGGCCGAGCTAGCATTCCTCTTGGGTCCAGTTGCATGACAACTGAAACGCGGTTGAAGAATGGTCCGTTGTCATTCAATAGAATGGTAGAGTTTAGGCCTCCGTTCTGTATCGACCTCGCCGCCCAAGGGTGTTTGAAGAGTTGCCCACGTCCAATATCCCTTGTGCCGCAAATATACGAAGGTCCTTCTATCTCCAGCTCGTAGTGCAAAGACCGAAACACGCCGGCGGGGTCGGGATCCCCTTCCTTGAAGAAGGCCGCGCAGGCATTGTCCTGCTGCAAGATGTCGAGAACTTGCTCGCGCGCCCGAAGGATCGTCGCACCTCGTTTGCCCAAGGTCGACAACTCCAGCACAGCGCGGTCTTCGCAGCTGGAGAGGCTCTTTGAATACAATGGACTCGCCGCCAACAAGGCGCACGTGAATGCTGCGGCACGGATCAACAGATGGCGCAGATCTGATCGCCGCCTCCTACGAAGACTGATCTTACCGGTGCGGCTGGGTTCCGCTGGGGCGGCAGCGGGTATTTTGTCCAACCCCAGCTTTTCATCAATCACCATCATGCTCGCGCGGACCGCCGTTCCCATATCCCCAAAGAATTTCCCTACGAATACATTCACTTTCCCTTTGCCAACTGCCATTCGCGTTCTCCATTCGATTACACATCTTGGAACTCTCATACAGTGATGCACTCGTTAGACCTATCACGAATCTGCTCTATTGGTTGAGCCCAGGAAGCGGTTGCAGCCGCCTCCTGGGGCGTCTACGTGTGCATAGCACGATCGTGCCCGGGGTTAGAGGAGCGCAAACTAGAATCGGGGCACCGTTGTCCTGTATGTGAAAGCCCGACTACCGATTCCGGCTCGGGTCGTCGTTGGGATTGATGTAGTTGAACTGAAGCGGAGACTGACCGTGGACCTGAACAATGGTTTCTCCGCAAGCCATGGCGTAGTGGTGCATGTCGGGATCGAGAAAGGCAAAGCTCCCGGCCGTGAACGCGGCCATTTTGTTGGCTTCGAATTCATCACCCATGCCAACCTTGAACGTGCCGGAAATGACCGTGACGTTTTCGCGTTGGGGATGAAAATGGGGCGAGATGCGGAAACCGTCCGGCATCTTCAGGCGAATCGTGAAGTCGCCAGTGGAAGCGGTTGGGTCGCCTTCGAGTACGGCGAACTGCGCGCCAGGACGAACTACGGGTGGCGCCGGTCCCCAGGGAATAGTATCCGGCGTGAACGAGTTTCTCTCATGAGTGTGAGCTTGTGTGACAGTGGAGATAAGCTGGCCCGCGCCGGCGAAAAATCCACTTACGGCTAGAACCAGGAACATGTATCGCTTCATAGAACAGCCTCCGTCGTAAGATGTGCAGCGCGGCAATGATGGATGGAGCTGAGGAGACTTGCCATGAAGAGGAAATACTGTTTGGCTATCTTTCGCATATCGTCGCAAAGTATTGATTCCTAGGGGATAATCCCCGGCAAGAAAGCAACATGAGACGGAAGAGTTCGAAGATAAGCGAGATCGAGCTGGACTTGGGGCGGTACGAGCTGCGCCGGCAGGGGCAGCGAGTGAAGCTCGAGAAAAAGCCCATGGAGCTGCTGATTTTCCTGGTGGGCCGACGAGAGCAGCTGGTAGCGCGCGAGGAGATCGTCACGAAGCTGTGGCGGTCGGATCTGTTTGTTGATACGGAGACGAGTGTCAACAACATTGTGCGAAAAATTCGGACGGCACTGGGGGACGACTCCGCCAAACCGCGTTTTCTGGAAACAGTGATTGGCAAGGGGTACCGATTCATCGGACCGGTGCGCGTAATTGGTGCGCGCTACGGGACTGTGGAACCTGAAGCCAGCGCCATCCACGAACAGAGCACGGAGAAATCGGGCGTATGGAAGGAGCGGTCGTCTCTCGCGGTTTTGCCACTGGCGATTTTCGGGAACGTGACGGATGAACATGGAATTTGCCTAGGATTTGCCGATGCCTTGATCACACGACTTGGAAATCTGCAAGGGGTGGACGTCCTACCCATATCCGCAGTGCTGAAAGTGCCAGCCGAAGCATCTGCTTCCGAAATCGCCCCGCGGCTTGGGGTTCGATTTGTCGTGCGTGGCGGCATTCAAATGTCAAAGGGCCTGTGGCGCCTTTCCCTGGAAGTGTTCGACGCGCACAAGCAGAGTGCCTGCTTCCGAAAAAAATGCGACCTCCAGTTAGACCGCTTGTCGCAACTTGAGGATGAGATTGCTAGGCAAGTCGCCGGGGCATTGAACCGCCCGCTGCGTCCCGTGGTTGCACAGCGGCGTCCTCGTTATAGCAAGGACCCGATGGCTTATGCGGAATTCATGAGGGGCTACCGGCTGAGTTCATCAGGGGACCCAGCCGTGCTCGACGAGGCCGCGCAGCACCTGAGCAACGCGGTCAATCGAGATCCGTCGTTCTCGCTAGCGCATGCCGCGCTCTCCGTGGTATGCGCGACGCGACACTTTGAACTTGACCCAAAGAGCGAGTGGTGGGAAAAGGCTGAGTTTCATTGCTCCCGCGCAATGGATTTGGATTCGGATTTGGCCGAAGGACACGTCGCCCGCGCATTTCTCCTTTGGGGGCCGTCGAGGAACTTCCAGCACCTGGAAGCCATCGACGAACTCAAGCGGGCCCTTGCCCTGCAGAATAACCTGCCTCAAGCCTACAACCGCCTCGGCACCATCCTGGCGCACATCGGGCTGCTCGATCACGCGCGAGAAATGTTTGAGAGAGGGCGGCCATTTCATCCCAGAAAGGCCGTTAGTCACAGCATTGCGCAAGTCTATCTTTGGAATCGGGAATACGACCTGGCGCAGAAGGAGATTGAAGAATGGCGCGCCGAGAGTCCAGACAACAAGTATTCCATCTACTTTGCGCCTCAGTTGGCCCTGTTGACCGGGGATCTGAGAAAGGCAAAAACGCTGTTGGATGAAGCGATTGGGCTCTTGCCTGAAGAACCTCTCATCGTCAGTTTGCAAGGCGTCTTTTACGCTTCAACTGGAAACGTGTCAAAGGCGCTCGACTGCCTGACCACGTCTTGCGCAAGCCCAAAATCGTTTGGCCACACTCACCACACCTACTATCAAATCGCCTGCATCCTTGCCTTGCTGGGCCGGCGTGAAATTGCTTTCGAATGGCTGGAGAGAAGTGTCAGCAACGGCTTCGCGTGCTGGCCTTTCTTTCAGAAAGACCCTTTTCTGAAGGATTTGCGTGCCCTTCCGGCGTTCGAGGGCCTGGTCAGCTCGTTGCAAGCCAAGTACCCCGATCATCTTGGATTGCTCTAGCTAATTGCTTTTCAGCAGTTGGAGAGTCGAGACGGCGAGTTTCTTATTTTGTTCCCTGGAGTTCGACGCGAGCGGTGGCGAAAGGCATTACGGCCTCCAAAAGTACCGGCGTCCGCGCAGCGTTATTCGCCAAGTAGAGCGTAAAAAAAGCGTCCTTCTTCTCAACCCCATCTTCGAAGATGCGGATCGCAATTTTCGAGGCTGCAAACTTTCCTGCCGGTACTTCGACGGCTTCAGAGCCTGGGGCGAGTTTCGCGCGCAGATCATAGAGCTTATGTCCGTCGTATACGGGGCTATGCACCTCAGGAGTTTTTGTCCAATCGACGTTTCGCAAGTACTGCATCATTCCCAGCGGATCGCGCGTCCCCGGAAGCACGCGCGTTTCGGTGGCGTCCGATGGCGCGGGTTCCTTGCCCGTAGCGGTCATGCGCTGCACGGACTCCACTTTTTGGCCGCGCTCGCTCAAATGCATCTCATATTGCAAACTCGCCAGGGTGCTCGCATCGCTATAAGAATCAAACTGATCATCCAATTCAAAAACCATGCGCAACGGATTCTCCGTGTGCGCGAAGGCTTTTAAATGCCAGGTGCTCTTGCCAAGGAAATTGCCGCGGCCGGCAACCTCCAGTTTCAGTGTAGCCACATTGTTGAGTTTTGAGACGTTGGCGGAATATTCAAGCGTCTCGCCGGATCGCAGAGGCAGCCCGGAATCAACAGGCGGTGGAACCTTTTTCGTTTCTGACGGCACGGCGGACACAGCGGATTTCACCGCTGGAACAGTCGCAGGCTTCTCCGCAGGAGGAGTCTCACGAAAGCCGGGCGGCTCTGCCGATACAACTTCCGGCGGCGGCTGTTGACCCCGCGCATGCAGCCAGTAAAACGCCGCCGCGCCGCAACCCAACGCCGCGACTGCTGCAAGTCCAACTGTCGCTTTCCGGCTCATGCTCTTTGTGTGACGCTCCCTGGAATCAAAAGTTTGCCGGCCAGTCTTCCGTCGTACAATAGTTTGCTGTACGCGGGAATCATCCGGCTCCTTCGCCGGCGCGCCGCGAACTAAGAGCGTATCAAAACCCGGGCCGGGTCGTCTTTCCCGGGCTTGCGTCAAATACTGCGGTAGCAGACCACGATCGCCGGCCGCGTCGCGGCCAGAAGAGCTAGGAGGATTTTCCGAATGCGCTACCTTGTAACGGGCGGCGCCGGCTTTATCGGCTCAAACACCGTGGACGAACTCGTCCGCCGCGGCCATAGCGTGGTCGTTCTCGACGACCTTTCTTCCGGAAAGGAAGACAACCTGGCCGAAATCCGCAACAAAATTACCTTCATCAAGGGCAGCATCACGGATATCGAAGTCGTGCGCAAAGCCATGCACGAAGCGGAGTATGTGCTGCACCTCGCCGCGCGGACATCGGTGCCGCGTTCCGTGAAGGATCCTATCGAAACGAACAAGATCAATATCGACGGCACGCTGAACGTTCTGGTGGCTGCAAAAGAGTTAAAGGTCAAGCGCGTGGTGTTTGCGGCTTCGTCTTCCGCTTATGGCGAAACGCCGACCCTGCCTAAGGTCGAAACCATGCAGCCTCAGCCGATTTCACCCTACGGGGTCACCAAGTTCGTGGGTGAGCTTTACGGCCAGACTTTTGGCCGATGTTACGGTCTGGAGAACGTGTCCCTGCGCTATTTCAATATCTTTGGGCCGCGGCAAGATCCCGGTTCTCCGTATTCGGGCGTGCTGGCCAAGTTTTGCACGGCGTTTCTCGAAGACACAGAGCCGGTCGTTTTTGGAGATGGCGAACAGACGCGTGATTTCACGTACGTGGAAAATGCCGTGCAGGCGAATCTGCTTGCCTGCGAAGCTCCAAACGTCTCCGGAAGAGTTTTTAATGTCGGCGTGGGTGGACGTGTCTCCCTCAATGACGTTCTGGGCGAGCTGCGGAGAATTACCGGCAAAAAGCTTGAAGCCAAGTACGATCCGCCGCGCGAGGGAGACATCCGGGATTCACAAGCAGACATTTCCCAAGCGCAGGAATTTCTCGGATACAGCCCGCAGGTGACCTTTGAAGACGGCTTAGCCCGGACATTCCAGTGGTACCACGAAACCCAAACGAAAGCTGCGGCCAAAACTGAAAAGTGACTGGTGAAAAACAAACGTGGGGCGAACTGAAGCTCGCCCCTCCGACACTTTCGCCAGAAGCCCCAAGTCTACGGTTGAATGGTTTTCCCGTAGCTAAGCGGTTCACCAGCCTTCGGAACGTCGTAATTGTTCCAGAACCACAGCGGTTCGAGCTTCTTCTGTTCCGGCCACACCTCGTTTAGCGTTTCGCCTTCAAACAATTCACCGTTCTTCATCACCCAGTGAATCGTATTCGTATTGTGAATGTCCTCGAGCGGGCTCTTGTCCATGATCACCAGGTCCGCGAGTTTGCCGGGCTCAATTGAGCCCAGATCGGCAGGCCTTCCGACAATTTTTGACCCATTGACCGTGGCGCAGCGGATGACTTCAAGCGGCGTCATCCCGCCGCTCGCCAGCATCCATAGTTCCCAGTGATACCCGATGCCCTGCATTTCTCCGTGGCTGCCCACGCCAACGAGGCCGCCGGCGCGCTCAAGTTTGGCCATCTGTGCCGCCAGTTTCGGAAATTCGTACTCGTCCTTGCGGAACCAGCCTTGTCGGCGCTTGGTTCGCTGGTCGATGACGCGATGAGGCATGAAATGGTTCAGTTTGGCGTTGTCGTGCACTTCGCTATTTTCAAACCAGTAGTCTTCTCCGAACGGCCCGCCATAGTTCACGATGAGCGTCGGTGTCTCCGCGATTCCCGATTTCGCGAACATTTGAATCACATCGTTGTACAGAGGCGTAATCGGCAAAGTGTGTTCGTTGCCGTGGAAGCCATCGATGACGTGGGTCAGGTTGAGCTTCAGGTCGAGAGCGCCTTCCGTCGTCGGCATCATCTCCAGCTCTTTGGAAGCTTGCACCATGTACTGCCGCTGCTTGCGATTGCCCACCACGTAGCTTTTGATGTTGTGCGTCCCATAGTATTTTCTGTACTTGGTCAGAACGCCTTTCACTTCATCGGCGGACTGGAAGTTGTTGTCGGAAAAGACTCCGGGCCCGGTCGAAAACGCGCGTTGGCCAAGGATATCGCCGGTGTCGACCAGATCTTGGTACGCAAACATGTCATTTGTACCAGTCTGAACATCGAGACCCGCAGTCACCCCAAAAGCAAGGTTCGCGAGGAACGACCAGTTTTGCGTGTCCAGGATGCCGCGCCGGATTTCGGTCCAGTGCGCATGCGTGTCGACAAACCCTGGCACGATCGTTTTGCCCCCCACATCGAATACTTTCGCTCCCGATGGCACGCTGCCCTTTATGCCAACGCTCTTGATTCGGTTATTCTCCACCACGATGTCGGCGTTTTTCAAAACTTCATCGCCCTTCATCGTGACAACCGTCGCACCGCGCAGGACGATCGTGCCCTTGGGCGTCTTCCGTGGGAATTCCAGGTTCACGGCGATTTCCTGGACGTCCTTCTCCTGTTCTTTCAGTTTCTTTTCTTCTTTTTTCTCTTCCTTCTTCTCCTCTTTCTTCGCGTCCGCTGTTTGTGTGGCCGCGTCTTTCTTGTCCGAACCTTTCGCGTCGGCCGATTTCTTGTCGTCGTCTTTCTTCTCTCCTTCTTTCTTCTCGTCCTTTGGCGGCTCAAAGGAAACGGCGCTCAGCGGTTCGCGGAAAAGGCTTGCGCCCACGGCCCACGTAATGGTCTTGCCCCCATCGGCCCAGGCAAAATAATCCGCGCCGATGTCGGTCAGACGTCTTGTGGGTACGGATGCCGAAGTGACATTCACTGTTGGCGGTTCTCCTCCAACGACCGGCATGGCAATTACGTAAAGCTGGTTCATGACGTGCGCGAGCACCCACTGGCCGTCGGGGCTCGGCACGATGTCATCAGCGGGAATCGGTTCCTCGAAGAAGTAAATTCCTTGGCCCTTCACGACCAGGTGCGTGCGGCGATCCGTTCCGTCGTACCGGAGCGAAACCAGCCCTTGCGGTGTGTAAACGTAGATGCGGTCCTTATCGTCCGTAAAGTGCGGCCCGCCGGCTCCCCGCGCAGGGAGAATCAGGTTGGCATCGCCGCCATCTGCGGGAATCCAGATGAGGTCGGCGTTCCCGGTTTGCCCGCCATCGAAGGTGCTGTTTTCGCGGTCATACGCATTGCCCCGAAGCAGAACGATTTTCGCGCCATCCGGCGACCACGCGGGATTGCTGTAAACGGCGAGCGATTTTGAGAGCTGTATCGGCGTCCCGCCCGACGCTGGAATCTTCCAGAGCTGGCCTCCCTCGCTGGACCAGGTTACATACGCAATCGATTTTCCATCGGGTGACCAGGCCGGCTGAAATTCGTGCGCGTTTCCGCTGGTGAGCCGCTGCGGTTTGCCACTGGGCAAATCCAGAGTGTAGAGGTGGGTCATGGCGGAAAACGCCAGCCGCTTCCCGTCGGGCGATTCGATGGGATCCATGATCAAGCGCGCCTTCACGGGGCCTTGCTCCACCGGCTGCGGAAAATCCAACTTCGGCCCGAGTTCCTGGGAAACCTGCGCGGTGAACGGAATTATTTTTTCCGATCCTGTAGCCAGATCGAGCCGTTTAATCTTTCCATCCTGGTTGTAAACGATTTCCTTGCCGCCGGGGAGAAACGCATAGCCGGGAAACACGTCACGAGTAAAAAGCGATTCCTGATCGTCTCGCGTGACGGGATACTTCACCCAGCGGTCTTCTCCGCTTTCCAGGTTTCGCAAACGCAAGCCGGACTCAGTCTCATAGCGCGTTACATATAGAACCTGCTTGCCGTCCGGGGAAAGCATGGGGCGAAACGCACTCTTGATCTGGTTGATGATGTCGTCTTCATCGCCAGTCTTGCGGTCGCGCCGGGCAATATGCCATGTGGGAAGTTGCTGGTTGTAGTACAGGGAACCCAGCTTCGCCGCATAGTAAATATATTTTCCATCCTGAGAAGCCACTACGCCCATGGCATTCGGGCGCCTGTTCCTTTCCAATGTCGGCGTAGGCTTCGATTTGGTGATCTGCACCCCGGAGCCGCCGTCGACGTGGTACATCCAGATTTCGCTGGAACCGATTCCAAACGTGGCTTTGGATACAAAAATGTATTTCCCGTCGGGAGCCCAGCTCGGCGAAGTGAAACTGTTGTTGGGATCCTTCGAGACTTGCTTCACTCCTGTTCCATCGGGGTGCATGATCCAGACGTTTTCGCTGCCTTCGCGGTCGGAGATGAACGCGATCCACTGCCCGTCGGGAGAAAATTTGGGCTGGCTGTCGAAAGCCATGCCGCCGTCAATCAGTTTGGCCTGCCCACCTTCTATGGGCAGCGTATAAATATCGCCGACCAGCTCAAAAACGATGGTCTTGCCGTCGGGCGAAACGTCCAGCGAGAGCCATGTCCCTTCATCCGTGGTGAATTCAACTTTGCGGTCGGACTTCAGCGGCAAGCCCTTCTTCTCGTCCTTTTTTTCCTCCTTCTTTTCGTCTTTCTTCTCTTCTTTTTTGTCTTTCTCCTGCACTCCATCCTGGGGTTTTGCTCCAGCATTCAACGCCGCTGCTCCACCTAACGCCACAACAAGACCCATAGCCAATATGAGAAACCACGCGGCCACACCGCGCAGACTGGGCTGCTTCACGCTCATGCTCTTTTTCCTCCGCACCGTTCTCTGAAAGGGTTGAATAGAAATCTGGAAGCCAGCCAGACCATTTGGCCCGCTTCGTGACACACCCGGATTCAGGCCCTTAGACGCAAGGCGAGCAGAAGCGTCTCCCCGCAATTCTGCCTGCTACTGATCCGCCTCTTCTTCGCCCCCACGTCCGCCCCGCGACTGCACCGGCGCTGGAACGATGTGTGGAATCCCTGCATCGTTCATCTTTTTGTTCAGAGCGGGCAGGTCTTCCTCTGCGATTTTCTTCACCTGCGCTGAAGCATCGCTGACCAACGGCGTCAACTCCGCGAGCTTTTCTTTTTGGTGCCCGCTGGGTGCCGCGGCAAAGCCGTCCAGATCGTCGAGAAGTTCCTGCACTTGATTCGGCAGCGGGTCAGGCTTCCATTCGAAGGGAGGCCCGGCGTTCCCCAGCCCCTCTCGCACACGGATGAACTTCTCGGCCACCGCGTCCACTTTCTTCTGCAATTCGTCAGCAGCCTTCAAGATGTCCTCTGGAATTTTCGTCGTGCCCGGTTTCCCTGCGTCCTTCTTCCACTGCTCCCGCGCATTCTTCAAAGCCGTCTGAATGCCTTCGATCGTCTTGCGGTCCTTATCTGCAGTCTTGGCCATGGGGTAGAGTTGATCGATCATTTCGCGGCGCGCCGCCCGGTCGCCAGCGGACATCACGATGCGCGTATCCTCGTCAACCATGACTTTTTGCGAGGCTTCTTTGTCGCCGGCTTTGATCTTGACGGTGTATTCCCCCGGCTCTGCCAATGGCCCGCGCGGGCCAAAGCCGAATCCTGCCGCAATCGCTTCCTGTTGTTCCGGTGTCGGCTCTGCCGTGGGATTCGCGCGTAAATCCCAGTTCGTGCGGTTTACGCCCGCGGCGCCCGGGCCGTCCATTTCGCGAACCACTTTGCCGTCTTTGTCGAGCACCGCGATCTTTACTTTGCCTTCCTTCTTTTCTCCGCTGTCGGACTTCGGCTTCTCTTCCGCAGCCTCTTTCTTGTCCTTGTCGTCTTTTTCCTTCTTGGGAGCTTCCGCGGGCAAGGCTTCTTTCAGGTAGTAGCTCAAGAGAGCGCCGTATGGGGGATTCTTGGCAGTGAAGGCTTTTTGCCCCCCGCTCCAACGGCGGTTGCGCAAGTGCCAGGTAATAGCTGTCCGCGGCGGAAAAAATGTCAGCGGCGCTGCCGACACATTCGCATCCATTTTCTCGAGCGGGGTCAGGTCGTCGAAGACCCAGACCGAGCGTCCGTGCGTCGCGAGTACCAGGTCGTTCTCGCGAGCCTGGATTTCGATGTCGTCCACCGGCACCGTCGGAAAGTTATTCTTCAACGCCGTCCAGTTTGCACCGCGATCCCAGGAAACCCACAGCCCAAATTCCGTTCCCGCGAACAGTAGATTGGTGTTCCGGGGATGTTCGCGGAGAACATGAACAGTCCCGGCGGAATCCGGAATGCCGTTGCGAATGGCTTTCCAGCTCTCGCCATAGTCGTTGGTCGCAAAAACATAGACACTGTTGTCGCCGCTGCGATGCCCGTCAAATGTCAGGAAAGCGACGCCATCGCCGGTTTTCGATGCCACCACACGGCTCACATAAGTTCCCTTCGGTACTCCGGGCGCTTTCGACGCGACGTTTTTCCACGTCTTCCCGCCGTCTCGTGTCACCTGCACGTTGCCGTCATCTGTTCCGACCCACAGCACCTTGGGCGTCAACGGCGACTCGCTAAGAGTAGTAATAGTCGGATATTCCTGAACTCCATCGTGCCGCGACAGCGTGTTCTTATCCGGAGTCTTCCCGAAAATCTGCAGCTTGTTGCGATCCACGCCCGTGGTCAAGTCGCCGCCCAGCCGCGTCCAGTTGTCCCCGCGGTCCGTCGATTTAAACAAATAGTTCCCGCCATAATAGATCGTGGTGTGCTCGTGCGCGGAAACCGCCACCGGCGAATTCCATTGGAAGCGATAGTGCGGCTCTCCCGCTTTCGCTTCTGGCCGGATCGATCGCTGCTGTCCGGTGCGCATGTCGCGCCGGTCGATATAGCCGTCCTGCGACTCGGTGTAAACAATCCACGGCTCGACATTATCTATGGCTGCGTAGAAACCATCTCCTCCGTGAATCACTTGCCAATCTTCATTCACGATGCCGTCGCGCGTCAGCGTCTGGACCGGTCCGCACCAGCTGCCGTTATCCTGCAAGCCTCCGCAAATGTGATATGGCTTCTCGTTGTCGAGCGCCACTTCATAGAATTGCCCGATGGCGATGGTGTTGACGAAGTCCCAAGTCTTTCCGGCGTCGTAGCTCCAGTGGATTCCGCCATCGGATCCCGTCAGCATGTGGTTGGAATCCTCAGGGTTGATCCACATCGCGTGATAGTCGCCGTGAATCCCTCGCACCCGCTGCGTCGAAAACGTCTTTCCTCCGTCTTCGGAATAAAACATCTGCGCGCCAAGCTCCCAGATGCGTAGATCGTTGTTGGGGTCGATGCGAATCTGACTGTAGTAGGACGGCCGCGGATTCGTATCACCCATCTTCTTCCACGTTTCGCCCTTGTCTTCGCTGCGGTATGTTCCACCCCTTTCATGCTGCACGATCGCGTAAACGATGTTCGAGTCCTTGCGGTAAATATCGAGTCCAATGCGTCCGGTGTCGCCGCCGTTCTCATACGGCAGCCCTTTCGTCAGTTTCTTCCAGGTCACACCGCCATCGCTGGTTTTGTAGATCGCGCTGTCCGGCCCTCCGCCATTAAACCCAAAGGGCGTGCGCCGCCGCTCGTAGGCCGCCGCGTACAAAGTATCCGGACTCTCCGGGTCTATGGCGATGTCGCTCACGCCGGTGTCGTCATTGATCTTCAGCACCTGCGACCAAGTCTTCCCTCCGTCCGACGTCTTGTAAACGCCACGCTCCGGATTCGCTCCCCACAAGTGCCCCAGCGCCGCAACGTACACCACATCCGGATTTTTCGGATGAATCACAATCCGTCCGATGTGCCGCGTGGCCTCCAGCCCCATCTTCTTCCAGGTCTTCCCGCCATCGAGCGACTTATATGCTCCATCGCCCCAGGAAGAGCTCTGCCGGTTATTTGGCTCGCCAGTGCCGACCCACACCACCGACGGATCCGACGGCGCAATGGCGATGTCGCCAATCGTCGAGACACTCTCCTTATCGAATATCGGCTCCCAAGTCGTCCCGTTGTTCGTGGTCTTCCACACGCCGCCCGAAGCCGTGCCCACGTACACGATGTTCGGATTGCTGTCCACCACAGCGAAATCATCGATGCGCCCGCCCATCGTCGCCGGGCCAATTTCGCGGAACTCCAGGCTCTTGAATTTATCGGCAGGGCTCGGCTGATCACCCGGCGCAGCCGCAGCGCCCACGGCCAACACACCAAGAACCGCCACGCAAGCCAAACTAGTCCGCAGAGCATTCCAGATATGCTTCATTTCCATCCCCCTGTAAGCGAGGCTCGGCATATTACTCCGGCGAGGCCGAATCACGCACCAATTGTTTTGATCGGGCAAACCAACCCACTGAAAAGACAGACGCGTGCCGCGACCGCCCCGTTTCATGCCTTGGCAAAACTGCGGCCTTGCCGCTCGGCCGCAATGCAACACATCCCTCGCCCGCGCCTTCAAATCCCATCGACCGCATGCTAGGCTATCCAATTGTTTTCATTGACCGCATGTTCCGAGTAAACCGCTGTCTCTATGCCCGGACTCATTCCTCGCTCTGCCCTTTTCTAATCCCGGCAGCGCTGCTTTTCGTACTGGCAAGCCTGACGCCGCGCGCTGCCTCCGCCCAGCAAACTCGCTCACCGTCCCCCAAGGGCGGAGTCGCCAATCTCGAAGCAAAGACCCAAGGCCGCAAAGGTGACGTAACCACAGCCGATGGCGATGTGGACATCCACTACGGGGAGACCCGCCTTCGCGCCGATCACGTTGAGTACAACGGCAAGACCTACGAAGCCGTCGCCACCGGCCACGTCCTTCTCGATTACAACAACGAGCACCTGGAAGCCGACGAAGCGCACTATAACGTCAGCACCGGTCACGGCCTTTTTCACAACGTTCGCGGCACCATCAAGATTGAGCGCCGCCCCAACCCCACCCTCCTGCTTTCCGATAATCCGCTCTACTTCGAAGCTCGCGACGTGGAGCGCTTTCCCGCCGACATTTACCTCATCCACAGCGCCTGGATCACCATCTGCGAACCTTCGCGCCCCACCTGGCAGTTCTTCGCCCCCAACGCCCGGCTCCATCTCGATAAAACGGTCGCTCTCATCAACGCCAACTTTCGCGTCTTCCGCGTTCCTCTGATCTGGTTTCCCTACGCGTCAGCACCGGCGGGCCGCAGAGTCCGCGCCTCCGGCATCCTCATTCCTGATATCGGCCAAACTTCGCGCAAAGGCTTTATTATTGGTGACGCTTTCTATTTCGCCCCAACTTCATGGATGGACGCCACCCTCGGCCTCCAGTACATGAGTCGCCGCGGCTACCTGGAACGAGGGAACTTCCGCGCCAAACCCTTCGAAAACACTTCCATCGAGTACAACTATTTCGGCGTAGACGACCGTGGCCTCCTCAACCCCGACGGCACGCGCAGCCCGCAAGGTGGCGAACAGCAGCGCCTCGAAATCCAATCCCAGCTCCCCGGCGGTTGGCGCTTCGTCACCGACTACAACCATCTTTCTTCACTCACCTTCCGCCTGGCCTTCGCCGACTCCTACGGCGAAGCCATCAACTCCGAAGTGCGCAGCGCTATTTTCATGACCAAACATTTAGATGGCCTCAGCCTGAATTTCGCCGGCCTCGATGACAAGAGTTTTCTCACTTTGCCCACGACCACCACCTCACCCACCGGAGTTGTCACCACAACTCCAGCCACCAGCGTGACGCTTCGCAATCTCCCTGAAGTGCGCGCGGGTTCGGTCGAGCAAGCGCCCTGGCACAGAGCCCCCATTTATTTCGGTTTCGATGCCTTTGCCGGCGTCGTTTACCGTAGCGATCAGATGACTCAAACCTCCAATTTTGTGGATCGCTATGAACTCGCTCCACGCGTGACCGTTCCGCTCCACCTGGGTAATTGGCTCGGCCTGACCACCTCCGCCGCCTTTCGCACCACCAGCTATGGCGAATCATTCGATCCTGCTGGCAATGTCAGCGTCGCCTCTATCAAACGCAATACCGGCGAATTCACCGTGGAACTCCGCCCCCCGGCCATCGAACGATTCTTCGACCGCACCTCTTTGAAAAAAGACAAAACTCGCCGCCGCTACAAGCACACCATCGAGCCCGCTCTCGCCTACCGCTACGTTACCGGCGTGCATCATTTCGCCGATTTCATTCAGTTCGATTCTGATTCCACGCTCACCAACACCAGCGAAGTCGAATATGGCATCACCCAGCGGCTCTTCCGTAAGGACGGCGATGGCCAGCCTCTGGAACTCATTTCCTGGCGCATCGCCCAGAAACACTACTTCGATCCCACCTTTGGCGGCGCCATCGTGAACGGCCAGCGCAACGTCTTCCAGGCGCTCGATTCCATCTCCCCCTTCGCCTTCGCTTTCGGCCCGCGCAACTGGTCTCCCATCGTCAGCGATTTCAAGATCACTCCCGGCGGCCCGTACGATCTCGAGCAAATTCTTCAGTACGATCCGCAAATTCAGAGGCTCGTCACCATCGGCACGCTCCTCAAACTAAAGCCGTACCGCGACTTTTTTTTCACCACCGCCTTCTTTCGCTTGAATGACAATCCAGCGCTCAGCGATCTTCCTCTGCAGCCTCCTCCCGTTCTTCCCCTCTTCCAGCAGCCGCTTTCGAGCCAGATTCGCGCCCTGGCGGGCTACGGCAGCGAGACCCGCAAAGGTTTCAACATCATCACTGGCGCTGGCTACGACTTCGAGAACAAGACCCTGCAAAACCAGATCGTGCAGCTCAGTTACAACGGCAACTGCTGCGGCTTGGCTGTCGAATACCGCCGCATCAACCTCGGCCAGGTCCGCGCCGAAAATCAGTTCCGCATCGCGTTCATCATCGCCAACATCGGCGCCTTCGGAAACCTGCGCCATCAGGAGAAAATATTCTGAGCATGACTGACACGGATTTCGCCTTCTCCTCCATCGCGGAAATCGGAAACCTTTTCCGCAAACGCAAACTTTCCCCCGTCGAACTCACCAAGTTCATGCTCGCCCGCATCAAGCGCCTCAATCCCAAACTGAACTCCTACATCACCGTCACCGCCGAACTCGCCCTCGCCCAAGCCAAGAAAGCCGAATCAGAACTCTTCGCCCCGCGTGGCCGCAAAGGCTATCGGGACCGCGGCCCTCTCCACGGCATCCCCATTTCGCTGAAAGACAATATTTATACGGCAGGAATTCGCACCACCGCCGGCTCAAAAATTCTCCAAGATTTCATTCCGCAACGCGACGCTCCAGTTGTCACACAATTGAAAAACGCCGGCGCCATCCTTCTCGGAAAAACCAACATGCATGAGTTCGCCTACGGGGTGACCTCGAACAATCCTCACTTTGGCCCAGTCCACAATCCCTGGGACCTCGCACGCATCCCCGGAGGCTCCAGCGGAGGTTCTGCCGCCGCAGTAGCTGCCGGCCTTTGTTTCGTCAGCATTGGTTCCGACACGGGCGGCTCCATACGCATTCCTTCAGCGCTCTGCGGCACCGTCGGTCTCAAGCCCACCTTCGGCCGCGTCTCGGTTCAGGACGTGATCCCGCTATCTCCTCACCTGGATTGTGTCGGCCCCTTGGCCCGTTCCGTCGACGACGCCGCCATCCTCCTCGATCCCATCTTCGTCCACGGCAAAGACGAACGCCCTCTCCACCTAACGACAAAATCCGCATCCCTTCGCGGCTTTCGTCTCGGTGTTCCGAAGGATTTTTTCCTGAACATTCTTTCCGTCGAAGTAAAACACGCCTTCGAGCGGGCCCTGCGCATCTTCCGAAAGCTCGGCGCCACTCTGAGCGAAGTCTCCATACCTCTTCTCCACGAAACCGAAGACGCCGGCAACCAAATCGCTTGGGCCGAAGCCACTCATTACCACCAGCAGGCCGGCTGGTTTCCTTCTCTCGCCGCAGACTACGGCGAAGACGTTCGCACCCGCCTCGAAATTGGCGCCAAGGTTCCCGCTACAGCCTATCTTCAAGCCCTGGAAATGCGCGAGTCCTTCATCGGCGCCTTCCACGCCGCCATGGCCGATGCCCAGCTCGACGCCCTCGTCGTTCCCACCACTCCCGTCGCCGCTCCGCTCATCGGTGAAGAAGTAACCTCGGTTTCAGGTACTGACCATCCCACGCGCGCTCTGCTCCTTCGCAACAATCGACCCGCTAATCTCGCTGGCCTTCCTGCCATCTCCCTCCCATGCAACCCCTCGCCCGAAGGCCTTCCCCTCGGCCTCCAGCTCATTGGCTCCGTCACCGGCGAAGCGCTCCTCCTCCAAATTGCCCGCGCCTTCGAGTCCGCCCGCCCACCTCTCCCCCACCCGCCTTTGGCCGACTAACTCTTGCACCCAATAATGGTAGCGGATCAGTTTCCGATTAGCCGACTAGCGTCCATTTCAAAAAGAGGAAGTGGATTCATCTTCCGAGAATGCTCGGAGGTGATTCGCGATCGGCCCGAGTCCTGTTCAGCAATTTGCGTAGCGAAAAGCCCGCGTAGGCAGCAAGAACAGCCACGATTGCCGCAAGAGAGGAACCAGCAATAATATAGAGGCCAAGCCTCGCAAACCAACCTCGGCTACTCGCAAAAGCCGCCCCAACTGTGGCTTGAGGCACCCACATGAGAAACCCATAGCTCCATATCACTCTCGGCACCGGACGCAAGAATCCGAAAATGCCCGCAAGCAATGCTGGAATTCCATACACTGGAAAGGAGTTGGCATTCGACTGAGGAGGGCCGAGCAGTAGCTCCGAGAATGGAATAGATCGCTCGCCGATCCACGCCATTGTGCCGGCCCCTACCAGTCCTACTGCAAGACTTAGGATTGGAAAAAGCCCGGCACGAAATGCTTTGCTGGTCATACAACTCCGAAACATATCACCGAAGGTTTCTGGTTGAAAGTTTTAGGAACCTCAGTAAGTCGCCAGTTTCCGTCGTACAGTAACGGTGACGTGAATGTAGGCGGCAAGCTTGAATATCGATTATTCTTCGCTCATGGACCCGATCATCAAAGGCGCGATCCCTGTTCTCCCAGCAGCTGACACAGCGGAGTCTCTGAAATGGTGGACGGAGATCTGCGGCTTCAAGGAAACCTTTCGTGACGCCACACCACCGAACTACGCAGGTATCAACCGCGGCGAGGCCTACCTCCACATTGCCGGCATGAGCGACAAAGAACTGGCGCGCAAGGTCGGAGACCAGACCATGGTGAGAATCGCCGTTCAAGGCATTGACGCCATGTACGCCGAGTACCAGAAACGTGGCGGAAAGGTGCACCCCAATGGCGCGCTCCAAACCAAGCCCTGGGGCACGAAAGAATTTGGCGCGATTGACCCGAACGGTGTGTGCGTGACGTTTCAGGAGTGAGGCCTGTCTAGAAACCATCCAGCTCTCTTGAAATCCTGGGAGAAATCACCTTGCGCGGTAACTGTAGGGGAGGGGCTTGTTCATTCTGAGCTAGTCGAAGGACCCCTCCCGCCGCTGCAACGCCGCGAATCATCCTTCGAGGCAGGATCGATGCGATGCCCTCCAATTTCCATTTTCAAGTCTCTACTTTCGAATCCTCTCTTATCCTTCTCTAGACAGGTCACTTATTGTTCTATTGACACAGCCATTACTGCCTGGTAGACTTCTTTTGTAGAAAACTGCGCCTCGGCTTAGCCGGGGCGTTTTTTGTTTTAGCGTAGGGCCGGCTTGTCCTGGACCACGGATCACAGGTCACAGATTCTATGCGCGGTCGCCGCTGCCCCTTGCATCTTCATCACCCAAACGCCGACCACATACCCGAGCGTGCCCGTCACCACTCCTCCGAACATGTCTGCCACGTAGTGATTTCGCACGTACACCGTTGAAATGCTCATGCAGAAGACGCAAGGAAGGAATATCCAGAAAAGCCATCGCCGGTGCCGCCACGCTCCCCAAAGCGCCGCGACCGCTCCCGCCACGTGCTGCGAAGGAAACGCTGCGCCACGCACCCGCCCGCACTTCTCGATCAAATTGATGAGGGCGGTGAACGGTCCGCCGGCAAGGTCGCCGTGCCACATGCCCGCGAACATGAACCACGGGCTTTGCACTGGAAAAAACATGGAGATGAAATATCCAAATACATACCCGGTCGCCGAATACGTCATCACTGCCCAGTAGCCCTCCCAGTCGCGCCGGTGGTAAAGGATCCCTCCGAGGATCAGAAGAAAAAGAAAATAGCTGAAATAGGCGAATTGCATGAATTCGTTCAGCGCTGGATGTGCAAAGCGCTCCAGCCACAACGAAGGATTCACTCCAGTCACCCAGTGATCAAACGCAATGAGCTTGGCGTCCTGCCAATGCGGTGAAACTAGATGCACCAGTTTGCCCATTTCCTCAAAACAGAAAAGAAAAAACAGGTGCGGGTACCAGTGCCTCCAGAAGCGCCAGAATCGTCGCGTGACAGTGGGACAGACATTCCTGTCTGTCCTTCCTGCCGAGCGTGCCTCCACTCGGCACAAGAGCAGGATCATCGCCGCAACCAACGCTTGCGCGCCAAACAACTTCGCGGGATGCGCCAGGTTTTCCGCAAACCACGCGATCAGCGCGCTCGAAATCGCCAAATATCCCAGCGCAATCCACTCAAACGCCCCGCACGCCGCCCACGCCTCGGCAAAATACCGCCTGATGGCGCCCGCCAGGTCGAACGGTTGCTCTGCTTCGAAGATAGCTGCGCGTTCGTCTTTTCTCGAAGCTCCGGCGTCCTCACTCCAGGGAATTGCCGCCTCTCCTTGATAGTCGTGTCTTGGCAATTCTTTCATTCAAAGTTCTCCGGTTTCACTGGCGTGCACCTCTATGCAATAAGGGCCCGAGGCCCTCTCTTCTCTGCGACACCTCTGTTCACTCTGATTGCCCTGAGCAGTGCCGACAGGCGTCTCTGCGTTCTATTTTGTTTTTCTTCCCAGGCTAGAATTGGCCAGCCGCGTGAATTGGCGAAGCTCGCAAGTTCCTTCGACGGATTCACCGCCGTCGCTTTGCCAACAATCGACAGCAGCCATCGGTCCTGTGCGCTGTCGCCGTAAGCAAAACACCGGCTCAGGTCCAGTCGCAGCTCAGCGGTCAATCGCTTCGCCGCACGCGCTTTGGCTGCACCGAACATGGCTTCGCCCAGAACTCTTCCTGTCCATCTCCCGTCCTCTTGTTCCAGCCGCGTTGCGATCACGCGAATCGTTGCAGTGATTCCGCGCGCGCTGAGTTCTTCTTCCAGGCAACGGGCGACCGCTCGCGCCAGCGGCTCCAGTGTTCCGCTCAGCAGCACGATTTCGTGACCTTGCTTCGCGTGCCATGCGACCCTCTCAATCGCTTTCGGATAAAAGGTGGGGACAGGCAATCGCGAGCTGCGCGGCGGAGGAGCCAACGTCGCCTGTCCCTCGGCCTGGCTTGCCCCGACTCCTGAGGGGCGGCCGCTCTTGTGCCAAGTGGAGACGTCTCCGTCTCCCTCGCCACTCTCGTCAAAAACTTTCACACCTCGCAGATACATTTTGTTGCCGTGCAAGATCGCGCTGATCCCGCGCGGCAGCAGCCGCATCGCTTCCTTCAACCACAAAAAATAGTTCCGGGCCGGTATCTTTTTCCGATACCGCAGCGTTCGAAAAAATCTCCGCTCCAGGGAAGGCAATGCCACCAGCGTTCCATCCACATCAAAAACCGCCGCCACTCCGTAGCTTTTCTCCTCTACCTCATTTACTTCCTTTACCTCCTCAACCTCCTTTCGCCGATTCATGCCGCCTCCTGCGCCACACTCTTCGCTCCACGGACCGGCCCGACGCTTCCGGCAAAGTACTGCCATCCTTCCAACAGCACGGGCAATCCGCGCACCACACAAAACGCCGCCGTCATCCACGTCAGTACATGCGCTCCAACGCGAATCATCGCGTGGACATCCGCCGCAAGATCGCCCGCCAAGGCTACCGGCCCGCGCGTCAACGCCAGCTCCAATCCCAGATAGCAGAAGCACAGGCACTTCATCGCCGCATACAACCCGCGGCTCCAGCGAGAAGCCACCAGCGCCTGTCCCCACCAGGTCTGTAACATCGCGTTCGCTCCCCAGCCGGCCCCCATTGGAGAATGCCCGGCCTTCACCGCCAGCCCGCGCAAGAAGTCCGTCGCCGCGCCGCGCGCAAAAAACAAAACTGGCAGCCACAGGGACACCATCCCCACCACCGCGAAATAAGTGAAGTAAACGTTCTCGATCATGCGGTCGCCGAGAATGTCCAGTTGAGCACCCACGGGGGTGGCCATTTTTTCCCTCCGCGCAATGTGCCCGTCCAGCGCGTCCAGGGCGATCGCAGCCACGGTGAGTCCCACGGCCGAGAGGTTCGCCCATGGCCCCCGGCCGAACAAGCACACTGCCCCGAACCCCACCACCACCCGCAGAAACGTCACTTTGTTTGGCGTCCATCGCATAGGCACCTGCCAGACGCAAGACCGCGTCTAGTCCAGCAATGGCAAGGCCATTGCCAGTCTGTGCTCCAGCAAAGCATTTAATATCAATCACTTACAGATTGCCTGCCCGTGTCAGTCTCAGCTTCGCGCCAGCCAAATCCGTCAGTTGTCGCTTATTTGCTGCCTTCTAGGCCTTGTTTCCTTTTCTCTTTTTGCGCGTCTAACAAAGGGATCTCGGGGTCTTCCGAGAGCCCGCCCTTCGCGATGTGCTTCTGAAGCGAGGTACTCAGGTTTGGTGATTGCTGATTCCGGCGATGCCGATGGATTTCTGCGGAAGCGCGAGCGAAAACAAGAATTGTGGGAGAATAAGAAGGTCCCTTTTGAAGTCTAAGCACATGCGCTTTTCATAGCGCGTTTGAGTCGTAACGAAGGATTGAATCAGGATGAATGCTGATGTTTCTCTAGCAGGAGCTTTTCTCGCGGGGCTGGTTTCGTTTCTTTCGCCCTGTGTTTTGCCGCTGGTTCCCGGTTACATTTCCATGCTCTCCGGCATTGGTATGGAGCAACTTCGCAAGGGTGAAGTGCCGAGCTCCAGCTTGCTGGGCTCCTCGCTCTCATTTATAGCTGGCTTTTCCGTCGTGTTCATTTCTTTTGGCGCATCCGCCAGCGCTGTTGGCGTCTTCCTGAAACAGAATCGCAATACACTCACTCCTATTGCTGGCGCGCTCATCCTTCTTTTCGGGCTCCATCTTCTTGGATTGCTCATCAAACTCAATCCCCGTGCTGGAATCATCCTCGGCGTCATCCTCGTGGCGCTCGGGATTGCTTCCCTGGCTCATCATGGCCCGCTGTTTGCCGGATTCGGTGCGCTGCACTTTTTCTCGCTTTCGATCATTGGCTTTTTCGGTCCGGCGCTGGCGCGCTGGCTGAACCGCGACGTTCACCTTCGCAGCTCGGTCGCGCAACCCAGCGCGTGGAGTGCTTTCATGCTGGGCTTTGCCTTCGCGTTCGGATGGACTCCCTGCATTGGCCCTATTCTCACGTCCGTGCTCGCGCTCGCAGCCGCCAGCGACAATATTCGCCGCGGCGTGCTACTCCTCGCCGTGTATTCCGCTGGTTTGGCTATTCCGTTTCTGCTCACGGCTCTGGGCATCGGCAAGTTCATGACGTTTTATAAGAATTTCAGGAAATATCTCCACGCCGTCGAGCTTTTCAGTGGAGCTTTGCTTTTGTTCGTCGGCGGATTGGTCTTCGTCAACAAGCTAACGTGGCTCACTGCCAAATTGAGTTTCTTGAACGTCCTCGTATTATGGCTGGAGCGCGTGCTCACCACGGGGACGGGAGGAAGGACGTTCTCGCTTGCAATCGGCGTGGCCGTTCTGGCAATTTTGTTGCTCGTCTTGATAAGACGCTGGGAGAAAATCACTTCGATGCAGGGTAACAAAACGATCCTCGCGGTAGTCACGGTGATCGTGCTGATCATCGGCACTTATTACGCGGACAAGGCCACTCGCGTTAAGCAAATGAACACTGGCACCAGTACCGTTCAAGCCAGCGACAAGGAAAAACCAGCTCCCGCCGTCACATTCAAGAACCTCGACGGCGCCGAGGTCACGCTCGCGCAATACAAAGGCAACGTTGTGCTGGTGAATTTCTGGGCTACCTGGTGCGATCCCTGCTACGTCGAGATCCCCTGGCTGATCGAGATGCAGCAGAAATATGCGGCCAAAGGTTTCACCATTCTGGGCGTGGACGTCGACGATGAAGGGAACGACTCCGTCGCGGCCTTTATCAAGAAAGAGCGGTTCGATGTCAACGGGACGAAATTGCCGATGAATTACCCGATTCTTCGCGGCGACGACGCGGTCGCCGACAAGTTCGGCGGCCTGCTCGGCTACCCCACCAGCTTCCTAATCTCCAAAGACGGCAAAATCGTGAAAAAAGTACAAGGCCTGGTCAGCTACGAAGAACTCACCAAAGAGATCGAAGCTCAACTATAAGAGAGTGAGTAGCAGGTAGTGAGCACCGCGTAGTGAAATAGCGACTTGCGCCGGGCGATGACTGCGGGCCCACCCAAAAGAGAATTGAAAGTTTTCAGGAAAACGGATTACTTCTGTATGGCCGACCATCCGGGAGTCGGTTCGTCAATGACCACAAGCGCTTTCCCATGAGCTAAGCGGTCGAAGGTGCCTCGTTAGGTGGTTCTGAGGTTATAATCCCTGCACTTATGACGCTCGCTTCCGGCTCGAAACTCGGACCGTATGAAATTGTGGGACCGCTCGGGGCAGGCGGTATGGGCGAAGTGTATCGAGCGCGGGATAAGAAGCTCGGCCGCGACGTGGCGATAAAAGTTTTGCCTCGAGAGTTTGCTGCCGATCTCGCAAGCGTGGCTCGTTTTGAGCGCGAAGCGAAGCTGCTTGCGTCCTTAAACCATGCCAATATTGCTTCGATCTACGGATTTGAAGATGCGGATGGCATTGGTTGGTTGGTGATGGAGCTGGTCGATGGTCTGACGCTTGCGGAACGCCTTCAGAAGGGTCCGCTTCCGTTGGAGGAGGCACTGCTCATCGCTAGACAGATCGCCGAAGCGTTGGAGTACGCCCACGAACGCGGCATTGTCCATCGCGACATAAAACCCGCGAACATCAAACTCTCCACTGACGGCGTGGTGAAAGTTCTCGATTTTGGCCTTGCAAAAGCGATAGAAGGCGACCCGGCTTCGTCCGACATCTCCACATCCCCCACAATCAGCCGGATGGCAACGCAGGCAGGCATCATTCTGGGGACAGCGGCTTATATGTCGCCCGAACAGGCCAAGGGCAAGCCCGTCGATAGGAGGACGGATCTTTGGGCGTTCGGATGCGTTCTCTTCGAGATGCTGATCGGCAAAACGGCCTTCGGTGGAGAAACTGTTACAGACGTACTCGCTGCAGTGGTAATGAAAGATCCCGATTGGTCTAAGCTCCCCGCCTCGGCACCTCCTCGCATTCGCGAGGTCCTGGAGCGGTGCTTGAAGAAGGACCAAAGGCAGCGTCTGCAATCCATGGGTGATGCCCGAATCACGATTGAAGAATCTCTCTCCGGCAACACTGAGAGCACTCCTTCGCAACTTGCCCCTACCCGATCGCCCACTCCTTGGCTCTCCACGCTGCAGTGGGCTCTCCTGACGCTGCTCGCGGGATTTATCTCCTGGCTCTTCTTCGAGCATAAAAGTGTGTCATCCGCTCCCGGTGCTGTCACCGCTACCCTGGTCTCTGGGCCTGACCTGTCTGACCCAAGTTTTTCCCCTGACGGCAATGTTGTTGCGTATGAGAACGAAGGAAAGCTCTGGATCCGAAGCTTGCGCGATCTCGAATCGCACCCCATCGAGGGAACGGAGGGTGGGCACGGTCCTTTCTGGTCGCCCGACAGCAGATCCATCGGTTTCTTTCGTGAAAGCGAAATTAGGAGAATCTCTCTTTTGGGTGGTCAGTCCAGCCTCGTCTGCCCTCTTCCAACTGGCGGAAGCGGCAACGAAGGAACCTGGGGAGCAGAGGATAGAATCGTTTTCAGCATGATTCCCGAAGGCTTGTTTGAAGTCTCAGCCCAAGGCGGTCAGCCAGAACTGTTTACAAAAGCAGATCGAGCCAAAGACGAGTTCGTTCTTCGGGCCCCGCATTTTCTTTCCGACGGAAAAACCTTACTCATGATCGTGCGCCGCCCAGGTCCGGGAATTCGGCTGGACACCGTTGCAGTTCAATCGGATCGGAAACGTCAGGTTGTTTTGCAGATCCCGGATTCTTTCCTCTTTAAGGCCGTCAGTTCGGAGAAGACTGGACACCTACTATTCTACGAAGTTCGACCGAATCCAGGAATTTGGGCAGTTCCATTTTCGTTTTCGGCAATGAAGGTGACAGGCCAGCGCTTCCTGGTTCGTCCCAAGGCATCGTCCTTTAGCGTTTCGCTGGGGGGAAACTTAGTGTATCTGTCTGGTGTAAACGACGGGCCCTCCGAGCTTTCTTGGGTCGATCGCTCGGGCAAGATCCTGGGCAGTTTTGGCAGCCTGAAGAATGAGATAAGGCAACCCACGGTTAGTCCGGAAGGCCACCGCGTTGCCGTGATGAGCGTCGGGGAGAACTGGTCCGTTTGGGTCCAGGATTCCATTCGGAATACTGCGACGAACCTGACTGCCAGCTTGCATTTTGCTGCCTCCCAAGCATGGACTTCTGATGGCAAGAGACTGGTGTTCTCTTGTCAGGATGCTGCCAAATCAACTTTCGGGCTCTGCAGCGCTTCCCCAGATGGGAGTGCTCCGCCGAAGCCGATTCTTGTGCTGCCTATGGGGCCAAACCCACTCTATCTAACCCTATCGCCGGATAATAGTACCGCTCTCTATTCTGCGCGGGAAGCTTTTCAGAGCCATAACATCTTCATCTGGTCTGTCTCTCTGCGCGCGGGAGCAAAACCAGAGCCGTTCCAGGTCACTCCTGCAATCCAACTTTCGCCCCAGTTCTCGCCCGATGGACACTTCGTTGCCTACCAATCCGATGAGTCTGGGCGATTTGAAGTTTACGTGCGCCCCTTTCCTCCTGGCGATGCCAAGTGGACCATCTCTACCAACGGCGGCACTGCTCCTAAATGGAATTCTTCCGGCCACGAGCTTTTCTTTGTCGAAGGCGAAAGGTTAATGGCAGTGCCCGTGGAGAGCCGACCATCCTTCAAACCTGGGATCCCTGTTCAGCTTTTCTCTGGCAGGACCGTCCATGCTTCGCTTCAAGATGTAATAAGTGGAGCCCTATACGACCCCGCTCCCGGAGGGCAGCGTTTTGTGGTCATAAGACAATCAGACATAGGCCCTCGCAGCATCGTTTTCGCACAAGACTGGCTCGCAGAACAGGTGAAGAAGTAGCACCCTATCTTTGGAGGCTGGGAGCCGATCTTACGCGCTTTAGGGGAGTCGCCTCACTACCAATCCGTCCTGTCAGGTGCAGGCTAAGTCCCGATAATCGACTTGTAGGAAGTGATCTCCGCATTCGCCATCGATTCTGGTCGGATTATGGGCTATCCGGAGTTGAGACGGATGGATGCGGTGGAGCTACAATGAATCTGGCCGCGTGAAGCGGAAACGGGCTGCGGGGACGCAACTATGCAGAGGGATAGCCTGGTCGTATCGATGCCTTGAAAATCCGCGGTGGAATACCCCCTAACGGAAAACGCCCTCTCTCCATTTCAGCCTGAACCCACACACAGATGCTCTCGGCCCTTCGAAAAAAGTGGAACGCTAGGTTTGCACCTCACCCCACTTGTGTTCTGCTTTTTCGCTAGCCCCTGCTCACTTGCCTACGCTCTGCTAAACTCTCTTCTCTATGACCGTAATCGACGAAGTTCTTGCTGCCAACGAAATTTACGCGCGCACACACGAATTGCGACGGCTGACGCCGCGCCCGGAGCGCAAGCTGGCCGTCCTGACTTGCATGGACACGAGGCTCTCTACTCGCACGCTGGGGCTGAAGGAGGGCGACGCTCATATCATCCGGAACGCCGGGGGCATCGTCACCGACGACACGCTGCGTTCGCTGGTCGTCTCGCATCATCTGTTAGGTACCGAGGAATTCATGGTCATCAACCACACGGATTGTGGATTGATGCACACGACCGAACAAGAGCTGCGCAACCGAATCCAGAATCGCACCGGAACCGCTGCCGTTGCTCCCGCTTTCTTCTACGCTTTCCAGAACATCGATGAAAACGTGCGCCACCAATTGCAGAAGCTCCGCACGCATCCCTGGATTCCCAAAACCGTCACGGTTCGCGGCTTCGTTTACGACGTCACCAACGGCCAGCTTCGTGAAATAAAGGATTCGTAAAACGCGATGAGTAGCAACGGCTTGTAGAGAAGTTCTCCGAGAGGCTCTAGGAGCCGAGCGGACCCTTTCCAACCTCATCCAACAGGAAGCTCAATGGTAACCGCTGCTCCGTTCGGTTCCAGGTTTTGCGCGTAGATATTGCCGTTATGTTCCCGGACCGTGCCGTAACAAATGCTCAAGCCCAGTCCGGTCCCTTGACCAACGGGCCGTGTAGTGTAAAAAGGATCGAACGCGCGGCTTACGTCACTAAATCCCGGTCCCGAATCGGCGAATCGCAGCACTACTTTTTCTCCCTCGAGGCGTCCGTCCACCGCGATTTTCTTCACTTGCGCTTGTTCCAGGGCCTGCGCGGAGTTACTGAGTAGATTCACGAAGACCTGTTTGAACTGTCCTTCATTCGAAGCAATCTTCGGCAAATTCGGCGCAAAATTCATTTCCACGATGATTCCGGAATTCCGCAATTGATAGTCCAGGAGCATCAGCGACTCCCGCACGACCACGGAAATGTCCAGCAGCTTGCGCCCTTCGCGCTGTGGTTGAGCGAAAGTGAGCAAGTTCTGGATGATCCGCTTCATCCGCTGCGCTTCCGCTTTCAGTCTTTCGAGTTTGGTGCGAGACGCGCCTTCCGCGGACTGTTCCATCAACAAGTCCGAGTAGCCCATCACCGCAGTCAACGGGTTATTCAGTTCGTGCGCCACCCCCGCCACGAGTTGGCCTACTCCTGCCAGCCTTTCCTTCTGTAGTAGCTGGCTTTGTGCCCGTTTCAGGTGCTCCAGATTGTGCTTGGAGTCCAGCAGCAGGCGCTTCATTTCCCGTGCCAACAGGACTTGCCGGAGAAACACGCACATACCCAACAGCAGAATTCCGATCAGCGTGACCACTACACGATAAAGGCGCAGTTGACCAGCCTGCGGGTCCAGAAAGAGTTCGCCCAGGCCAATCACCGGCAAAGACAAAACCGCCAACACGGCGAGAATTCCAGACACATCCGCCCAGCGTTCCCGTCCTCCCTCCGCGAGCGGCTCCGACGGCACATTTCTCGCACGCAACGCAATCAGAATGAACCAGCAGATTGCCGCGTAATCCGGGACGTCGTAGATGCTTCCGCTGTAGTACTGGTCGCGGCCCAGCGCCGCGTTCAACCACTGGTAAGACAGCAAGTATAGGGCTCCGGCGAAAAACAGGTGCCAGTAGATCTTCCGCCAAGCCCCCTTGGCCACAATCGCCATGCCGCCCAGAACCGCTTGTAGTACCGCAAACTCCAGGACGAACAGCACATAGTAGTAGCGATCGAAGAAGGCTTTGTTCGGGAGGACAAATTCGTTGGGATAAATCAGGAACAAATAAACGTAGATCCACCAAAGCAGCAGAATCAGAAAATTGAGCGAACTAAGATGGAATTTCCGTTCTTGCTGCCGGGATCCAGGTCGCAGAGCTGCCGCGGCCATCATGGGAACGGGTTGCAGAAAAAGCGGGATGTCCGCCCAGAATGGATCCGGCGGGCTGCGTCCGGCGACTACTTCGTAGTAAAACCAGCCGACAAAGTTGCTGGCGACCATCGCCGCGCCCGCGGCCATCAGGATCCAGAACCACCGCGTCCGTCCCTGGTTGCTGAAAGCCGCCCACAGCATCACCACGACGGTGATCAGCCACAATCCCGCTCCGCTGGTATCGGAAAGAGCCGTCAGCGCAAGACCGCGCGACGCCGTCAGCGAAACGATGGTGTAAAGTCCCAGGAACGTGGCCGCCGCCGCCAGTTGCCAATGCTCCGCGCGCTTCATCTTCATCGCGGTTCACTCATGCACAAGGTGACTCGCGAAATGACCCACGAGGCAGACGGGCGCAACCTGACTTTTATGAATGGACTCACTCTAGATCCACTTGAGAACGATTTTAGGCCGGCGCAGGTCCCGGCGCTGAGGCATTGCAAATCGAGGTTCCCTGGACGCTACCCTCCACTCTCTCTTTTTCGCCAGACGGCAGCAATAGGACGATAGTCCCACTCGCAGCACCCATAAACATCGCACAGAAGCGGCCTACAATGCCGAAGGTGTGATCTCCAGCGACGGTCAAAAACGCTGGAAACAAAAGTCCTCCTGGGCCGTCCTAACCGTTGAGTGGGGGTGGCGTTATGGCCGGTAACTTCCAACAGGACTTGCGGGGCGGGTTGCGGATGCTGAAGAAGAGCCCCGGGTTTACGTTTGTGGCGGTGTTGTCGCTGGCGCTGGGCATCGGGGCGAATACCGCTATCTTCACCATTATCAACGCGGTCTTCCTGCATCCGCTGCCGGTCGAGGAGCCTGCGCGGCTGGCGGAGATGTTTACACGCGACACCCAGACGATCGACGCCAATACCAATTTCCAGCTCACGCCCACTTCACTGCCCAATTACGAGGATTATCGCGACCAGAATAATGTCTTCGCGGGGCTGGCGGATGTCACCTTTCCCATCCCCCTGAACTGGGGTGGCCAAGCTGAACCGCAGCAGCTGAACGCCTCGCTGGCAAGCGGCAACTTTTTCGATGTACTCGGCGTCAAGGCGTATCGCGGGCGCACTTTCATCGCCGATGGCGACAAAAAGATCGGCGGCAATCCCGAAGTGGTTTTGAGTTACGCCCTGTGGGCCCGGAAATTCGGCTCAGATGACAAATTTATCGGCCAAACCATCACGTTGAACGGCACACCTTACACGGTGGTGGGAGTGACGCCTCCGGGGTTCAAGGGTATCGTGTCTCTGGCGCGCCCGGACGTGCTCTGGATTCCGGTTACCATGCGGGATTACGTCCTTACAGGCCAGCTCAAGACGCTCGAAAACAACCGGCGATTCCGATGGACCTCCATTGTTGGCCGGCTGAAGCCGCAAGTCAGCGTCGCGGAAGCCCAGGCGGCGATGAAAACTATCGCGGCTGGACTGGAAAAGGAGTATCCGCGCGACAACAAGGGGCGCACCGTCGAGCTTTATTCGCTAAACGAATCGGCGCTGGGGATCAATCAGCGCCGGCAGTTTTCGCTGGCCGGCGGAGTGCTGATGAGTGTGGTCGGCTTGGTGCTGTTGATCGCTTGTGTCAACCTGGCGAACCTGCTGCTGGCGCAAGCCGCCAAACGCGAGAAAGAGTTGAGCATTCGCGTGGCGATGGGCGCGGGGCGACTGAGGTTGGTACGGCAACTTTTGACGGAAAGCACGGTGCTCTCGCTGCTGGGCGGCTTGGCGGGGCTGCTGGTGGCCTACTGGGGACGCAATGTGCTGTGGTCGTTCCGGCCACCGTTTCTCTTGGATGGCTCAATCGATCTATCGTTTGACACGCGTGTGGTGGGATTCACCGTCGTCGTCTCGCTGCTGACCGGGCTGGTATTCGGGATTATCCCGGCGATTAAAGCTTCTGGCACGGACGTCAACGAGGTTTTGAAAACCGGGGGGCGTGGCGGCGCACTCGGGTGGACACACAACCGGTTGCGCGGCTTGCTGGTGGTTTCGGAAATTGCGCTGGCGCTGGTGGCATTGGTCGGCTCAGGGCTTTTTCTGCGCAGCATGCACCATGCGCAACAATATAATCCGGGCTTCGACGCGCAAAACCTGTTTCAAATGAACTTCGACCTCGGCGCGCTGCGTTACGACGAGGATCACGGGCAACAATTTTTCCGCGACGTCACCGAGCGCGCGAAAACCGTTCCCGGCGTTGCGAGCGCTTCGGTGTCGTCGAACGGCATTTTCGCCGGCGGCATCTCCGCAACTATTTTTCGCGAAGGAGAACAGACCGATCCGAACAACCGCGGAACGCTTGTCGTTTTTGACGAGGTGACTCCTAGCCATTTTGCGACCATGCGCATTCCATTGCTGAGCGGGCGCGACTTCACCGACTTCGACCGCGAAAACACCACACCTGTAGTCGTTGTCAACCAGGCCATGGCGAATCTCGTTTGGCCAGGACAGGAAGCGCTTGGGAAACGGTTTGCAGTCGTGCAAGAACCAAATCTGATTCAGGTTGTAGGAGTGGTGGGTACGACCGTTGTCGGCCAAATTGGCGAGGATCCCCAACCCATCGCGTATTTCCCGATGCGGCAACAATACGCGCCCTTCGCCACGCTCATCGTGCGCACCACGGGCAATCCGGAGGCGCTACTTGGAGCGGTACGCACGCAGGTACAACAAATTGACAAAAACCTGGCGTTCACCAACGCGCAAACAGTGCAGCAGATTATCGGACAAGGGTTGTGGGCCGCGCGCATGGGTGCCGCGCTGCTGGGGTTGTTTGGCGCACTCGCGCTGATTCTAGCGTCGATTGGAATTTATGGCGTATTGGCGTACTCGGTCGCGCAGCGAACGAGCGAAATCGGGTTGCGCATGGCAATGGGTGCGCAGCCTCGCCAAGTGCTGGCGCTGGTGCTCCGGCAGGGTATGCTCCTGGCGCTGATTGGCGCCGGAGTCGGGATTTTGGTGGCATTGCCGTTCGCTCGCCTGGCGGGAGGGCTATTGTATGGCGTGAGCGCGACGGATCCGCTCACCTATGCAGGCATCACGCTGCTGCTGATGGCTGTCGCGCTGCTGGCATGCTACGTTCCCGCGCGGCGCGCCACGCGCATCGATCCGCTCGTCGCGTTGCGTGTCGACTAGCGGCGGCTTTTTTCGAAGCATGCCTCAGTTGACATGACGGGCTAACCAGAATACCTTTCGGCACCGATGAAATTTGTCACTGGGTGCCGATGAAGAACAAATTTCTTGCTGCAGCGACTGTTGTGGGGACGATTGCGGTTGCCGCATCGCTGCTTGCCGGTGCTCAGATTTTGCCGCTGCCCACGGCGGTGCCGGCGATTCTGCGCTGGCTCGCGATTCTTCTCATCGCCGCGTACGCTACTTCGCGCCGCTCGCTGACTACCTGGATTTTTGTTGGACTTCTCGCCGGAGCCGAGTTTGGCCACGACTGGCCTTCGGTCGCCGTCAATTTGCAGGTCCTCGGGACGATTTTTCTGCGCCTGATCAAAGTCATTATTGCGCCGCTTCTTTTCGGCGTCCTCGTTGTAGGCATCGCAGGCCACTCCGATCTAAAAAAAGTCGGGCGACTGGGCATCAAGTCACTCGTCTATTTTGAGATTGTTTCGACCCTCGCGATGCTCGTTGGTTACGCGGCGATTCATATCAGCCGCGCTGGAGAGGGAGTCCACCTGCCCCCGGCATCGACGGCGCAACCTTTGAATGTTTCGCCGCACACTGCGACACAACTTATCACGGATATTTTCCCGGAGAATATTGCGAAATCAGTTGCTGAAGGGCAGGTGCTCCAAATTGTTGTGTTCAGCGTGCTTTTTGCGATGGGGCTCATTCTAGTTCCCGAAGTTAAGCGCCGGCCGATGCTTGTTTTCGCAGAAAGCTTGTCGGAAACGATGTTCAAGTTCACGAACCTGGTGATGTATGCGGCGCCGCTCGGGGTGTTTGGAGCGGTGTCTTACACGGTGGGGCACCTGGGATTGGGAGTGCTGCTGCCGCTTCTGAAACTGCTGGCGACGATGTACGTGGCGCTTGTTTTTTTCACAGTTTTTGTTCTGTTGCCCATCCTATTGTGGGCGCGCGTACCGCTCAAACGCTTCATTCAAATCGCTGCTGAGCCAGTCACGCTCGGGTTTGCTACCGCGAGTTCGGAAGCCACTCTGCCCAGCGCGATCGAGCAACTGGAATCCTTCGGAGTGCCGCGAGAAATCGTGGGGTTTGTCCTTCCGGCCGGATACAGCTTCAATATGGATGGCGCGAGCTTGTATCAATCGCTGGCGCTGTTCTTTGTAGTGCAGGCCGCGGGATTGCATCTCAGTATCGGGCAGCAAGTTATGATGATTCTGACGCTGCTGATCAGCAGCAAAGGAACGGCGGGCGTGGCGCGCGCTTCTTTTCTGATTGTTTTTGGAGCGGCAACTTCGTTTCACTTGCCGATGGAGCCCCTATTTTTGCTGTTCGCGATCGATCAGTTGATGGATATGGGGCGGACTGCCGTCACCGTGCTCGGGAATTGCGTGGCGTGTGTGGTGATTGCGCGTTGGGAAGGGGAGTTTCCGCCGAAGGCTGTCAAACCTGCCTAACTGGAACCGTGGAGTACTGTGGTTCGCCTCCGTTTTTCCTTCACCTCAATCTAGACTCCGCAGACACTGCCCAAGTGGGCAGGTACGTTCCACCGTGGCTCCAACTGCACTTCTTCGGGACTACCGTTCAGTTACCGGCGCCAATGGCGGGGCATAAACTTCGCGAAACATTCAGATTGGTTTGGCGCACGCAAAACGAAACCCCGAAGCGGTAAGGAGTGTGTCCTCATGAACTTTTTCGCGCGCGTTCTAATTGCCATCGCGTTTTTCAGTGCATTTGGGGCAGTCACGGTCAGAGCAAATGAGAAGCGGGCCTCGTTACCATCAAGAGTGCTCTCGGCAGCGACAGTGTTCGTTGACAACCAGACGACTTCGGCGGAAATGCTGAATACGGCCTACACGGAGCTCTCGAAATGGGGGCGCTTGCAGATTGTGGACACGGTACAGAAAGCGGACATCGTGTTGCGGCTTTCGAATGGCAACTACGTGAAATTTGTGCCGGGCGGAGAAAGCCGTCCGGCAGCGGGAGCCAGGGTTAGCGGGCAGGGCTTCGTGGGCGCGGACCAAGTCGTGCCGCCGGGGTCCACGCGTGTTTCTGTGATCGATCCGAAGACCGGCAATTCGATTTGGTCGGACATCCGAAAGACAGACAACCTCAAGGCTGCAACGCACATGCTCGACGGCCTCCGCGAGGCGTTCGACCAAAAACGGAAATAGCGCGACGTTTCCTATCAGAAAGATTCTACAAGTCAGCTCTCGATGGAATGATTCCCCTGCGCATGTGGGGGCTCCTTACCTTTAGATTTTCAACTGATGTATATTGCCCTCCGCACGCTGAGGAGGGTCTTCCCATGGAACTGTGGTCACGGCGTAAATTTTTCCTGACTTCGCTCGCGGGGAGCGCGGTTGCTAGCGCGAGCAAATTATTCGGACGAACGATGCCCGATGAGGGCGTGGCGGCCGCGCCCGCGGACCTGACGCCGGCCGCACAGGGGAAGCGGCCGCTGATTATTTCTAGCGCTAATGGACTTCATGCATTAGGCGCGGGAATGGACATTCTCAAGAAAGGCGGGGACACGCTGGACGCCGTCGTTGCGGCTGTCACTATCGTGGAAGATGATCCGAACGACGATTCGGTTGGCTATGGCGGGTTGCCTAACGAAGAGGGGGAGGTGGAGCTAGACGCCAGCGTGATGCACGGGCCGACCCACCGTGCCGGGTCAGTGGCGAGCGTGAGGAGGATCAAGAACGTTTCGCGGCTGGCGAAGACGGTGATGGAGAAGACCAATCACGTGATGATTGTGGGGGACGGAGCGCGGCGATTTGCGGTGGCAGAGGGATTCGAGGAGATGAATCTGCTTACCGAACATTCACGAAAAATATGGCTGGCCTGGAAAGCCGCGTCTTCGATGAATTGGCGGCCGGGAATTGATTCGCCGGAATGGAAGGAACACGTTTCAGCGATTTTCGATGGAGACGAAAAACAGATTGCCTATGCCGAGCGCGTGATTGCGCGTCCGCCCACGGGGACGATTCCGTGCATGGCTGTGGATTCCAAAGGGGACATTTCCGCGACAACGACGACCTCCGGCTTGTCCTGGAAAATTCCGGGGCGCGTGGGGGATTCGCCCATCATCGGGGCAGGATGCTGCGTGGACAATGAAGTGGGGGCGGCCGGCTCGACAGGCAAGGGCGAGGAAAACATCAAGGTTTCCGGAGGGCACACGATTATTGAAATGATGCGCCGCGGGAAGTCGGCGGAGGAAGCATGCCTTGAAGCGCTTGCCCGCATCGCTCGCAATTACAACAACGACAAGAAGAAACTCTCGACGTTTCACATCTTTTTCTATGCCCTAAACAAAGACGGCGTTCACGGCGCGGCTTCGCTGTGGCGCAATCACTACGAGGAAAAACAGCATTCGGTGTACGCGGTTCACGATGGCACAGAGGCGCGCCTTGTAGAATGCAAACCGTTTTTCGATGAAATCAATACCCACGGATAACCCGCACAGATAAAATGGATTCATGGACCAGGCCAACATTCTGATTATCGGCGGCGGCGTGATCGGGTGCGCCATCGCCGAGGCGGTTTCGAAGCGCTGGCAGGACGTTTTTCTCGTCGAGCAATTTCCCAAGCTGGGGATGGCTACCAGCACGCGCAACAGCGGCGTGAATCACTCTGGCATTTATTATCCGAAAGATTCGTTGAAAGCACGTCTCTGCGTTGAAGGCAACCGCCTCACGTACGAGTTTTGTGCGAAACACAAAGTTCCCTTTCGTCATTGCGGGAAACTGGTTGTCGCGGCGGATGCGCACGAGGAACCGGAACTCGTCGCGCTGAAGAAGCGCGGTGAAGATAACGGTGTGGAAGGGCTGCGGTTGATCGGCGCGGACGAAATTCGCAAGAAAGAGCCGCATATCAAAGGCGTTGCGGCGCTGGATGTACCGTCGACGGGGATCGTTTCCGCTGAAGAGCTAGTGCATGCGTACGCACGGGTGGCGACGAATCAGGGAGCGAATATTGTTACTTTCGCGCGTGTCACTTCGCTGGAACCCTCGGGTGAAACGATACGCGTCGGATTGCGCATCGGAGACGAAGAGGACGCTCAAGACGAAACGATTGAGGCGCGCTGCGTCATCAATGCCGCGGGGCTCTTTGCGGATGAAGTTGCGGCAATGCTGGGAAATCATTCCTGGAGGATTTATCCGGTGCGCGGGGAGTACTGCGAGGTGCGCGGGCCTCGTTCGTCGTTGATCAACAATTTGGTGTATCCGCTACCGCATTCGGACGGGCTAAGCCTCGGCGTGCATTTCACGAAGACGCTGTGGGGGACGTTTCTGTTGGGGCCGACGGCGACGTACGTCGAGGGAAAAGACAATTACGAGAAGAACCGGCTGCCGATTCCCGCTTTTGCCGAGAGCGCGAAACATTTGTTGCCGGAAATCGAAGAAAAGGATCTACAACTCGGGTATTCGGGGTTGCGGCCGAAGCTGGCTGCTCCGGACCACAAGGGAATCGTGGATTTCGTGATTACAAGTGATCCCAAGGTGCCACAGGCGATTCACCTTGTGGGGATGGAATCGCCGGGACTGACGGCGGCGCCGGCTGTGGCGGAGCATGTCGCGAAACTCGTTGCCGAGGTCCTAAACTAGACAAAGAAGGCACGATGTATCGTGCCCCTACGGTTGCACTTATTATTCGATGACAACACGGACGAATTTCTTTTTGCCTGAGCGAAGGAGAAATTCGGCGGGTCTGCTTAGGTCAATGTCTTTGCGCGGATCGTCGATCATCGTGCCGTCGATTTCCACGGCTTTTTGTTTAATTAGGCGTTCCGCCTCCGCCTTTGATGGAGCCATCTTTAGGTCCACGAGCAGAGCGGTGAGCTTTCTGGTGGAGCCCACCGACAGCTTTTCAACAGCGGAATCAACCGGGGCCTGGCGGTCACGGAAGACGCGCTGAAAATTTTCAGCGGCTTTGCGGGCCGCCTCTTCGCCGTGAAAATCAGCGATGACTTCCTGGGCCAGGCGCATCTTGGCATCCATCGGATGGAGCGCGCCGCCGGCCACTTCTTTCTTTAGCGCAGCGATCTCCTGCGGAGTGCGATCTGTTACCAGTTCGTAGTAGGACCACATCAGCTCGTCCGGAATCGACATCAATTTGCCGAACATTTCTCCGGGAGCTTCGGTGATGCCGATGTAATTGCCGAGGCTCTTGGACATTTTGCGTGAACCATCGAGACCGACAAGAATCGGCATCGTTAGAATGGCTTGGCCAGGCAAGCCGTACTCGCGCTGGATTTCACGGTGCACCAGCAAGTTGAACTTTTGCTCTGTAGCGCCGAGCTCGACATCAGACTGTAGCTTTACCGCGTCAATCGCAGTCAGCAGCGGGTACAAAAGCTCATGCACGGAGATGGGCTGGCCTTTGTCCAACCGGGAAGAAAAATCCTCGCGCTCCAGCATGCGCGCCAGCCGGTAGTGCGAACAAAGCCGGACGACATCTTCGGCGGACATTTTGCCGAGCCATTCGCTGTTGTAACGAACTTCGGTTTTCTCGCGGTCAAGGATTTTGTAAACCTGATCGAGATACGTTTTGGCATTGGCGTCGACCTGCTCGCGTGTGAGCGGCGGGCGCGTTTCGGAAACGCCAGTGGGATCGCCAATCATGGCGGAAAAATCGCCGATCAGAAAGACTGCAGTGTGGCCAAGATCCTGAAAATGTTTGAGCTTGCGAAGAACGACCGTATGCCCCAGATGAAGATCAGGGGCGGTGGGATCGACGCCAAGATAGACTCGCAGAGGTTTGCCGGATTTCAGGGAGGCCTCGAGCTTTGAGGCCAGCTCGGCTTCGGGAATGATTTCGGCTACGCCTTTTCTTAGGTAGGCCAGTTGTTCGGCGGCGGGTTTGAATTTGCTTTCGGCCATTTCGATTGATCGTTGATAGTGTCGAATTTAGTTTGAGTGCATTATTTTACGCTGAGATCCTTCGGGCATCCTTATCGGATGCCATCAGGATGACAGCTTTCGTTAAACTATTATGTCGCTATGACCGCAACACGCGGCGGCCGGCAATCTTGTATTTTCCTTCCAGGACAATTCTGACAGCTTCGGTGTAGATGCGGTGCTCTTCTTTCAGGATTTTCTCGGAGAGAGAGGCTTCGTTGTCTTCGTCGAGGACGGGAACGGTTGCTTGCAAGATAATTGGGCCGGCATCGAGATTCTCGTCCACGAAATGAACGGTGCACCCAGCGAATTTCACACCGTATTCGAGGGCCTGACGCTGTGATTCAAGGCCGGGGAAGGACGGCAGCAGCGACGGATGAATATTCAGGATGCGGTTCGGATATTTTGCGACGAAAAACGGTGAGAGCAGGCGCATATATCCGGCGAGGCAGATGAGATCGACTTTTTGTTCATCGAGAACGGCGGCGACCTGGCGGTCGTAGATTTCGCGTTCGAGGCTCTTTGAAGGAATCACACGCGTTTTGATTCCGCGCACGTTCGCGCGCTCGATGCCGGGGGCGCCTTCTCGATTGCTAATGACGACGGCGATTTCGGCGCCGGGGATTCTTCCCGCCGCGACACTTTCAGCAAGAGCTTCGAAGTTCGAGCCGCGGCCGCTTAAGAGCACGCCTATGCGCTTGTTCATAAACAAAAAACGTTAACACACACGGCGGAATCGGCAAAACGAGCAGACGGAGAAGTAGTGCTCAGCTTCCTTCTTGCCGTAGCGAAATACATAAATAAACAGGATGACGACCCATGCGCCGAAAAGGATGTAGTATTTGCCAGCATCATGGCGAGCAAGTCGGTAGTACACAGCCGCCGCGAGCAGCGCTATCAATCCAAGTTGCAACGCAGATTTCATCCCTTCCTGGAGAGCTCAGCTGACAGACTTGTCATGAAAATTGCGCAGGCCGACTGCGAGCAGCAAGGCGTTGAAAAAAACGAGGCCGATGACCACGGCCACCAAGGGAAGATGCGGGAATTGGGGAATCATCGTGGCGCGCAGACCTTCGCTGGCATAGACGAGAGGATTTATGAGCACAGCTTTTTGCATGATGGGAAATTTCTCCAGAGCGCTCCAGGGATAGTAGGTGCAGCCAAAGAAAATCATGGGTGCCACGATGAGGCTGAACATCAAGCCGATGTGGGTCTGCTGCATGCTGCACCCGAGGGCGAGACCGCCCGTCGCGGAGAAAAGAGCGACGAGCACGGCGACAACCGCGAAGAGCAGAGGATGGGGCACGTTCAAGTCCACTCCGGGACGAAGCAGCAACCAGGCGGCAGGGATAACCATGAAGCCGGCGGCTAGCGCTTGCAACGTGCCGGCAACGACCTTTTCGATGGCCAGCCAGGAAATTTCCATTGGCGCGAGCAGGCGGTCTTCGATCTCGCGCGTGAATTGAAACTCGGCGATCAGCGGCATAGCGACAGCCCAAATGCCGGTGCCGACCATGCAAATGGCCATAATTCCTGGGAGCAAAAGACTCTTGTAAGAAGCGGGCATGTAGCCGCTGCCGACCATAACCCGGCCGAAGATGAAGACGAACATCAGCGGCTGCAGGAATGTTTGAAAGAGCAGCGCAACAAAATTGCGGCGGGCGACGTGAGCGTCCCGCGCGAGCATGGCGAAAAAGGCTTTCCAGTTCATTCGCGCAAGCTCCTTCCGGTATGGTGCAGAAAAAGATTCTCGAGGCTGGGCTCGGAAATGTGCACGTCGCACAATTCGATGCCGGCAGCGGCGGCCAAACTCGCGACCTCGGCAACGAGCGAGCCGCTACGGTCTGCGTAGAGGTCGGCGCCATTGCTGTCGGTGGCGCGCACTTCCCTGACGGCTGCGAGGCCCTTAAGACGCTGGAGAAGTTCAGCGGACTGAACGCCAAAACGCAGGCGCAACAAATAGCCGCCAGGAACAGAAGATTTCAGCTCCTGCGGAGTACCCAAGGCGATGACGCGGCCGTGATCGATGATGGCGAGGCGTTTGCAGAGCGCATCGGCCTCTTCCATGTTGTGAGTGGTCAGGAGAATCGTTTTGCCGCTCTGATTATATTCGCGGACGATTTCCCAAAGGAGCAGCCGGGTTTGCGGGTCCAGACCAGCGCTGGGTTCGTCCAGGAAAAGAACTTGCGGATCGTGCATCATCGCACGGGCGATGGAAAGGCGCTGCATCATGCCGCCGGAGAAGCCGCGAACCATGTGGTCGGCGCGATCGGTCAGCTTGAAGCGTTCGAGGAGCGATTCGGCCCGCTTCGCCCGTTCGCTGGAAGAGAGGCCGAAATAGGCGCCGTGAAAAGTGAGTATCTCGCGCGCCGTGAGAGAGAAATCAAGATTGGGGCGTTGGGCGACTACACCGATCAGGCGCTTGACGGCGACTTGTGTTTGCCAGACGTCGTGCTCGCCGATGAAGGCCTAGCCGCTGGTGGGTCGCACGCGGGTGGTGAGAACTCCGACGGTGGTGGACTTGCCCGCGCCGTTGGGCCCGAGCAGGCAGAAGATTTCGCCTGGGTGAATGTCGAGGGAGATTCCGTCGAGCGCGACGATTTCCGGCTTGGGCTGTTTGCCCTTGGCCTTGGGCGGACCGAAAGAGAATCCACCCGTGCCGGCGGCGACGGGCGGAGCGGAGTTGTAGACCTTGCGAAGGTCAACAGTGCGAATGCCGGCTACCATGCTGGGGTTTCCTCTAAGAATTGCTCAAGATTCGCACGGGGCGCAAGGTTCAGGCGCATGCCGCCGATGGACTTTGATACGCATGAGATGATTCCAGAATATCGGGACGGATGTCAATTTCTAGCGAAATGATGGACTTCCGGGCCTTTGAGGTCATCAAAGGGAAGAAAAGCGACAGCAAACTGCTGCACTCCAAAAAATTCTTGAATTCGCGATAGAATGCACCCTTCATGATCGAGAATCCCAGCGGGGAAATACAAACGATGAGAAATCAAATAGAGAATCGTAAGGCATGGATGGGGACTGCCCTCCTGGCATTGATGGCGATGGGGTGGGGTGTGGCGGCGGCGCAGCAAACGGGTCCGCGAGACCCAGCTGAGCCGGCGCAGGGGAAGCCACAGCCGAAGAGTTTAGCGCGACCGGCGGGGCGAGTGCTGCGCGCGTCGGTGGATGAAAAATCCATGCGGGCGCTGATCGGGAAGCTCGTAGCTTGTGGGACGCGGCTGACGCTTTCTTCGTGGACCGACCCGAAGCGCGGCGCGGGCTGCGGGCGCGATGCAATCGTGGCGCGATTCAACGAGATCGCTAAGGACTCCGGCGGGAAACTGCAGGTGGTGGTGGACAAATTCGAATCGACTTCGGAGCGAACTTCGTCCAAGCCAATTCCACTGGAAAACGTTTACGCCATCCTTCCGGGAAGCGATCCTCTGCTGTCGAAAACGATTTTCATCGTTTCCGGCCATTTTGATTCGCGGCCTTCGAACGTGATGGATCCGGAGGCGGATGCTCCGGGAGCGGACGACGATGCCTCTGGGGTAGCTGTAAGTGTGGAATGCGCGCGGCTGCTAAGCAAAGCCGGAGCGAAGGGCGGCGGGACGCTTCGCGCGACGATCCTTTTTGCGGCGGTTTCCGGCGAGGAGCAGGGACTGCTGGGCAGCAGCCACCTTGTGGACTGGGTGAAGCAGCAGGGTTACACCGTCGGTGGGATGCTGGATGACGACATCGTGGGCGCTGACACCGCGGCAGGTGGGCCGCATCGCGTGCGGCTCTTCTCCGGGAATGGAGAAATCGACGATGCGGATTCGCCTTCGCGGGAATTGGCGCGTGCCATTGAAGAGATCGATGGGCGCGCGGCGATTCGCTTGGTTTTCCGGCAAGACCGCTACGGCCGCGGCGGTGATCATTATCCGTTTTACAAAGCGGGACTGCCGGCGGTGCGATTCACGGAGCCGCTGGAGGATTACAACCATCAGCATCAAACACCGCGCACGGAAAACGGAATTGAATACGGAGACTTTGAGAAATATCTCAACTTTACGTTCATGGGGGACGTGGCGCGAGACAATGCGGAGGCACTGCGTCAGTTGGCGCTAGCTCCCGCGGCGCCGACGAAGGCAAGGCTGACGGGAGCCGTGACTCCAGATGCCAAAGTATCCTGGGCCGCTGACGACGATCTCGAACGCGCGGGGTTCGAGATTTTGTGGCGCGAGACTAGCGAGCCGCGCTGGACGGTTTATGATTTTGCCGCCGCGCCCGGCGAAACGGTTTTGAAAGGCGTATCCACGGACAATCATTTCTTTGCCGTGCGCGCCGTGGGCAAGAACGGCGCTCGCTCCATTGCCGTGCCCACGGAAATGGAACGGCGGCCACCGCCATTGCCGGCACCAAATAAACAGTGACTCCAGAAGCCTAGTTTCGCTCGTGTTCCGGGTACCAAAGTGCGGAGCACTCAGGGCACATGGTATGGGAGAACTCGACCTGGGAGCGGTCACGGATGTAAGCCTCGATCTGGCGCCAATTCTCGCACTCTTGAATTTTCTTGCAGGAGGCGCAGATGGCGAGAACACCGGTAAGAGTTTTCGCATTGGCTAGCGTCTGCTGCAGCTCAGCGATCATCTGATCTTTGCTGGCCTCATCCTGCTTGCGCTGGCTGATGTCGCGTCCATTGAGGACCACTCCCCGAATGGCCGGATGGTCCAGAAGATTGTAGGCCACGACTTCCAAAGAGACCCAAGTACCGTTTGCATGTTTGGCGCGGTACTGGATGGAATCTCTCGCGCCAGGGTTTTTCCAGAATTCGCTGAGAACGCTTTCCACTTCCGAGCGGTCTTCGGGGTGAACCAGTTCGAGGCCTATGGAGCCGATTAACTGCTCCTGGGAATAACCTAAAACGCGATGCACAGAAGGGCTCATGTAGCGGACCTTACCGTCGGCATTCCGGATGGTCATAATGTCGTGGCTATTTTCCACCATGAGCCGGAAGCGCTCTTCCGTGTCGCGCACCGCCTGCTCAGCTTGCCCGCGGCTTGCCATCGTTCGAATCATGCAGCACACCAGGGGTCCGTCGGGGGTATCCAGCGGAACCAGGCTGATTTCCAGGGGGAGTTCCTTTCCGTCTTTGCGAAGGCCCCGCAGCTCGAAGCTTGCCGGCCCACACTGCCACTCTGAAGTTCCTGTGGAAGCCGCAGTCTGCTGTAGCCGATCCTCTCGAAACAGCTCTGGCAATAGTTGCTCCACGGATCGGCTCAGAAGTTCATCCAAGCCATAGGCAAAGAGTTCTTCCGTTTGAGCGTTCACCAGAACAATCCGTCCTGCCGTATCAAAAACCAAGATTCCCGCGGGAGCGGAAACGAGAACTGCTTTGGACACAGCTTCGCTGAGTGTAGGTCTTCCTTGAAACATAATTCCTTTCTGGAACAACCGCGCAGGACTTCGATTTAAATCGATTCAATGACCATGCGCTAGACGAGATGTTTTTCGTAACGGAAACGAGAATAGATTCTGGAGCCGAGCTTGTCCATGCCTCTTGTACTGGTACGATAAATGGTACGAGGACAGGTACAGGGACCGTAGTACTCGGCCTGATTAGGACAGGTGGTCAGCGAATTTGCGCGATCATTTTTTTGACTTGGGCAGCTAGTTTGCGCGGAATCGGTGCATAGCCCAGATTTTCGGCCATCGGCTGGCCTGCATCGATCATCCATTCGAGGAATATGGCAAGATCCCGGCCTCTCACCGGGTCATTCGAATTCTTGCGCACCAGGAACCAGGTAAAACTGGCGATGGGATAGGCGTCTTTACCGGAAGCGTTGGTAATCGAGACCCCCGAGTTCGAGGACAGTTCCGCGACAGAGGCCGCTGCTTCCGTGACGCTGTGCAGGCTGGCTTTGACAAAATTCCCCGCCGCGTTGCGCACGCCGCCTAGCGGCACGTGATTCCATTCCGCATAGAGCAGGTCTACGTATCCGATTGCTCCCGGTGTTTGGCGCATCAGACCAGTCACGCCTTCGTCGCCTTTCGCCCCCAAACCGACCGGCCAATTCACGGACGCGCCTTTACCAACTTTCTCCTGCCAATCGCGACTCACTTTGGAAAGGTAATCTGTAAACACAAAAGTGGCGGCATTCCCCTCTGCGCGATGGAGTACAACGATTGGCAAGTTGGGAAAGCTTACGGCGCGATTCGCGTTCGCGATGCTGGGATCGCTCCACGAGGTGATTTTTCCCAGGTAAATCCCAGCGAGCATTTCCGGAGTGAAAACGACCTCGCGGCTTACGCCTGGGATGTTATAGATGGGGACGATAGCGCCAAGAACAGTCGGAATGTGCACGATCGGCGGTCTCGACCGCGACAGCTGCTCATCGAAGGTTGGAACATCCGTAGCGCCGAAATCGATTGCGCCATCAAGAAGATAACGGACGCCCGCGCCGCTTCCAACAGACTGGTAGTTGATTTGGATTTGCGGATTCAATTTGTGGTACTCGTCAAACCATTTTGCGTAGACGGGATAAGGATATGTCGCACCCGCTCCGTTGAGTGTCGTTGGAAACGCAGGGTCGGGTCGCGCAGGTGGAGTATCCGAAGTTCGTGGAGAAGGCGCTGCAGGCTGATTGGGTTGATCGGCCGGTTGTGGCGGATCGTCCGGCCTAACCTCCGGTTGGGCAGGTGCAGAATCCGTTGCCGGTGGTTCACGATAAATGATTTGGCTTGACGGGAGTTCTTTGGCGGTTTCGGGCTGAGTCGGGTAGGAAGAATCGTTCGATCCTTCAATTTGTAGTTGCCTCTCGACCGGTTGCATTTGATTCGCAGGCGCAGCAACAGTGGCCTCGGCACGGGCACCCGGAGGCCGACCCGAAGATGGCGGAGGAGACACAACCGCAGGCTCTTGTGCTTGCGAAACAATCAGGGTGCTGGCGAGCGCTGTTTGACTCTTCGGACGCTCGCGGAGGACGAGGGCGACAAGAGAGATGACGACAATCACGGCGAGCAAACCGTTGACGAGTGTCAACTTGCTGATGCGTATCGTCAAAAACTCCTGGTCTAGCCGCGAAGGGAAAGGTGACCGGGGTTCCGGCATAGGGCACCGCCTTTGCTGTGAAGGAACTTGAATATTGCCCCGCCCATGTGAACCCAGTGTTAAGAACGTTCGCGACGAACGCCTTTACGAACACTTAGGTTGCGATTTGGTCGGCGGACACTCATCGATCTTGATGCTGCGGCGTGGCGACGGGTTGCGCGAAGGTGACGAAGTGGCCGCCGGGATCCTGAACGCTGAACTCCTTCATGCCATAGAAGGCCGTACGCATAGGCATGACGGTCTTCACGTCCTTCATGGCAGCGAAAACGGCGTCGATATTGTCGACTTCCATGTAGAGATAGGTGGGGCCTTTGCCCGCAGTCGCGGAAACGTCCTTGGGGGCGTCTTTCTCCACGCTGGCGTATGTCTGGTACATCACCTCGGCAGCGCCTTTCTGGAAGGTGACAAAACCAAGTTTATTGCCGTCGGGCACTTCGATGGTTTTCGCGAAACCGAGGCGATCGACCCAAAAGGGGATGACCGGTTCGATTTCCTTGACGAGCAGGACCGGAGTGATGCGTTTGACGTTCATGGCTTTGATCTCCTGAGATGAATTGGCGCGACCGGATGCAAAAGCAAGAATCAGAAAGAGAGCGGTGAAAGCCGCGAGAAGCGAGCGCATGGTAAAGAACCTCCTTGACAAGCAAACTAGTCTAATTTAGACTAGTTGAGAATAGCGAGAGCAGAAACGCAAGTCAAGGAGATTTTATGGCGGCGAGCACTCGAGAATTGGGGGATTTGATCTCGATCGGACCCGCGATGTTGCGGGATTTCGAATTGCTGGGGATTCGCAGCGTGGCGCAATTGGCGCGGCAGAATCCGGAGCGGATGTATGAAAAACTCGGGCGCGTGGCCCGGCAGCACCAGGACATTTGTGTGCTGGATACGTTCTGCGCGGCGGTGGCGCAGGCGAAGAATCCGCGGCTGCCGGCTGAAAAATGCCAGTGGTGGTACTGGAGCAATAAGCGCAAAACAGGGAAAAAAGGATGAGAAAAGATAACGCCGGGACGCCGAGAAGTCGTAGATTCGCGGAGGGATCGAGATTACGCGTTGGCCAGGCGAGGAAACTGGAGCTGACGACGCCAGACCTGGTGCTGTTGAGCTTGCTGGCGGAACGGCCGATGCATGGATACCAGGCGAATCAGGAATTGGAGCGGCGGGAGATCCGGGATTGGGCGAATCTTTCGCGGCCCCAGGTTTACTACTCGCTGGAAAAACTCGCGAAGCGAGGACTCCTTCGCTCCTCGGAGACCGAAGAGCCTACGGGCGGGCCGGAGCGCAGCACTTTTGAGACGACGGCGAAAGGCCGCGAGACGCTGGCGACTGCTTTAGAGCTGGAAAGCTGGACTCAGGAGAGAGAACGCCCGCCTTTTCTGACATGGATGGCGCTGTCGTGGCAGGCGCGGCCGGGAATCTTCTTGAAGCAGTTGAAGCGGAGGCGGAAATTTCTGCTGAGAGAAATCGCGAGAGAAAAGAAAACTCTACTGTCGATTTACGCGGAAGTCGGCCACAAGTATCACGAGGCGGTTTGGATGGTGGGCCTAATGATCGAGCAGCTGCGGGTGGAAGTGCGATGGACGCATCGATTGGAGCACGAGTTGGCGCGAAGGGCGAAGGCGCTCAATCCGGAGTTCGCGGAAGGATTGCCCAAGTAAAATTGACGCCCAGGCAAGAGAATCCAGAATACGCTGAAGGGTAGGCAAAGGATGACGCGGACGGCGCAGGGCAAGATTGCGCCGCAACCAATTTGATTCAAATTGAGGCTAACCGAACCGACTAAGCACTACTTCGCCGGCCTTAGAGTTGGCTCCTGAGGCACGGTCCAGACCACGTTGCCTCTATCATCGAAAAACTGAAGCGCCGGCTGACTCGGGGTCACCCTGTTGGGCATGAACTGGAGCCCATTCTGATTTGGCAGGGAGTTCAGACCGTTCGCCAGAATGTTCGCAGAAGTCCCCCCGAGGCTGAGTCGAGCATAGACGTGACCGTCGGTATCCTTGAGGGTGAACTCCTGCGCTTCGACAGTGCCTGCGCGAATGACGTTAGGCTCAAGGCGATCCGCGGGTTTCGCGCCCATCAGAGCAACGGAAACTCCAGTGAGCAAGAGCGCGGCATTCAGCAGTCTCCAGCGGCGATTGGAAGCTTCGAGTTTTTGTACTCGCGCGAACAAAAGATCGAGATTCGCTTGCGGGGAATTCATTTCACACCTCCTGAAACTAGATGAGAGAGTCTTGTGCAAGTTAGACGGCTGGCCGGTCCACCCGGTAAGCACAGGATCCAGTCGAGAAAAAACCCTCACCCCTGAAGGAGAGAGCTACAGATTGAGGGAGCCGGAGTAGGTGACACGCGCTTTGCCGGAGTCGCCGCGTTCGATCCGGCCGATGAGAAAGAATTTTTCGCGGCGTTTCTTGAGGTCGGCTTCGACGGAGCGGACGTTTTTCGGCGGCACCACCAGAATCATGCCGACGCCCATGTTGAAGGATTGCAGGAGTTCGTCGGTGTCGATTTTGCCCAGCTTGGCAAGATATTTGAAGATCGCTGGGACGGGCCAAGTCGCCAAGTCAATTTCTGCTTTCAGGCCATTGGGCAGAACGCGCGGAAGATTGCCGGGAATGCCGCCGCCAGTGATATGCGCGAGGGCGGAAACCCAGCCCCGGGCGACGATATTCTTTAACGCGGGCGCATAGCAAAGATGAGGTTTTAGCAACTCCGCGCCGATTTTGTTTCCAACTTCGGCGACGTAGGTATCCGGCCTGAGTTTCGCCACTTCAAAAACTAGCTTTCGCGCAAGTGAATAGCCGTTGGTATGCAGGCCCGCGGAGGGCAGAGCAATCAAACTGTCTCCCGCCTGGACACTCTTGCCGGTCAAAAGTTTTTTGCGCTCAACGGCGCCGACGATGAAGCCGGCGAGATCGTATTCACCGGGAGCGTAAAATCCGGGCATTTCGGCAGTTTCGCCGCCGATAAGGGCGCAGCCGGCTTTGCGGCAGGAGCGGCTCATGCCTTCGACAAGCTGCTCAACGACTTGCGGATCGAGCTTGCCCATCGCGAGGTAGTCGAGAAAAAAGAGCGGCTCCGCGCCCTGAACAAGAATGTCGTTGATGCAGTGATTGACGAGGTCGCCGCCGACGGTGGAATGAACGCCCATAGCCATGGCAACTTTCAGCTTGGTGCCGACGCCGTCCGCGCTGGAGACCAGCACTGGTTCTTTCCACTTTTTGCGGTCGAGCGCGAAGAGCGCGCCAAAGCTGCCGATGCCGCCAAGCACACCGGAAGTAAACGTGCGGCTGGCGTGGTGGCGGATTCGCTGTTTGGCGTCGTCCGCGACGGCGATGTTCACTCCGGCATCGGCATATTTCATGAGAGCTCGTTCGCCTTCGTCTCTGAACTATTTGTGATCGGGGCGCACGCTACCACTCGCCGGTCACTGACAGGAGATGTTTAAGCGCCGTGGAGGGTCGCGGCGGCTATTTTCGCAACTATCGGTGTTCAATAAAAACTAAAAAGTCCGGAAGATCCGGTTCCAGCGCACGATGCGCGGGTGAAGCAGCGCGTTTGCATACGCATAAAACCGTTCCTGAATCTTGCCAGGTTCCCAAGCCTCCGGCGAAACATTCAGCGACATATAAATCAGGACGGGGGTTCCGATGATGTCCTTGCGCGGAACGGAGCCCCAGAAGCGGCTGTCATAGGAATTCCCGCGATTGTCACCCATCACGAAATAACAGTCGGCAGGAACCTTGTACGGCATGTGCTGGTCGTAAGGCTCGCTCGCGCCGATGGTGTACTTTTCGATGAGTTTCTGGCCGTTGATCCACACCGCGCCATCGTGAATGTCGACGGTGTCACCGGGAAGGCCGATGACGCGCTTCACGTAGTCAGGAGTGTCCGGCGCAAAGGGTGGCTTGAAGATGATCACTTGCTGGCGCTTCGGATGGCGCCATAGCGGCATGTGCCAATTCGTGAAGGGAACTCCAGCGTCGTAGCCGATGCGGCTCATAATGAGGTGATCGCCGATGAGCAGCGTATTCTCCATGGAGCCGGAGGGAATGACGCGTGCCTGGCCAATGGTGCCGTTGATGAGCAGAAACACCAGGCCGACCCAGAACCACGCGATGATTTCGCGCTGAATCTTTACCTTCACCGGTATATTTGCTTCTTCTTGCTTTTTCTTTTTTTCAGCTTTCACGTTGTACCACCAGGGGTCGTTACCAGGGCCAAGTTATCTTTCTACTCAGGTCCCGTCAGCTATCCCAACCGCGCATAGTCAAAAAACGTATTCACCTGCGGCGCCGAAACTAGAAAGTGTGAAACAAACGGTTCCAGCGCACAGTGCTGGGATGAAGAAGGGCGTTCGCATAGTTAAGAAAACGCTCGCGAATTTGCCCAGGTTCCCAGCCGTCCGGAGGCGCATCCAGGGACATGTAAATCATAACAGGCGTACCGATCAAATTCTTGCGCGGCATGCAGCCGAAGAATCTGCTATCGAGGGAATTGCCGCGATTGTCACCCATAACAAAATAGCAATTCTCCGGAAGCACATACGGAAATTTTGCGGCGGATTGTCCCGGAGGAGCAGGCTCGCTGGGGCCAGTTGTGTAATTTTCGGCGAGCCTAGTTCCATTGATCCACACCGCGCCGTCATGAATATCGACAGTTTCGCCAGGAAGGCCGATGACCCGCTTGATCAGGTCGGTTTCGTTGGGCGCGAGCGGAGGCCTAAAAATAACGATCTGCCGGCGCTTGGGATTGCGCCATAGCGGCACGTGCCAATTCGTGAAGGGAACACCGGCGTCGTAGCCGATGCGGCTCATGATGAGGTGATCGCCGACGAGCAAGGTGTTTTCCATCGAGCCGGAAGGAATGACGCGCGCCTGGCCTGCGGTTCCATTAATGAGAAGAAACACGAACGCGACCCAGAACCAGGCCATGATCTCGCGCTGAATCCGGGTCTTCACCGGGACGTTGGCTTCTTCCCGCTTTGTCGTTTTTTCAGCCTTCACGTTCCACCACCACCGGCCGCTCTGCGGACTCGGGTTCACTGCCCATCGTGCGATTGGCCTCGCTGGATTTAACGTTGGAAGCGCTTTCGCGCACCTCAAGCTGCACAAGATCCGTCGGATAAACTCCCGTATAGCAAGACGTACAAAACCGGCCTTCGGTGTCGCTAACCGCGCGGCGCAGTGCAGGAAGTGAAACGTAGCCCAGCGAATCGGCGCCGAGAAATTTGCAGATTTCTTCGGGTGAATTTGAGGAGGCGATCAGTTCCTCGCGCGTGGGCGTGTCCACGCCGTAGTAGCAGGGAGAAATCGTCGGCGGGCAACTGATGCGCACGTGGATTTCCTTTGCGCCGGCTTCGCGGAGCATGCGGACGATCTTGCGGCTGGTGGTGCCGCGAACGATGGAATCGTCGACGAGGACAACGCGCTTGCCCTCGATCAAGCCACGGATGGGGTTGAGCTTCAGCTTCACGCCGAAATTTCGAATGGCTTGGGATGGTTCGATGAAGGTGCGGCCGATGTAATGATTGCGAATCAGGCCCATGCGAAAGGGAATTTTGGATTCGAGCGCGTAGCCGACGGCGGCGGGAACGCCAGAATCGGGGACTGGGACGACGATGTCGGCCTCGACAGGATGCTCTTGCGCGAGGAGGCGACCGAGCATTTCGCGGCTTTCGTTCACGGAGCGGCCGAAAATGATGCTGTCGGGGCGCGAGAAATAGACGTGCTCGAAAATGCACTGCTGGAGCGGCTTTTCGGGCGCGAAGTGGACGGACTCGATGCCGCATTTGGAGATGCGCACCATTTCGCCGGGTTCGATCTCGCGGATGTATTGCGCATTGAGAAGGTCGAAGGCGCAGGTTTCGGAAGCGACGAGCCAGGAATCGAAGCCACCTGGCGTGGTGAGTTTGCCCAGAACGAGCGGGCGGAAGCCACGGGGATCGCGCACGGCGTAGAGTTCGTCTTGCGTCAGGACGAGCAGCGAGTAGGCGCCTTCGACTTGATTGAGGGCGTCACCGATCGCGCCGGAAAGATTGCGCGCTTGCGAGCGCGCGATGAGATGGACGATGACTTCGGTGTCGCTGTTGGTCTGGAAGATGGAGCCGCGATGCTCGAGGCGGCGGCGCCACTCGGCGGCGTTGGTGAGGTTGCCATTGTGGCCGAGCGCGACTTTGCCCTTGTTGCAATCGATCATGATGGGCTGGGCGTTGAGAAGAGCTTTGTCGCCAGCCGTGGAGTAGCGCGTGTGGCCGATGGCTAGGCTGCCGGGGAGTTGTGCGAGCACGCTGGGCTGGAAAATTTCTTCGACTTCACCCATGGCACGGTGGACGTACAGTTCTTTGCCGTCGCTGGAGACAATGCCGGCGGATTCCTGGCCGCGATGTTGCAGGGCGTAGAGGCCAAGGTAGGCGAGATTAGCGGCTTCGGGGTGGCCGAACACACCGAAGACACCACACTCGTCGTGAAAATGATCGTCGAGGATGGTGGATATGGCTTTCAAGATACTTCCTTCAGGTTCCAAAGCTCTCGCTTCGACCAGGCATACAATAAACATGCACTTGAAACAGCTAGAGGTGCGGCCCAAGCTAACTTATCCCACTCAGGGGGAACGTCGGAGAATGTGTCTACGAAAATCCAGATCAGTTCACCTAAGAAAAGAGGCGCGGCCAAATACCTAGCCCAACGTCGCCGCTTAAAAATAAGGTATGCGACACAGAAGAAAAGAATGCCAATACACATAAACTCGACTGTAGAAACTAAATTAGATCTAAGCCACTGAGCTTTGAAAACCATTTCGAAACGAAATATCGCATACGTAATCAGAAAGAAAAACGAGCCCTCAAACAAACAGGTGACAAACAAAAGCCATCGGCTGAGTCTTACCAAAATCATTGATTTGCCGCCAAAGTTCGGTCGAGCGAATTGGCCCAGGCGTCGCGGAGTGATTCAACGGAACTATCGATCACCGCGCGCCCCTTATGTGCGATGCGGAACGAACCGTCGCGGGTGACCTGGCCGAGCTCGCGCGCCGCTACGTTGTATTGTCTCGCAGTATTGAGAACCGCGGCAAGTCTTGATGGAGTGACGGAGACGATGGCGCGAGCGCCGCGTTCGTTGAAAAGGGCGGATTCGGCGGGGAGAGAATCGTCTGGCAGATTTGCGGTTGTGCCGAGGGAGGAAAAAGCAGATCCCTCACCCCGCAAAAGGCGCGGGGATTCGGGATGACAATCGTTGGGTCGAGTGGTCATGGAGGCGAAACAGGATTCGGCAAGAGTGACGGCTAGGCCGCCGTCGGAGATGTCGTGAGAGGACTGCACGGCGCCTTCGGCGGCTAGGGCGATTAGGCAATCCTGGAGACGTTTTTCGGCGGGGAGGTCGATGGCGGGTGGTTCGCCGGCGACGATGCTGGCGATGGTCTTGGAGTATTCGGAGGAGGAGAATTCGCGCGCGAGCTCCATTGTAGGGGCGGGGCTTGCCCCGCCCGCTGAGGCCACGGCACCATTTGCAGCGGGCGACCCAAGGGTCGCCCCTACGCTAAAACCATCTAGCAGCAGGATGATGTCGCCTTCGTTGCGGAAGGCGATTTTCAAGACGCGAGAGGCGTCGTCGAGAATGCCGAGGACGCCGATGACGGGCGTTGGATAAATGGATCTACCGAGAGTTTCGTTGTAAAAGCTGACGTTGCCGCCGGTGATGGGAGTACCGAGGGCGGTGCAGGCTTCGGCGAGGCCGTCGATGGTTTCGCTGAATTGCCACATCACTTCAGGCTTTTCGGGGCTGCCGAAGTTGAGGCAATTCGTGGCGGCGATCGGACGCGCGCCGCTGGCGGCCACGTTGCGGGCTGCTTCGGCGACTGCGTGCATCGCGCCGACGCGCGGATTCAATTGGCACCAGCGGCCGTTGCCGTCGGTGGAGAGCGCGAGGGCGCGCTTTACTTCGCCAGTCTGCGGATCCTTGATGCGCACGACGGCGGCATCGCTGGCGCCGGGGCCGGCTAGAGTATTCGTGCGTACGCTGGTGTCGTACTGCTCGGTGATCCAGCGCTTGGACGCAATCGCGGGCGACGACAGCAGCTTCATTAAATTTGCCGTGAGATCTGTGCCTTCCGGTGCGAAGGCGAACCAATCTTTTTCCGTTTCGACGCGCGGCGCGGGTGCGGCAATGGGACGATGGTAAACGGGCCCTTCTTCTGCGAGCGGATGAGCAGGGATTTCCGCGGCGACGCGTCCGTTGTTATTGATGCGGGCGATGCCGCCTTCGGTGACCGTGCCAACGACGACCGCGTCGAGGCCCCACTTTTTGAAAACGGCGAGGACTTCGTGCTCGCGGCCCTTTTCGGCAACAAGCAGCATGCGCTCCTGTGACTCGCTGAGCATGATTTCGTACGGCGTCATGCCGGTTTCGCGCTGAGGAACTTTCGCAAGATGGATTTCGATGCCCGTGCCGCCGCGCGAAGCCATTTCCATGGTGGAGCAGGTGAGGCCGGCGGCGCCCATGTCCTGAATCGCGACGACCGCGCCGGTCTGCATGGCTTCGAGACAGGCTTCGAGGAGCAGCTTCTCCATAAATGGATCGCCGACTTGCACGTTTGGACGCTTCTGCTTCGACTCTTCGGTGAATTCGGCGGAGGCCAGCAGCGACGCGCCGTGAATTCCGTCGCGGCCGGTTCTTGCGCCGACGTAGATCACGGGATTGCCGATACCTTTGGCCTTGGCGAGAAAAATTTCTTCCTTTTTGGCAATGCCAAGAGCGAGGGCGTTGACCAACGGATTTTGCGAATAGCACGGCTCGAAGCCGACTTCACCGCCAACGGTGGGAACGCCGAAACAGTTTCCATAACTGCCGACTCCGCGGACTACGCCGTCGAGGATGCGCCGATTCTTCGCGGCTTCTTCCGGAGACGTATTCTTGCCGGGCGCAATTTCACCGAAGCGAAGGGAATCGAGGATGGCAATGGGGCGCGCGCCCATGGTGAAAATGTCGCGAAGGATTCCGCCGACGCCGGTGGTTGCGCCCTGAAATGGTTCGACGTAACTCGGATGGTTGTGCGATTCGATTTTGAAGGCAGCGACAAGGCCGTCACCGATATCCACAACCCCGGCGTTTTCGCCCGGGCCTTGCACGACGAGTTTTCCGCGTGTGGGCAGCCGCTTCAGGTGGACTTTGCTCGATTTGTAGGAGCAGTGCTCGCTCCACATCACGCTGAAAATGCCGAGTTCGGTGATGTTCGGATCGCGGCCGAGGATTTGCTGGATGCGTGCGTATTCCTCGCGCGTCACGCCGTGTTCGGCGGCAATTTCGGGAGTTACTTTGATCTCCGTGACTGCAGTTGCCATCAAGCCGTCGCCTTCGCGGTTCCGACGAGTGCTTCGACCATGGAGCGCAAAATGACCAGCCCGTCGGAAGACCCTAGAGCGGATTCCACAGCGCGTTCGGGATGCGGCATGAGGCCAGCGACGTTGCGCTCGCGGTTGCAGACTCCGGCGATATTGCGAATTGCCCCGTTGGGATTGCCGGCGTTGTCGTCCGAGCCGTCCGGAGTGGTATAGCGGAAAATAACCTGGCGATTTTTCTCGAGTTCCGTGAGCGTGGCTTCATTGCAAGTGTAGCTGCCGTCGGAATGCGCGATGGGAATTTTGAGGATCTGGCCTCCGTGCGCGGCGTTGGTGAACGCCGTGTCCGTTTGTTCGACGCGGATGTAGACGTGGCGGCAGATAAATCGCAGCCCGCTATTGCGCATCATCGCGCCGGGAAGAAGGCCCGCTTCGCAAAGAATCTGGAAACCGTTGCAGATGCCGAGGACCGTGCCGCCGCTCTTGGCGAATTTCTCGACGGACTTCATCACCGGGGAAAAGCGCGCGATGGCGCCGGTGCGCAAATAGTCGCCGTAGGAAAACCCGCCGGGCAGGATGACGGCGTCGGAATTCGCGAGATCCTCGGATTGGTGCCAGATGAATTCGACCGGCTTCTTCAGGATGTTGTCGATGGCGTAAAACGCGTCGTGGTCGCAATTGGAACCGGGGAAAACGACGACTCCAAATTTCATGTGGTGCCAGCCCCCTGTAGGATTGCGGGAGCTTTTATTTTAGCACACGCGCGGCCTTCGAATGCATGTTGACCTATTGAGATTGGAGCCGGACAAAAGCAGCAAACTATCTACCGAAGATCCAAACGAGAGCAAAAAGGAAGCCGATGAGAACAAAGATGCCGAGAATTGCATAGGCGATCAACAAAAGCTCCTTTTTAAGGAGTTCTTTCTGGGTAAGGTTCTCCGCAAGTCTCTGCTCGCGGAAATACTTGAGCCAACCAAATAACTCAAAGAGTGCCAAGCGTTTTTCCTGCGGGTGAGTGCATATACGAATCTCAACTGGCCAGCGAACTGGTGTCCATCGAGAAACAAAGGCGGAAGCCGCAGTTGTCCTCGATCATCATTTCATAACATTTGTAGACACGAAGCGTGGGAGGTTCGAGAATTTTGGCACGGCGCTCTTGCAATTCTGCGCATAGGGCATCGACATCATCTACCCAAATGTAAGCGTCCAAGCTCTCTTCGCGGCGCACACTATTGGGCGAGGGAGGAGCTCCGCCATCGGACTTTCCCAGTTGAATTTCAACGTTATCACGCGCGACGATGGCGAACACCGGCGGATCGAACCAATAGCCCATGATCTTGAAGCCTAGGACGTCACGATAGTATTCCGCCGAGACGACGACATCGGGCACGACGAAATGTGGACAAATCGACTTGCACTTTGCAGATGCTCTAGTCTGTGGTTCGGCCATGCAAACACCTCAAGCGATGGCAATCGAGCGGCCTTCACTTCTGGCGGCGCTTGCGCTTCTTCGGCATGCGGCGCAGCTTTCGCTTGGCGCTTCGCGGAGATTTTCGTGGCTTTTCCGAGGCGGCCAATTCGCGGCGTTTCTTGGCGGCCCAGCCCGGTTTATTGACCTGCCGCCCGCGCGCAATTCCTAGTCCATCTGATGGCACATTTTCCGTGATGGTTGAACCAGCGGCAACGTACGCACCGTCCCCCACTCGCACGGGTGCAACTAGAGCTGTATCGCTTCCAATGAAAACCTTGTTCCCAATCGACGTCGAGTACTTGTGGAAACCGTCGTAATTGCAGGTGATCGTGCCGGCGCCGATATTGCTCTTCGCTCCGATCTTCGCATCGCCGAGGTACGAGAGGTGCATGGCCTTGGTGCCTTCGCCGATCGTGCTTTTCTTCAGTTCGACGAAATTCCCGATGCGTGCGCCCGCTTTCAGATGGTTGTCCGGCCGCAAACGCGCAAAGGGACCGATGATGACTCCGTCGTCGAGGCGGCTCTGCGCCACCACGCAATGCGGCTCGACGGTTACGTCATCACCAAGGATTGCGTCGGTCAGGACGCTGCCTGTTCGAATCGTGCAGCGCATCCCGATTTTCGTTTTCCCCAGCAGTTGAACGCCAGCTTCGATTACGGTGTCTTCGCCCGCTGTCACTTCTGGATCGATCAGCACAGTTTCCGGCAACTGCATGGTGACGCCGTCATCCATCAACGAGTTGCGCTTTCGTTCACGGAATAGGCGGTCGACTTCCGCAAGGTCCAATCGGGTGTTGCAACCCAAGACTTCGCGTGAATCGCCGGCCACCTGGGCAAGCACGGTCTCGCCCTTGGAATTCAGCACGGCAATGGCGTCCGTCAAATACAACTCGCGGTGCTTGTTGTTCGGCTTCACCTGCGCCAGCGCGGGCCAGAGTTTCTCCAGCGTGAAGCAATAAATCGCGGAATTGATTTCGTTGATCTCGCGCTGTTCGTCCGTCAATTGCGACTCTTCCACAATAGCGGATACTGCCGTCTCGGTTTTGCGCACGACGCGGCCATAGCCGGAAGGATCCGCAAGTACCGCGGAGAGAATCGTGGCTGCCGCATTTCCGTTGTGATGAGCAGCAATCAGCGCCTTTAACGTTTCCGTACGCACGAGCGGCGCATCACCTGGAAGCACAACCGCAAACTTGGCCCGGCCCAGAGCCCGCTTCGCGACTTGCAGAGCGTGCCCCGTGCCATTTTGCGGCTGCTGCATGACGGTTACGGCCGCGAGCGGTTCGACCACGGCGGCAACCTGCTCTGCTTGATGTCCTACGACAACAACGGTTTCGCGAGGCTTGAGCGGTTCGCAAGCGCGCACAATGTGTTCGACGAGCGTGCGCCCACCGGCCCGGTGCAGCACCTTGGCCAAGTTGGACTTGAGCCGCGTGCCTTTGCCCGCGGCAAGGACCACAATTGCTAAATCATTGTTGGACATGGCTTCCACATTCTCGCCCTACCCTTCTCCTTTGACAATCATTCCCCGCCAGAGAAGCGCCGGATTGTGCTCTGGACGTAATCCATTTCCTCCTCTATATTCTGTTGCCCTTAGGGTTCATTACCCGTCAGTAACCCGCAATTGAGAGGTCATCCATGCGGCTATGTCCATACTGTAGTCAAACCATTGGAGATGACGCGCCGGCCTGCCCATACTGCAGGGCGAATCTGCCTTGGATCCCTGCCATGGGCACCGCCTCCGAAACAAGCGGCAAGGCCATCGGCAGCCTAGTCTGCGGATTCCTATTCTTCTTCCCGCCATCGGCTGTCTTAGCCGTAATCATGGGTCATCTGTCCCTGTCGGAGATCAGGCGGAGTGCAGGGCGCCTCAGCGGAAAAGGCATGGCCATTGCCGGCCTCGTACTCGGCTATGCCGGCTTGTCGTTTATACCTATCCTGATCATCGCTGCCATCGTCATCCCGAATTTGTTGCGCGCCAAAATGAGCGCGAATGAGGCATCCACCGTGGCCTTGCTGAGATCCTATAACGAAGCCCTCGACAATTACGCGGAGCAATGCCCAAAGCAGGGGTATCCCCCTGACTCGACATACATTGTTTTGGAAGACTCGCAACCGCTTACTTGCCCCCAAGCCCAGAGCGGCCAGAAATACCTCCCCAAAGCAGGCACTCTTCCAATGAAATGGGGCTACCAATTCTCTTACATACCGATGCAATACGACTCAGCGGGGCATATTTCGAAATATGGCTTGGCAGCGGACCCAGTGATGCCAGGGGCGACGGGAGCACGCCATTTCTATACGGACGAAACGAGGATAATCCGCTTCAATCTGTTCGGCGGGGCCGACTCAAAGAGCCCGCCGGTTCCAGCGATTCCTCATTAGTTGAGCTCGGAGCGCAAAGTTAATCAGTGGCTGGAGCAGGGGAAAGCACGGTCAGGTAAGCATCATTTTCGGCACGGACGGCCTCGCCCGTCGTAATGGTCCAAAGCGAGGGATCGTCCAGCAAGCGGCTGACCAGCTGGGTATGGAGTGCGTGGCCGGCCTTATGCGCCTCGACACGCGCAAGTAGCGGCAAACCTGCAAGCGCGAGGTCGCCGATCAGGTCCAGGGCTTTATGCCGTCCAAACTCGTCGGGGAACCGCAACGGCCCATTCATGACGCCGTCGTTGGTAAGCACGATGGCATTTTCGAGCGATCCACCCCGAATCAGGCCCATGGCCTTGAGCGGCTCGATGTCGCGTTCAAAACAAAAGGTTCGCGCCCTTGCCAAAAGATGCCGGAACGTGTCCGGTCCCACAAGCATTTCAACCTCCTGCTGACCCACCAGCGGGTGCGGAAAATCCACATAGCACCGCACACGAAATTCATCGGCAGGATAGATGCCGATGCGGCGGTCTCCTTCGACTACCTCCAACGGTTTCAGGATTCTCAGATAGCGCCGTTTCCGGCGTAGCTTGCGAATGCCCGACTGTTCCAGCATTTGCATGAACGGTTCTGCCGAGCCGTCCAGAATCGGAATTTCGATGGAATCAATGTCGATGTAAATGTTGTCGATGCCGCAAGAATAGATGGCGGCAAGCAAATGTTCGGTGGTGGAGAGCAAAACGCCCTGTTTCATCAGGCTCGTGGCATAGCTGACACGCGCTACGTTGTGCCCTTGTGCCTCAATCGGAAAATTGTCCAAATCGACGCGGCGAAACACGATACCGGTCTCGGCAGGAGCAGGCACCAAGCGGACGTGCCCGTAGACTCCGGTGTGGAGACCCACACCCTCAGCGCTCGAAGCTCTTGCAATTGTTGTTTGGAACATGCCCCAACTATGATATCAGCATGTTGTCTGCCAACGACCTCCTCTTTTGTACTTTATTATCAGTAGGTTAGAGGAACCGATTGTGCCCAATCGCCAACTAGTGTGGTTTTTGCACAACGTTTTGCGATTCCGGCGTGTCTCATTTCGGGAAGAGCTATGCCTTGGCTTCCCACCCTGCCTCTTAAGGCTTCCTTTTCGATTATCGGCGCGTCCCACTCTTTGACGGTGGTATAATTTTGGTTTGCAGCTTTCTTGTGGAAGGGTGGGGGCATGAGTCGATCGGCTCGTATCGGGATTCTCTTCTTATCAGCGGCGATCTTTGGCTACGCAGGCATCGGGCACGTCCTTGGGCGCACGCCGGACGAAAAAGCCTACAAGTCGCTCACGGTCTACGGCGAGGTCTTGCAGAAGGTGCAATCGGACTACGTCGATGACCCCAATATGCGCACAGTGACGGCTGGTTCCTTGCATGGGATGCTCGAATCGCTCGATCCGCAATCCAGTTACCTAACGCCCCGCGAGTACGACGAGTACAAGAAGAAGCTGGCCAATGCCGGAACGGCCGAGACTGGCCTAACACTCAGCAAGCGCTACGGCTACGTCATCGTTTTATCCGTTCTGCCAGATAGCCCCGGCACCAAAGGCGGAATCCGTAGCGGCGATATTTTTGAGTCTATCAGCGGGTTCACGACTCGCGATATGTCCGTGGGCCAGGCCCTGAATCTTTTGAACGGCCTGCCTGGCACGGGCGTCAAAGTTGGAGTGATTCGCCGCGGCAAGGCAACACCGGAGGAGGTCGATATCGTTCGCGAAAAGTTGGCTACACCGAAGATCATCGCCCAGAAAGCGGATCCTGACATTTTGGTGCTTCGTATCCCCTCTCTCGACGCAGGGCGTGCGGACGAAATTCGCAACCGCCTGCTTGAAGCGGAAAAACAGGGCACTCACAAGGTGATTCTGGATGTGCGGGAATGCGGCCGCGGGCAGGTTTCCGAAGCGATCTCGATTGCTCGACTGTTCGTTCCTTCGGGTATCCTGACTACCCTCCGGGGACAGACCGTATCAGCGCAAGTCTTTTCGGCTGAGCCCAAGCAAGTCATTTGGAAGAATCCTGTGTCCGTCTTGATTGACGCAACTACTTCGGGAGCCGCGGAAGTGCTGGCTTCCGCCATCGGCGCGAATCATCGTGGCGACGTGGTTGGCGAGCGCACTTTTGGCCTGGCATCCGAGCAGAAGCTGATTACTTTGGACGACGGTGCCGCACTCATCCTCACCGTCGCGAACTACTATAATCCCGGCGGTAAATCGATCGTTGAAGAGGGCGTGACTCCCACGGAAGTAGTACGCGCCGTTCCGGAAGATGATTCCGATACACCGGATGAAGAAGCAGCACCAACTCCGGCGGAAGGGCAAAAAGAACCTGGACTGGGTCCTCGGCCGCTTTCTCCGGAAGATCCCATCTTTCACCGCGCTCTCGACTTGCTGAAGGCTCCCGCGAAAAAGGCTGCCTAGGATTCCGTGGAACGGTGGCCTGACTCACTTCATTCAAGATCCCATTCTTCTCTTAGCAAGAAACTTGCTGCAACAAAGTTTGCTTTTCTCGGAATCTGGGCCCTGATCGCAATCCTTTCCGCTGGCTGCAAGAAAAACAATGAGAACCGGCTGACACCAGGGCAAGTTCACCAACTCACTCGCGACCTCGCTGCCGCTGCGTCTTCCGCGGTTCCGCCGGGAACCGCCATCAAATTTCGGCAAGGCATATCCAGCGTATCCTCCGGAAACACAGGCTACCTTCGGATCGTCCTTAAGAATGCATCGTCAGCGGACGCAAACCGCGCTGCAATGGCAAAGCTCCTGCAGAGTCTCAATTCGGCTGCCACTCGAGATCATCTGACGCAGGATGCTCCGGTTCAAACCGGGGATCTCCTTCAATTCAAGCTTCGACGGGCAGGCATGCCGGTCCTGGAAATAGAGATCGCGACGCGCTCGCCACTCGCCTCAAGTGTTGCGGTCAAGAAATCAAGTGGAACCGATGGAAGCGCTCGGCTTGCGATCATCATCGACGATCTCGGCAGTGACCGCGCAGCAGCCGATGCTGTCTTTGCGTTGGGCTACCCCCTCACAGTCTCTGTTTTGCCCAATCACGAACACTCAGTGGAAATCGCGTGGGAAGCGCATCGGCGTGGACTCCAGGTAATGCTTCATCTCCCCATGCAATCCGTTGCAAACGAGACACCTGAAGCGCAGGAACTCCATCCAGGCATGCCGGCGCAGGAAGTTACCCAGGTTGTAGATCAATTCCTGCAAAATGTTCCGGATGCCGTCGGCGTTAACAATCATCAGGGATCACAAGCAACCGCTGACGCGACGCTGATGGATGAGCTGATGCCCGTCTTGCGCGACCACCACCTCTTCTATGTCGATAGCCGCACAACTGCCGCCACGGTGGCCTACGACACAGCGCAGGATTTTGGCGTTCCCTCTGCTTTCCGTAACGTCCCCTTCCTAGACGACGTAGCCAATGTAGCCGCGGTCCGTAAACAACTCGAAATTGCCCTCCGCGGCGCCCGCGAAAAAGGCGAGGCTATAGCGATCGGCCATCCGCATCCCGCAACACTCCAGGCCCTCCGCGAGGTTTTGCCTGAGGCACAATCACAAGGTATCCGCCTGGTGTTAGCTTCAGAACTTGTTCACTGATTTTTTCGAAGATCTCCCAAAAGTCCAAATTGCTCTTGACTCTCCCTTAATCTGTGGTATAGTTATTTTTGTAGATAACTACGTTTCTTGACCGCTTTCCCAACCATCTGCGAGCAAACCAAACGAAGAGAGCGACCCTTTAGAATCAATCGATTACGAAATGCAAATTCCCTAAGTCTTTTCTTTTGCTATTCATGCAAAATGCCCGGGGGTACCCCCTCCTGCTTCGTCTCTTCCACTATCCCTTTCCCGGGGAAAAGAAAATGAACGGCCATAGCCATAATTCCCATGGTTAGGAAGCTGAAGACACTGCCTTCCGGCCCCACCGTTCCACCGGTCAGCCACGTTGCGCCGTGCAGGCTCGCGTTAGAGAGATGATGCTCAAAAAGCATGCCGCTATCAGGAACGGAGTAGAGAAAGGTCTCTCCAAAATCAAAAGCGGCGTGCCAACCCACCGCGAGCCACAGATTTCCGGTCCGTCGCAAAGTGAAGGCGAAGACTAGCCCAGTGGCGGTCACTCCCGCGGCTCCCACGTAACTCTCGCCGGGATTCCAGAGATGCCCGGCGCCAAACAAAACCGAAAGAAGAATCGCCGCCGGCCAGAATCCAATTCCTCGCGCCAGAGTGTATTGCGTGTAGCCTCGGAACAGGAACTCTTCCGAAAGGCCAACAGCGACAAAGGCCACGAACCAAAGCCCGCCCCAGCGGGCTATTTCCTGGCCATGCAAAGCAACGGAGCCGAACGAATATCCGCCCAACGCTGCAATCGAACCGAGCAGCACACTAACTTCCACCAAGCCCAGGAAGCATCCCTGCCAGAACAGTTTTCCAAACGCACGCTTGCGAGGTAACCCATAGACGTCTACGTCGCGCCGTTCGAGTTTGGCCATCGCCAGGGCCGCGCCGAATGCAGCCAGGAAGCTTAGAACATCCTCACGCAAAACTCTTTGCACGGAAATGGAAGTTGGAGGAAAACCGAACAATTCGATGGCCAGCAAATCGAGTCCAAAGGAGAACGTGATCCAGAACAAAGCATAGAGCAGTACCCTCCAAATTGTCCGCAGTTCGTCGTCACTCAGAAAAACCCTCTCGAGGAGGCCCTGCGGGGGACGGGCTAGCTCTGGCGGTGTCGAGGGAGAGCCACTAGACGGATCCAGTTTCAATATTCACCTCGAAAACGAATTGCTGCGGCCACAACTCTTTTTAGGAGAACCAGTTGGCGCGATTGAAGCAGATTGACGCGCCTCGGACTAGCACCTTCTATCGAAGGACAACTTTCGGTTGGATTTCTTGATTCTCCGTCTGGGTTGATAGTACCTGAGATGAGCTGTTTCGATGAACCAAATACTCTGCGCTACGAAAAGACAAAATATTCGAGCCGCCTCGAAACGCTACCCCGCGATGCGGATTTCCGCCGCTCCAAGAATCCGCCGGCTCTTTTTCTCCTGCACGAAAAGCACGGCTCTCAAGTTCTCGTGCTTCCATTCTTTCTTCAGAGGAACGCTGGCGTTTCCCGCAAAAGATGTGTCGCCATCGCCTCTTGCTTCGCCGATCTTGCGCATGGATCTCACAATGGCGGCATGATGGAGTTCTTCGCCCGCGTTTTCGCCCCGCGTCACTGAAGAGTGCAATCCAGTTTCCGTGATGGCCAGCCACACTTCGGCAGTATCACCTTGAGTCGTTCCTTCCAGCTTGCCAACCTTCACGGAAATGTTTTCCTTGCCCGTTCCGGTTGCGCTGCCCAGCGTTAGCGTTGCAGTGGTTTTTGTTTTGCTTGCGGCTTTCAGAATCGCATCATGAGCTTTGTCCGGGTGGTTGCCCACGAACTCTATCGTTCCGTCCACGACCATCTGCGGTGTGTAAGGGTTGCCGTTCTTAAGGGTCGCCGCATAATCATATTGTCGCGAAGTCCATTCTCGCGATGAGAAAGGATCCACCCAGCCTCCATCGTTCCAGTAATCAACGTGCTCTTCCAGCGCGATCAGCTGTACGTTCCCTTTTAGCTGGGCTCCGTCCAGTCGCGCCAGCAACGCATCAGCCGGGGGACAGCTGGAGCAGCCCTCCGAAGTGAACAATTCCACAACCACGGGTGTAAAAGTCTGCGGCGTTTCTGCCGCCATCGGTCCATGTGCTCGAGTCAAGGCCGTAGCCGATACCAGAGCAGCGAAAAGGATTAAACTTGCCAACCAGTGTTTCAGACTCATCTTTTCCACCTGCCAAACATTGGATTGCATTTTCGACCGAGAGTTACCGCAAAACAAGGGGCAAGAGAAGCTTTCATCGCAATAACCATTATGGTAGTCTTTACCGGTTATTGGATGCCAAGCAGGTTTATGGTCTTTCCTTGCCTTGACTAGAGGTTCCGCAGATGCCAAAATCCGTTTCACAACTGCCCATGCTTGGTGGGCGGCTATCCGTCGATTTTGTCAATGCCGTTCCCGTAAGCGCCGAACTCTCCTGGGAACGCCTGATCCACTTTCTGAACTCAACCAACATTGTCTCCACGGAGCGCGGCGCCCAACTGCTCAGCCTTACCCAAATCGACCCTCAAACTGCCGAGTCTCTTCTCTCGAGGGCCCGCCGGCTCCATGTAGCCTTGCGAAAGGCCTTCTCGGCGATGCTCCGAAAGCAACGAATGGCCGGAGAATGGATCGAGCCGGTAAACGAAATCCTCCGCATCACCGAAGGGCATGACGAGCTGGTTGGCCAGGATGGCATCTGGAAAATCGAGTTCGTCGCGCGTGAAGGAGGCCTCGACTGGTTGCTCGCCGCGATAGCTCGCTCCGGTGCCGAAATTATCGCCGAAGGACCACAGGCGCGTCTCCGGCTTTGTGCCAATACGCAGTGTGGTCTTTTCTTCTATGACGATTCGCGCACGCGCCGCCGCCGCTGGTGTTCCATGGCCGTTTGCGGCAACCGCAGCAAAGTAGCGGCGTTCGCCCGCAAGCACGCACCAGCGCGCTCTGCTTCATAAAATCCGGGAACCGGCTTCTCGCGCTATTTCACGTACTTCGGTGATTTCCCTTTTGACCACGGATCGTAACTGTGAGCAAACACCAGGCGTTCCGCCAGCGGCGGATGGGAATAGAGCCAGAAAGTGATAAACGGCGGCGGGTTGGGATCCGATAAATCGATCTCGCCAAGCACCTGAAATGAGTGTGCAGCAACTTCCTCCGAATTCGGGATCATCCCGTGGATGACTTCCAATCCGTAGACGTCCGCCGCATGTTCCTGCATCCGGCTGTAGCCGCTGATAACCGGCGAAGAAACGAACAACAGCACTTGCAGTAGCAAGAGCAGCACCGCGAGCGAAGCCCAATCTTCTTGGCCGTTGAGCTTCCAATCCCGCGCCCACCGGTCCATCGCCCAGTGCAAGCCTCGAAACATCAAGTAAAGCGCCATCAACAATCCGGCCGCGCCGAACAAAAATCCTTGCCAGAGATGGCCGAGGACGTAATGTCCGAGTTCGTGTCCGACGATAAACAGCGACTCTTCGTTCGTAGTCTTTTGTAACAGCGTATCCCAGACGACGACCCGCTTTGATGCTCCCAGTCCGGTAACATAAGCGTTGATAGCGTTCGTCTTCTGGCTCGCCGCCATCAGGAACATTCGGTCCGGTGAAATGGGAACGCCCGCGTGATTTGCGAGCTTCTGAATGGACACGACCAGGTCAGGATGCTGATTGCTCAACGGCTCGAATTTGTTAAAAAGAGGATCGATCACCAGCGGCGCGATCACCATCACGCCAAGGAGAATCAAAACTGCCGGAAACCAGAAGTACAACCACCAGCGCCGCGGGCTGCGCCGCATTACTGCAAACAGGATGAGGACCAGGACGATTCCAAATCCAACGTTGATAAGCTCGCCCTTGGTCCAATCCCAGAACCACGGGCCCCAACTTTGGACCGATTGCTGGTAGTGCAAGGAGAGTGAATGCCAGTACAAACTCACTGGCAGATCCAGGACGTCGAGAGTCAGAAAAAGCAGGGGGACAAACACGAATCCTTGTACCCATTTCTTGTCGCTTACTCTTTCAGCCACGTCGCGAAACTTTGCAGCCCCGCCCAGCCGGAGTATCAGGAAAAGAAAAAGCCCGCCAAGAAAATAAGAAATAAAGTAAAGCGTGTACCCTGCGCGCGAATACGCCACCGCTTTCGCTTGCCGCTCGTGTGAAAGCGTGTACTGTTCCGTCTTGGTTTGTTCCGAAGTTTTTGTTTCTGAGGTGGCCGTTTGCGAGGCGCCGTTTTGTTGCGGCGATGCTGGCGTTGCGGGCTTTTCTGCATGCGCTGGTGGCAACGGGCCCGCTGCACCCCGCGGCGCCACAACAAATAGGAAAACACCCCAAAAAATCAATGCGAAACGGTGAAGAGCCAGCCACCGTCCCATAGAGCCACCTCGCGAGTTTCTCCCCATTAAATCGCGCGCCTGCTCCACCAAGGCAGGCACGGGCCGCGAGTATGCCGCACCGCAATTCGAACTGCAAGATTTCATCACATTGATTTAGACGGCGGGAAATTGACAGGGTTTCCTCATTGCGCGCAATGCATGTGGCTATGGAGTCGTTTTGGGGTGTGCCGTTTTCAGACAGTAGTTGCGCACCGCGCCCGTGGTCGTCAATCCGAAATGTACATACGAAGTCCAGCGTTCCAGCTTGTGATGGCCATAGCGGTGAAATAAGTATGACGCCCCGATGGAGGCTCCCGCTCCCGCGGCCTCGATCGCCGCGAACGCAGCGTGATTGTCCACGATGTCGTTGGTCAGAAGCACTTCGTTATCTCCACGCCTCCGCAGGTTCAACGTCGAAAAATAATCAAATGTCCGCGCCGCCCCGACTCCTGCAAACCACCAGTCATTCTGCTTGTCCCAGAAGCGGTGCTCGCGCGTCTGCAGCTTTATCTGACTCGCACCAGCAGCCGGGACGACGGCTGGTGAAGGCGCTTGCGTTTGGATCGCCGTCGCTTGTGCGCTGACCTTGCTCGCTCCCGCTAGTATCGCCAGCGCAAGCAGAAGCAATATCTCAAATTTCCGCAATTCATCCTCTCCCCGCTGCCATGAACCTGCAATTTATTTCTCAATTCAGTATAATCGGCTTTCGCGCCACACTCTCCATATAGGAGTCCTTCCATGACCCGCCTCCGACTACTGGTTTCCTCCGTTTTCTTATTCAGTCTCGTTGCCGTGGTAGCCGTCAACGCACGCCGCGCCACAGGCGTGGAAACGGCTGGAGCGATAGTGCCGACTCGTTCGTTCGAATTCACCTATCAGGTACGCGTTCCCCCCAACTCGGATGCCGCCGCTCCCACTCGCCTGTGGATTCCCCTGCCACAGGCCGATGCCTACCAGGAGGTTCACAGCTTGCACATCGATAGCCCTGTCTGGTATGCCCAAGGCCGCGAAGCCGAGTACGGTAATAAGTTCGCCATGTTCAAGCCGACTGCGGAACAATCGGCCGCCGGCTTTGATGTTACGCTTCGCTTCACGGCCGTTCGGCGCGAGCATAAGGTTGCAGTGGATGGTGTCGCGCTTCAAAAAGCTTCCGCCTTGGCGTCCACCGATCCAACTTTGAAACGGTATCTCGAGCCTGACAAGCTCGTTCCTCTCAACGGCACGATCGCCGAGCTGGCCAAAGAGCACACCTCGGGCGATACCACGCCCATCCAAAAGGCCCGCCACATCTACGACTATGTCCTGGCCACCATGCGCTATGACAAATCCGGCGAAGGCTGGGGCCGCGGCGACGCTATTTGGGCCTGTACGGCAAAGCGCGGCAATTGCACCGATTTTCATTCGCTCTTCATCGGCATGATGCGTTCTTCAGGCATTCCCGCTCGATTCGAGATCGGTTTTCCGCTTCCTGAAGGCAAAACCGAAGGCGACATCCCCGGTTACCATTGCTGGGCCGAATTTTATCTGTCAGGAGTCGGCTGGGTTCCCGTGGATGCTTCCGAAGCATGGAAGAATGCCGCCAAGCGCGACTACTTTTTCGGCGCGCACGACACCAACCGCGTTTTTTTCACTTACGGACGCGACATTCGTCTATCACCAGACCAAAAGGGCGATCCCCTAAACTACTTTATCTACCCATACGCGGAAACCAGCGGGCAGCCGGTGAAAAACTTGCAAACCCACTTTTCCTTCCGTGACGTTTCTGCTCCCGAACCCGCTGCGACGGGCCGCTGAATTTGGCAGGATTAGCTTCGCCGTTAGCTCATTCGTACTGGTTTGCCAGCGGGGATTGTCATTCCACTCTTGCGGGCGTATGTTGAAATTAGTCCCAGCTGAGAATGCCTCAAGGAGTAGTACTATGCTGCGCTTCATCATCTCGCGCCTTGCACTTCCTGTCGTCTTAGCGGCATCGCTGCTTCCTGCCGCTGCGCTCGCTCAGTCGCAGGACAGTCAGTCCGTTGCTGACGCGGCCCGCCGCGCTCGCGACCAGAAGAAACCACCCGCCAAGCCGACGAAGGTGATTACCGACGAAGATCTGAAGCCAGCCGCGCCGGCCACTCCAGCAACCCCAGGATCGCCCGACGCCGCAGCAGCCACTGCCGCTCCTGCTTCGAGTTCCTCATCGACGGCAGCTACGGCCAGCGCTCCCGGCGCTAACTCTTCTGCCGCGGACGCCAAGGATCAGAAGGAACCCAAAGAAGTCACCGAGCTCAAAGCCCAGGTCAAGAAGGCGCTGGACGATCTCAATCTTGTTCTGCGCGAACAGTCTTTAGAGAATGACAAGTATTATTCGAACCCAGACCATGTGCGCGACACCGCAGGCAAAACGAAGCTCGATGAACTCATTCAACAGGCCATGGAAAAACAGCAGGTGCTTGAGCAACTGAAAGCCCACTTGGCCGAATTGCTGCCGCCGCAGAACTCCTCGGCCACTGCTCCGCCGAAACCGTAGTTTTTAAACAGAGGGTCTGGGAACCTGTCCTGGTTTGTGAAATTCTCTTGGGGTTTGTCCGGGCTACTCAATCCCGTGAATCCGCATGCTGACCAGCTTATCGACACTCAGGTCCTTCATTCCGCGTGATTGCAGGCTGCTGATAAACTCCGGTGTCACTCCATGAATCCGCATGGCAATCAGTTGGTCAGGCTCGGGATGCGAGTATCCCAGCTTCTGAAGCTGCCCGATGAAGTCCGGAGACACGCCATGAATCCGGAAGGCGATCAGTTTGTCCATATCCACATGGTCGTACCCCTCCTTCTTCAACTCCGCGACCCACTCCGGCGTCGCCCCATGAATTCGCATGGCGATCAGCTTGTCCGGTTCTGGGTCGTAACCTGCCTGCTTGACGCTCCGAATCATTTCTGGTGTAACGCCGTGAATGCGGAATGCGATCAGCTTGTCGCTGTCCACGACATTTAAACCCGCCGAGCGGATCCCGGAAACAAATTCCGGCGATACTCCGTGAATGCGAAACGCGATCAGTTTGTCGCACTCCGATTCGTTCACGCCCGCAGCACGAATCGCGTCGATGAATTCCGGCGTCACGCCGTGAATCTTGAACGCAATCAGCTTGTCGGTGTCCAGCCCACGCAGGTTCTTCGCTTTGATGTCCCGGGCGAACTTTAAGCTCACGTCGTGGACGGCCATCGCCCACTGTTTTTCGCCATCAATCCCACTGAAGCCGAGCGCCGTCATCTCCTGCGCATACTTCGCATCCGCTACAAAGTGAAACAGCCCAGCGCCTTCGCCGTCATGCAAGAACCCCTCGCATTCAAATTTTCCGGCGTCCCGTGTGATCGTAAAGTGAACTTCCTGCCGCCCTGGCTTCGAAAAATCCACCCCTGAAAAATCGCTGGCCGGCCAGTCGGAACTGGAGTGAAAGTGATGCCCAGCGCGGGAATCCATCAGCGAAAACTCCACTCTTCCTGGAATCTCGGAGCGCCGTAAGGTCCAGTCCCCGCTCTGCGTTTCGCTTCCAAGCGCCTTAGCGACACCTAGAATCACCCCTACGATGATCAGGATCAGACCAATCATTCGTTTCGTATTCATGGGTCGCGCTCCTCTCCGAATCTCCCGGGCAATCTACAAAATGTCTGCGTTTTTCAGAGCCATCAGCTTGTCCAGCGTCAAATTCTGAAACCCGTGCTTCTTCGCCTTCTCGATGAACTCCGGCGTGATCCCCTGCACTTTTGCGCCAATCAATTCGTCGCAGTCCAGGTTCTTGAACCCAGCCGCTTGCATCTCCTTCACGTATTCGGGCGTGACTCCCTGCACCTTCATCCCAATCAATTCGTCAGTACCGGGCTTTAGTCCAAGTGCCCGCATGTCCTTCACGTAGCTCGGCGTCACGCCTTGCACCTTTAACCCGATCAAGTCGTCGGCGCTCGGCTGCAGCCCCAAGTCCTTGAATTCGCGGACATATTCCGGCGTCACTCCCTGCACTTTCATGCCGATCACGTCTTCCACATTGATGTTGGGATACGTCGTCCGGAGTTCCCGGATGTAGTCTGGAGTCACGCCCTGTACTTTCATCCCGATCAAGTCACCCACTCCTACTTTGGGTTCAAACTTCCGCATTTCGCGGACGTAGTCCGGCGTGATCCCCTGCACTTTCATCCCGATCAGTTCTTCCACGTCCGGTTGCAAGCCAAGTTCGTGCATTCCCTTGATGTATTCCGGAGTCACTCCCTGCACCTTCAAGGAAATGAGTTCGTCTACGTCTGCAATCTTGACGCCTGCCGCCGCCATCCCGTCCTTGTAGGATTGCTTCTTGGCATCGTTCGACGACTGCGGGGCGGGCGCGGGCTGGCTTTGTGCTTCGGGCGCGGGTGTCGGCTCAGGAGCAATTTCGCTCGGTGCAATGGGCGCTGGCTTCGGAGCTAACGGGCGGCGATCCTTGGCCGATGGCGGCTCCGGCTTCACAACGATCACGCTGTCCTGAACCACATTTGCTGTCTTGGTCGCCCCCAGCGACGCGTGAGCCACTCCAAGAAAGGCATTCCCAGCCAGCAACGCACCTGTCAGGCAAACAAAACTAACTCCCAGTCCCGCCATACGTGTCCTCCCCGTTGCTCCGCCTAGCCCCAGCACTCGCAACACACGTTCACCCAAGGGACTCCGATTTGCCGCCATCATCAGTGCCGGAGCCGTCCGCCACTCTTCCATCAACGTCAGTGCTCGCGCGTAATTCACGGCATCGCCGCAAATCGCGATCGCTTCATCGTCGCAGCAGTGCTCGCGTTCCGCGCGAATCCGCTGGCTCACCCACCAAACTGCCGGGTGGTAGAACAGCAGCGTCTCGGTCGCAATCTGGAACAAGTTCACGAAACAGTCGAGCCGCCGGATGTGCGCCAGCTCATGCGCGATCACCGCTTCAATTTGCTCCTCGTTCAGGCCGGTCAGCGCCCTCACCGGCAGCAGCACCACCGGCCGGAACCACCCCAGCACGGCCGGAGCATCCAGCCGATGGCATTCGCAATATCGAATGACGCGATCGAGCCCCATTCTCCGTTGCAACGCCATGCACCTGGCGTACAGCTTCGCAGCCACCGGCCGGATCTCTTTGCGCCGCATCCTCTCAATCAGGAGCAGTCCGCCCGCGGTTCTCAAGCTCAACAGGAGCACGCCCAGAAACCACGCCTCCACCAGCCACAACATCCCCGTCGCAGGCTCGCTTCGTGTTCCGGCGGCCACTGGGGCGCGGGAGCTCGACAGTGCGGTCACAGTTTGGGTGGACGTCCCCGCCCACATCAGAGCTCCCTCCGCCCCAGTACTAACGGCCGGATTCGCTTGCGCGTGTAACCACGTAAAAGTGACGACCGGTGACACCAGCATCAATACCAGCGCGCTCACCGCGAGTGCATAGCGCGCCGACGCAGTGCGACAAACCGCCGACGCCACGGCAAACAGTGCCGCAAGCCCCGCGCCTTGCCAGAGGAAGTGCAACAACGTCCAGCCGAGTGTTCGCAGTATCTCCGGCGAAACCCAACTCGCTAAATTGCTCATCGGCTTCTCCCCTCGTACTCGTCCAGCAGGCGGCGCAGCTCGTCCAACTCTTCCTTGGACGTTCGCCGCCCCTCCAGCGCATGGATCATCAATTCGCTTGCGGAGCCCTCAAACACCCTTTGTAGGACGTCTCCCACGAGCTGTCGTTTGGTTTCCGTCGCCGGTTGGCATGCTTCATAAACGTGCGCCCGCTGCTCTTCGTTTCTACGCACCAGGCCCTTTGTCGTCATGATTTGCAGCAGTTTCAGTACGGTGGTGTATCCGAGGTCTTTCTTTTCGCTCAGCGCCTCGTGGACTTCTCGGACCGTGGACGGCCCACGTTCCCACAGCACATGCAGGATTTCCAGCTCCGAAGCTGTGGGCTTTTGCAGTTGTTCCTTCATCATGCGGGGAGCTTAATACGAAGACTTTCGTATTGTCAACGAAAATCTTCGTACTTCTTTGCCACCTCCCAAGATTCTCATTTTCTTCCCCGTGCGCAACCTCACCACAATAGCTTGTAGTCTTTTCTCTTGACACCACAGCCTACTCGCGGCACAATCCCGCCATCACATTTTATTCGCAGATTTTTTTGGAAAGTTGCCTGGGCATTTTTCCGCAATTGCGTTTGGCCGAAAAGGGGAGCTCAGATTTCTTCGGTGCGGCCGCTAGACACGCACACCCGAATCAGCCTGAGCTTACGGGCCACTGAGGGAGAATAAATGCAATACTTGCCCGGCTTCACTGTGCAGTGCATCAATCCGCAATGCGACGCTCGCGGTCACTGGCTGCGCGCCGATTTCACTATGCCCTTGGGCGGCGACGGCCATTGCCCCTGCTGCGGCGAGTTCCTCCGCAACGTTCCGCCGCCGCTCGCCCCGCGCTTCCGCATGCGCCCTCGCTCCCTCACAGCGCGTCCGCCCCTCCGTCCCCGTCTGCGATAAGACTTCACTCCCCGTGGAACGAAGGCAGGGGCATCTAGCCCGTTGCTGACGGTATGATAAGCTTCTCACTGTTTTCTCACTTCTCTTGGAGTCTGCAATGAAACGGTTCTTCATATGTTCTTTTGCTCTTTCTTGTGTTGTTCTACTTTCGGCGTCCTACCTCCAAGCGCGGGCCCCTCGCTCAGTCGGGAGCGCTTATGTTCCCGCCGAGGTTCCCAATTCTGTCGCGGGTTTCCAGTCCCAGGTCGATGAACTAGTCCGCGTCGGCAAGACTCACGATCAGGCAATGTGGAATGTTGCAATCGGCACCTTCGCGCTGGCAAACGCAGCTACCTGGTTCGAGGGGAACTTCGCATCCCAGAATGTCGCGCAGCTGAGCCAAGATTATCCAAAGGTTCGGGATGGTCACTTGGGGCACATTTCGTGGGTGCTTGGCCATAACGTCGATGCAACTGGATTCGCTATCAAAGTAGAACCCTCTGAGGTGCCCGCCCCTCCCTCTGATGCGGGCTTCGAATCTTTTCTCCCCCGGCCGTTACATCCTGTCCCTCTCCAGAATTTTCGCCTAACACCTACTGCAAATTCCGGATCCATGCCGCCTTCCTGGGTCAGTTCCTTTGCTTATGTGGACGGCCACTTTCGTGTCGTCGGTGGTACCTATCCATTTTGGGCGGAAAAACTAACCCCCATTCGCGGACCAATGTCTCTCCCGCCCGCTACGCTTCGTGGCATGACGCTGCAGGGTATGGCCTATCAACACGATCAAAAAGGCGGCGAAATTGTCGGAATTGTGCGACTGCAGATCAAAGTGGAACGTGACGGCCATGTTTCAAAAATCAAGGTCCTCTCCGGCGATCAAGAATTCATCGAGGACGCTAAGAGTTACATCAAGTCCGCCCGGTTCCCCGAAATGCCGGACATACCTCAACTCGCTAGCGCCGAGAGGAAATGGGATTTCGAGGTGGCCGTCTTCAAACCTAAGTCATAGCATAGGCAAAAACAAAAAAGCCGGAAGCAATCGCCCCCGGCCTCTTTGCTTGATTATGTTTGATCCTAGCTCTCGACGAGGCCTTTCTCGAGCATCTCCTCGTCGGTGAGCCACAGATCGGGGATGTTGGCTGAGCCGAGCCGAAGAATATCTTCCAGCGCACCGCGGACTTCCGCGAGATGGAAATCCACGCCAATGCGTTCTAGCAGTTCAATCAACTCTTGCGCGCCTTCCGCCAGCGCCGGCTTTGGATGTGGGCCACTCCCCAGCGAAGGATAGGGGCCTTCGCGATCCAGTCGGTGATACGTCACGATGTAAATGGCGCTCGGTCCTCCGCCATGTCTGACGATATGGAGAAACCCGCGTGTCTTCGCCTTTTCCGGGGCCAGCCGTGCTGCTGTTCCTGTTCCAGAAGAGAGTGCGCTCATCGTTGGTGTGCTCTCAACTGTTGTTCGCTCCTCAACTGCAGCCGCTTGTGCTGCCGCAATTTTCGCATTTGTAGCAAGCGCCGTTGGGGACCATCAGCATGCCGCACTCGCTGCAAGTGGGTGCGCCTTCATGCGCGTTGCTTAGCTTCGGCGCCGACAACGCCACCTGCATGGCATCAAGGTTCGCCTGCGTCATCGCCGGCAGCACGGCTGCCGGAGCAGCCGTGGCCGCACTCTCCGCGTGCGAGCCTCCATTCAACTTCAAATAGTCCGCGGAAATAAACCGGCCGCCCATCCAGCGCGCGATGTAGTCCAACACCGACGAAACAAAGCGAATATTCGGATTCGCGGTGATCCCCGATGGTTCGAACCGGGTGTTCAGCAGTTTGTCCACGAACACTTTCAGCGGCACGCCATACTGCAAGCCCAGCGAAATGGTCAGTGCCAGCCCGTCCATCACTCCCGACAGCGTCGAGCCTTCCTTCGCCATCTTGATGAACACTTCGCCCGGCCGCCCGTCTTCGTACATACCGACGGTGATATAGCCTTCATGCCCGCCCACGCTGAACTTGTGCGTCACCGATGCGCGCTCCACCGGCATCTTCTCGCGCTGTTGCCGCGCAAACAGTTCGCGTTGCATGGGTTCCATAACGACGGGTGCTTCCGCTTGCCCCGCGGCAGCGGGTTTCTTTTCTTCCGTCTTGCCGCCGCCGGCGTTCAGCGGCTGCGAACGCTTCGAATTGTCGCGATAGATGGCCACAGCCTTCAGCCCCAGCTTCCACGACTCAATATACGCGTTCGAAATGTCTTCGACTGTCGATTCTTCCGGCATGTTGATGGTCTTTGAAATTGCGCCCGAAAGGAACGGCTGAGCCGCCGCCATCATCTTCACGTGCCCGGTCCACGAAATCGACCGCCCTCCGCCCTGTGGCGCCAGCGAGCAATCAAACACCGGGTAATCATTCATCTTCAAATACGGCGCGCCTTCAATCTTTCCATTCTTGTCGATGTAGGAAACGACCTCGCTGGTCTGCTCCGGTGTATAGCCCAGCTTCATCAGCGCCTGTGGCACGGTGTTGTTTACGATCTTGATCAACCCGCCGCCCACCAGCTTCTTGTATTTCACCAGCGCCAGGTCCGGCTCGATGCCCGTTGTGTCGCAGTCCATCATGAATCCGATGGTGCCCGTCGGCGCGAGGACGGTCACTTGCGAATTCTTGAATCCATGCTTTTCACCGCTCGAAAGCGCCGTGTCCCACGATTCCTGCGCCGCCATGAACAATTCCGTCTGCACGTGCTCCGGCTTGATCCCGCGCATCGCGTCGCGGTGCATGCGAATCACGTCCAGCATCGGCTCGCGATTCACTGCGTAGCCCGGGAATGCCCCCATGCGCTCCGCAATCCGCGAAGACTGTGCGTAGGCTTCGCCGCACATCAGCGCCGTGATCGCTCCGGAAACGTCGCGCCCTTCATCGGAGTCATAAGGAAGCGCCATGGACATCAGTAGCGCGCCAAGGTTGGCATAGCCGAGCCCGAGCGGCCGGAAGTTATGGGAGTTCTCCGCAATTTTCGGCGTCGGGTAACTTGCGTTATCAACCAGAATCTCTTGCGCAGTGATCGTCACATCCACTGCATGCTTGAACGCGGCAACGTCAAACTGCCCGCTGGCGTTGACATACTTCATCAAATTCAGTGAAGCCAGATTGCAAGCCGTGTCATCCAGGAACATGTATTCGCTGCACGGATTCGAGGCATTGATTCGCGCCGTGTTCTTCGAAGTGTGCCACCGGTTCACCGTCGTGTCGTACTGCATCCCCGGATCGCCGCAGTGCCATGTCGAATCCGAAATCTTCATCATCAGGTCGCGCGCTCGCAATTTCTCGTTCGGCTGCCCGTCGAGCACGTTCTTTGTCCACCAATCTTTATCTTCCACGACCGCGCGCATGAAATCGTCCGTTACACGTACGGAGTGGTTAGCATTCTGGAAGAAGATCGAAGCGTATGCGTCGCCATCAATCGAGCTGTCGTAGCCCTGCTCGATCAGCACATGGGCCTTGCGCTCTTCCTTCATCTTGCATTCGATAAACTCCACGATATCCGGGTGATCGATGTTCAGGATCACCATCTTCGCCGCGCGCCGCGTTTTGCCGCCACTCTTGATCACGCCCGCGAACGCATCAAACCCTTTCATAAAGCTCACCGGGCCCGACGCGATTCCGCCGCCGCTCAGGGTCTCCCTGCTTCCGCGCAAAGTCGAAAAGTTTGTTCCCGTCCCCGAGCCCCACTTGAAGAGCATTCCCTCGGTCCGCGTCAGCCCCATGATCGATTCCATGTTGTCCTGAACCGAGTTGATGAAACATGCCGAGCACTGCGGCTTCGGCTGCACGCCAACGTTGAACCATACCGGTGAGTTGAACGCCATCTTCTGCTCGACCAGCAGGTGCGTCAGCTCATCGCGGAAAGCGTCCCGCGACGGCATGTCCGCAAAATACCCGCACTCTTCGCCCCATCGCACAATCGTGTTCACCACGCGCCCGATCAGTTGACGCACCGAGCCTTCGCGCTGCGGCGTGCCGGGCTTCCCATGAAAATATTTGCTGGTCACGATGTTTGTCGCCGTCTGCGACCAGCTCTTCGGCACTTCCACGCCTTCCTGGCGGAAGATCGTCACGCCCTTCTCGTTCCCAATCAGCGCCGTGCGCTTCTCCCATTCGACCATGTCGAACGGAGATTTCTTCCCGTCAGTAAAGAACCGCTCGAAGCTCAGACCTTTCCCCGCGCCGGCCGCTGTATTCTCAACAGCTGCATCCGTCGCAAGGGGTTTCCCGCTCAATGCATGTTTCACTGTCGCCATCCGTGCCTCCGAGCTCTCGGGGCCCCACTCGCGCGGGGGCACCCTTTCATTTTACTCCGCTGCGTCCCCACAGAGGTGCCGCGCTTCACTCCAGGCTCTGGGCTGAAGCTCGCGCAACTTCGATTCGTCTGGGCCGTGAAAGCGGGCAACGAAAAAAGCCGGCCGCACCTGCGGTCGCACTTTGTTTCCAGCGCAAAACGCCAATGCACTGCCGCTGGCCGGTGCTTCGCACTCAGCCTAACAGCAGGTGCTCCGCCTTAACTACGGGCGCGGAGCAGGTAGTTCGCGCTCGATTTTTTCGCTTAGAACCCGGGCTGGCTTCGTGGGTTCACACGGACCTTGCTTCATCCCCGACCCGGTCCGTCTGGCGCTTCCACGTCCCCCGAATCTGGATTCGCAGTATCAACGGAAGAAAATTTTCTGTCAAGAGAAAAACGCAAAATGTGGTTGCCGAATTCGTACTGCGTCTATTTGTAGTGGTGTCCTTTCCACTCAACTGCTTGCGCCTCAACACTTTTCCGCCGCTTGCCTCTCACGCTACACTCCTTGCATCCAATTCCCTATGATACGTTCTTTGACCTCTCTCGCCTTCTTCCTCGTTCTCTCTCTGCCACTCTTCGCGCAATCGCCACCGCCACCTGCCGCCGCTCCGGCCTTTCCCCAGCCTGCTCGCGGTGAAAAACTTCGCATCTCCGGAATTCCCAACGCTGGAAAAATCAGCGATTCCTTGTATCGCGGCGCACAACCTCGCGAAGCGGGGTTCTCGGAACTGAAATTATTGGGCATTACTACCATTGTTGATCTCCGCGGCGAGGACCGTGAAAAAATCGTATGGGAGCGCAAACACGCCGAATCGCTCGGCATGCGCTTTATCAATATTCCAGTGAGCGGTTGGGCTCCACCCACCGATGAACAAGCCGTCCAGTTTCTCTCCCTGTTCCGCGATAATCCCGGACAAAAGGTTTTTCTCCATTGCCGCTTCGGTGACGATCGCACCGGCGTCTTCACCGCCGTCTATCGCATGGCAATACAAAAATGGCCCGCCGATCAGGCGATGAAGGAAATGTATTTCTTCGGCTTCAACGGCTTCTGGCACCCCTCCATGAAATCCTTCGTCCGCGATTTCCCCGCGCGCCTCAACTCCGCTCCCTCCCTGGCAACGTTCCGCACTCCGCCTCCCAAGCCCTGACGACCCAGCTTGGCCGTCTCTCCCCAACCGGAAATCTTTTTCCTCTTGACCTTCTCTTACCTCGTGCTATACTTGACCCTGTATATAACTATATGTGGAGTGCGGGGCTTGCTCCCGCTTTTCCTTCTGGCAACCTCGTTGGAACGAAGTCCCACTTTCACAAGGTCGCTCTAAGTTCTTGCTGCAACACTTATACACCTCCCGCAAGTGTTGCAAACAAAAGACTTACACAGGCTTTCGTCCCAGTAAGCCCTTTAGATGCAACGCTGGCAAAAAGGCCGGGGGAAGGGGCTTTAGCAACCAAGGCCAGCCCCGTCCTAGTACCGCTGTACCCTTCACAACAGGACGCTTGCTTCATTTAATAGATCACCCCCTTCCTTCACTATTTCATTCGACACGGTAATAACCTGTCTGAGGGAGAGGTCCCCGTGCAAGTTGGACGTTACGAAATTCTCGAAATCATCGGCACCGGAGCCACTGGCCGCGTCGCTCGCGCTCACGATCCCATGATCGGCCGCTTGGTCGCCATCAAGCTGCTATCCAAGGAATGGGCCAGCGGCGAAGCACGTCAGCGATTCATCAAGGAAGCGCGCGTCGTCGGCCAACTTTCTCACCCTTCGATCATCACGTTGCACGATATGGGCGTCGACGAAGCCACGCAAACGCCGTACCTAGTCATGGAGTATCTGGATGGCCAGCCGCTGGATCGAATCTTGGAGAAAGGCAGCATTCCCTACCCAAAGGCGTGCGCCTGGGCCGCCGAAGTGGCTTGTGCCCTCGGTGTAGCCCATCGCAAGGGCGTGATTCACGGCGACGTCAAGCCCGCGAACATCCTCATCACCGAGGAAGGCCGCGTAAAGCTGATGGACTTCGGAATGGCTCGTCTGGCCAGCCACGATTCCGGTGCCACCCCGCTTCTTGGCACTCCCGCTTACTGGTGCCCCGAGCAAATCATGGGCAAGCCCCAGGACGCGCGTTCCGATCTTTTCTCTCTGGGTGTTGTGCTCTACGAAATGGTCACCGGCAAGCGTCCCTTCGATGACAAATCTCTTCAAGGCATTTGCGGCCGTGTTCTTTCCTCGACGCCGCTGCCGCCATCGCACGCCAATCCTTCGGTGCCTGCGGGATTTGACGCCATCGTGGCACGGTGCCTCGCAAAGGATCCGGCCGGCCGTTATGCGCCTGCCGAGGCCCTCGCGGAGGAACTCTTTCCGCTCGCGCGCCGCAGGGCAACACCCGAACCTGTACCGCAACAGATTAATGGAAACGGCGGAGGCCTGCGCGACCGCGCCGCGCGTCTCTTGCGTTCAGCCTGATGATTACTTCGCAAAAAGGCCGCTACCAAGCACTAGAGCCGATCGGCTCAGGCACCACGAGTCGCGTCGACAAAGCCCGTGACAATGTTATTGGCCGCACCGTGGCTCTCAAGACTTTCATTCACACTTTCGACGAAGACCTTGAGGAACAGTTCCTTCGAGAAGCGCAGCTTGTCGGTCAGCTCTCTCACCCGGCTGTTGTGCAACTCTACGACGTCGGCATCGACCAGCAGGGCGTTCCCTTCCTCGTCATGGAGTACGTCGCCGGCCAGACTCTCGAGCAGTACCTCGAAGCATCCACATTGACGATACTGCGCGCTTGCGCGTGGGCTGCCGACCTGGCCAACGCTCTCGCCCTGGCCCATCGCGCCGGAATCATCCATGGCGACGTAAAGCCGGGAAACATTTTGATTACGCCAGAAAACAAAGTGAAACTCGGCGACTTCGGCATCGCTCGCCTGACTACGCAGCATTCTGCTTCTGGCCAGTTGAAAGGCACACCCGCGTACCTCGCTCCCGAACAGATCCAGGACGAATTCCAGGACCAGCGCTCCGATCAATTTTCCTTCGGCGTGGTTCTCTATCAGATGCTTACTGGAGTTCGCCCTTTCGCGGGAAAGACACTAGGCGCGGTTTGCGCGCAGATTCTGAATGACGTGCCAGTGCCGCCGTCGCGGCACAATCCGGCGGTGCCTCCCGCCTTGGACCTCGTCGTCGCGCGCTGCCTGACAAAAAATCCCGCTGATCGATTCGCTTCTTGCGAAGAGCTAGCCAAGTCTCTCTATCCCTTCAGCCGCTCGCGCCCGCGAACCGCCGCGCCCGCCAAGAAACACTCCTGGTGGTCGGCGCCGACGGGACATCGCGAAGTCTGGGTGACTGTATCCGCGTGCATGCTTCTTGCGATGTTCATCCAGATTCCGGGCGTGCTGCGCGCCCACTTCGGAATCCCGCCAGCCCCCACGCACCAGTATTTCCGGCCCGGCGTGCCTTACGAGGCATTCAGCTACTCGCGACAAACTGTGGAGCCGGCCCCTGTTTCAGACATTTGGAGCGACGCTGCACCGCGCGCCGAAAACCAACATCCTTCGCTGCACGAAATTCGCGTCCAGAAAATAGCCCTGGCCTCGTTGAACAAGCCCGCCGTCGCGCAGAATTTTTCTTCGGCACCCTCGCCTGCCTCGGTGCCGTCGCCGCGAGCCAACACACCATAGTCCAAGAATAGAGACTTCCAACAACAAAACTTGTTTTGACTTGGTTTTTCGAAAAAATGGAAGAGCACTGTTTCGCGCTACTCGTACCGCAGCGCTTCCACCGGATCGAGTTTCGCGGCTTTCATCGCCGGCCACACGCCAAAGACCAGCCCCACGCAGATACTGACAACGATTCCCGTGATCGCCGCCCAGGCCGGCACGCTCCCCGGCCACTTCAAACTGACTCTCACGAGCAACACGAGCCCATTCACCAAAACGAGTGCGAGGACACCGCCAACTCCCGTGAGCGCCATGGCCTCCAGCAGGAATTGCCAGGTAATATCGCCGCTCTTTGCCCCAATTGCCTTGCGGACGCCGATCTCACGCGTTCGCTCCGTCACGCTGACCAGCATGATATTCATCACTCCCACGCCGCCAATCAGCAAACCGATTCCGCTCAGCACGAACGTGGCGAGCGCCACCATCCCCAGGATGCTGTGAAATTGATCCACAATCTGCTGTGAAGTTTGAATTGAAAAACTGTTCTTGCCGTCGTAGGGAACGTTGCGGCGCCGGCGTAGTACTTCAGTCGCCTGATCTACTGCTTCATCCAGCATGTTGGGGTACGCTTGGAAACGAATGCTGTTTTCATACGCTCCCGGATAGATCTTCCGGAACGTGTTGTAGGGAATAAGAACACGACGGTCTTCGTCGTCCTGACCGAACATTCCTTTGGGCTTCTCCACAACGCCGATCACGCGAAATGCCGACCCGTCGATCATCACATCCTTGCCAATCGGCGAAACGTTTGGAAAAAGTACGGGCGCGGCATTTTCCCCGAGCATCACCACTTTTTCACGGTGCAAATCGTCGCCCTCGCTGATGAAACGGCCAGCCAAGGTGGCGGCATTGGCATAAACCTGGCCAAAATTGGGCTGCACTCCCCGGTAATCAATGGACGTCACCTCGCCGTCCTTGGTGCGCACAGTGTGCGGCTGCTCCCACCAGGTAATGAAGACTGTTAGATCCTTGATTGCGGGACTCAGTTCTTTAACGGCTTCGCCGTCTTCCAAGGTCAACGGTTTGCGCTCGCGTTCTTCCTTGGGACGCCGGCCACCCCCGTGTGGGCCCTGGTCAAAGCGCGACACGAACGCGGTATCCGCGCCGTACTGCTTGATGCTTTCCTGTACCTGCTGATCGAAGCCGGTAATAAGCGCCGCAACCAGCATGATGACGCTGACGCCGAGGACTACGCCAAAGACAGTGAGAAAGCTGCGAAGTTTGTGGGCGCGGAGCGTGTCCATCGCCTGCTTGAGGTTTTCGCCGTGCTGTTGAGCCATGTTCGTTTCACGCCAAACTGCGGATGCCGTGGTCGATTTTTTATCCGTCTGCCCGCAACGCTTCGATGGGATCAAGCTTGGCGGCGCGCATCGCCGGATAAATCCCAAAGAAAAGACCGACGCCGGTGGAAACCGTTAGCGAAAGAATAACCGCGCTCATCGGCGTGCGCATGGGAATTGAAGTCAAGGCGCGAGCTACGGCCACCACCGCATACGCGAGAATGATTCCGATCAGGCCGCCAGTGGCCGCGAGCACCGCGGACTCCGTCACAAATTGCAGGATGATGTGCTTTTTCCTGGCGCCCAAAGACCGCCGCAAGCCAATTTCGCGAGTCCGTTCGGTAACGCTGGCCAACATGATATTCATGATCACGATTCCGCCAACCACCAGGAACACCGCGGTGAGCCCCACGGCCACCATGAAGAGATTGCCGGTTAGCGATTGCCACAAACCCATAATGGAATCCGACCCAATGATGCCGAAATTGTCCGCGCTATCCCAGGGTATGTGACGCCACGCGCGCAGCAACATGCGCGCTTCATCTTCGGAGGCCGACATCATCTCCGCGTTCTGAGCCTGAATAAATAGCACCAGCGAATCCCGCTGCGTGCCCCATTCCTTGCTGAAAGTTTCGAGAGGAATCAATATGAAATTGTCTTGCGATTGCCCGAGCGCGCTGCCGATGACAGCCGCAACGCCGACTATTTCATAGCTGTGCGTTCCCGCGCGAAGGGTTTTCCCGATAGGATCAACGTTGGAGAAGAATTTCTTCCCCAGGTCCGCTCCGATAAAGCAAACCGGAGAGCGATGCTCCTCGTCGGACTCCGTAAGGAAGCGGCCGGACGCGACATTCACGTTCCGAATATCCGAATAGTTGGCACTGACACCGAGTATGTTGACGTTCTCAAGAAGGTCGTTGCCGTAGCGCACATCGGAATTATTGCCCAGAAGGGCCGCGATCTGGTTTGCGGTTCGCATGCCGCCCCTCAGATTGACAAGTTCATCGTGGGTGACCAGGGGCCTCTTCTGCGCCTTCACCCAAGCGTCCTCACTGGTGATAATCCCGAAGCGGTTCAAAACGAAAACGTTGGCGCCGAGATTGGCGATGCGATCCGCAACGTAAAAATTGAGCCCCGCGACCACGCTCATCACCGCAACCAGCGTCGTTACCGCCAGGATGACCCCCAGCAAAGTCAGGAAACTCCTCAGCTTATGGGCGCGTAGGGCGTCCAGCGACAGCCTTAGCGTCTCCAGCATGGTGACTAAGGCACTGCGAAGCCGATCTATCTTCCCAGCCACACCCCTGGCTTGCGGTACTACGCGCGTGATGGCACCAAACCCCTCGATAGGTGTTACGCCCAAACGAACCTCCGCCCTTCTCTGGTTAAGACGAGTGAAACAGCCGAATCGTTCCTTGATGTATAGACGTTCGGAAGAGGGCTTTGCTTTCGATGATTCTTGCGGTAGCCTTACGCCCGGCCGGTTCCATATCAGTTGTTCAGCAGGTGCACATCCCATTGTACTGCTTTCTCTGCGTAGTCTTGGTACAAGATGGCGCATCTGACACCGGAAATGCAGCTGCCAACGGAGGACGCCATGCGTCGCATATTTATTTGTTTTCTTATACTTACGGCATTTGGCTTGGGGCTGCCACCCTCCAGCCGCGCTCAGGGTGGCCCCGACAACAAAACGGCTGCTATGACTGCAGCGCCCACCTCCGGCTTTCGTGCCGAATTCCTGGAAGAGATCGCCTATTACGAACAGAGGTACACGCGCCTGGCCGAAGCTATGCCCGCGGAGAAATACACCTGGCGCCCGGCTGAGGGCGTTCGCTCGGTAGGGGAGGTTTTTACCCATATCACGGCAGCGAACTACGGGATTGCCCGCGCACTTGGCACTGCTCCCCCGGCAGGGTTTGATCCGAAGGCTGTCACGGCGGTGTCGGCTGACAAGGCGAAGGTCTTGCAAGCATTGAAAGAGTCTTTCGCTCACTTTCGCGGGGCCATCATCGCTCTGAACGAAGCGGATGCCGACAAGGCCCAGAACATGTTTAACCGTCACACCACGCTCCGTGGCTCCTTCATTGCCATCACGGGACACTTTGGCGAGCATCTGGGGCAATCCATCGCGTACGCACGCGTGAACGGCGTTGTGCCCCCGTGGACCGAAGATATCCAAAAGCAACAAACTAAGCCCGCGGACAAACCAAAACCGTAATTCTGTTCAGGAATTCTCTCCCATTGACGCTTTGACCTCCGCCAGACCATTTCTGCGGCTTGGCGGTGTACAACAATTGTGGGCCCCAGCGAATCTAAGAAAGTAGACGCTGGCGGCTTTCGCGCCAATTTCGATCATGTTCTACCGTGCTTTTATTATCCTGGCGCCGCTGTCGCTGGCACTCACTCCGGGGGCCGCCGCGCAGTCTGTCGTGTCGGACGGCACTGCGGTGATCGGACCGTCCAAGACCAACCTCTTCAATCGCGTTATCGCCAACCAAAAGAAAGCCGAAGCCGCCCTGGATCTCTACGAACGCGTCGAACGTGTGGAAACCCGCAAGAGTCCCATCGATCCTTCTCCCCCGACGATAAAAACCAGTCGGATCATTCCATCAGGAACCGGAATGGTCAAAATCCCGGTAGGCGCCGGCGGCGAACCCAGCGATTCTGCTGCCTATCGCGCTAGTCTCGAGAGCCTGGCAAGAGCACTGGCTTTGCTGGTCAACGACGGCGGGTCGCAGCGCGACGCGGTGGAGAAATATGCCAAGAAACGGAAAGAGCGCAACGACTTGATTGACGCCACGAACAAGGCATTCTTGTTCACTTTTGTGGCGGACGAACCGCGCAGCGACCGCATGCTTGTCAAATACAAACTGGATCCCAATCCCGCGTTCAAGCCGACTTCCCGGTTCACTGCGATATTTACCAAAGTGCGGGGATTCGTGTGGGTTGATGAGGCTTCGGCCGAGCTTGCGCGCGTCGAAGGCGAAGTTACCGAAGATATTTCCGTCGGGCTGTTTCTGGGAAAAATCTATAAGGGCAGCCACTTCATGCAGGAACGCTACGAGTTTCAGCCGGGCCTGTGGCTGACCAGTTTTTCGCAATACGATTTCGACGGCCGCAAATTATTCTCCAGTTTCTCCGTGCACGAACGTAGTTTCTATACGAATTACCGGTACATCGGCCCCCCGAAGGAAGCCCTCGTGGCCATTCGCGAGGAGCTGGGGCATGCCGAGTTAGACAAGCCTCATGCCGGCGCCACCGATCAGTGAAACTTTCCCTTCTAGAATGGGTTTAAGAGGGTAAGGTCCTCGAACTTGCGAGACTGGAGGCGTTATGCCCCGTTCGGTCTCATTCGTATTTATTTTGACTCTCTTTGCGGCTTTTTCCGCGGCCGCGCAATCACAGGACAGTTCTGCTCCTCCGCCACAGAGCGCCTCACAGGATTCCACTGTTCCTGCCAATACAAAGAAACCTACAAAAGTGTGGACTAACGAGGACATTGCCCACACGGGCGGAGCCGTCTCCGTGGTGGGCGATCAGAAGAACAAGCCAAAGCCGACGACTTCCAAACCTGCCAACGCGCAATATGCCGCATCGGTTCGCCAGCAACTCGAAAAACTGCAAGGGCAGATCGCGGATATCGACAAGCAACTGGTTGATCTGAAAAATTTCAATTCCGGTGAACCATCGACGAGCGCCAGCGGCGTGCAACTCAACAAGACCTACCAGCGCGAGCCGATCGAAGTGCAAATGCGCGCCCTGCAGGACAAGAAGAAAGGCCTTGAGTCCAAAGTGGACGCGCTCCTCGACGAAGCGCGCAAGAAGGGCGTCGACTCCAGCCAATTGCGATAACTCGCGTGAACCGCCTATTTCTTGGAGGCCGGCTTCGCCGATTCGAAGCGAATTTCCTTGAGCATTTCCGACTGCCGATAGAGTTCTGTTTTTCCGGACGGGAATTTGTTGATGCTCAACATGAAGGCCAGAGTGTCGGCGTTCTGCTGCCGGGTAAGACGGCCAGGGCTGGTTTGCGGCATGGTCTTGCGGATCCTGTCAAACAAGTCCCCCATGGTGAGGCCGTTCCAATTCGCGAGGAACGCGCCGCCGGTCAGGGGTGGCGCGGATTCTCCGCCGGTGAGCATGGCGCCGTGACACGACGCGCACTCCTTGCCATAAATCGTTTCCCCGCGCTTGGCTTGTTCTTCGGTGTACACACCGTCCCATACGGAACGCGACTCTACCTCAGGAGCTTGCGCGCGAAGCATGCCTAGAGGTACAGCAAGCGCCAGCAGAGCGAGAAGTGTTGCGGGATTTTTCACCTTCACCTGGTCATCGTCCTCTCGCAGATTACAGCGTGCGCTTGTCAGGGCGCTCATTCCCCCGCCGACGGCAACGTGTAAGCGATATATTCGCCGGAGTATGGTCCACCGCTGACGGCCACAACGATGTACTGCTTGCCGTTCACCATGTAAGTCATCGGCGAGCCAGTTTGCGGCGCAGGCATATAGACCGCGCCTACTTCTTTGCCGGTCATTTTGTCGTAAGCCCGGAGCATCGCACCACGCGGGTGATCGGCCGTGGTGGTGACATTTCCTTCGCCAGCGATGACCAGCGTCTTGGTGACGAGCGTCCCGATGTTGTAGGTTGTCTGGCCAGTTCGCGGGATGTTCATGCCCTTGAGCGCCGCGTGATTACGCACGACGTCGGGCGTTTCGCCGTGGGCGATCTGCCAGACAAACTCACCTTTATCGAGATTGATCGCGGTAATCGTTCCGTAGGGCGGCTTGACAAGCGGCAATTCATCCTCTTCCAGGCGAGTGAAACCACGGCCGCCTGGTTTCTTCGGAGGCTTTGGAGAATCGGCACCAGCATTTTCGCCGGGGCCATGCAGAATCTCCACGGCTCGCCCGGCGGTTCCCGCGACATAATTCATATCCGAGACTTCTTTGGGAGACGGCACCAGCCCGATCGGTTCGATGCAGGAGTTGCAAGCGTACACATACACGTTGTGGGTTTCTGGATCATACGAACCACCCGGCCAGTTCGTTCCTCCGGAAGCGGTCCCCATCGTGAGGGTGCCGAGCGGACCTTCCAACTTGCTCACGGTCGGCGGAGTGAAGACGGGACCGAGGTGATAGTGGGAGACAATTTCTTTGGCACCTTCGCGAAGCGCGGGCGTGAAGTCGACCAAATCATCGACGGAAACGCCATTGCGGCTGTAAGCTGGCGGTTTTGTAGGAATGGGCTGAGTGTGCGAATACCATTCGCCGGGCACGTTGCCGACTTCCACGGGCTTTTCGGGAATCGGCCAGACAGGTTTGCCGGTCACGCGATCGAAAACGTAGAGAAACCCCTGCTTCGTTGGCTGAGCTACAGCCTTGATGGGTTTTCCGTCGACGGTGATGTCCGCAAGGATGGGCGCGGAAGAGATGTCCATATCCCAGAGCGCGTGATGGACCAACTGGAAGTGCCACTTGCGCTCACCGGTTTTTAGATCCACGCAGACAAGCGTTTCGCCGAACAAATTATTTCCAGGGCGGTGGCCGCCGTAAAAATCGCTGGTGGGCGATTCGACCGGCAGGTAGACCAGACCTAGTTCTTCATCGACAGTGCTTTGCGTCCACATGCCGGTGTTGCCGGTGTATTCCGCGGAGCCTTTTTCCCAGGTGTCGTAGCCGAACTCGCCCCTATTGGGAATGGTATGGAAAATCCAGAGGCGTTTGCCGGTGCGGACATCGAAGCCGCGGACGTAGCCTTTGTTGTTGCGCATGCTGCGCGGAGTCATGCCTTCGCGGAAGGCGGCGCCTACTATTACGGTGTCCTTCGCAACGACGGGCGCAGACTGGATGCCGATTTCGCCGGTCTCCAGGTCGGACACCCATTCGCCTTTTGCGTTCCACGCCGAAATGGTTTGGTCATCGTTGAGCTTGAGGTCAACAATGCCGTCCTCGCCGAAGGAGTGAACGCGGGCGCCGGTCTTGGCGTCGAGGCAAATGAGATGAAAACCGGGAGTGACGTAAAAGATGCGCTCTTCCTTGCCATCGGACCAATAGGCGAGGCCGCGCCCGGAAAGTTGACGAGGTGCGGCGCCGCCCCGCTTGCCTTCATGCTCGCCGTGAATCCAGAGCAATTCACCGGTGGCGGGATCCAGCGCAATGACTGCGCGGCGTGAACCTGCCGTGGCGTAGAGCGTGCCGTTGACCATCAGTGGCGTGCCCTCGAGTTTGTACTCCGGGCGGTCGCCGAAGTTGTCCGTTTTGATGCGCCAGGCAATTTCCAGGTCGTTGAAGTTGGAGGCGTTGATCTGATCCAGCGGGCGGTAGCGTGTTCCGGCAAGGTCTGCGGCGTAAGACGGCCACTCGGTGTTCTTGGGGTGAAATTGGGCGAAAGCCGCCCCAGGTAAGAAAATAGGCACGGCGAGAAACAGAATGGCCAAAATGTAGTCGTGCCTTAAGATCTTCTTGTTCATCTTCGTTCCTCCGCTGAATCTCGGACCGTTGCCTTTCGCTTACCCCATCTGCTTGATTTGGTCGAGTGCCAGCTTGATTTTTGTCTTCTGCTCATCCGTCACGTCGGAGTTGGGCGGGCGCTGATAAAACTGGCGCGTCCCCATTTGGAGGCTCAGCGCGTATTTCATGGGTCCGTATTCATCGACGCCGCCTTCGCGCAGAATCTTCAACGCGGTTTCCAGCTTGGTGACAGTCTCCGTGAGGTCTTTGCCGGCGCGCTTGGCCGCGAATACCGCGGCGATCTGTTTCGTGAAGTTGTTGCCTTCGGCGAGAATGGCGCCCATGTCGTGGTCCAGTGCGTACTTCAAGTTTTGCGTTGTGCCGGTGCGCATGTTGAGCTTCGGAAATTCGGCGACGAAGTCCTGATAGATCTTGGGATTGCTCTCCGAATCTTTGATTCCCGTAAGATGCGGATACTTTTCCATGGCGTGCAGCAGGTCATGGCTGATGGGCACGCCGGTGGCGAAGGGGATGTGATAGAGGTTGATGGGAATTTTCACTTGCTCGAAGAGCATAGAGAAATAACGCGTCAATCCATCGATGCGGGGATGCCGGTAATAGAATGGCGGAACGACGAGCAGGCCATCGGCGCCGTTGGCTTCGGCATGTTGCGAGAGCTCCAGCGTCTCGGGAAAATTCGCTGTGCCTGGGGAAACGATGATGTTCAAGCCGTTGCGGTGCTTGAAGGCGGTTTCGGCGACTTTTTTTCGTTCGGCCACGGAGAACGAAGGGAATTCGCCTGTCGTTCCAAGAACGACGACGCCGTCAGCGCCATTGGCTTTCAAATAAGCGAGCAGGTCTTTGTAGAGCTCTTCATCGAATTTCAAATCTTTGCCGCAGGGCGTGGAAGCGGCGACCCAGAACAATACCTTTTCTCCCGAAGCGGCGGGCACCCTCGGCGCTGGTGGCCCAGCAGCCAGCGCTTCCGGAATTCCGGCGCCGCCGGCGACACCCAGAGCGGCAGTTGCTCCAACTGCACTTAGAAATGTTCTTCTTGTCGTTTGCATGATTTCCCTCCCTGGCAGGAAGCCCGCGGAAGTCTAAGCCAGTGGAGCCCAGGAAACAAATGTTTCGTTTGGAATTTTTTGCGTCACGGAATTTACGACGCCTGTCCGCGCCCATGGCCTGCTAGAATGCGCGCTATGCGTTTTCTTCTGTCACTTCTGCCTTCATTGTTTTTCTGTCTTTCCGCTCAAGCTCAGTGGTGGGAAGTGCAGACCAGCGGCATAGACACCAACTTGCGTGGAATCAGCATTTCTCATGCGCCGGGGGAAATAAAAGGCGGGTTCGCGCCTGTGGTTTGGGCCTCCGGTTCGAACGGCGTGATTCTTCGGTCGATCGATGAAGGCAAGACCTGGCAACGATTTGCGGTGATCGATGGTGATGGGCTCGATTTCCGCGGCATCGTGGCATTTGGCGCCACCGCAGCTTACGTGATGTCCAGCGGCGAGGGCGAGAAGTCGCGCATTTACAAGACCACAGACGGCGGGGTTACCTGGAAACTGCAGTACTCAGACAATCGAAAGGAGTTTTTTCTGGACTCCATCGCGTGTTTTTCCGAAAGCCGATGCGTGGCATTGGGGGATCCCATCAACGGCAAGTTCGTGCTCGTGAAGACTATCGACGGAGAAAATTGGAAAGAGCTGCCCACCAGCGAGATGCCGTCGGCGCTGGGGAGAGAAGGAGCGTTTGCTGCCAGCAATTCGTGCATTGCGCTCAGTGGCGAAAAAGAGATTTTTTTCGGCACCGGCGGGCCAGCAGCGCGAGTGTTTCATTCCGAGGATGACGGGCTCACGTGGACCGTCGCACGAACGCCGCTCGTCCAGGGAAACACCACGTCCGGGATTTTTGCCTTGGCCCTCAAAGAGAATGGGACTTTGATCGCGCTAGGTGGCGACTACAAGGAACCACTGTACGCGGAACGCGTAGCGGCGCACTCGCTGGATAACGGAAAGTCCTGGCAGTTGGCGACCCGGCAGCCGGGCGGCTACCGTTCCGCAATAGCTCATATCGAAGATGGACGCTGGGTGGCGGTTGGTCCGACGGGTGGAGACATCACCGAGGACAATGGCGCGCACTGGAAGCATATCGACTCGCATAATTTCAACGCCGTTGCCATCTCAAGCGGGCAAATGGGATGGGCGGCCGGAGCGAAGGGAGTTATTGCGCGGTTCCTGGATCATGGGGTTAAAACAGGCGCGTTTCGGATAAATGAAGAAACGAGACCGCGCCATTGCCGCGATTGTGCAGAAGGTATAGTCTCGCGCGTTGGAGAAAAAATCTTTACGGAGGCAGAGATGTCGCCACTTTCAGACTTCGATCCTAACCACAACCGGAACGAACGCAAAGAAGACAACATTGGCTCCCGGCCTTTCCTTCCTTGTTCCGGCCGCCGCATGTTTCTCCAGGGCGCTGCCGCCACTGCTGCCGCGCTGGCATTGCCAGCATGGACCCCCGCCCATCCTGGAGAGATGGACGCCATTGGTGCGGAGATCGAGAAGCGTCATGATGAATCCGTGAAGCGCCTGCAGACCTGGATCCGGCAGCCCTCCATCGCCGCCGAAAACCGAGGCATGAACGAAGGATGCGAGCTGATGATGCAGATGCTCCGCGAAGCTGGATTCGGGAGCGTGAAGAAAATGCCGACGGATGGCCAGCCGGGCGTCTTTGCCACACTCGACGCAGGGGCCGCCAAGACGCTGGGCCTGTATTTCATGTACGACGTGAAGCAGGCCGACCCCACGGAATGGAGTTCGCCGCCATTTGAAGCGGCGTTGGTCGATAAACCAAACCTCGGCAAAGTCATTATGGGCCGCGGGGCGGTGAATCAAAAAGGGCCGGAAGCGACTTTTCTCGCCGCGCTCCACGCCATCCGTGGGGCCGGCCAAAAGATGCCCGTGAACCTGGTCTTTGTTGCCGAGGGTGAGGAAGAAATCGGCTCGCCGCATTTTCCGCAAGTGGTGCATCAAGCCGAAGTGATGGCGGCAATGAAGAAATGCCTGGGGATTTTCATGCCCAGTGCTTCGCAAGGGCCAGACGGAGAAGTCACGGCAACGCTGGGGGCCAAGGGGGTAATCGAGTGCGAGCTGATTTCCAGCGGCGAGCGGTGGGGCCGGGGCCCGCGCAAAGACGTGCACTCCAGCAACAAGGCGCGGCTGGACAGCCCGGCCTGGCACCTGGTGGAAGCGCTAACGACACTGGTATCGCCCGACGGGAACGATCCGGCGATCGAAGGCTTCGCTGACAAGGCGCGTCCGCTATCGGATGCCGAGAAAAAAATGATTGCCGAGGCGGCGCGGCGGCTAAACGAGGAGGAAGCGAAGAAACTTCTAGGCGTCGAGCATTGGGTTCATGACGTGAGCTGGCGCGAAGCACTGGAGCTGCTGATGTCGCGGCCCACAGTGAACATTGAAGGGCTTGTCGGCGGGTACACCGGGCCCGGCGGGAAAACGATTCTGCCGGGGAAAGCAGTGGCGAAGCTGGACTTACGCCTCGTTCCCGACATGACGGCCGCAGAGGCGTTTGCTGCGCTCAAGGCGCATCTGGTGAAGAAAGGATTCGGGGACATCGAAGTACACATGAGCGGCGGTTACGATCCCACAAGCACGCCGGCTGATTCGGGAATCGTCAAGGCGGGCACAGCGGTTTACAAGAAAAACGGAATCGACCCGGTGGTCCTGCCTCGCACAGCCGGGTCCTGGCCCGGCTATATTTTCACCGGCGCGCCGCTACGTTTGCCTGCGGATCATTTCGGACTAGGCCACGGAAGCGGTGCGCATGCGCCGGACGAATACTACGTCATTGAGTCGAAGAATCCGAAAGTGGCGGGAATAACCGGCGCGGTGCACTCGCACGTCGAATTCCTGTACGCCCTATCCCAGAGTTGAACCGAGGATCGTGATCCCCACGAAAAGCCCCGGTGAGAGAGCAAACCAGAGTGGCAGCCTCGCGCGGCACCTTGGCCTGTTTGGCACCACCATGGCTGTCATGGGCGGAATTATCGGTGCGGGGATTTTCATCAACCCCTACCTGGTCGCGGAACGCGTCCACACTTCAGCGCTGGTCCTGGGCGCGTGGATCGCAGGAGGGCTGATTGCCCTTCTTGGCGGATTCATCTACGCGGAGCTGGCTTCGCGGTTGCCGGTTGTCGGCGGGCAATACGCTTACTTGCGCGATGCGCTGCACCCCGGAGTAGCGTTTCTTTACGGCTGGGTGCTGCTGCTGGTGATCCAGACGGGCGGAATGGCAGCAGTGGCAGTCACCTTCGCGCGGTATTTTCTTGAGCTTACGCACTGGCGAGTCAGCGATTCGATTATCGCCCTGGCGGCCCTGGCATTGCTTACGGCCATCAACTGTTTGGGCGTACGCGTGGGGAGCCGCGTGCAATCCGCGATGACGCTGACGGCCATCGCCGCCATCGGAATGCTCGAAGTGGTAAGTTTTGTGCGCGGTGGAACATCGCTGATTTCTTGGCGTCCGCTCCTGGATCACCCACCATCGCTCAGTCTCGCCATTGCTTTCGGCTCCGCCATGACGCCGGTCCTCTTCGCTTATGGCGGTTGGCATACGTCGAGTTTCTTGTCCGGGGAGATTCGCGACGCGCGCAAGACTCTTCCGCGCGGCCTGGTGTTAGGGGTTCTTGGCGTGATTGCGGTGTACACGTCGGCGAATTTTGTTTACGTGCGAGCGCTGGGGCCGGCCGGACTGGCAGCCGCTAGCACGCCGGCTTCTGCCGTGATGCGGGCGCTGCTCGGTCCGCGCGGCGGCTCGCTGATCGCCGCAGGCATTGCTTTCTCGGCATTCGGATTCCTCGCGCAATCTTTTTTGACGGCGCCGCGCGTCTATTTTGCGATGGCGGAAGACCGCGTGTTTTTCCGTGGCGTCGCCTGGGTACATCCGAGGACGCACGTGCCGGTGGTAGCCATCGCCTTGCAAGGTATCTGGGCCATAGCGATTGCACTTACGGGCACGTTCGCGCAGGTCGTGAATTACGTCGTGGCCATGGACTCCCTGTTCTTTGGGCTGACGGCAGCGTGTTTGTTCGTATTGCGTCGACGCGCGGCGGCTCTCGGCACGAGCAAAGTGGATTATTCCGTCCCGGGACATCCCTGGACGACATTGATTTTTATCGCGGCAGAATGGATCGTAGTGGTCAGCACGTTTGCGCACGATCCCAAACGCTCGTTCATCGGACTCGGCATTGCCGGAGCTGGTTTGCCGGCCTACTTTCTGTGGCGCGCGCGAAATCGGGAGAAAACCACTTCATGAACGCCTCGGTCCGAAAGAAACGCTCACCTTACATGGAATGGGCGAAGACGCAATCGCACGCCAAATACAATCTGGCTACCAGCGGCCTTATCGGGGTTCCACGCGCGGAATTCCCAATCCGCGTCGAGGAACTAGAAATCACGGCACCGGGCAACTATGGCTATGGCCCCCTTCAGGAGCGGATCGCGAAACATGCCGGCGTTTCAGAAGAATGCGTAGTCGCGGCGGCCGGCACCTCGATGGCAAATCACCTGGCTATGGCCGCGGTCCTCGAAGCCGGCGATGAAGTTGTTCTCGAACAGCCGGCTTATGGACCGCTCGTTGACGTTGCGGAGTACCTCGGAGCGCGCGTAAAGCGCCTGCCGCGCCGGTTCGAGGCCGGATTTGCCATTGACCTCGCGGTCTTGCAGGGCGCCATCACTCCGGCGACGCGCCTAGTTTTGCTTACGAACATGCACAACCCCAGCGGGGCGCTGCTTTCCACGGAAATGCTCCGCGCGATCGGCAAGATCGTCCAGCGCGCTCGAGCGCATGTGCTGATCGACGAAGTCTACCTCGAAATGCTATTTGGGCAAGCCGCACCGTTCAGCTTCCCCATTGGAAATTCCCTTGGACCGGCCAGCGAGAATCCGTTCATCGTCACCACTAGTCTCACCAAGGTCTATGGCTTGAGCGGCTTGCGCTGTGGCTGGATTCTGGCCGCGCCTGATCTGGCGCGGCGCATGTGGCTGCTCAACGATTTGTTCTCCGCCACGGGCGCGCACCCCGCAGAGCGCCTTTCAGTGATGGCCTTCGAGCATCTCGAACATTTCCGCGAACGGGCCCGAACTCTGCTCGCCGCCAATCGTGTTCTGCTAGACGCCTTCCTGAATTCCCGTAGTGACCTCCAGTGTTTTCGCCCTCCCGCCGGCACGGTGGTTTTTCCGCGACTCAGGCGCGGTGATCCAAAAGCGTTTTTCAAATTACTCCGGGAAAAGTACGAGACCACCGTCGTACCGGGGGAATTCTTTGAGATGCCTCAGCATTTCCGGATCGGTATTGGCGGCGATACGGCCGGGCTTCGCGCCGGCCTCGAACACCTGGGCGCTGCCCTCGACGAATTCACAAAGAGCTGACCGAAATTCTTACACTGCCATTTTCAGTAGAGATGGAAGAAACCGTCGTGTTTGCCCAAGCGAATGGGAACGCCGAACAATTGGGAGAGTTGGTCCTCCGTGAGGACGGAAGACTTGGGCCCGTCGGCAAGAATCTGCCCGTCGCGCAGGAGAATCACGCGTTCGATCTCAGGAATGATCTCGGAGACGTGGTGGGTGACCAGCAAAATCCCCAGCCCGGATTGCGCCAGCTCGCTCATAGTTTGCCGAAGCTGCAACTGCGCGCCGATGTCCAGTGCATTGCTCGGTTCATCGAAGAGCAGCGTTTGCGGCTTGTGGACCAAAGCGCGGGCAATCAGAGTGCGTTTGGCTTCGCCGGAGGACATCTCCGCGACCGCTCGATCACCGAGGTGCGCGATGCCCAGCCGCGCTAAGACTTCTTTGGTTCGCGCGAGATGCTCTGGATTGGGATGGTGGTGAGGGAAGATGCGCGTGCTGCTGAAAAATCCCGACAGAACCACATCCCGGCCGGTGGCGTCGGTGGTGCAAGATGCGAGAAGGTCTGGCGATACGATTCCGAGCAGCGGGCGCAGCTCGAAAATATCCCATCGTTCGCGCCCAAGAATGGAGATGCGAGAGTCTTTCCGAGCCAGGGGATAACACTCCCTGGTAATGGTCTTGATTAGAGTCGATTTGCCGCAACCATTCGGCCCCAGGATGCACACATGCTCCCCGCGAACGATTTTGAGGTTGATGTCGTGCAGAGCCGCGCGGTCGCCGCGTATAACGGTAACATGCTCTAGAGAGAGCAAGGGGGCGGAGGCAAGGTTCATTCTGGGCTCATTGAAGTTAGCCGCCCCCCGGGCCCCGGGCGCGGAAAGGCCTGCGCCATCTTAACCGAGCCTACAGTTGGGGCAAATGAAGTCATTAGCCAGTGAAGCAGGACTTCTGGAAGTTCAGCACGGGAAAACGCGAAAAAGGCACTGGAAAGGCTTCATTTTAAAACAGTTATGGCTACATCGGCCATCAAAACAAAAGGAGGTGAAAACAGCTACGTTCTCACCTCCCGGGGTGGTGGGGTGTTGCATGACAGTTGCTCTTGGCAGCTCAGCAGGCCTGCCCTGCCAGGCAGGTCTGCGGCCTCACTCGCGTACTGCTTTTCGCAATTCGATAGGAGACTCACCACCAAAGAGCTTGTCTTTGAGCGGTTTGTAGCACCGCGAAACGTGCGTGTCAACGGCAAAAAGGGGACGGACATACCGGAAAAGTACTGTGTTGGAGCGCGGTCCAGAATGGTTCGTTGATGTTGGCGGCCCTGCTATCCACGGGGGGTCTTCTGAATCTGTTTCAGTTCGATGCCTTTTGTAGTTTCGACTGGTCGAGAATCTCTCGGACCATGCGCCCTAGCGAGGTGGGGCTGTATGGTTTTGGAGGTAGTGTGCCTCGGCAGTAGCCGGCGCCAGGTTTTCCGAATCCTGGGAGTACCCGCTGGTAAAGAGAATCGGCAAGCCGTTGTACAAGGCTTTAAGTTTCGATGCCACGGCAGGGCCACTGAGTTTCGTCATGACCACGTCGAGAATCGCCAGGGCTGGCGGTTCTTTCTCACAAAGTTTCAGCGCCTCTTCGCCATCGCAGGCGGATAAACTCGGTAACCGAGATTCAACAGAATTTGGCGGGCCATCTCGCGGATCGATTCATGATCTTCGGCGATCAGGAGGGCCCCCGAGCCCCGCATTTCTCCGCCGCGCGGGGACCGTATTCCGTTCGGACTGTCAGCAGGTTTTCAATTCTGAGGCAGAGCAAGACGAGTGTGCTCTCTCTGCCTTTCGCCATTTCCATGGCGCGCGCACCGAGGGTAAGGAAACCATCACGGGTGTAAAGTCCGGTGAAGGAATCTCGCAGAAGGTCGGCCAACCCTTCAAGAGTGTTGCGCTCCAGGGTCGCGCGCAAGACCCGTTCCAGAGTCCGGAAGTTGATGAATTCCTTGAGTAAATAGTCTTGTGCTCCTTGGCTTAGACTGCTGACGGCACAATCCTTGTCATTGGCGCCGGCGAAGACAATCAAGGGCACGTCCGGCGCCAACCGACGCACGCGCCGCACCGCGTCCATGGGAGCGGGATGGGTAAGCGCTAAATCAAGGAAAATGACTTCGGGACTTACGATATCGAGCGTGGCGACCAGTGTGGAGACGCTGGAAACGACGGTCAATTCGAGTGCGTCTTCAACCTCCGGGTAAAGTGCACGCAAAGCGGGAGCGATCTCGCCGGGGCTCCCCTCCGCGACCAGTATGCACAGTCGTTCATGCGCACCGCCTGCCCTCCATAAGGGATCGAACTGGCGTGCGGAATAAAGTCAGAACAACGAAGGATTCGAATCGGGTGTCAGTCCTACTGCAGCGGACACTTCATCGCGAGCCTGCTTGATTCACGAGACTGGAGAGGACAGTCCTCTTAGACCGTCAATTGCCGGAAGGGGGTTCATCTATTTTGGCGCGGAGACGGCAGGAGTCAAGCGAAGTTCACGGAAGTGACCGAAAAGCCAAGAGCCCGGCGGGCCAGAGTGGATGTTCCACCGAGCGGATGAATTACTGGCGGAGGTGGGGGATCGGGTCGAAAATTTCGTTGATTTTCTCTGCCAGCACAAAGTCGTAGTCGCTGATGCCTTTTACGCTGTGGGTGTTCAGGTCGATGACCACTCTGTTCCACACGTTGAACCACTCTGGATGATGGTTCATAGCTTCGGCGACGAGGGCCACGCGGGTCATGTTGCCGAAGGCGGTGACGAAGTCCTTGCAGGCAAATTCACGGTGTAGCTTGCCGTTGGCCACGCTCCAGCCCTTGGCTTTGGGAAGCAGCGCTGCAATTTCGGACTCGGTGAGTTTTTTGGCGGGCATAGTGCATTCCTCCGGAATCGGCTGGTATTCTCTCCGCCATTATATGCGGCGCAACGTTTGCGGCGGCAAGAATTACGGGTTGGCGGGCTCCCGCGGCCAGTCGATAGCGACGCTTCTTCGTTGAATGCGCGGCCGATTTACATTATCGTAGGGGTTTCCTTTGAACCTAAAATGCGCGTTGTGCGCAGGCAAATGAAAAGCGGAGAGCGACGTGAAAAAGAAAATTCGCGCCATCCAGTATGGTGTGGGCCCCATCGGCGCATCGATAGCGCGGCTGATGCGGGAAAAACAGGCCATTGAAATCATCGGAGCCATCGACATGGATCCGGCGAAGGTTGGCCGGGACTTGGGCGAAGTCGTCGGCGCAAAAGACGCGCCCTGGGGCGTGATCGTTTCGGCGGAAGCAAAGGAAGTGCTGGAGCAAGCCGCCGACGTAGTGATTCATTCGACCTCTTCCTCGCTAGCAAAAGTGATGGACCAGTTGCTGATGTGCCTGGAAGCAGAGTCGTGCATTGTCTCGACCTGCGAGGAATTGTCATATCCGTATCGGACCCACCCGGAGCTGGCCGCCAAGCTTGATACCACGGCAAAGGAATGGGGCGTGGCGCTGGTGGGCACTGGCGTGAACCCGGGCTTCGTGATGGACAAGCTGGTCGTGACGCTCGCGGCGGTTTCGCAGCACATTGAACATGCGAAAGCACTGCGTGTAGTGGACGCGTCGAAACGTCGGTTGCCGCTGCAAAGGAAAATCGGGGCGGGCATGACCGTGGAGGAATTTCGCGCTCAGGTCAAAGCTGGGGTGATCAAGCACGTTGGCTTGCCGGAATCCGTGGCCATGGTGGCGGACAGCTTGAATTTGCCCGTTGACCAGATTACCGAAACCATCGAGCCGAAAGTGGCCGCGGATCGCGTGCAGACCGAATACTTAACGGTCGAACCAGGCCAGGCGGCGGGCGTACATCAGATTGGGCGCGGGCTCTCGAAAGATGGCAAAGAGCTTGTGTACCTTGAGCTGCAGATGTATGTCGGCGCGAAAGATCCCGCCGACACAATCACGCTGACGGGGCATCCGAATATCAGCCTGACCATTCCTGGCGGCTCGCACGGCGATATTGCCACGGCTTCGGTGGTCGTGAATTCCATTCCGGTGATATTGGATGCGCCGGCCGGGCTTCGGACCGCTCGCGATTTGCCGATTGGGTTCTTTTCGCCGAACGCGCGGCCGTGAGTGAAATCGGAAAATGGAAATTCGAAAATAGTCAAACGGCCGCTTCACGACAAATTGCCGGCAGCCTTTTTACGTTCGCCTCTCAGTTGTGCTTTACAAATTCACCTTTGTGACCAACAAGAGAATTGTAGAGCGTCTCGATGAAAGCGTCGGCGTTGATGAAGCTCTTCTCCGGCGCCCATTTCTCGCGCCACGGCTCCAGGATTTTTTCCTGCTTCATTTGATCCACTGTTTTGCGGTCGTTGATGGCTTTCTGTACGACTGCCGATGTTTCCTTTAGCATTTTGGTGAAGGCACGGACGTCGTCGAGATTCGAGAGCGCCCCATGCCCGGGGATCACCTTCACGTCCGCGGGCAGTTGCGCCGTGGCTTTTTCCATGGCGTCGATCATTCCCTGCACGCTGCCGCCGCTGGCCACGTCAATGAACGGGAACCCGTAGCGCACGAAATCGTCGCCCATGTGCACGACATTGTTTTTCGGGAAGAAGATGATGGAGTCGCCATCGGTATGGCCAGAAGGAAAATGCAGCGCGCGGATGTCTTCACCATTCAGGTGGACGGTGACATCGTGCTCGAAGGTGATGATGGGCAGCGCCGCCTTTTCCGCCGGCTTGTTCTCCATTTTGATTGAGCCGCCGTTCCCGGCGGTGCCGCCGCTTTCCAGACGCTTGCGGACATTGTCCTGTGCGATGAGCGTGGAGCCTCCGTTGTTGAACGGCACGTTCCCGCCAGTGTGATCTCCGTGATAGTGCGTATTGATGACGAAGCGCACCGGCTTGTCGGTGATCTTCAAATCCTTCAGCGCGGCCTGAATCTTGTCCGCCAGCGGAGCGAACTGGTCGTCCACGATGACGATACCGTCTTCGCCTACGGAAGCGCCGATATTGCCGCCCGCGCCCTCCAGCATGTAGATGTTGCCGGAAACTTTGGTCACTTTGATCTGCACCTTGGAAAAGTCCTGCTGCTGCCGTGCGAGCACTGCTTGCCCGCAAAGCATCGTCCCGCCAATGAGTGCAGAAACCATCCAGGTCAAAATCATCTTGCTCATCGCTCCTCCTCAGGAAACCGCCGGAGATTCTACCATTGTGGGGTCACTGGGCGGATACCAGAGTGGTTAACGCGCTGGTGACCGAGGACGAATGCGATCCTGGCATACGCTGCAAAAAAAACATGTTGCAATAGCAACATCATTATGTTGTAATGGCAACATGGAGGTACGCCATGGACGAAGTACTCGAGGCAATCTTTGAAAGAAGGGCTATCAAGGAGTTTGATGCTGTGCAAATTCCGAAGGAAGTGCGGGAGCATATTTTGGACGCGGCGAGGGTTGCTCCTTCGAGTTTTAACGTACAGCCGTACCGGTTCTATTGGGTGGAGACGCCGGAGATTCGAAAAGACGCGGCGCTGCTTTGCATGGGACAGGCTCCGGCGAAAACGGCGTCGGCGCTGATCGTGGCGGTGGCGGATATTGGGTCCTGGCGAGAGACGATACAAGGCCAACTGGAATGGATGCGTGGGGCGGGATTCAGCGAAAAGAAGATTTCCGAAGCCGCGAGGAGAGCAAATCTGGCGAAATGGTTCTTCATACAGGGATGGTTTGGAATTTTGGGCGCTCTGAAATGGGCGATTCTCCGTGTGGTGAATTTCTGGAAGATCATCGGCACGGCGCCAGCGGCGCGGCAGGGACTGTTCAAATGGGCGACAAAAAGCACGTCGCTGGCTTGTGAAAACCTGATGATCGCCGCCGAAGCGCTGGGATGGAATACGTGTCCGATGGAAGGATTTGACGGGCGCAGGCTCTCGAAGTTCCTGGGGCTTTCTCCACGATACCATGAGATCGTCATGGTCATCGCCATCGGAAAGAAATCCGCGCGCCACGTGGATCAACCGCAATGGAGAAGGCCGCTGGAGGCCACGGTGAAATTCCTGTGATTATCGTTGAAAAGAAACTGATACCGCCGGAAATCCTGAAGGATTCCGTCCTGGTGCATCTCGCGGCAGCCTACTATTCGTTGGGAAAGCAACTGGAACAGAAAACAAAATGTTCGCAGACGCGCGGCTTCATCCTGTCCACTCTGAGGGGCGGAGCGATGCGTAACCAGAATCAGATTGCCACCCTGCTTGGATTCGACCGAACTGTGGTGCACCGCGCCATCAAGACCATGATTCAGGAAGGGCTGCTTTCGGAGCAGAAAGCGGAATCGGGGAGAGCGCTGCTGGTGCAGCTGACGACGAAAGGAAACAAATACCGAGAGCACCTGATCAAAGTACGACAGACTGCGGATGAAAAGCTGCGGCAGGAATTGTCCGCGGATGATATTGCCGCGTTGTTGCGATTGCTGAAAGTGGTTGCTGAAGTGAAATTCTAAAACACGGAAGACCCCGACTTCACGATGGGAGCCAGGCCGGGCAACCGGGATCCGATCAAATGCGCTTCACTAGCCCCTGATCCGTGGCGCGTGTATTGCGCACCAAGAGTAAGACCAGGATCATTCCGACGAATGGGATCAGTCCCGCCACAATCACAATCGGATCAAAGGAGTGCGTGGCCGCCGCCTGGCGTGCATCCGAAAAATGCCCGATCAGCTCGAATGCGATAATCGTGCCGATCCCCGCGCCCGTTCCGCTCAAGCCGCTCACGGAAGCCACGGAGTCACTCGCATAAAGATCTGTGGGCAAGACATTGGCTATGGTGGAAAAAGAGGCGTACGCAAACGTGGCCAGCCCGAAGAGCAAGGTAATCAGATACAAATTTGTGGTGTACACAGTCGGGATGAGCAGCAATACGCCGACACCTCCAAAGACCACCAGCGCTTTTCGCGCTGCACCCAGTTGCCATCCGCGGCGAATTAAATATCCGGAAGCGGCCCCGCCAAAGAAATTGCCAAGGTCTGCGGCCAGGAACGGAATCCACACGGCGATCAAGCCGCTCTTGAGGGAAATGCCTTTGGCAACCAGGTAGATGGGAAACCAGTCGGTAATGAAGAACCAAACGGGATCGGTAAGGCCCTTTGAAATGATCGTGCCCCAGGTCTGAGGCAGTCGTAAGAGATCGCGCAATCGCAGCTTCGGTTTCCGAGAAGTTTCAGCTTCGGCGCGCTCGGCAAGAATCATTTTGCACTCTGCATCGCTGATGTTTGGATGTTGCTCCGGCAGGTGATACACGCGGCGCCACACTATGAGCCACAAAAAGCCGAGCAACCCGGGAACGGCGAACGCTACACGCCAGCCCCAGCGGAGATACAACGGCAAAATCAAGAATGGTGCGACAGCGCCACCGACCGACGAGCCGCTGTCGTAAAAAGCGGCTGCCAGTCCGCGATCGCGTTTCGGAAACCACTCGGAAACAACCTTACTGGCGCCGGGCCAATTGGCCGATTCTCCAGCTCCCAGCAAAAAACGGAAAACAGCAAAGCTGGAAATGCTGCCCGCCAGCGAAGTCATGATCGAGACAATCGAATACCACGTGACGCTGACCGACAAACCGCGCTTCGTACCGACTCGGTCGATCAACCGGCCGCACACGCTTTGCCCTATGGCATACGCCACTCGGAAAGCAATCACGATGTTTGCGTAGTCAGTGTTGGTCCAGTGGTATTCCTGTTTCAAGAATGGCGCAAGAATGGAGAGTGTTTGACGGTCGATATAGTTGATCACCGTCGAAGCAAACAGAATTCCGCCAATCCACCAGCGCAGCGAATTGATGATACGAGGCCGCGGCGAATCCATTTGCGTGGCTAGGCCCATGAAATTCCAGTGACAGCTGCTGTGCCAGGAACTTTGAGTTTAGCCATGATGATTCGCGACTACGCGGCAGCTGTGAACGCAGCGAGGGTCGCTGGGTTGAGCAGGGAGGAAGAACCTTTGTCGAGATAAACCGTCGCATTCGAATGCGTTCGCAAAATGGAGGCGGGCGCCATCGGATTGACTTCTCCCTCGAAACAAAGCTTCGCCGCCTGCGCTTTTCGGGCATCCGGCACAACCACAACAATCTCCCGTGCTCTCATAATCTGGCGCACGGACATGGAAATAGCTTGCCGGGGAACTTCAGAGAGGCCCTTGAACCATCCTTCACCGACCTGTTGACGCCGGCAGGCTTCATCGAGATTGACGACCAGATAAGGCTCCTCAGTCTGAAAGTCTGCCGGAGGATCGTTGAACGCCAGGTGGCCATTCTCTCCGATGCCGACAAAAGCGACATCAATCGGTGCCGCGTTCAAGCTCACTCCCGCACGGGAAATCACTTCGGGGATGTCGCCGGTGCCGTCCAGCAAGTGATACTTCGTAATCCCCGCCTTGCAGATGAAGTTTTCGAGAAGATACTTGCGAAAGCTGGCCGGATGGGTGATGGGCAGTCCGAGATATTCGTCGAGGTGAAACATCTCGACGCGTTGCCAGTCGACGCCTTCTTTCCTGGTTAGCGCATCCAGAAAATCTAACTGAGATGCCCCGGTCGCGACGATGATGCGCGCTCGTCCCCACTCCTGAATGGCGCGGCGAAGAGCCTCAGCCGCCTGTTCAGCCGCCGCTCGGCTCAGAGACAGCTTGTCCTCGAAAACTCCTACAATCACGCTGAAGCTCCATCACCGTGAAGCAAACGCCGCCGTGCGATTCTACGCGGTTGTGGCGCAACGCACACGTTCTCCGGTCCGGCAAGCTTTGTAAATCGCCTCCACGAGCGCCAAGCTGCGGCGCCCCTCTCGCCCGTCGCACCGCGGAGTGGTGTTGTTCTGGATGGCCTGTAGGAAATCTTCCAAGACGGCCTGATGACCTCGCGCGTCGCTTACAACGGGCGAAGACGCACTGGGGTTCTCATCCGCTTTCCCGCTGCTTTGCAAATCCAATGATGGATTCCGCAAATCTGCAGCGAGTAGGCGGTCCTGCGCGATTATCACAGTGCCTTCCGAGCCCGTAAGTTCCAACTGGCGAGGGTAGCCGGGAAAGACCGACGTAGTCGCTTGCAGAACGCCGAATGCTCCGCTGGCAAACTCGAGGAGTGCGACAAGAGTGTCCTCTGCCTCGATGGAATGCAGCAGCGCCTTGCTCTTCGCCTGCACACTCACGACGTCTCCGAACATCCACAGCATCAGGTCCACGGTGTGCACTGCCTGATTGATCAGCGCTCCCCCGCCGTCCAGGGCCCACGTCCCCCGCCACTTCGAGTTTGCATAGTATTCCGGCGGACGGTACCACTTCACGCGCGCGTCCGCCAGAATCGGCTGTCCCAAGACTCCGGAGTCCACCGCTTTCTTCACCCGTAAAATGTCCGGTTTGCTGCGGTCTTGAAAGAAAACACCCAGCTTGACGCCGGCCTTGACTGCTGCCGCAATGAGCGCATCCGCGCGTTCAGTGCTGATGTCGATCGGCTTTTCGGTCAGGACATGGAGCCCGCGCTGCGCCGCGGCAATGCCTTGAGCAGCGTGAAGTCCCGAAGGGCTGCCAATAGCAACAAGGTTCATCGGGCGATGAGCCAGGAACTGATCCAGCTCCGAGTGAGGCTTTCCGCCGTACTCGCGGCACAGCCGCGCGACCTTCTCCGCGTTTGTTCCGCAGACAGCGGCAATCTCGACTCCCGGGATGGCTCGGGCCGCTCGCGCATGAGTCTCGCTGATATTTCCGCCGCCGATCAGTCCAATATGCACAGTCATAGGGTCAGTCGCCACCACTCAAGAGAACCAAAGCGCGTTCTAGAGGCTGCCATTATCAGTGACGGGATTATTTGTTTCAAGGCGGGGCGGTCATGCAATGGAGACCTGGTTCCAACGAAGCCGATAGTAAGATCGGTGGTGCTAACGGTAGCGAATGCCGTTCGTCTATCTCATCGCAGAACTATGTCACCGCACGACGCAGTTGGATAGCGTGATGACCTTCAAAAGGAGGCACGATGATTCTCGATCATCCGGTAGTTCCGCTGCTAGGGCGGCTGATGATGACGTACATTTTCGCGACTAGCGGGATTGGAAAGATCTTTGGATGGTCCGGCAACGTGGCGTACATGAATACGCGGCACTTGCCGATGATTCCGGTGCTGCTGGGCGCGGCGTTGGTGATTGAAGTGGGGGGATCAATTTGCCTGATAACGGGATACCAGGCCCGCATCGCGGCGTTTGTAATGTTCTGGTATACGACGGCAGTGACGGTGATCTTCCACAATTACTGGGCGTCCAGTCAAATGATGGCGGCAATGCAGGAGACGCACTTTCGCAAGAATCTCGCGATCATGGGCGGATTGCTGATGCTGGCCTATAGTGGACCCGGAAAATTGGCGTTGGGACAACGTGGGAATTCATGACGTGCGCGGCCACCAATGTCACCGGGGCGGGCAATTCCTCTCTAAAGCGTTAAACGCTAGTCAGGGTCGCGTTCCCGTGCCAATGACGATTTCGAGCGGCATATTGAGTTCTTTGCCGGTCCAGAATTTTTTCAGACCAGTGAGGATTTCGGATTTGGCTTGAACCATTTTTTCAGGCGTGAGCTGGTCGAGCATCGGGCGGAATGGTGCGGCAACTTCGGTGAACTGCTCCCAGTATTCCTCGGCAGAAGAGGTCCATCGGCCGGGGATGATGCGGTCTTCTTCATGGACATTGCTGAAGCCGGCGGCTGTTAGCGCGTGGCGAAGGCGGTCGCGCTCGCCGAACATGAACAGGCTCGGGCCCTCGGGATCGGGCGGGGGCGGCGGCACGGGAACGTGCTTCAGCACTATCCCCGCGGTGGTGGTAAAAAAGGGCTGCTCCCTTTTGCCCCAGGCGACGAACACGGCACGCCCACCGGGCTTTAAGACTCGCAGGCATTCGCGGAGCGCTTTGGGCAGGTCGGGGAAAAACATGATGCCGAAGCGGCAAGTAAGGACATCGTAGGACCCATCGGGAAAGGGGAGCGACTCGGCGCTGGCTTCTCGGAATTCAATGTTGGTGAGGCCCTTTTTGCGCGCGAGTTCCTCGGCGAGCGATATCATTCCCGGCCCGAGATCGGTAGCCGTCACCCGGCCACTGGGAGCGATTTCGGCAGCAATGGAAAGCGCGGGATCACCCACGCCGCTGGCGAGATCGAGAACGCGCATGCCGGGACGAAGATGCGCCGACTCGAGAATGGCTTCGGTAGCGCCCCTGGTGAACACGGCGATCTGCGCCTGCCATTTGCGCCAAGCGGCGACGGTTCTGTCGCCAGTCCATTCCAGACGGAGATTCTCTCGGAATTTCTGAATTTTTGATGGATCAGGTGCGCTCATGAGTGCACTCCACGGCGGCATTTTACCAAAGTATTCAGCTAGATGGCGGCGCGAAGCGTACGGATATTGTGTCTACCGGCGCGAGGTGAAAGACGATTTCCTCGCCTGCCGCAATCCAGATCGGCGGGATGGTGGATCCGGCGATGATGATTTCACCAGCCCGCAACGATTCGCCGAAAATGGCGAGCAAGTTGGCTGTGTGACGCACGATGTCAATCAGTTCCCCTGTCAAGCCTTGCAGAGCCTGGGGATCGGTGAGCTTGGCGATTTCGGTTCCGTTGCGGAGAATTTGCGCGGCCAAACCGTCGAGAATCCCTCCCTCCCGCCCAGGATCGCTTCGCCCGAGAATGATGTGGCGCTGATAAATATCGCAGGCCAGCGTGCCTTCAACATCATCTGAAGGGTGGTCGACGTCGGCAACTTCGATAGCGGGACCAAGCCCGGCTATGGCGGCTTTCGTCGTTTCGCGATCCGCACCCGCGGGCAAATCTTTGCCGAGATGCACGGTGATTTCAGGCTCCGCGGCCGGCTTCGTCCAGCCCTCAACGGAGAGTGTTGCGCCGGAGGGGACAAGCGCGTCCTGCATTAGGAAGCCAACCAGCGGTGCGTTCGTATGCAAACGTTTCATCGCTGCAGGCCCGCCAAAGGCGAGTTTCCAGCCGAGCAGTTTGTGACCGGAGTCAAGCAGTTCGCGGCGTCGGCGCAATTGCTCGGCCATTCCTCGGGCAATGTGCGGGTCGTCCCAAGCGGCTGTCATTTGGATTTGCGCCATGAAGTTGTCTAGTAGCCCTCGGGCGGAATTTCGTAGCCGGCGGCTTCGAGCGAGCCCGCTCCGCTCCAACCCCAGACCAGGACCACATCTTCGGTGCCTGCGTTGTCGAAACCGTGCCAGTGGTTGCGCGGCGTGAAGATTACATCGCCCTGGCTGGATGGTTCGCGGCCGGTGTCCGTGTAGATGTACCCGCTTCCTTTGATCACCACGAAAAACTCATCCACGTTGGGATGGCGATGCTTGTCGTGGCGCGCACCGGGAGGAAGAACGGTCCAGCCGACAAGAAGCTTGTCCGATCCCGCGGTCTTCTGGTCGATCAGGAATTGCACCTGCATGTTGATCCAGCCTTCTTCCCGTGAGAGTCCGCCGACTTTCGGGACATCGCGCAAATTAGTTCTGTACGGCTTCATTTCGACATTCCTCCCAGGCGGCGGTAGACCTCATAGACAGTTACAAAATCGTGATGGGCGAGGCCCAGGCCGCGGCAAGCGTTCAACATTTCATTGGCGGCCGCTCCGAGCGGGATAGGGACACCCATCTTCCGGCCCAGTTCCAGCGCCAGCAGCATGTCTTTTTGCTGAAGATTGACGTTGCCGTAAGTCGCGTCGGAAATGTGGCCTTCGAGAATAAGCGGCGCGCGATAGTTAAGCACGGGAGACGCGACAACGCTTTTCAAGAAGGCGTCGACCGCAACTTCGCGCGGCACGCCACCCTTTTCCGCCAGCGCAATACCTTCGCAAAAACCGATCACTTCGATGACGAGAGTCATGTTGAGCGCGACTTTCAGCTGTACGGCCAGGCCTTGCGCGCCGATATAGGTAACTTTCGGCCCGATGGCGAGAAGCACTGGCTGGACGCCTTCGAACGCGGCTTGGTCACCGCCGACCATGAGGGAAGCCTTGCCTTGGCCGAGTGTGAGTGTTGTTCCTGAAATCGGAGCATCCATCATCGTCAGGCCAGCTTTGGAGAATTCAGCGGCGATGGCGCGGCTACCCTCCGGATCGATGGTGCTCATGTCCAAGTAGACCGCGTCGTTGCGCAAACCCGCGATGATGCCGTTTTCACCTAGAGCTAGAGCGCGGACCGCGGCGGAGTCGGTGACGATGGAGAAAACGATCTCCGATTCGCGCGCGACTTCCCGCGGAGAATCAGCCCACAGCATCCCGATCTTGAACATCGGCTCGGCTTTTTCCTTGGTGCGGTTCCACCCGGTAACCGTGTGGCCGGCGGCCAGCAAACGTGGAACGATGGCCTGTCCCATGTCACCTAGACCGAGGAAACCAATCTTCAAAAAACACCTCTCTCTCAAATAGAAAAAAACGAAAATTTAGCTAATGATGCGGCTTCGTCATCGTTCCCAGAATTTCATGACCGCGGAATAGTCGAGGTCTTCTTTGGCGGCGCCCTTGACGTAGTTGTAGGTTTCGCGCGCGGCAGCGGTGGCTGGAAGAGCCACGCCGAGTTGATTGGCGAGGTCAAGCGCGAGGCCGAGATCCTTGTGCATCAACCGCAAAGGAAAACTCGGTGCATACTCGCCCTTCAGCAGATTCGGAGCTTTGACGTCAAGCAAGCCGGACCGCCCCATGCTGGATTGCAGGACTTCAACGAGCTTCTCCCCTTGAATTCCCGCGCGCGTAACAAGCGCGAGCGCTTCGGCGAGCGCATCCACTTGTAGAGCGAGGATGAGATTCATCGCGAGCTTGATGGTTTGTCCGGCGCCGTTCGGTCCGAGGTGAAACCATTTCTTGCCCATCACGCCGATAACCGGCTCAGCCTCCTTCAGCGTTTCTGCGTCGCCCCCGATCATGAAGACGAGTTCGCCTTTCTTGGCCCCCCAATCGCCTCCGGTCACCGGTGCGTCGAGAAATCGCGCTCCTCGTTCTGTGCAGGCAGCCGCGATCTTGCGAGCGAGCGCCGGGGAAATGGTGCTGGAGTCTACGTAAATGCTCCCGCGCTTGATCGCCTGCATGGCACCATTCGGACCCCACAGAACTTCTTCCAGAGCTGGCGGATCACTGACCATGGTGAGAAGAAAGTCGGAAGTGGCCGCAACTTCTTGCGGAGATTTTGCGAGCTTCGCGCCGGCAGTTACGAGTTCGTCGGCGCGCGAAGCAGTGCGATTCCACACCGTGAGGGCATATCCGGCTTTCAACAGATTCATCCCCATGGGCTGGCCCATGAGGCCGAGACCAATTAATCCAATCGCAGGTTTCAAGAGGAACCTCCTCGACAGCGCCAGATTCAATCCAACTGCTTACGCTGCTCAAAATGAGGAAACGATTGTAGCCGAATCCAGAGGAGGAAGCTGTGGCAGGAAGTTCGTTTACGGATCAGGCGGTTTTTGGACGTTGCGCTAGTGGCAGGAGGGCGGACGCTCCGCCAGCCGCAGCGGCCGCTGCGCTCCGCGGCGCCTTGTCCATTTCGGCCGCAACAGGGGCTTCGGGCGCCGCTTTGGCAGCCGCGCTAACGGAAGCCCCGTTTGCCGAAGCGCTCGAGTCTGGTTTCTCCTGGATGCGCACGAGGTATTGGTAAGGAATTTCCCACCGGAAGTGCTTTAGTTGCCCGCGCTGCTCGAAATGCTGTTCGAGAAAAATGGACCGCCCGGAATCCGCCACGAATGTCCCCGAAGCGGGCAAAAGGATCTCGCCGGCGCGATATTGCACCTCCACGCGACGCCCGAGAAAAGCGGAGTAGCGAGCCATCCTGTACCCAGTCTCTTCGGCGGGCGGTAACAGGGTCAATAGTACGGAAGGCCCCCTTACTGGAATCTGTGCAAAACTGCACAGCTCAAGCAAAAGAAAAACACCAACGAAAATCGGGGATTTGCGCAGATTCAGCGGCGGGAGAGCTTGGCGGCCCCGTGGCTGAATTTTTCCATCGCGCTGGATTGTAAGTACGCCTTGGCCCGCGCGTCGCCTTTCAAGTAGGCATCCCAAAACGCCAGCGCCGCCGAATTGGTGTAGTCAAAAATGGCTCCGTCCTGCTTAGCGTGGGGCAGCAAAATTGTGCGCGGCGTGATGAACGACATGTGGTTGGCGCCTTCGATGAACAAATGATATTTGTCCCCAGGGTGGCTGCGCTCAAACGGAATCTTGTGCCACGCTGGACTCGCAACCGGGCCCAAGCTGTCCAGCGAGCCTGTCATGCCCATGTAGGGCAGGGCTATTTGATCGAAGGAATACTCGTTCAATCCGAATTGCCCGGGCCCTTGCGGCGACAAGCAGAGCGCAGCCTTCACGCGCGAATCGGCAAGATTTCTGCCCGGTTTCCCCGGAAGATCGACAATCGCGCCGGCGATCGCCTCCGTTGTGTAAGAACCCATCGAATGGCCGCCGACGCCAATACGCTCCGCATCCATCTTTCCGGCCAGGCCAGGAACGCGGTTCTCCAACGACGGCAGCGCATCTAGTACGTACGAAATATCCAGCGGCCGGCTCTCCCACAGCGCCGGCTTTTTCAGGGCGTCGCGAACCGCTTGCATAAATCGGATATTTTCTTCGCCTTGGTTCCGGCGCTGTATCGTTGAGTCGTCGTGTGTCGGCTGTATCGTCACATAGCCGTACGTCGCCCAATGCCGCGTCAGTCCATCGCAACAACTCTGCGAGCCCCCCGCCCCATGTGAAAAAACGATCACCGGATATTTCCCGGAATCATTCGGATAAAAGATTCGCACGTGCAAATCTTTGCTGCGGTGGGCGTCGTGAAGCACCAAATCGACTTCGGAAACCGTGTGCGGCCCTGGCTCCAGACCGTAGCCGTTTGCTTCCATGGGAAGAGTTTCAGGCGCAGGGATCTCCGGCAGTGGAGCAACCGGTGCCGAGACAGGGTTAGTGGCCAGGCGATGAGCCGGGAAGCCAGTCCCACCCGTCGGACGTGTGATGAAATACGCAGTCGTCACGCTCAGTACGCCGACTAACAGAACATTCGTAATCCGCCGAATGACGCGGCGCCGCCGGATATAATCTCGCGGCATCGAGGGTAGAAACCTCCGGCCATGTGCCATGGGGGACATCGCATGTATCAGCTTCGACGGAATTTCCCTGGGCCAAGTTACAAACCCCGGCTGACTCAAAAAGTTGCACCTACCCCTCGGATCTTTCCACCTCGGAACGCGAAGGGAATCCTTGACTTTTCCGCTGCGCACGATATTGTCTGCCTTCCGGACAGGAATAAACCTGCCGCCGCCGGAGTTCCTTCAAGTGACTCCCGGGATGGCCGCAAAGGGGTCCTTTTCCATGACGGCAGTAGATGAAACTGTGGCCGCGGGACTCGCCGCCTACTACGAGTATATCGCCCAGCATCTGCATAACTGGGCTGAGCCTCTCTCCAACGAACAGTTTTGGCGCAATCCCTATCCCTACGGAAACAGCGTCGGCCACTTGGTTCTTCACCTGACCGGAAACCTGAACTACTACATCGGCGCGCGCGTCGCCGAAAACGGTTACGTGCGAGACCGCGACCGCGAGTTCACCGACAAGCAGCCGCCGCCAAAGCAGGAAGCTCTGGCCGCCTTTGACCGCACCATTTCCATGGTGCTGGCGACGCTTCGCAACCAGAAAGCGGAAGACTGGGGAAAAGCCTATACTGCCCAGCTCGAACCCGAAGCCGCTGATCGCTTCCAGATTTTCCTTCGTTGTGCGGGCCATGCGTATCATCATGTAGGGCAAATTGTGTACCTGAGCCGAGAGTTGGCGAGAACTTAAGGCCGGGGTAAACCGCCGCGAAGCAGAGTGGGCTTTGTAGCGGCGAAAAGTGAAAAGCGAGTGGTCGAACAAAAGCGACTCACAACGGGCAAGGCTGCCCTGTTGCTGATACTTTCCGCCTTGGGCGCGATCGTTTCGGCGAAGCTGCTGCACGGCTGGCACATCTATGTTGGATTTGCCGCCGTAGCTGTTGTTTTGTTCATCGGATTTATCCGCTGGAACCGCAACGACTGAGTCCGCCTTCTCGCCATAAATGGGGGTACTGTGCCATGCGAAAGTTGTTACTGATTTCCGCCGCGTTGTCGGCGTGCGGAGTGCTCTCGCTTTCTGCCGGAGCGCAAGAAGCTGGGAATGCCGCTAAAACGGCCTCCTCCACCACGCCCACCATCGACCAGTCCCTGGAATGGAAGAGCGCGTTCAATCCGAAGATATCCCCAGACGGCAAGCGCGTGGTTTACGAAGTCCAGAAGACCAACTTGGAAGACAACGCCTTCGAACGGAACTTGTGGATCGTGGATACAGCGACCGGCGACTCGCATGCTCTCACATCGGCCAAAAAATCGAGCACCAACGCCGAGTGGTCCCTTGATGGCAAATGGATCGCTTTTCTTTCCGATCGTCCCGGACAAATCAAGGACACTCCGGAAGGCAAGAAACAGCTCTATGTGATTTCGGCGGACGGCGGCGAAGCGCAGCAGCTCACCAAAACTGAGAATGATGTGAATGCTTTCGAATGGGCCCCGGATTCCAAGCGCATTGCTTTCTCATCAACTGATCCCGACCCCAAATCGCTAAAAGACCGCAAAGAAAAATACGGCGAATATTCCGTGGTTCACGCCGACTACCAGATGGCCCATCTTTGGACCATCGACGTGCCCTCCGGAGGCGCGCCCGCCACCGAACCCAAGCGCTTAACCGACGGCGACAAATTCAGCGTTGGAGAATTTTCCTGGTCGCCGGACGGCACACGTATCGCTTTCCATGCGCAGAAGGATCCCGATCTCATCTCCTCAGTGTCCGCGGACATATACGTAGTGACGGTGAGCGATAGTGCCGTAAAGAAGATCATCAGCACCTCGGGGCCGGACACCAATCCGAAGTGGTCGCCGGATGGAAAGCAGATCGCCTTCGAGACCGTTGCCGGCTCGAAGTACTTCTTCTATACAAATGTGAAGATTGCTGTCGTACCCGCCGAGGGGGGCACGCCCCAGGTTTTGACCGAAGCTTTCGACGAAGATCCTGGACTCATCGGCTGGGGTCCGGACGGGATTTATTTCGCCGCTGAGCAGAAAACATACGCCCACCTTTTCCGCTTGAATCCGGCGACAAAAGCCGTCGAGAAACTGAGCGCGCCGGATCACATGGCGTCATTTTCCTTTTCCTTCTCGCAGGACTACAAGCGCGTGGCGTACCGCGCGGCCCTCGAAAATCAATACGCGGAGATCTACTCATCCAGTGTCGCGCCCTGGGAAGGCAAAAAATTGACGGCCATGGACGACCAGCTCAAAGGGTTCGCGCTCGCTCGCCGCGAAGTGATTTCCTGGAAATCGGCCGACGGCACCACCATCGAAGGCGTGCTTTACACGCCGGCTGATTTCAGCATGAAGAAAAAATACCCTTTGCTGGTGGTGATTCATGGCGGACCGACTGGAGTGGATCAGCCAATCGTCAACCCGGACCGCTACTATCCCATCGAGCGCTTTGTGGCCAAGGGAGCACTCGTGCTAAGGCCCAATTACCGCGGTTCCGCTGGTTACGGCGAGAAATTTCGCGCTTTGAACGTCCGCAATCTCGGCGTCGGCGATTATGCCGACGTGATCTCTGGAGTCGATTCGCTTATCGCCAAAGGCTGGGTGGACAAAGACCGTGTCGGCGCCATGGGTTGGAGCCAGGGCGGCTACATTTCCGCGTTCATCACGGCATCAAGCGATCGATTTAAAGCCGTCTCTGTCGGCGCCGGAATTTCCGATTGGATGACCTATTACGCCAACACCGACATCACGCCGTTCACCCCGCAATATCTGCACGCCACGCCATGGGACGATCCCGAAATCTACAAGAAGACTTCGCCCATCAGCTACATCGCCAAGGCCAAAACGCCTACGCTGATTCAGCACGGCGAAAACGACCGCCGCGTGCCCATCCCCAATGCCTACGAACTCCGCCAGGCCTTGGAAGACCGCGGTGTCCCCGTAAAAATGGTCGTGTACAAAGGCTTCGGCCACGGCATCACGAAGCCCAAGCAGCAGCGCGCCGTCATGGAAGAAAACGAAAAATGGTTCGCCCAATACATCTGGAGCGAAAAACCGCAGGAACCTAAACCGTCTGAGCCCAAACCCGAAGAGAAGAAATCAGCAGCAGCGGTAAATCCGTAAGTCTGGCAGCGGCTGAAGGTCTGGTTCCACCCAGCCTTCACGGGCAGCAGCACTCTGCAGAAGCTCTTTAGAATAAAATTTGTCGAGGAATTTTGTGTCCGTCAACTCCGGGTGGGCTGCGAGGAACTGCTCGAACGCGAAACTCTCCTGTGTTTCCACCACAGCGGCAGCAACCAAGCGCATCCATGCCAGCGTCAGCGTGTGGTGATATTTCTGCGTCGCACCATGATGATTCGCAAATCGGCGAATCCCTTCCGACATCCGTTCCGACGCGTGCGTAGCGTCGGAAGCTTTCAGATAGAGCCACGCCACGCGGATGTGTTCCCGGTGGTGAAACAAATCAGCCGGAAACGAAAGATCCTCGAAGGAGCGAAGAAATTCCTCGTCGCTCCACGTGGAGGCGCCGGAAGTAAATTGGGAGTTAGCCATAGAATCCGTAGGGGCGAGCTCGCCCCGCCCTCCCCGTTTGACGAAGAAGCTCGCTCACCTTGAATTCTACTACGTCTCCAATTTGAATCGCGATGACGCCAACCGATAGAGTCGCCGCCACAGCAACCGGTTGATCAGCACTACCACGGTCGCCATGATCAGCGTCGCAGCTAGCAACACATCGAAGCGCCCCGAATCGCTGGCGCTGCTAATCGTGCTGCCAAGCCCGGCCGTCGATACAATTTTCCCTTGAAAATGAAAGTATTCCGCAACGATGCTGGCATTCCACGCCCCGCCCGACGCTGTCACCATGCCCGTCACAAGATACGGAAAAATTCCCGGCAAGATTAAATGCCGCCAGCGATCCCAGGAACTGAATTTATAGATTTGGGCGGCTTCCTTGAGGTCCGTGGGAATCGCCATAGCCCCGGCAATTACATTGAATAGGATGTACCACTGCGTCCCGAGGAGCATCAGCACCATGGCGGCAATCTCCAGCCCGCCGCGCAGCCGCAGCAAAAAAAGAAGAATGATCGGAAAAAGCGCGGTAGCCGGAATCGAAGCCGCCATCTGCACCAGGGGCTGCGCGATGCGCGCCAGCCGGGGATTCGATGCGATGGCCACGCCGGCTGGAACAGTCCAGAGCGCCCCAAGGATAAGCGCGGTATTCACGCGAAGAAACGTGAGCGCCGCGCTCTCCAGAAGCTCCCGATAATCCTCGCGATGAAGATCGGATAGCTCACGCGCCGCGTGGAAGACGGCGAAACCCAGGCCAACCAGAACGCCTGCCGCGAGCAGATATCCAATCCACCGGCGCAGGACGTGTTGCTTCGGAGCGTACAACGTTTCTGCCGCTCGGCGCGCGCCACGAGTGAAGGTACGGCTAAGCCAGTCGAAGACCGGTTGAATCAGAAGCCGGTACAAACGAAGCACGATGGAAGCACGCCCAAGAAGATTGAGCAGCGTGTTCTGCTCCGCGCCGGCACTCTCCACTTGCTCGAACTTAAACTTGTCCGCCCATACGATAATGGGGCGCCAGACGAGTTGGTCGAGAAGAACGACAACCGCAATCATGGTGGCAACGCCCCACAAGATTGCCGAAGTATTGCCGCTGCTCGCGGCAGTTTGCAGGAAAGAACCCAATCCAGGGAGGCGGAAGTCGCGATTGCCAAGGACGAACATCTCGCAGGCCATCAGGAAAAACCAGCCGCCCGCCACCGACATCATGGAATTCCAAACCAGCCCAATGGTGGAGTACGGAAGATCGAGTTGCGCAAAGCGCTGCCAGCGGCTGAATCGGTAAATGACCGCAGCCTCGTGTAATTCACGCGGAATGGTCTTCAGCGAAGAATAAAAACTGAAAGCGATATTCCAGACCTGTCCCGTGAAAATCAGAAGGACGGATCCCAGTTCGACACCGAACTGACTGTGAGGAAAAATCGCCACCATCGCCAGCATCACTCCCGGCAGAAAGCTGAGCACCGGGATCGACTGCAAAATGTCCAGCAGCGGAACCATGACGATTTCGGCGCTCCGCGAGCTTGCCGCGATGTACCCGTAAGCAAGGGCAAAAAGAAGGCTCAGCGCATAAGCTGCGCTGATGCGAACCACCGAGTACAGTGCGTACAGCGGGAGGTCCCTGGGATTTTGCGAAATCTGCGCCTGCGGTTGCACCGGACCAAGCCAGGATCGGCCGATCGCGTACACTCCAAAAATCGCCGCGAACACGAATAAGAAGACCGCGATATCGACCAGAAAAGCCCAGCTCCATCGCGAACCTGCCGGCCGCTGCGCTGTCGGTGGAAGCGGCGTGTCTTGCACATTCGAAAGAGTGAGTTCCGGCACTGGGCGTCAAGCCTCGGTGAGCGTCAGCTTGCCGGTGGCGGCGTCGTAATCGAAAATTTCCGCGTAGCGGCCCCATTGGATGGCCGTTTCGAGCTGGCGGCGGGATTCTTCTTCGCCAAAATGTTCGTCGAGCAAATCGTGGAAAAATTCGTCGGGGAGCGTGCGGTTGGATTTTGCTTTCAGCGCTTGTTCCATCTGCCGCAGCAGTGGAACGTTCGCAAGTGCTGCTTTTCGAAAGATGGTTTTGCGTGTTTGAATATTTGCCGCCGCGAATTCCTGGCCAATCGGAGTAATCACCGCGTCGCCTTCTTCCACGCGCAGCATCCCGAGCAGAACAGCGGTCTCGACCGTGGGCAGCAGCGCATCTAGTTCGAGACTCAGCTCATCGGCCAGCTTGCTGAGGTCCGAGCGGCCACCCTGATCCGCGAGAATTTCCAGGAGGCCGGCCATGCCTCCCGGTCGCGTGTGCGGAAGCATGATCGTTTTCGGCGGAGCGGGAACTCCCGGCGCGTACGTGCGAGGCGGAGCGGTATCGTCTTTATGCTCGGGCTTGGTGAGCACACGGTAGATGGAATCGACGAGTTCCACGAATTGTGGCCCTTTGCGGTCGCGCGGATGCGGAATTGCGACGCTGAAGTCCGCATGGATGTGCGCGGGGTTGCGGCCAAGTACGATAATGCGGTCTGCCAGGACGACGGCTTCTTCGATATTGTGAGTGACGATGAAAATCGCGCGCGTAGGAATTTTGTGCCCGAGCCACAATTCGAGAAGTTCGCCGCGCAGCGTTTCTGCCGTCAAAACGTCCAGCGCAGAAAATGGTTCATCCATGAAAAGTACTTCAGGCTCGACGACAAGGGCGCGCGCCACTCCCACTCGCTGCTTCATGCCGCCGGAAAGTTCTTTGGGATAAGCTGTTTCGAATCCGTCGAGGCCCACAGCATCGATGATGCGCAGCGAACGTTTGCGCCGCTCGATGGTTGGCATTCCCCGGGCTTCGAGTGGAGCTTCCACATTTTCGAGAACCGTGAGCCACGGAAAAAGCGCGAAACTTTGAAACACGATGGAAACATTTGGCGATTCGTCGCCGACTGGGTGACCGTGCCAATAAACGGCGCCGGAAGTGGCCGGAGAGAGGCCGGTCAGCATTCGAAGCAAGGTGGATTTCCCGCAACCGGAAGCGCCCAGCAGCGCGATAATCTGACCCGGGTAGACGGCAAGGTCGGTGGCGGAAATGACCTGGATGCGGCTGCCGTCCGGCTGCGGGTAGGATTTCTCCAGTTGGCGCGCTTCGATAATCGGAGTGGCCGCTGCCGGTGTCGTGGCTGGCGCGGCGATAGTGTTTGCGGTGCTCATAAGCGCGTGTATTATCGCTCAACTGCGGTTTGGCCGCACTCTACGGGATTAGGAGTAGCTATTTTTTCTCGAATTATTACAAGCACATGAATGCCGCATGACATCTTCCGCTGAACATTCGAACAAAGTGAAGTGGGGCACGGGAAATAGGGCGTGGTGGTTCGCGCTGGGGGTGTCCCTGGGCACGGCACTCTTGGTGATCGCACCATTTTTCTGGCTGGGCAATGCCTCGGGGCACGATTTCGGATTTCACGCTGCTTCGTGGCTGGATGTTGCGGGACAGTGGAAAGAGGGGATCTTTTTCCCGCGCTGGACGGAGTGGGCGAACCACGGATTTGGCGAGCCGCGATTTATTTTCTATCCGCCACTTTCGTGGATGCTAGGGGCGGCGCTGGGATCGGTGTTGCCATGGAATTCCGTGCCGGCAGTTTTTATCGTCATCGTGCAGACAGTCGCGGGAGTTTCGGCGTTTGCGCTGGCGCGGCGATTTTTGCCGGAGAAGGCGGCCCTCTTTGGCGCGGCTTGCTACGCGGTGAATCCCTATGCGCTGGTCATCGTTTACATGCGCAGCGATTTTGCGGAGCAGCTGGCCTGCGCGCTGATGCCGCTGGTGCTGCTGACCGCGCTGCATCTTTGCGGGCTGGCGGAGATTCGGCGGCGGTCCTGGCCGAGGTCGATGGGATTGTTTGCCGCGGTGTTTGCGGGGGTGTGGCTTTGTAATGCGCCGGCGGGGGTGCTGGCCAGCTACAGCGTGGCGCTGATTTTTGCGTGGGCGGTGGTTGAGGAAAGAACGTTGCGGCCGTTGTGGCGCGGCGCGGGGGGATTGGCTCTGGGATTTGGCTTGGTGAGTTTTTATCTCTTGCCGGCCGCGTACGAGCAGCCCTGGGTGAATATCACGCAGGCGCTTTCTTCGGGATTGCAACCTGCGGACAACTTTCTCTACACCATGACCAACGATCCCGAACATAGCGTGTTTAATTGGATCGCTTCGAGTGTGGCGGTCCTGCTAATGGTGATGACGGGAATCGCAGGGATTGCCGCGCGCCGGGAAGCGCTTCGGGATGCAGAAAAAGATGAACGAAGGACAATTTGGCGCGTGCTGCTGGTACTTTCCGCGGCCGCGATAGTTCTAATGATTCGTCCCAGCGCGATTCTTTGGACGCACCTGCCAAAACTACGATTCCTGCAGTTTCCGTGGAGATGGATGGCGATTCTTGCAGTGCCATACGCTTATTTTTTTGCGGCTGCCGTGGTCCAGGGGCGACGGAAATGGATCTGGGTAGTTGCGGTGATTTTAGTGACGGCAGGCACGGCGACGTTTCTGGTGCAAAAGGCCTGGTGGGATTCTGACGATGTCCCATCGCTGCAGGAAGCGATTGCAAACGACCGGGGATTCGAGGGCACGGACGAATACGATCCGCTGGGCGACGATCATTACAACTTACCCGAAAAAGCGCCGCGTTTCGAGATTCTGCCCGCGGAAGAAACAGCAGTGACAACACCGCAAGCGGAAGTCCGGATTGAACGATGGACAGCCGAAGAAAAAGACTTGCGAGTGACCTCGAAAGAACCGCTGCGATTGGCAGTGCGGCTTCTCAACTATCCAGCGTGGCTTCTGGAGGTGAACGGCAAGGCGGTGACGCCGCGGAACGCCGAAACAGATGGCTCGATGGTGCTTCCGCTTCCTGCAGGAACGGAGCGAATCACGGCAAAGTTTGTGCGCACTGTGGATCGGAAACTGGGAATTGTTATTTCCTTGATTGCAGTGCTTATCCTTCTCGCGCTCCTGAACGCTGGCGGCGTGCGGCTGCTTTCGGCAAGTCCATGAACGCAAAGTCTCAGTGGTCCGTCTTCAGTTGTCAGAAAAGGGAAAATTCTGAGAGTTATGAACGCGATTTGCGACGGCGCGGGCCAGCAAGATGCCGGCGCTACGAAATAGGGCGTGCCGCGAAGGGCCAGGAGGGCGGTTCCACTCAGCGCGGGCGCGTGGTCAGGCCGGCTTGCTTCCAAAGTTTTTCCCATTGCCAGATGCCGTACATGGCCTTGTGGGCGCGATAGCCGAGCTGGTGGGCCAGCATCAAAATCTGTCCGCGGTGGTGGGCCTCGTGCGAAAACATGTAAGCGAACATTGTCCCTCCGGCGGGCCACGTTCGCGCCCAGCCGTCGCGGGAGAATTTTGCAACGCGGCGATTAGGAGCCGCCGAGAGAGCGTCCGACAGCATGAGCAGGCACTGTGTGGCGCTTTTCCGGTGTGCGGCAGCAGCCTGCTTCATGGTGCAGCGATGGGGATCGAGTGGTGGCGGACACTTCAGATGCGGCGCATTTCGCTTCAGCCATTTAAGGCGGCAGTTATGCAGGTGCGAGAAAATGGCCGCGATAGTGCGGCCATTGCCTTTTTTGCCCGGCGCCTGGGCACGCCAAGCACGCGGGTCGAGATGAGAAAGGATGAGCTGGTTCATGGCGTCGTTGCTCGCGTAGGTTTCGAGCAAAGCGTCGCGAATCTCAGCCAGCGCCGCGTGGGATTGCAATGCCATGAAAGCTCCGCCGATTTTAGACGCTTTGACTCCTCGGTCCCACTCCTTTGAAGAACGTTTAGCAGAAGAAGACGCCGCCCGCCTCCATCTCCTCCCCGTGTTTATCGTAAGTGTTGCATCTACAAGGCTTAGCAGAATCCGAGGAACGTGTAAGTGATTTAGAATCAAGACTTACGGGAATTGTTGTAAGTGTTGCAACTATAGGAGTTACGGGAGGGATGATTTCGCATAGAGCGCGACAAACGTGAAACGACACAAGGACTTGCGGCCCTGTGGACTGAGAGGGGACACAAGAGTCTCCTCTAAAGTTGAGATTTGGGATTTGCTTACGGAAAGAGCATAGGCCCTTCGTTTCACTCAGGGTGAATTGAAGCCTGTGCCACCAAACAGAAACGCCCCGGTTGGAGCTGGCGCGTAGCTTTATACAGGGGTGTTGTACCGAAGATAATGCGAGTCAATCTAGGAACCCAGGTCAAACCCCGAACCTGGGACACCTTCGGGTCATTTCAATTTGTGGGCTGGATGGCCTGTGCTTTCGATCGACGAAGATTGATTAATTTACGAGCGCGTCATTCAAAGGCCGACCGCCACCAGGCGAAGGAGGACACCACCTCTGTGGCCTGTCACAGCATGACAAGATACGACACATGGAAAAGAGGGGCGAATGTCGTTCCGTGTCGCTTGTCAAGCAGACTCGTTGAGGGTAGGTTCGCGGCAGAGGAAAGCCGGGCTGGTGCAAGGTCGACCGCCGCGGAATCTGGCTTGCTTAACTCAGCGTGAAGATGCATATTTAGATACATAATTCGACGGATCCCGCACTAAAAATTGAACTAGATCGAGGTGCTCACATGGGGCGATTCATGTTTAAAACTCTCACAGTCGCGTTGCTGATATCAATTGCGCCTTCGGCTTGGTCGCAAGCTGAGAGCGCCAGACTTAAGATACGCGCCGTGCTTGTTGACAAGGACCTGAACCAGAAGCCGGTTCCCAAGCTTGCGTTTGTTCTAGCTCCGTTTGAGGGCCCCGTGGGCACAGCGTTCTCTGGGAAAACTGGATTCGATGGCAACGGGGAATTGCAGCTTGCCCCTGGAAAGTATCATCTTTCGACTCCCGAGCCGGTTGAATTTCAGGGCAAGAAATACTCATGGGATGTGGATGTGACGGTTTCGGCCCCGGAAACGACCGTCGAGATCAGCAATGATAACGCGAAAATGACGCAGGTCGTGGCACCCGCTCCGGGCCGAAAAGTGGATGAGATGACAACTCTGTTTCAAAAATATCAAAACGCTGTGGTCACTGTTTGGAGTGAAATCGGCGGCGGGACTGGCTTCTGCGTCGACAAAGCTGGCCTGATCATCACTAACCAGCATGTCGTCGGCCCGTCGGATTTGATTTCAGTCCAGTTCGATCCAAAAAGAAAAGTTTCTGCGACTGTATTGGCGTTCGATCCGGAAAAAGACGTTGCTGTCCTATGGGCCAACCCTTCGGCATTCCCTGAGATGATCACTGCTCCCATAGCGAAGTCCGAAGCGGGCAAGGAATCCGTGATTGAGGGAGAACGAGTATTCACCATAGGAAGTCCGCTGAGTCAGCGAAAGATCTTAACCAGCGGGATGGCTAGCAAGATTGAGGCTCGCGCCATTATATCCGATATCAATATTAATCACGGCAACTCGGGAGGTCCGCTCTTTAACTCAGTAGGCGAGGTAGTCGGAATCACAACATTCCGCGAATCGGGTCCTGGAGTAGCAGGAATAGTCAGGATAGAGGAGGCGCTTCCTATTCTGGAGCAAGCTCGCAAGAAAATGGGGGATGGCACACCCCCTTCAGCACGCTATCTGCCGGTTGAACCGACGGATGCCTACCCACTTGACTCACTGAAGGAAACTATCAGCGCTGAGAAGTTCAATCGTCATCCATACCTTTTTTCGGAAGCAAGTTTCGATGTGGCTATGGTTACGCCTGTTCTCAAGTACCGGATTGAGGAAGCAGTTCAGCTAGCCGCGGCAAAAGAGAAAGGAAAGAGGACTAAGAAACATGAGGCCGCCATTCAGAATACGTTTGAACCATTGCGAGATCTTCGTGGTTGGGCCGAATATGCCGGAGAATACAAACCGGTGCTGTTAATTCAGGCGGAGCCACAGCTTCGTGAGACATTTATGTCCGCCTTGGGTCGGGGTCTTGCGGCGTCCGGTGGAAACTACGGGGGGCCCGCACGCATGAAATATAAGACAGATTTCTATCGCATGAGACTATTTTGTGGAGGCAGGGAAGTTGAGCCCATCCATCCGGGGAAGGCTGCAACCGTCGTAAATGCACACAACGCCTTCGTAAGTGTTACTGATGCAACTTACGTTGGCATCTACACCTATCCGGCGGACGCACTACAGCCTTCGTGCGGAGAGGTTGCCCTGGAGTTGTATTCTGAAAAAGACCCAGACAAAGCGAGTAGGAAGGTGTTGGATAGTAGGGCAGTCGAGCGAATTTGGGCTGATTTCCAACCTTACTTCGCAAAGAAACAGAACTAGGTCTGTTGTTCTTTTGGGCTCTATCGAAAACTGGCTATGGACTACCTATGGTCGACGGTGTGGCTACATTCAGAGCTAATGTTACTTCGCACCCTTTTCCATCTCCGCTTTCAGATGCACATTGCTGCCACTGCTTACCTTTAGCTTCTTTTCCCAAGGCTGGAAACCGCTCTTCTTCACTGTAACTGTGTGGTCGCCTGCTTGCACGTCGATGTCTGATGGAGTATTCCCTACAAAGCTGCCATCCACTTCGATGTCAGCGCCGTCCGGAGTCGATGATACCGACAACTTCGCTGTTGAGGGTGTAGCGGCGAGTGCAGGCGCGACGGCTGATTGCGAGGCTGCGGCTTTGCTCTGCGCTGCTGCGGCTGCCGCACGAATAGCAGAGCCATGCGTGGTCCAGTCCTGATCGATGGCTTCGCAGGCTGTCTGTACTGAACCGCCGAGCGAGAGGGTTGACTTGCTGACAACCGAATCCCCGCTCACACGGTTAAATACGGCGACTTTGTTCCTGTGTCGCAGGACTCCCTTTCCGCCCTCATGATCCAGAACCGCGACATAATCGGCATTTGCCTGAATGTTGTTGGTCACAACCTGCGGGCAGCGCTCACCGAAGGTTTTGATGATTTCGGCCGTCTGTGGGCGTGCTCCACCGTGCACTTCGCCGCCGAAGCCGGCGCTGGACCCTCCACTGTGGCCGCTCATTTCCCAAGATTGACTATCGGTGATAAAAACTCTTGCTTTGTCTTGTGTGGCGGGCGGTTTTTGGTTGTCTTGAGCAATTGCAATGGAAATGAATAGCGATAGGGATAATAGAGATAGCAGGATAGAGACCGTTGCTTTCATCGGAGCGCCTCCTTAGGATTACTCCGATGGTGCTGCCTCAATGGCTTCTCGCTGTCTTTTTGCGAGAGTGGATCGCACGAAAAGTTATTAGCGGCGGTCTACAGTATTGTGGGGGATATCCTGACGGTGCGTCGCGGTAACCAAATGGAAATTCCTACCCTTGTGGTGAGTATCACTGAAAAGACTCCCACCTCTCCTGCGGAAACCGTATCCCGACCGGAATCCACTGGCACCTATGGACAGCACTATGCCGGTTTCGCCTTGTACCAAGGCCGGAGTTTAGCGGCGGTCGACGACGTTATGGCGGATGTCTTGGCCCTGGACGAGGTAGATGACATCTTCGGCGATGTTGGTCGCGTGGTCGCCGATGCGTTCGAGATTTTTGGCGACGAGGATCAATTCGAACGCGGGGAAGACGACGCTCGAATCGCCCATCATGTAGGTAAGTAATTCACGGAAAATCTGGTCGCGGTAGTGGTCCACCTGGTCGTCGGTGGCGAGGACACTTTGCGCGAGCTCGACGTCGCGGCGGACAACAGCGTTGAGGGCATCGCGGACCATCTGTTCGGCAAGTTCGCTCATGCGGGGGAGATCGACGTAAGGCTTGACGCGCGGGTGACGAAGGATGCGCAGGGCGCCTTGGGCGATGTTGACGGCCTGGTCGCCGATGCGCTCGAGATCGTTATTGATGCGCGAAACGGCCAGCACGAAGCGAAGATCGATGGCCATCAACTGGTGCAAGGCAAGAAGCTGCACGACGCGATCGTCGATTTCCATCTGAAGCTCATTGATGGCGTCTTCTTCGGAAAGGACGCGCTTGGCGAGCTGCTCGTCGGATTCCAGAACGGCGTGGACGGCCTGGTGAACGGCGCGTTCGGCGAGGCTGCCCATCCAGAGCAGGCGCTCTTTCATTTCGTTGAGGTCTTTTTCGAAGTGACGTTCCATCCTGTCCTCTTCCACGTGCGGCAAAAACTCAGATTCCAAAACTTGCTAAATGATCGGTTGAGATCCTTCGCCATCCTTATCGGATGGCCCCAGGATGACCTCCGAGGAGTAGCATAAAACAAAAATGCCTCAGCCGAAGCGGCCGGTGATGTAAGCCTCCGTACGCGGATCGCCGGGCGTGGTGAAGAGCTGCGGCGTGGGGCTGAACTCGATGAGCTGGCCGGTGAGCAGGAAGGCGGTGAAATCGCTGACGCGGGCGGCCTGCTGCATGTTGTGGGTGACGATGGCGATGGTGCAGAGATCCTTCAACTGCACGAGGAGCTCCTCGATTTTGGCGGTGCTGATGGGATCGAGCGCGGAGCAGGGCTCGTCAAGAAGAAGGACTTCCGGTTCGACGGCGAGGGCGCGAGCGATGCACAAGCGCTGCTGCTGGCCGCCGGAGAGTTCGTAAGCGGACTTGTGGAGATGGTCCTTGACTTCGTCCCAGAGAGCGGCGTGGCGAAGACTTTTTTCGACGGCTTCGGGGAGGGGAGTCTTCGAGCCATTGATCTTCAGACCGTAGGCGATGTTGTCGAAAATGGACTTGGGAAAGGGATTGGGGCGTTGGAACACCATGCCGACGCGGCGGCGATGGGAGGTAACGTCTTGGACGAGAATGTTCTGGCCATCGAGAAGAATCTCGCCCTCGAGGCGCGCGTGACGCACGGTTTCGTGCATACGGTTGAGAGTGCGAAGCAGAGTGGATTTGCCGCAGCCAGAAGGTCCAATGAGAGCAGTGACCTTATTGGTGGCAATGCCCATGGAGATATCGAAGAGAGTCTGCTTGGCGCCGTAAAAGAAATTGACTTTGGTGATGGTCATGCGCATGGCGAGGGCCGCCGCCGCGTCCTTTGGCGTGCCACTTGTCGTGATAGGTGGAAGGTTGACAGACACTGCTGGCCTCACAGTAGCGTGCATTGGTTAAGCCCTCGGAACCGCAATGCCTCGGGAAAGAATCGCCCGAGCAACGATGTTAATGA
>DATEHF010000006.1:0-4250 GCA_035279725.1 Candidatus Acidiferrum sp.
TCTGAAGAACGCAATCCGCGTGCTCGCCGAGAAGTGCGTCGACGGAATCACGGCCAACGAAGAGCGCTGCCGCTACTACGCCAACGCCACCATTTCCATCGCGGCGGCTCTGAATCCTTACATCGGCTACGCGGCGGCCGCGGAAATTGCGAAAGAAAGCGTCAAAACCGGCAAGCCGGTCACCGAAATCGCCCTCGAACGCAAGCTCCTCGACGAAAAAACCATGCGCGAAATCCTCGACCCCTACCGCATGACAGAACCCGCCGCCCCCATTGCCGCCGCCCGCAAGAAACCCCAGAGGTAAGCTTCCTCTGGTGCCAGTGTTACGCAGAGGCCCTGAGAAGAAAGCACCTTACTTCAGCCCCGTTAACCTCGCTTCGGCCCATCATCTTTCGTCCTTCTTCGCCGCCCTGACGATGCATCTCCTGCAACCGGAAATATCCGTTTCTGCTCCCTTAAAGCAAACCACTGGAGGCACTGCTCCAGTCGATTCGTCCAGAAGTCGTTTGCGCTCGGCGGGACGGGTTGGAATATGGCGATCAAAGCAGCATTCTCGGCTCTCGGAAGCAACCAATTGGCAGGCGTGAACAAGAAGCTACCCCAATCACCTGTCGAAGGATGCATGTTGACAGCAAGAATATCGAAATCACTAAAACGGTAGGGTCTAGTCTGCTCATTCGTTTGCACGTTGAGGCCACCGCGAGTCTTTTGAAGCTCAACGACATACATGTCTTGACCCGGAAAACGACGCCTCGATGCCAGCATCGGTTGCTGCCTTTCCATCCGCTGCAACTTTACTTGAATACGGACTGTCCGCTCTTTCTGACTTTTCAATCGAATCAAGAAGTCGAAACCAGAATTACCAGTAAATGCAACCGCCTCCCAGTTACGGAGGCCCGGCAGCACATTCTTCTCGAAGATCGCCTCGGCGATAATGCCGCGCACGCCTCGCTTCGTAAGGTCCGAAGATCTCGATATCGCACTGAGAATGACGTCTGCACCGACTCCCCACTCCCGTTCCAACGGGTGCAGGGGGAGCCGGCTCTTTATATATTCAAGAATAATCGCTCTTTCCTCATTTGAACACTCGTCGATTAGTCGCTTAAGATTAGTCAGGGACTCAGTCATTTTCGTGGCCTTCCCGGGCCCTCCGGCTTATAAGCGTGGACATCCGAACGCCTCAGCAAGACCTTTCCGCCGATTTGGAGCACTGTGAACCTCCCTTTTTTCACGAGACGGGCAATTGCCTGTCGCGACACGCCCCTCATACGGGCGGCCTCCGCTTGGGAAACCCACTTGTTTCTATCGCGGCTTATAAAATGGGTTGACAACGTAAACCTATTCTTGCTACTCTTTGCCATCGTGAAAAACGCCTCTATCACATCAGCTCTGGCAATTCAGGCCCAGGAAGGAGACAATAGCTTCCGACGAAGCATGTCCTCCAGCGCGCCCAGAAGAGCCAAACCAAAGGGTCTCTCAGAGAACCACCCTGCTACCCTTCTCACGCAATCGCCCTACTTCACCACTGATCTCGGTGCCGCCTATCTAGGCAACTCACTCGAAGTGCTTCGGGACCTGCCCACAGGCAAGATTAATCTCGTCATCACTTCCCCGCCATACGCGCTTCACTTCAAAAAAGAATACGGAAATCGCAGCAAGGGAGAATACATCAAGTGGTTCACACCTTTTGCGCGAGAAATTCATCGTATTCTTTGCGACGATGGCAGCTTCGTGCTGAACATCGGCGGTAGTTATAACCCCGGAACGCCGACGCGCTCAATCTATCATTTCAAACTATTAATCACGCTAGTGGAACAACTCCACTTCCATCTCGCGCAGGAATGTTTCTGGTATAACCCTGCAAAAATGCCAATGCCAGCAGAGTGGGTTACTGTTCGCCGCATCCGAATACGCGATTCAGTAGAGTATGTTTGGTGGCTGTCCAAGACACCATGGCCAAAAGCATCGAACCTTGAAGTTCTGAAGGAATACAGTGCCGACATGATTCGCCTCAACCGCAGTGGAGTCCGTGGGGCAGTGCGTCCTTCGGGTCACGTGATCCGTAGCTCATTCGATAAGATTGACGCGGGCGGCTCCATACCGGCAAACGTTACGGAAGCGCCGCTCGATGAGTTCCCTGAAAGCATGTTGCGAATGGGAAACAACGCGGCCAACGATGCATACACGCTTCGGTGCAAGGAATCTGGAATTAAGATCCATCCAGCGCGTTTTCCGGCTCTGCTTCCGAAATTCTTCATCAAGCTTCTCACGAAGGAAAACGATATCGTCGCCGATCCCTTCGCAGGATCAAATACCACAGGTTCAGTTGCGGAACGGCTAGGCCGACGCTGGATCGTCGGCGAAGCTGTCGAAGAATACCTGAAAGCAAGCACTTTTAGGTTCGGCCAGGAACGACCAGAAGGGTCCCAGCAAGTAGTCCTCTTCAAATGAGCTCTTGCAGCAGCTTCTCGGGGGTTACTCATGACCTCTTTTTCCCATACGTCAAATTCAAATCTCGCCGGAGTCTAAACAATCCTCGTACTATACCCACGCTTTTCCTTGACAATTCCTTACCTTTCTGGTAAACATATCTTCTCGGCTGGAGAGCCAGCCGTACAATTCGCGTAAGAGAAGTGCAAGGCCGCCTTTTGGCGGCTTTTTTCGTTTATGGAGGCAACTGCCGCCAAAACGTCGGCGAGAGAGGACACAGTCAGAGGTCATGCTTGTTTTTTCAGGCCACTGACCACTGAGCACTGGCCACTGTATTTCAGGCCACTGACCACTGTCCACTCGCCACTGTATTCAAAGGAGAAGCCCCAATGTCTCAGAACCCACCGAAAATCGTCGTCACCGACAGCTTCTATAAAATCATGCTCCACAAGCGCGCTCAAGATAACGAACGCTTGCTCGCGCAGGGCCTTCCGCCTCGCACCGATGAACTCTCGTACATCGCTGAATCCGACGCCGACGCCCTTGTTGCCGACGAGGCGAAGCGCCGCGCGGCCAGAGCCGCCCAAAAGGCCGCCCCTCGACCCGCCCCTCCCACTCGCGGCCCGCTATGCCGCGCCGCCAAGGCCAAACTCACCGCGCGCTGCCAATCCATCCCCGGATTCGAACGCCACAGCCGCAAATGCCAAATCTGCCGCCATCCCGACGTTGATGCTATCGAGCAAATCTATCTCAACTGGCACAGCGCCGACGACGTTTGCAACTTTTTCCAACTGCGCGATAACGACATCGTCTACCGCCACGCCCGTGCCGCAGGTCTCGACGTCCTCCGCCGTCAGAACACTCGCCTCGTCGTCGAGCGCTTCGTCGAGCAGTGGCGTCACGTCAAAATCACCCTCCCCGGCATCCTCCGTTCCATCCACGCCCTCTCGTGTCTCGACGACAAAGGCCGCTGGACTGACCCGCCCCGCACCCACATCATCCTCTCCAGCAAAGACTTACCTGCAGCTACCTCAGCTGTCGCCCACCTCCCTCTCGACGCCGCACCTTCCGCCTCCGGTTTGCTCGAAAACGGCGTCGTCTCCACGACGGAAACTACCTCCACCGAGCGAAGCAAGCCCCACGACAACGATTCGTCGCGGTCTTCCGTGCCCATTAGCCACGCCTCATCGGCAGAGGACAAAAAGTGCTCTTCCGATCTCGAGCATCCAGCCTCTAGCCTCGAGACTCTAGAAACCTAATCGAGTAAATATGGAAAATTAGAACATGCCGCTACTTGCTGAAAACAAACGGAAGGAGTCATTCCTAATCGAGTATTTTCGACATTTTTTCATCGCTGCTGCGCGCTTCTTGACACTTGATGCGGCGCTGGACTAGTGTGACGCTCCCGGGAAGCGAAAATGGCCGAGCCAGTCTCCACGCAAACAACGCGATTCGAACGGGCGACGGATGCTCTGTTCAGCGTGGGCCTGCCCATCTTGGCGCTGGCCATCATCAGCTTGGGCGTCGAGACGCTGGTCTGCGCCCACAAAGCGATTTTCCTGTATGCTCGGCCCGTTCACCCTCGTTTCAAAGTCATCCCAGTCTTCCCTTACCTGCCGGCGATTCCCTGGCTGGCCTGTTTGTTCGGCGCAATTCTGGCGATCTGCGCTGCGGGCCTGCTATTCAAGAGGACGCTGCGAACTTCCGCGCTGGCGCTGGGCAGCCTGCTGTTCCTGTGCATGCTCATCCTCGAAGTGCCGAAAAATGCCTCGATGCCGGGCAGCATGGGTTTGCGCACCAATGTGTTTACAGCTCTTGCA
>DATEHF010000007.1:0-131145 GCA_035279725.1 Candidatus Acidiferrum sp.
AGGATCAGTTGCTGGCCGGCGAAATAGGCGTCTGCGCCGCTCCCCGGGTTCCGCCGGGCCGCCTCCATCAGCTCGGCTTCAGCGTCGCTGGGCCGGTGAAGCTCGCGCCAGTCGAGGCCGAGGTACCGGCGCGCCTCGTCATTCGCGGGCTTGAGGGCGAGCGACTTTTGCAGGAATCCGGCGGAGCGCTGCCACGCCTGGTGATTGAAGCAGGCCTCGCCTATCTTGAAATACTCCGCCGCGGGATCGGCGCCGCTGGCCAGGCGCTGGCGCACCAGCCCCTCCGCCCGTTCGAATTGCCCGGCGGCGATCAGAGCGTCGAGTTCGTTGCCGGCTGACTTGGGAGAAGGCGCAGTCTGAGCAGAGGCCGCAGCCGCAGCCACCGCGAGCACTCCGGCGAGCAGTCCGGCGCCGGCTCTCAGGCAGATCATGGCCTGTTCATTTTAGCACCGCGCGCCGGGCTCCCTGGGAAGGCTGTCATTCTCAGGAGCCGGAGGCCACGAAGAATCTCGGTATTTGCTTGATTTCACAAATACCGGGATGCTTCGCTTCGCAGCATGACGTGTCCCTTCGGTTGTGCCACCAATCTAAGAGCCCGTAACAAAACCATCCCTAAAGATTGGTTCTGGTCACTGTCTGGCTGGGGTGGTCCGGACGCAATCGACGTTTTCGACGGTTTGCGGCGAATGCAGGAACTTCCCATATTGCGACTCAGAACAACTGCGGGAAGGCCAGATCCGCGCATCGCCGGTTTTACGTCAACTTGACAGCCCCCGGTCCATGAAAGCCTGGTCTATACAAATCGGGACTGTATGAGTGGCGATTTATCACTCGTCGCGCGGTCATCAGGGTTCGGAGATCAGGGAACAGAAAACTGGGATCGCGAGAATAGCAATTGACATTCAACGGAAATCCACTACCATATGGTTGTGGATAGGCTAGATACAACATTTGCGGCTCTGTCTGATCCAACCCGCCGGGCGATGATCGAACGACTCTCCCATGGGCCTGCCACTGTGCATGGATTGACGGAACGGTTTGCACTCTCGCAGCAGATGATTTCAAAACATATTGCCTGCCTGGTGTGGGCGCGGATTGTGATCAAGACGAAGCGTGGAAGAGAGAGCGTGTGCACGCTTAGGCCAGAGGCGATAAAGACAGTCAGCGACTGGGCGATTAGCTATCGCCGATTCTGGGAAGAGAGTTTCGACAAGTTGGATGTGGTTGTGAATCAAATGAAAAAAGCGGAGGTCAGAGATGACAAAAAACACGGTTAACGAGACGGAGCGGATGGTTGTCACTAGGGTTTTTGATGCCCCACGCGCATTGGTTTGGAAGGCGTGGACAGACCCGAAATATGTGATGCAGTGGTGGGGGCCGAAGGGTTTTACCGCGCCTTTTTGCGAGATGGATTTTCGCGTAGGAGGAAAATTTCTCTGCTGCATGAGAGCGCCGGATGGGCAGGAGTTCTGGAATGGTGCGGAATACCACGAGATTGTTGTGCACGAGAAGATCGTTTACTCCATGTACTTTTCCGACTCGAAGGGAAACAAGGTTGAGCCTGCGCACTATGGAATAGAGCATGAAGCCATAGACGATGCGAACGACGTGGTTATTTTTGAGGATTTTGGAAACGGCCAAACGAAAGTCACCTTGATTGGAAATGAAACCATGGAGCACGCAAAAAACAGCGGACAACTAGAGGGTTGGATTCAGATACTCGATAAACTTGCCGCAGTTGTTGCGGTGCTAGCGCAGGCGAAATAAGAAGTTGAAGTTTTGATGATCTTCATGCGCGAGAGACAGCTAAGGCTGGCAGCGGAGGCTTGGTTAGAACGGGCTTCTCGTCGCTTGGCCGAATAGTCACATTTCCGGCTAAGTGACCCTTGGCTTAACTGTTGCCTTCAGGCCAATGCGCTCAGCGACCAATGTTTACCGAACTCAACATTAGTCCTGAAACACGCTAGTGTTACCGATCCAATTCCACTTGCCTGATAAGTCGTGCAGGCTCAACGGGTCGGCGCAACACTTGCGCGAAGTTTACTCGCAGGAGTGTGAAAGCCCAAAGTTTTTCGCGGGCGCTGATTTGGACGCAGCGCGATCTTGTCCAGTTCGGATTGCGTGTAGCCAGAAAGGTCGGTTCTCTTCGGCAAGTATTGACGCAGCAAGCGTTTGGTGTTTTCGTTCGTTCCTCGCTGCCAGGGCTGTGCGGGTCGCCGACGGGCTGCCGGAACAATCCCACCGTGATGGGACAAAAACCCATGAATGGAGTTATGTGGCTTGCCGAAGGCACGCCCAATCGTGTGCAACGACTGCCCCGCCTTCCAACGGCACCATAGGTCCATCTTTTGTGCCGCAGAAAGCTTTACCCGTCTCCCTTGCGCCATAAACACCACCTTTTGAGAAGCAGATTTATATCAGATGGTGTTGCATCGACCTATTGAATGCACCCGCCTTACCGGAGATTGAGGATCGGGCCAATTTCTCCGGTAAGCGCGTTTACCAGGGTTAGCAGGAGTTTGGCATCGCGCTCTCGTCGAGCGTACACATCGGCGGTACACTTGCGTCATGCGACCCCTTCGGTATTCCATAAACGTCACATTGGACGGGTGCTGCGATCATCGTGCAATTTCCCCGGAAGAAGACTTGCATCGTCACGCGACCGAGAACCTCGAGCAGGCCGATGCCCTCCTCTTTGGTCGGGTGACTTACGAAATGATGGAGGCAGCGTTTCGGGCGCCGGCGCGGACGGGACCGAGGCCTGATTGGATGGAACCCTTCGCCCGGACGATCAACGCGGCAAAGAAGTACGTCGTGTCAAGCACCCTGGAGCGGGTCGATTGGAACGCGGAGCTCGTGCGCGGGGATCCAGGGAAGGCCGTTCAGCAGCTCAAGCGGGAGTCGGGTAAGGGACTGCTCGTGGGAGGCGTGAAGCTCCCGCTGGCGTTGGCGGAGCTGGGATTGATCGATGAGTACGAATTCGTGGTACATCCCAGGCTAGCGGGCCACGGGCCGACGTTGTTCGCGGGGCTATCGAAGCATGTCGACTTGAGGCTCGTGAGCCGGCTGGAGTTCGGCTCGGGGGCAGTGGCGATGCGGTATGAGCCGAGAAGGTAGCCATTTGGGCTTGTGAGCCCGCGAGTGGCCCCGCCTCAATTCCGAAAGACGCCTTTGGGTAGCCTAGTCCCTGCGGGTTTCTTTTTCTCAAGCGTGGGGCTGGTTTTCGCTACATCTGGCTTACATTGAGAATGAGAGTATGACGCGGGCGGAGTTCCGATCGCTGTCGGCGAGGGAGGCCACAACGGAAAGATAGAAACTAGAAGGGAGAAATCAGAAAAACCCCACTCTGAGTCCTGTAAGTAGCAATTCGGTGGCCCCATTGCTTGTACTAATTTGACTTCACTGCTGAAAAGTCGGCCGTTCCAACACGGATGGCCGTGGCACTGCGTTTTGGGATGCTCCCAGGAGGCTGGGACGGCGCAGCGGGATCCACGGGAGGAGCTGGCAGCGCCTCGGTCCACACACCGTACACTTTGGTGTCGTAGGCCGTGAGCCAGGTGTAGTCACCGAGGAAGGCCATCTGGCTCTCGAACGGAGAGTCCGTCCAAGCATAGTTCAGAAATGTCTTGCCGCCGTCCGTCGAGCGGGCGAGGGTAATCCAAGTTTTGCGGTTAGCGGGATCATCGCGCCGGTCGTAAAACTGGACATAGACATCGCCTGAGATCGGGTCCACGGCCATCCACTGAAAGAACTGATCTTTGCCGTCATGGATCGGATCGCTGTTCACACGCGCGGGAGAAGACCAGGTGCGGCCGCGGTCCGCCGATGACGCAGCAAAAATGTCCACGTCTCCATTCCGGAAATCGCTCCAAGCAACGTAAACGCGTCCACCAACCCTACCGGGACGCGCATCAATTCCAATTTGAGGAAATCCCATTACGCGCGAAACGCCAGGGACACTGGCCGCGCCGCCGAAATACGGTGGCGCGACATCCAGGATTACACGTGATGGAGTAAAGGACTGTCCGCCATCATTCGAGGTCGTAAAAGTGATGGTCAGCCCGTCATTCCAGATCGCATAGATGGTTCCGTCCGAGTCAACGGCGCCGACGAAGCCAACGAGGCCGCCGTTATCGTCGCGCGGCAGACCGGCATGAGTGCTGATGCGCATGGGAGTCGAAAAGGTTTTGCCCTCGTCGGTAGAGCGAGAGAACAGGATGATGGACTGGTCGATCTGCCATTCGATCCAGCCGACATACAGGTTCCCTTTGTAAGGACTATTGGGTGTGTTGTCGGCAAAGATGCGGGGCATATCTTCCATGCGACCTTCGGGCATACGACTTTCCGGCATACGACCCTCGGGCTCGGTGCCTTCGAAAGTCTTTACGGTTGCGGCGTCCTTTTCCCACGTCTTGCCGCCATCGAGGGATCGCCGCACGAAAATCCCGTTTCGCCCAGCCCCATGCGCCCAGTAGGAAGCGCTGCCGAGCTTATCGAAATGGAGAGAAGACAAATAAACGTGCCCCTTGTTGTCAAAAGTAGTCGAGACGTCTCCACCGCCTGGCCAACCGGGGACTGGGGGAAGCTCTGCCAGAGCAAAAGTTTGGCCGCCGTCGGCGGAATAGGCAACGGTAGCCGGCTGGTATACGGCGACCACCTGCTTGGAGTTGTTTGGGTTAACGCAAATGCTCGGCTCACTGCCATGAGTATTCGGCGGTGAGATCGTCACGACATGTGCTCCAGGAGCACGTGGGAGAGAACTCTGGGCGTAGACCGCATAACCAGTTAGAGCAAGCAAGAGCAGTCTTGAGAGTCTCATGTCTGTTGGACTCCAGTTTTCGGGAGCATGAAGGTCAAAGCGGGCCGCACGACCTTCGTAGGGTACACCAGGATTGCTGTGAGAATTGTTCTACCTTTATCGAATTCCGTAACAACGATTTTGGCGTGCGCGAACCGGTGGTGTATCGTGGGGTTACGAGTTCAGGTTGCCCGGTGTTGCGGAAGATTTTGTGCTGCAGCTCATCGCACCGGAGCAGGTCCTGAGGCGCGCAAGGCCGCAGAATAGAGTTGGAGAGTTTAGAAGGACACCATGCCGGGAGCAACTACAACTCCGGACATCGAAATCGTCGTCGAAGACATCGGCGGAGGTGGAGGCGGCACCATTCCGCCCCCAGGCGGGGGTGATGACGGAGATGGCGGCGATGATGATAGCGGGCGACGTCGCGATTGGTCCTCAACTCCGAAGCGTTACTCCACTGCAATAGCGCTTGGACTAATTGCTATTTTGATGTTTTTCATGGCACTGGCCAGCGCGTTCATTGTGTTGCGGCGTGGCAGCGGCGTGTGGATCACAATTCATCTTCCTGCCATAGTGTGGGCGAATACAGGTGTGCTACTCGCGAGCAGTTTTACATTAGGGGTTGCGCGGAAGCGGCTGGCACTTGCAGACGTGCTTGGGTTTAAGAGGTTTTGGTTTGTAACCACAGTTTTAGGTTTCCTGTTTGTCGCGGGACAACTTGTGGCGTGGCGGCAGTTGGTGGCGCAAGGCGTTTACATCGCTAGCAATCAGGCCAGTAGTTTTTTTTACATTTTCACGGGCGCGCACGCAGTGCATCTGCTTGGGGGAGTGGGCGGGCTGGTTTACGTTTTGGCCCGTAAATTTGGGGAAAAGGATATTTCGCGTTCGATTGCGGCGGAAGTTGCCTCCTACTACTGGCATTTTATGGATGGTCTTTGGATTTTTCTGCTGGCGCTGCTTTATCTGGGCAAGTGAAATTCTAGTTTTCCAAAAACTCTAGCACTTCATAAATTCATCGATAGCGCCGACTACGCGCGCGATCTGTTCATTGCGCAGTTCGGGATACATCGGCAGGGAAAGAACTTCTTGCGCAGCGCGCTCGGAATGAGGGAAGTCGCCGGGTTTGTGACCGAGCGAGGCATAAAGGAGTTGAAGATGAAGCGGGTAAGGATAGTAGACGGTGCTGCCGATTTTTCGCTCGCTAAGAAACTTCTGGAGGGCGTCACGCTGCTCAATTCGAATGGTGTACTGGTGGTAGACGTGTTCGTATCCCTCTGGGGCGGGTGGAGGCATGACGCCGGGAATCTGAGAGAGAAGGCGGTTGTACTCGGCGGCGTGTGACTGACGGGCGTGCTGCCAATTCGAAAGATAGCGCAATTTGACGCGGAGTATTGCCGCTTGGATTTCGTCGAGACGGCTGTTCCAGCCCGGCTCGCTGCTGCGGTATTTGTCGGATTGACCGTGATTGCGGAGCGTTCGAATGCGTGCGGCGAGTTCGGAGGAATTTGTGACGACCATGCCGGCGTCGCCGTAAGCGCCAAGATTTTTCGTGGGATAAAAACTGATGCAGGCTACGTCGCCGAGCGAACCGGTGTGGCGGCCTTTGTAGGAAGCGCCGATCGCTTGGGCGTTGTCCTCGATGACGGGCAGATGGCGCGATTTTGCGAAGGCGAGGATGGGGTCCATGTCGGCGGCGAGACCGTAGAGATGGACGACCACGATGGCGCGCGTTCGCGGAGTCAAGCGCCGTTCTAGTTCGGAAGGATCGACGTTGTAAGTGTCGGGGCGAATGTCGACGAAGACGGGCTTGGCGCCGAGAGCGCTAACGGCGCTGCCGGTAGCTACAAAAGTAAAGGGCGGAAGGAGGACTTCGTCGCCGACCTGAACACCGCAGGCGCGCAGGGCCAAAATTAGCGCGTCGGTTCCCGAGGCGAGGCCGATGCCGTGAGCGACGCCACAGAGCTTGGCGATTTCTTCTTCGAGTGCGGCGTCTTCTCGGCCAAGCACAAATTGTTGCGAGGCTAGGACGCGGTCGACGGCGGTGCGAACTTCAGCCCCGATGAAGGCATATTGCGCCGCGAGATCGAGTTGAGGTACGGGCTCGAGCGGCGAAGGAATTTGAGGCATCGAGGTCATGGGATTTGGCGAGTCCAGTATACGTCAATTGGGAATTGGCTTTAGACGGGACTCGACCATACAAATCTAGATTAAGGACAGGGCAACGCCATTGAACGATGAAGAGCGACCCGCCCGCCGCGGCGAGCGGTCCCCGCTAAGATGACCGTTCACCTATAATGATGCGGCCCCAAAAATGTTTGCAAAACGCACCAATTGGAATTTGACGGCGAACCGGCTGAGCGAGGCGCTGGCGGCGCATCGTGCTGCGGGAAAGCCGTTGCTCGACCTGACGGTCTCGAATCCGACAGAGTGTGGGTTCGAATATGATGGTGCGGCAATTCTCGATGCGTTGAGGAATCCGGCCGCACTTTCTTATGAACCCAATCCCAGGGGGCTGGAACTTTCTCGGCGCGCAGTAACAAAGTATTATGCCGATCACGCGGAAAGCGTTGCGGTCGAAGATATCTTTCTTACGACGAGTACAAGCGAAGCGTATACCTATGTGTTTCGAACGCTTTGTGATCCTGGCGACGAGCTTTTAATTCCTTCGCCAAGTTATCCTCTGTTTGATTTTCTTGCCGACATTCAGGATGTAAACCTGGTGCGCTATCCGTTGCTTTACGACCACGGATGGCAGATCGATTTTCATGCGCTGGAGCAGGCCATCACACCGCGCACACGCGGAGTCATCGTGGTGAATCCAAACAATCCGACAGGACACTTCGTGAAGAGCGCGGAAATGGCGAATCTGAATGCCATTTGTTCGGCGCGAGACCTGGCGATTATCGCAGATGAGGTGTTCTTGGATTTTCCGCTTGAGGAAAATGGCGCGGAAAGCTGCGTGGCAAATCGCCAGGTGCTAACATTTACGCTGAGTGGACTTTCGAAGATCTCAGGGCTGCCGCAGATGAAGGCCGCCTGGTTAGTCGCCAGTGGGCCAGAGCCGAGGAAAAGTGAGGCGCTGGCGCGGCTCGAAATGATTGCTGACACGTATCTGTCCGTAAATGCGCCGGTGCAATTGGCGATGCCGAGATTTCTCGAGCAGCGGCACGCCTTCCAGAACCAAGTGATGGCGCGCGTTAGGCGGAATCTGGCGGAACTCGATCGGCAGTTGGGAGCTCAGAAAGCGTGCTCACGGCTGAAAGTCGAAGGCGGGTGGTGCACGGTACTGCGCGTTCCCGCAACACGAACAGACGAAGAACTGGCAATTAAACTACTCACTTCAAAGGGCATTTACGTTCATCCCGGCCACTTCTATGAATTTGCCTCGGATGGCTTTCTAATCCTTAGTCTCCTGACTCCCAACCAAGTATTTGTGGAGGGAACAAGGCAGTTACGCAGCGCTCTCTCAACGTTTTTCTAGGAAGTGTTTCGATTGCTCTGCGGAAGACAAAGCAAGAAATTGGGAAGTACCGGAAGTGATCGTGAACCAAGTTGATCCGCATCACTAACGCGCCCTGATTCTACCGAATTCCGTATAATCTATGGCATGAGGGATCTGCAGTATATAAATCGAATCTAGGCTCTCGCCAGCACTCCTCATAACTTCAAGATAACACAACAATTAATCGAACATAAATTCGCATTAACTCGATATACCTATGGAATTTAGATTGCACTTATGTAGGCACCGAGACATCGTTGTAAGAGTGTGCAGTGAAAGGGCTTCACCGCTATTTTCTGGTCAAATTTAGGAGGGTTCTGTGAGTAAGAGTTATCAGAGATTTCTAACATTTTTAGGTCTAACAGCTCTGGTTTTCGGGTTGATGCCTGGCCAGGTGTTGGGACAAGCAATTAGTGGCGACATCGTCGGAACAGTAGTAGACAAAACGGGAGCAGCCGTGCCCGGCGTCGCGATTGAAATAGAGAACGTTGCTACCGGAGTGAAGTCGACCACGACTTCTAGAGACCAAGGAGACTTCCGATTCGGCAACTTGTCCGTGGGCACGTACACAATTCACGCGAGCAAGACGAGTTTTGCGACAACAACGATTACGAATTTCGCCGTCGAACTGAATAAAACCAGTTCCGTGACCATAACGCTGGAAGTCGGGCAGCAGACGACTACGGTTGAAGTCTCAGGCGCATCCCCGTTGATTAACACCACGACAGCCCAAATCGACAACACCTTTGACACGAATATCACGACGGATTTGCCCGTCACGGGGATCGGTTTGGGTGTTCTGAACCTCGCGTTGCTTCAGTCTGGCGTAAGTACGAGCGGTGGCGTGGGAGCGGGCACCGGCCCCTCTGTGGGAGGTCAGCGGCCGCGCGACAACAACTTTACGATTGAAGGTGTGGACAACAACAACAAGAGCGTGACTGGCCCGTTGGTTACTGTTCCCAATGACGCGGTGCAGGAATTCTCGGCACTGTCGAATCAGTTCAGCCCGGAATTCGGGCATTCAAACGCCGGCCAGTTCAATACAGTCGTCAAGAGCGGTACAAACGACATCCATGGGAAGGCCTTCGGTTATTTTCAAAACCGAAACTTCAATGCCATCGACCAGAGCGTAATTCAAGCGCTTGGCACTGGGGCGAAGAACCCACGTTTCGACGACAATCGCTTTGGCGGTCAGGTAGGCGGCCCGATCGTCAAGAATAAGTTGTTCTACTTTGCCGACTATGAGGAGCGAGTTAAGGGGCAAGCAAGCGTAGTGGCCGGAGGACTCTGCGCTCCTACGGCGGCCGGGTACACGACTATTCAGACCATTCCAAACATTTCCACAACAAACCTGGGGATTCTGCAGAAATATGCCGGAGATGCCCCGACCGGAGGCAATTGCACTAACGTGAAAGCGAAAGATCCTGCTGGGAATGCGAATACTACCAAGTCAATCTTCGTCGCAAATCCCAGCGCACCGGGCGGATTCTCACCTGTGGAGGTAGGACTGATACCGGTCCAGGCGCCAAACTTTACAAACTACAAGTATCTGACAACTTCGATGGACTATAATTTTTCGACGAAGGACCAACTCCGCGGGCGGTACATCTACAACAGTGCGGTGGGGATCGATGCCACAGCGAACCTTCCGGCGTTTTTTCTGTCCGCGCCCACCAAGTTCCACCTGGCTTCGCTCGCCGAATATCATACGTTTAACGCGAGCGTTTCGAACGAGTTGCGTGTGGCCTTTAATAGGTTTGCCAATGTCACACCGGCCGGAAATTTTAGTTTCCCTGGCCTGGATAGCTTCCCCAACCTCATTTTCTTCGACCTAGGGCTGCAACTGGGACCGGACTCGAATGCTCCCCAGTTCACGATTCAAAATTTGTATCAGGTGATTGACAACGTAAGCTGGGTCAAGGGAAATCACACCTTCAAGTTCGGCGGGGAAGCCCGCAAATTCATTTCGCCGCAGTCTTTCACTCAACGAGCCCGCGGTGACTATGACTACAACACCACCGATCTATTCCTTCGTGACCAGAATCCAGATAACCTTGCGGAACGCAGCCTAGGCAACCCGATCTACTATGGGGACCAGGTCGGTCTGTTCTGGTTTGCCAGTGACAGTTGGAAGATACGGCGCAACGTAACGCTTAACCTCGGACTGCGCCACGAATACACCACGATTCCCTTTGGAGAGAGGGCTCAGAAGTTAAACATTGCCGCCACCGTACCTGGATTGATCGACTTCAGCGAGCCACGCGCGCCCAAAACCAACTTCATGCCCCGTGTCGGCTTGGCGTGGTCACCGGGCACGAGCGGGAATACTTCGATCCGGGCGGGGTTTGGCATGGGTTACGACGTACTCTATGACAACATCGGCATACTATCGCTGCCACCACAACTGAGCGGCACCGTCGATAGTCCTCAGCCGCCTGTGATCAACAACTTCCTGGCGAATGGCGGGATCCTGCCAAGCTCCGGGGGCGTCAAGACATTTCCGACTGTGGCCGCGCAACAGGCTGCTACAGCGAACCATGTTGTGGTAGATCAGAAGGATCCCTACTCGCTTCAGTATGACCTGAGCGTGCAACATAAGTTCGGGTCAAAATACTCTTTCGAGGCTCGGTACCTCGGGACGCGCGGGGTTCACCTCAACGTTCAAGAGCGCATTAACGTCCAGAATCGCGTGGATTCGACTCATTTCCTGCCGACCTATCTCAGCATGCCGAGCCAGGCGACACTGGATGCGTCGACAAACACACTTGCAAGTCTGCTAGCACGGCCAAGGATCATTCCGGCCTACTCTGCTAGTAACTTCACCACTAACATCGTGCAGTTTACTCCGAACGGATGGTCGGACTACCACGGCCTCGCGCTACAAGGCTCACGGCAATTCTCGAATGGGTTGCAGTTTCTGGCAGCCTATACCTGGAGCCATGCCATTGACAACAGCACGGCGGACTTTTTCTCCACTGTCATTACCCCGCGGCGTCCGCAGGATTTCCAGAACGTAAACGCAGACAAGAGCTCTTCGGCTCTCGACCACCGGCACCGCTTCAGCATCGCAGCCTATTATGATCTGCCGTATTTCAAGAGTGGCAACTGGGTGAAGAAGAATGTGCTGGGTAACTGGCTGATCGCTCCAATCTACACGTTTCAAATTGGTGAGCCGGCTGACGTGCAGAGTGGTATCGATGCCAACCTCAATGGAGACTCGGCCGGTGACCGGACTGTCTTCAACCCTCAGGGAACTCCGGGCACAGGCAGTGACGTGTCGCCATTGTGCACGAGCACCCTACCGAGCTTTGCGACTTGTGGGGAGAACGACTTCAGTGCCAAGAAAGGTGCCCCTGGCGCGGGAAACTTTGACTCTAGGCCGTTCATAGTCGGATACCTAGCCAGTAATCCGAACGCCCGATACGTCACCGCCGGGCAGGGTGCGCTAGCCACAACTGGCAGGAACACACTGCAGACCCGGCCGATCGACAATCTCGACGTAACTGCCGGGAAGCGGTTCAACTTCACCGAGCGCATGCGTCTGGAATTCCAGGCGCAGTTTCTCAACGTCTTGAATCACCCGCAGTACACGCCCGGTCTCCTCAACCAAGTGGATTCGATTGGATTCACAGGGTCGGCGGCGACAAACTATTTGAAGCCGTCCAATTCCATCTTCAACAGGCCGGACCAGGCATTCCCAAGCAACTCTAGGACGCTGCAAATGGCGCTGAAGTTTACCTTCTAGCCGTCAATTGCTCCGAAAGATCAGGCTGGAACGCCGCAGGCGTTCCGGCCTTTTTCTTTTACTGCGCAAAGCGACAGAGATGGTCAAGGCGATCGACGAGACGCTTGGCTTGAGACGAAATCTTCAGCGCAGGCGGCCGGGGGGATCGGCAGGGGCGGGCATGGTAGCAGATTCGCGGGCGCCTGGAGAGTTGGGAGACACCTTGACCGGAGCGGGCTGTGGGATGCCTGCGCCAGTGTTGAGATCGAGGTGGTCTTTTCCGCAGGCGGGGCAGTAGCCCTTGCCGGTATCCTCGTCGCGGAGGCTGGCCAATTCGTAGCAGCCGCAGATGCAGTCGCAGTAGCCGGTTTCGGAGGCGGTCTTGATGGGGGTAAGTGTCATTCCAAGAGAATAGTACGTTTCTGTCGTGCGTCTTGCAAGGGCAAGGTGCGACACGGCGAACTGAGCGTGGTAGAAAAGAACGGGTGTAAAGACCGCCACTACAGATCTTCGACAAAGAGAAGGACGGCGGGACAGACCCGACACTACAAGTTCTTGAGGTGCGCTAGCCGGAAGGGGGAGCCGAGGTGTTCGCGGAGGTCAAGCCAGTGCTGCTCCGGAATGGTCATGAACACATCGACGACTGTGGGGTCAAACTGGCTGCCGGAGCAACGTTTGATTTCTTCGCGAGCGTGGGACATAGGCAGGGCTCGGCGGTAGGGACGGTCACTGATCATGGCGTCGAGCGAATCGGCGATGGTAAAGATGCGCGCTCCGAGAGGAATCTGTTCGTCTTTTAGACCACGGGGGTAGCCAGAGCCGTCGTAAAACTCCTGGTGGGCAAGGACGATTTCTGCGGCATCACGCAGAAAAGGGATGCGAATCAGCATGTTGTAGCCGATCTCGCAGTGTTCCCGCATTTTCTTCTTTTCAGCATCATCGAGCGGACCGGGTTTGCGCAAAATGCTGTCTGGAATGGCCATTTTGCCGATGTCGTGAAGGAAGGCGGCGCGCGCCAGGATTGGCAAATACTGGTCGGGCACGGGCATGGACCTGGCGATAGAAATACAGAACGCGGTAACCCGCTGGCAATGGCCTTCTGTTTCGGCGTCCTTCAAGTCCAGTGCGCTGCCAAGAGCTTCGAGGGTATCGTCGTAGGATTGCTCGAGTTCCGCGTTTTTTGCCAGGAGCTGGGCGGTGCGATCCTCGACAAGCTGCTCCAGGTTGCGCTGATAATTGCGGTTTTCGATGATTAAGCGGCGGTGCTGTAACGCGCGTCCAACTCCCAGAAAGAGCTGATCCTTCTCGAAGGGCTTGAGGATGTAATCGTAGGCGCCGCGGCGAATGGCTTCTAGGGCTGTGGAGATGTCGTGAATGGCGGTGACCATAATGACGGGAACTTCCGGATCGTATTGCCGCATCCACTCGAGAAGCCGAATACCATCCATCTCCGGCATAATCATGTCGCTCAAGACGAGATCGGGAGTTAGTTTTTTGACTTGCTCCTGTGCGACGCGGCCGTTCTGCACGGCGGTGCAGCGATAGCCCTTGGACTCGAGCATGGTCGAAACGACCTCTCGTATTGCCTCCTCGTCGTCCACGACGAGTATGTTTTCCATCTCCACGGTGTTTGTCCTCAGTAGGCATTATATGTGACGGCACACACAAACGGGGACGGCCTTGCTTAGTCAGAAAATAGCGTGTTAGCGTCAAATAAGAGTCATTCAAAAGTCATAACACAGAGCTTCTCGCCGTCCACATCAAGCATTGCGGCAGCACGAGCACCGCAGCGACGGCACTTCCAGCCGGGAGGCGGGGCATGGTGCTGCAGAATCAAGGGATGCTCGGAATCGCTTTCTTTGAAGCGACCGCAGTCATCATTTTGCTGGTCCTGTTTCTTCTGTTCCGCCGCGATCAACAGGCAGGCTATTTCCGTTACTGGCTGAGCGGGTGGTGCTGCCTTACTCTTTCTTCCCTGTGTGAAGTAGCAGTGCTGATTCGCGCGGTTCCAGGGCTGAACCTGGTAAGTATTCTGGCACAGGCGGCCGCTTTGATTTTGTTCCTGGTAGCTGTAGTGCACTGTAGGCTCGGTTCGGACCGGCGAATCTGGTCTCCGCTGCCATTGATCGGCCTGATCCTGGTGGTCATCTACTCCCTGGAGAAAAGCGGCCCGCCGCACGTGGCTTCTCTTCATTGGGGAACGGCCACCATCGAAGCGTTGCTGTGCCTGGCAGCGGGCAGGTTGATGTGGACGTCGGAGATGTCAGGCCGCAGCCATGGTGCGCAACTTTTAGCTGGCATATTCCTGCTGAAGGGCTTGCACGGGATGGACTATCCGCTGTGGCCGGACAGCCCAGTGTTCCTGTTGCGCCTGGCGTTCGACCACTTTCTGGAAGTGGGGCTGGGAATTGCCATGGTTGTGGTGGTGCTGGAAGGCGCGCGCACTCGAAGCGAAGAACTAAATGACAAAATGCGCCGGCTGACGCTCTTGACAGCCGCAAGCACCCAGACTCTCTCCACCCAGGAGGTGATCGATCAAGTGCTGTCACACCTCGTGGAGAGTCTCGGCGCCACGCACGGCATCGTTCGGTTGAAAGAAGGCGAAGGGAAATCCGCGCGGCTGGTGGCCAGAGCGTCGGTTGGATTCGACAAGCTGTTCTTGACCCAACATGGGCAAGTCTCTGCGATGGAGCCCTGGGCGCAGCGTGTGATGAAGGGTGAATGCCAATTCCTGCAGTCCGAGGAAGAGTGGGATCCATCGGCGCGGAAGAGAGTGGACGAAGCAGGATTGAAAGCGCTGGTCACGTTGGCGCTACCGGGCAAACTTGGGCCGCTAGGAGTCATAGCCGTCGGTTCCACGCGTCAGGACCGGTTTCATGCGGACGAGCTGTCGTATCTCGTGAACATCGCTAACTTGCTCGGATTGACGCTGCAAAACGTTAGTTTGTTTGAACAAGTGACCACGGTCCAACGGCAGTGGGAATACACGTTCGATTCCATCGGCGACCCGATCCTGGTCCACGATCGCGCGGGACGCATTCTGCGCAGCAATCAGCGACTTACTCAACTCCTGGGAAAGGAGGGCAACGCGCTGGTCGGGCGAAACGTTACGGAACTTCTCCCAACGCAGAGCGCTGCTTACAAGCTTTGTCCTTACTGTGAAGGAGTCGGTGGGGAAGGCGATGAGCCTGATCCATGGCTGCCCGGTTATTTCCTGGCTTCCAACTCAACGTTTACCGATCCTGTAGATATGCAACTCGGTACGGTCCACGTTTTGAAGGACATTTCCGACCGGAAACGCGCCGAGGAAAAATACCGGACACTGGTTTCCAGCGTTCAAGAAGGCGTGTTTATCTCCACTCCCCAGGGGCGTTTCTTGGATTTTAATGATGCGCTGCTCCGGATGACGGGTTATGAGACTCGCGAAGAACTGATGGCCATCGACATTCCGTCGGTGTTCTATGCCAATAGCTCCGATCGCGAGCGGCTGAAAAAGTTGTTGCAGCAACATGGGACAGTTGCCGATTTCGAATTTGAAATGCGGCGCAAAGACGGCGAGACGCGCACCATGTTGGAGTCTTCCATTGCCGTAAGGGATGCTGCAGGCAACGTGACCGCGTATCAGGGATTCTTGCTGGACATTACCGAACGGAAACAGGCCGAATCCGAAATCCGGCGCCGCAACCGGGAACTACTGGTATTGAATTCGATCGGACAGACGCTGACAGAATCGATGGACCTCACAGACTCACTGCATCGCACGTTGCGCCAGATGGCTGAGCTTTTCAACCTGGACGCCACCTCGCTGTACTTGTTTGAACAGGACGGGACGGTAGTGCGGCGTATTGTGGAGGTCGGTCATCGTTCTGAATTTTCAAGCCATCTTCCGCCTGTAGCCGTGAAGCCCGATCTGATGCAGCACATCAAGTCCGTGCATGCGACCTTTCTTTCGGTCCAAGGCTTGGCCTTACCGCAGATTTTCCGAGACACCCAGATGCAGGAAGAAATCGTCACTGCCTACATTGTTGTGTTGTGGTCCAAGGACCGGGTCATTGGCGGACTGGTTGTTGCCAGCCGCACGCCGCGCGAGTTTTCCAGCGCCGACGTTAACTTGCTCATCGCCGTTGGCAGCCAGATTTCCAGCGCGATCGAGCGTTCGATTCTCTATGAGGAGACTCGCCAGGCTTATGAAAACCTGCGCCGAACCCAGGAGCAGCTACTCCATAGTGAAAAACTGGCGGCCGTCGGGCAATTGATCTCCGGAGTCGCACACGAACTGAACAATCCGCTGACGGCCATCCTCGGCTACAGCCAATTGTTGACTTCCAGCGGGCAAATGGGACAGCAGGGAATCGAATACGCGGACAAGCTTTACAAACAGGCCCAACGCACTCACCGGATTGTACAGAACCTCCTGAGCTTTGCCCGCCAGCACAAACCCGAGCGCATGCCCGTGCAGATCAACCAAGCTCTCGAAGAAACTTTGGCGCTGCGGGACTATGACTTGCGCATGCACAACGTTCGCGTTCATCTCGACCTCGCGGAGAAACTCCCCGTAACGTCCGCCGATCCACACCAGCTTCAGCAGGTTTTTCTGAATATGGTGAACAACGCGGTTGACGCCATTCTGGAAAATTCGACCGAAGGCGATCTTTGGGTGCGAACCGCCCTCGATGGCGACCGGATTTGCATTGAGTTTACGGACAGCGGACCCGGAGTCAAAGATGCTTCCCGGGTCTTCGATCCCTTCTACACCACAAAACCCGTAGGAAAGGGAACTGGCCTGGGGCTGAGCATTTGTTACGGAATCATCACCGAGCATGGGGGAACCATACACGTAAGGAATGTTCCGACCCGCGGTGCCTCATTCACCATTGAGTTGCCTCACCAGGTGGGAGCGTCTCCCGTCTACACTAACGCGGGTCAGAAGGCCATCGTAGGAAGAGATGGACGCATTCTGCTTGTAGATCGTGATGAATCGGTTTTGGAAGCCGTCGGCACGATTCTGCGCGCGCGCGATCATCGCGTGCAGACAGCCCGCAACATTCGTGAGGCCCAAGCCTTGCTTGAAAAAGAGGATTTTGACCTCGTCGTCGCCGATCTACATGTTGCTGATGGGGCCAATGGCGGCGGGTTGAACGAGTGGCTCGCCGGGAATAAGCCTGCACTCAACCACAGATTGATTTGGATGTGCGCCGTCGCGCCTTCGGAAGACGCTGGCGAGCATATTGCCGGGAAGGGCCGCCAGATCTTGCAGAAGCCTTTTAAGGCCAATGATCTCCTGGCAGCGGTGGACGAATTGCTGCTAGCCAGCACCCAGGCCGCGGCGATTCATCGATGACGCCAATTCAGCGGCGACCGCGGCGCGCTCTCCGAGTTCGGTCAGGGCCGCTTCAATTCGAACGCTTAAACCGCTGACAAGATCACTCAATCCGCCCAGTTGAGCCAACGGGGCGATGCCGACCAAAAGCTCCCACCGGATTATCTGGTATTGCCACGCAAACTTTGCCGCGAGGCTGATTCTTTCAAACTCATGAACGGTATCCAACTCGGGTGAAAGCATCGCGATCGCACGCGCCATCCTCAAGAGACTATGAAAGTCCTCGCCCAAGGCAGCCAGATAAGCGAGCGCGACGTCCCGGCGCTCCCGGCGGACGCGTCTCAGTACTTCGCGCGAGGCATTCTTGGAAAGGAAATCAAAATCTGCATCGGAGAAGGTTTGTCGTATTTGCGGCAAGTAGGAAATGTGCCTGCGGTCCGATTCGTCATCGGCGCCATGGGTAGCGGAGGAACGGGCTATCCTCTGTGGCTTTCGAATCGACCAGAAGAAGAGAACCAAAATCAGGCCGATCAGTCCGAAGAAAGAATAAAACAATAGGCTCAAGATCGCTTTCCCACCATATTCCAGAACTGTCCCAGATGGTCATTTAGTTTTCGTAAGCGGTCATTAATTTCAGGGGTAACCGCATAATAGACTTCCTCAGGAAGTAATCCCGGTTCCAGCGTTGCAACCGATTGCCGTTCGCGCAGTACCCAGATCCATAAAGACTGACTTGCCAACATGGACAGAGTCCCTACCAGATTCCAACTCGTAGAATAGTTGTGCATCCAGCGTTCCAGAATCGTGTCGTTCAGAACGTGAAAACAGGAATAGAGAAAGAACCCGATGGCCATCGCGCGAACCGAATGCTTAACGGCAACTCCGTAATATCGAATGAACAGAAAAAGGACAAGGATAGAACTCGCGATCGCCAGTTCCATGCCACGATCTGCATTAAGTACCGCGAACTGCCAGCTTCCCTTTGCAATACCCCAGGAGAGCAGCAGCACAACTGTCGCCGTCGCAAGAAGCAGGCGCTTTGTCAGAGCCCAGACTCCCTTATACTTTGCCAACACTCGCTCGCAGATTTGTGCCACCGCCAATGCGCGAGCGGCGATTACAATGGCCTGGGTGCCCCAAGCGACACGACTCGCGGTTGGTGAGGTGAATCCCCAAGTCCGGTAGCTCACGGAAACGACGAAGCCTTGGACGAAATCAGCTAGGATGTAGACAAAGAAAGCGGGAAAGACCCGATGATTCTTGCGACCGAGTAGCAGAGCGAGGAGTACCCCATCAAGAAAGAGGCCTATTCCCCACAGAACCCGCTCAAATAGGACGATCTCATCCATTTCGGGCGCATACTAACATTTTTATAACGGTACGGTAAATAGTCAGAATGCGCCCGCTGGAGTAGTCAGATCGTACTGGAACGGCCCGGAATACCATCGGTCGCCGGGAACATTAGACCTTTCTTAGGCCAACACTTGGCGCTGCGGAGGTTTTGGCGGAATTGGCGGTGCCAGCGGCGATGAATCTGCCACAAGCATGTTTGTGGTCATGGAGGGTGGTTTTGGCGGTATAGGCGGCGGCAGAGGTGAACTATCGGCGAACTGAGTCCGGTCGATGGTGGTGGGTTTACCGGCTGACGGGTTGACGGAGCAAATAACAGGCAGTACTATCAAAACAGCCAAAACAGAAACTACTACGGCTAATGCGGTTTTTTTCAAGGCTGTAGCCCCCCTTATCGAGCAGCATGAGGAGGGGCAGTCTTGGCGGCGTTTTGTGATTGAAAATGTTCTGAACGCGGAACACTGAGCCGTATGAGAACGCTTACGCAGCTTCAGCAGAACCGCAGAGTCGTGCAGGACTTTACGCAGACGACGCTGGCGGCCATCCCTGGGCTATTTGCCCGGCTTTCTTACGTGGCTTCGTTGCGGGACCTCTCCAGCGGCCGATATGAGCACTCCGGCCTTTCCGCCCTTTATCCGGACGAGGCTATTCAGCAGGCTTTGCAACTCTGTCATGAACAGATTTTCGAGCGGATTCTGGAGTCACCGCTGACCAGTCAGCGAGAGGACTTGCGCAGTTGTCTGACTGGGATGGAAGGTGGGGTGTCTGATGCGGCGTCCCACTGGCGCCGCATCGAATCGTACCGCATCCTCGTTCCGGAAGCGGTACCCGATTATCTCAAGGATCTCTTCTGTTCCAATCTCCGGGCGCTTCTGGAGATCCTCGTGGGGGAAAGCATTCCGGCCCATTCAGACGCGTGACTACGCCGGTCACGCGCCCGACGATTTCCGCATCGTCTGGCGTTCGCCACGTTTCCGGAACACAGTGCGACAGAGGATGCGGTTGCATCACCAGGCGCGAACCTTCCTGGTGGAACCACCCGCAGCGGTATCCTCCGCGCACTTCCACGAAGTACATCGGCCGGTCATGCTCCGTGGTCCAATCGCCATCATCAATCTTGCGCACGGACCCGTCCACCAGCACGATGCTCCCGGGACGCAGCAAAGGCATCATCCGGCGGTCGGACATGCCAATGTATCCGTAAATGTGATGGCCGTTGCGGTTCGTCAGCATGCCTTCGAAGTGGCTCCATTTTTCCACCATGCGCGAAAGGAACTCCGTTCGCCGCGGATCGAATGCCGGGTCGAATTTCATAGGGATTCTCAGGGAGGCCGGCGCGGCCATCAGATGTGTGCGGGGCGCAGGAACCGAGTTCCCATCATGGAAACACTCTTCGATGGGCACATCGTACCAGGCAAAAATCTCCACCGGATTCAGCCGATATATGGCCGCCAGAGTGTACAGTTTGTGTAACCCAGGAACTACGCCACGGTTTTCAATGTCCGCAAGGCGGCTGATGTGCAGAATGAAGTCGGGTCGCCCCCGTCGCGCGGCTAATTCGTAGCTGGCACGCTCGACATCTCGATAGGTCAATCCAAGTCGTTCACGGGCTTGCCGCAGACGAAGACCCGGCACCATCAATATCCTCGGGGGTTGGGCGCATCCCCGCGCGCCCACTACTATAGAATTACCACACTGTTAAAGTTTCGGAACAAAAATTCGCCGTGACTCCTAAAACAGCCGAGAGAAGCGCCCGGCCTTAAAACGAAGCTAGTTTCGTTGCGCCCAGGCCAAGCCGTCAGGTTGTTTCCCCGTGGAAATATTGCCGCTGATTTCCCAAGTATGCAAATCCAGAACCGCCACTTTGTCGTTTCCACTGACTGCCACGTAGGCACGCGAGCCATCAGGTGCGATCAGGATCCCTGCCGCCCCGCCTCCGAACTCGAACTTTTTAACTTCTTTGCGAGTGACTGCGTCCAGTACCAGCAGGTTGTTGTTGGCGCCGCCGGCGAGCCCCGAGATCAAAACCCGTTTGCCGTCCGGCGTAAACTTCAGCCGGTTGGCGCCTCGCACCGCGATGGAAACCGTGTCCGTCACCTTCTTGCTGGCTAGATCGATGATAGTGACCGTGCCGTCCTGTGCGTTGGCAGCCCAAATTTCTTTGCCATCGGGTGAAACATCAAAACCTTCGACGCCGCGGCCGGCCGCGATGTTTGTGATTCGCCATGTTTTGCGTGGTCCGCTTGGAGGAGGGCCGCTAGGCGGAGGCGCGGAACCTGGTCCGGGCGCGTTTCCTGGCGGGCTTCCCGCCGACGGCCCAAAACCGCGTATTGGTGCGGAAACTTGCTCGATGACGCTGATCGTTGCTGAACTGACATTCGAGGTAATGATGCGGTCGAGACCCCCGTTGACCAATACCATGTGCGTTCGGTCCTGCCCGGTGCCGAGAACCCAATCAACACTCTGCGTCGCGGGATCGTAGCGACCAATCACCTTGTTGGTCTCTGCGGTGAAGTAGAGCTTGCCACCGGCAAAGTCCAATCCATGCGTCGAGCGAAGCGCTCCTAGGTTAATCGGAGGGAGCGCCTTCCCTGCGGCCAGATCGATCACGGAAATTGTGTTCAGAGTGCTGTCGTTGCCGCCGTAGTTTGAAATGTAAGCCAGCTTGCCATCCGCCGAGACCACGATTTCATGCGGATCCGGCCCCGAGGGCACACGGGCCACAATTTGCAGGCTCGAGGGATCGACAATCGCCAGCATATTGTCGCTCTTCTCCAGCACGAGCAGTGCCGGGGAGGGTGTCTGCGCTGCCGTGAAGTTCGCCGCCAGCAGGAGAGCGCAAAACGACACAGCACAATGAATCAACTTTCTCCTATGAATCATTCTTGGCTCGCTCCTCTTCCTCTCTGAATGCGCATGCTCGATTTCAATTCTACACTCTACCGGGGCGGTTACACCTACCAGCAATGGCTTGCATAAGAGACTACCTCTCGTTAGTCGGCCCTTCAGATCGTTTTCAGCTTTCACACAGCCCACTTAGGATTCTGCTATTCTGAAAACGATATGACCCATCACTCAAAACGCTCAGTTTTTGGGCTGCACGCCCTCTTCTTGACTCTTACACTTTCTATCAACGGTCTGGCTGCGCGTGCGCAAGAAGCAGTAGTTGCTCCGCCATCCAGAGATTCCAAGGATGCCACGGACGCCGACTTCATCGCGGCCGCGGATGAAGTGCTTGGCCAGATGAGCCAAATCACCGGGCTGAAATTGATGACGCCGCTGAAGAAATCTCTGCGCTCGCGCGAGGAAATTCGCGCTTACGTCATCAAGCAGATGAACGAGGAGAAAAATGCAGCCGAGCGCTATGCCGACCAGCGTAGCGCCGAAGCCTTTGGCCTGATTCCAAAGGGATTTGACCTCGATGCCTTCCTGGTGAACGTGCTTACGGAACAGGTTGAAGGACTCTACGATCCCAAGTCACGGGAGTTTTACATCGCGGATTGGAGTCCGCTGTCTGACCAGCGCATGGTGATGGCGCATGAGTTGACTCATGCACTCGAGGATCAGCATTTCCAGATCGAAGCGTGGGTAAAAGCGGCGCGGCCCAATGAAGACGCGGAACTAGCTCGCGACGCAGTGCTGGAAGGCAGCGCCATGGCCGCTATGGTCGATTACCTAATGCTCAGCACGGGCCGCTCGCTGAAGGATTTGCCGGATTTCGATCCCAGCATGTTGATCGGTGATCTCGGTAGTACTCCGACGCTGCAAAACGCGCCGCCATTTCTGAAGGACACCTTGATCTTCCCCTATATCGGCGGACTTACTTTCTCGGCTGCAGTCTTGAGAAATACTGGGTGGGCCGCGCTGCCGGGCGTATTCGAGAAACCTCCCGTTTCCACGCAACAGATTCTGCACCCGGCCCTATACCGGTCCGGAAAGATTCCCAAGACAGTCTCGCTACCGCAACTGGAGAAACTTCTCGGCAACAACTGGACAAAGCTCGATGAAAACATCATGGGTGAATACGGCTGGAAGGAAGTGCTAAAGCAGTTCTTGGATGACGATCGAGCCAAGTCGTTGGCCGCGGCCTGGGATGGTGACCGCTACGCGGTCTTCGAGCAGAAACAAACCAAGAAACTTGTTCTCCTAACGCGACTGAATCTTGACAGCGAAGAGCACATGGTGCGTTTCTGTGGGCAATACTCGGAAGCGCTGGAGAAGAAATACGCGGAACGCTCGAATCTGCTCCGGCGGCCAAACTTTTTTTCGTTTGATACTCCGGATGGCGGCGTGTTCCTGGATTGCTTGGGCACCGAATGCGTAACAATGGAAGGTGTAACGCGCAAAATGTTTGACGCCCTTACCAAAGAGCTGTACTGGCCTTTGGCGCCGCCGCCGCCCGAGCGCGTTGGGAACGTGCCGGAGAAGACGGCTGCGATTTTTTCTCCAGCCGCGCGAGGCGAAAAAGAAACTTCTGCTCTTGGCGGTCAAGCCGCGCCGCAATAAAAGCGTCGTGCGAGTTGGCGCGCTGTCGGCGAAGCGCCGCGATCGCTGATTTGGCAAACTGCGCGGCTTTGACCAGGTCTTTAGAGTGGCGCTCGTAATAAATAGCCAGTTGCTCGCAAGCGTGAATGCCATCGTTCGGATCGGCAACAATTTCCAGCCAAATCTCGGCCGCGTGTGCATATTCGCCGCGGCGCTTGGCCATCTGCGCAAGTTCGCGGCGCGCCTTAGGGCGAAATTCCGCCGGCAGTCCAATCGCCAGGGCTTGCGTACAAGCGTTGTGGGCGCGATCGTCCTCTCCACGACGCTGGAGAAATCGCGATAGCCCGAAGAGGTCGAGGCCTTCCATTTCATTCGCCAGGCCGGGTGCCTCGGAAAGCATCTCATTGATTTTGCCAAACAGGGCGGCAAGCCCGCGCAAATCCATCTGATTGTGCCGTACGACTCCCGCAAGCGGTTCAGCCAGCCCGCCGCGCAAATAGTCAAAATAGAATTGCGGGATCAGCGCGGAGGAAACATCGTCCTCGCGATGCCAGCCGAGCCGTGGCGCATCGAGAACGTGGCGCTCGAGCTCTACAAGCCGTACGGAACCGAGGCGAAGTTTCCATAGCGCACGCGCCGGATGCAGCAAATCCAGATGCGCGGAGAGCTTCGGCACGGCAATAGAGCGAGTCATCGTGAAGCGATTTTCGAGCAGTGGCCAATCGAAGGTCTTTCCATTGAATGTGACGAGCACCGGCCGCTCGGCGATGCGCTGAGATAATTCCTGCAGCAGCGAATGTTCCTCCGTGAAGTCACGCATAAAGAATTGCTCGACCTGCAAACCGCCGGCATCCCACCACGCGATGCCGATCAAAAATGCGTACGTACCGGTTCCCCCGGCGAGTCCCGTGGTTTCCGTGTCGAGAAATAGCCATTTTTCCGGATCTTCAAGCGCTGCACGGGTTTTTCGCGAGAGCGATTCGTCGCGCGCGTGGGAAAGCAATTCGAGCGTGGCCGGGGAAGGCTCGGCAAATTCTGGAGTCGAGTACCAGTTCCGGATGGCAAGATGCTCGCCGAAATGATTCGTGGCGACCCCTGCTCCAAGCCGGCCCAGGATATCTTCTTCGCCGGGCGTTCGAATGGCGGCTCGACGTGCAGGCACTGAGCGGGATGGTTTCAGCGCGGCGAGACGAGAGAATTTGTCGGTGGCAGAAGACATCTAGGCACGCAACCTGTCGAGAATCGCCAGCGCGGCTTCTTTTGCCCGCGGCGCGAGGTCACCCGCGGGCCCGACGCAGGACGGACAGCCTTGTTCGCAAGGGCATGCAGCGATCAGTTCGCGGGTTTTTTGCACGAGGAGGTTGTGGGCTCGAAAGAGCGGTTCGGAGAAGCCGATGCCACCCGGGTAGGCGTCAAAAAGATACAGATTTGGTTCGAAGAATTCTTTAGGGTTTTGTGACATCGCGTCCTGCAGGTAGTTTGTCATCCTGAGCGAGGCGAAGGATCTCAACGCCCCCGATTCCGCAGCTTCCACATTCGAAGCACATTTCCCTGCATCCTCGTCGGTGTCAGAGCCAGGAGCAGGAGGGCACTCACCGATGGCGGTGCCGAGGTCGCGGCTGTCGCACATGAGGAGGAGTGTAGCCACGGATTCAAGCGCGTGGAGCAAGCCGAACATGCCGCTTTGCCGTCCGCTAATTGTGAAGGGAAGGGATTCGAGGAGCGGGCGCTCGAGGGTGATCCAGTACGATGTGGTATGCATTTCGTTCTCAGGGAGCTCGAGCTTGCCGTCGCCGATATTTTCGTGAGTGAAGAATTTGATTTTCTTGAAGCCGACGACTTGGGAGCGGACCAAGACATCCCCGTGCGAGTAGGAGTGCTGTGACCGTTGGTTGCCCTCACAGTGCTCCGCGGCGGCGATTTCGAGGGGCCGGACTTGCGTGTGGCGGACAGCATCAGTGTAGTAGTCGACGTCGACGCGTTTCACGTAGGCTTTGCGTTCCTTGAAATCGAGATGTTCGACGTGGTGTTGCTGGCCGCCGTGAATGTAAATTGCTTTTTCGTGGAGAAAGACAAGCGCGCTTGGGAAATCCACTTCGCCGATGACCGTGGGCGCTCCAGTAATGTCGATGATCACGAAATTATCGCTGGTCACCGAGCGCAGGCTGATGGTATCGGCCGGATAGGCTTCTTGGGTCCAGTGATAGTTATCCCCCGCTAGATGTAAGTAGCCAGCTTCAGCGAGCCGCGCGCAAAGGTCGGACAGATCGACATCGCCGAATCTGTCGTTTGGAGAAATAGGCAATTCGAACGCCGCGCACTTCAAATGATTGATTAGGATTTCAAGATTGTCGGGCTGGATGAAGGCGTGTTCGGGCGTATTGCCGAAAAAATAATCCGGGTGGCGCACGATAAATTGATCGAGTGGCGACGACGAAGCCACAAGCACCGCGCAAGAGCTTCCACTGCGCCGTCCAGCACGCCCGGCGCGTTGCCACGTGGCGGCGATGGTGCCGGGATATCCGGCCATAACGACGGTATCGAGGGAACCGACGTCGATGCCGAGTTCGAGCGCGCTGGTGGAAACCACGCCGCGGATTTTTCCATCGCGTAGGCCGCGCTCGATTTCGCGCCGCTCGTTCGGCAGATAACCGCCGCGATAACCGCGGATGGTTTCCGGCTTTCCAGGTAACTGCGGATTCGCTTGCTGCAAGTAAGTCAAAAGAATTTCAGTTTGCAAGCGGGAATTGGAGAACATCATTGTTTGCAGATCGCGCTTCAGGAATTCTTGTGCCACGCGCGAGGACTCGTTGATATAGCTGCGGCGGATTCCAAGCGCGCGATTCACCACCGGCGGATTGTAGAAAACGAAAGTCTTCTCGGCGGCGGGAGCGCCGTTCGAATTCAGGACTTCGACTTCAGATTCGAGCAGGCGCGAAGCGAGTTCGCCGGGATTCGCGATGGTCGCCGAGCAACAAATAAATTGGGGATCGCGGCCGTAAAAACGAGCAATGCGACGAACGCGCCGCAGCACATTGCACAAGTGGCTGCCGAAGACGCCGCGATAGGTGTGCAATTCATCCAGCACGATGTAACAAAGATTTTCGAACAGCCGTGTCCAGCGCGTGTGGTGCGGCAGGATACCGGTGTGCAGCATGTCCGGATTGGTCAGGACGATGTGGCCTTTTTCGCGAATGGATCGTCTCGCGTCGCCAGGAGTGTCGCCGTCATACGTGAAAACGCCGAAGCGATCATTGAGCCGTTGGTTGATGTCGTGCAGTTCAGCGAGTTGGTCTTGCGCGAGAGCTTTTGTCGGGAAAAGATATAGTGCGCGGCTGTCAGAATTTTCAAGCATCGCGTTCAATACCGGCAGGTTGTAGCAGAGCGTTTTGCCAGAGGCAGTCGGCGTGACAATGATGACATTCTTCCCGGCGTGAACGGCCTCCGCTGCTTCGGCTTGGTGAGTGTACAGGCGCCGAATGCCCTTTCCGGCGTAGGCCGTAGCAAGGTCGACATGCGCCCAGGCAGGGAAGTCAGCCCACTGAGCCTCGCGCGCGGGGAAATGGCGCACCGCGGTGAGCATTTCGCCGTTGTAGTCGCGTTCCGCGAACGCGTCAAGGACTTCGCGAACGCGCGTAATGGCGGTCGGCGCGGTACGTTTGCGAACGGCTAGTGATTCGGGCATAGAAACCTTCGGAAAGAGCCTTGGGCCAAAGGGCCTGAGCTACAATTATAATTCGCCTTTTATTCGCTCACGTTAACACGTGGTTTTGCACTTCGCAACCTGGAAATGAGGATGGAACACGATGGCGCGGAGAGGACAGAAGAACACTCGAATAACGAGTCTGGGGTGGTCGTGAGTTGCACGTAATAAGGGTCTCACGTATTATGGGTATATGAATATCACTCTCTCTCTCCCGGAAGACTTGGTGAAGCGGGTGCGCAAGATAGCTGTGGACCGCGACACTACCTTGACGGGCTTGGTACGAGAATACTTGAACGAGGTCGCAAGTCAGGAGGCTGCGGTGGGCCGAAAACGCCGCGAGCGGGAAGCCCTGGAGCGCGGCTTCGAACAGGTCCGGATTAGAGTCGGGAATAGAACCTGGAAGCGCGAAGATCTCCATGAGCGCGCTTGAATTTCTGGACACTAACGTTCTGGTTTATGCGTATGACCCCCACGAACCGCGAAGGCAACAGATTGCGCGGGGCTTGGTTCGCAGAGCGCTGGCGGGGGAAATCGTGGCCTCCAGCCAAGTTCTTGGCGAATTCGCAACGACGCTCCTTCACAAATTGACGCCGGCGACTAATCCCGATGATCTGATTGGGCTACTGGATTCGCTTGGACCGATTAAGCTTGTCCCGCTCGATGGCGATGTCGTCGTCCGCGCGCTGCGGGCGCACGCGCAGTACGGGTTGCACTTTTACGATGGCCTGATCGTCGCCGCCGCGGAACGAGGCGGTTGCCAGAAAATCTGGTCGGAAGATTTGAATGCTGGCCAGAGATATTTCGGGATTATGGTTGAAAATCCGTTTGTTTGAAGCGGCTGGACATCCCTCAGAACCCAAACCTGCAATTAATGCAATCCAGCAAGCTATTCCGCAGCCTTGGCTGCCAGGGTCTCGATGACAGCGATATTGGGCAGCGGGAGTCGTCGGGCATAAAGGAGTCCTAAGGAAGCCTCAGCGAAGTCGGAGAATCAATATAGCACCGACGACAAAGAGGAGCGCGGAGCCAGCGAATGCTGTCTGGACGCCGAACGCGCTCCATAAGGATCCGACGAGCAGGCTGGAAACAAAGTCGCCAACGGCATTGACGGCGGCCAGTGTGCCAAAAGCCATGCCGTGCTGTTCCTTGGGGACAATCTCAGCGGAAAGCGAGTCTTCAAGAGGTTCCTCCGTTCCGACGTATAGCCCCGCCAGTACAAAAATCAGCGCGAGCAACCAGACGGAATGCGTCCCGGTACAAAGCAGAATCGCTGTGACTGCGGCGAGGGCGTAGCCTGCGGCAAGCACTGCTTTTCGGTTCGGGACATGGTCGCTTAGCCAGCCGCTTGCGTACGCAGAGCTGGCGGAAAAGACATTGTGCAGCGTATAGAGTCCGACAGCCATGCTGGCGGCTCGCGCCATTCCATGGACAGGCGTAAGCATGCGCGTGGCATACAGAATCAGCAGCGAGTGCGAGAAATCGCCCGCGCCGAAAATGCCGACGGCCATCAGCAGGCGGCGAAACGGAGGTGGCAGAGCTTTTAGCCCGATCAGGAAAGAGCGCGGAGATTTCGGCCCGGTGGAACGTTCGCGAACGAGAAGCCAGAAGCACGCAACGGCAATGAGCCCGGGCAGCAACGTCCAGAGAAAAACTCTACGGTAGGAATGCCCAGTGGCTTCGAGAAGCCATAACGCGGTCAGCGGACCGGCAATAGCACCGACCGTGTCCATCAGGCGTTCCAGCCCGAAAGCTCGGCCATAGGCTCCGGGTGGCACATCAGCCGCGAGCAGTGCTTTCTTCGCAGGCGAACGCATGCCGCGCCCGAGCCACGCTAAGGCCCTGCCGAAAAGCACTTGATAAGCGTGCGTGGCGAACGCGAACGATGAAGTGGCCAGCGCAGTGAAAGCGTAGCCAAATACGGCGAGCGGCTTTCGCCGTTTCAAGCGATCAGTGAAATAGCCCGAGGTCAGCTTCGCAAAACTGGAGAGGCCATCCGAGATGCCTTCGATCGCGCCAAGCCAGACAGGTCCAGCCCCGATCGCCGCAAGAAATGCGGGAAGCACGGCAGTAGCGGTTTCGTGGCTCCAATCACTGAATAGACTCGTCAGGCCAACGCCGAGTACCGTGCGGTTGAGCCATGAAGGTTTTTGAGTAGCGTCGGCCATAAAGAGAGCTTGCGGAAGCGGACTACTTCGGGTTAGTTCCTCCGCACGCCCACTGCTTCTCCCCTTGTTTCTCTTCTGCCGGGGATTTCATTCCCTTGACGATCACAGCTACATCGCTAATCTCTTTCGCCACAAACTTATGTTGGTACCCATTGGAGTGACCGTAAGTATTGCCGCTCATGAAGGTTCCGATGACTGTGAGGTCAACGATGCCGGCACCTTTGGGAGCGCGCTTTAGTGCCTTCCGAGAAGCGTCATCTATGTCAGCAGGTATTTCCAGCCAAGCCTTGCCTTTGTCCAAACAATCGAGACAGTAGAGTTCCTCCCACTCAAATCCATAGCGGTACGTCGCCCGAATGGTGACTTCCTTCGCATTAAACCTTTCTGGGTTTCGTACTAAATCACAGAAAGAAACTGCTGCGTCCGACCCTGCTACTGTCTCTGACAGAAAGAGGATTAGTAAGATCCGACTCAAAATTCTCATCGTCATTCTTTATACACCTCTACACGAGGACATATATGTTATTTCTTGGCGGCACGATAGAGGATGACGCGGACTTTTTCGAGTGTGATCAAGCCTCCGTCGACCATTTCGTCGAGGCGCGGAAGAATTTTGTCGATGCGTTCGGCGGATTCGATGACTTCGAGAATGATCGGCAGGTCCTGCGAGAGGCGGAGAAGTTTGTCAGTATGATACACGCTGGAGCCGCCGTAGCCGCCGACGCCGCGTAGTACAGTCGCGCCGGAGAAGCCGCCCTTGCGTAGCATCTCCACAATCGCTTCGTGCAGCGGTTTGCCGTGCCATTTGTCGGACTCGCCGATGTGAATGCGCATCAGCGTGCGCTCGCCCTCGAATTTCTCGTGCATCATGTTGACTCCGTAACTCTGTGACGTCTGTTCTGACGCCAATATCTCGCCAATCCTAAACATTCATAAGGGTTTACAACAAGTCGAGGCCCGCATCGCAAATAAGTCCAAAATCACCCTTGACAAGGCCTTAATTTATGATATACTGTACCGCATAGATAACTGCGTCTTGGAAGTGCGGGACCTTGGCCCCGCGCTTCTTTTTCAGGCACCCGCTCTCAGCTTTGCAAGTCCAAAACAACCAAGCTCGCGTTCTTTAGAATCAATCAGTTGCGAAATGCAAATCTTGCAAGTCCTTTCTTTTGATATTCATGCAAATTGGTGGGGGGGACCCACCTCACCTAGATCTCCAAGGGCCGTTCACTCAAAACCGATTCGCCAAGCGAATTCCCGCGACGCTCAGCAGCAGGCCAACGACCACACTTGCCCCCACATAAGCCGACGCGCGCAGCCACTCTCCGTCTTCCAACATTTTGGCGGTTTCCCAGCCAAAGCTGGAAAACGTCGTGAATCCGCCAAAGAAGCCGACGGCGATGGCTACCCGCCAATCCGGTGAAATCACCATGCGGTTCAGCGTGAATTGGCCAATCAATCCCAGCAGAAAACAGCCGGACAAATTGACCAACAGTGTGCCGTATGGAAAAGTGCTGGCCGTGCGGACTTGCACGAGGCCCTGCAGTCCATACCGAGCCAGCGTGCCAATAGCCCCAAAAATCGCGATCAACACTAAGCGCAATTTCGCTCCAATCCTTTCCCTGACTGGCGGACTGAGTGGTGGCCCACGCCTTACTCAACAAAAAACTCCTGGAGCCGCTAGGCTGCCAGGAGTCATCAGTCTCGGAAATGCTGCCGGGACGTTTATGGCGAACTCCATCGCCATTCAATTGAAGTTGCAGTCTATCTCCGAGGCCGCCGGTCCGCAAGCGAATCCTCGGAGGCTCCGAGTAAGTAAACTATTCCTGGCGCAAAGCGGCCATCGGGTCGATTTTCGTGGCGCGCCGCGCCGGAAGGTAGCAGGCCAGCAACGCCGAAACCAGAAGAACGACCGCAACGCCCGCAAAAGCACTCACGTCAAACGCGCGCACATCATAGAGGAGGCTCTTCATCGTTCGGCCGAGGAAATAAACGCCCGGAAGTCCCAGAGCCAACCCAATGAGCGCGGACTTCATTCCTTCGCGGATTACCAGCACCAGCACCTGCGAGCGGCCGGCGCCCAAGGCCATGCGAATCCCCATTTCGTGTTGGCGCTGGGCCACTGAAAAAGTCATCACGCCGTAAATGCCGATGGCGGCGAGAACGAGCGCCAAACCTGCAAAACTGCCAAACATCATGAGAGTGAAGCGGTCACTGACAAGCGACTCGCTCACGACCTGATCCATGGTGCGCACGCGCATCATCGGATAGTCCGAATTGACGGAGCGAATCGCGGCGGCAACGCTCTTGGTGACGGAGGCAGGGTCAGCGGAGGTGCGTACACCTATAGTGGTAAAGCCCCACGGGCTCTGGTCGAAGGGGACATCGACCTCGGGCGAGCCGGCGTCCGGATGGCTGTCGTACTGCACGTCGTGAAAGACACCGACAATCTGCCACTCGACTGGAGCCCCGATCGGTGGCCTGGCGCCAGGGATTAGCTCGGGAATTTTGACGCGCTGTGTGAGCGGGTCGGCTCCGTGAAGATACTGGCGCACAAAACCTTCGCTGACCATGGCGACACGTATTCCGCCGTTGAGGTCGCGGGCATTCAAAAACCGACCTTTGACCAGCCGAATACCATAAGTCTCGTAGTACCCCGGCGTCACCGGTTGAAAAACGACCGATTGCTGCTTGTTAATGTCGGGGTCCGACGGCTGGCCGACAATGGCAAAGGGCATGCGACCCGCTCCAGCAGCGGGTAAACCGGGAGCGAGGGCGGCTCTGGCAACTCCGGGCACGGTTTCAAGGCGCTCGAGGAGTTGGGCGTATTGAGCGCGAATCTGGTCGGCCTTGGCCGCGTCTCGGTCCTGAATGACCGGCACGTTAAACGTCAGAACGTGGTCCGTGCGAATACCTAGGTCAACGCGGGAGACGTTCCAGAAACTGTGAATGATCAGACCGGCTCCGGCGACCAGGACTAGCGCAAGGGCGAACTCGGCAATTACCAGCGCGCGGCGAAGGCGGTTGTGCCGTGAACCACTCGAAGACCGTCCGCCTTCCTTCAGCATGTCGTTCACGTTCTGACGGGAGGCATGCCACGCCGGAGCGCATCCGAAGAGGACACCGCTGGTCAATGTCGCGGCAATGGTGAAAAGCAGCACAGAGACGTTCAAATGGGGGTCCGCTTCGTACGGGATACCCAGCCGATTGCGCGGCATCAAAGTCATAACGCCTTGCAAGATGGCCACGGACAGGAAAACGCCAAGCAGGCCACCGATTATCGCCAAGGAGAGACTTTCAATCAAAAACTGGCGGAAGATGCGCCCGCGGCCAGCTCCCTGAGCAGCGCGAATGGCGATCTCCTTTTGCCGGGCGGTACCCCAAGCAAGCAGCAGATTGGCGATATTCACGCAGGCAATAAGCAAAACGAAGCCAACAGTACCCATCATGAGCCATAGGCCGGTTCGAGTGTTGCGAGGCAGAAAGTCGTTCTGCAGAGGCTCAACCGTGACGGTAAGGCCCTCATTCGTTTTGGGATAGGCCTGTGCCAAGCGCTGGGCGATGACGGTCATATCTGCATTGGCGGCACCAACGGTTACGCCTGGCTTCAGAAGGCCAATGACCAGAAGGTAGTGATCGGTGCGGTTGACCTCCTCAGGTCGAATTGTCAAAGGTACGTGGAGGAGGGCGTCGCCTTTGTCCGTGGGCCCGGGAGCAGCGACGCCGAGCACTGCATAAAGCTTGCCGCTCATCCTCAGCGATTTACCGACAATGTTGGGGTCGCTGCCAAAACGCTCGCGCCAGAGCTTGTTGGTCAGGATGACTACCTGGTTGTTTCCCGGAACCATGTCTTCTGGCAGGAAATGCCGGCCGAGCTGCGTCTTTTCCCCATTCAGAATGTCAAAGACGGTCGGCGAAATCGTATTGGCCTGCATCTGCTCAGTCCATTCAGGAGTCACAACCGTAAAGCCCGCTCCACTCCACGCGCCAAGTGACTCAAAGGAAGTGCTTTGCTTCAGCCAGTCAAAATAATCGCTGGGGGACGTATTTCTGCGCTCTCCCTTAGTGTGTGACCAGACCATGACAATGCGGTCTTGGTGGGCGTAGGGGAGAGGTGCAATCAAGATGGAATAGAGCAGGCTGAAGATCGCGGTGGTGGCCCCAATGCCCAAGGCGAGAGCGAGGAGAGAAACGGACGTGAAGCCCGGGCTCTTCCAGAGGAGCCGTAAGCCGAATCGAATGTCACGGAGAAGTTCCATCATTAGAGTGCCCTCGCATCTTCTACGCGCCGAAGAGTCGATTTGTTCAGCGGCCATTGGCCCTTAGGTGCGTCAAGCCGATGCTTTTCAGCAAACGCGATGCCAGCCAGGACCTTCACCGAAGCCTCTCTAAACGAAGGCTTGTGCCAGCAGGAAGCCCTTCTTAAATACGCCTCCGCCCGCTCTTAATCAATGACGTGTTCGTTTCCGAACGGTTAGTCCCCATTCAGCGTTGCGTTTTCCTGCATTGTTGGAAAGTCAAGTCGACGGCTTGGCTCATTGCCACCATCGGAGATTCAATTGTCCTGCCATGCCCCACTGCGAGGCGCGCAGGCTTGAGATCGCGAAGCTTGCTTGCGCTTTCAGCCGCACCCTGCCGGTTCCACGAAAATAGCGCGGGGAAAGGAAAGTAGAACTTGAAGACCCCGGCAGACGAAAGAGACTCTTGGCTTCTTGGATTGGCTTCATGACAGCCCGCAGGCAGACATTAGGGAGCGGCGGCAGGAGTGGGCGCCGTGTTCGGTTTGGCTTTTTCGAGCAGGACGATTTTTTCAAGTCGTGCTTTGCCTGCGGAAACGACCAACTCAGCCGTGATCTTATCGCCGGGGGCCAGTGAGGCGGCCTCTTTGGGAACAGCGATTGCGTAGCTCATCGTCATGGCGGGCATGTATCCGGGAATGTCGCCGTGCTTCACGATCAAGAGTTTTCGGGGCAAATCAGCAGCAATGACCTCGGCTTGGATGGGATAGCGTTTTTCTTCCGGTTGCGCTCCGCAACCCGTAAGCGACATGGCTGCAAGACCCGCCGCGAAGATCAATACCAGCACCAGCTTGGAGCGAGCAAAAAGCAGCACGTTTGGACTCCTAAAAGTAAGGATAGAAGCCGTGGCGGAGCTCGTCGGAGGGGGAACTCCACGAGCGGCCGCCACGGCTCCCGCCACCGTCAGTAGTGAAAACGGTAGCGAACTTGTACAAAGATTTCGCGCGGATTCAAGTAGTGCGTCCCTCCGAAGGTAAAGCTGTTGTCGAGGAGGACGCGGCGGTTGGCGACGTTCATGGCTTGCAAGTTGACCGAGAATCGTTCACCGAAACTCTTGCCGAGCGAAAGATCAAACGTGGTGTGCGGCTGCAAGTGGCTTGGCGGCGGATTGCCGTTGGAGAAACCGGAGGCATAGGAGATGTCGGTTGCCGCGTAAGCACGCCACGGCAGCGAGTACTGGCCGCCGAGGTGCAGCGTGTTGCGCTGGTCGTGGTCGAGAGAGAAGTATCCAGGAGTCGGAACGGTGCAATCCCCAATCAGACCACCTATGATGCAACCGCGCCCGAGAGCCAGTTGATTTGAATAAGTGAGATAAAACTGGCCGCGATTGCGGATTCGCGGCGAACGAAGAGTCAGCTCCCAGCCGCTGATTCGGGCGCCTTGCACATCGACAGGGAAGAAGACGTTGGAGTTATTCAGGCTGTTATGATCGAAGAAATTTGAAGCTCGCGTCAGAAAATTATCGGCATCCAAAAGCCATCCCTTGAAGGGAATCGTTAGGCCAAACTGGTGCTCTTCGTCGCGCTCGCCAGGCAACGGCACGAAGGTTAGTTGCTCCTGAGTCATGATAGCGTCCAGCGCGGGACCCGAAAGGCTGCCGAGCGGCGGTGCCTGATAGAAGTGTCCATAAAAGCCACGGAACACCCAGTTCAGCTTGGGCATCCGCACGGAGGCCCCTACCCGCGGGCTGGTGGCGTTCTCGGCGAGCCTGCCTGAAAAATGCGTTTGCCGCAGCCCGGCGTTCAGCGAGAGCCATGAAGTTGCCTTGAATTGGTCCTCTACGAACGCGGCGATCAGGCTGCCACTGGGACTCTGCGCCAGCGCCGGGATGACCGTGCCGCTTCCGTCGTTATAAATCACGTGGAAAAATTGATCGTCTCTTTGCGCGAAACTGTACAGCCCTAGGCGCGCGTTGTTGCGTCCCTTGATCCAGGAGACGTTCGCCTGCCCACCGCCATATTTCGACGAGCGGTCTTGGGTTGCGGCGCTGGGAACGTCATTGGGATCGCTGTGGTAATCGGCGCTGTTGTAGTGAAAGAACGGCGAGACCGTCAGCACTAGTCCCGGGCTGAACGTGCGAACCCAGGAGAACGCGGCGAAAGAATCGTTCTCGCGATTGGCGTCTTGGAGGACTGTGGAAGGATCGCTCGGATCAACCGGCACCTGATAAAAATCACGCCTTGCTTGTGCAACGAAGCGCAATTGGTCCTGCGAGTCCGCGTTGTATATCAGTGAGACGAACCCGCCGTAGCCGTTCGCGGCATCGTGATTCACAGCAGCAGTGGGAGTCTGCAACCCAAGATTGGTGCGGCTGCCAGCGACGCTCGCATAATAGGCGAAACGACTCGTGTGCCCGCCGAAGTTAAGTTGATCGTCAGTTTGATAATAGTTACCCGCGGAGAGCACGAGTTCGGCTTCGTTGTTGCGCTCGAAACCCGTACGCGGTGACACGTTGAAAATCGCGTAGGTCCGGTCGCCGTAATCAGCGGAATAGCTTCCGCGCTGCGCTTCCAGTGTATCAATGTCCCTCGGATCAATTTGTGGGCCAAGGTTGCTGGCGATATTCGTGTTGGGGATGGAAACCCCGTCGATCAGCCAGCTCATTTGATGGCCGCCGCGAATGTGCAACTGATCGTGGACAACATATGCGCCTGGAACATAGTCGGTGATCAGGGCCATGCTGTTGGCCCGGGAAGCCCCAGGCGTTTCCTGGATTTCCAGGCGGTCGACTAGCGTCGTAGGCGTGACTGTCTCGGTTTGTCCCGGGTCAGCAGAAACAACCACAGTTTCGTTCTGCGTTGGAAGGCGCAGCTCGAAATGCAAGATCGGCGCCGTGCCGGAAAGCACTGCGACGCTTTGCTGGTCTGCGGCAAAGTTCGCATCCGAGATTGTGACCTTGTACTCGCCCAGAGGCACAGCATCAAAGTGAAACTGTCCCGCGTCGTCCGTTCGACTGCTCAGCGTGAACTCCGAGGAGTTTGCCTTCAAGACTACTTGTATTCCCGAAACCGGACGATGCTGTGGATCGTGGACGATGCCGCGTACGGTGCCAAAAACTGTGGCCAGGCTCGCGGCGGCAAGAACCAAAACAAAAATCACAAATACCAAAATTCTGCGCATGGAAACTTTCTCCCCCCAATAGGAATTACCGTGCGGCGTCAAAGCCGCAGTTCGAGTTGATCAGCAAACGTAGGGGACAAGACTGCGCTAATTTGCCGCGGAGAGAAGACGAGGAGGCGGAGTGAACGGTTCGATGAAACGCGGAAATTGCGAGGGCTTCGCCAATACAACCGGCGACTTAACGGCATTCACGGTTGCTGCCGCGGCGGGCGGAGTCAGCACGAACGCAATCGATCCGAGCAACGAGCGGTCAGAATCGTGGCAACACGACATGGAGCACGCCATCATTCCTGGCATGTTATGTCCGCAATCCATGTGATTCGATGGCGCGGCGGGAGCTTTCTGATGATGATGCGCCGCGATCGGGCACTGACCGGTCTTGCAGCACGAGGATTCATAGGACGCCCAGGCAGCTCCGGCAAGCGGGGCGTAAAGCAGGGCGACCACCAACAAGCAGGTGCTTGCGGAAATCGATCGCCAGCGATTGGCACGTGCCTTTGACATTTCGTGTGCGCCCAACTCTATCGTCAAACACTATAGCGTTACGCGCCATAGTTTGCAAGCCAATCAAACCGAGCCGCGTCCAAAGTCCATTCATTCTACGCCAAGTGCTTCTCTTTTTCGCGGCAAGCTTGCTCCTCGGCAACCGTCCGCACGAGAACGGATTGCCAGAGCCGTCTTGACTTGGGTTGCCGGGCGTCGCAAACTCGATTTATGGCTCACAGTTACATTCGATTGGATTTTGGCACCGACGAAGAAAAAGCCCAGCAAGCCCGTCACAAGTTGGACGGCTGGAAACAAGCCTTCCGTCTCGACAAAAAGCTCCAGTACAAAGTGGACCGCCCGGAAAGCTCCGTTCCAGCAGCCGCTCCCAATCCCGAACCCACTTCAAAGCCTGCGCCAACCGAGAAATCCAAAGCAAAATCCGCGGAAAAGCGTAAGAGCAAGGCCACTTCCGCGAAATCAAGCGCGCCGCCCGCGGAAAAGCCGGCTCCCGCAGCCAATGGGAAAGTCAGCCTGCTCGTCCGCCTATATTTTTCCTCGCACGAAAAACTTTCCGAGCAGCGCTGGCTCGACCGCATCCCATCCGAAGAGCCGTTCAAAAGCGCTTCGCCAAGAGTCATCCATCACAGTGACCCGGATTTCGAATCAGCGGACAAGCAATTCGAGACGTTGGAATGATTTGGCCGAGGTAGGACTGATCCAGGGGGGGCGAGGCCAATTTGGCCTTATTTTTCCCGAACGCTGGGTTCAGGCTGAAACACCAATTTGGACTGAAAGCAGCGGGATTCCGCTATAATTGAATTCCGCTGAGGCGCAATTCCGAATTCCAACTCGAGGGCAGAACGAATGGCGCTACAAACGCGCGTCAAATTAGCAAAGCTTGACGCCCCCAAGGTTCACGGCCTCGACCACGACACGTTGATCCGCATTTACCGCACGATGTTCCTCTCGCGGCGGCTCGACGACCGCGAAATCCAGCTCAAGCGCCAGAACAAAATCTATTTCCAGATCTCCAGCGCCGGACACGAAGCCGTTTGCGCCGCCATGGGGCTGTTCCTGCGCCCGGGAATCGATTGGCTCTATCCCTATTATCGAGACCGCGCTCTCTGCCTGATGCTCGGCGTGACCCCGCTGGAGACCCTGCTTGCGGCGGTAGGTGCGAAAGATGACCCCAGCTCCGGCGGCCGCCAAATGCCCTCGCATTGGGGCCAGCCGAAGCTGAACATCGTCAGCAAATCCTCCTGCACCGGCACACAATTCGTGCAAGCCGTGGGCGCCGCCGAAGCCACTCTCTACTACGAAGGACGCCCCAAGGCGCTCGCTCAAGCCAAGAAAGCGCCGCTCGGCGAGCACGTCCACCACGAGAGCGACGAAATTGTCTACGTTTCCAGTGGCGACGGCGCCACCAGCGAAGGCGAATTCTGGGAATCCTTGAACGTTGCGTGCGCCAAGAAACTACCACTTCTTTACCTCATAGAAGACAACGGCTATGCCATCTCGGTGCCGGTTGAAGTTCAGACCGCTGGTGGCAGCATCTCCAAACTTGTTCGTGGTTTTCCCGGCCTTCACCTAGCCGAATGTGACGGCACCGATCCCATCGAGAGTTATTCCGTCTGCAAGGAAGCGGTTCAGTATTGCCGCGAACGCCGCGGTCCCGCGCTGATTCATGCGCAGGTCACTCGCCCCTATTCCCATTCGCTCTCCGACGACGAAAAACTCTATAAGTCCGCCGAAGAGCGCGAAGAAGAAGCGCGCCGCGACCCCATTTCCAAGTTCGCGCTCTTCCTGGTCCGCGAAGGCATCCTCGATCAAAAGCAAATCGAGCATCTGGAAGCCGAAATCGACGCGGAGGTCCGCGAAGCCGCCGACCAGGCACTCGCCGCCGAAGAGCCTTCCGTGGATTCCATCAAGGTCAATGTCTATTCGCCGGACATCGATCCCAGGTCGGCCGCGTTCGAATCCGACCCCAAATTGCACGGTGCTCCCAAGACCATGGTGGAAATGGTTGCTGTGACTCTCTCCGATGAAATGGCCCGCGACGAGCGCATCACCATCTTTGGCGAAGACGTAGCTGACGCCAGCCGCGAAGACCATCTCAAAATCGTCAAAGGGAAGGGCGGCGTCTTCAAAGCCACCTCCGGCTTGCAGCGCAAATACGGGAGCGACCGCGTCTTCAATACTCCGTTAGCGGAGGCCAGTATCGTCGGCCGCGCCCTCGGAATGGCCACGCGCGGACTAAAACCCGTCGCCGAAATCCAGTTCTTCGACTACATCTGGCCCGCCATGATGCAAATTCGCGATGAGCTCTGTGTTATGCGCTGGCGTTCGAACGGAGCCTTCAAAGCGCCGGTAGTTCTGCGCGTGCCCATCGGCGGCTATCTCACCGGTGGCGGCGTCTATCACAGCCAGAGCGGGGAATCGATTTTCACGCATTGCCCCGGCCTTCGCGTGGTGATGCCTTCCACGGCCCTCGATGTCGCCGGTCTTTTGCGCACCGCCATCCGCTGCGACGATCCCGTCATGTTCCTCGAGCACAAGCATCTCTACCGCCAGCCCTATAACCGCTCGGAGAATCCCGGTCCCGATTTCACGATTCCTTTTGGCAAAGCGCGCACGGTCAAAGAGGGCACCGACCTCAGCATCATCACCTATGGCGCCTTGGTGCATCGCGCCGAAGTCGCCGCCGCCCAATTCGAACGCGAAGGCATCTCTGTCGAAATTGTCGACTTGCGCTCTCTCTCGCCCTACGATTGGGAAGTCATCTCCGCCACCGTTCGAAAGACCCACCGAGTCATCGTGGCCTACGAAGACACCCTAAGCTGGGGCTATGGCGCTGAAATCGCCGCCCGCATCGCCGACGAGCTCTTCGAAGAACTCGATGCCCCCGTCCGCCGCGTCGCTGCCATGGACACCTTCTGTGCCTACCAGCCTAAGCTCGAAGACGTCATCCTTCCACAGACGAGCCACATCACCGCCGCCGTGAAGCAGCTTCTGGACTATTGAGCCGATTGGACTTAGGCTATTGCGCGAAGGAAACTTTTTCGGTCACATCCTCGTACTTAGAGGTAGGATGGCGAAGTAATATCGCTCTGTGGGGGTGATCCAATGACTTGCCCAAGCTGCCAGAAAGACATCGCTGCCGGTTCGAAGTTTTGTTATAGCTGCGGAGCAAAACAGCCAGAGACTGCCTCGGCCGCGCCGCCTCCGGCCTACTACCAGCGGAAGAGATTCGTTCGTTCGACGAACGACAGAAAAGTCGCCGGCGTCTGCGCCGGTGTCGCCGATTATTTCGACATGGACCCGACTCTCGTTCGCGTCCTATGGGCCCTTGCGACGATGATTCCCGGACCCAACATCCTCGCCTATATCGTCATTTGGATCGCTGCCGACGAAGGACCAACCGGAATGGCGCGAACTTCCGCCACCGCTGTCTCGTAGGCGTTCGCTCGCAGAGTTATTGGCTGGATCTTGGGGCGGAGTTCCCGGAATCTCAAACGCTCAAGCCGTCGCAGCTCTGCTTTTGATGCGCACGTCCGAGGGCGCTCTGAAATTCCAATGCTTATGATTGAGGTTCACTGATACTACGTCATCGGGCGAGAACGGAATCTCTTTATACCCTCGAACCTCGATAACGCAGCCTTCGCTTATGACCACCTGCTCAAAAACTCTCTTGTCCTTCAGTTCCACGGAAACTACCTGATAACCAATGCCGGTCTCTTTCGTGCTCTGCAGATGTTCTGCACAACCACAGGGAAGAGGCACCAACCGTTTCATCACAATCCTCCAGACCAAGATTTGAGCACTTAGGGGGAACGACATCCTACGATACGGGGCAGGTAGTGTCTACCGCGCTGGATGCGAAGAATAAGCGAAATAGGTCAGCTGCCGGTTCGATACCAGTTTTGAGACTCAGGCGATGATTTACCTGGCGAGCTTCGAGTATTTCGGAGGCCGTGAACCGGCCATACCCTCGAACAAGGGATGGTCGAGAGACGCTAATCCGGCGCCGACAGTAGCCAGCGCGAAACTTCCTGCCAACATTGCCAAAGGAAATTCGTAGTCGTGCACTACGTAGATTCCGTTGGCACTGTGTACCTTCCAGATGGCTACTGCCATTTCAATAGCCAGCAGCAAGGCCGCTCCTCGTGTGAAGAGCCCCAAAACCAGCAAAATCCCTCCAAAGACCTCTAGAACTCCCGCGACATATACAAAATATCCCGGCAGTCCGTGTTGCACGAAGAAACCCTGCATTGCCGCACCCGAGTGCGCCAGCTTGGGATAGCCGTGGGAGAAGAAAATAATCCCCAGCGACAAGCGGAGAACCAGCAATCCAAGCGGCTGAAGGGAATTCAGAGACTTCATGAAAAATCCTCCGCAATTTTTACCAGGCAAAATTCGAACGCTTCGAGATTTTAGCAGAAAAGCAAACCACTCACCGGCGCCCGCGTCGTCGGCAGCGTTTCAGGTACAATCTTTAGCGAGCCACGAAGAGCAGCGGAGAACCATGACCAAGCCCGAAACGATGGGTGTCGTTCGCCCCGGAGCCGACGCGGCATGAAAAGGAAACTTGTCATAGCCGTGCCGCTGCTCGTCCTCGTGGGCCTCCTGGCGTGGTGGTTCCGTCCCAGGCGCGAAACGCAGGGCGAAGCCTTCATCAGTGAAAAGGCCGCACCGCTCCTGAGCAGCATCGCGCAAGTCCGCGAGCAGATCGGAATGCTGCACTATGGCGAGCGCGTAGATGTGGTCGGCAAGCGCAATGAATACGTAAAAGTGCGCACGAACTCCGGCACGGTTGGCTGGGTCGAGGGCCGCCAGTTGATGGAGCCGGCTTTATGGCAGCGCAGCATTAAACTCCTGGAGCAAACCCAGGGAATGCCCGTGCAAGCGCGCGGGCGCACCAAAAAGTCCACGAATTTGCACGTGCAGCCAGGGCGAACGGAACGACACCTCTATCAATTCGGGCGAAACGCGCCCGTGGAGGTTGTGGGCCGCGCCGTGGCCGACTGGGTACAAGTCACGGATGAGAAGGACACTTCGAGCGAGCCACAGGAAACGAAGAGAGAGGACTGGTTCCTGATTCGTGGTATTGCCACCCGGCCGCCAGGCGAGGCCGGGGTACGCGGCGCGGAAACGGCAAACACCACGCAGCCCGGCGATCAGACCGTACCGATCGCAGGCTGGGTCGTTGCTCGTTTCGTCGAACTGGATTTGCCGGATCCCGTGCGCGAAGGAGCATCCTCCGCGAATATCCGTCCGCTGGCGTGGTTCGAATTGAACCGCGTCAGCGACCCTTCGGGCGACAAGCCGCAGTACCTTGTGGCCGCGGCGCGGGGGCCGGAAGGCCAGGTCTGCGACTTCACCGCGCTTCGCGTTTATACCTGGTATGTCAAGAGAAGCCGCTACGAGACCGCCTTTATCGAGAATAACTTATGCGGCCAGTTGCCCATCCGCCTCGGCAAGGGACCCAAGAGCGAGCCAGAGTTCCGTTTCCACGTAATGGATGGCAACAAGGAAGAACGCGTTTACCGCCTGATTCAAACGGTCGTTCGCCGCATCCGCGAACCGGGCGAGGCCGTCGGAAAACGCGCTTCGCCGAAACTGGCAAAGCCAACTCCAAAATAATTCGTCTTAGCGACATGGTACGAGACTTTGAAACTGGATAGTCATTGGTGTTGTTGAAGATTCGCTCGCACTTTGAGCCAAGGAAGCAAGACGGAGAGTAAATCAATGACGCTGCATATCAGCGAGGCGGAAGTGCGGGCGGTGCTGACGATGCCGCTGGTGGTGGAAGCCGTCGAGGAAATCTCGCGCAAGCAAGCCACCGGAGAGGTAGTTGTGCACCCGCGCCGGCGCTTCGAATTACCCGGCGGCGGATTTTTCCACTACATGGCCGCGGCGGATTTCTCACTAGGCTTTGTTGCAATGAAGCAGTACACGTACGTGGGCGGCAAGCTGCGCTTTCTTGTTCCACTCTACGAAATGTCCTCGGGCGATTTGCTCGCGCTCATCGAAGCGGATTATATGGGGCAATTGCGAACAGGAGCAGCTTCTGGGGTCGCCACGAAATTTCTTGCCCGAAAAGATTCGCGCGTCGCCGCCATCATTGGCACCGGCGGACAGGCGAAAACTCAACTTGAGGCGGTCGCCACTGTTCGAAAGTTGGAATCTGTGCGTGCCTATGGACGCGATGCGACGAAACGCGAGAGATTCTGCACCGAAATGTCCGCAAAGCTCGGGATTCCGGTGTGGCCCTGTGCTTCCGCAGCAGAAGCCGTGCACGGCGCAGACATCGTTTCCACCGCCACAACCGCATCGCATCCGGTTGTCAGTGGCGCGGATCTGTCACCCGGAGCGCACATCAACGCCATTGGCGCCAATCATGCGCACAAACGCGAACTGGACGATGAAGCCGTCGCTAGCGCCGACATCATCGTTGTGGATTCTGTGGAACAATCGCGCCAGGAAGCGGGCGATCTGATCATCGCCTTTCACGGCGACGAGATTTGCTGGACGGGAGTAAAAAAACTTTCCGAGATTGTTTCAGGTAAAGCCAGCGGCCGGACCAGCGATACCGAAGTCACACTTTTCAAATCGAACGGAATTGCTTCCTGGGATCTCGCTGCGGCGATGAAAGTCTATGCCATGGCGCTAGAAAAGGGACTTGGCCGGCAGTTGCCACTGTGGAGTGATGTTTCGAATGGATGAACAGCCAGTGACCGTCTGACAGCCCATGTTGAAAAGCACTCTTCCTCCTTCATAGGTAAGTAGTAAAATCGAAAGGCATAGTAAGCTGCCCTAATGCGAACACTCCCAGACCATCTCCGCAAAGGCATGAAGCTCGTCATTGTCGGCTGCAATCCGAGCGAATCCTCTGTACGCGTGGGCCATTATTACGCCGGCCGGGGGAACGAATTCTGGCCCATGCTGTATGAGAGCGGAGTGGTCCCGGAGCCGTTCGACTATCACGACGACAAGCGGGTAATCGAATTCGGCGTTGGACTCACGGACCTTGTGAAACGTCCCACGAAGGGCATTGAAGAATTGAAGCGCGAAGACTACGCCGAAGGCCGCATCGTCCTGTCGCAAAAGCTCGAAGAATTTGCTCCCCATGTAGTCGCCTTCAATGGAAAACTGACATACGAACAATTTTCTCAGCGCAAGTGTAAGTTCGGAATTCAGAAAGAGCTGCTCTACGGCGCGCGCGTGTATGTACTACCTTCGACGAGCGGCGCGAATGCCACCGGTCGGAGCGAAAAGCTGCGGCATTTTAAGAAACTGGCGCAGCTCGTTGCGCGCATCGGCAAAGAACACGAAGTCCGAGGCCATTAAACGGAGTTCCCCGTGAGCCATACTTCACAAGCGGCGCAAGCCGGACCACTCATTCTGGAAACAAGGCATGAGGGCATCGCGACGCTGGTGATGAATCGCCCTGACCGGCTGAACGCGCTAAATAATGAACTGGCGATGGCTGTAAATGACGCGCTCGGCCGTATCGCGGGAGACACCAGCGTTTCTGTAGTCGTTATCTCCGGTGCCGGACGGGCTTTTTGCGCGGGCGGGGATCTCGGTGCAATGGCGGCGAGCCGCCAGAAGGGTGGCATGCACGACCTGGAGCCGTTGCTGCGCGCTGGGATGCAGATGGTGCTCAATATGCGCACCATGCCGCAACCAGTCATTGCAGCGGTACATGGAGCCGCGGCTGGCGCAGGGATGAATGTCGCACTTGCCGCGGACATTCGAATCGCCGCAGAGGAAGCCACGTTTGGGCAGAATTTCGGTAAGGTAGGACTTTTTCCGGACTTCGGCGGAACGTATTTCTTGCCGCAGCTGGTTGGTCCAGCGAAGGCCGCCGAACTCTTCTATACCGGCGACATGATCGATGCAAAAACCGCTTTGCACCTTGGCATCGTCAACCAGGTCGTTCCGGGCGCGCAACTCGAAGCGGAAGTGATGAAACTGGCGCAGAAAATCGCGCGCGGGCCGCTCTTGGCTATTCGTGCGGTGAAGAAGTCTCTATTTGCCAGCCACGCGAAGGAACTCGCTCACGCTCTCAACAATGAAGTTGAGGAACAGATTCGGTGCTATCTTTCCGAAGACTGCAGCGAGGGGATTAAAGCGTTTTTCGAAAAGCGTCTCCCAAAGTTTCAGGGAAAGTAGTTCTCCCGGTTTGCACCCCGCGACGATCGTGATTACCAGCCGCGAAAAGAGTACGCTGCGGAGCTCCTCAGTTTGAAAGGGAAGAGGAATGGACGAGTTGGAGATTACACCGGCCGACGTGAAAGCACGTTTGGACCGTGGAGAAAAATTGGTTCTCATTGATGTACGCGAGCCGTGGGAGCACCAGCTTTGCCGAATTGAAGGTGCGACACTGGTGCCACTTGGGTCTCTGGCGGCGAGTTTGCAAACGCTTCCGGATGTGGACGAAGTGATTTGCTATTGCCACCACGGAATGCGAAGTCTGGATGCCGCGGCGTGGTTGCGATTTCAGGGCATCGAGAAAGCGAAATCCTTAGCCGGAGGGATCGAGCGCTGGTCCGTGGAGATCGATCCGAAGGTCCCTAGATATTAGCGGGTGCTATTTTTGTAGTGGCGCAGCTTGCTGCGCAACGACAACCGAAGCGAAGCATTACCGGAGAGGAAAAACTTGAGTAAGGTGAAAATCAAATTTCTGCAGAAGCCGACGTGAACGACGTGCCGCAAAGCAAGAGGTCTCTTGCTGGAACTGGGGGCCGAACTGGTAGCACGCGATTTGGACAAGGAACGATTGACCGAAGCGGAGCTCGAAGGATTGATCGGTGGCCGCGACTACAAAGAATTTTTGAACACGCGAAATGAACTCTATCGCACGCGGAAAATGAAAGAGCATCCGCCTTCACACGCTGAGGCCATCAAATTGATGGCGAAAGAACCGAATCTGATTCGCCGGCCCGTGGCGCTGCGAGGTTTGCAGATGGTTCTTGGCTTTGACGAAGATGCTTACCGGAAACTGTTGAAATAAATGTTCCTTCGATCGGAAGGCAATAAATGAACGTGAAGACGATCGCGGTGATCGGCGCGGGGACCATGGGACGGGGGATTGCCTATGCTTCCGCGTTCGGCGGCTACAAAACTGTCCTTGAGGATGTTTCGCGGGCAGTTCTGGAAAATGGCGTGGCTTGGATCCGGCAATCCTTTGATGAAGGCATTTCTCGCGGAAAAATTGAAGCTAGCGCCAGAGACAAAGCATTGTCGCTGATTTCTACAGCAACCAACGTTGAAGATGCGATCCGCGACGCGGAGCTCATCATTGAAGCAGTGCCGGAAGAGTTGGAGATGAAACGGGAAATATTCAGCATCTTCGATAAATTCGCGAAGGCCGGGGCCATTTTTGCGAGCAACACTTCTTCGCTTTCGATTACGGATTTCACGAATACTAGTGCTTCGCGCGATCGTTGTGTCGGGATGCACTTCTTCAATCCCGTGCCAAAAATGAAGCTGATTGAATTGGTTAGGACGCCCCATACTTCCGATGAAACGGTGGCGACTTGCCGGGAAGTTGCCGAGCGCATGGGCAAGGAAGTGGTGCTCGCCAACGAATCGCCTGGATTCATTACCACGCGGGTGAACGCGCTGATTGGCAACGAAGCCTTCAACATGTTGGAAGCCGGGGTTGCCACGCCCGAAGACATCGACAAGGCACTGAAGCTGGGGCTGAATCACCCGATGGGTCCGTTTGAACTGGTTGATCTCGTCGGGCTCGACGTGCGGCTGAAAATTCTCGAATATCTCCATTCCACGCTTGGCGAGAAGTACAAGCCGAATGTGTTGCTGCGTCAGTATGTGAAAGAAGGACGGCTCGGCCGCAAGAGCGGGCGAGGCGTCTACGATTACTCGAAACAAGAGGCCGCAAATAAGCCTTGATCGCGCAGGAGAAAATGGATTGAATCCATCATGAGCTCACTCGCAGAAAAAATTAAGATTCAGCAAGGCGACCTTACAGAGATGGATACCGATGCCATCGTGAACGCCGCGAACAACGATTTGATGCTGGGTGCCGGAGTTGCGGGAGCTATACGCCGTAAAGGTGGTGAAGAGATCCAGCGCGAATGCAACGAAATTGGAAGCATCCCAGTTGGCTATGCCGCTATTACTACCGGTGGAAAGCTGAAAGCGCGATTCGTGATTCACGCGGCCAGCATGCAACTCGGCGGGAAAACGAATGCGGAATCGCTGCGGCATTCCGTGGCGCATTCTTTGCGAATTGCCAATGAACGCGGGCTGAAAACCATTGCTTTCCCGGCGGTGGGCACGGGCATCGCGGGATTTCCGCTGAAGGACTGCGCGGAGATTATGCTGCGCGAAACGGCGAAACATTTCAGGGGCGAGAGTTCTCTCGTAACGATTTATTTCGTGCTTTTCGACGAAGCCGCGCAGGGCGTGTTTGAACGCGCTTGGCGCAAGGTCCAGTCTGAACCCCTTGCCGATGCTGCCGGAGCCGAAGGCGCGTGACGCCGCTGGTGGAATTGTTAGCAGACAGGGTTCGCCGTTTCGGCCCGATTACGTTCGCTGACTACATGCGCGAATGCCTCTACCATCCGGTCCATGGCTATTACAGCAAAGCAGAGTCCAAGCGTTTTGCCGATTACTACACCAGCGTCGATATGCACCCAATCTTTGCCCGTTTGTTGGCGCGGCAATTTGCGGAAATGTGGGAAAGCCTCGGCCGGCCAGAAGAATTCATGTTTGTGGAGGCGGGCGCGGGCGTCGGGCGATTCGCCGCGCAAGTGCTCGATTTTTGCGAGGCGAAACTCCCGGAATTTTTCGGCGCAGTGCGCTACGTTGCCATGGAGCGCTCCGCCCTACGGCGCGAGCAAGCGACGATTGCGACGAAGCGGCACGCTATTGCGGGGCGGTTCACAGCTTCGGCTGAAGTTCCCGCGCACATTGCAACAGGATGCTTTTTCTCCAACGAACTTGTGGACGCGCTGCCGGTGCATCGCGTCGTGATGGATCGCGGCGCGCTCAAAGAAATGTTCGTCGATTTCCGCGACGGACATTTCGTGGACGAAGTGGCCCCCGTCTCGACTTGCGCGATCACGGAATATTTTGCGGCGCAGGGCATTACGCTGTGCGAAGGGCAGCATGCGGAAGCGGGACTCGAAGCTTGCGACTGGATCACGGAAGTTGGCCGCCGGCTTGAGCGCGGATACGTGCTGACCATCGATTACGGGCATCCTGCAAGCGACCTCTTTGACGATCACCACATGCGCGGGACGCTGCTGGCGTATCAGAACCATCGCGCCAGCGAAGAGTTCTATGCTGCGCCAGGGGAGCAGGATTTGACGGCGCACGTCAACTTCACGGCGCTCGAGTCCTGGGGCAAACGCTCCGGCCTGGAAACGTCGGGATTCACTTCACAAACGGCTTTTCTGCTGGCGCTGGGGCAGGGCGATGAATTTGCCGACCTCTACGATGACGGCCAGAGCGAAGCGGACCGCGTGAAGGCGCGTCTGCAACTCAAGACGCTGATCTACCCCGAAGGGATGGGAGAGCGATTCCAGGTGCTGGTTCAGCGAAAAGGCGTTGGCCCGTTGCCGTTGACTGGTCTAGCTGGAATTTTGCCTCCGATTTAGATTTTTCCCAACACGAGGAAGAAGCCCATCCCTGCCCCTTCGGGATTCCCCAAGGCAAGCGGGGTAAGCTGAAATGAGCCAAGTCTCTCAAAACGCGCTACTCGTGGGAAGCCGCAGTCGGAATTGCAATTGTGAGCTTAGCGGCCCGCCTCGGAAGGCGGGTCCTACAAAGAAGGAAACTCTTATTGCGGGGTAGGGGCGGGCTTTTTCAGGACGGGGCGCTCGCCGGAGGCGGGCGCGGGAATGGCCGCGGCGGGCTTCGCGGGCTGGGTGGTGGCAGGAGGCGCGGAGACGGAGGTGCCGCCCTCTGTGTAGGACTTCTTGATGAAGCCGTCGGCGACTTGCTGGGCGCCGCCGGTGTCGTCATTGGTTTGCTTGGCTTTGCTGTATTCGTTGACGGCGCGTTCACGCTGGCCGAGCATATCGAAGATTTTACCCAGATAGATGTGAGCCCAGACTTCCGTCCATTTTTCGGGAGCGTCGCAAACGGTCTGCAAGGATTCGCGGAAGGCGTTGGCGCCCGCCTGATAGTTCTTCTGGTAGAAGAAAGCTTCGCCCATGCGGAAATTCGCCAGGCAGCGGCCGGGCTGAATGGAAAGCGCGCGTTGATACTGAGCGATGGCATCGTAGAAGCGGCCTTGTTCGGCGAGATCCTCGCCACGGGCGATGGCAGCGCGAGCGCGCAGGCCGACACTACCCTTGAGGATGTAATTGCCGGGATCAATCTTGATGCCACCTGGCTTGGGGCGGCCAAAGGTCTCGACCGTGAAGCCGGATTCGGTGCCGGTCACGTCGACGGTCTTCAGCTCGGGATTTCCCTCGGTTTCGATGCGCAACTCCACGGGCATGCGGAAAGTATCCAGAGGCTGCTTGATCTTGCCGATGGTGCGAAAACCTCTGGGGGTGCGGTAGACGACGTATTCCAGCGTGAACTCTGGTACGCCTGTTGAATTCAGCCATTGGGCGAAAAAGGCGCGCAGGTCCGGGGGATCCTGAGGCGGTTTTGCGGCGGCAGCGGCGGCTTGCGAGCGGCGGATGGCGATGTTCTCAAAATCTTCGTTGCGGGCGCTGTGTTCGGCAAATTGAAAGTAAAAATCGTGCAGGGCTCCTTTGAATGCCACGTCGCCCATTTGCGCGCGCAACATGTGAAAGAGCATGGCGCCTTTGTTCATCACCACGGAACGGTAATCAGGGGAGTAGGGAACCAGGCGCGCGGCCTGGCCGACGGGAGCGGCGTCTTCATACATCAGGGCGCCGACGGCGAATTCATCGACAACGCGGAGGCCAGCTTCTTTGCCGGCATTTTGCTCGGCGTAGAGCGCTTCGGAATAGCGGGCGAGGCCATCCGTGACCCAGACGTCGCCGGACGTCGCCGGAGTAACCTGAATCCCCCACCACTGCGAGGCCACGAGACGAGCGATCGTTCTGTCGCTGCTTCGCGGGTCCCAGATGCGCTGGCTGAGGAGCAAGACACCAGGTGCGGCGTAATCGCGGAAAGTGCCGTCGGGAATCTGGATCACTATGAACGTGGGATCTGGGATGGGACCAAACATGTCTGAATAAATGATCGCGGAGCGGGCCACATCATCAGCAAATTTCTGGGCATTGGCGGAGGCGGCTTTCGGGGCGTATACCGCGACGTTGACGCCTTCGGCCTGCTTCGGATTGAGCTGCAGATTGCTGCCGGCGACAAAGGTACCGTGCGAAGCGAGGCTCTTGCATTCAAAAGTGTAGAGAAGGCGATTGCCTTCCACCGCGTTCCTGCCGGGCATGGGCGTCGGGGCGGAGGCTTTGCCGGTGCCGGCAACGGCGAAAATGTCTGGAACATTAAGGCGGAAAGTGGCGGTATAGCGGTTGGAGGGAAAATTGGTGAGGGGAAACCATCGCGATGGCAGCAGCAGATACGCACCTTCTTTGTTGATCAGTGCGGTGGTCACACCTGGTACTGGGCTGTTCTCTTCATTGATTAGCAGACCGGAATAGGTGAAGGTCAGATTGATGTGACCATCGGTTGCGACGGGCGTGGGGAGCTGGACAACAAGAAGCAGGCGGTTGCGATCGTCGCGATCGAAAGGAAGCGGTTTGCCGTCAGCGCCTCTGACTTCTTTGACGATTAAGTTCGGGTGGAGCTCGACGCGAACGGTGCTGGAGGCTTCGACGGCCTTGAAGTCGATTTTGGCGGCGGCGGAAATCGATTGGCCGATAGCGTCGAGAGTTGCGGAAACATCGTAATGCTCAGCGAGAAAAGTCGCGGGGCGGACAGCCTGAGCCTGCAGCGGCGCGGGGGCACACGCGAGGCAGAGCAGAGCAATGAAGAAACCTGTAGCAGGTACTCTCAAACGTAGGGCCATCGGACCCCTTTCAGCTGTATTCAATTCTGCACCAATGTGTACATCTAATAGGATACCAAACCCATCAGTTTGCGTTGCTTGGAGCGGAGGTCAAAAGCCGGGCAATCTCGTCGGCAGCGCGTTCGACGGCGCCTGGGGGACCGAGCAGCTTCCGGACTTCCTCCAAACCGCGCCGCATGGCCTCCACGCGCGCTGTGCCAGCTTCCGAAGTAGAAAGCAATTCGACTGCTTCTGTGGCGAGACGCTGCGGGGTGAAGTCGTGCTGGATTAATTCAGGGACGACTTCACGGCCGGCGATCAGATTGACCATGCTGAAGAATTTGGTCCGCACGAGAGGCTTGGCGAGCTTGGCGGTCAGCGGAGAGAGGCGGTAGACGACGATCATGGGCTTGCCGAGCAAGGCGGTTTCGACGGTCGCAGTGCCGCTGGAGACGATGGCCAGGTCGGAGGCGGCGAGAGCGTTGTAGGTATCATCCTTGAGAAAACACACATTCCAGTCAGAAGGGAATCTCGATTTCAGCGAGTCGCCGTCCAGTCCTGGTGCTACGGCGACAACAAGTTGAGGCGGCACCGGAAGCCTCCTACGGATTTCCTCGATGCCTTCCACCAGGACAGGAAGGTGATGACCGATTTCACCGCCTCGGCTGCCTGGCAGGATCGTAATGATCATGCCCCCGTATTCAAGACCGTATTTCTTGCAAAATAATTCCCGCGTGAGCGTGGCTTTGACGTTGCCTACGAGCGGGTGGCCGATAAATTTCACAGGGACACCGGCGTCGGCATAGAACTTTTCCTCGAACGGAAAGATGCACAGCGCTTTGGCAAAACGACGGCGAACCAAATTCACGCGCCAAGGGCGCCAGGCCCAGAACTGCGGGCAAATGTAATAGACGTTTCGGATGCCCCTGGGGCGGAGCTTGCGCGCGAGACGGAGATGGAAACCGGGGAAGTCGGTGAGAATCGCGAGGGGAGGGCGGCGGCGCTCGGCTTCGTCGACTAGATGGCGCATCGCGCGGATGAGCGATGGCAGGCGCTTGAACACTTCGGTGATGCCGACGACAGAGACTTCGGAATAGTCGGTGATGATCTCGACGCCGGCAGCGCGCATTTGCGGCCCGCCCATGCCGAAAATCGAAACGTCAAGACGCTGCTTCAGCGCCGTGGCGAGCCGGGCGGCATACATGTCTCCGGAGGCTTCGCCGGCGGAAAGAAGGAGCGGTATGGGCGGCATGATGCAGTTGAGCAGGAATCAGTCGCTGGCCGGAAGAACGGAAGGTTCGGCGGCGCGGCTGGAGTCTATCGGAAGATGGAGTTCCTGCTCCTTGTATTGCAACTGGTAAAGACGGTAATAAATGCCGCGCTGGGCGAGAAGCTCCTGATGAGCGCCTTGCTCGCGCAAGCGTCCTTTGTGGAAGACGAGGATGCGGTCGGCGTACTGGATGGTGCTAAGACGATGAGCAATGACGAGAGCGGTGCGGCCCGAGAGCAAGCGGCCGAGCGCTTCGCGAATGAGAAGCTCGGTTTTGGTGTCCACGCTGGAAGTAGCTTCGTCGAGAATCAGGAAGCGCGGATTGTGGGCCAGGGCGCGAGCAAAATTGATGAGCTGGCGCTGGCCGACGGAGAGCGTTGAGCCGCGTTCGTTGACGTTGGTTGCCACACCTTCGGAAAGGGCGCGGACAAATTCGCCGAGGCCGATTTCGTCGATGGCGCGCTCGACGGTGGCGCGGTCGATGCCCGGTGTGCCGAGGCGGATATTGGTTTCGATGGTGCCGGTGAAAAGAAAGGGATCCTGAAGGACGATGCCGAATTGGCGGCGCAGGTCCTGGAGGTCGATTAGGCGGATATCTTTGCCGTCGAGGAGAATCTGACCGCGCTGGACGTCGTAGAAGCGCAGCAACAGGGAGATCAGAGTGGTTTTGCCCGCGCCAGTGTGGCCGACGATGGCGAAAGTCTGTCCCGGCGCGACGCAGAAGGACACGTCGCGGAGAACCCAGTCTTCGTCTGCGGGTTCAGGAACGTTCTTGTAGCTGAACCAGACGTTGCGGAACTCGATTTCGCCGCGCGGATGGTCCAGCGGAATGGCGTTGGGATCGGAATCGACGAGGACGGGCTCATCGAGAAGCTTGAAGATGCGCTCGGAAGCGGCCATGGCGGACTGGAGAATGTTGAATTTTTCGCTGAGGTCCTGAATAGGGCGGAAAAAGCGCTGGGCAAACATGGTGAAGGCGGTGAGCACGCCGAGAGTGATGCCGCCGGAGAAAATGCGATTGCCGCCGGACCAATAGATGAGGGCGATTGTGGCGAAGCTGAGGAATTCGACGGCAGGGTAGAAGAGCGCGTACGCGAGAATGGCGTCGCGCCAAGCCAGCATGTTGTCGCGATTGCGCTTCCCAAATTCGTCCATGGCCTTTTGTTCGCGGTTGAAGAGCTGGACCACGCTCATGCCGGAAATGTATTCCTGGAGGAAGGCGTTGATGCGGGCGATGGCGGTGCGGATGCGGCGATTGGCGTCGCGGACGAACTTGCGGAAGATCATGGTGACGATGAGGATGCCGGGGAGGACGGCGAGCGTGTCGAGGGCGAGGCGGGTGTCGATCTTGAAGAGCAGTCCGGCCATGACGACAAGGAGGAAGAAGTCGTTGATCATGGTGACGACGCCGGCGGCGAAAAGATCGTTGAGGGCGTCGACGTCGGTGGTGACGCGGGTTACGAGGCGGCCGACGGGATTGCGGTCGAAGTAGCTCATCGGCAGGCGCTGCATGTGACGGAATATTTCGCTGCGCATGTCGTACATGGTCTGCTGGCCAACGCGCTGCATGATGCGAATCTGGATGTACTGGGCGAGGAAGTCGAAGGTGAGGACGGCAAAGAAAAGCAGGCTGAGCCAGCCGATGCCGGTCCAGGCGGCGGATTCTGGGAGAAGGTGCTTCAGCGCGGGGGTGAAATAGCTGTCGATGGCCTTACGGAAGATGAGCGGCGGAGCCAGCTCGAGCGGAGTGACGATGGCCACCATGACGAGCGCGAGCACGACGCGCCATTTGTAGGGCTTCATGTATTGAAGAAGCCGGCGCATCAAGCGCGAATCGTACGCTTTGCCAAGGGCCTCTTCTTCGTGCGGGTTGCTCATGCGCGTTCGAGCTCTTCTTCCAACAATTGTTTGTGATACAAATCCGCGTAATAGCCGCCGCGGGCGAGGAGTTCGTCATGCGTGCCGCGCTCGGCGATGGCGCCGTCGATCAGCACGACGATCTGATCGGCGTCGCGGACGGTCGAGGTCCGGTGCGAAATGAGAATCGTGGTCCGCCCTTGCATGATTCCGCGGAGGCCGCCGAGGATGCGCTCTTCGGTTTGCGTATCCACGGCGGAAAGAGAATCGTCTAGGATCAGGATGCGTGGGTCGCGGACGACGGCGCGGGCGATGGCGGCGCGCTGCTTTTGCCCACCGGAAAGGGTGATGCCGCGCTCGCCAACCATGGTTTCGTAAGACTTGGCGAAATCCTGCACGTCGCCATGGAGGCTGGCAATTTCAGCGGCCTCGAAGACGCGCTGTTCGTCATATTCGGGCAGGCCGAAAGCGATGTTGCCGCCGACGGTTTCGCCGAACAAGTAGGTGTCCTGCGGAACGAAGCCGATGGACTGGCGCAAGGTGGTGAGAGGCCATTCGCGGATGGGACGGCCGTCGATCAAAACGCAGTCGTCGGGCGCTTCCCATAGACGTGCAATGAGAGCGGCAAGGGTGGTCTTTCCGCAACCCGTGGGGCCGACGATGGCGAGCGTGGAGCCGGCAGGAACTTTCAAGTCGATATTGCGTAGTACAGGATGCGAGCCGCTGCCATTAGATTTGGAGGCGCCGTTCGAACCGGTTCCGGAAAGCGTGGTGGGATACGTGAAAGTAAGATGACGGAATTCGATTTCACCGAGGGGCTTAGTGCCTTCAGGTATTTTTGCGCAGCGGTCGTCAATATTTGGTTTGGCGGTGAGGATGTAATTCAGGCGGCCCATGGAAGCGGCGCCGCGCTGAAAAATATTGGTGACCCAGCCCAGGGCGATCATGGGCCAGACCAGCAAGGCGAGATAGCCGTTGAACGCGATGAGCGCGCCGAGGGAAATCTGGGCGCGGAAGAGTTGATGGCCGCCCTGCCATAGAACGATCAAGAAAGTGATGCCGATGAGCGCCTGAAGCGAAGGCATAAACATGCTCCAGGTGCGAATGAGCTTGATGTTACGCGAGACGTACTCACGGTTGGGCTCGTCGAAACCACGAATTTCAGCCTCTTCCTGCGCATACGCGCGCACAATTCGGACGCCGGCAAGATTTTCCTGGACGCGCGCGGTGAGTGTAGCGAGAGCGGCTTGGATTTTTTCGTAGAGTTCGTGAATCGTTTTTCCAAAGAACCACACGGCGACGGCGACGACTGGCGCAGGAAGGAGAACCCAGAGCGTCAGGGAAGGCGACAACGTGACCATGACCAGGATGGCCATGATCATGGTGATGATGGTCGTGGCGCTGTACATGATGCCGGGGCCAAGGACCATGCGGACAGCATTGAGGTCATTTGTTGCGCGAGACATCAGCTCGCCAGTGCGGTTGCGGACATAGAATTCGGGCTCGAGGATCAGCAAGCGCTTGAGAAGATCGTTGCGAATGTCGAATTCGATGTCGCGAGAAACGCCGATGAGCGTCCAGCGCGCTGAGAAAGAAAGAAGGCCCTTGATGGCGACGCATAAGACTACGATTAGGCAATAGATACCTAGAGTGTGGCGGCTGTTTGGTGCGTACCACGGGATGGAGCTGCTGAGTTTCGAGGGGTTCAGGGCCACGACGAGAGGACTTGCAGTCTGCGACGAATGTTCGAAGGGGACCGCGTTGCCGGCGAGGGTGTCGGTCATTACGCCGGTGGCGAGCGGGAGGACGTTGCCGACAATTCCCATCAGTACGACGGTGAGCAGACCGAAAATGATGCCGCCGGTGTAGCGCCGGAGGTAGGGGACCAAGCCGCGGAGGTCCTTGTCGGTAGGAGCCTCCTTGCGCACCTTGGACGCCTGGTTGCCAGTGGCTGATTGCCCCGTGCTCATCGCAGCACTGACCTCGCATCCTGGATAGACGGCGACTCTAGCAGAAAATGTTCGTAGGTGCGGTCAAGCGACTGGTAGCGCTTGGTCTGTGGATTCCAACGGATGCCGATCGGCAAGACGTGTGAATCGGTAGTGCCTTTCAGGGGAGTGAAATACAGTTCCAGACCTTTTATTTGACTCTGCTCATACTGTAAGCGCCAACCGCTTATCGGTGCCAGGGGAGTCAAGCCTAGATAGCCCTTCTGATTCTTCAGATGCTCGTCACAACGCAGAACTTCTTCCCATTTGCCGTCGGTATTTTCAGCGATGACCACGCGGGTCACGATGGTGCCGGGCAAATTGTTGGTCGGGGTCTTTGGCACGACATTGGCCACAAGAAATTCCTGTTTCCCGTTCTTGGCTAGGTCTCCGAACGCCAGGATCTGAGACTCGCTCCCGAGTAGCGAACTTGCCGCCAACTGAATCTCTTCGGGGACGGCGGGCTCCGCAGGCTTGGTCGCTGCTTGCGATGCGGGCTTGGACGCATCCGATCCGCATCCACCTAACAAAATAAACAGGGACACAACACTTAAGGAAAATTTCAGGGGGATTTTCCACCTGCGGGCCGCGCCAAGACAGTGGCCCTCTCTTGAAACAGACGGGGCGGTAACTGCCTCGTTAGCAGACGAACAATCGCTTTGTGAAGTTTTCCCCATCAGAAATTAGCCGCCCTGGGTTTCAATTCTAAGAATTGCCCGGGCTACCCAGCTTTCTCCGGCTTGAACGGAAACTCTGTAATCTACGACACATCCGAGAACCACCTATCGAATGCTCACTAGTGCAATTCTAGCTGTTGGCAGCCGTTCGTGGAAGGACTCTGCGAATTGGCCTTGCCCAAGTCTTGAATGCGCTAGCGCTGACCCAGGATCGCATCCAACCTCGCTTCAAGGTTTTCCTCTCCTTCGGACCAAAGTTCGCTGCGCTCCACAGGCAGGGCCTGTTCGATCGCTTCCACCCAATGGAATAACTGTTGGATGTTCTCGCGGGTCTTTGCGTGATATTCCTTCAGGTTGCCGGTTGCGGACATCCACTGGCGGAAAGTGTGCTCCATCGGGTGATCCGAGGAATTGAAGGGGTTGGAGGCCGCGCCGGGTGCGAGCAATCCCCCGTGCCCGGTGAAAAAATGCTCGAAGCCCAGGTCGGCCATGAAGTGGCCTGCTGTCGAAGCAAGGCCGTCGTCATATTCCGGGCCGTGGCAGGAGAGCAGAAGGGGTTCCGGCTTGTGCTGCCACTTCAGCGTCTCGATATCGAAGCTCCACAAGTCCCACTTGGCGGTAGCGAAATAGGCCGTGTCGGCGTTCACATGTTGAACAGCCAGCGCCGTCACTTCCGCGGGCCCAAGCTTGAGCGGGCGCAAATCCCATTCAGCGACTGGAACCTCAGTCGGGTCCAACGCCTGCACGACCAATTCGGTAAAGGTGTTCTGTGTGGCTGATAGAGGCGCGGTGGTCAAGAATCGGGCGAACTCAGCAAGCATTGTTTCCAGAGAAAAGTCGCGCGTCCAGACGCGCAAGTAAGCATGATTGGCCATCAGGGTTTATACCTTGAGGATTATACCGGGCTGGCAGGGAAGAGGCGAATCGGCGTCTCCGTAGGCGGGCGGAGACTCCGACGAAAAAGCAGATCCCTCGCTTTGCTCGGGATGACAGTCAAGGATTCTTTAGCTTCCGGTGCCGGCGGACTTTGCGCGATCGGGTGGCTGCGCCGGGGCGACAAAGCTCTGCGCCATTTCGCGCAGGCGCTCGCGGAGGGATTCGCCGACGCCTTCGAAGACGTGGGCGCAGGCTTCATGGAGTTTTTCTTCTGCGGACGCGGCAATGCCTGAGACCATTTCGCGGGATTGGTGATCCAGCGAAGCTACGGTCGCCAGCATCCATTGATTGGAGACGTTTTCGAGGCGCCCCTTGTATTGCTCGGCGGCTTGCTCGCCCATGTGGCCGTAAATGCCCTGCATCTCTTGTTGATGCGCTGCGGTCATGGCTTTCCAGGATTCAAGCAACGGCCCGAAGCCTTCGGAGACTTTATTCTGGGCTTCGGCTACACCGGCTTCGAGCGCACCGCCCATGGAGGACTGGAAGCGCCGCAGGAAAGCCTCCTGTTCGGAGGTCATCTTTTGCGCCAACTCCGTGCGCGCGGCTTCCAGTTGTTGATGTGACCCATCCAGCGAACGTCGTACTTCTTCGTTGAACCCGTCCAGCTCTTGCCTGCCGGTGCGCTGAACAGCGTCCGTGAACGCCGCGGCGGTGGTGTCCGCTGCTTCGGCGAACAGAGAGCGTGCGCGTTCGAACGAATCCCGGACCACCTCTTCCATCTGCGTCTGCGAGTGGCCCACGAAGCTGCGGCTGGCATGATCCAGCTCGCTCGCGAAGACGCTCGAAAGCTCTCCAGCTTTTTCCCGCAACTGGTTTCCGGCCTGCTCGATGGTTCTTTCCGTCAAGTTCTGGATCTGAGTCTGCGCTTTCTTTTCGTACCATTCGGCGGATTTGAGAAGCTCCTCGACCATCTGATGCTTCAAGTCGTCGGCTTTGCCTTCAAGTTCCGTCATGTTGCGCCAGGTGATCGCCTGCGAAGATTCCTGGAGGATTTGCTCGACGCTGCCCAGGTTTTCGCGGAAACGGGCCAGCGATTCAGCGAAGGCTTCGTCCGCGGAGTTGCGGATGCGGTCCTGTTGAAGAGTAAGTGCCGCGTCGAGCAGGGACCGCCCGCCAACAAGGCGGTGAACTGCTTCCTCGGCGTTCGTGATGTGTGGTTGCACCAGCTCAGAGATTTGACGGTCGAATTGCGCGACGGCCTGGCGGCTGGCTTCATCGAAAGTCGTTCGAATCTTCGCGTTGAGTTCTTCGGCCATGGACTCGGAGCGACGTTGCAGCTCTTCGCGGTGCGGATTCAAATGATTTTCGATTTGCGACTGGAATCCTGCCAGCGACTGCTGCTGTACGTTTTCAAGTTGCGACGAATGTTGTTCGAGCTGATGCGCGGTCTCCGCGGCATGGGCCAGAACGGACTCCAGCCTTTGGGTTTGCTCTTGCAACGAATCCCGCAGAGCGGACATACGTTGCTCGGTTTCCAGTGTGGCGTTGGCGGCGGATTCGCGCGCCGCCGTGGCGTGGCGTGCCATTTCTTCCTGGAGCTGAGCCATCCACGTGCGCGTATGTTCGTTAAATCCGCCAGCGGCACGATCTTGGGCTTCTGCGAGAGTACTCTCGAGCGCTTCGCGCCATCGCGATTGCGCAGCTTCCAGTTCGGTGGCCAGCTGCGCCTGCGAGACGGATTGCGCGGAAGCGAGAGCCGCCGTCACTTGTTGTTGAATCTCATTGGCCGCCGCAAGCAGGGACTGGCCCTGAGCGGTTGCCTGTTGTTCGTGTCGCTGCGCTGCTTGCTCAAGCGCCCTTGCCGCGGACTCTGCCTGCGCCGCAATTTGCGCTTGGGTTTGCTCCGCTTGAGTCTTCAGCCGTGTCGTAACGTACTCGCCCTGCTGCGTTGCGCTGCGCAGTGCTTCGGTCATGCTTTCCAGTTGCTGAGCGTGTTCGTTGCGCTGAGCCGCACCTTCCTGCGCCAACCGGCTAGTCAGTTCGCGAGTGAGTTGCTCGAGTTGCGGCGCCAGCCAGCGCGGCAATTCGGTCCGCAGCGCTTCAGCCGCCGCGGCGTGGGAGGTTCGTGAACGCTCATCGGCCTCGTGCTGGAACTTTTCGATAGCGCTGGCAGTTTCATTTTCGATTTCCACGCGTCCGGCGGCAAACTTTTGCTCCCACTGTTCGAAGGAGAGGCGGCGTTCCGCGGAAACTGCCTGTGATGCGGCTTCGCGTGTGGCCGCCTGAATTTGCTGCTTGGCATCAGCGATCAGTCTCGCGACCTGGCGCGCCAACTGCAGTGAAGCATCGGTTGTGCTTGATGGAGAAGGGAACACCCGTAGATTGTCAGCGCCCGCGGTGGGCGGAGCTTCGGCTTCACCCAGATGCAGAGTCGTCTCGTTCTCTGCGGCTGGTGGCGGATGCGGCGTTTCAGGCGCCGCATCCAATCTCATCACCACTTGAGTCGACTCCGGAAAGGCGGTCCAGTCTTCGGGCGGGAATGCAATGCCCCAGACGTTTCCGGAAATTTCCAGTTCGAGCGCTACCTGAAAAAGTTGCCGCACCGTCCGCGGGCGTTGAATCCAGGCCACACGGCCGCGCACTGTGCGCGGGGGCTGACCGGTTTCTGCGTGGGGAATCTCCATCGTCACCCACATGTTTTTTAGGACGTAATGTTTCGACTGGTAGCGACAGCCGTGGCAATTGATGATCAGTGAAGAAGTGCGCTCGACGAACGGACGGCCGAGCGCGTCGACACCGGTGACGACGAGGGGAACCGCCTGCACGATGCGCGTGCTGCGGCGCTTCCTCAACTCTGCGCTGGCGTTGGTCACGCTTTCGGACACCATTTCAGTCGTCTCATCGGCAAAATTGCCGCCTGATTCATTCATGCAGACCGCCGCCGTCCCTCAGACTTTTCAGATTTTCGCGCCACAGAGTGAACTTGCTGGGGCTACTTCATCGAATCACTTTGCGGAGTACCTTCCGAGGCCGGCCTGCGGTGCGTTCCCGTCAGAAACATCCAAAACTCTTTCGCGACCCAGATTGGCCCAACCAGCAAATAGATAGGTCCCTGGAAAAACGCCGGATGGTTTCCTTCAATCCGGTGGCCGAGAAAGAGAAGCACCCATCCGCCCGCAAAAATTCCTGCTCCCCAAACCCACTTCATGAGGATGAGGAGGATAATCCCGGCAAAAATCATCGGGATACCGACACCATGCAGGAATTTATTCCAGCCGGATTCGTGCTCGTGGTCGTACTGCGTCATGTAGTGCGCCAAGCTCGGCATCAGCGCACCTCCTGTCAGCCCTATTCGGGGCTGCCATCGGTTTGGTGGGAGGACAGCCACCGTGGGAATGAAACTCTATACTGAAATAGGGAGATTGGCTAGAGCGGTATGGTGGTACTGAGAGTCATGCCGCTGGGCGGCTATTGCGTGAGCAAACTAGGCGCCGACCTGAAAAGCGCATTTTGGAGACGAAAGGGAACTCATAAATCACGGCGGCCTTCCATGGCTTTCAACATGGTGACTTCATCGGCGTACTCGAGGTCCGCGCCTACGGGAATGCCCACGCCAATGCGCGTGACGCGCACGCCCAGCGGCTTGAGTAATTTTGAAATGTAGACGGCAGTGGCTTCGCCTTCGGCGGTGGGATTCGTAGCGATGATGATCTCTTCGACGCCGCCACCTTTTAGACGTTCAATCAGCGATTTGAGATGAAGTTGCTCCGGGCCGCGGCCTGAAAGCGGCGAGAGCGATCCGCCCAGCACATGATACATCCCGCTATAGGTGCGCGTTTTTTCGATGGCCATGATGTTGTGTGCTTCTTCGACCACGCAGATGGTTTTTTTGCTGCGTGTCGGCCCAACGCAGTACAGGCAGGGATCGGAATCGGTGATGTTGTGGCAGACGGAGCAAGCGCGGATTTTCTCTTTGGCGTCGCGGATGGCGTCGGCCAGCGCGAGAGCATCTTCGGGTGCAGCACGTAGCAGGAAAAATGCCAGGCGCTGGGCGGTCTTCTGCCCAATTCCGGGGAGATGCTTCAGCTCATCGATGAGTCGTTCTACGGGAGCGGCAAAATCGGGCATGCAGCATGTGTAGCATAGCCGCGCGCATCAGCGCAAACGGCCTAGAGAGTGCCCAACGGGCCGTTGAATTAAGCTAGAGGACAATTTTCGCTTTTCCGAATTGGTCCAGTTGCCGACGGATGTCGCGGTACTCCTTCCCACAAAAGCCATAGCGGACCAACTGATCTTCAAGCCACCTATCTGGGATCAAGCCGTGCAACAGTTCTCCTTTGTGGAACATTTCGAAAGTTCCATCTTCATTTCTAATGATCTCCCAGACATTGCCTTTCATCTTGTTTCAAACCGTACCACAACTAGAGGTCGCGAAACATGACGTAGGCGTCGACGTAGCCCTGAGTTGGATGCTGGAAAGCTCCCGGGAGGCGGCCCACCATCTCGAAGCCGAAGCTTTGCCAGAGGCGGACGGCGCGCTCGTTGGTGCTGACTACGAAATTGAATTGCATGGCGCGGAAACCGCGTTCGCGTGCGCGGTCTAGAGAATGAGCGCACATGGCGCGGGCCACTCCGCGACCGGTCGCAGTCGCGGCAGTCACATAGCCGCAATTGGCGACGTGGGCTCCGCCACCTTTTTGGTTGGCTTGTAGGCAGTAGGTGCCGACGATTTCTCCCTGATCTTCTGCGACGAAGACTTCACGTTCGGGAGAGAACCAATAAGCGAGCGCGGCTTCTCTGTTCATGTCGCGAGGAAGGGTGTAGGTCTCGCCGGCGCGGATGATGGGCTCCATGATTGCCCAGATGGCGTTCTTATCTCCGTCTGCCGCAGGCCGGATTAACATTCCCCTATTTTGGCATGAGTGCTCTGAAACGCAGACGGGCCCTCGATTGGATCGAAGGGCCCGTGGTTTACATCCTTACGAGAATTGCTTAGTTTTCGAGTTGCGTTTGGAAAACTTCGCCTGGGAGAACGAATCTTTCGGGCTTCTGGAAGTTTTCCACGCGAGGGAGGTTGACGGGCAACCGTTCCTGCTTTTGCTGCTTTTCGGGAAGGGGAGACGTCGTGTCGTCCGCGCGGAGGCGCTCCATCTTGATGCCCAGAGAGCGCTCGAGTTGAAAGAGTTCAGAGCGCTGCTCTTTGACGAAAAGAGTGGAGGCCACCCCGTGGCTGCCATTGCGGCCGGTTCGGCCGACGCGGTGAATGAAATTTTCCGCGATTTCTGGAAGATCGTAGTTAATAACGTGGGCGATGTCCTGCACGTGGATTCCGCGCGAGGCCAGGTCGGTCGCAACGAGCACACGGAAGCGGCCTTGCTGGAATCCAGTCAGCGCCGTGGTGCGTTGCGATTGCGAGCGGTCGCCATGAATCATGGCGGCGGAGAAGCCCTTGCGATTCAAGCTGTCGGCGATGCGTTCGGTTCCGCGCTTGGTACGTGCGAAGACCAGGCACTTGCCCTTTTCCTTGGTGAGCAGGCGCTGGAGCATTTCCTGCTTACGGTCCATGGCCACTTCAAACGCCTGGATGCGCACATTTTCCGATGGCTTGGAGGTCGACCCGAACGAAAGACGCACGGCGTTGCGAAGGTAGTCCTTCACGATGCGCGTCATGTCGCCTTCTAGTGTCGCGGAGAAGCACAGGGTCTGCCGCTCTTTGGGAAGGATCGAGACGATGCGCTTGATAGCGGGGAGGAATCCCATGTCGAGCATGCGGTCAGCTTCGTCGAGGATAAGCATACGCAAGGCATTAAAGTGGAAGAGCCTGCGATCGAGATAATCTTCGAGCCGGCCCGGAGTCGCGACGACGAGCCGCGCTCCCTTGCGAATGGCCTGTAGTTGGGCTCCTTCGGACAAACCGCCAACAACCAGCGCGGCTGGAAGAAGTTGATTGCCGCGCAGCTTGTTAAATTGATCCACCACCTGCATCGCCAGTTCGCGCGTTGGTACGAGGACCAGCGCGGCGATTCCGGGAGTCTTATCCTTGAGCAGCCTTTCGATCACGGGAATCAGGAACGCCAGCGTTTTGCCGGTTCCCGTTTGTGCCGTCGCCAGCACGTCTTTGCCTTCCAGAGCTAGCGGGATGGCCGCGGCCTGCACTGGAGTCGGGGTGGTAAACCGCGCCCCGGACAATCGCTCCTTTATATAAGGTGCGATCGGCATTTCTGAAAAGCGCCCCGCAGTGGGTTCTGCAAGAGGATCGGAGGCGGACTTCGCGAGGGGCTCTGTGGAGCGCTCTGCATTTACTTCTGAAACATTCAACATTCAATATTACTTTCTTACTGGCAGAAGCCGTCGCGGTGCGCACGCAAGTTTGCGAGCGGGCCGGCGGCTTGCTTTGCCAGTCTTGTTTTAGATTACGCGTAGAACGTACGGAGGAAACTGGAGGCGGGGAGTCTCAGATCAACAACTGCACCAGAGGGACCGCACAACACAACCGAGGTAATAAGCGCAGACGAAGTATAACACAACTCGGCACATTTTACGTGGAGATTCGAGTACAGGAGGTTAATTTCTTTCCCTTTGGGCCTGAGTCAAGAAGAGACTGCCAGGTTAAGCCCTTCATTCGAGTGCTCTTATGATGAAACAGTCTCAGTTAGGTTTATCCTGGAAACAACTTGCGATATTCTTGCCGGCAGAGCCAGCCGCTGACCGATTGCGCGACATTGAGGGTGAACCTTGGGACACGCCGTGAAAACCAGCAAGTTTTCTACAGTTTTGAAATGGGTTGGGTCCCTGACCGCCTTTCTTTCGCTTTTCTTTGGCATTCGCCAACTCGTTAAGATTGTCTCCGATCGCTTCGAGGACAGTCGAAAAATTGACGCGCTGCTGAAGTCTGAAGACGTGGAATTGAAGGTCCGAGATTATGCGGCAGCTTGGCGCTCACTGGAACAAGCTTCTCAAGTGAACCTCAACTCTGCGAAGGTCCATCTTGCCCAGGAAAATCTGGCGATGGCCTGGCTTGAGGACGTTCACCTGCGCGAGGGCGAGAAATTCTCTGGCATCTCCGAGAAAGTGGAACCGGTCCTGAGTCGTGGCGTGGCCTCCACAAAGGGCTCGCAAAGGTCCGCAGATTTGCTCGCGCACATTGGATGGGCCTATTTTCTTCGCTCGCGCGACGGAGTTTTTGGTCTTGACCCGGTGAGCGCGTATTCCAAAGCGGCAGCTCAAGACAAGAACAATCCTTATGCTGAAGCTATGTGGGGCCACTGGATCCTATGGAATCGAGGAAAGCTGAGCGAAGCATCGCAGCATTTTTCGTCGGCGTTGGCTTCGGGCCGCCGGCGCGATTTCGTTCGCTTGCTGCAATTCGCAGCGCTAGAGAATTGCCCCGACGGCGAGTGTGATGCTGAAATTATTCGTGTGGCAAATGATATCCGCAAGGAAAACGGTGCAATCGACGCGGACACGGTCCATAGGATCTATTCCAACTACTACGGCCGCGTGTTTTCACCGAGTCCGCTCACCAATCAGTTCCTAAATGTAATTCCGCCGGCCGAGCATCTCGCCACTTTCCACTGGTTGTTCGACGGGCTCGATTTCGATGAGTCGGAGAGCAAGCTGCGAAGCGGCTACCTTGCCACGCTCGAGGAAGCGGCCGGGCAGCGCCAGGAAGCGCTCGCGAACTACCGTGCGCTTCGCGCCAAAGTGCCAATGCATAGTGGTCCGCTCTCGGATGCCATCGATGGGGGCATCAAGCGGCTCTCCTCGGCGCACTAACCCGAAACCATTTGATGAGAGATTAATTTAGAAAGGATTAAAAAGATGGGCGCCTTTTTTACGAACTGCAACGTCCGGACAACGGATATTGCAAAGTGCGCGAGAGTACTTCAGCTTGCGTGCGGTCATGGCGGACTCGAAGAATGGGTGGGTCACCGTTATGATGAATAGTCCGAATCCCAGGACATCAACATTCTTCGTCGCCTTGCGAAAAGGCTCTCAGCGGAATTGAAGACCGTAGCGATTGGCGTCCTGGTCCACGATAGCGACACTTTTCAATATCTGATTTTTGAAAAAGGCGAACTCATAGATCAGTTCGATTCCAAGCCGGATTACTTTGGTCCCGTGAGCGACGAACAGAAGAAGGAATGGCGCGGGGATTTTGACAAGCTACTCCCGTATGCGACTAAAGGAACCGCCATCTCGGATTTCAAGCACGCTGCAACAAAGGAGTACGTGTTTGAGGAAGAACGTGTTGGCGAGTTCTCAAAATTGCTGGGCATAGACCCTTCTCGGGCAAAGACGGGGTTTAAATACCTGCAAGAAACCCAGCACTCATTCAAGCTTGTTCATGCCAAAGGCTATTCGCAAGATCAAGCATTACTCGCCGAGGCGGTCTCTCGCGGAGACGTGGCTGAAGTCCAAGCGCTGCTGCAAGAGGGAGCCTCACCCAATCAAAAAGACAAATTTGGCATACCACTTCTGGTTGTCGCTGGCCGTCTCGGGAAATTTGAGATGGTGCGCGCCCTCGTTGTCCATAGCGCGGACGTGTTTGCAGAGGGGCAAGGAGGCGGTGATGCACTGTGGATCGCTTCGGCTGAAGGGCATGATCAAGTTGTGGAGCACCTGATCGAAAAAGGAAAAGATGACTCGAAGTTTGTGGCCAGCTTAAGGACGGCTTTCGGGGCTGCAGTCATGGCTGGCCACGCTAAAGTGATAAGACACTTGATCGGCGGTGGCGCGGATGTCAATGCTAACACTCCCTTGGGGCAGACTCCTTTGATGTTGGCCAGCATGCGAGGCCAGGAATTTATTTGGGAAGCAAGAATGAAGCAGCCGTTTCCTGTCAGAGATGGCCACCGCAAGACCGATTGGAAGGAGGTTGTGACGATTCTTCTCGAAGCCGGTGCACAAATTCCGTTTCCGACCAAAGACGGACCGATCGACGTCAAAACTCTCTCTGCCAATCAAGGGACAAACTTGCGGATGCGCTACTGGAGGCTGGCGCGAAAATCAAATTGCCTTAGGGAATGTACTGACACGCAGTGCCATTGCTCTTACGCAGAAAGCGTTTCTAAAAGTGATTTGAAGTTAGAAAAGGCCGGGGATTTTCATGCCGGCGATTCCGGGGATGCCCCCGACGAGGTTTTTCATTTGGTTGGCGAGTTCTTCGTCGACGCGGCGCGAGGCTTCATTCACTGCCGCGCGAATCAAGTCCTGGAGCATTTCCTGGTCTTTGTTGGCAAAAACATCCGGCTCGATGCGCAGATCCATCAACTGTTTCTGGCCGTTCATTTTCACAGTGACCATACCGCCGCCGGCCGAAGCTTCCACGGTCACGGAGTTCACCTGCCTTTGCAGGTCCTCCATCTGTTGCCTGGCCTTCGATAGCATCTGTTGGAGAGCGCTGACTTCCATCAGGATTCCTCTTGACTGCGTTTCACTTCGGAAATCTTTCCTCCGAAGCGTTCCAGCATCGACCGCACCATCGGATCGCGCTCGAACTGCGCACGCAACTCTTGCGTGTTTGACGCATTTCGCGACCCAGACGCGGATGCCGCTGCAACTGCTTCCAGTTTAGCACAGACGCGCACCGAGCGACCGAGCACCTTGCTTGAAACGATACGGATCTTTTCCAGCGACTCGCGACCTTCCAACATTTCGGCGCACCAGCTCTTCTGTGGAGGAAAATAAACTCGTAGCTCCACGCCTTCGAGCTCCCAGCGGCTGCTATTTTCGACAAGTTCACCAAGAAATTTTTGCTGCGCCTGTACTGCGGCCTTGATCTCCGCAACATGCTCTTGCGAAATTCCGATTGCTGGTGCGGTAGGACCATTGATTTTGGGAGCGGCAATCTTCTCTTCCTGTTCGACGCCCGCGTTGACGGTAGGAGCAGGCGCGCTGTGTGCGAATGCCGGAGCCGCCGAGGCAGTAGCAGATGCTGCAAATGGAGAAGGAGTTTGAGTGCGTGTTTCTACATTTGGACGCGGTGGCGTCGGAGGGGCAAAGCTTGGTGCGTCGCTCTTCGGAGCAGGTGCAAAAGCTGGGGCGGCAGTCGCGCCGCGTGAGAATACCGGGCTTACAGTTCCGTCCGTCGCGCCGCCCTTCATTTCCGCCAACAATTCTTCCAGTGGCGCCAACCGCGCTGCATTAATCAGCCGCAACAAGCCCATCTCCAAATGCACTCGCGGATCCGGCTTCCGTCGCAGATCCTCATCCGTTTGCAACAGGATTTGAAAAAAACGTGTGAGGTCTTCTTCGCTGAATAGGGCAGCGGCCTTTGCCAAGGCCGGACGCTGATCGGACGTTGCGGCAATCATTTCCGAGTCCGCGCCGCAGGTCCGTGCGATCAGCAGGTTGCGTATGTGGCGGACGGCCTCACGGCAGAAGTGCTGCAGATTGCGGCCTTCCTTCTGGAAGGTGTGCACCAACCCCAGCGCGCGGTCCGCCGAGCCTTCAGCGATTGCGCCGACTAGTTCCTCCAGCGCATCATCCGGCACCACTCCTAAAAGTTCGCGCACTTCCTTGTCAGAAATCGTATCGCCGCAATACGCGCGCGCCTGCTCGAGCAGTGAGAGCGCATCGCGCAAACTGCCTTCCGCCATGCGCGCAATCACGGACATCGCGCCCGGCTCGATTCTTAAATTTTCCTTTTGCGCGATTTCATTCAGGCGCCCGGCAATCTCGGCGAAGGTCAGCGCCCGGAAATGAAAGTGCTGCGACCGCGACCGGATGGTATCCTCCAGATCCTCTGGTTGGGTCGTGGCCATCACAAAGATGACGCGGTCCGGAGGCTCCTCGAGCGTCTTCAATAGCGCGTTGGACGCTTCGCCCGTCAGCATGTGCGCTTCGTCGAGGATCACTACCTTACTTCTTGACGCCGCGGGCGCGTACCGCACCATCTCGCGCAGTTCGCGAATCTGGTCGATGCCGCGGTTTGAAGCCGCGTCAATCTCAATGACGTCCAGCGAATTCCCCGCCGTAATCTCTTTGCAGGAGTTGCAATCCCCGCAAGGCGTGGACGTCGGCCCCTTCAAGCAATTCATGGCTTTAGCTAGGATTCTCGCGGCAGTCGTTTTGCCCACGCCGCGCGCACCCGAAAAAATGTAGGCGTGCGCCACGCGGTCATTCTTGATCGCGTTCTTCAGCGTCTCGGTGACGTGTTGTTGCCCGACGAGATCGTCAAAGGTTTGCGGGCGCCATTTGCGGGCTATGACTTGGTAGCTCATTGCTTGTTTTTAGTTGTCAGTTCTAAGTGAAAACAAGGAACCACGCTCTTTTTTGAAATTTTCGTCTCTTGCTCTTGGCCTCTAGCTACTTGTTCCTCGCAAAACCCAAGAAGCCAATATTCGTCCTTCAAATTTCTTAGTCTCTACTTACAACTAACAACCAAGAACTAAGAACTCGAAACATTCCGATGAGAGGAACTTCGGGTGGTCTGCGGCACCCGAGGTGATCCCGGTACCGTTGCTCCCTTCCGGGCCTGGCGGGGTTCGCGGGACCTCGTTGCACAGAGCCCGAAGTTCCACGCTCCGGCACTCGCGTCCATTTCCCGCGAGTGCAGAGAAAAGTCTAGCACAGCGTCTTCGGCCCAGCCAGAACGTGGGCAAAGCTCAATCGTTTTTATTTTCGATGATTCTTTTTCCGAACGCGAAAACTCGTCTTTCGATCAGGGTTTCGCCTTTGCTGGCGCGGCGGCCGGAGCATCGGGTGGTTGTACTTCAGACGCATTCACCCAATTCACTTTGAAAGGACCTGCGCCGTGTACCTGTACGATCGTCTCGCCTTTGCACGTCGCGAAGTGCCGCATTTCCTTTGGCATCATCACGAAATTCCCAACGTTCATGGTGATCAGTTTGGATTCGTCAAAAGCCTCGCCCATGCCAGCCAGGAAAATTCCTTTCAACACCGTTACATTTTCGTCTGTTGGATGCCAATGCGCCGGAATCTTTGCCCCGTCCACGCAACGGAGCCGCACCACGAACGGAGCGCCTTCAACGTTGGGATCGCCGGCAACCGGCGCAAGTTCGCACCCCTTGATAATCGGCGTCCATTTCAAATCACCGAAGTGCACGATCTTGGGCGCGTCGCCACTCTCTTTTTTGTCCTGGCCTTGAACTGCCGTTGAAACTAACGCTAGCCCAAGCAGGGCGGCACACAAATCTCTCGCTAGATTCTTTTTCATTTTATCTCCTCCGTTGAAATAGGGCAGCAACCTGCGCAGAAGATACTCTTGCCGTGGCCTCCACGCAATGCAAACGACTTGCTCACCTGCCCCAACTCAAGACTCGCGCCGGTAGCAGGAGCCTTGACAGAAAGGAAACATCTTCAAAAACGCGCATGCTGCCGCTAACGAATCGAGTACTCTACTCTCGGATGGAGTTCCTCCCCATCCTTCCCGCGTCCCGGCTTGTTCGGGACACCGGGTCCGCTGCGCCAGCGGCACGCACTGAGGCATCGCCTCGGTGTCGCCTCACGATACGGGGCTAGCCCGCACAATATGTGCGCGCAGGAGGAATCCATGAAAATCGCTTTATCATTTCTTTTGGCGGCAGCCCTGGTGTGCACCGCCGCGCCTTTATCAAACGCCGCGCCGCGCCAGGTTATCCAGGGGACGCAGGTTCACCTCACGCTCTTGAGCGGCATGAGCAGCGCTGTGGCAAGAAATGGGGATCCTTTCGTCGCAGTCGTGGCCGAGCCGGTCTACCTGGGTACCCAGTTGTTGCTCCCCGCCGGCACGCGCGTGAATGGGATCATCGGGACCGTGGAAAAAGCCCGTCACTTCTCGATGTTTCGTGGCCAGGCCTACATGAACCTCTCGTTTCGTTCCATCGAAGTGGATAGCCGCCTCATTCCCGTTCAGATGAGCCTCATTACCATCGAGCAACCGCGCGGACAGGCCGAAGGAAAGCGCCGCAAAGATGTGAAAATCGAAGAAGGCCAGGTGGTACAGGAAAAGCACGACGTGAAGGGCGACATCGTGGGCGCGACCATTGGCACCGGTGGCGGCACACTCATCGGAGCGGTTTTCAGCAACGTCGCGCGCGGTTTCGGATTCGGCCTTGCCGGCAGCGCTGCCTACATCGTCGCGCGCAAAGGCAAGGACCTCGAACTTCCCGCGCAGACCGGAATGCTCGTCCGCATGGACAACACCATTACTGTGCCAGTTATCAGCGCGAGCAACGCCTCGCTGACCGGCAACGCTCGCTGAACTCAACTCAAATAAATTGCGCCGCGAAGGGCCACTGAAGTGTGTCCCTGCGCGGCGCGTGCTAACTTTGTGAATTCTGTGCCCTCTGCGTTCTTTGTGTTCAGTCTTCCTTATTTCTTCGGGAAGTTCACATCGGCCTTCACTTCGTTGATCTGCTTGGTGTGCCGTTCGCTATGTGCGGCGATGAGCAGGACGAACTCATACCCATCCAGCTTGCCCATCGGGCTGTCCGCCACGTGATCGCGCAGACCTGTCGTGGATTTCAGAAAATCTTCGGTGGTTGTGCGGCTCTCCACAAAGTGCTTGATCGAAGCTTCCGGGGACCCGAACCGGTTGGTTGGCACGAGCGGTTCCGGCGCTTGAACTTTGGTGGTGCGGTCGGGAACCATGGCCAGTACGCCTTCATCTGTTTTCTTGACATCACGGCCAGGCTCGCCCGCCGGTGCCATCATGATCTTCTCTTTCAACATTCCACGGATGAAGTCTTCCGCCGCGGCGATGTGCTCCATCGTCTGCGCAACCGACCAGCGGTCCGGCGCCGGCTTGAAGTTCCACTGCGCTTCCGACAAGCCTTTGGTTGCTTCCAGAACACCCTTTTTCGTGGATTCCAGATATTGCAGCGCCTTATCCTTTTCCGACTGCGTCACTTCTTGCGCCGAGGCTGCTGCCGCTCCTGCCGTCAGGAACAACGCGACCAGCACCCCTGCCAGGGACTTGGTTCTCATCTTACGGTTCTCCTTTGTCTTCGAGTGGTTAGGGAAAGGGAACCCTCACGATAGCAGAACCCGGCTTCTTTGTCGTGCTGTCAAGCGGTCCGCAGGTGGCTCCGTTCCCGATTATCCAGCTCACCACCACGAATAAGGAGTTGGAATCCAGCTTGCGCAAGGGCTGGAAAAGAATGTTGACAACTCTATCGGACTCCGATATAACGGATTCCGATCATGCCGTCAGACTTCAGCCAATTCCTGCCCCTCTCACCGGCGGTTTTGCATATCCTCCTCGCTCTTGTCAGCGACGACCGTCACGGATACGGAATCATGCAGGAGGTTGCACGGCAATCGGCCGGTCGATACAAGCTCGGCCCCGCCACGCTTTACGAAAACCTGGGCAAGTTATTGGAACAGGGCATTGTGGAAGAATCTCAAGGTTCCGCAGGCGACGACCCTAGGCGGCGTTACTACAAACTTACCCGATTTGGCCGGAAGTTGCTGTCCGCTGAAATCTCCAGGCTGGAGAGCGCAATCGCCGAAGCAAAATCACATCTGGGAATTCGCCCGAGGAGGGCGTGATGTTCCGTAGCCTGTATCGCCATCTCGTTCGATTGCATCCCGCGTCATTCCGGGTGCGATTTGAGGAAGAAATGCTCTGGGTCTTCGATGAAGCCGTGGATACGTGGGGAGCAGCCTCGCTTGTCGTTGATGCCGGTTCCTCGCTCATTCGGCAACGGCTATCGCAGCCGGAAGTCTCGAAATGGCTAGCAGCGAGTGTGGCCGGAATTGCCCTCCTCATTATTGCCTTCGGCAGTTTTCTACCCTGGGACAGGGCTTTGGGTCGTTAGCGCAGAGTTTGGCGTCTCGAACGACCGCGAGAATACTCTAAGGCGGGAGACCCTGATGAAGCGGCGCCTCAGAACTATCGTCAAAGTTGCGGTACTTTTGCTCGCCGCTCTCTTCGCATCCGGCATCGTCAATGAGCAACTTGGACGCAGGCGGGATCGAACGCGCCTTCCGCAAATCGGCGGGTCCGTGGACATCGGAGGCCGCACTCTCAACATTTTTTGCTCGGGGACAGGTGGACCACCGGTCATCTTCGAGTCCGGCGGGGACGCACCAGGTCTTGAATGGGAAGCTATCCAGACGGAAGTGGCCAGGTTCACACAGGCATGCTGGTATGACAGGGCCGGTATAGGCTGGAGCGACCCAGGTCCCTTCCCGAGAAGCAGCGAGGCAATCGCCCGGGATCTTCATGAACTGCTGAAGCGCGCAGGAGTGCCCGCTCCATATCTTCTTACAGGCGCATCGTTCGGCGGCTTGAATGCGCGAGTGTACGCCGGGCTCTTCACCAGCGAAGTGGCAGGAATAGTCCTCGTTGATTCCGCGCATGAAGATGAAAGCCTGCGCGCGCCCAGGTTCTATCTCGGTCGTACTGCTCCGCGATTCCTCTGGCACCCGCTCCATGATGCGCTCCAGATGGCTGCACTCACTGGTTTGCTCCGGCTCACCGCGTCGTCCCCTGCGCAGAGCAAAGATTTGTCACAGATGAGTCGCGAGGAAATAATCTCAGCACTCAGAAGACAACCAAAGTCGATCGTGAATGACATCTCCACCGGAATTGTCATGCCCGAAAGCTACGAGGAAGCCAGGTCAGTAAAAAGTCTCGGAGACCTTCCCTTGATCGTCTTGACAGCGGGAAAGCCCTTCGACTTTCGCGACCCGGAACTGAATAGACAGGCCGCGGCGTATCAACAGGTTTGGATTCATGAAATGCAAGCGGGCTTGGCGCGGCTTTCCACTTGTGGACGCCAGGTCGTTGCGGAAAACAGCAACCACGGCAGCATCCCCCCGGATCTTGTCATCGCTGCGATCCGCGACGTCGTTTCCCAAGTCCGCCAAAAATGACCGACCAATAGGCCGGTCCACTTAACGGTCTGCACCGGAATCGGCTCAAGTCAAGTGTTGATCAGGCGGCAGGAGTCAGACTCTTCGTCGAAAGATACATCTGTCTCTCGGAGATCGGTTTCAGGAATCTTGGTTGTGGGGCGCACCTCCGCGGCTGGTTCGGGCGCTGGGGGTTCTGGGGGAGCCGGTCTTTTTTCGTTGACGAGGGGCGTGAGCCAGGGACTCTGCAGTGCAGCTAAGGCAAGCTCTTCTTCGAGGCCGTTGTAGAGCGAATCTGCCAGCTCCTCTCGTGCCTTGTCCACATAGTTTTCCCCATGCTTCCTTCGGAGTGACTCAAAGATGGACCGTGCGGCTGTTGCGCCCAGCTTTGCTTCGATGAGGTGCCGGGGTTTGCCGGACTTGTAGGTCCTGAGTGCGTTTCGGAACGAGAGCTGTGAATCGCCTTGGCCCTCATCGAGGACTTCGGCCAGTGCCTGCACATACTGCATTTGAAAATCGGATCGGTCTTTGAGGTTCTGCTCGAGTTCCGCGAACTGTGCTGTCTGTGCATCTTTCAGCTTCTTGATATCGGCCGCGTTGGAATCCCATAGTTTCTGGACTTCCTTGGCTAGAGCCCGCGCGTATTCGTTGCGCATTTGAACAGTAGCCCCAGCCGTGGCGGTCTTTGTCTGTTCGTCGATCATTTTCAGGCTGAATCTGGCGACCAGGACAAACACGCCTGTCAGGGTCAGTCCCATGATGACCAGTGTCCATATCTGCGTGTTAAGTACTTTTTGATAGTAAGACTCGTACTGCTGCTGCGTGCGCGTGATGTAGTCCCTTTCCATCACGGCGCTGCTCGCGGCTTTTTCCGCGGCCTCGGCGCGCTCTTCGAGCTTCTTGAGGCGGTCTTCCTGGCTGGGGTGCGAGGCTTTTTGTGGCTGCTGGGATCGCAGGGAGGGGCTGAAAAAAGCGAGAACCGCAGCCAGAAACAGGATACGTTGGCGCATGGTAGTCATGACTCCTGGCTGGTTCTCCCAATCTAGTTGCTGGGGTGTGTGGTGTCACTGTTTGGAGCCGGGAGTGGTGTCCGAACGGATACCGGCCGAAAGGGCAAGGCGTTTCGATTGGCGATGGCGTAAAGTGTCTTCAATTCCTGAGTAGCGCGCTTGCTAGACATGTCCGATCACTCGATTCCACATGTCCAGTAACCGGGGACTAATCGGAAGTTGATTCAGGCGAGAAGTACGGGCCCTGGTACTTCTGCCAGCTTGCGGATCGGATTCCTTCCAGCGTTCAATCATCACGAAGCGCAAAAGCCTTTTGCGCACGGAGGAAGCCTATGCCAATAAAAACACCGAAAGAACTTTTTGTGATGCTCCTTACCGATGTACGACAGGGCGCCGAAAAAGCCGAGACGATCTACGAGGAGATTGGGCAGCTGGTTCAAGATCCCCAGATCAAAGAAGCGTTGCAGGCGCGAGCCTTCGTCTCAGGCAAAGTCCTTGCCACGCTCGACGAGTGCTTCAAACTTCTCGGCGAGCAACCCGCAAAACTCAGTGGGCGGCTACAGGAAATGTTGCTTGAGGACTTCCGCAGGGAGTTGGCGGAGATCCAGGGGCCCGTCGCCAGACGTATTTTCGCGTTGGTGAAACTCAATCACGTTGCACAGTTTCGGATCAGCGAGTACCGCGCCCTAATCGCTGCGGCCGAAGCGGTCGGACACTATGGAGTCAGCTTGCTATTGGAAACCTGCCTTGCGGATAGGCTGACGTTTGTGGATCGGACACAACGCTTCCTCAGAGTGTTGGTCGAGACGAAAGTAGCCGAACGCGTTGCAGGAGCGTCCGCGTAAGACACTTGCCAGCAGTTGCGCCAAAGCCGGTCCGCTTGCAAGCGCGGCGGGCCGGCGCCGTTGCCAACTTGTGAGCTGAATCAAAAAGGGGGGCAGGTCAAGTCTCGATTAATACGTTCACCGGACAAACGAAGTCCTGGTGCGGGACTTGTCGGCGTAAAGCCGACTCATTGGCAACTAATCGAGGATTCGGCCCGTCCTGTCAGTGTCAACAGTTGCCACCACCAGTGTCCGCGAAAATAGTTTATCTCGTATGTTCTTGTGCTTTATGTGCCCTCTGCATCCAATTCGGTCAGCTGAATACCTGCGATATTCTTCTGGCTGACGATCATGATGGGGATCTATATGAATTGTCGGACAGCAAGTCTGCTTTTCTGTGCAACGATTTTGGCCGCGATTAGCCCCTCCAAGGCAACGCATGCCCAGACCAATCCATTTACGAAGGGGCAGGTTGCGGACCGCATCCGCAAAGTGGAAGACGGCGTGGACGAATTCGAAAAATATCTCGAGAATCGCGGAGACGACGCCAAAAACCGGGCGCAATCGGCACAGAGCAGTGGCGCGACAACGCGCCGCCAGCGTTCAGATTCAGCAACCACGGAGGCGCGGGGGAACCAAGCGAAGGAAACAAAAGACGACCTCGAAAACGCTATGGACGATTTGAATCGCACCACGAACCGGCTTCGGCGCAAGTTCGATCCAACGTCGAATTATCTGGAGACAAAAGCGCAAATGGAACAGGTCATGGACAGCGCGCGCCGCGTCAACCAGGTGGTAACGAAGGGAAAATACGGCACACAGGCAGAACGATACTGGGCCGTTTTGCGGACGAATATCAATGAACTTGCCCGCTGCTACAACTTGACGCCGATGAGCGTGTAGGTCTGTTTTCAAGTCCCTGACTAGCGCTTATCAGACAAGTGGAATCGCGTGCAAAGCAGGTGTAATCCGAAATTCGTGATTCCTACCTCGTCCCTGCCGCGGGCGATGCAAACACGTACGCCACCACCACATCCGACGCCACCGCTTTTCCCTTATAGCTCGCCGGCGTAAATTTCCAAGTTTTCACTGCTTTCGACGCCGTTCCACTCAGTGATCCGGTTCCTCGCGCCACAATAACTCCCTGCACTTGTCCCCCGCTCTCAACGTGCACCTGCAGCACCACCGTCCCCGCCTGCACCGTATGCGGCGGGTACGTCGCGTAATGTGCCTCAGTCACCTGTGCGGGCTGGAAGTCACCTCTTTTCGCTGCCTCATTGCTGTTCGCTGGTTGCAACGGGAGGGCTGGGAGCCCCACGCCGCTTGGGTTGAATGGATTAAACACCACATGTACCCGTACTGTCCCGCCCGCGACCAATCCGTTCACCATCGCTGGTAGATACTGCCAACTCTGCACTGCGCTCTGCGCGGCGCTTGTTAGTGGTGGCACGTCCCGAGCGACTCCCACATTCTGCACAGTTCCGCTCGCGTCCACGTTGATATCCAAAGTCACAATTCCCGTCGATCTGCTATCCATCGGGTAAGTAACCTCGCTAGTATGCCCCAGCGTCGGTCCGTGGTAGCCTCCTCCCGTATCAGTCTGGCCCCACGTCGGCGTCGTTAGTAGAATTACACCTGCCAACGCCACTCCCCATCGTCTCATCATCTTCATCTGCTATCTGTATTCCCCTCGGCGCCTTAAGGCACTCGTAAACCCTACATTAAGTCACGCGGGCACCGTTCTAAAGGAACTGGCATTTCTGCCAGTGGAGTGGAGTCGCCAAGGCAGCAACAAACCAATGACTCCACCACGCACTTGACTGAGATTTAGATTCTGCAGTGACTCAAGCGGCCGTGGAATGCCCTTGGGATCTCAAGCAAAAATCCACATGCCTGATTTACGCGGTTACCGGCAACTGATCAGCTACTGCTCTTCAAGATATTTGTACGGTCGAGGTGCATCCAAGTTCGGTCTGCGTCTCAGCATTTTCCACGCGCCTGAAGCGGCGACCGCAGCCAACAGCAGGATTGCCGGATCGATCGGGTGGCGGTAACGCAGGTTGGGATGCGTCACGTAGTAGAGCCAGGGAAACACCAGCGGATACGCCGCTACTGGAATAGCGTAGGGGCTGCGTTTTAGGACGAGATAAGCGATTCCCAGCAGAGCGCCCAGCGCCGCCAAGGTGTTGCACACGATTAGGGTCCGGATCAACGGTGAATCGGTGGTCTTGAATACTTGGACCGGTTCCGCAACGCCGGTCCAGAAAGACACGAACTTTTCTCCCATCAGCTCGATGGCGATGCCAGGATGCGCGCGGATAAATTCCATGGCCTTTCGCTGTTCTTCCTCCATGAATGCCGTCTCACCCAGGCGAAAGTAACGGAGAAGCTCTCGCTCCTTGGTGATCTTGGGCGGCCAGACAAACTGGCGCGTCGCATAGTTGTTGTTGTTGCCGATGTAGAGTTCCAGGGGAAAATTCGAGCGCAGCGGAACCAGTTTATGAAACACCACGTAATTCCGCATTGTCCACGGCACGCAGCAGAGGATCGCGAGTCCCGCAGCCAGTGCTGGTTTCCACAGCGAAAGCTTTGCCAAGCGCTTACTGTGGTACGCCGTCCATCCCAGGAGAAAAGGCAGCAGCAGACCGAGCGACGGGTTGGTCATCAACGCGAAGCCCCAAAGCAATCCGTAGGCGCACCAGTCTCTAGTGCGTTGAGGCGAATCCGCCAGCTTTAGCGTCGCCCATAGAAGCACAGCTGCCAGCAAAGCCGCTAGGCACGTGTCCCACACCCATTCGAACGGCATCATCACCGCGTTGGGGTATAGCGCCCATAGCCAGGCTGCACCGCTCGCTACGCCCAATCCGCTGATTCTTTTGGCCGCAAGAAAAATGGGAATACACGCAGCCGAGGAGAAAAGCGCGTTGAGAAACACAACAGCGTAAAAAGACTTCGCCGTGAAAACTCCGAAAACGCGAAACACACCGGCAACCAGCAAGGGGTACACCGGAGTCAACCACGCCGTCGGCCCTGTTTCTCGCCGGAAAGGCGAACTGAATCCCTTTCCCGTCGCCAGCGAATAGGCGATGCTTCCCGTCTCGTGGTCGAACGGCGCCGACCCGATTACGTCCTGCGGAATCTTCCGTACTTGATTCCAGGCAAAACCCAGGCGCGCTCCCATCGCCACCAGCACGATCAGCAGAAGGGAAGTTGTCGCTTTCTTGAGTGCGTTCTTAATTCTGTCCATGCAGAGTTGAGCGCCCCGAAACCAATATAACTTTAATGTATGGAGTATGCTGGCCTGAAATCTGACGAACACCCGTTCAGCGCTCTTCGCTTTGCGAAGGATGCAAACTTTTCTGACTATACGGACGAGATTGCAGCGCTGCCGCGCTCATGCGCCAAGGAGGAACGATTTCGTGGAAGTACTTCAGAGGATCAGGGTTGCTTACAGTGCTGGCTCCGGCTTGTTTCCTGCAGTGCGGATCAGTTGAACGATCAGCGTTGCGAGGACTACTACCGCCGCTGTACTGCCAATCCAAACCATTTCCTTCTGGATGACCTCATGAAGCGACTCACGCCCGTTACCAAGTACGGCATCCAGCACCGGATCTAGGTGAGCATGAACCCACCGCGCGTACTGGCCCGTCAGCTTGAAGTTATTCAGGATGTCTTGGAAGCCATACCCGCCGAGGAGACCGGCAGTTCCCGCATGGAGCTTTTCGCTAAGGGTCGTGATGACGATACAACCCACGATGGCGCCATCGATTCCACCCGCCGCCATGCAAAAGAAGGGGGCGTACACCGAGTCCCGCGTACCCAAGTTCATGAGGAGAACGTTGAGGAACACCCAAGCCAACGCCAGCAATGGAACCCAAAGGCCGGCAGGCACTACAGATAAAACTTTCCGAGGCAACGATACCGATTGCGTTGCGGTTGACATGCTTACCTCCGCCCGTTCATTGCCCCAGACACGGTAGTGACGGTCACAAAACAATCGTTTCAGCCTATTTTTTGCTAACCATGCGCCCCTCGTCATCTCATCCGTCATGCGCGGGATTGCCCGATTGTTGGCTAAGTCTCCCAATAGATCCTCGTTAGTCTGTCTGGGGAGGAATGAGCGCCGCGTTCCGTGTGGGCGGTTTACACGGCGCTCCAGGGGGTTTCTGGCTGGTGGTTAGCGGTTAGGTTGTGGAGCTACTTTGGTAGGAACCGTTGGAGAATCGCATTACCGCTTCTCGTCGTTCGCCTGAATCTCCTTGGATGCTGGATTTTGTTTTTCCGGCTGAAACCTCTCTTCCTTGATCTCACTGCCGTGGTCGTTAAGTGCCGTGCGCGTGCCAAAGAGCCTTCGCCGCAATCTGCGCGTTTTCAATAGTTTGGAATTTGCGCGGAATTCGGATTCTGCTTCATGGCGGGAAACTGGTCCGAGCTGGAACACCCCGCGTTTAGAATCGAATCGGCTTCCAGGGGCTTAGGCTGCCGCGCCGCCGGATTTGTCTTTTCGCGTGTCCACGCCGCCGCGCTTCAGGTAGCGATACAAGCTGGTCCGCCCGATTCCCAGGAATTGGCCGGTTGCCCTGGCACATCTTCAACACTCGCTGGATGTGCACCTTGCGCACTTCTTCCCAGCGCCAAGGGCTTCCAGTCGTCGCCTTCCAGGGAATGCCCCTCCCGGTGTTGCAACTGCCCCGGCAAGTCTGCCAGATCGATGAATTCTCCCGTTGCCGTGATGCACGCGCTGGAAATAACATTCTCCAACTCACGAACGTTCCTTGGCCAGGCGTGGCGCAGCAGCACCGTTTGCGCGCGCCGCGTCAGTCCAAAAATATTTTTCCCGTAGGCGCTGTTGTATTTCTTCAGGAAAAATTGCACCAGCAGTGGAATGTCCTCCAGCCGCTCCGTCAGCGAGGGAATGCGGATCTGGATTGAGCTCAGCTGGTAAAAAAGATCCTCCCGCCATTCTTCACCAGCCGCAGGGCTTCTTCCGGATCGCTCGTAGGAATCGCCGCATATCCCATGTCCGCAATCACCGCCGAAAGCATTTCCAGTTGCGCGGGATCGTCATCCAGGATGCACGGCGTCAGCGCGGGCTTCGGAGCGACGATTTCCACCGACTTTGTCGAAACCATTCCCACAATGCCCTAGCTTGTGGCAACCTTTGTGCCATTCCGCGGACTCTCTCCCATCCCTTTCTTAGAATTTCCCCAGAATCTCTTCGGCCTCACAACTCCATGGAAACTAGTCCGGTTATGACGCTGCGGAGGACAAATCCTTCTTATGCCTGCCCCGTTTCTAGTACATTTGAGCGGCTGGCTGTCCAGTTCATTTCGCAAAACCTAGTCTCTTGCTCCATTTCGGTCCAGCGCCCCTACCCGGCTTCCCATTCCGGCACAGCTCTCATAAGTAGATACACTCCGACCGTCAGACCCCGCGCGGGGCGTTCGAGAACTTTCGCCCGACGTCTCGTCCTGCTTTTTGATTTACTGTGATTTATTCTTAGAGCCGGATCTTGGCTCAATCTGGTTCAGTCGAACCTGTTGCTGTCCCTCGGGAGTCGCCCCCATCGGATGCGTATGGTACGCAACGGGAAGCTCCCGGTCCGTGACATGGTTGCAGCAGTCCAAGAAAGATCATTGACCCAGGCGACAGAGAGCGCGAGAGGGTGACGTGCTTGCCGGTCCGCTCATTCCACTCCAGTTCGGCCTTCTCTACAAAGAAGGATTGGTCGCTGTCCCACCCCGATGCTTCGACCGGGTAAGTATCCGAAATGGGGCGTTGAGCGGTTAAAAGCATAGTCGACCTCTGGAGAAGGGGAATTGCAGATTCCCGGCCAGCCAATTGCAGCCCAAGTGGATGAAAGGAAGATAGTTAGAGAAAAACGGAATTCTAAGAACTGTTCTGAGACGGGACATCTCGCCCACTGCTGTTTAGAACTGGGGCAGCAAATCAGCAAGCGTTCTGGAGGCTCCGCCCCTAGAAGTGACGCTGCAGCAGGTAGTACGTAGCGATAGTTCTGATGGGTCGATAAATGTACCCAAACCCGAAAACTGCCACGAGCAGTCCCAGCATTCCGTAGCTGTTTCCCCGCAGCCAGTCCAGGTAATACCGCGAGCGCGTCTCCCCCATGAAAAGCATGATGCCCTTGCTGCCGTCCAGTGGCGGAACAGGAAGAAGGTTAAACGTGCCAAGCAGCAGGTTGAGGGAGAAGAAGGCGAAGAGGACCGTAGTCGCGAAATCCGGGTTGCCGGTAACAGGGTCTTCGTGGAGGAAGTTGTAAAAGCGGCCCAGCCTCAGCACGATAGCCGCGATCAACATCAAGGTATAGTTCGTGGCCGGGCCAGCCAGGGCCATCCACGCGGCCCGCTGCGGATGCCGCCGTTCCCAGTCCGGACTGTAAGGCGCGCTCGCCCAGCCGATGATTGATTTGTTTACGATCAGCGAAAGAATGGGGATCACCACCATGCCCCACGGTTCCCGCTGGATGTGCGGAACCGGGTTGAGCGAAACCTGCCCGCCGACGAAAGCCGTATCGTCTCCGCCGATTTTGGCGGCCAAGGCGTGCGCTGCCTCGTGGCAAGTGGTCGAAAAAAGAAATGCGACGTACCAGATGAATCCCAGTGCAATCAGTTCCGGCTGGAGATCGGGCATGTAGGTAGTCTATATTTTCTCCGTGCCAAGTAGCGTAGTTGGCCCTGCCCCGCTTTGCAAGCGCGACGCGTGCCAGATTCGCTCTCCTGGTTTTTTTCTGCCACCGTATCTGACTCGTCCGTAACGGTGCCCTCGGTCTCGAACTTCTTGTAGTGCCCGTCCGCTGCAGGCGGGCGGGCCGCTCTTCATGGTTGCTCTTCGATGCTCCGCTCTTCCCCTCGAGGCGAGCATGGCGTACACTCGCTCCACTCTCCCGCAGGTGGATTCCCATGCTGAATTACCACTACTCGTATCTCGTCGGCGCGCTCATTTTCGACGCCGCCTGGCTGGCCTGCTACCTTCTCGGGAAGAAGTACCGCACCGAGATTCGCTGGGGCACGCTGATTGCCGCGCCCCTGGCGCTGACCAGCATCCTCTTTATTCCTCAATATTGGACTCCACCGTCGCTCTTCGACCTCGACCAGAGAATCAAGGTCGGCATCGAAGATTTTCTCTGGGCCGCGGCGGTCGGAGGCATCGCGTGCGTAGTGGCAGAAATCCTCCTGAAAGACAGGCTCTCCCGGCTTCGCAAAGGGGCGCGTAAACGGCACTTTGCGCCTTTCGTGGTCATCATCGCGGTTTTTGTCGCGCTCGAACTCTGGCATTCGGACAAAACCATCTACAACTGCATCATCGCGTTTGCGATTGGCGCGCTGGTCATTGCCGTTCTCCGCTCCGATTTGATCCCCACCATGCTCATCGGCGTGCTGACGTTCACCGCTTTGTATTTTGTCTTGTTCCTGATTGTTCTCCGGCTGTACCCCGAATTCATTCAGCGCTATTACAACCTCCCGAATCTCCTTGGAATTTACATTCTTGGCGTCCCCATCGAAGAACTCCTCTTCGCCGGAACCGGCGGCGCCATCTGGAGCGTTGCCTACGAGTACGTCCAAGGCTACCGCCTCGAACCCGCGAATCCGTAGGGACTGGGCTTGCTCACACCGGAGGCCCCACCCTCTCACCACGTGTAGGGGCACGATATATCGTGCCCTCTTCGGTTTTCGCCTAACTCGGCGGCACCCTTGTCAGATGAGCGCTGTGCATATCGGGGATCGCAGCTTCAGCTCCGACATAACCGCGTCCCACCCCCCCAGTTCCTAGCTGGCCTTCTGCTTAACGTCTTCCAACATCGCCGCCCGCAGCAACGCATTCGCCCTGGTCTGGTACCCTTTGCCCTGCCGCCGCAGCCATGCAATCACATCCGCGTCCAGCCGCAGCGTCAACTGCTTCTTCACCGGCCGGTAAAACGGATTCCGCACCGCGTTCCGCCAGAACTTTTCCGTCAGTTCCGGAATATCCGAAAGATCAATTTCGCTGTCCGGCCGTTGCGCGATCTTCTTCAACCGTCGCACTTCTTTGGCGGTCAGCCGAGCGTCAGGAAATGCTCTCCTCACGATTTTTGTCATATCGATTGCACTCCTTCCTCGTGGCCTTTCGAGCTCGGATCATGTGTGCCACCAAGAGCACCACTACTCCTCCAACTAAACCAATGGTCTGCCAGCGCAATTCACCGCCCTCGATGCGGTCCTGCTCCGTTAGGGCGTACGGATCCGCAAAAACGAGCATGGCATCATCGAACCGAACACCATGCTTCCGCTCGTTCGTCCTTGCCTTGGCCTTATCTCAATCAAACCAGACCATGACGCAAACAGTATAACGCCATATTTGTAGTTACGCAAACGCAACTACAGTCGGATAACCGCCTCTTTCGCATTGTCCGGTGCTATGCTCCCGGTGTTTATTGAGAGGAGGGTCATCATGAGCCAAGGTGTGCCCTACAGCGCGAGCCGGCAGGATCTCTTCTATCCGGCCAAGAACCTGGACAATTTCCCGAGCCGGCCTCCAAAGACCGACGCGGAGCTTTGCGCCTGGATGTCGTTGCTGGCGTATTGCGATAAGGACCCGGATGATGATTTTGCTTTTGACCAGGCCAAGATCACCCAAAAACTCGCAGCGCTGGGCTTCCAACCGTTACAGCCGATGGGATTCTTCGAGAGCCAGGGAAACAAAAAAAACGGCGGCACGCATTGCTTCATCGCCTTTCACGATGACCCCGTGAAAGCGAACCAACTGGCTGTGGTCGCCTTCCGCGGCACAGATGCGGACGATCCCACCGATTTGCTCGATGATGCGGAAGCGAACCTGGTGAATTGGAATGGCAAAGGCCAAGTCTTTGACGGATTCAAGGACGCGCTTGAGGAAGTGCAGGAGGAGCTTTTTCCCGCCGTTCAGGCACTGGATTGCCGCAAGCTATTTACGGGGCACAGCCTGGGAGCTGCGTTGGCCACGCTGCTCGCGACCATAAAAGCTCCCGACGCGCTCTTTACCATCGGCTCGCCGCGCGTGGGAGACCACGATTTTATTGCCTCGCTTGCCGGCGTGAAGAGTTTTCGCTACGTGGATTGCTGCGACATCGTCACACAATTGCCCCCGACCCTTTTTGGCTATGCGCACCTCGGCGATCCCTATTACATCGACCGCAACCGCCAGATGAGTTTGAATCCCAGCGACGATTTTATTTCCGGGGATCGCTTGCGCGCCCGCGCTGACTATCTATTGCAGTACGCGTGGAAAAGCGGCAACGTCGCTGTTCGTGATCTCGCCGACCACGCCCCGATCAACTACGTCACTGCCGTCGCCGCGGCTCAGCCGTAGAGCCTCATGCCGAAAATGTTACGGGGCGGTCTGTGTTGGAATAGCTTTCGCGCCGGTTGGCGTGAAATGGAATCGAATGACCCATTCGCTGGGAATGCTATGGCCGCTGGCTTCGGGTGAATTGAATTGCCAGCGCCGAGCGGCTTTCAACGCGAGATCGGCGAAATAGGAACTGGGGCCAGGAGAATCCAGCGAGGCTTCGGAAACGTTTCCTGTGGGATCGACCTTCACGCGGACACTGACCCGGACCACACCATGAATTGTGGCGAGGGCTCCCGGTGAGGCGTCGGGCAAAACTTGGTCGAGAACTTCGCCACGGCTTGATGATCCGGCGGAAGACGAGGCCGAAGAGCTCGGGGCACTTGCGGGCGGAACAGTATCCGTGCGCATCGCCGCAGGCGTGGTCGTCACTGGCGCACTCTGCGGAGGCGCAACGGGCTTTTTCTCCGCCGCATTTTTCAGCGAATCTTTCGGGGTGGAAGTTGGAGCTGGCTTCGCAGCAGGCGGGACTTCACGTCGCACGGGCTGCTCCGTCAGCTTTGGCGGCGCGGCGACGGGGGCAGCTGCCGTTGTTGCTGCCGAAGAAGAATCGGATTTTCGCGCCAGGATTTTCGGGAGCGCAATGATCGCAACAATTATAAGAAGGACGGCTGCCGCTGGGACGACATAGTTAGGCAGAACCAACCCCTGTTTCGGCGCGGTTGCGGCTTGCGGACGTGGCGGTTGGGGCTGGGCTTTGGCTTGCGGTCTTGCGGGAGGAGTATCGAGCTTTGGGATCGGCAGCTTTGCCGCAGGCACTGCGGGAACGGGAGAGAGTGGCACGGCCAAGGGAGAAACGTTCTGGGGAGAGAAGTTCGCGGGAGAAGCGTTCCTTGGTGAAGCGGAATGTCCGGCGGCGGCCGCGGCGGCCACGGGATTGAGTCGCGCGGCAATTTCGGAAATGGTCCAGCGGCGACGGGGATCGCGTCGGAGCGCGTGCCGCGCGACGTCGAGAAGAGGCTGAGGAAGCGTGTCGGGGACGGCTGGGTCAGCCTGGCTGCCCGGCTGCAAGGCGAGCGGACGCTGCGTCAGCGTTTCGACAAGAGTCATCCCGAGAGACCAGACGTCGACGGCCGGTGAGAGTGGAGCCGCTGCGGTCTCCGGAGCGTCGTGCGCGTCAAAACGGCTTGACGATCTGCGGGATTCACCAATGGGGAGAAGCGAATCGCTGGAAAGCTTCAATTGATCGGCAGTGGCGAGAATGTTGGAAGGCTTGATGCGCGAATGAACCAGTCCCTGGGCATGGAGATAGACCAGGGCATCGAGGACCGGTTCGAGCATGTCGCGAGCTTCGGCGGGCGCGAGAACCCGCAGAGGAAGAATCTGGGAGAGGTCTTCATCGGCATACTCCATCACGACAAAGAGGCGGTCGCGGTTCTCGATGCGGCAACGGCCGACGTCGAAGAGACGAAGGAGATTGGGATGAGAGAGTTGCATAATGCGGAGCCACAGAGAGATCTGATTATCGGCCGTCGGTCCGGCGGTGATGAATTTGATTACTGCTTTTTCAGATTGCGGAGTAGCGAGTTGCGTGAGGAAGACGGCGGTGTCATCGGTGCTGCCTAAGAGGCGCCGCAGCCGGAATTTATTGTCGATGACCTGACCTTCGCAAAGTCTCCAGAAATCGCTCATAAAGCACCTCTCACGGCGGGATCTTCTGAGCCGGCTGGCGGAGACACTCCAAAAATCGTGGCGTGGGACCACCATTGAGAACCGCGGCGTCTAAGGCAGGCTGGAATGTCTCGACTTGCGATTCACAGGCGCCAGGGGCCGGGCGCTCGTCGCCTACATTCTGGCACGAAACGGGCCCGAAAGGGGAGAGCCGTTCCTATTGGTTAGAGAGCGCCAGCCGCTTACTTTGTGGCACAGGCTTCGGAGTGGCGGTTTTTGTCGAAGCAGCCTGAATCAGCGCTTCGCAAGCAGAAATACAGGAATGGCGAAAATCGCGGGAGATTTTTTGATGGATGTTCACGGAATGAAGAAGCGTTGCCGTGCCATGCAGAAGGGCGGCGAGCGCCAGCGCCAAGGAAGTGTGCTGAGCCGGCTTGCCACCGAGTTGCGCGGCCAGGCGCCGCTTCAGAAATTCAAAAGAAGGCATGTGCTCTTTGCGGGCGAATTCAATGGCCCAATCTTCGGTGATGAGGCGGTAGTCATTGGGATGAGCGACAAAGAAGTCGAGAACGCGGCGGCAGGCTTGGGTGGGAGTGCGCGAAGGCTTGATGGCCGCGAAAAGGTTCAAGCGAGCGCGGCGGCGTAACAGGGAGAGCAGATCTTCCTTGTTGGAAAACCGTTCATAGAGGGTCGGGGTCGTGGTTCCGGAGGCACGGGCCACGGCGCGCATCGTGAGAGCGTGTTCGCCGCGGATTGTCCACATGTGATACGCGGCATCCAGGATGCGGCCTTCCAGACGCGCGTCGGCTTTTCGGGGCATGCTGCAACCTCCCACTCTTTGTACCCCAAATTATATCCTTTACAACGTTAAAGATACAATGTATAAATAATAGGCCCCGAAGGTTCCTCGCAGGGAATCCTCAACCAAATGGAAAGACTGGAGTGCAAGACGTCAAGTTATGTTTCGATTTCAATATTGTGTGACCACCAAGGCCAGCCGAAGGCTCGCCTGGGAGACTTTCTCGAATTGGCGACGATGGAATGAATTCGCGAATATTTATGGCCAGGTGGAATGGCGCGAAGGAAGACCTTGGGAAGCGGGAAGCCGGCTGGAAATCGAGGTGCTAGAGCCCGTGAAAACCGTGGTGAGCCACGTGATTACAAACTGCCAGCCTGCGCACAAGGTGGGATGGATCGATCATTCCCTCGGGGTGGTCCTGGCGCAGTGGGTCAGTTTTGAAGAACACGCAACCAAAGGCACGCGCGTACACACCTGGGGCGATATCGTCCATTCGGGCGTGAAGATTGCAGGCCAGACCGCCGAACAGGTCATCACCAGTTTTACGGAGACGTGGTACGAAAATTTCCGGTCTGCCTGCGACCGGCTTGCGGAAGCGAGCGGCAAGGAATTAAACGATCGGATGATTTTCCCGGAAGCGTCCTGAAGTAGCGTCGAGCATTGAAAGGAACGAACAACGAAGTATTCGTGGTGATAGAAACGCTGCGGAGAATCGGCGCGTTCTTGTTCCAATCTGGCACTCACCTGCAATAACTGCCAAAAATCGCAGAACTGCGGTTAATTCCAAAACGACAAGTCACTGATAGCAAAAGAGAAGGCGCTGAAGTCTGCCGCCGCCCCTGGCGTGCTGCGTGCATATGTCCCGTGGGGGTGTGTGCAATGGATGGAAAGCGAATGCTTTGGCCGTGGCGAATTCCCTTTACGAGATCCACTGCGGCTTTGTTCTTGTTGGCGAGCCAAGTGGCATGGTGCCAGGACCCCAAGCCGCAGAAGGGCGTACAAGCTTCTCCGGGCGACCTGACGCAAGTGAGCCTCCGCGAATACCTGGGCCATTTCTTCCAGGGGGTTCAATTCAGAATTCGCAAATAAGCTCTTGGTGCTGATCGATGGCCGGGCAGTCCATACGCTACTCTTTGGAGGAGCGAATTGGGACACCCTGGATGTTCCGCTGGAGGACATCGATCGAATTGAAGTGATTTGCGGACCGGGCGGAACCATTTGGGGAGCCAATGCCGTCAACGGGGTAGTCAACGTCATCACAAAAAAGACGGCCGCAGGAGTTGGATGAGGTGTTGCAGAGCTATGTCCAAAGCCGCATGGAAGGCACGGAAGCCCGGGAGGGCGCACGGGGCAAGAGTTAAGCGGAAGCGATGCTCGACATGCGAAATGCTGGCACTAAGTCGCACGGCAATTCGAGAGTCGAATCACTTCGATACTAAAGATGTTTTCTTGTTGCCGGCGGCGTGGAGAAGTAGTCGCTTGGGGCCGCTGACAAAGGGATTGCCGCGTTCGTAGAAGCGCAGGAGTTTCTCGGCGGCTCGCGTGATTCCGATGCGCACGCTCTTCCCGATCTGGCCGACACGATGATCAGTTTCGCCTAACCAGAGTGAGCCAGGCGCGCAGAGGTCGACGCCGTCGTGCCGGCGGTCGATGCGAAAAGCGGCGGCGAGGCGTCCCGGGCCTCGTGTGAGATCAAGAAGCCGGATCGTCTTACGGCGCTGCTGCATCAGAGTTATGCCTTCCAGCGGTTCGACAGCGCGGATGAGGATGGCAGCGGCTATTCCAGTGGGTTCGCTGACGACATTCAGCATGAAGTGCGCGCCATAGTTGAAGAAAACGTAGCCGTGGCCTGGGGCGAGATACATCGAGCGAATGCGCGGAGTCGGGCCGCGGAAGTGATGACCGGCGGGATCGCCAGGCGGATAAGCTTCCGTCTCCACGATACGGCCGCTGAGGCGACCCTCAGGCAGATCGTGGACGATAATTTTTCCAATGAGGAAACGTGCGAGCTTCACCGTGTTGGGGGGAAGCTCGGAACGGTGGATATGGCGAAGAGCGAACCCTTTTGCAGAAGATTTTCGGGCTTCCTGAGTCGGAGGCATAGCGGGCCGAGTTAGCCTGACCGCAGCTTCTGTAAGTCGTCAGGAGAAAGTAGATCCTGATACTCAGGGTGCTTCCAAATGAAACTGGAGACATAGGGACAGAGCGGCACAACCCGCATATGATTAGCACGCGCAAAATCGAGCGCCACTCGGGCAAGTTTTGCTGCCAAACCCTTGCCTTCCAGCGCCACTGGCACTTCGGTGTGGTCAAAAAAGATGCGCTCGCCGAATCGTCGATAGGTGAGCAACGTACGAAGGCCATCAACAACCAGTTCGAAGCGCCGGTCCTCTTGGTTGTGGGTGACGGATAGGTGTTCGAGATTTACGTCCACGGATTTCCCTTCCGCTCAAGTGATTTGTCTATCAGAGAATTCTCCTAACTATGGCGTAGCTGAATCCGAAGGCTCGTTGTTGAAGAGGCGCGCAAGCTCGGCATGGTCAATGACGACAGCGGGGTCGCGCTGAATGGCGTCAAAATATTTTTTCTGGAATGCGTCGCCGGATTCCGTGGGCACGAACATTTTGCGGGCGAGAGCGATGGCACCGCTGGTGTATTCGGGGGTGATGGGTTCTTTTGCCGCCAGAGTTTCATCGATGCGCACGACAAATTCAGAGATGTTATGCAGCCACGCAAACTGGGCGTGGTCAATGACCAGCCGGAAGAGTTCGCCAGTGTTGACGTGGCCGTGTTCGCGTTCGTATTCGCGGCGCTCCATATTAAGGAGAGTCTTGTGGACCTGGAGAAGCGCGAGGCGGAGGGTGAGAAGTTTCTCGCGGGCAGGGGAATCGTTGTTGGCGGGATATAAGTTTGAGCTTTGCGAATTCATTTTCGAGGTACACCTCTATTCTCCGATAGTCCGCGCTGAATTTCAAAACCAACGCGCCAAGTAATAAGGCGCTTGCGAAGGGACGTCGCAGAGAACACAGAGCGCAAGGGCCACTGAGTGAGAAAGAGAGTGGCTTCAGTCGTGGTAGCGCTGCTCGCCGACGGGAAGAGCTATAGGAAGGCGGTTGCCGGGAGGCGGGAGGGGGCAGGTCGAGAAAGGAGTGTAAGCGCAAGGTGGATTCTCCAGGCGGTTGAAATCGAGCACCAACTCGCCGTGTTGGTCGAGGCCGTTGGTGGGGAAGCCTGCGTAGAGAAAGCGGCAAGCCCCGTAGGTGGTGGAGGTACTGGTCGTATCGCGCAGGATGAAGAAAAGCTTGGCGACAGCAGGATCCTCGAGAACCGGTTCCAAACGGAAGGTTTTTCCCGCCAGAGTGAATTCCGCGGCGCCTGGCACGGGCTGCTCATAGCTGGTGCCGACGAGTGTAGCGAGCGTGATTTTCTTTTGAGGGGAGTACGGAATCCACTTGGCGGTGACGCGATAATTCGGATCCGGCGCGTACCACTTCAGGCCATGAAATCCAACGATGGCGGGAGAATGAGCGTCCTTGATGCGAAGAGCGAAGCGCGCCTCGCGGCGGATCACATACATGCTGAGATCGCCTATGGAGATGCGGGGGGAAAGTTTATCTTTATTGCCTTCGGCGTGCAGAGATTGCGGTTTTGCTGGAGCCCCGGCCACTAGCAAGTCTGAAGGAAATCCTCCCGGGGGCGGGTTCAGGGTGACGGTTTCGCCCTCGAGGTGCAGGATGCCGAGGTGCGCTGGGCCAGAGGCGAAATGAATTTTGTTGTCTGCGGCCGAGCCCACGGAAGTGTCGCCGGGCTGGAGCCATTCTAGACCAACGAGAGAGAGCCAGCCGTCAGGCTTAAGGAGGTCCGCTTTGTGCTCTTCACGCCAGGCAGCCGTCTCTTTTTGCCAGGGAGCCTCTTGTGATGCCAGCAATGCGGGCAGCATCGCGAACACAGAGGCGATGAGAGTCAAACGAGCGGAACGGCCGCTGAAACGCATCGACGGAGTATAACTTGGAAGAGAAACCGCCGAAAGTGAAGGCCGAATGCGGAGAACATGCCATTGCATCGGGCGCCAATCATAGCTAGCTACAACAAGATATATTCTTGGTTACCGAGCCATTAAGGCTTTAGACAAATCGATTTTCTAATGCATTCCTGCAATTCTTTTGCTGCTTTGAGACGTAACCAAATCGTGGTTTTTCCTGTCAGATAGAATGCAGTCAAAATCACTCTTGTCCCCGTGGGAATGAGGCATCTTAATTCCGCGAGGCCAGACAAAAGGAAGAGAGAGTCTTATGAGAAAGATAAAATTTCGCGCAGGCCTTCTGGCATTTTCCCTGCTGCTCGCATCCGCTGCCATCGCCGGAAATTCCAACAAGGGTACGCTGAAGGTCGACGAGACCATCACGGTCGCCGGCAAACAGCTACCGGCCGGCAAGTATCAAGTGGAATGGACTGGAAACGGACCGAGCGTGGAAGTCAGCATTTCCAACGGAAGCGACACGGTAGCCAAAGTGCCGGGGCAACTTGTAACGCTAAAGAAAGCCGGAACCGCGAATGGCTATTCCACCAACGCCGACCAGGCCGGCAACAAGGCGCTGACGGCGATTTTCTTCGGTGGCAAGAAGTATGAACTGTCCATCGGCGAGGCGTCCGCGGCTGCCACGCCTTCCGATAAAGTGCAGGGGAGCAACTAAAGCCCCTACGTTTTATCCGGAGTTCGCAAGCTGCAAAGGAGGGGCCGGCAAGCGGTCCCTCTTTTTTGTCTTCGCACGGAAATACGGCACTATTTTCGAGGTTAGCCGCCGAACAATGAAACGGTTCGCGTCCTTGGGCAGCGTCAGTGTGATCTGACAAAATTGGCACCCATGAGTGTATGATTTGGGTGCTTGAACCAGCGGAGGGCTGCCGCTCCTTGAAATGGATTGAGTTTTATTCCCCGGACTATTGCCCTTTTCCAACAACAGTTTTGGTTTTTAGAACGGAGGGAGCTTCATGATTGTCGGTGTGCTGCGAGAGAGCTTTCCAGGTGAGCGCCGCGTGGCGCTGGTGCCGGCAGCCATTCCCAATTTGACGAAGGCAGGCTTGGAAGTAGTGGTTGAGGCGGGAGCCGGAATTGGCGCGGGTTATCCGGACGCGGACTACGCGGCGAAGGGCGCGAAAGTCATCTCTGACCGCTCCGAGGTGTTTCGCACCGCCGACATCTTGGTGCAAGTTCTTTGCTACGGATCCAACGACAAGACCGGCAAAGCCGACGTTCTTCTCTTTCGCAATCGCCAGGTACTCATCGGTTTTTTGAGACCGTTGGGCTCTATCGAGACGATTCAGGAGATCGCCTCCAAAGGAGTCACTTCTTTCTCGGTGGAATTGATGCCGCGGACGACTCGTGCGCAAAGCATGGACGTGCTCTCCTCCATGGCCACGATCTGCGGTTACAAAGCCGTCGTGCTTGCGGCGGATACTTCGCCGCGCATTTTTCCGATGCTGACCACAGCGGCGGGCACCATTACTCCGGGCCGCGTTTTTGTGATTGGGGCGGGCGTGGCAGGATTGCAGGCGATTGCCACGGCGCGCCGTCTTGGCGCTGTCGCTTCCGCCTACGACCTTCGTCCCGCCGCGAAAGAGCAGGTGCAGAGTCTCGGCGGCCGGTTCGTCGAGCTTCCCATCGAGGCCAAAGACGCTGAGGATGCTCGCGGTTACGCGCGGGCGCAAGATGAAACGTTCTACACGCGGCAGCGGGAATTGCTTGGAAAAGTCGTTGCGGAAAGCGATGTGGTCATCAGTGCCGCGGTCATCCCGGGGAAGAAGCCTCCGATTCTGGTGACCAAGGAAATGGTCGCGAGCATGGCGCCGGGATCGGTGATCATCGATCTGGCGGGCGAGCGCGGCGGCAACTGCGAGCTTACTCGGCCGGGCGAGATCGTCGTCGAGCATGGAGTGACCATCATCGGCTGGTTCAATTTGGCCAGCACCGTGCCCTATCACGCCAGCCAGATGTTTGCGCGAAACGTGACCGCCTTCCTGCTGCATTTAGTGAAAGACGGCAAGCTGCAACTCAACATGGAAGATGAGATTGTGCGGGAAACGATGCTGACGCACGGCGAGGAAGTGGTCAATGCGCGCGTGCGAGAGTTCTTCGCGCTCCCGGCGCTGCCGGCCGGTTCCAAGGAGGTGGCGAAATCATGAAGCTGGACCTGCTTACCAGCCTCTACGTTTTCATGCTGGCCGCGTTTATCGGGTTCGAAGTGATACGGCGCGTTTCGCCGCTTTTGCACACGCCATTGATGTCCTTGACGAACGCACTCGATGCCATCGCGGTGGTCGGCGCCATCATTCTCGCCGGTGAATACCACGCGCGAGGCGCGACGCTGGCGAAGGTTCTGGGAACGATCGCCATCGTCGCGGCGACGAGCAACATCGTCGGCGGATTCCTCATCACCGACCGCATGTTGAAAATGTTCAAAGCCAGCGGGCCGAAGAAGCCATGACCAACCTGCCCGGCTTGGAAACTATCATCGAAATCACGTACCTGATTGCTACCGCGCTTTTTATTCTTGCGCTCAAGTGGTTGAGTTCTCCGACGACCGCGCGCCGCGGCGTCTTTGCGGGTGAACTGGGCATGCTGCTGGCCATCGCCGGCACACTGCTGCACCACGGCATCGTGGAATACAAATGGATTGTCATCGCCCTGGGGCTAGGGACGATCATCGGCATTCCCCTCGGCGAAGTGGCCATGACGGCGGTGCCGCAGCGGACGGCCCTTAGCCACGCCTTTGGCGCGCTTTGCGTGACACTTGTTGGCACTGCCGAGTTTTATTTGCGCACGCCCGATGTGTCGCGCTTCATAATGGGCGTGCTTTCGCTCGAAGTCATTCTCGGATCGCTTACGTTTACTGGCAGTTTGATGGCCGCGGGAAAATTGCAAGAAGTCCTGCCGCAACGCCCCATCACCTACAAAGGGCAAAACATTGTCAACCTCGGACTGCTGGGTGTGGCGATCGTTGTCGCGGGAATACTGGTAGCGCATCCGGAAAAGACGCAGCTCTTCCCGCTGATCGTCGGAATTCCCCTTCTTTTCGGCGTGATGATGATCATCCCCATCGGTGGCGCCGATATGCCGACGGTGATCTCGCTTTTGAACTCCTACGCCGGGCTTTCCGCGGCGGCGATGGGCTTCGTGCTCGACAGCAAATTGTTGATCATTGCGGGCGCGCTCGACGGAGCTTCCGGCCTCATTCTCTCCATCAACATGTCGAAAGCCATGAACCGCTCGTTCACCAACGTGCTTTTCGGTGCCTTTGGACAGGAGCAGTCGTCTGGCGCAGGCAAGCAAGAGGCGCGGCCCGTGCGCAGCGCAACGCCGGAGGAAGCTGCAGCGATTCTCGCAGCGGCAAACAAGGTGGTTATCGTGCCGGGGTACGGAATGGCCGTGGCACAAGCTCAGCATAAGGTCCGCGAGTTGTACGACGCCCTCACCAAACGCGGAGTCGACGTCAAGTTTGGAATTCATCCAGTCGCCGGCCGCATGCCGGGACACATGAATGTCCTGCTCGCCGAAGCGGACATTCCCTACGACAAATTGCTGGACATGGAAGACGTGAACGGAGATTTTCCGCAAACCGACGTCGCCCTGGTGATTGGTGCGAATGACGTGACCAATCCCGCTGCTCGTACCGATGCCTCCAGCCCGATTTTCGGCATGCCGGTTCTGGACGTCGACAAGGCGCGCACAGTAATGGTCATTAAGCGCAGTATGGGTGCCGGTTTTGCTGGGATCGAGAACCCGCTCTACTACCTTGACAAGACGCTCATGCTATTCGGCGACGCTAAATCCTTCGTTGGTTCGATCGTGCGCGAACTCGGCGGCCGCCACGAGTAACAATCGGTCGCGCCGCGAACTCGTCTTGCTGAAAGGCCTTCAATTTCAACCGCCATGGAAGCGCACTGCAACCGCCGATACCTATTCGTATCGCAACGCGACCAAGGGATCGACGCGGGTGGCGCGCCGCGCAGGTATGTAGCACGCCGCGAGCGCGACGCCAGCAAGTATCGCGGCGACGGCCGCAAAGGTCAGTGGATCTGTCGGTTTAATGCCGAAGAGCAGGGAGGCCATCAGCCGTGCGGCCGCCAGCGAGCCGGCCAAGCCGAGCGCGAGGCCGATGCCTGCCAGCCACGCGCCTTCTTTAAGCACTTGCTGCAGGACGTCCTCGCCTTGAGCACCCAGGGCCATGCGGATACCGATTTCATGGGTGCGCTGGGTAACGGTGTAGGACATCACGCCGTAAATTCCCACCGCGGCGAGCGCGAGTGCGAGCGCGGCAAAAGTCACCAACAGCGTCAAGTTGAAACGCGGCTGAACGACGGAGTTCGAGAGCAACTGGTCCATTGTGCTGACCTCATAGATCGGCATGTCCTTGTCCAGGGCCAACACTTGCTGGCGGATGGAATTGGTCACGGTGGCCGGTTCGAGCGCGGTGCGCACGGTAAGGTACATGCTGCGAAAGAAAGGGCTCTGAGTAACGGGGAAATAGGCTTGCTCCCGCCCTTCTACGTCCGGGCCGTAGTGCTTCACATGGCCTACTACGCCGACAACGGTGCACCATTGAGGCATGGGGGGCTTGGAATTAGGTACCGTATTGATCGAGATGCGTTTGCCGATCGGGTCCTGATTTGGCCAGAACCGTTTCGTGAAATCACCGTCCACGACCGTAACGAAAAGCGAGTCACTGGTGTCCGCATCGTTCAGAAATCGGCCGCGCACTAGAGGAATCTGCATGGTCTCGAAATACCCGGGCGCAACTGTGCGGTAATCCGCTTCGATGTAGGGCAAATTATTGAATGGAGCGTATCGCGGGAGGTCCGCCGCCGTTGTCTGCTCCACGAACGTCGATCCAGAAGAATACGAGTTGCTCAGGGGTAATTCAGAAACCGCAGAGGCGGCTTGCACTCCGGGAATCGCTTTCACCCGGTCCAGAAGTCGCTGGTAGAAAGAATTTAAGGGTGTTCCATCTGGGTACGCCTTTGCCGGTGGAGAAAGCCTCATCGAGAGGAGGTGCTGCGGCGCGAAACCGGGCCTGACTTCCAAAAGTTGCTGAAAACTTCGGATCATCAAACCCGCGCCGACCAAAAGCACCACGGCCGTCCCGATTTCCCACACCACCAGGGCGTCGCGCAGACGCCGCGTCCCGCTTGATGCAGAAGTGCTGTGTCCCGTTTCCTTCAGCGAATCCTGCAGATTCGCGCGGCTCACATGCCAGGCAGGAGCTAATCCGAAAACCAGGCCCGTCAATAAGGAAATTCCGAGTGTGAAACCGAGAACCAGCGGGTCCACGCTGACTTCGTCCATGCGCGGGATATTGTCAGGAACGAGGCTGCGCAGCGCGGAAACACCCCAGTAGGCCAGAAAGAGGCCAAGCACGCCTCCCACGGCGGCGAGAACCATGCTCTCCGTCAAAAACTGCCGAATGATTCGTGCGCGCCCGGCCCCCATCGCCGCCCGAATGGATAGCTCCTTCTCGCGCGCCGAAGCTTGCGCCAGCAGCAAATTTGCCACGTTGACGCAAGCGATGAGGAGAACGAAGGCCACTGCGCCCAATAGAACGAGAAGCGCCGGCCGGACCTTGGCGACAAGCTGCTCTTTGAGCGGAACGACGAACATCCCCCAACCGCCGCTTGCAGGGTAATTGTTGGGATACTCGGCTGCGAGCTGCTTCGCAAAGCGGTCCATCTCCGCGGACACTTGCGCAAATCTGATGCCCGGCTTCAATCTACCCGTGACGTGCAAGTAGTGCGAGCCGCGATTCAACGGTTTGGCCCGGTCTAGGCCGAGCGGAACCCACAAATCGGACTTGCCCCCGAGAGAGAACTCTTTGCCGAGGACTCCGACGATCGCGCACGCCTGACCATCGAGCTGGATAGACTTGCTGAGGATCTGCGGGTCGCCGCCGAACTGGCTCTTCCATAGCGCAAAGCTGAGAAGCGCTTCGTGATCATGGCCGGGCTGATCTTCATCGACGGTGAATGTCCTGCCGAGTGTCGTTTGAATGCCAAGGATTTGAAACAGGGTCGCGCTGGCGGCGGGTGTGGACACTTGCATCGGTGGAGAGTCGTTGCTGGTCAAATTGGCGCTGTTGCCGAGGGAATAAGCGCCAAGCTCCGAGAAGGATTGGTTCCGGTCGAGCAAATCCCAATACTCAGGCTCCGAAAACCAGAGCTGGGGAATGCCTTCCTTGTCGAGCTTTCCCCAAACATTTACAAGCGTTCCAGAATCCTTGTAAGACAAAGGCCGAAGCAGCACGCCGTTAACAACGGAGAAAATCGCCGTGTTCGCTCCAATGCCGAGCGCCAGCGTCAGCATCACCACCAGGCTGAAACCGGGATTCTTGATCATCATCCGGATGGCGACCTTGACGTCGTGAAAAAGCGTTCCCATGGTGCCTCGATTCTCTCAGTGAAGGAGACAAAGTAAGCCTTGAGCCCTTAAGTGCAACCTCGGTTCCACCGGCTCCCTCAGTACTTTGCTGATTTCACGAGGCTTATTGCCGGTTGGCAGAATCTATCGCAGGCAGTATGTCCGGCTGCGGAATGCGTCGTTTCGCAAACGGACAGGACCCAGCATTGCTGTGTAAAGAATTATTCGTAGCGCAGAGCCACGATGGGATCGACTCGCATGGCACGGAGGGCGGGGATCAGGCACGCAACCAGTGAAACGGCGAGCAAGAGAACAGCTACGCTTAAGAACGTCAGCCAATCGCCCGGATTGACTCCATACAGCAAGCTGCTCAGCAACCTGGTGAGCAAGAGGCCGGCGACGACGCCGATGGCGACGCCCGCCAGAGTGGCGCGGATTCCCTGGCGAAGGACAATTCTCATGATGTCGCGGCGTTGCGCGCCCAGGGCCACACGGATGCCAATTTCTCGAGTGCGCTGAAGCACCAGGTGTGCGATCAGTCCGTACAATCCTACGATGGCTAGAATCAACGCCAGCGCGGCAAAACTTCCAATCAGGTAGGAAGGATAGCGCCGCAGGAAAACCGAAGGAGACTGATTGGCCACTTCTTCCAGGGATTGCGGTTGAATCATCGGGAGCTCGGGGTCCATTTGCTGCAAAGCGGCCCGGGCAGCCCCGACAAACGCTACGGGTTCGCCGGCCGTGCGCACCATGTAACTCAGGAAGGTATTCGGACCTTGATCGTTCGATGTGTAAATGATGGGAGGCAGCGGCGCCGCGAGATCGACGGACGCGGTATCCGCGGCTACTCCCACAATTTCAAGGAAGGGATTCTTCGCGCTGTAGGTGAAACGAATACGTTTGCCGATCGGATTTTCTCCTGCCATATAGGCTTTGACGAAGGCGCGGCTTACGACAACAGTTCCGGGAGCACCCTTGGAATCGTTTGCCGTAAAGAACCGGCCGTCAACAAGCGGGATCTTCAAGGAAGAAAAATAACTCGTGCTGACGGTCATGATTTGGCATTCGTCTTCCTGGCCAAGCGCGGTGGTGCGTCCTTCGATAACGAAGCGAATCGTACCGCTTCCGCCGCTGACGGGAATAGCGGAGGTCTGGCTAACGTCAACGACTCCGGGCAAGCCGCGGAGACGCTGGGTGAATTCGTGATCGAAGTGGACCGCCGCCGCGCTGTAGTAGGGAGAAGTTTTATCGCTGGGATAAGTGGAATCCGGCAAGTTTACCGAGAAGGTCAAAACGTTGTGTAGGTTGAAGCCGGGATCTTGTCCCAGAAGGGCATGGAGGCTCTTGAGAAGGAGGCCCGCGCCGACAAGCAACACAAGAGATATTGAGATTTCCGCAATGACGAGCGCGTTTCGGAGCCGCGCGTGACCCATGCTGGTGCCGCCACGCGATTCATCTTTCAAAACATCATTCAGAGAACTCCGCGAAGCCTCCAACCCTGGCGCCAGCCCGAAGAGGATTCCCGTCAGTACTGTGACTCCACAGAGAAACACGAGGACTGGCAGGTTGAGCCCCGCGTTTCGCAAATACGGCATAGCTTGCAACTGAGTTTCAGGGATCGCTGCCACAAGCAAGTTCACGCCCCATTGAGCCAAGAGAAGGCCAACGCCGGCGCCGATAAACGAGAGCAATAGGCTTTCTGTCAGCAACTGGGAAAGCATGCTGGCACGGCTCGCTCCCAGAGCCGAACGCACTGCAAATTCCTTGCGTCGCCCGATCGAGCGAGTCATGAGCAGGTTGGCCACATTGCCGCAAGTGATCAGCAATACAAAACCTACCGCCCCTAAGAGAATCAGCAGAACTGGCCGGATCTTGCCCACGATTCTTTCCGTAAGGCTTTCCATTACAAAGAATGTAGAGCCGTTTTCTTTTGGATATTCGCGCGCCAACTGTGCGTTGATGCTCACCATTTCTGCGCGAACTTGATCAGGCGAAACGCCCGGCGCAAGCCGTCCGAAGACGCTGAGCCAGCGCAGGCTTCTTCGCGTGATGGGATCTCCCGTCTGGTGAATCGGGACCCAAAGCGGAGCTGAGTTGGCGGGCGCAAATTCAAAATCGCGCGGAAGCACGCCGACAATCGTGACGGGCTTGCCGTTCAAATGGATGACGCGCCCGATGATGTTCGGATCGCCTCCAAATTCTGTTCGCCAAAGGGCGTCTGTGAGTATCGTCACGTGCGGATCGTCCTCGGCCAGCATTTCGTTCTCGAGGAAGTCGCGGCCGAGCGCGGGTCTGACGCCAAGTGTGGAGAAAAAATTGGGAGTCACCTGCGCGGCGAAGGTGTTCTTTGGTTCGCCGTTTGCGGAAAGCGTGAACGCATCGCCGCTATACGCGGCAAAGGACTGGACGCCTTTCGCGGTGCGTTTCCAATCCAAATAGTCAGGATAGGAAGCCTGAGCACCGTTCGCGCTGTTATCGTCTTGAATCCGCGACTCGCCGAGATGGAAGAGTTTGTCGGGTTCGCGATAAGGCAGAGGGCGAAGCAGCGCCGAGTAAACGACGGAGAAAATAGCCGTGTTTGCGCCTATCCCCAGAGCCAGCGTTAGGACGACCACGAGCGCGAAGCCAGGGTTGTTACCCAACGTGCGCACAGCGTAGCGCAGGTTTTGTGCGAGTGTGCCCATCGTCAGACCTCCAAATACAATTAGATTGCATTGGCAAGTCGTCGGCCATCGCCCGATCAGTTAGGTCGCTGAGCGAGAACGACTTAATCCGGGCGCTAGGCTGGAGTAAAGATGTAGGTGCCCGGTATTGGGAATGGTAGTGCGGATTCGGACAACAAGAATTCTAGCGAATGGCCGCACGCTTATTTTGCGTCGTGAAAAATGATCCCTAGTGTGTACCGAGTGCCGCGGTGCACGCGGCTCACCCCATGGCGCAGATTCACGCGGTAGCAACCGCGCGAGCCTTTCACCGGGCGGTAACGCGTCGTAAGAATGATCGTTTGACCACAATCTGCTACCACCACCTGCGGCTTTGACTGCGCACGAGGTTGCTGTTCGACAAGGACGAACTCTCCACCCTCCCAATCGCGGCCTTGCTGGCCAAGCAGAAAGACCATTTGCAGCGGAAAGTTGACTTCGCCGTAAAGATCCTGATGAAGACAGTTGTACCCGCCGGCTTCGTAGTGAAGCATCAGCGGCGTAGGCTTCGTCTGCCCGGCGTCGTGGCAAGTTTTCAGGAAAGAGGCATGTTCTCGGGGATATCGCGGGTCATTTTCACCAAGCATCTCGGCCCACTGATTGGCGACTTCTGCGAGATGCGGATAGGCGCTGCTGCGGAGCTCTACGACTAATTCTGGAAGCGGATTAGCGAAATACTTATAGTCGCCAACGCCGAATCGATATCGTTCCATGATGACGTGGCTGCGAAAATGGATCTCATGGTTGAATAAGGCGACCAGAGATTTGCATTCCGCAGCCGTCAGAATCGGATCGGTGACCGCATACCCGCTTTCCGAAAGCGACGCTTCTGCGCGCTTCCAATCCACCGCGGCGATTCTCTCTTCAATGGATGTCGTGGCGATCTTCCTAACTGCCTGCGTCATGCGGCCTCTCAATGGGCACAGTGATTGCCCAAATGAAAGCTTAATCCGTCCCTTGAGGAAGATTCTATCCGGTCTCAGCCATCAAATTTTTCGTTGCTCGCCATCCAGGATTCCGGAGCGGGGATCGATTGGTGCTTAATACAAATTCCTGCTTAATTCCTCCCTCGGTTCAGTGCTATAGTGGCTCGCAGGCCGGGCGAAATCCTCGTCCTGCCGTTCTTGCTGCCTAGCTAACGGAGCAGGACCTTTCCGCAAAGACTTGCGCGTCGGAGGATTACCATATGAAGAGCCAAGAAATTCTTTCCAATGGTTCGCGGAGGACGTTTCTCCAATTGTCGGCTGCCGCCACCGCAGCGATGGCTTTCCGCATCGCCACCGAGGCGACCCTTGCAGCAGATGAGCGCCATGTTTTTCATCCCGGCGCGGTAATCATTGACGCCAACGAAAATCCTCTCGGTCCTTGCGACGCCGCGCGGAAGGCCATCGTGGATTTGGCGCCGCAGGGTGGCCGTTATTCCTACTGGCTGCACGACGAGTTTGTGAAAACCTTTGCGGAGATGGAAGGCATAAAGCCCGAATATCTGCGCGTATTTCCAGGCTCCAGCGAGCCGTTGCATTTCTCGGTTCTTGCATTCACCTCGCCAACGAAGAGCTACGTCACTGCCGATCCCGGCTACGAGGCGGGCATGAAGGCGGCAGGCGTCTCCGGGGCACGCGTCGTGAAAACTCTGCTGACCAAGTCGTATGCGCACGATATCAAAGCCATGCTTGCGGCCGCACCGGATGCCGGACTCTTTTATGTTTGTACGCCCAACAATCCTACCGGCACCATGACATCGCATTCTGATATCGAGCAACTTCTTGCCGCGAAACCAAAGGGTTCGATCGTGCTCGTCGACGAAGCCTACATCCATTTCTCTGACGGCACGAGCGCTCTCGACCTGGTGAAAGCCGATCAGGATGTGATCGTGCTGCGAACTTTTTCGAAGATTTACGGCATGGCGGGAATTCGCTGCGGCGCGGCCATCGCCCGGCCAGACCTTCTGGCAAAGCTGGGGAATTTTAGCGGCTGGAGTGCTATGCCAATCACAGCGCTGGCCGCCGCGACCGCCAGCCTGCGGCACGAGCATCTTGTTCCCGAACGCAAGCAGTTGAACGCCAGCATCCGGCAGAAAACTTTTGATCGGCTCTCCAGCCAGGGCTATACCTTCACTCCGTCGCAGTCCAACTGTTTCATGCTGGAGACCAAGCGTCCCGCGAAAGAAATCATCGACGGCATGGCGAAGCGCAACGTCTACATCGGGCGTCCGTGGCCCGTCTGGCCTACCCACGTGCGCATCACCGTAGGCACCCAACAAGAAATGGATGCTTTCCACGAGGCCTTCCAAGCCGTGATGAAGAACTCAACATCCACCGGCTATGCCCCGTCGCCAACGCTCAACAGGCGCCGCTCTTATTCCGACGGCCAGTCTTGGCCCAGCGTCTAATTTGGAACCAAGGGCTTTCGCATACTTTAATGCTTGGCGACTCCTAACGGAATTGCCTCGAAATACTTTGGTACGATCACCTGCGTCTTCGGGGAAGCCGTTTTTATTTCTTCGATAAAAGATTGCAGAGCGTCAACGGAAGCCTGCTGCGAGGCCTCAAACGGGGCCGTGAAATTATCCCAATGCGTGGGCAGAACGAGCACTGGAAAATGCAAGGCACGCATGAGCCGCCCAGCGTAATCGTAATTTTCCTTCCGAGAGCCCGCCGCACCCACCAGCACAACCTCCGGCTCCAATCCCTCAATTTCGCGCTCGATGTAGTTCATCCCGCCAAACGCGAGAATTTGATGGCCGTGCATTCGAATCAGATAAGCAAGCGTGCCGCCCTCCGGATGCATTTGCCGCAACGTTAACGGAGCTTTCATGCCCGCAGGAGCTATTTCCGAGCTGAAATAATGCTTATGGTCCAGGGGACTGTGAAGGCTCGGAATCACCTTTAGGGAAAAAGTCCCGAACTCGTAATCCTCTCCGCCGCGTACGGTAATCAGTTGCTCTTCGGGCACCTCATAAGCCCGCAGCACATTTTCCGTACTCTCGGTCCCTATAACCGCGGCATGAGTCTTGAGGGCGATTTGAGGCACATCCAGGACGTGGTCGTAATGCGTGTGAGTGACGAGGACATAGTCAGCGCGTTTTATATGCGTGTCGATGGCCGCTACGTCCGGCACTGCGAGGTCGTCCCACGCATACAGCGGCCGCGTGTCTCCCGATGTCCGCGCATACGGTGCTCTGCCGGGGGGCTGTGGTCCATATATCCGCGAAATATAGGGATCTATCAGGATCACAGTAGTCCCGTCTCTGATTTCCCACCCTGCGGTTCCCAGCCAGCGGAGAATCACTTGTCCAGTCTTTTCGCTGGTCGGCGAATTCTGTGCCGCAAGGGCGCAGAGCCCAGTCAAAACCAGGGCCAAGAACGCAAGCGCAGATTTCCGCATCGGTAGCCTCCGCAGAGCCAAGCTTGCGCAAGTCTAGTTTGCGCTTGGCGACAGCGTCAATGTTGTTTCGCCGACAGGGGCGCCTTCTCAAAATGAAAGGGGCAGGAATAAATCCCGCCCCAGAATCAGTTTTCTGATGAAACGTGCCGAGACTCAGGCGTGCGCCTCTGTTGAGTGACCATTTGATGGCACGAGCGGGACTGCGCCGTGAAACTGCTCAGCTTCCGTAGAACCCGCCAGAGCTGTAGTAGAAGAGTTGCCGCCCGATACGACCTGGGCGATTTCGTCGAAATAGCCCGTGCCGACAAAGCGCTGGTGCGTGACGGCGCGATAGCCGAGTTCCTGTGCGGCGAACTCTTCCTGTTGCAATTTCGAATAGGCCGTCATGCCAGCTTGCGAGTAGCCTCGCGCTAAATTGAACATGGACATATTCAGCACGTGGAACCCGGCGAGCGTGACGAACTGGAATTTGTAGCCCATCTTTCCAAGCTCTTGCTGGAAGTTCGCGATCGTCACGTCGTCGAGCTTCTTCTTCCAGTTGAACGATGGTGAGCAGTTGTACGCCAGGAATTTGCCCGGGAATTTCGCGTGAATCGCGTCCGCGAACTTCTTTGCTTCCGCGAGGTCGGGCGTCGAAGTCTCGCACCAAAGCATGTCGGCGAAAGGCGCGTAGGCCAGTCCGCGCGCTATAGCCGCGTCGATGCCTCCTCGATACTGATAAAAACCTTCGGGCGTGCGTTCGCCATAAATGAATTCGCGGTCGCGCGAATCCGCGTCGGAAAGCAAGAGTCCTGCCGAGTTGGCATCGGTGCGGGCGATGAGAATCGTCGGCACGCCGCAGACGTCGGCCGCCAAGCGTCCTGCTACCAGCTTCTCGATGAATTCCCGCGTCGGTACAACAACTTTGCCGCCTAGATGCCCGCATTTTTTCGCAGACGAAAGTTGATCCTCGAAATGAACGCCCGCCGCACCTGCTTCAATCATTGCTTTCATCAGTTCGTAAGCGTTTAGCGATCCACCAAATCCGGCTTCGGCATCCGCGACGATCGGCGCAAACCAGTACGTCCCGGACTTCTTGCCTTCCGCCGATTCGATCTGGTCTGCCCGCATCAGCGCGCGATTGAGGCGCTTCACCAGATTTGGCGCGGAATCGCATGGGTAGAGACTCTGGTCCGGATAAACATCGCCCGCGGTATTGCCGTCGGCGGCCACTTGCCAGCCGCTCCCATAAATCGCTTTCAGTCCGGCCTGCACCATTTCAATCGCTTGATTGCCGGTGATTGCACCGAGCGCCGGAACGTACGCGTCCGTGTGCATCAGATTCCACAGCCGCTCCGCTCCAAGCCGCGCCAGCGTGTACTCGATTTGGATCGAGCCGCGCAGGCGAACGACATCCGAGTAGGAGTAAGGACGCGTGATGCCAGACCAGCGCGAATCCGTGGTCCAGCAAGAGAGTGCATTACGCTTGTTCCCATTGCCGTTCCCGTTGGTGCCGTTCGTTCCATTTGCTGACATTGCGACTCCTTGCCTTTCTAATCTCCTCAGTTGGCCCGGTAATGCACGTCCGTCTTACGCGGGATTAAATTCCTCGCGCAAAATCATCTCTTCGCTCATCCTGCGCGCCTCTCGAATTGTGGCTGCCATCTGCGGATCGCTATAATTCGCGTTCTCGCGCATCAGCCGGTCGAGCTCTTCCTCAAAAAGGTCACGAATCAATTCCGGCGTGTGTCGAATCGGCAAGCCTGCCTCACCGAGAATCTCCACTTCGTCTGAATGCTTCATGCGCTGCGCGATCATCAAACGGTAGATTCGATCCGTTGCGAGGTCTTCCATGTAGCCATCGAGCAGGCTCGCGCCCTTGCCGTTCAAAACACCGTTGCGGTAGCGAATAACCGTACGCACCGCAGCGCGAGTTCCAGCCAACGTGTGTTTGCCCACGGCTGTCGGGAGCGGCCGCAGGTTCGTGTGGGTACTCACATTCGCCGGCCGCGTCTGAAGCTGGTTCGGAGCAGGAAACTGGCTCACGGCGATTTCGTTTTGATCGGGATGTCCCGTCCACGCGCCGTCCATCAACGAATTCGATTCATTCTTCTTGTCTTCCGCGAGGGCTTTCAGCGCCCGTGCGTTTAACTTCGCATCTTCGCGGCTGGGATAAAGCGCGGTCATTCCGCCAATCGCCAGCATCCCGTGCTTGTGGCAGATGTCCGGCAAAAGTTTGCGCAAATTCTGGAAGAACGAGACGTTGTGCGGAATCGTATTGCGGTCGGGAAGCACCCATTCCGGATTCTCGAGATTGAAATGGATTAGGCTGGCCATATAGTCCCAGCGGCCAAGGTTCAGCCCCACGATGTGGTCGCGAAGGTTCCAGGCGAACTCTTCCATTTGAAAGGCTAGCGGATGCGATTCCACCAGCGCCATGCACTTGATGGAATTTGTCGGCCGGCCCTTGAGCCGCGCGATCATTTGGAATAGATCCCGCCACCAGAGCGCTTCATCGGCCGATTCGGATTTCGGAATATAAATGCACAGCGGATGCTTCATCGCGCCGAAGTCCACTTGGTAAGCCACCATCGCGACGTCAAAGAGCGAAGCTGGCAACAAATCCCCCGGCAGAACACCAGCCTGATGCAAATGCAAGCCGCGGGGCCTCGTGAAGATGACAGTAGAACTGGGATTTATCCCCACCGTCTTGTTGCGCTTGCGGTCGAAGTAAGTAAGCCGGCCCGCGAGCGCTTCGAGAATATTTTGGACGCCGCGCGCGTTGTATTCCCACGAATTCGCGGTGGAATCTTCCAGGTCGAGCATTACTCCGGGAGCACCAGAATTCAGCATCTTTACAACAAGATCGGCATCATCGGCAGGCCCGGTCATCTGGTTTCGCTGATCCGCGCACCACGCCGGAAGTTCGATGCGCCAGGAATTCGTGGTTGCTACGGAAGGCGGCAAATAACCGGGAAGCTTGCCCGCATGCGCTTCCGCCAGGGCATAATCGCGCCGAGCAACCAAAGCGCGTTGCCGCAGCGTGAGGGCCGCATGCAGCGGCGCCAGAAATTCCAGAAACCCTTGTGGAAGATCACGAGCCGGATCGAAATCTGCCGGAGCGGAATTCACAGGCACAATGCGATTCGAAAACGGCAGGGGAGCGAGCGCTGGATTCGGCCTAGTAGCAGTAGCCATGAGAGAATAATCCTTTCCGCTGCAAATTCGAATCAAGCCAGCTGCCAATTAGCAACGGCAATTGGAATGCCAATCGGATCAAAGTACCTGTTTTTAAGGCCCATTCTCTCAAGGAGATACGAGGGGCTTTCCTCGTGGCCAGGAATTCCGTGGAAAAAGGCGGACGCTGAGTCGATAGATTTGCACACCATCGGTGAGTTCTTTCCTTCCTTAATCCCATATGTTCAGCATATTGAACACATGTTCGGACCCGGCCCAGCCTGTGTACTCGCGCCTCTTTTCTACGGCAATATTGTGTTCGGTATTCTGAACACTTATTCTATACTTGGGCGATAGCTGTTTCTTATCGAGGAGCCACCATGCCCGCCGAGGAAACCAGTCCCGCCACCGCCGTCGAGCGTGCGCTCAATATTCTCGAAGCCGCCGCCCAACGCCGCGAAGGACTAACCAATGCGGAAATCAGCCGCAAGCTCGGTATTCCGAAGAGCTCCGCGAGCTACATCCTTCGAACCCTTGAAAAACGCAGCTACTTGCGCCGTGAATCGGAAACGGGACGGTATCGCCTGGGTTTGAAAATCTTGAGCCTCGGCGGCGACGCGCAGGCCAACCTGGATATCACGGATGTGGCCTTGTCATTCATGAGATTACTGAGCGAGAAGATTCGAATGACCGTCCATCTCGCGGTCCTGGATCAAGGCGATGCGGTTTACATCGAGAAAGTGGAAGCCCCGGGATTTTTTAGGGTGAATACGTGGGTGGGGTGCCGGATGTTTTTGCACTCCACCAGCGTCGGCAAATGTCTGCTGGCCTGGCTGCCAAAACACGAAATTGAAGCCTTAGTGAAGCCACAAGGATTGAAGAAGAGGACGCCGAAAACCATAACCTCCATCGCAAGACTCCTCGCCGACCTGGAGCACGTGAAGAATTCGGGATACGCCGTTGACGACGAGGAAAACAGCCTGGGAGCGCGCTGCCTCGGTGCACCCATCTTTGACGCTACGGGAAACGTCACTGCAGCACTGGGCGCCAGTGGCACGTTGACACAAACCGACGAAACGGACATGCCGAGAATCATTGAAGCATTAAAAGAAACGGCGCGGCGGATCTCGCGTCAATTGCAGAAAAGCGGAGCAACAAACTCTGCGTGGTAGCTGGTTCAAGCGGCAAGCGGGTGATCTGTTTCCGCAGTTAGATTGTGGGTGCATTCGTGCTTGCTCCGGGAGAGGAAGCTTGCTGCAAGTGCTAGCATTTCAATTGGGGCATCTCCGAAGGTTCGGAGTTCAAGGGAGTAATGGCCCAAGTGCAGTTTCATTCGAAACTATTGGATTCGCAGGAGTAACGTAGTGTTGGTGATTGGACATCGCGGAGCATCGGGACACGCTCCGGAAAACACGCTCGCAGCGTTCAAAAAAGCGGTTGCGCTCGGAGCCACGTTCATCGAAACGGATTTGCAGCTTTCGCGCGATGCGCGCTTCGTCGCGATCCACGACGCCACTGTGAATCGCACTACCAACGGCCAGGGCGCGGTCCACGACATGACCCTCGCGGAGCTTCGCAAGCTAGATGCTGGCTCGTGGTTCGGCAGCGAATTCAGCGGTGAGCGAATCCCCACGCTCGAAGAAATCCTCGAATTCTCCAAGAAAAACGATGTGGTGTTTTACTTAGAAATCAAACCCGGTGGCTCATGGGGCGGGGAACACGCGTTGGTTGGCGCCTTGCGCGAATCGGGAGAAATTCCTCGTGCGGTGGTGATTTGTTTCGATCCGGCGGTCGTCTTGAGTCTACGCAAGATTGAACCAACGCTGATGACCGGCTTGTTGTACGACGGCCAGATCGAAAACCCTCTCGACAAGGCTGTGGAAATCGGCGCACGGCAACTCGTCGTGCGCGGAGACCTAGTCACGCCGGCGATGATTGCGACCGCCCAGAAAAAGGATTTACAGGTAGTGTGCTGGACCGTGAATCATCCCGCGCACATGCGCATGCTTATGGCCGCTGGTGTTGACGGAATCATGAGCGACTATCCAGACCGTCTGGCCGCAGCCGTAAAAAAAGAGACGGAAATCGTCTCCTGAACACTGCAATCCGCGGCGACGAATCTCCTGCCGAGAGTTCGAAGGTCCCTTGAACCACCATCAAGCACCTTCCAGACCAGCTTGAAGAGCGGCGAGTTGCGAAACGGCGAGTTGCTCGGCGCGCGCGTCCGTGCGCTGATGTAACGCGGCGAGGGTCTCGCGCACGCGCTCGGGTTTGGCGACACTCCGCAGATTATTAACCAGCGTTTTGCGCTTCTTCGAAAAGCACAATTTAGCGAAATCCAGAAAACGAGCCGGATTGCCAATGGAGAGTTTTGTCCGTTCGCCCGGCAATCGCAGCGTTACAAGTGCTGACGTGACTTCTGGTGGCGGGTCGAACGCTTCCTGCGGAATCTCAAAGACAAATTCCGGCCGCGCGTAAAACTGGGTGACAACGGAGAGATAGCCGTAATCGCTCGTCCCAGGCTCGGCTGCTAGGCGTTGCGCTACTTCGGTTTGGATGACGATGTGAATTTCATCAATGATGCCCGCAAATGTGAACAGGTGGTGAAGAATCGGCGAGGTTATGTAGTAGGGAAGATTGCCGTAGATGCGGACCCGGCGGCCTGAAGCGATGGCGGAAATGTCGGTTCTTAGAACGTCGCCAGCGACGACATCGAGATTCGTGGATTTTTGCGCCAGTCGGCGAAGCCCGCTGATGAATGCCTCGTCGATTTCGATGGCATGCACGGGCGCGCCGGCGGCCAACAGTTGCTGTGTCATCTCACCGTGCCCCGAACCAATTTCAATCCAGCAATGCTGATCGTCCCGCGGGAGCGGGGCAGTAGAATGTGGCGAAACTCGAATAGCCCGCGCGATCTCCTCGCGCCAGTGGAAGTCGGCAAGGAAATGTTGCCCAAGTCGTTGGCGTGCCATGCGGCCAACAGTGTAGCAGGGCAAAAACCCGGGGCCAGGAAATAGGGATGGGTACGCCAGGGCCGTAACCTTCCGACAGGAGGGGACTCCCACGGGGGCGCAGTTGTGGGGTCAGAAGGGGGAGTATTCCTTCGCGCCTGTTGGCACCTACGGCGCGCTAATCACGGAAACCAGGAGCCACTAGATGGACAGGGTCATTCGTAAACTCATGAAGAGCGCGCTGGCGATTGGACTGATGTCGCCAATCCACGCGTTTGCCAGGGAACAAAATCAAGGTGGAAAGGACAGCGCCAGAGCCGTATTCGTAATGAACAACTCGGTGGAGAGAAACGAGGTGATCGCCCTCCAGCGGGCCGCGGATGGGACGCTGCTCGAAGCGGGGCGATTTGCTACGGGAGGAAGAGGGAGCGGAGGCACAACAGATCCCCTGGAATCGCAGGGATCGCTGACGCTGAGCCAGGATCACTCCTTGCTGTTCGCGGTGAACGCGGGGAGCGGACAGGTTTCGGTTTTTCGCGTGGAAGGCTCGGAACTTGAGTTGCAGGACACTGTGAGTTCGGGTGGAAGCGAACCGAACGCGGTGGCACAGCACGGAAACCTGGTGTACGTTCTTAATGTGGGGGGCAGCAGCGATGTGGTCGGGTTTACGATGGATCACGGACGGCTGGAACAAATCCCGCAATCGACGCGGTTTCTAACGACCAACAATTCGGAAGCGGCATCGCTGGCATTCAGTCCCAACGGAAAGTTCCTGGTGGTGACGGAGAGGGCGACAAACAATATTGACGTGTTCGCAGTTCAAGCGGATGGGCGATTGGCTCCGATTGTGGTGAACACAAACGGCGGACCAGGAACATTTGCGGCGAGCTTCGCCCCGAATGGGGTCGCTCTTGTTTCCGAGACCGGCCCGGCGGGAGTGGCCAACGGTTCGGCAATTTCCTCGTATGCCGTGCAGGCCAATGGAACGCTCACGACGATCAGCGCTAGTGTTCCCACGTTTGGCGCGGCGAATTGTTGGAACGCGGTGACTCCGGACGGGCGATTCGTGTATGTATCGAACGCCGGTTCCGCGACCATTTCCGGTTTTGCAATCGGCGCCAGCGGCACGTTGACGCCGATTGCCGGAACCGTAGCCGGAGCGAATCCTGCCGGAGCCACCAATCTTGATATTACGGTGAGCGCCGACGGCAAATTCCTCTACACCCTCAACACAGGAAACGGCACCATCGGCATCTTCGCTATCCAGAAGGAGGGAACGCTGGTGAACGCGGGATCGGCCGATGGTATAGGTGCAAAGGCCGGCTTCAACGGCATCGCAGCAAACTAGCCGCGACACAACAGGTCTCTGGGCATTCTCGGTCAACGCGAATGTGGGGGATGCCCAGAGGTCTGTGTTCTTATGCAGCCGCAACCTGCTTATTTGCGCCACCACTCGTGGATGAAGGAAGAAACAAAAAGGTAACTGGAGAAGCCGGCGTCGGCGGAAGATCAAAAGTAGCCGGTGCGGTGCTGCATGGCGCGCTCAGGGAACGGCACTGTCCTGGGAGTATTGGCGTCATTGATCGAGGAGGTGCGGCGTTTCTTGGCCCGGGCGGCCACGCGATGGGCGCGTTTCCGGCGTTTTTCGCCGTAGGTCCACTGGAACAGGACGTAAGAGCAAGAAGTCGCAGCCAAGGATGCAAAACGCCAGAAAAACCGTAATCGACATATCCACCTCACGCGGGCTGGGTTTAAAGGCATGCCCCCGTACATGCATAGAGTAGGTAGGGATGCGCTAAAAAGTCCTGAGCGGTTTATGAGGAATTTGTTAGCAGAGTCAGAGGAGAAGCAATCTCGAATAGGCAGGAAAGCGGGAATGGCGACGCGAAGTCGCGGCTACGTTGATTCAAGCGGACGCGCTGAAACGCGCCTCTACAGAGGCAGGGGCCTAGTAGGACCGTTTAATTGACGGCGGGGATTCACTGCGATAGCGTAAAATAGCTGCGTAGTTCTACGTGAGTCGCTAGTGAGAAGACCGTGAGAATTTTGTTTGTGGCATCAGAGGGGCTGCCGTTTTCGAAGACGGGCGGCTTGGCGGACGTGCTGGAAGCGCTACCAAAGGCGCTGGTGGCGCAGGGGCACGAGTGTGCGGTGGTGTTGCCGCGGTACCGCGGAACGAAGGCCACGGCGGTGCTGATGCCGAGCTTGACCATTCCGATGGGCGGGACGCGCCTGCGTTTTCCAGCGATCGCCGATGGCACGACGCTTAATGGCGTGCGGTATTTCTTTGTGGATGATGCGGAGTATTTCGATCGTGACGGATTGTATGGCGGGAGCAGCGGGGATTATCCCGACAACCCGGAGCGCTATGCAGAGTTCTGTCGCGCGGCGATCGAGACTGCCAAGCACGTCTGGCCAGCGGATGTAATTCATTGCCAGGATTGGCAGACTGCCCTGGTGCCGGTGTTGCTGCGGACATCTTACAGCGATGATCCAGTAGTGAAAGATACTCCCGTGGTCTTCTCGATTCACAATATGGGGTATCACGGCCAGTTCACAAAGGATGTCTTGGAACGCGTGGGAATTCCGCAAGGTGTGTTTCATCCAGGCGGGCTTGAGTTTTATGGCTTCGTGAATTTACTGAAAGGCGGATTGGTCTACTCAGATTATTTGACGACCGTCAGCCGAAGATACGCGCAGGAAATCCAGACGCCGGAGTACGGATATGGTCTGGAGGGCGTCGTCCGTGCGCGGGCGGAACGCCTGGTGGGAATCTTGAACGGAGTGGATTACACCGCGTGGAATCCCGAGAAAGACAAGCTGATCGCGGCGAAGTACTCGGCCAAAGACTTAAGCGGGAAGCAGGTTTGCAAGCAGGATTTACTGGAATCGTTTGGAATGTCCCACGAGCACTTGGGCCGGCCGCTGATTGGAATCGTTTCGCGGTTCGCGGATCAAAAGGGATTTGATTTGATTGCTGAGAGAGCGCATGAATTGATGCGCGAAGATGTGGTACTGGTGGTGTTGGGAACGGGCGAGCGCAAGTACGAAGATTTGTTCCGGGCGCTAGCGGCGGCCTATCCGGGGCGCGTGGGCGTGAAGATTGCGTACGACAACACGCTGGCGCACAAAGTGGAGGCGGGGGCGGATATGTTCCTGATGCCTTCTCGCTATGAGCCCTCAGGCTTGAATCAAATGTACAGCTTGAAGTATGGTACGGTGCCGATTGTGAGGGCTACCGGCGGGTTGGACGACAGCATCGAGCCCTTCGACCTGGAGCACGGGATAGGGACCGGGTTCAAATTCAAGGAGTACACCGGCGAGGCTCTTTTGTTTGCGGTGCGGCAGGCACTCCATCATTATATGGATGAGCGGATCTGGAAGCGCATCCAGTTGAACGGGATGGCGAAGGATTTTTCTTGGAAGACGCCTGCGGCGGAGTATGCGAAGCTGTATGAGGCCGCACGGGCCGCTCGCGGATTGTCCCCCGTTACGCAAAGTTTAAGAACGGCCGCTTCAGGCTCAGGAGAAACGGGTCGCGGGGCGGGGCAGGGAACCCAGGCTGCGGGGCAAGCCGGACGAAACCAAAAGCCTTCAGGAACATCTAACTAATAACTAAAGCTGATAAGGAGAGCGAAGCGGTCCGCCTTAGGCGAGTAAACCGCTGAGGACAAAGAACATGGCAGACAATTCAATTCAGTCAGCAACCGATGGAAATTTCGAAGCCGAGGTTTTGACGGCCAGCAATTCGCAGCCGGTGATGGTGGATTTCTGGGCGGAATGGTGCCGTCCGTGCCACATGCTCGCGCCCACGGTGGCCGAGATTGCGCACGACTACGCGGGAAAACTCAAAGTGATGAAGCTCAACGTTGATGAAGCGATGAATTCCGCGGGACGCTATCGCGTCCAGGGGATCCCCACGCTGCTGCTGTTCAAGAACGGGCAGGTCGTCGAACAGATCGTCGGTGCAGTGCCGAAAGAACAGATCACCAAGGCGCTGGAACGGCATATCGCGTAAATTCAAATCAATTGTGGGGCGTCGCGAATCAATCGAGGCGTCCCGATTTTTCTTGCGGCCTCGTTCGTTTCGCCTACCACTGCGAACTAGACTCCTGACATAATCTTCGCGCCAGCCACGATTGAATTGTTGCGGCGGAGGAAGAGTGCATCAGCTGAGAGGCTCTCTGGAGGAACAGCGGGTTCCGTTTTCTCCGGCAGCTACGCCTTCCGAGTCTTACCCGCGGCTATTTTTTTGGTGTGTGGTCCTCGTTTTGGGGTTGTTGAATGTGTGGGCGCGGCGCAATGACGTAACCCCCGACGGCCTTTCGTATATCGAAATTGGCTGGGCCACGGCGCGCGGCGGTTTGCACCAGCTTGTCAACGCTTACTGGAGTCCCGTTTATTCCTTTTTGCTAAGCCTCATTTTTCGTCTCTTCCATCCAGCGGTGCAGTGGGAGTTTACGACCGCACATCTGCTGAATTTTGCGATTTACGTCGCAAGTTTCGCCTCGTTTGGATTGTTCCTGAAAGAATTGAATTCGCAGCGGGAACAGGCCGGCGAACTAGCAGGAAAATACTTGCCGGTTTCCCCTCGCACCTTGTGGGTTTGGGGCTGCATCTTTTTTCTGTGGGCTAATTATTTTTGGCTGGGCCCTCCGTGGGTGACGCCAGACCTCTGCGTTTCGGTGCTGGTGTATCTCGCCACTGCGCTGCTGTTTCGCATTCGCAGCGGGCGAGGCGGTTGGATTGTGTTTGCAGGATTGGGAGTCTTGCTGGGTCTCGGGTACTTGGCCAAAGCGGCAATGTTCCCATTGGCTTTCGTCTTTCTGTTCAGCGCATTCTGCCTGAGCCGTATCGCGAGCTCGTCTCTCCTCGCCGCGACGCTCCGAACTCTGGTCGCGACTGTGCTTTTTGCGGGAATCGCTCTGCCCTTCATTTTCGCGCTTTCGGCCGTAAAAGGCAGACCCACATTCGGCGATTCAGGGCGCATCAACTACGCGGAATTCGTGAACCGCGCGACGAGATCCGCGCATTGGCAAGGAGAACCTGCCGGAACCGGCACGCCGCTTCACGCCAGCAGGAAGATCTTCTCGAACCCAGACGTCTTTGAGTTTTCCTCTCCGGTACCGGGATCCTATCCGCCCTGGTATGACCCTTCCTATTGGTATGACGGTGTGCGACCACATTTTTCCGTGACGGCTCAGGCCTGGGCGCTTTTCCGCGCGTCTAATATGTATCTGAAAATATTTTCAAAGAGCGGCGCGCTTTGGGTCGTGTTGGTGACGATCTTGGTTGCCAGGAGAAAGCTACTTGGATGGAGCAGATCTTCATCCGGGGCATGGCTAGTGTTCCTGCCGTCGATGGCGGCGCTAGCGATGTATTCGCTTGTCCTAGTCGAATTCCGGTATGTCGCCCCATTCGCGCTGATGCTGCTGATGTGGGCGCTGTCACGAATGAAGATCGCCACCGGGGCGGGGCCGCTCTTGGTGAAGCGCTTTCATTTCGTTGTCCTGCTTGCGCCGACGCTCGCCATCACGTGGGCCGCCGGGCGCGATCTTTACGAGGTAGTGCGCAACAAGCCCTATGAGCCTTGGCTCGTCGCCCAACGGCTCCACGAAATGGGAATTCCTCCCGGAACGGATGTCGGATACATCGGAACCGGCTTGGACGGGTACTGGGCGCACCTCGCGGGCGTGCGCATCATCGCGGAAATCCCAGATGAAAAACAGTCGCAGTTTATCGCCGCAAATGCGGCGCGACGGCAGAAAGTTCTGGCGCTTTTTTCCTCAGTGGGAGCCAAAGCCGTAATTACCAAGAACGCTGACGCAGCCAATTCTACAGACGGCTGGCGCCCAATTCCGGGAACGCATCATTATGTCTGGCAGCAGCCTTTGCTGATTGCGGCGCCGGACAAGATGTAGGGAGTATGTTAGGAGTGAGAACACAGAGGTCATGACACCAAGTCAACAAACCGACAAAGTCCGTTGTCCGTGGGCGAGCAACGAATGGAACATCCCTTATCACGATGAAGAGTGGGGTGTGCCGGTCCACGACGACCAGAAATGGTTTGAGTTCCTGACCCTGGAAGGGGCGCAAGCGGGATTGAGCTGGGACACAATTTTGAAAAAACGCACGCGGTATCGCGAAGTCTTCGACGCATTCGATCCGTCCAAAGTGGCTCGCTACGACAAGAAAAAAGTCCGCGAACTTCTTCGGGACGCCGGAATCATCCGCAACCGCTTGAAAATTGACGCGACGATCGGAAATGCCCGGGCGTTCCTCCAAGTTCAAAAAGAGTTCGGCACGTTCGACGCATACGTCTGGCGCTTCGTCGGTGGCCGGCCCAAACAAAATGGCTGGAAGACCCACAAGCGCATCCCCGCGAAAACTCCCGAGTCCGATGGCTTCAGCAAAGATCTTCAGAAGCGCGGCTTCCGCTTTGTCGGCTCGACCATCTGTTACGCACTGATGCAAGGCACGGGCATGGTAAACGATCACCTCGTGAGCTGCTTCCGGTATCAAGATTTATCGAAACGATGATGAGCGTCGCGCTGCTTGCGTTGAGGGCGAGGCGAGCTTACGATAAGAACCTGCCGTTTCTCGGTGACTTCCAAAGCAGTCTTGGCAAAGTGCTTCTTAAGCCGCTGAAGTGTGGTCGAGGAGAGGGCCTGGATGAAATCCGTGGTAGTGGTTGGGGCGCAATGGGGCGACGAGGGTAAAGGCAAAGTCGTCGACTATCTTTCCGGTTCCTTCGACTACATTGCGCGCGTTGCGGGCGGCCACAATGCGGGTCACACCGTTATCATCGGAAAAGACCGTTACGTTCTGCAATTGATTCCTTGCGGAATTCTTCGACCGAAGCAGCATGCGGTGATTGGAACTGGAACAGTCGTGGATCCCGCCGCGCTGGTGGCGGAAATTGCGACGCTTTGTAATGCAGGAATAGATGTAAAGGGGCGCCTGCACGTCAGCAATCGCGCACACCTGATATTTCCCTACCACCGCGAACTGGACAAAGCCGCAGAGGGCGCGCGTGGTGCAAACAAAATTGGCACGACTTCCCGCGGCATCGGTCCGGCCTATGAGGACAAAATGGCGCGACGTGGCCTGCGCATGTGCGACTTGCTGGACCCGGAGCTGTTTCGAAAGAAAGCCGCCCACGTCGTCGCAGAAAAGAACCGGCTCGCCAAAGGTGCGTACGGCGCGGACATCGATTTTTCGCATGAAGTGGAGGAGACGCTGAAGCTGGGCGAGAGCATTCGCGGGTACATTTGCGACACGGCGGAACTCTTGAACCGCGCGCTGGATGATGGGAAGTCCGTGTTGTTCGAAGGCGCGCAAGGAACGATGCTGGACATCGACCACGGAACCTATCCGTACGTCACCTCTTCGAGCGCTACGTCCGGTGGTGCCTCGACAGGAGTTGGCGTGCCGCCAACGAAGATCAAAAACGTTCTGGGAATTTCGAAAGCGTACACCACCAGAGTCGGTGGCGGACCATTTCCAACCGAAATGCCCGACCTCGAAGCCAAAGAAGTCCGCGAGCGCGGGAAAGAATTTGGCGCGGTAACTGGCCGGCCGCGGCGATGCGGCTGGCTGGATTTGCAAGTGTTGCGCTATGCGAAGATGATCAACGGGATCGATTCTCTGGTGATTACGAAGCTGGACGTTTTTGATACCCAGCGCGAAATTCAAGTTTGTGTGGGGTACAAGTACAAGGGTACCTCGCTGAAAGAAATGCCCGCGCTCGCGGAAGAATACGAGCACGTCACTCCGGAATACAAGACCCTGCCGGGTTGGAATGAAACAACGTACGGCGTGAAAGAGGGCGCCAAGCTCCCGAAGGCGGCCATCGACTATCTGCGTTTTATTTCCGATTTTCTGCAGGTAGAGATTGGCATGATTTCGACCGGGCCGGAGCGGGATGCGACCATAGTGCCGGCGGGGACGCTGCTGGCTCGTTGGCTCTAATCCGATTTGTTGTAGCTCAGGCCTTCGGCCTGAGGATTCTCGGCTTATCCGAAGGACCGCAACTTCGTCGACTAATCTCACCCATGCTCAGCTACGAGCAAGCCCGCAACACAGTCATCGAACAAATTGGGAGGAGGAGAAGTCCACGCCCGACAGCTGTTGTAAGCGTCTGGGAGGCCCTAGGATTGGTGTTAGCGCGGGAGGTGAAGACGGATCGCGAGTATCCGCCCTTTAACCGTTCAACGCGGGACGGGTACGCTGTGCACTCGATGGAGGCCGTGCCGGGTGCGCAACTGAAGTGCGTGGGGGAAATCAAAGCCGGCGACACCGTGAGGGATACGCTGGATTCGGGAACTTGCCTGCAGATTATGACGGGCGCTGCGGTTCCACTAGGTGCAGATGCGGTGGTGATGATTGAACACACCAGCCGTGACGGCGACGTCGTACGATTCGAGCGCACAGCGCTGGCGGGTCAGAACATTGTGCCTCGAGGAAGTGAGGCAGCCGCCGGGCAAACTATTCTGAATCCTGGAATGCGCCTAGGGTACGCCGAACTGGCTTTGGCGGCGCAAGTCGGCGCCGTTCAATTGCAATGCGCGCAACGTCCGCGTGTGGCCGTACTTTCCACCGGCGACGAAGTCGTTTTGATCGACGAAGCACCGGGAGAATTTCAGATTCGTAACAGTAACAGCGTGTCGCTTGCTGCTCAGGTGCGGATCGCGGGCGGCGAGCCGGTAATTCTGGGAAACGCGGCCGACCGCATCGAGGATTTGGGTGAGAAAATCGAACGCGGACTGAAAGAAGATGCGCTAGTGCTCTCCGGCGGTGTCTCGATGGGAAAGTACGACCTCGTCGAGAACGTCCTCAAAGCTATGGGCGCGGAATTCTTTTTCGATGCCGTAGCGATCCGGCCGGGGCGGCCTGCAGTGTTCGGAGTATGTCAGGGCAAACCGGTGTTCGGTTTGCCCGGGAATCCCGTATCGACCATGGTGACGTTTGAATTGTTCGTTGCGCCCGCGATTGATTTGTTAAGCGGGGTGGAGGCGCGTCCACTACCCTTGGTTGAGGCGCGATTGGCGGAAGCAATGAAGGAGAAGCCAGGGTTGGCTCATTTTTTGCCCGCCCGCGTAGAGTGGCACGGCGCAATGCCCAAAGTGAAACCGCTAAAGTGGCAAGGCTCGGGTGATATCGCGACGCTTGCGAAAGCGAACTGCTTTTTGGTGGTGCCTCCCGACCGAGAAACTATTGATATCGGCGAAAGTGTTTCGATTTTGGTCAGGAAAGATGTGGTTTAAACGGGAACAATGGCAAAGCTCTCCCACTACGGCAAACGCGGCGAAGTGCGCATGGTTGACGTGTCCGAGAAAGCCGTGACGACGCGAACGGCAACGGCGCGGGGCTTTGTGAAAATGAAGCCACGGGTCGTGAGCGCCGTACGTGGCTTGAAAAATCCCAAGGGCAATCCCCTGGAAGTGGCGCGAATCGCCGGCATCGCAGCCGCCAAGAAGACGGCCGAGTGGATACCTCTTTGTCATCCACTCTCATTGACGCACATTGATGTGACCGCACGGCTGTGCCAAAATGGCGTGGAAGTTCGATCCACTGTAACCACGGCCGCCCAGACGGGTGTGGAAATGGAAGCCCTGGTCGCCGTTACCGCTGCGGCCCTCACAGTCTACGACATGTGCAAAGCCCTCGATAAAGGGATGGAAATTACGGACATTGTTCTCACCGAGAAAACCGGCGGGAAGAGTGGGGACTACCATCGCCAGAAGCCGTCGCCGAGGCGCGCGCGATGACCGGCACAGGGCACAAAACGGTAAAGCTGCTCCTAGCGGATGATAACCCCCTTGTGCGCGACCTGATTATCAAAGGGCTGGAACCTTACTGTGAAGTGGAATCATCCACGGACGGCGCAGACGCGCTGCTCAAAGTCGTCGACGCTCCGCCTGACGTGATTCTTTGTGATTACAAAATGCCCGGCCTAGATGGCAGGCAGCTTTTCGAAAAACTGCGCGCGCGCGAGTCTACGCGCCACATCCCGTTTCTATTCATGGCCAGCCGTCCGGACATCGAGGAGCGCCTGAGGCCGCTGGTGGATGGCGTCGAGGATTTCATCACCAAACCATTTTTGATTAAAGACCTCGTACGCATCACAAAAAAAGTTGTCGATCGACTGCACCTCGAAAAACTCCAGAAGAAAGCCTCGCGCCCCGGCGTCATTCAGGGACGCCTCGAAGAGATGAGCATGATTGACCTGATGCAGTCGCTCGAAATGGGGCAGAAGTCGTGCCGGTTGATCGTGCAACACGATGGCGCACAGGGTGAACTTTATTTTGCGAGCGGCCAGTGCCGCGACGCGAAGATCGGAAAAGTTGAGGGCGATGACGCGGTCTACAAAGTTGTCTTGTGGACGGCGGGCGAATTCGAGATCGATTTCAACGCCGCCAATGCCTCGACAAAGACGACTACAACGCGCAACACGACCGGCCTGCTGATGGAAGCAATGCGGCTGATGGACGAAGCCAATCGCGATACGGTCCCCACGCCGTGAGTTTCCCGAAGAAGCCTTGCTAAATGCGCGTAGCGGTCCTTACCATCAGCGACTCCGTGACCAAAGGCGAGCGTGAGGATTTGTCCGGCCCTGCTATCGTCGCATTTTGCCGCGGGTTAGGTTGGGAAATCACTTCGGCCTTGCACGTCTCCGATGACCCCGCCAATATTCGCGAACAATTGCGCGCCGTGGCGGATTCCGGCCGCGTCGACGTTCTCTTGACCACGGGGGGAACAGGAATCGGGCCGCGCGACAATACACCCGAGGCGACGCAAGCAGTCGCTGACCGAATCGTGCCAGGACTCTCTGAGGAGATGCGTCGAAAAGGCCTGGAGAAGACGCCCACGGCCATCCTCTCGCGCGGCACAGCCGCCGTTCGAACAAGAACTCTAATCGTCAATCTGCCGGGAAGCCCAAAGGGCGCAGTCGAATCACTAGAGGTAGTCGCGCACTTGCTTCCGCACGCAGTGAAAGTTTTGCACGGCGCGCGGCACGACTAAAGAGCAGCTCTTAGGCGGACTTCGGACTTCGCAAGGGAATAAGCGCAGCCAGCCGGTCATCTCGCAAGTAGAGGCCTGCCCATACGAGCACGCCGAGAATGACTGTGATGTATGAGGAAGGATCACCAACCCGCACATTGGTGGCTGTTGCGCCGCCGAGATAGCCCGTCACCAGGATCGCCCCAAGCATGGCAGTGCGAGGAATCAGATAGACGATCGTGCACGCAACCTCAAGAATTCCGATGCCGATAATGAGGCTCTCGGGATATCCGAAGTGCGCGAAACCTTGCACTACAGGCGCCGGCTTCATCAGTTTCATCACGCCGCTGAAGAGCAATAACACCGCCGGCAAGGCAGTGAGTATCCGGCCGGCCCAGAGTTTTGTTTTCGAGGCTGGGGCGGTTTCTGTAGCCGATGGCATGAATCGTTCCTCCAGATTTCGTGGCAATCTTAAATCAAGCGACTTGTACTTCGTTTAGACTGCACGGAAAGGCGAGTCTGCCATAAGGGAACTGCTTTTAGCCATTGGCAAATTACCCCAACAAGGAGTAGAGGCTCCGCGCCGGGGGGCGACCGCGTCGATGGATCATTCCGCGACGACGAGATGACGGTCAAGCATCACTAAACCCCAAACTGCCGTAGATGATGATCCAGATGCTTGTACATCAACGTCGCCCACTCTTCCGGCGTTAACCGCCCAAAGAAACTGTGCGGATGCGTGGTACACCCGTTCGGCCCGGCTGCGGCAAACCGGTCGATCAATCCGCGCAATCGCTCCCGTTCCGTTCCCAGATCCCGCTCATCCTGCACTACAAGATCCTTCGCCGTCGGCGAATTGCGGCGCATCGGTTCGTCGTTCCCGAGCACCATGGGCTTCACGATCTGCCCCATGATCCGCCCCAGAAACATCCGGGGCGGAATCCTGTCCCCTACCGCCCACTCCACCGCCGCGGAGCAATGCGCTAGTGCTTGCGCTCCATTCATCCTCCCCCACAGCGGCTTGCTATCCAGCCTCAGTTGCGCCATCCGCTCCTTCACTTCTTCCACACGAGCCGCTTCAAAGAGATTTTTCATGAGGAAAGACCTCCTCCAGTCAACCTTTCACAACAAGTTCGTCGAGGCAACGCTCCCGTGAAACTACAGATGCTCTCCCCTCGTCCTGTCCCTTATGGTTATCGGCAGTGCGTGTACTCCGGAGCGGCAGCCGGTTACCCGCCGGCGATAGCTCCAATAATCAGGAGCGGCTCTGCGCCTGAGGCAACCGCCTCGGGAAGCGGTGTATCCGGGGGTTCCAGGGAAAAGTCTTCCTCGCAGGCAAAGAAGCGCAGGAAGGGACGGCGCTCCTTTGTGACATGATCTCGGATGGTGCCGCGCAGCATCGGATACTGTGCCTCCAGAGCATCGAGCACCGAGCGTTGCGTAACCGGACCAACAATTTCCAACTGGACTTCGGAACTCACGCGCGCCAGCGTCCGTAGATGGCCCGGAAGGACGACACGAATCATGGCAGCGTCTGGACTTCCACCGAAAGCACCGCGGGAAGATGCTGCGCGATGGGGCTCCAGTTATCCCCGGCGTCCGCCGAAGCGTACACCTGCCCACCAGTAGTGCCAAAATACACGCCGCATTTATCCAGGGAATCGACTGCCATGGCATCGCGCAATACATTCACATAGCAATGGCGTTCCGGCAGACCCTTCGACAACTCTTCCCACTCGTTCCCGCCAGTTTTGCTGCGGTAGACGCGCAGCTTGCCCTCGAGAGGGAAGTGCTCGCCATCGCTCTTGATGGGTACAACGTAGATGGTCTCCGGTTCGTGCGAGTGAACATCGATCACAAAGCCGAAGTCGGTCGGCAAGTTGCCGCTGATCTCCGTCCAGGAGTCACCGGAGTTGTCGCTGCGCATCACGTCCCAGTGCTTCTGCATGAACAGTACACCTGGGCGCGAGGGATTCATGGCCACGTGATGAACGCAGTGGCCCACTTCGGCAGTGGGATTGGGAATGTACTGCGAGTAGAGCCCCTTGTTAATGGGGCGCCAGGTCTTGCCGCCGTCGTCGGTGCGAAATGCGCCTGCCGCTGAGATTGCGATATAAATCCGCTGGGGATCACCGGGATCCAGAATGACGGTGTGCAGGCACATTCCGCCCGCGCCCGGCTGCCACCCGGCTCCAGACTCGTGGCCTCGTAACCCGGAGAGCTCATGCCAATTTTGTCCGCCATCGGTCGAGCGAAACAAGCCCGCATCTTCGATTCCAGCATAGACCGTGTCCGCCTCGGTGGGTGACGGTTCGAGATGCCAGACGCGCTTAAACTCCCACGGGTGTTGCGTCCCGTCGTACCACATATGAGTTGTGAGGGGTTTCCCGGTTTCCGCGGAGATGTCGTAGACGAACTTGTTGCTCTCGCCCTTGGGCATGCCACCGGGCCCCTTCTGTTCACCCGGCGGCGTCCCCGGCTGGATCCAGGTCTTGCCGCCGTCGTCCGAGCGTTGAATGATCTGCCCAAACCAGCCGCTGCACTGCGAGGCGTAAATGCGGTTCGGGTCCACCGTGGAGCCCTTGAGGTGGTACATTTCCCATCCCGCGAAATGAGGACCGCTGATGTCCCACTTGTCGCGCTTGCCATCGGATGTCAGGACGAAAGCGCCTTTGCGTGTGCCAACCAGTACTCGTACCTTGCTCATCTGCAACCCCCCTTGGCATTTTGTTCGGCAAATCACTCTGACCGCAGCGCTTCGATGACATTAATACGTGCAGCACGCGCCGCCGGCCACGCCGACGCAGCTACTGCCGCCACGAGCAACACAACCACGGAGACGATGACTGGCAAGGCGCTGGGCATACGCACGTCCTGGAAATAGGCCCCTGCTAGACGCGCCAGGGCGTAACCGAACACCGCGCCAGCAAGAACGCCTCCCGCAGCCATAATCGCTCCTTCGGCGATGACACCGGCCAACAAATCCCTTGGCTGCGATCCGATCGCCAACCGGATGCCGAACTCGCGGGTCCGCGCGCTAACTGAAAACGCCAGCACTCCCGCTACTCCGACCAAAGCAATCGCAAGCGCAACAGCTGCAAATACACCGAACACAACAGTATTGAGTCGATCCGGAGTGAGAACTTCCGCGCGCACGTCTTCGAGTGTCGCCGCCCGTTCAACAGGCTGGTCCACAGACATGCCGCGAATGAGCTGCGTAACCGGCGTGACAAGAGAATAAGGATTTGCCCCGGTATGCACAAACAGGCGGCCGCCAAACATGGGACCCTCTTCAATAGAATTGTAGATTGTCACGATAGGGCCGGGGACGATGTGTTCGTCATCAATATCGGCGGCGACGCCGATGATGCGGTGAGGCGAGACGCTGATCCCGGGGATGAATTTCATCACCGGATCCGTCCAATAAACGTGCCGATTGATGGGATCCTGATTGGGAAACATTTTTTGAGCCAGGGTTTGACTGACGATAACGACAGGCTCCTTGTCTTTTTGGCCGTCCAGCAAATTGAAATCGCGGCCGGCGATGATGGGAACGCCGAGCGCGGCAAAAAAACCGGGAGAGATGGTGCGCAACTGAGCTCGCGGATCTTCTTCGCCGGGCGCGCGCACGTGGCCATCCCCAGAGAACTGTAACCCCGGCCCAAAGCTGCCGGCATCGCGCCAGGGAACGACTAGGCCAAAAGCCGTCTTGGTCACACCTGGTAGCGCCTCAATGCGGCGGATCGTTTCCTTGTAGAACTCGACGACTTGCTCGGGAGTCTTGCCGTAAGAAACAGCGGGGACATTGATGGCAAGGACGTGGCGCGTATCAAGACCAGTCTGTGCAGCCTGAATCGCGAACAGCGTTTTGACCAGCATGCTGGCGCCAGCGAGGAGTATGAAGGAGGCCGCGATTTGCGTGACGGCAAAGATGCGGAGGCGGCGATTAGTGCCGCCAGTAATGCGCACGCTGCCACTGGCGAGATTGGATCCCTGCGAGGCGTTTGCCGACGGCAGGCGCGGGACAAAGGCCAAGAGAACGGCTGAGATGATGGCCAGGCCCGCTCCGACCCAAAGCATGCTGAAATCAACCGTCAAATCCAGCGCGCGGACGGAGAAGCGAGAGGCGTAGCGGGCAAGCACGGCGAGGAGCGGCCGAGCACTGATTATGCCGAGAGTGGCACCAGAGACGCAAAGAATGAGACTCTCCGCCAGCAGAGTGCGGCGCAGAGCGCCTGCGCTCGCACCCAGAGCCGCGCGAATGGCGAGCTCCCCCTCACGGCGAACGCTGCGCGCGAGGATGAGATTAGCGACATTCGAGCAAGCGATAATAAACACAAGGCCAGAGGCCGCGAGAAGAACAAGGAGAACGGTTCGGGCGTCGGAAGTGATTTGCTCCCGCAGGAGTTTGGCGTCGATTTGGAAATGTGCCTGGGGCGAATACGCGTCGAGATGGTCCTTGATCATCGCGCTGTAGACGGTGCGCAGTTCGGCGCGGGCCTGATCAAGAGTGGCTCCCGGAGCGAGGCGGCCAAAGAGTTCCGTCATGCGATGGACACGCCCGTTCTGCATGGTTGCGGACAGGTGATGAGGACTGGTCACAATGTTGGCAATGATTTCCGTATCCGCGGGATAGGGGACAGAGGGTTCTAGGACGCCGATGACAGCGGCAGTCCTGTCGCCGAAGCCGCCGCCGAGACGAACGGCCTTGCCGATGACGGAAGGATCGCTCTTGTAAATGGTCGACCAGAAACGATAGGTCAAGACGACAACACCAGCGGCTTTGGCACCATCGTCTTGCGGGCCGATGAGACGGCCGAGGACGGGATGCAAGCCCACAACGTCAAAATACGAGCCGTCCACGACGCCAGCGCGAACTTCCCTGGGCTCGCCCAGGCCGATCATAGTGAAACCGACAACGGAGAACTCGCCGAAGGAGCTGAGTGTTTTGACTCCCGCCTGCAGGTCTTGAATTTCCGGCACGGAGAAAGGGACTTCCCCGGGGCTGATACCAGGCGCGCTTTGGTGGATGTAAACGAGGCGCTCCTCGTCGCTGTTAACGAGCGGACGTAGCAGTACGCCTCGCACTAGGCTGAAAATAGCTGCGTTCGCGCCGATTCCCAGCGCCAGCGTCAGCACCACGGTGAAAGCCAGTCCCTTGCTCCGCCAGAGGGATCGAATGGCGTATTTCAAATCGCTTAGAAAAGTCACGATGGCCTCCCCAAACCCAAAATGGTCACTGCGCCCCGCCGCCAATAGTACACGGCGCAAAATCTTTTCGCCTGCAGTTCCGCCGTACTTGAAAAATCAGTCTGCCAATGTTACTTGCTAAATGCAAGTGAAAATGGGTTAGACTCTGACTATGCCGAAAAAGAGTGCAAGCCCTAAGTGGCGCTCCGAATGTCCTTTGAATGCTTCGGTGGAAATCCTCGGCGATCGCTGGTCGCTGCTCATCATTCGCGACATGATGCTTCGCGGTTTTCGCTCCTACAAGGAATTCCTGCAATCCTACGAAGGAATCGCCACAAACATTTTGGCCGATCGCCTGCAAAACCTGATTGCTCATGGAATTATCACCGCGGAACGCAACCCCTCAGACGGGCGAAAGCTCATCTATTCGCTTACCCCAAAGGGAATCGATCTTGCACCGGTTCTCACCGAAATGGTCCTCTGGGCCGCCCAGCACGAAGATACCGGCAATCAACCGCTTGTCCAGCTGATCCAGAAAGACAAAGAACAGTTCCTAGCCGCAGCGCGGCAACGATGGATGGATCAAACCCCTCGTTCCCGATGATTCCGTTCCTTGCCACCACACTCCCACTCCCACTCAGCACACTTCACCTACCCTTTATAACGGACATCATAAAACTTTGTTTCACCTTGGGTATGCGCCTAGGGGCTGACGCCAGATAATCACCAATTTGCCCAGCACTTCGAGCATCTCCTAACATGCTTATCGGCAAGACGTTGTGCGACGAGCGGGTCGGGTGTAGAGTTCGAGCGGATTCTATTCCACACTGAGGCTTAAAATTGAAGTTGACCCTCCGAACCAATTCCGCGGCGATTCGGCTTTCCCTGACCTTCATGACGCTTATTTCGGTGTCCCCCCTTGCAACGCCGGGACAAAACTCTGCCGCAACACCCAAATCCTGGTCTGGCATTCTCGTCTCCAGCGCCTGCAACGCCGACGAAGCCTTTGCCGAGTCGCCGGAATGCGCTAAAACCGTCCCTGGCGCAAAGTTCGCCCTCTATGATGACACTAACAGGGTCATCTACAGCCTCGAGCCGCAATCGTTGATCACCGCTCACCTGGGGGACACGGTAACCGCCACCGGCACACTCGATGAAGACACAATTCACCTCACTTCCATAGAGCGAATGTCCATAGGCCTTGCCGTCGGCCAGAAGGCTCCCGCATTTACAGTCCACGACCAGTTTGGCCGAGTGCAAACCCTAGACAGCCTCAAAGGACCGAACGGCACCGTTCTCCTCTTCTTCCGTTCCGCCGACTGGTGACCCTTCTGCAAAGGGCAGCTGGTCCAGCTGCAAAGCGCTATCCCGCGATTTGAAAAACAAGGCCTCAAGCTGGCGGCCATCAGCTACGACTCGGAAGAAATCCTGAAATTTTTCGCCGACCGGCACGAGATCGAATATCCCATGCTGACCGACCCGGACTCGAAGACCATCAAGGCCTATGGTGTCTTTAATGCGGAAGCGACTGGCATGCAGAAGGGTTTTGCCCGGCCCGGATACTTCTTCATCGATCCGAGCGGCATCATTCGAGAAAAATTCTTCGAAGCCAGATACCGCGAGCGGCTGACTGGAAACAGCATTCTCTCGAAACTATTCCCAGAATTGAGCCAGGAAGTCACCGATACCGTGGAAGCCCCTCATCTTCAATTAGCCCTCGAACAGTCCGACTCCATCGGAGTTCCCGGCACGCGCATCACGCTCGTCGCCGAAGTGAGGCTTCCGGCCGACGTTCATGTTTATGCGCCCGGAACGCCAGGCTACAAACCCATCAAGCTCGTCATCGATCCTGTCCAGGCTTTGGAGTTCAAACCGGCGGTTTACCCCGCCTCTAAAACGCTCTATCTGCCAGCGATCAAAGAGAAGGTACCGGTTTTCGACGGCACGTTCCGCATCAGCCAGGATGTGAAAGTGGACTCCGGCTCAACGTTTTGGGGCTCGCTCACCAAGGATGGGCAGCTCTTTAACATTACCGGAAAGCTCGAATACCAGGCTTGCGACAAAACGATCTGCTATCTGCCAACTTCCGTCCCCGTGAAATGGCAACTAAAGGTCTTTCCGTTGGACCGCACTCGCGCCCCCGTTGAAATTCGACACAAATAGCCAGACAGTTCAGAAAACCTCCCGCGCAATCACCCAACTACAGAGATTGTTCGATGGCTTCACGCGCGTCCTTATCCGCAGAGACGCTCGCGTTAGTGGGAGCTGGGGTCATTTTGTAGTGGAGCCGAATGATGGTGAGGCCCAGGAACGAAATAGTGTGCTCGGTGCGAAGAACGCCTTCCTCATCTACGTATACGTGAAATAATTCATGGAGCGTCTTAACGTACCGGACGCGGCGATGCTTCGCGCCAGACGGAACGATCCGATAGAAACCTGAGCGTCCCCAGGAAGATCCCGAAGAATCCAGACCAAACGACCCATCCGGATGCGCCACCGGGCAAAGGTAGACATTGGCGCTCCCGTCGCATGGAAAGGTGACCTTAACACAAGGGTTAGGCTCACCCGGAATCTGTACAGTTGAATAAAGCCCCGCGTAAATAACATGCCCCGAAGATTTCAATCGACGAAGCCAGCCGGTGTAAACAATGCGCCCCGCCGCCGGCTCAATGAGCTGCACCACTTCGCTGCTCATTCCTTTGGCTACTTCCAGGGAAGAAATAGGAAAATTGAGCTGGTCCATGCGTCGGCTGATGAATTCCACCAGCAACCATAGAAAGAATCGCCCGAGCAGTGCGACCTCCGTCCACACTTCCAAGCGATACGCAGCAGCATGTTCATAAAAATGCCGAATCGACGGATGAATGGTGTCGGGATCAAAGCCCGGTCCTCGGAGGGCGTTGAAATCGGGAATCAGCCCGGCGCCCGGCGGTACCTTGATTTGTAGGTTCTCATCGCCTGCGATGCGGTCGTATATTCCCGTCCCGATACGGCCCCGCTCGCCAAGAGGGCAGCGCAACCATGGTTCCTCGCCTTCCCGAATGCGTTTGCCGGTAGCGCGGACCCACAGGTTGATACCCTTTTCGAGGAAGAAGGCGATCAAGTCATAGAGTATCGAGCGCTTGTCGACCGATGCCGCGGGTCTAGGCTTGGCGCTCCGGGGAAGGGAAGCAGCGGGTTCCATTGCATTATCTTCTCATCATTGAAGGGCTCTGCTAGTCGCCCGGTCGCAATGTTGTGCCTACCGGAGTAACTCCTGCGGACTGCGGCGCAAACGATTCTTGGGTTGACCGATTGCACTTTCGAGTCAAGAATGTTTGCACCATGGCGCAAAAGCTATCCGACAAAAGACTCGCCGTTCTAGGTACCGGAAAGCTCGGCGGCATTCTGCTGCGAGCTTACCTGAAGCAAGAGCTCTTCTCCCCGAAGCGCGTCACCGCGACGGTCAAGCACGCCGAAAAGGCCGCGACGATGGCTAAGGAACTCGGCGTCTCCGTGAGCATCGAGAACCGCAAAGCCGTGAACGGCGCCGACATCGTCCTTCTCGGCGTGAAGCCGCAAGTCGTCGGCGATGTGCTGAAAGAAATTGCCTCGGAGCTGACCGAGAAAACTCTTGTCATTTCCGTTGCTGCATCCGTGCCCACCACCTACATCGAGCAGCGCCTCGGCGGAAAAGTCCCCGTGGTGCGCGCTATGCCCAATACGCCTGCATCCGTGGGATGCGGCATGACCGGCATTTGCCGCGGCGCACACGCTGGAGCCGAACACCTGGAGACCGCGCGCGCCATGTTCAACGCCGTCGGCCGGACGGTAGTCGTCGACGAAAAAAATATGGACGCCGTGACCGGTCTTTCCGCCAGCGGTCCCGCGTTTGCCTACATCATCCTCGAATCGCTCGCCGAAGCCGGCGTCAAGGTCGGCCTCCCCCGCGATGTCGCGACGCTTCTCGCAGCGCAAACCATGAAAGGCGCGGCAAGCGTCGTTCTCGAAACCGGCGATCATCCCGCACTTCTGAAAGACGCCGTGACCACCCCCGCCGGATGCACCATCGACGGCATCATGGAATTGGAAGAAGGCAAGCTCCGCGTCACGCTCATCAAAGCCGTCGTGAAGGCCACCAGCCGCGCCGGAGAATTGTTGTTCGAAAAATAAGTCTGCGACGGTGGTCATTTTCCGATGAGGTTTATCTGGCGAAAACCCAGCCCGACATTCCTTTTATCATGCGTGAGTCGCGCCTGTTAGGTCATACCTTGAAGCCGGAAAATCGGGATTTCCGGCCGCACATTAAAGCGAACCCGGAGTAGGTGGCCCACTCCGCGGCTGATGTACATGCGACGGTTCCCCGTTAATTCGATCTCGCCTGCCACATAGCGCTTGTTCTTTACTGGTACAAGTGGGGGAGGCAAGAACGGCGGCTTGCATTGGCCTCCATGCGTGTGACCGGACAAGATCCAACCGTCGTAAGAGCCCCATACGGGTTTATCCGCCGCGTCAGGGTTATGGCAGAGCACCAAAGTAGAGGCATCATGACCCTTCTCCTTGATCATTCCCTCAGGGGCGAAGCACGGGCTCCACAAGTCATCGATCCCAATAAACTGTATCCCACCAACCACAGCCGCTTCGTTTCGGAGTAATGTAACTCCCGAAGAGCGTACTATCTCCGTAACCCGTTGCGCGACGTCTAACATCCGCCAGTTGAAACCGTAGTCGTGGTTACCGAGAATGCCCACCGTTCCCAAGTGGCCGTGTGGCGCATGGGCCATAACGCGCTGAAGCTGATCGAACTGGTTCGGTCCTCGATACGTAATCCAGTCGCCGGTGAAAACTACGAAATCCGGGCTAACCTCCTTGACTCTGCGGAATGATTCGATGATGTAATCATCATCAACCCGCGGACCGATGTGTATGTCACTAATCTGCACCAGGGTGCGCCCCTCGATTTCTTTGGGAAGACCTCGGATACGTAACAAAGAGTGTGTGAATTCGAGCCAGTGAGGTTCAACGCGCCAGGTGTAAAGCCCAACGGCAGCCGTACCACACGCAGCCCCCGCCAGTGCCCTTACCGCTTGCCGCCTTGACAGCATACCGTCCGGTCCTCTCACGATTGCGACCTGTGAAGTTCTCATTGTACGAGATCGGCAATCTAAGCAGAGACCGGCATCCAGCAGTGGTTCGATAGGCTAACTTCCGATAAGTCTTAGTGTTGTATCGGAAGTGCGAGTGAGCAAGCTGCACACACGAACACGGTGTGTTTGCGCGCTTTCGATACAACGACTTGAAGGTGGCCGCTGGCGGTTGCGGCGGATGCGGGCTAAGGGGCCCGATCTAACGGC
>DATEHF010000008.1:0-43584 GCA_035279725.1 Candidatus Acidiferrum sp.
GGCTCCAGCAACGGCTACATAGTCAACAACATTTCTTTTTCTTGGAACACGAACAATCCCGCCTACGGACAGTACGGCGGAAGTGCGAACAACGCTTACTTCAGCGACCTGATGTTCGGCGCAGCAAACGACTTCACCTACTCCAATCCTTCACAGTTCCTGCAGGCGAACCCCTTATTCCTGGCCGCTCCGCTGGAGGCATTGGGTAACTTCGTCTCGTCTTTGGCTCCGTCGCTCCTCGGGGGTGATTTGACGCTGACCCCGTTACTCAGCCCAGCCCTGGGACAGGGAATTGATCCCAGCACAATTTCGGGTTTGTCATCCTCCATCGCGTCCGACTTGAAGAAGTACATCTACACCGACATCAACGGGAAGGCCCGCCCGCAGGGCGGGTGCGACTTGGGGGCGTACCAGCATTAAGTAAGCGCCCTTCAAAACTGAAGCATCTCTCAAGCGCAGGTTGATGAAGCCAAGATACGCTGGCAAAGACTACCACGTCCCAAATAGTGCCCGCGCGCGCTCTAGGCAATTGCTTAACTTCAAGGGTCTTGCCAGGCAATCAGCCTAGAGTTTTTCGTGTAAGAGCATATCAGCAGTTTCGGAGACGGTGATCCCGCCCGACTGCTGACGGAAGGACATGACTGGCTCCGCTCTTGCGGTGAAACTATCGGGAGATGTCGGCTTCTTAAGAAAGCCCTTGAGAAATCCTTCTGCCATTACGCACCAGCTAAATACGGCCACAATCGCGGAGTGGACGCTCCGCTTACGGATGGTGACCGCGGCAATGAGCAGAATGAAGGCCAAAACCCACGAGCCGAACCAAGCGGCGTCGCGTGAAATCAAACTGGCTAGAAGAGTTCCGAGGCCACAGGCAAAGAGCAACACGGCAGCGGGTTCCCACCACCGTTCCTTCAACCACGTCCAAAACAATTTGGTTCCGAAGTGATACCGGGCCGCTTGCCCCATCCCAAGGTGAAAGTTTCGGCGACGCCGGCGAAGCACGCTAGACACTGACACTCGCGCATCATCGTAGTGGCGCACAACGGGCTCATCGAATAACAACACGAAGTACCCGGCGTGACGGATTCGCAGGCACAGTTCAGGTTCCTCTTCGGAAAATAAGTACGGGTTGAAAGGCCCCACATGTTCCAAGACTGAGCGTCGGTACAGAGCAGCGCCCCCCGCACTGAAGCTAACTTCCCAAGTTGCCTTCGGCTGCCCGAACGATTCCTCGCATAGCTGGGCTACATGAGTGGCCTGGCCCGCGTTTTTCGGCAAGCCGATCACACCGCTGGACATGGCGATGCCCGCTCCCGGTGACGCGCGCATGGCGCGAAGCGCGCAATCGACCCAGCTACGCAGCAATTCCATGTCGCCGTCCAGGAAGAGCACAAATTCACCGCAAGTGTGCTGGTACCCCACATAGCGTCCAATGGCCGGCGAAAGTCTCTGATTAGGATGGAGACGGAAAATGCTGACTGGATAGCGCTGGGCGATTTCGACGGTGTCATCCGTGGAAGCGGAGTCCACCAGGACGATTTCCTTATCGGGGATGCACGACGTCCCCTCGATGACAGATTCGATCAAACGCGAAATGTTCCAAGCTTGGTTTTTGCTGATGAGGACAACAGATAGTTCAATCATGAGCGGTCTCTTCGCCTCCGCCGGAAGAAGAACCCTGCCAGGCGTTGAGGCATTGCAATTTCAATTGGCGAATACCGCCACATGCAAACAAAACAAGAGCAAGCAGGGCGGCGGCATAAATCACCGTAGCGACAAGCGCTCTTAATATGCCGGGTTCGTTCGAAACAAAAGCGAGATAGCCAGCCATGCAACTTGTCGCAACAACAGGCCGCCAACTGACTTTCGCCAGAGAAATTCCGGAAAGCAGGCGGGAGACAGGAATGAAGTGTTGGACAGCAGCAATCAATCTGGTGACAAAGAACGTGAAGGCCGCGCCGAGCAAGCCGAAATGAGAGATGAGCGGCCAGCCCGCGCCAAGCGTCACTAAGACGTCCACAATGACAATCCGCAGCGTTATCTTCTCGCGGTGCGTGGCCATCAGGACTTGACCCAACACATACGAAAAGACTTGGAAGATAAGGATCCAAACCATGATGCGCAAAGCGGGCACAGCTTCGAGAAAAGTTTGTTTCTTGTATAACAGCGACAGCGCCCAGGGGCCGAGGAAATAGATTCCGGCAACAGCGGGAAGCGCGAGCATCAAGAGAGCTTCCATGGCGCGTTCAGAAATGCGCTTGAGATCCTGAAGTCCGGCGTGCACGTGGCGGCACATGACCGGATAAATGCTCTGCGAAATGCTCTGGTAAACGAGCGCGAGCGGAACGAGCAATTGCGCGGCGGCGGTATAGAGGCCGACCTGGGTTTCGGTGGCGAGCTTCGAGAGAAGAATGATGTTCAAACTGCTGTCAATGGCGATGATCTTGTCAATCGCCAGAAACGTCAGAGAGGAGCGAATGGTGGACCAACAGAAACGAAGGCTGAGGCGCCCGCTCGGTGAGGGAAATCTGCGGAGTACGAGCCACATTTCGACGACAGCGACGCCAAAGAAGGCCGTAAAAAGAACGAAGACAACGGGGATGAGTCCGCGGCCATCCGCAAGAAGCAAATAGGCGGCGGCCATTTTCGCGAGGTTTGCGGGGACATTGATGCTGGCGATATAGCGCATGCGTTCCCACGCTTGGAAGACACCTTCGCAAACTGCGGAGAGAGCGTAGGGCAACAGAGCGAGGGAAAGCGCAAGAATGATGGCGCTCGTCTTCGCCTCGTAATGCATCAGGCGAACGAAGCCGAACAGGAGGCCGATGGAGAGCAGAGATGTGGCTGTAACTATGAAACAGCCGTTGAGAAAATACTGCTTCGTTTGCGAGCGGTCCTTGGCGACTTGCCGGATAATCAGCAATTTCAATCCGGCGACGGCGGTCACTTGAAACACATAAAAGAGCGAAAAAGAAAGCGCAAGCTGCCCAAACTCGAAGGCACCGAGATGGCGGGCGATCAACGCATATATAATGAAGCTCGTCGCGCGATTTGTGACGTCGCTCGTGAGTACGGAAAGCGCGTTGCCGCCGATGTTGCGCAGATTTATGTTCACTGGTATCGCTACGGCTTTCGACGAAACCAAAAACTTTTAGGCTGGTCTGGCCTTCGCTGGTAGGAAGGGATGAATTTGGCGAGCAGATCGGGATTTTTCAGATGCATGAAGTTTCCGGCCCAAAGAATTTCGAATTCGGAATTGTGTGCGAGAAACGCCTGAAGCAAATACTGTTCGTTCCAGAAGCGGCGGTGCGCGAACACCCAGTCCCGCGGATATTCCGCGGGCAGAAAAATATCGTGGCAGTGAACAAGGACGCCGGGCTTTAATCGCGGAAGGATCTCGAGGTATTCGAACCGGACATCGCTGCCGATCGTCAAAACGTGGCTCGAGTCAATGAACAGAACATCATTCGCTTCGAGAGTTTCAAATGCTGCCAGAGGAACGTCCTGGACTCTCGAAGGCAGTAGGCCGACGCTTTTGCTGGCGCATAGGTAGTCCGCTGGAAATGGATCAATCACCAAGTGAGAGCACTGGAATGCAGCGTGTTCTTTCTGATTATCAGCGATGGCTTGCTGAGCGAGCAGGGTTGAAAAGCCGCTTCCGATCTCATAGAAGCGGCGCGGCTTGAATTTTCGAACGAGGGAGTAGAGAAGCTCCGCATCAACACAATCAAAGTAGCCGTTGCCGAGGAAAAAGTCGCCGTTATGCGGGACGCCAAGCCGTGTCCACTTTGCCCAATCCCAGCTATAACGAGCTGAAACGTCTTCCAGCAGATTGATTTGCGAGGCCTCGTTCATCTCCATGCCAGGCACATCGAAGGAAAGGCTCCAAAGCGAGTTGTCAAGCGTGCGCGTGTCCGGCACGGGTTCGTAATAGTGGACATAAGTTAGATGCAAACCGAGCTTTTCCCAGAAGAAAAATGTTTTGCGGGCTAGAAAGCGCGCCAGCCGGTGAATGAAGTTCGGCTCTTCCACGCTGCGCCGAGTTGCATGATGCAATGGAAAGATACCCTCCGCGCACACGTCGCCGGCATGTTTTGTAGAGCTAGCGACTTTTGCAGCCTGGAGTTCGATTTCGTTTTGAATGTTGCGATCCTCCATCGTGATTGTGCAGTCTCAACTTTCAAGCCGGCCCCAGGCGAATCCTCTGCCCATAAACCACGCAACGGTCAGTCTCTACGATGAGTTGCCTGGGTTCCCAAGACAGCAACCTCGCTAGCGAAAGTAGCTGTTTGGGGCGCTTACCAAATGCCCAAGGAGACGTTTCAGGGATTTACTCGATTGCATGGCTTGCTTTCGATTCTGAAGATGGGTTCAAACCAATGCGAGTTAGCGAAAGTTGTGTCAGTTCTGTGCTGCAAAAATTGTTGTCGCGGGCAACATGCAGGCTTGCGAACGGAAGAAGCCAAGCTACTTCGGCTTTTCACCGGCGCACTGCGTTGCGCAAGGATAAGCCCCCTCACGGAACCTGCCGAACAACAGTTGTCCACAGATCGATTGGCATTTTCGTCTGTGCCCTACTCTTGATGGATCCCTTCAACATCTTCTTTGCCGTGAGTGAGACCGCGCCTGCACCCACTTCGCACAACCGCACAATCTACGCTTCGCCTAAAGGAAATGATTCGAATCCCGGGACAAGTCCAACATTAGCCAAAACCTTTTTGGGAGCGGCTGGTGTTGCGCGCCCGGGTTCTGTGGTTTGCCTGTTGCCAGGAACGTACTCGCTGAACGCTTCTTTCACGCCGCCAACAAGCGGCACTCCCACAGCCTGGATCGTCTACAAGAACTGTGGCACTGCCCCTGTCAACTTTGTGTGGAGCGGTCCTGCGGATGCGTCGCCCATGTTCAAATTGGGTAGCGGAAAATTTCCCACCGGCCCGGCGTATCTTGAATTCCGCGGCCTGCATCTTGATGGCGCCGGAAATGCCGCCGATGGATTTTTTTGCCGCGGCGGCCACCACCTGCGGTTTGTGAATAACACGATCATGAACACCGGCGGCTCGGGAATTGCTTCGATTCAGTGCGATTATTTGACGGTGGATCACAACATCGTCGAACACAATGGATACATTCCGGCGTCCACGCGAGTTCCCCAGTGGTATAGCTGGACGAGTGGGATCTCCTTGAACAGCAATCAGTGGTTCGATCGGTACACCGGATTTCACAGCGTGATCTCCAACAACATTGTTTCTGGCGAAGTGGATCAGAGCGCGAAACACACCGACGGAAACGGGATTATCCTCGATTTGAGCAACGGTTCGTACGAGTACAAGTCAGCGAACACGCCGCCGGCCCTGGTGATCAATAATGTCGTGTTTGAGAACGGCGGGCATTGCATCGAAGCGTTCACCGTGACGAATTTCTGGATTGTAAACAATACCTGCTACTTCAATACTCTCGATCCCGCGATGGCAGGCGGTGGGTCAATCACAACGAACAACTCTCGCGAAGGCTACATCATCAACAACATTGCGGTGTCCTCGAAAAGCCGTAACCCTGCCTACGATCAAGAGAACAACAATGCAGATGTTCGGTACCTGCACAATTTGTTCCATGGAAGTTCGAATCGATTGAAGGACTTGGACGACTCCAGTTTCCTCGAGGCGAATCCCGAGTTTGTAAACCCTCCAAGTTGGAATAGTAGCCGCGAACGGACAAGACCAAGCATCCCAGAACTCAAGTTGCAGAGTGGGGGGCTCGAGCTGCGCGAGTCAAGCCCTGCGCTGCGAAAGGGAATTGACCCTGCTTTACTTCCACACTTGCCGGCGGCAATTCTTGCGGACCTGCAAAAGTATCTTTACAAAGATGTCGAAGGAAGACCGCGGCCTCAGGGTGGCCCATTTGATCTGGGCGCCTACCAGGAATCTGTCCCGAAGGGTAATTGAACGAGCGAAGTTGCTCGCTTTTAGAATCGCCTAGCTAAACAATCGATAAAGGTCCTCGCCGGCGCGCTCAGTGACAAGATCGGGGACCAATTGGTCCGTAAAGCGATGGGTGAGCTTGCCGAGGAGTTCGCGGATTTCTTTTTCTGCGCGCGTTGGCCCGCCATTGGGCTCGTAGCGCAGGAACGAAATCGTACTCTCCTCGGTACCAAACTTTCGCTTGTACCTGATCAGCCCTTCCTGATCGATGTCGCTTAGGCCGAAGTCCAGATACGCCAAGCCGAGCTCTTTTGCTCGCTGTATCCCTTCCCAGATCAGCAGATCATTCGGCCGGTGCGCGAGGCCGTCAAAGAGCGAGGCATTGAACTTGTAATAGAGCGTGTCCTTCCAAACTAAAAAGAAATCTCCTGCCACGATCTTGTTTTCGAACATTGCCAACAGGAGAAATCCATGACCAGGTTCAACAAATCTGCGCCAAATGTTTTGGAAGAAGGAGTACGGCTGGGCCAGAAGACCGTACTTGTACTTACGAATCCTCAAATGCATCTCAAAAAATGCGCGCAGCCCTTCCTCGGAAACGTCCACGTGAACAATCAAGCCTTCCCTTTGTGATTTGCGAATGGCGCGGTGAGTGGAATCGTGCATTTGACTCCAAAGCTTCTCTGAATCCTGGCGCACATCCAGCCGGTGCCATTTGGCTTGTTTTGAAAGCCGAAATCTTTCATCAGTAAGGGGCAATTCGTTGTGGAGGCAGCGCACAGTAATCGGCAAATGACTCGGAATCAATTGGCCGATAAGAGTTCGCCAGGTGTCGTCATCGCCCGCGAGGGGATCGCAGTAATCCGAGAATGGAAGCGACACGATCCTTTCTCCGAGCATGTCTTCAATACGGAAGAATGGCAGTCCTGCTTGGGGTTCGCCGTGTTCGTCAAGGATGACATGCGCGCGCGGCTCCCAACCGTACGTATCCGTGAGCACTTGCATCCACTCCGGGGAGTGGAAAACGCTGCTTCGAACACGTTCCACCAGCCTGTTCCATGCACCATCATTTCTTGGATCTACGCAGACAAGGGCCAAACTCGATCACCTCCATTGGATCATTTCATGCAAAATGAAAAAAACCAGTTACCGATCACGTTACCTAACGCGAGGTGGCGGACTCGACTTTCGTGCTCCTCGCTGGCGGACACTGCACGGTTTTCACAATGGTTTCCTCTTTGCGCGGCAGTGAAGTGGGTGTGGGACATGCCGGAAAAGGAGCAACCTTTGCATAGGCGTCAAGGAGATGAGAAACGGAGTAGTCCCAAGCCAGAGCCGTCCTGAGCCGATGGATACCATGTGCGCCGAGTGATTTTCGAAGGGTTGGATCGTCCATGAGCTGAACCATCGCTTTGGCAAATTCCAACTCGTTGTTTGGCTGAACGTAAAGTGCGCATTGCTGCGCCGTGAATCGGTTCTCAGGCAGATCAAAGGCGACGATTGGCTTTTCCAGCGCCATGTATTCCATCATCTTCACCATCGTCGAGCGGTCGTTGTAGCCATTCGAAGGATCGGGAACGACGCAAATGTCCGCGGCCGAGAGGTAATGACGCAGGTCATCCCCAAATATTGCACCTGGAAGCCATACAAATTCGTCGAGGTCGAGATAACTCGACAGTTTTTTCAAGTTGGTCCACGCATCGCCATCGCCGATTAGAATGGCGTAAAAGTCGGTTCTCCCTAAGTCCCGGCGAAGATGATTGAGCGCGCGTAACAGATAGTCCAGCCCATCTTGATAACCCATCACGCCGACATAGCCGATGACGATCTTGCCTTTCTGCAACAGACCGGGATCAGGCTCAAAGTGGCGGAGACGGCTCAGTTCAATTCCATTTCGTACAACCGTGATGCGATGCGGCGATACGCCCCCGCGCTCCAATTCCATTCGCTTGTAAGATTCATTGGTGGCTATAACGTGATCGGCGGCGAGGCACGTAAGCTTTTCCAGAAACACGAGTGCGCTATACACAACGGGGCTGGCTTTGCCTGGAAACCGGGCCTGATACATTTCCGGAGACAGGTCGTGATGATCAAATACGAAGCGCTTGCCAAAAATCTTGTAGAAGAGAGCGATGAAAACAAAGATGTCGGGTGGATTGTGAGCGTGGATGACATCAAAGCCCTCGCGAAAGAGGACGAGAAGAGAAAGAGCGATGCTGGCCGCCAGGGAATATCCGTACTCACGGAGATAACCGAGAAAACTGTTTGCCGCGGCCGGAGAAGAATAACGGTAAACGTGCACACCGTTCACAATTTCGCGGGGTGGTTGCCTGGGCGCGGCCCGGCAAATCACGGAGACCAAGTAGCCCGCAGCCGTCAACGCGACGGCTTCCCGGCGCACGCGCACATCCTGCGGATACGGACAATTCTCCAGCAGCATGAGGATTCTCTTCTTCTTGGAGCTCTTCATGGGGTAATTTCCCTCTGGGTTGGTTCGCGAAAGCGGATCAGTCAGCAACGGCTTGAGCGGCGCGAGTGACTCGAACCTGTGAATCCATGAACTGGCGTTGCCAGAGCTCAAAAACCAGCAACCCGTAAAGGAGCGAACCGTGATTTGCGAACCCGCGTTCGTGTTCGCTGAGTAGCCGTTCCACAACCGCGGGATTAAACAACCCCCGCCGCCTTACGGTTTCGGGAGCGAGAGCATCTCGCAGGAACTGATTAGCCTGCTTCCGGAACCAGAGCGAAAAGGGAACTGGAAACCCTTTTTTCTTGCGATCAATGATCTCGGGAGGCAGCCATGCGCGGCTCACTTTCTTCAGCAGGTACTTCCGCGCGAGGGCACGTAATTTCAAGTTTGGCGGCAGAGTAGCTGCAAATTCGACAAGTTTGTGGTCGAGAAGCGGAACGCGAGCTTCCAAAGAAGCAGCCATGCTAGTCTTGTCGCCTCGTGCAAGGAGATCATCGGGAAGCCAGAGCTTCGTATCGAGATAGAGCATGCGGTTGAGCGGCTCGCGGGCGTCTGTGCGCGCCAAATTTTCGGCGAAGACAGCTCTGGCATCCTGGCCGTCCCACGAAGCGCGGAACTCGCGGGATAGCAGTTCTTGTTTCAGTTCCGAGTTGAACAACGGAAACCAATTTAGAAAACGAGTGACTTCCTCAGATTGGCAAAGTGCGTAAAGCGCAAGCTTCTGCCGGCGCAACTTAGGAATTCTTGCGCATGCCGTCAGCGCAAGCGTCTTAGACGACCGAGGCAGCCGATTGAACAAAGGCGACAGCCGCTCGCCCGCATAGCGCGCATAACCGGCGAAGAGTTCGTCTCCCCCTTCTCCTGTCAGGACCATCTTGACGTCGCGAGATGCGAGGTCGGCGACCATGTAATTGGCGAGTGAAGCTTCATCCGCGACGGGCTGATCGAGATGCCAGACCACCGTCTCCAATCGATTGACCAAGTCGCCCGGCCCAATCAAGACTTCATGATGGTGTGTCTGAAATTTCTTGGCCACCATCCGCGCGTAGGGTAGCTCGGTGAAAATCTCCGGACCGCCGTAGAAGCCCACCGAGTAGGTCTTCACGGGTTCGTCCATAAATTCGCTCATTAGCGCAACGATGGTACTGGAATCGAGTCCACCACTTAGAAAAGCGCCAAACGGCACATCGCTCACTAAATGGAGCTTCACGGATTCGCGCAGCTGAGCAGCCAACTGCTCCGCATAAACTTCCTCTCGAAGATTATCTCGATTTGTTCTTGCGAACGACAAATCCCAATAACGCCGAATGCGTACGCCAGCTGCGTCACAACTCAGGCAGCAACCTGGCGGCAATGCGTGAATACCCTCAAACATGGTTTGAGGGGCTGGAACGTATTTTAGGGATAGATAATTGCTCAGCGCTTCGCGGTTCAGGCCGACTTGGATGGCCGGATGTTGAAGAATTGCTTTGATCTCCGACGCGAAGATCAGTCTGCCCTTAACATCCGCGAAATAAAGTGGTTTTATTCCAAGCCGGTCCCGGGCGAGGAAGAGCCGGCGGCGAGTCGAGTCCCAGACTGCCAGACCGAACATGCCGCGCAAATGTTGGAGACAATTCTCTCCCTCATCCTCGTAGAGATGTGGAATTACCTCAGTGTCGCTGGCTGTCTTAAAGATGTGTCCGCGACTTTGCAGGCGATCGCGTAGGGATTGGAAGTTGTAAATCTCACCATTGAAAACGGTCAGCACACTTCCGTCCTCATTGCCGATGGGCTGCTTGCCTCCGCCGACGTCAATGATGCTGAGTCGCCGCATTCCGATCGCGAGTTCTCTATCAACGTGGATTCCGGAATCATCCGGTCCGCGGTGATGAATCACCTGGAGCATGCCGGCGAGCACAGACTCGTCAGCCTGCTCCAGCAACTTATAATCGTAGAAGCCGCAGATTCCGCACATTGTTTGGATTTGGAGCCCAGCCGTCTGTTTCAGATTCTGGCGGCGAGCGCTTTTCCTTCTGAGTGATTGGAGAGGGGACGTTGGCGGTTCTTCAGGACATGTTCATAGACTGCGATGACTCGTTGAGCGACCAGTGGGCCTGCCAGGTGCCGGAGGCTTTGGTAACCCTGTGTCCTCAACCCTGTCCTGAGACACTGAGACACGGCGGCCGCGAACTCGTTCGCAACCGGATCGCAGACGTAGCAGCCTTTCGTATCGCCCATGATCTCGCGCACATCTCCAACATCGGTGGAAATAATTGGAAGGTTGCACGCCATGGCCTGCTTGACGATATTGGGCGAGCCTTCCTGATAAGAAGTGAAAAGCAACGCGTCGCAGGCATTCATGTACAAAGCAAGCCGGGCTTGGGGCTCTTTGTAGACGGTAAGCAATTCGACCGAATCATAATCGCTGTTTAACTTGTCCGCGACGCTTTTTGCCAGCGGAAAGCGTTTCACCGGAATTTGAGGATTGGCTGCGAACAGCAGGTATTTCTTGCTCACGTCCAAGCCCAGCGCCGTGCGCGCCTGCATCTTTTCCATCGGCCGAAAGACATCGAGATCGACCTCATTCGGAATCACGTGTACGTCTCTCCGCTTGATCTTGCATCCCATTTGCTTGGATTTCACGATTACAGCGTCAACATGGGCGCTCAAGAAGCGGCTGGACGCTACCGCAAACTTTCCGAGAAGCGTTTGGCGGCCATCCGCATTGACGGTTCCTAAGAGGTCATCCCCGCAAAAGCTAACAACGACCGGCACCTGCCACTGCGTCCGCGCAATAATTCCGGCGTAGCCGTAGTGGGCGTGAATCAAGTCAATTGAAGATCCAGAGAGCCGGCGGCGTAGTTCGAACGGAGCCTGCAGATAAACCAATTTCTGAATCCGCCCTCGAAGAAGCAATAGCTCCACTTCGATCCCTGCACGTTTCAAGTATTCGATCTGAGTGCGCACAAAGGTGCCCATAACGGGGTTCGAACAGGTTGGGTATATTGGTGTGACGACCAGGACTTTCATTTTTTTGCGCTAGCTCTCTACGAAGATTAGAAGCTCAACCGAAACGCCGCTTGAGCCTTGTCCTGCCGCTCAGCCGGCCAATGAGGCCACTTGAGCCTTGTCGCCGGACACGATTGACGGAGGCAGTTCGGGAGCCCAGGAAGAGGCTCGGCCATACAGGGCAGTCCACGCGGCGAAACTCAGAAGCATCCAGAGGATCGAAGAATGATCCCGGTCGCCGCGGCGGTGCTCGTAAATCAGGCGACTTATGGTGGCTGGCCGGAACATTCCAGGAATAAGGGAACCGCGCGAGGAATCAAGAAAATCGCCCACCATTTCGTAGAGACTGCCACGAAGCCACTCGCGCAGAGGCACACTGAAGCCGTGCTTACGCTTGCGCAGAATGGGAGCAGGCAACATTGGCCGAACGGTATCGCGGAGAATGGCTTTCGTTTGCCAGCCACGAAGCTTCAGCGAGGAGGGCAGAGCCATGGCGAATTCCACGAGACGGTGGTCGAGAAGGGGGGAACGCACCTCAAGGGAGTGAGCCATGCTCATCCGGTCCACCTTTACGAGCATGTCCTCGAGCAAACGATGCCGGAAATCGATGTAATTGGCCTTCTTTAAGGCGGGCAAACTCGAGCCCATTATGGCAACAACATCTTCCGGATACTCGAACCGGGACAACGGAGCCACGGCCGCAGCGAATTCCGGCGTGAACAACTGGCGCAAATCTGTTTCAGTACAAAGCGCACCCTTGCTGAAGTACATCTCTTCAAAGGGCAGCTGGCTATCCTGAAGAACTTTGGCAGCGCGCATGGCGCCATACTTGAGGCCGAGGGGCATGCTGGCCGATGCCGCCGCGGCGAGTGCGGGAAAGAGGGAACGACTCAACACGGACGGAAGTTGCTGGTAGATCTCCGCGAACTTCACACCCTGATGGCTGGTGTATCCGAGAAATACTTCGTCACCTCCGTCGCCACTCAGGATGACGGTCACATGTTCGCGCGCAAGTTTCGACACATAAAATGTGGGGAGCGCCGAAGAGTCACCGAAGGGTTCATCAAAATGGCGCACGAGGCGCAAGATGGTTCCCGGCAAGTGAGCGCGCATTTCGCTCTCACGCAAAGGCAAAACGTGATGTTCGGTCTGAAAGTGTTCTGCAACCATCCGGGCATCCGGCGATTCATCCGAATCCGGCTGATCGAAACCAATGGTGAAAGTCTTCAGGGGCCGCAAGCCAGCTTTGTGCGCGTAGGCAACGACAGTGCTCGAATCCAAACCGCCACTAAGGAAAACTCCAAGCGGAACTTCGCTGACCAAGCGGCAGCGCACGGCGTCCAGGAGCAGGGCGTCCAACTCTTCCACAACCTTCGAGGTTGGACGATGATTCGGCTCGGTTTCCTCAGGATTCAGCCGCCAATACCGGCTTAGTTTGAGCTGGCCGGCTGAGTACGTCAGCCAATGCGCCGCGGGAAGCTTCTGGATCGCGCGAAACATCGTTCGCGGCTCCGAGACAAAGCCCTGCCGGAAATATGGAGCGACAGAACTCGGATCGAGTTCGGCAAGCTCAGGGGATGCCGCGAGAATGGCCTTAATTTCGGACCCGAAAAGGAAGCGGCGGCCCTGCGTCGCATAGAAGAGAGGCTTTTTCCCGAAGCGGTCGCGGGCAAGAAAGAGACGCTGAGCCTGCTGATCCCAGACGGCGATACCGAACATACCGATCAGAGGAGTAAGACAGTCCGTGGATTCTTCTTCATAGAGATGAGCTATGACTTCAGTATCCGAGGAGGTGCGGAATAGATGGCCACGCGCAACAAGGCCGGCGCGAAGCTCGCGATAATTGTAGATTTCACCGTTGAGAACCACATGAACCTGATCGTTTTCCGTGGAGATGGGCTGGTGGCCCCCTGCAACGTCAATGATGCTCAAGCGCCGTATCGCCAACCCGATGCCGTCGGCGACGAAGAATCCGCCTTCATTGGGACCACGATGAAGCAGAGAATCCGCCATGCGCTCGAGCACGCGCCTGATTTCGAACTTGGTCAAGCTTGGATCAATGATGCCGGCAATTCCGCACATACGCAGTCGCTCCGATCTAGCGATCTCAAGCAGGCGAAGAGGACAGAGATGGAGGTGTGGCCCTCTTGCTAATCCTCAGCATGGCGACAAGAAGGGCGGCGATCAGCCAAATCAACTGTTGGATTGGGCGACCGCGGAAAACGTCAACGTTCATATGGACCATGTGGCCCACAACTCCCGCGAAAAGACCTAGCGCGATGGGAGATAAGAAAGAGTCATTGAGCTTCCAACAGCGCCACCCGCGGCGAAGCGCGGCAAACAAGAACGCGAGGAACGCCAGCAATCCTCCAATGCCCGTTTCGCACAAGACCAAGAGGTACTTGTCGTGGACGGCAAAGAGGAAACCCTGCCGAAACACGGGGGTCAGAAAGGGATCCATTGCAACCGTGAAATTATTCGCGCCAACTCCGAAGAGCGGATGGGCCTCAAAAATGCGATAAGCCAGATGCATCAGGGGTATGCGACTTTCCGCGGACCCGTTGTCATTGCCAAGCAAGCGGGTGGAAATCACCCCATGAAAGGGCAGGTACATCAGCACCAGAATCACAAAGATCGCAACGGGGCCCCCGAGAGACATACGGCGGTGGCGGACGATTGCAAAACAGAGGAGCGATACAGACACAATCAATGCGAGCCATCCGCCACGAGAAAAGGTCAGGATCAGGGCGACGCCGCCGAATCCGAGGACGAGAAGCGCCAACGTCTTGTAAATGCTCTTGAGATTTGTAATCAGGACGCCAAACGCCAGGGAAAGAACCATGCTTAAGTACCCAGCGGCAGTGTTTGGCGCGCCGATAGTTCCGCCGACGCGCAACATCCCGTTGGAGTTCAAGTCCTCCACATGCAGGTGGATGGCTGCGTTCCATGAAGTCGCGGGAGTCACAAAAACGCGCATAGCGATCATCACCAGACTTTCCACAAGGCAGCCGAGCAAGAGAAGAAAAACGATGAACAGGACGTCTTGTTTCGTTCGAATCCGGTTTGCCACGTACACATAGAGCAAGAAGGATTCGAAAAACAAGCAGGCTTCAAATAAGGAAAGGCTCGTATCTTGCGCGATGAAAACAGAGATGCCGATAAAAAAAAGATACGCTACAAGAGACTTGCTGATATGCAGGGGCGCGCGCGCCGGCTGTTTTTTCCTGGCGAGCGACTCGACAATCCAAGCTATGTAGAGTCCGGCCAGGGCGATGGTCCCGGAGGAAATGCTGAGTCCTCCCATCGCCCCGAGTTTGGCCAGATCTTCGTTGTAAAAAAGGTGGGTTCCGAATTCGATGGGGATGTCCAGCACCACGATAGCCAGAAGCACCTTCTGTACATAGGCATTCGTGAGAGCCAGAAATGGGCTGAGTATTGCAACTACGGCGGAACTCGCCAGCCAATCGCTGTAACGACGAAAGGTGCCTGGTGCCTGCGGGGCGGTGCCGGGCAGGAATCCCTCCCGGGTTGTGGAAAGCATTCCATGCGCACCCGTCAGTTGCTCTTCACGCAAGAGATCACCATCTCGAAATCAAAACGGCTCTATTGAGGCAATGCGGGCGCAGCAGCAGGGGCATGGGCTACAAATTGCCCGAAAATTCCGTTGGCCAGAAAATCACGCACGAGCGTGCTTGTGAGTTGAATTTGTTCCGTGGTCAGTTCGGGATACATCGGCAAAGAGAGGACTTCCTGTGCGAACGCCTCCGCCACTGGAAAGTCTCCGCGTTTATAACCCAAATCCTGATAGGCCGGCTGAAGGTGAATTGGAATCGGGTAGTGAATGCCCACGGCGACTCCGTGGCGAAGAAGATGCTCTCTCAATAAATCACGTTGGGGTGTTCGAACGACGTAAAGATGCCATACTGATTCCACACCGGCGGATTCAGCCGGAATCACGACGCCACTGCCTTCCAAAAACTTGCGATAGAGAGTCGCATTCCAGCGGCGAGCGGCGTTCCATTTCTCAAGATATTTCAATTTAATCCGGAGAACCGCGGCCTGCAGCGTGTCCAACCGGCGATTATAGCCGCGGAGCAAGTGCTGGTATTTCTCCTTTTGCCCGTAATTGCGCAGCATCGCGAGGCGTTCGGCAATGCTCCGGTCGTTGGTTACGACCATGCCGCCATCTCCATACGCGCCAAGATTCTTACCGGGGTAAAAGCTAAACGCAGCGGCGTGACCGAGTGAACCGGCTCGTTTTCCTTTATAAAGAGCACCGTGCGCCTGGCAGGCATCTTCAATCACGATCAACCCATACCGGGCGGCAATCTGCCGAATCGAATCCATGTCCGCGGGGTGTCCATAAAGATGGATGGGGATGATCGCTTTGGATCGTGGAGTAATGGCTCGCTCAATCTTACATGCGTCTATAGCACTGGTGGCGGGATCCACATCCACGAACACCGGCTTAGCGCCCACATGGGAGATTGCCAACGCTGTGGCAATGAAGGAATTTACTGCCGTAATGACTTCATCGCCGGGACCGATGTTGAATGCGCGAAGAGCCAACTCGAGCGCCGAAGTGCCCGAATCCACGCCAACTGCATGCCTCACCCCGCAAAAGGCCGCAAATTCCTCTTCGAAAGCGCCCACCTCTTGGCCCAGGATAAAGTCCGCCTGACGAATGACGGTAGAGATACCTTCGAGAATCTCTCCGCTGATGCTCTGGTACTGCGCCCCCAGATCAACGAAGGGCACTTGCGGTTGCTTTGAATGCGTCGCTTCTGAGATTGACATGTTCGATCTTCCTCTCCTTTTTTTCGATCTCGACTCTTTCGCCATTTGCCGCAAGCGAACGATTTACGGCTTGTAAGACCCGCACAACATCACAGCCATCCTTCCCGCTCGTGATGGGTTGGCTGCCAGTCCGAACGCATTCCAGAAAATGCCTGCACTGGTTTTTCAAGGGCTCGCCAGGCTCTATCCGGGGACTGACGATGTCGCCATCACGAATCTGAAAGCGGAACTCGCCAAAGTTGAGCGGTTCTTCCTCGATCGGAGAGACTCCGCGCTCGAATACACGCACCTGTTCCAGTCCATCCAGGTCGTTGAACACGATCCGGCGGTCGCTTTTGACGACCACCACCTCCCTGGCTTTGTGAGGATCTGCCCAACTGACGTGCACGTGGGCCAAAACGTTGTCCGGGTAACCGAGGGAGATAAATCCCACATCTTCACGACAGTTACGCAGCACTTTGCCGCCGACGGCGCTCACCCAAATTGGGGAGGCGTCCAGCAGATAATTAAAAATCGCGATGTCGTGCGGAGCAAGGTCCCAAAGGGCATTCACGTCGCGTCGGATAGGGCCGAGATTCGTTCTTTGCGCATACAAGTAATAGACGCGGCCGTCTCCTCGTTTCACGTACTCCTTCACCTTGCGGATTCCCGCGTTAAAGACGAACGTGTGGCCGACCATGAGCGTGACGGAGTTCTGCGCGGCCAGGCGAATTAATGCTTCGGAGTCTTCAGACGTATAAGTCAGGGGTTTTTCAACGAGCAGATGCTTGCCAGCGGACAGCAGGCAGCTTGCCACGGAATAATGCGAGGTGGCCTCCGTGCACACAACAGCCGCATCCACACCGGGATGAGAAGCAGCCTCTGCTACATCAGTAGTCAGGTGAGCCCCGGGGAAGCGGCGCGCCACCTCTCGCAGACGGTCTAGACTTTGATCGCAAACCGCAACTACGCGCGATTCAGCGAGCTCGTTGAAGATGCGCACATAGTTCATCCCCCAATAACCGCATCCGATGATCGCGATTCCCAGCGGCAATTTGGATTTTGGAGAATCATTCACATCAAGAGGCAACACGGTAGTGTTCATTCGGCACCCTTTCTGGAAATAACTGCTGGAATCGTAAGAAAAAGAATTTTCAGGTCGAGCCAGAAGGAAGCGCGGCGCACATATTCGATATCCATGCGCATCATCTCTTCGAAAGTTACACGGCCACGGCCATTTACCTGCCAAATGCCCGTGATCCCGGGGATGGCCGCGAGGCGCTGATGATGGCCCTCCCGGTAGCCCGCTACTTCGTAGGGCGGTACAGGGCGCGGGCCCACTAGGCTCATTTCACCCTTGAGGACGTTGAAGAGTTGCGGAAGTTCATCCAGGCTGAATTTTCTGAGAAACCACCCTACGCGCGTGATGCGAGCATCGTTGGTGAGCTTGAACTTGCCGCCGTTTTCCGAAGTGGCCCGGGCACGGCCTTCCACGAATTCGCGGATATATGCTTCGTGGACGGAATTGTCCGCATCGCGGACCATCGAACGGAATTTATATACTTCGAAATGTTCGATGAGCCAAACCGATTGATGGCCAAGGCGCCAGCGTTTAGTTCCAACGCGCTCCTGCTTGAAGAACACCGGACCTTCAGAATCCAGTTTGATGAGGAAAGCAATTAGAAGGAAAAGAGGCGACAAAGCAAGGGCTATGAGGCCTGCGAAGAGTAAGTCGAACACTCTTTTCCAGGCCAGATAGGTGTCACTTTCGCTTCTCGCAGCCGGAACTGCAATTGGGCCCAGGCAGGGCCATGTTTGTTGTTCTGCCATGGTGGTTTTCTCAGCTAGGGAGTCTTACTGTGAGCGGGGCAAACACAAATCAGCTACTCGGTACTTATCCCAGCAGGTTCAGTACAAACTGCATTTTTCGGCGTGGCTCAATGAGATGCGAACTTTATCGCCCTGGCCCATAACCACGCAGGATTGCCCATCTGTGGGTCAAAGCTCGTTTAGAGCAGCCGATCCAGCCCTTCAGGAACGTGCAATTGCCGGTTGGTCAGGACGACTCCGAGCACCCCGACTTGCATAGACGCAAGACTTTCCTTCAGCTGGCACGCCGATTTCTTAAGGGTTGAATCCGCTTCGATCACGAGAACAACGCCGTCTGTACATCGGCTGAGCAGAAGTGCCCGGGAATCGTGCCGGAGCGGGCCGGCGTGCAAGATCACGTAGCGGAACGAAGTGCGAAGTTCCGCGATGCGAGCCTTCAGGCGCTCGGCCAGGGCATGGCCATTTGTCGCAATCGGTGAAATCCCTGCCGCTAATAGCCACAAATTCGAATCCGCCACCCTGCGTGCAAAACTGAGAATGGGGCTGGTTTCCAATGTAGCTTCCGCAAGGCCGCTTTCGTTCTCCATGTAGAAGCACTGGTGCAAAGAGGGGGAACGAAAATTGACATCAACGGCACAGACCGCTCCCTCTCCTCTCGCGGCAAGAAGTTCCGCGGTTCGGGCGCAGATTCGCGCGGAGCCACCATCTGCTTCTACCCCGGAGAACAGCGCCACGCGCGGAGCGTCTTGCTGCTCCACTGGAAAAAGGCGGTACACGAGCTTTATCTCTTCTTCTTGCACCAGTGCATCGCGTTCCTTTCGCGAGAGCGATATAGGCCGAGCAGTTTTTCGCACCAAGGCATTTGCATAGACTGCAGTTCGCTCAATCCAACGGGAAAACCGCCCAGCCCATGGAGAAACGGCGGGCCCGCTAGAGTCTTTCCCTTGCGACTTCTCGTTAGATGGAAGCGGAAAGTCAGACAGTGTTGGGGTCTTCGCTCGAATCGTTTCTTTGGTTGGTCGAGTTCGCTGTGCCTTTCGATGATGCCTGTGCGCAACACCTTGATTTTGTATGGGGTTGTGCGCAGACCCTTTTGATTGCGAATTGAATCGCCCAGATCGGGTCCCATTGGATGGAGTTGTGATTTGTGGTGAGGAAAGCTCATCAACTGCACCGTGTGCTGACGCTGAAACTGGTCCAGAAGAGGCGTTTCCTCCCTCCAAAGAAATGGAAGCCCGAAAGACATCCGGAAATGAGGAAGACTGAAGGACCTGCTCGCGGAGCGCCGCGCCATCACGCAATGCAGCATCCTGAACGGAATCCTCATCACGGACCTGGAAGATATCGTTGTCGTTGCCTATTTGTCGAAGAAGCTCAAAGTTTTTGCTCATAAACTCTTCGCAATCGCGTTGCGTGGTTCAAAGGCTTAGTTGGTCTTCGATGCCGGTTTCCCGTTCGAAGAGATATCCAGCGGAAGACGGATCTGCTGGCCAACTTCGAGTTGATTGGGGTTTCGCAATTCCGGATTTAGCTTTCGAACTTCCGCCAGCACTGTTGGATCGTAACTACCCAGCCCCGACATACATATGTCGTGGAGAGTGTCCTTCGGCTGTACTGCGTACACGAAATAGGCTGCATGCTTGGCTGGCGGGTCCACCGCTGGCTTTTGGACGACTGGTGGATCAGCAGGCTTTGGGTCTGCCGATCGAGTCGGCGGTGGGTCGGCGTGTTGGGCTGGCGGCGTAGCGCGTGAACTCTCCATGCCCATCGCCGCGTCGGACCGAACGGCCTTCGCCTGCGGTCGCCTCGTAAAGAAGATCGCCGCGAACACCAGAATCACGACCACGGCGGATACCTCAAGCGCCCTCCGGTTTCCGAGCGCCTGGCCAAGTTGTTCCTTCAATGCACGGATAATGGAAGCCCCTCTGGTTGTCGCAGCCGCCGGCGGTGCCTGATGCGATGCTGCGGGTGTTGGATGAGGGGTTTCCAAAGACAGGTCTCTCGCAGCCTCATGCACGACTTCCGAGTTGATCTGCTTCTTTTCTAAAGCGCAGCCGATGGACAACGCGCTGAAACAAAGATGGTTGATAAGCCGTGGTATGCCCCGGCTTCGTTCGGCTAGGAGCGCCAAAGCCCCCGGAGTGAACAGCTCCGGGCCGGAGTATCCGGCAACTTCCAAACGATGGCTGATATACGGGAGCACGTCTCCCGCCGCAAGCGGCTCCAGACGCGCCTGCACGGCGATCCGCTGGCGCAATTGCGACAGGCCCGGCCGCGCCAGCCGCTGTGAGAGCTCCGGTTGCCCCGCCAAAACAATCTGCATTAACTTCTTGTCCGTTGCTTCAAAGTCAGAAAGCAGTCGGACTGTTTCAAGGACGTCGTCAGCCAAATTTTGTGCTTCGTCAATAAAAACAACGACGCGCCTGCCGGCGAGCGATTCGCGAAACAGGAATTCATTCAGCTCGGAGTGCATGTGCACAATGTCTTCACTTTCGTCATTCAGGCCAAGATCGCGCAGTAAGTAGCGGATCAATTCGCGTGAGTCGCACTGTGTTTGGAAAAGAAACGCGCTGTGAACGTAGCCTTTCCAGCGCTGCAGTAATTGAAATAGCAAAGTGGTTTTGCCGAGCCCGGGTTCGGCAATCAGACTGAGAAAGCCGCGGCTGGTTTCAATTCCATAAAATAACGAGGCCAGGGCCTCACGGTGGCTCGGACTGAAGTACAGATACCGTGGGTCGGGAGTCACACCGAAAGGCTGTTCGCGCAATTGGTAGAAGTCGAGAAACACGCGCTTAGTCTCCGCTACCTGGGAATGCCGCAACTACTGGACTCCCCAGGAACGATTCGATTTCCTGAGTGGTTCGAAAGGACGGATCCCAATAATCCACCACGAAGCCGACGAGCACGCTCACAATGCAGGCGAGCAACGCGCTCAACAACACAATGAGCGCCCATCTGCTTTGGGCTTTGAACGGAACGGTAGCAGGCACGGCCACCACAACGTTCGAGATGCGCTCGCGATCGAGTGCGTCTGAAATGCGCGCCTCTTCCTGGCGCCGCGAATAGAGCAGCAAGTCTTCCTCTTCCGCCTTCGCCTTGCGCAGCATGTCTTCGTGCAACACTTGTTGAGCGTTGAGTGTTTGACTTTGATCCCGGTAATTCTGGACAAGCGCGGTGGTCGCTGCGGTCTGTGCTTCCGTGGCCGCCAAGTCCGCCTTCGTGCTTGCAAGTTCCGCTTCTAATTTTTGATAAGTTGGGTCGCTGTCTGTGGTTTCGTCGCGCAACGGCGCTTTTTCGGCATCGGCCAATGCAGCGCGGGCGTCCGCGATTTGTGCTTCCACTTCTTTAACGGGTCGGTAGCTCGGATCATATTTCGCCAGCAGGTCCGTGCGCTTCAATTCAAGATCCAGGAGAGTGGACTTGAGTCTTTCCATCAATTGCGGATTATCCGAAGTGCGTACCTGTGTGATCTGCCGCTTCGGCAGCGCCCTCAATTGGGCTTGGATGCTAAGGATACGCTGCCTTGACGCCGCGATGGACGCCCGATCCTGCTTCGATTGTGCTTCCAGATCCACAAGCTTGCGCACGGTCATTTCCTGCTGGAGCGCGGGGTCCACGACTCCCGTTTCGCGGTTAAAGGCCGTCAACTGTTTTTCGGAGTCAGCCAGCTGCTGACGGAACGCTTCCGCTTGTTGGTGGAAGAAAGCGAATTCGCCTGGAACGTGGTTAATCTCCAAGTGTTTTTCAATGTATAGGTTCGCCAGAGTCTGAAGCACCTTCTCTGCCATGTGGGGATCCCTGGCCTTGTATGACACGCTGATGAGATTCGTTAGCTTGACTGGCTCAACGGTCAAATTCTTATCCAATTGAAGAACAGCGCGCGGGACAGCATCCTTTCTATTGCTCGGGAATAGATGCCAACCTGAACCTGATTTCGAATTCTGGAGATTGCACGCGACCACCACCTGGCTCAACAAGTCCCTTGCCTTTAGCAATTCGGCCTCGGACTGCAATTCCGCGGTGGATACGTCGGTCTGAAATTGCGCCGGGGTACTTGCACCCGGTGTCACCATGGGGTCCGCCCGTTCGTGCTTGACCAGAATCTTCATCTCCGAGACATATTCTTTGGGCAGAAGAAATGCCAGGCACGAGCCGAGACAAAAAATCCCCAAAAATGTGCCGATGATCAATCGGCGCTGACGAAAGCCTATGGCGAGAAGCTCTCGCAAACTCGCACCCTGCTGCACTTCCATTTCATTTCCGTTTTCATTCTTTGCAAACATGGCTGCACACCTCGCTTTCTTCGCGGTCGCCTAGCGCAACGGCGGGCTAGCGTAAAGCCCCATGGTCGAGGTGGGAATGAACCTATCGAACTTCGAGAAGGCATTTTGTGGCACGTACAGGAAATCGCCTGGCTGCAAGTAAACGTCTTCGTTCAGGTCGCCGCCCTTGAGCATCTTTTTCAGATTTAACTTCTTGGCTTCCATCCAGCCGTTCTGCACGCGATGGAACAAATAAACCTGGGAATGTTTTGAGGCGGTCGTAAAACCGCCCGCAATCGCTACGGCCTCGGAGGCTGTCGTATCCGCGCGAAGATCAAATTTCCCCGGATGGCCGACTTGGCCGCCCACGATGAAATATGGTTTTTCAAAATCTTTCAAGATGACGTTGATTTCGGGCTCGTGAAGTATCTTCCCGTAAGTGCGCCGCAAAAGCGCCGTGACCTGCGGCAGCGTCTGGCCCTGTACGTAAACGCTCTCCACGCCAAGCAGTGAAATAAATCCATCGGGTTGAACCGTCACGGTTTGATTGAATTCCGGCGTGAAAGGGAAATGAAGCTCCAGAACATCCGCCGAATGCAGCTCATACCTCGGATTGCGGTGCTCTAGCGCAGGACGCGGGAAGTCGTCGCCTGGCACGTTGCTGTTCTCGCGCACTGCCTGTTTCGCGAGGTTTGTGGATTGGGAAGTGGTTGTTTGAGCCGAGGCTGCTGACGGCAGCAACATCGCAAAGAGAATTGCGACGCTACCTCCCGCGATTAATTTCCTTAGCAAGCTTGCCTCCTTGCCGGGCCGGATACCTTTTGTGAACTTCGATCTCTTCTTGCCGCCACGTCAGTCCCCTCGGCGCCCCATTAATTTGGCGGCTGAAAAAATTCTTAATCAGCTACTGCATGGAGGGGAGCCGAAACTACAGCCGGCGGCGCAGTTGCCCAAGCCGAATCCACCTCGACTGCCACGGATCTTTGCAGCAAATTGATGGAGAGCACCAGCTTCAACCCGGATTTGATTCTGATGATGATGCCGGTCAATCCCTTTAGGGGACCTTCCGTAATGTAAGCGGTCTGGCCGACGCGGAGGTAAGGCCAGGGCGTTGCTGCCAGCCCACTCATCGCGGCCTTTTGAATCGCAGAAATCTCCTCTTCCTCGATCGGTATTGGAGTTTTGCCAACTCCGACAATCTGAATTACTCCAGGTGTTGTAAGGACCGGAAGGCGGTTGTTCGGATTCATTCGGCAGAAAAGGTAACCAGGAAACAGCGGTACTTCCATTATTTTCGTGCGGTCCGACCAGCGACGCCGGCACTTTCCCACCGGCAGAAAACATTCGTAGCCGGCGTTCTCAAGAAGCAAGTTGGTGGACTTCTCCCGGCACGTTCGAACTTGAATTCCGAACCACGGCCATTGTCTGTTGCGGATAAGCATAGGAGCTCTGCCATTCAAGCTACCGCCATTGGAGTCCCAAACTCAGAGGATCCAATTCGGAGCGTTCTAGACTGCTGCCTTGCATTTGCCGGCCCTCGGAGCTTCACAATTGGGAGGCTGGCCAGCGCTAGGAAGGTAATTCACGAGCTACTTCGTCACAATCCGGTAATGACCTCACTGTTGCAACGGAGAACTCCGGAATTTGAATTGTGATTTGAAATTGCCGTTTAAAGTTGTGGTTTGCCCACGGGAAACGCATCTTGCGTTCACCGCGGGTAAGCCACCCAGCTTGCGAATGTTGCGTGAATCATGGCGAGCAACACACTCGCATTTTCGTGCGCCTCTATTGGTTATCCATTGCTAACTTCGGGACGCCCGCGCCCTCCTACAGGATTTCCCTCAATTGAATTCCGTGATTCATCTGGTTGTCGCAGCCGGAATTGGCCCAATACACTCGAACGTGCTCAGCACTGAAGTGAACATTTCGAGATATCCCCTTGACGCGGCGATATGCTTTTTGACACCCCGATCTATTTTCTGTTTCTGATCATTGTCGTTTTGCTTTACTGGCGGCTGAACCACCGATCCCAGAATATTTTTCTGTTGCTGGCCAGTTACTTTTTCTATGGTTGGTGGGATTGGCGATTCCTGGGGTTAATGATCGGGACTACCACGATTGATTATTTGATTGCTCCCAAGCTTCCTACATCTCGATCAGATCCCAACCGCAAATCGTGGCTTTTGCTTTCCTTGCTGGTCAATTTTGCTGTTCTTGGGCTTTTCAAATATTTCGACTTCTTCGTCGGCTCGTTTGCCACGGCTGTCCAGCAGCTCGGGTTTCACCACATTCCTGTGCCTCTGTTGCACATCCTTCTTCCTCCCGGAATTTCCTTCTACACCTTTGAAGAAGTCGCTTACATGGTGGACGTGTATCAAGGAAAAGTTGAGCCCGCGAAATCTTTTCTTGAATATGGGCTGTTCATCAGTCTCTTTCCGCATCTCATCGCCGGCCCGATTCAAAGACCTGGCAATCTACTCCCGCAAGTCCAGAAGGACCGGCCCTTCAATCCAAATCAATTTTTCGACGGCCTGATGCTGATCTTCTCCGGGTTATTCCGTAAGTGCGTCATCGCGGATAATTGCGCGCTTCTGGCGAACGCCGCCTTCAGCGGCCAGCTTGGGCCTTCTAACCTGTGGACGGTGCTCATCGGCGTTTACGCGTTTGCCTGGCAGGTTTATGGCGATTTCAGCGGGTACAGCGACATCGCTCGCGGCAGTGCCCAAGTGTTGGGCTTCCATCTCGTGGTGAATTTTCGGCAGCCCTATCTTGCGAACCGCCTTCAGGATTTCTGGCGCCGCTGGCATATCAGTTTAAGTACGTGGCTTAGAGATTACGTATACATTCCGCTTGGTGGAAGCCGCGTTGTCAACTGGAAGATCTCGAGAAATCTGATGATCACCTTAGTCCTTGCAGGTCTTTGGCACGGCGCGAACTGGACCTATGTGATCTTCGGCGCCATTCAGGGCGGCGTTCTGGTGATTGAGCGGTATCTCTTCCCGGCCAAACCCAAAGCGGCGGGGGGCGCGGAAGAGCAATCCACAAATTTCTTCTGGCTCTGGGGGCAGCGGATTCTCACCTTCAATATTTTTTGTTTGAGCCTGGTTTTCTTCCGCGCCAGATCCTTGGGAGCAGCGGTTCACATGTTGGCGGGCCTTGCCAATCTTGCCTGGCGCCCCGAGTACGCCACGGCATTTTTGACGCTTTGTGTTTTCTCAGTGCCTCTGTTCGTCGCAGATCTTCTGCAGGAAGCCGCAAACGTCGAATATCCTTTCGCCAAATCGCCCTACTTCTATCGAACCGCATTAGCCGCATCTGTTTTCTTGGCCATCGCATTCTTTTCGGGGAGCCATCTCAATGCCTTCATCTACTTCCAATTCTAGGCATCCGGCCATTTTCCACGCGAAGCTTCTGTTCGGGTTCTGCGCGATTGTAATCGTCCTTATTGAACTGATGAGCCATTACATGCTCAAACACCATTCCGAAACCTACGCTCGCGTGTCCCAGCAATATGCGCAAGCCTTGACCGTTCGGCCCGCTGGTCCTTCCGATCCCGCCTCCGTGCTTATGGTTGGCAATTCTTTATTGCTCTATGGAGTGGATGTGAATCGCCTGAGCGAACTCACCTCTGGCCGCGTCCATGTTTATCCAATTTTTCTGGAGGGCACCGGCTATTACGACTGGTTCTACGCCCTGCGCCGCCTTTTCCTCCGCGGCGCGCGGCCCCAAGTTGTAGTCGTCGGCGTGGGATTAAACGAATTCTTTTCGAACAGCGTGCGGCTCGATTACGCGCCACTCTTGCTCTTTAATCAGTGGGACATTCTCGGTGTCGCTTCTACTCTCAAATTGGACCGCACGGACACCGCTGATCTCGCGCTCGATCATCTAAGCACGTTCTGGGATTTGCGAAACGTCATCCGATTGCAAATCTTGAGCCGGGCCATACCTCATTATAAGGATCTCGTCCTAATGCTTAAGGCTCAGCCAACGCTTCCTTCGCCTGAAAAGTTTGACTCTCTGGCGCAAGCCCGCTTGGCCAGACTCCGCACGCTTTGTGAATCGCATGGAGCAAGGCTCGTCCTTCTTATCCCTCCCGCGCCATCCTCCGAAAATGCCATCGCCCGGCTAACACTTGACGCCAACAATGCCGGGGTCGCCACTCTGGTTCCCGTCAATCCAAGAACGCTCCCTTTGAACTTCTATCTCGCGGATCGAATCCATCTGAATCCGCAAGGCGCGGAAGTCTTCACGTCGGCGCTCGCAGCGGATCTTCCCAAAACCGCCTCGCAAGCTTCGCTTTACGATCCCAATTAGCGAGCCTGGAAGTGAACTTTCTTTTGACTTCCGGCTTCTTGTGCCCAGGAAGGCATCAAGCACAAGTTCAGTTGCCGCAGGCCAGTCGCGATTTCATCACTTTGAATTTTCCTGCTGTAGCTCGACCGCGAGCTTCGCTAGGACGATTGTGGTAGGAAATTAAAAAAGCAATTTTGGTGGAGCCGATGGGATTCGAACCCACGACCTCCTCGATGCCATCGAGGCGCGCTCCCAACTGCGCCACGGCCCCACCGAGTCTACTTAGGGAGTTTATCATAGGCAGCCAATGGGACGTTACGGCCGCAGTTTAAACGGGAGACAACCCCGTAATAATGTCAATCCAGCGCTGGCGCTATTCTCAGGGTGCCTTGACTACGATGTTGGCAATATTCTTCTCCCGGAGCATCGCATTGAATGCGGCCACGTCCTTCGAGACAACTTCTTCCATCTCGTGATTGGACTCTTCCGTCTGTTGTTTTAACAGCTCCTGCTGGACGCCGTACTGCTGCCTGGTCGGCGCAAAGTCGGCCGAACTCCCCACCTCGTCCGCAAGATAGCTGATCTTTTGCAGGAGCATTGGGTTGTAGCGCACGTCGTCTTGGCCCCTGCCCGTAGCCTTAAGTTGGACGACTTTTCCTTCAGCGCCCGTCAGCTTTTCTTCGAGCGATTTTGCCGCCTGCAAAATCGCTTTTGACTCTTCATCCTTGCCGAGCTGCTTCTCCAGACTGGCGAGCTGCGAGCGGATCGATTCGGTTTGGTTCACGTGCTCCGCCAAGGTGTTCATCTCATCGCGTAGTTCAGAGACCAGCTTCACCTGCGCTTCGATGTCGCTCTCATTTCCGGTCGAATGCGGATCCTTCAGCACGGTCAGCTCTTGGCTGCTCTTCTCGCCGCCAACCGAGAGTGTGACGGTGTATGTTCCCGGCGGCTCGAGCAACGCAATCCGATCCACGGAGGGAGCTTCGCGCCAGCCTTCCGGTCCAACGGGCACATCCGGCGAATATGTTGGAGGCATGCGCAGCTTCACTTCCGTGGCCTCCTCGCCCCGCAGATTCCACCAGTAACGGTTGATTCCGGGCCGAGCTATGCAGGGTGCGGACTCACCGCGACGAAAGCCTCCTTCACCGCCGCTGGGGCGAGCACCTTCGGCTCTTGGCGCGCGGCACTCGATCTCCCGCACGGTTTTCCCGCTCGCGTCGGCAATGCTCAGCTTGGCCTGCTCTTTGTCGCCTAGCTTGGACTTCAAATAGAAATTGATCGAGGCTCCGTACGGCGGATTGTGTCCCGCGGTAGGATCCGCGGAAACGCTGGCTGGCTGAGCACTCGTCCGGAAGCGATACGCCTCGCGCGGGGCAAAGAGATGCGCGTTCGACGCGAGAATTTCGGGAGTCAACTGTTCTATCGCAGTTATATCGTCGAGAATCCAGAATCCGCGCCCGTAGGTCGCTAGGTCCAGATCGTGAAATCTCTGTTGCACGGTAATCCAGTAGACCGGCGCATGCGGTAGCCCGCTCTGCATCGGTTGCCAATTCTTCCCGTCGTCGAACGACACATACAGCGCGTTTTCCGTGCCGAGATAGAGCAATCCCTTCCGGAAAGGATCTTCTCGGACGCAGTGCGCGTAGCTCAACATGCTGTGCGGGATTCCATTGGTGATTTCTGTCCATGTGCTTCCGAAGTCCGTGGTTTTGTAAACGAACGGATCGCGATTATTTACTTGGTGGCCGTCCACTGTAATGTATGCCGTGCCTGCATCAAATCGCGAAGGCTCGATGTTGCTTACCGTTCCCCATTCCAGCATGTTGGGAATATTTTTTGTTACATTACTCCAATTCTTGCCGCCGTCGCGCGTGATCTGCACTAGCCCATCATTAGTCCCGGCCCAAATCACGCCTGCCTGCTTTGGCGACTCGGCAATGGCAAACACCACTCCCGCGTATTCGACGCCGATGTTATCGGGCGTCAACCCTCCGGAACTGCCCATGCGGCTTTTGTCATCGCGCGTCAAGTCCCTGCTGATTTCGTGCCAGCTGTTTCCGCCGTCCGTAGTCTCATGCACATACTGGCTGCCGGCGTACACCTTGTTGTGATCGAAGGGCGAAATGGCGATCGGAAATTCCCAGTTAAAGCGGTATTTCACTTCCGCCGCGGTTGAGCCCGACACGTCCACCGGCCACACTTCCACTTCGCGCCACTGGCGGTTGCGCTCATCGAAGCGCACTACGGCACCGCTTACGCTTCCCGCGCCCGTCCCGCTCGACCAGATAATGTTGTTGTCCACGGGATCTGGCGTTGCGAATCCGCTTTCGCCTCCCGCAATCGGATGCCACGCGCCACGCGAAATCATGGCGCCGCCGAATCCTCCGAATTGCAAGCTGTTGCTCGGCCCGCGATACGAGCTTCCATCCTGACGGTTTCCGTACACGTTGTAGGGAATCTGATCGTCCACCGTCACGTGATAGATTTGCGCGATGGGAAGTTGGATGTGATCCCAGCTGTGCCCACGGTTCACTGAAATGCTCACACCTTGATCATTCACCACCGCCATCCGGTCGCCGTTTGTCGGATCAATCCACATCTCATGATTATCGCCGCCGGGGCTCGATGGCATTGGTGTAAGCGTGCGCCCGCCATCCAGAGTCCGTGAAAATGCCGATGTGAAGAAATACACTTCGTTCTCGTTGTCCGGCGAAATTTCCTCTCGCGTGTAGTAGTGCGTCCGCCCGCGAATCTGCCTGTCGGAATTGACCAGTTGCCAATTCTCTCCGCCGTCCTCCGAGCGCCAGAGCGCGCCGCTCTGCCCGGGATGGCCGTCCCAAGGCACGCCGTCGCCTGTTTCAATCAGCGCATAAACGCGGTTCGAATCGCGCTGCGCCACGCGCACTGCAATCCTTCCCACTGGCGGGTGCGGCAATCCATGGCCCTCGAGCCGCTTCCACGTCACTCCACCATCTGTGGATTTGAAGAGCCCGCTGCCCGGCCCGCCGCTTGTGCGGCCCCATGTGTGAATCACCACCTGCCACATCCCCGCAAACAACGTCCGCGAATTATTCGGATCCATGGCCATATCCGAACACCCGGTGTTCTCGTCCACGAACAGCACTCTCTCCCAATTCTTTCCGCCGTCCGTCGTTCGAAACACTCCTCGTTCCTGCTGCGGTCCGTACGCAGTACCGAGCGCGCAGGCCAGAACAATGTCTGGATTTTTCTGATCAATCAGGACGTTGCTGAGCCGGCCCGTTTTCTCCAAGCCCATGTGCTGCCAGGTTTTTCCCGCGTCCAGCGACCTGTAAATTCCATTGCCGATCGAAATATGGCTGCGAATGAACGATTCACCGGTCCCTGCCCACACAATGTTGGGGTCGCTCGCGGCCACTGCCAGCGAGCCTATCGAGGAAACGGGTTCTTCATCAAAGATCGGATCCCAGTGAATGCCGCCGTCCGTCGTCTTGAAAATTCCGCCCGACGCCGTTCCCACATAATACAAATACGGGCTGCCCGGAACGCCAGCCACGGCCGTGGTGCGATTTCCGACTGGGCCGATATAGCGAAATTTCAGTTGGCTATACATGTCGGGCTGGACTTCTGTCTGCTGCGCGCGCGTAGCCCCAGGGCTGAACAAGATCGCCGCGACCGATGCCAGAATCACTGCACACACTCGCTTGCTCATACGAATTCTCCCTCGCCATTTTTTGCCTGGAATTGCGCGGATGATACGTGCTTACCCATTTGCGGTCAATCAATTTGTGCCTTTCCGCTCTGGACGCCAAGCAACCCCGGCGCTATCCTGAAAATCACATCCGGTGAGCCTGATTTCTCATTGGAAAGGAACAGGTAAGGAATGCATTCGGATTATCTGACCAAAAAACCATTTACTCTATGGCGCTGCGTTTGGGCGTTCTCCGCCGCCATTTTCCTGCTTCTTTTTCCCGCTCCAACCCGCGCGCAGCAAACCGGCCCGTTGCCCCCGCCTCCCTCGTACTCCGCCTCTGCGCCTCCTTCTCAACCTGCTGCCATGTCTCAACCCGCGCCTCACCAGATCGCCACGGAATCCCCCATCTCGAACGCGCCTCCGCCGATTCCTCCCGAACAGATCATCCAAAAATTTGGCGAGCGCGAAGCGGAGTTCCGCAGGGAGCGCGACAACTACACGTACACGCAAACCTTCGTCATTCAGACGATTGACGATTACAGCGGCCAGCCCGACGGCGAATACCGGATGACCAGCGACATTCTATTTACGCCCGACGGCAAGCGCTACGAGCACGTCACCGACGCGCCCGCGCCCACGCTCCAGCGCATCAGCCTCTCGCAGCAGGATTTTGACGACCTCGAGCACGTCCAACCGTTCGTGCTGACCCTCGATGAACTTCCAAAATACGACGTCAAGTACGTCGGCCAGCAGCAACTCGATGAACTGAACACTTACGTTTTCGATGTCGGCCCCAAGAAAATCGAAAAGAATCAGCGCTATTTTCAGGGCCGCATTTGGGTTGACCAGAAAGATCTTGCGATTGTGAAGACCGACGGCAAAGCCGTGCCGGATATCAAGAAACACGGTGAAGAAAACGTTTTTCCGCGCTTTGTCACTTACCGGGAAAATATCGAAGGTCACTTCTGGTTTCCGACCTACACGCACTCCGAGGACTCGCTGCACTTCAGCACCGGCGACGTGAAGATTCGTATGACCGTGCGTTACGAGAATTACAAGCGGTTCGGCTCGACCATCAAGATCGGGACGCCCGTCGAAATTCCCAAGCAGAAACCCTAGCCTGGTTCGCACTGCATCCCGGCTTGCCGGTTCAGTTCATTCGTTGTCTGTTATGCTTGCGCTGAGGTTTTTTTCCGCTTGCCCGCACTGCGCACGCTCGTTAAACGCGTTCTTTTCGCGCTTCTCCTGGTCGCCCTGCTGGTCTATGCCGCGGATTTCGCTTACTTTCGGATCAGGCTTCTCCATTCCAAACCCGATGATCCGCTCGAAACGGTTACCGCTCTTCGCGTCCTCGCCATCGAACAAAAAGGCGGTCGCACCGAATACACGATTGACGAGCGTCAGCCTCAGCAGACTGCCGTCTGCGCTCACTCTCTTTTTCCCCGCGCCGGCTATCCTCCCTGCTGGTACCTCAAGAAAAAATTCGCTCAGCCCATCCCGATGGGCACTTACTTCGCTCCTCGTTTTGTCCAAATGCTCGCCGCGAAGTCTTCCCGCGAGCTTCGTTCCAGTCGAGTCCGCATTCTTAGGCCGCGCTCCCGTCCTTGGCAACCGGGCTGAGTGGCAATTCCTTCTCCCATCGCGCTACAACCACGCAAGCAAGGCAATTCCCAAGTACGTTCACCGCTGTGCGCCCCATATCCATCAGTTGATCGATGCCGAAGAGCAGAAACAGCGGCTCCGTCGGCAAGTGAAATTGCGCCGCCGCCGCAAAGACGATCACCAGCGACGCGCGCGCCACTCCCGCCGTCCCTTTGCTGCTGATCAAAAGCGTCAGCAACATTATCGTTTGCTGCCCCAGGCTCAAATGCATGCCCGCCGCCTGCGCAACGAAAACCAGCGCCAGCGCTTGATACAAACTCGATCCTCCAAGGTTGAAGCTGTATCCTGTCGGCAGCACGAACGCGACTGTCTCTCGCCTTACGCCGAATCTTTCCATCTCTTCCATCGCGGACGGCAGCGCCGCTTCCGAGCTCGCCGTTGCAAACGCTAGCGTCACCGGCTCCGTCACCGCTCGCACAAACTCTTTGAGCGGCGTTTTCACGAGCACCGCAATGGGCAGCAATACTCCAAAAATAAAAATTAGCAGCGCCACGTACATCGTCGCGAGCAGCTTCACCAGCGGCAGCAGCACTCCCAGCCCCAGATGTCCCACGGTGTACGCGATTGCTCCGAACACTCCCAGCGGCGCCGCGTACATGACGATATTCGTGAACTTGAACATCGTCTCCGACAAGCTTTCCGCGAACCCTAGCATCGCTCGCCGCTTTGCTTCCGGCACGAGCGCCAGCGCCATCGCAAACAGCACGCTGAACACCACCACTTGCAGCACTTGCCCTTCCGCCACCGATTTCGCGATGTTCTCCGGAAAAATGTCGGTGATGAGCTGCGCCGCCGTATGTGGCACGGCATTCAGAGGTGCGGCTACCGCTGCTGGAGGCAAGTGCACGCCTTCGCCTGCCCGGCTGATATCAATGGCTGCGAATCCTAGAATCAGCGTGATGACCGAAACAATTTCGAAATAAACCAGCGACTTGATTCCCAGCCGACCGACCTTTTTTAAATCTGCGTGCCCCGCGATTCCCACTACCAGCGTGCCAAAGAGAAGCGGTGCGATAATCACTTTGATCAGCCGCAGGAAAATCGTCCCCAGGAACTGCACTTTTTCCGCCGCGCCCGGCCAGTCGTGCCCCAGCTCCGCGCCCGCCGCCAAGCCCACCACAATCCAGGCCGTCAGCGATTTTTTCTCCGTCCCATACCAACCGATCAGCACAATCGCAACCCATCGCAGGACCAAAGCAAAGACGGGAGGGACCACGGACGATTGCCTCCCCGCCAGCAGCGATGCGAGGATCGCCACCGTCACAGCAACAAACACCGCGCTCAACATCCGCCTCTTCATTCGGCCCAAGCCCTCCGCTTTTCCGCCGCGAACGGTATTCTGCCTCACACTCTATGTCAATCCTAATGCCTTCCACCCCGAGGCAACCCTCCAGCCTAGCGTGGAGTCTGAGTGCGTTATCGGGCGTGTCTTAGCCCTCGGGCCAGGCACTGCGCGGTTGGTGCGCTGCCATCCTTGATCGCTTTTCTGTGAGGTGTGCTCATGCCGCGTGTCCATCGACTCCTTTTTCCCACTCTCCTGATCTGCGGGCTTTCCTGTCTTTCGAACGCCGCTCCCCAGGATCAACAGCCCAGCCAAGCGGACAAGCCCGCACCCAAACCTCGATATGCAAAGGACCACAAGAAACGTGCCGCTGCTCTCGCGAAGGAGAGCGAACCCTATTCCACTTGGCTCAACGACGAAGTTCCCTACATCATTACGAAAGAAGAGCGCGACGCTTTTTTACAGCTGGCTACAAACGAAGAACGCGAGCAATTCATTGAAGAGTTTTGGCGCCGCCGGAATCCCGATCCCGATTCGCCGGAAAATTCATTTCGTGAAGAGCATTATCGCCGCATCGCGTACGCCAACGAGCATTTCTCCTCCGGCGTACCTGGCTGGAAAACCGATCGCGGTCACATGTATATCCTCTGGGGTCCCCCTGACGAAATCGAGTCCCACCCTTCCGGTGGCACTTACGACCGCCCTCCCGAACAAGGCGGCGGCACAACGGAAACCTATCCGTGGGAGCTTTGGCGTTATCGGCACCTCGACGGTATTGGCGACAACATCGAACTCGAATTTGTAGATCCGAGCGGTTCTGGCGAATATCACCTCACCATGGACCCTGGCGAGAAGGATGCGTTGGCAAAAGTCCCTGGAGCCGGCCTGGGCACTCTGGAGATACTTGGGCTTTCCTCAAAGGCGCAGCGTTTCACCAATACGAATGGCACCACTCTTCCCGCACCGATTGGCGGCGTCTCAGCCTCTATGGACGAATTCGAAAATATGGAGCGCTACTTCAAGGTCCAGCAGCCACCTGAACACTTCAATGACCTTACTGCTATGGTCGGCGTCCGCATCCTCCGTAATCAGATTCACATGGATTACCGCTTTGATTTTCTCCGCGTGACCAACGATTCCGTTCTCGTCCCTATTACTCTCCAGGTCCCCAATCGCGATTTGAGCTTTGCCGGGAAGGACGGAGTGCAATCCGCCGTCCTTGACCTGTATGGCCGCATCACCACTCTGAGTGGCCGCGTGGTGGATACATTCGAACAGGTCATCTCAACTACGGTCCCAGATTCGCTGCTCTCCGCTTCTGTAAACCTCAATTCCATTTATCAGCGTTCTGTTCCGCTTCGTTCCGGTTTGTATCGCCTCGATGTGGTTCTGAAGGACACGCACAATGGAAATGTTGGCGTGCTCGATGCGGCGCTGCGCGTCCCTCAATTTGACGAAAATGCGCTCCACGCAAGCTCGCTGGTTCTCGCCGACCAGATTCGCGCGGTGCCTTCCTCACAACTTGGCTCGGGCCCGTTTGTCCTGGGTGCCTACAAAGTGCGTCCGCGCATCAATCCTGAGTTTTCCAGTTCCGAATCCATGGGTATCTTCCTGCAGCTTTACAACCTGAAGCTTGACCCGCAGACTCACCTCACGAACGTCTCTGTCGCCTATCGCATCATCAAAGACCACCAACAAGTCTGGAAGCAGGACGAATCGCCCGAACAGTTGCATCAGTCGCGAGAACAAATCACGCTCGAGCGCAACTTGCCCTCGCATCCCTCGCCCCTGGCCGGTACACACTAGAAGTCTTTGCTATAGATCTGCCCACCAACCAGACTGTCTCTCGCTCCGCTGAATTCGTGATCAAAGCCGCTGCTGTTAAACCTGCCTCCAGATTGGGGCATGACTCCTCATCTCAGGCTGGCGGCGCCTCTTTTTAATTCGAGCGCCTCACTCACGCTGCGTTTTTGTTGCGTTCGTTTCCCCATCCGCTCGCAAATCGTCTACAGTAGTTCTGAAATTCCATTAGGTGCTGCGTTCAGATGACTCGCAAACTGATTCTGCTCATTGCATTTTGTTTAGCATTATTTCCATTCAGCGGTTCTTCTCCCGCCGCACGCAAAGAAAAATTCCATTTCGGCAATGTCGGCCTCATCCGCAGGCAATTCATTCCGCCTGAGCCATTCGACTGGCGCGCCGCTCAATCCCACGCCATCATCACCGACATCTGGTATCCCGCCGCTCCCTCCGCAATCGAAAAAGAACAGTGGGTCGGCTCCCCCAGCGCTCCCTTCGCGATCGCGGGCAAAGCCGCTCCGGACGCTCCGCTCCTTGCTGCCCCCGCTAAATTTCCGCTCATCCTGCTTTCTCATGGCACCGGCGGCTCTTCCTCCATGATGGCTTGGCTCGGCATTTCGCTCGCTTCCCACGGTTACATCGCGGCTGCCGTGAATCATCCCGGCAACAATGCGCTTGAGCCTTACACAGCCCAGGGCTTCACGCTCTGGTGGGAACGCGCCCACGACCTCAGCGTTGTGCTCGATAAACTTCTTGCCGATTCCACCTTCGGCCCTCGCATCGATCCAAGTCGCATCGGTGCCGCTGGCTTTTCGCTCGGCGGCTACACCGTGATCGAGCTTGCCGGCGGCATCGGCGATTTTTCCCGCCTCGAAGCTTTTTGCAAAACTCCAAACGCCAATTCTCTCTGTACCGATCCTCCCGAGTTTCCTGGCCTCTCCGCTAAGGTCAAATCTCTTATAGCCTCCGACCAATCTTTCGCTGCGGCTCTGCGCGGCGGGGCGGATTCTCACCGCGACTCCCGCATCCGCGCCGTCTTTGCCATCGCTCCCGCTCTCGGCCCAGCATTTTCGGCGGACTCGCTCGCGAGAATTTCCATCCCTGTTCAGATCCTCGCCGGCTCAGCCGATACCATCGTCCCACTGGACACCAGCGCCAAATTCTTCGCTGCGAACATCCCCGGCGCGCAACTCACCATCATCCAGGACGTGGGCCATTACACTTTCTTGGCCAAATGCCTCCCTCTCGGCAACCGCACCCAGCCGCAGCTTTGCCTGGACAGGGCCGGAATCCTCCGCGACGATATTCACGCGCAGGCCTCCAACCTCGCCTTCCAGTTTTTCCAATCAAATTTAAGGTGAACTTTCAGGGAAGGGAACTGCCGGACAAAATTTCTTCGAACGCTTGCTCCAGTTCAACTCGGCAGCAGCGTCTTCTTCTTCGGGACTCCCTTTTCTCGTGACAAATCCTCATCCGCCGCGGCCAGTATCGCGTTCAGCGTTTCTCCGTCATTCGGGTAAATCGCCATTCCGATGCTGACGTACACTCTCGGAGATTCTCCATCCTCCGCTAGCCGTCTCGCGATTCGCTGCGCCACCATCCGGCCCGCTTCCGCGTCCGTCTCCGGCAGTATCAGCAAAAATTCGTCTCCGCCGTACCGGCCCGCCGTATCCATCTCGCGCGAATAGAGCCTGAGCATATCGGCAATCCGGCACAGCGCCCGGCTCCCCGCTTCCTCGCCATATGCTTCGTTAATCTTCTTCAGCCCGTCCACATCCAGGTGCAGCACCACGAACGGCCGCTCCGTTCTCCCGTACCGCTTGATTTCTGTTTCGAGCGCCTCCACAACTTGCCGGTAATTCGCCAGACCAGTCAGCGCATCGCTCCACGCCAAATTCTCCACATTCTCTTTGGCTTTCGCGTGCTCAGCGACTTCTGCCGCCATCAAGAGCCCGCCAAATCCCACGATACCCGCGAACGTCATCAGCAAACTAAAGGACACTCCCGCGGATTCTTTCGCGAACGGTCCAAATCCTTGCGCCGTCCCCACCACCGCAATCGCCGCCAGCGCAAAACTTGTCGTCGCCGTTTCCCGCCTCCCAAACCGGAACGCCGCCCACATGACAAACGGCACGCACAGCCATTCCAACGGATAATGCTTCAATTCCGCTTGAAAGATCCCCCCGAAAACGATCCAGGCCGTCGCCAGCAATCCGGCGAAAAGCCCAGCTAGCTCCTGCGTCTTTCTCTCTTTCCAATGCAATCGCGAATTTTCTGCCCAAAGCAGCGCCAGCGGCGCAACGAGCATCGCCCCTGCCGCATCTCCCAGCCACCATGCTCCCCACGTGGCTCCAAAACTCATCCCTTCTGTGAACCCGCCCGCGGCCAGCGTTCCCGCTCCGCAAGTTGCTCCCACCGTTGCCGCGGCTCCCGCCATCAGCGCAAACCGGAAAATATCCCTCGGCTTTTCGAACGCCTCTTTCCCCCGTGCAAATTGGCTCACGAGATACCACCCCGCCAACGCTTCCAGCGTGCTTCCCGCGGCCATCCCAATGGCCATCCCCACATTTCCGGGCACTGTCAGGCCTAGGAAGAACGCTCCAATCAGCACTCCCGGCCAAACTCCAAACCCATACAAAAGCAGCGCCGAAATCGCGATCCCCAGGCATGGCCAGGCAGCCTCGGTTCCCGGCAGACCAGTCGCTACCAGTACTGCCACCTCGCCTACGCCGAAATACACCACAGCCAAAGCCAAAATCATCCCAACTCGCTTTAGCCATTCCGACCGCGTCATTCCCTGGTCCTCGTTCTCCTCATCCCGCCAACCACTGCACCCTGGCCCTAGTCCCCCTATTCCTTCTTCAGCACGGCCACTTCCAGTTGTTCCGTTTTGACCCACCCGGGCCCCATGCCGGCAGCCTGCCTCCAACTCCTTATTTTACTGAATCTTCCATAGCCATGCCCATCCATCGCACCTGCTTGTTCATACTACGCAACGCCCATCTCGGCCTCCCGGCCCTTCGCCCCACCGCCCATCTCTTAGCCCTTTTCGCCGCCTTTTTCCACAGTTCCCTTGAGCTGCTCCTGCGCCGTGAGCCACATCCCCAGGTACCCCCTCCCCATCCCATGAATCGTCTGGAAGAGAATCCCAGCCATACCCTCCGTACTAGTCCACGCCACCTGCCCCCTGCCGCTCACTTCCTCGCCAAACGTAAACTCGAACCAGAACTCCACCGTCGTCCCATGTTTCAGTGGCCGCAGGCTTCGCAGCGCCATGCCGCCTTCGCTCAAATTCGTCATTCGCGCCTGCTGCTCCTCCGACCCTTCCTTCAGCATAACTGTTAGATTCACCGGATGCCGGAAGTAGCGTCTTCTTTCTCGCAGCAAAATCTCCTTCGCAATCGTGATGTGCAGCGCTACACCCTCGATGGTCAACGGCGCCCGCAGCGCGAAGTTCGCCCCCGCGCTCAGTGCCTGCGTCGTATCCGCTGGCGTCTTGACGCACGCGAAAATCGCCGCCCGCGCGCTCGACGCCCCTTTTCTCACCGCCTCGATCAGCAGCAGAGCTCCATCCACTTCCAGGTCCACGAACACTGCGTCAATCTTTCTCCGCCCCAGCAGCTCTTTCGCCGCTTCCGCGTTCGGCACCAGCGCCAGCTTCGCTTCATATTTCTTCACGCCGCCGGACACCGCCGTCAGCGTCGCGTAGTCGTTTGACACCAGCAGGAATTCGAGCTCGGACAGTGTGGTCATTCCTCTGGTTTGTCTCCGTCCGTGGACGAGCGTCCAACCCTTGCTCTTACTTGTCTTGCGAAGCCCTATCTTTACCTTCGGCGCATCCCTCTTGTCGAGACTTTCTCCGCGCCCTATCCTTCGATTTGGTAATCTCTCTTTCGGTTACGCCCATCTCCAGTCAATACTCGCGCCGCGCTTTGCCTCGCGTTTCTCTTGCCTTGCTGCCCTCCGCTTCATTTCCTCTCCGCTTCCTCCCGCATCCCGTCTACACTATTCTCGGAGCCCCCATCACCCCATGAATCCATTCAATCCTCGCCCCTTGCTGCATCTCGAAGGGGCTGCTGTCTTTCTCCTCAGCCTGTTTGCGTTTCAGTGGTCGCACGTCACCTGGCTGCTCTTCCTCGTCCTTTTTCTCGTGCCCGATCTTTCCATGCTCGCCTATCTCGCTGGCCCTCGTGGCGGCGCCGTTTTCTACAACGCGCTCCACACCTATCTCGGCCCTGTCATTCTCGCCGCTGTCTCCTTTGCCGCCCAGAACCTCATCGTTTTCGCCATCTCCATCACCTGGACCTCCCACATCGCCCTCGACCGCATGCTCGGCTTCGGCCTCAAATACCCCACCCGCTTCCAGGACACTCACCTCAGCCCCCAGCGCCATTCCTTCTCCCGCGCCGAAAGCTAGCCAACCCCTTTCCTTACTATACGTTACGCCCCTGCATCTTTTTCCTCAGCTTTCCACAGCCTTTCTCCCAACTCCCCATTGCGCACCCCCTCCCCTCTCGCTCATAGTTTTCTCCCGGCCACGTTCCATCCAGGGGGAGCTTCATGCTGTTCGCCATCGTCCGTCGCGGCAAACGTTCCGGCGCCTGCCTTTATCCCCATCGCTTCAAGGAAGACGGCCGCTATCACGTCAGCCTCACGCGCGAGGGGCCACATATCCCCATCTCCGACGACCGCGACCTCCCCGACTACCTCGCCAATGGCTATTCTCTCGCCATGAGCAACAAAGCCGCCGACTACAACCCCACCCTCATCAAACCCTCCTCCATCCTCGGCTGGAAGTAGTCCCCTCTCCGCCGATCACCCCCCACTTAATTCCGGGACACTGCGCATTCCTCGCCCTATGAATCCTCTACTCTTTTCTGTGCCGCGCGGACAGAGCGCTCGGAGGCATCACTACTAGCTGACTTCGGAGGGAACTTCGCCTTTCACTACCCCACCAACGCGGCGTGCAATGACACTCCCGGTGAGGCTTTCATGTCCACCAATCCCATGATCATCCCCCTGGGATGGGGTGGTTCGTCAGCGCAACCTTCCCGCCGCTCGCTATCACCAGGTTTAGATTGGACGACCCCATTAAACTTTCAAAACGCGGCAACTGCGATCGATCCGCTACAAGATAATATCGTTCGTGCGCTGCCCAAAGAGCCGAGAGTTGCTGGTCTGTCAGGAAGATATCCGGCGCCCCTGGCGCGTACGAGCCATATTCAAGATTGAGTCTGCGTCCGTTTACTAAAGGCGCGGTACGGTTCATGTAAAAAAATATAGAAGAAAACGTAAAGTAGTGGTGATCCACAACCAGTTGACCTTGGGGTGACTCCAATAACTTTTCCGCGATTGGCTTGGAGGAAAGGTATGGGTCAAACTTCACCATCGCCAGCCGCGCAGCGTGAAAAAACACCACCATCATCAGCGCGCTCGCCAGAAATGCTTTCAGCCCGCTAAATTTCAGGTTGCCAATCGCGCCCACAAGGAACGCTACTGCTGCAAGGACCAGCGGTACCCGAAGGTAAGCAAAGGAGTCCAGCGTCAAATCCTCCATATGCCCCAGCGACAGCTTGTAAGCGCTCGGGTGCGGCACTAGCGCGCTGGATATATCCCCCGGTGTCGGAACCTTGTGCACCCAGATAATGATCGCGAAGCACGCCACAGCCGCGCTTAACGTCAACGCGACAAGAACCCTTGAGCCACCTCGAACCGTGCCTCCCCCCTTCTCCATTCCCGATGCAATCAGCAGAGCCAGCGCTGGATAGCAGGGCATCGAGTAGTATTCTTGCGTTGTTGAGAATGTAAAGAATATTAGAATAAACGCGATCCATATCAACGCCAGTAGCCGCGCCCGGCCTGCGCGGTCCGTGGGTTTGAACGAAAGCCTTGCCACCGATGGAAAATACACGCTCCACGGAAAAAGCCACAGGAAATGAAAGCCCCAGAACCACAGCCGCGGCACGGTACTGTAGTCCCTCGGATAGCGCATGTTTAGAAACCGCAAAAGCTGTTCATTGATGAAATAAAACCAGAGGAACCCGTGGTATTCCCCTGGCCCGCTGTGTAATGAGAAATAAAAATAGGGCGGATTGCGTAAGGTGGCCAAAACGTGCCACGGCGCCGCAATCAGAAGCACTATCGCTGCCCCCCAGAATGGCATCAATCTTTCCCACGTCCGCTTGAGGAAAAGCTGCTTCGTTAGAAGCAGGTAAATCAATCCGGCTCCCGCGGGAAAGACGACACCAATCAAGCTTTTCACCAGTACGCCGACTCCCATACTTGCGGCCATCGCACACGCCCAGAACTTTGGGCGCGGTTCCTCTTCGTCTAGGGCACGTAGAAAGGCCCACATCGCCATCGCGATGGCACACGTCAGAATCACGTCCGGAATCACAATGCGCGTGAATAAAAAAAGCCCGACGCACGTTCCTACACACAACCCGGCGTAAAGCCCGGTGCGCCTGTCAAACGCCCAGATCCCGAAAGCGCATGTCAGGCACGCGAGGCCCACTGCCGCTATTGCAAAGGGAAGGCGCGCGGACCAGTCATGAACTCCAAAAATCTCGTACGACACCGCCATCGGCCAATAAAACAATGCCGGCTTTTCGAGGAATGGTATCCCGTCCACGCGCGGTGTTACCCAATCTCCCGATGTCACCATGTTTCTGGACATCTGCGCCAAGGCCGCGTCCACGTCGTCCATCAAGGAGGGGGGAGAGGCTATGCTCCCAAAGTAAATCGCTCCGGCGATTATTCCTACCGCTAGGTACAAGAGCCAGTTCCCAAATCTGGGAAACACTGACCACTCCCCTCCGCTCTCGCTTGGATTTGCCATCCATCTATCCTTTGCGAAAAAAACCGCAGCGCCGCTTTCATATTCCACCGCGACTTCGCGCCCAGCAAGCCGCCTTATAAAGCCGGCGGTCCTCGGCCCAACCGCCACTAACTACCCTGGCTTCCTCACGACACCATGGTCACGGAGAATTATCTTTCAGGCTCCGCAATCTCCCGCGCTTCCACAACCTAACGAGCCTTCCGGAATCATCTGGAACTCACCATGTCAATGGAAAGGGCGAAATGAATTCACGCGCACTTTTGAACTGTTCTCGGGTTCCTTCGCAACGCGCCATGTTCAAGTGAAACGAACTCTTACTCCCGCCCCCCGTTTGTGACCGCTTCCGCGCGGCAGACCGTGCCAACCCCAGTCCAACTGTAGCCCCGGTGCGACCTTAGCAGCGCTTCACGAAAACCTGACGCCAGCCATGGCCGCACTTCTTCTTCCCCCAGGTAGTGCGCCACAGGTGTTACCAGCTGATCGAAGACATTTGCATGAATTTCGTCAAAGGGATAGTGATATTGTGCGGCAAGGTAATCGCCGTAAGGCAGTTTTTTGGGTCCATGCCCGTCCGCATCTGGCCGGTAGAAGAGCTTTATCACCGCCCAGAGAAAGACTGCTGGCGGCAGGCACAACACCCGCAGCAACCTGGCCGGAAAACGTGAAGTGAGTGTCTTTCGAACGGGATCCACGTACCGCGTAATCCATTCATTCCCCTCTCGCCCGTACACCCAGAAAGCCACCCGCCCGCCCTCCCGTACACGGGAAGCCAGCTTACTAAACCCCGCCGCCGGATTTGGCAAGTGGTGCAAGACGCCAACAGAAAATCCCACATCGAAAACCGGCCGGACTGGCGGATTCATCAAATCGCCAATCACCACATGTGCGTTAGGGAATCCTCGGGTGTGTGCGAAGGCCACGTAAGCGCTTTCGCCAAGATCCAGGGCAACCACCGCTCCCGCGCCTTCCGCTGCGATGATCGCCGTATGGCGCCCCTTTCCACATCCTCCTTCGAGCACTATGCTGTCTTTGAAATCTTTCGGACCCAGAGGGGCGATCCAGTCATAGAATTCCTGCCGGTAGTAGTCGCGAAGATCGCTCCAGTGTGTCCACTCCTCCGCAAAACGGGAGGCCGTCTCGAATTTTATGTGAGACACTCCGGGAGCCAGGAGAATCGGAACGCCGTCTCGAATCCTGAACACCGTCCCGCACCCTCCGCATTTCAATTCGCCTGACAGGATGTGGCCGTCCTCCTCCGCGGGAGGTACTCCTTTGGCGAACTCGATATCGCCCCCGCAACTAGGGCATGCCAGGAATCGAAGGGCTTCTATCCTCATCTCATTCAATGTGAAGCAACATCATACACGAAACGTCACGGTGGGTTTCACGGACGGACCCACTGACAGAATCGGGAAGACTCTCGGCCGCGCATAGCAACTACGAATTTCTACTGCCGCATCGATTTGTCGGAGACGCGGCACTTCTGCACGCCCCACCCCAAAAAGACACTCACACCTCAACTCCGCCTAACCCAAAACGTATTTCGGATCAATCTCCACTACGTGCTTTTCAACAACGCGACACACTCCGCCTCAACATCCATTTTCTTGCAGTGCTGGCGGGCAGGCCACCCATAACTCGGCTTGCGGCACACGCGCAACTCGTGAAATCGATTTTGACTTTCTTTTCCTCGCGCCCCTCCCCCGCCTGTCATCTCGACCGGAGCGTCAGCGCCTTTTGCTGACGCGCAGCGGAGAGACCTCTCTTCCTTCTTGCTGTTGCCTTTGCC
>DATEHF010000009.1:0-261745 GCA_035279725.1 Candidatus Acidiferrum sp.
TCCGGTGATGATGTTGTTGGAGATGATGTTGTGGAAGCCGGAGTAGTTGTCAAACCACTGGGCGCTGTTGTAGGAGATGGCGCTGGTCCAGCCGTAAAGATAGCCGTTGTGGTTGATCATGTTGTGGTCGCTGGTGAGGTAGTCGCAGTCGACGGCGCCGACGCCGGAACCGCCCGTGTTGTTGATGGAGTTGCCGATGAAGCTGAGGTGATGGCCACCCTGGCAGAAGAAGCCGTCAAGGGCGTTGTTCTGGCCATCGAGGTTGAGGCCCTTAAATTCGAGATAAGCGGCACCGGAAGGGAAGGAGCCGCCGCCGAACTTGAACATGGGTTGGCCGGTGGCGCCAGCGGTCCAGACAAGATTGACGGGGCCGTTGCCATAGCTTTGGTAGACGATCCAGGAAGAGGGCGAGCCGCTGGTGGGCGGGTAGAACGTGGAGCTCATGTTATAGGTACCGGCGAGGAGGCAGACGACGGAGCCGGGTTGCGAAGCGGCGGCAGCGCCGTTAAAGGTTTTGGGGGCGGAAGAGCTGGAGCCGGAGTTGGAGTCGTTGCCGGAAGGAGAAGCGAAGAGCGTGCAGTTGGAAGCGGTGGAACCGTTGTTGACGGTCATGGATACGGTGGAACTGGTAGCGGAGATGCCGGCGGCATCGGTAGTCTTGGCGGAAAGGGAATGCGCGCCGTTGGAAAGGGAAGAGGTGTTCAGGCTGAAAGACCAGTTGTTGGTTCCAGAAGCGAGGGAATAGCTGCCGCCGTCGACGGAGACTTGCACGGAGCTGATGGCGACGGAGTCGGAAGCAGTGCCGGAAACGGAGATAGTGCCGGAGACGGTGGAGCCGTTAGTAGGTGAGGTAATCGCCACGGAGGGCGTTGGAGAGGCAACATTGATGGAGAAGTTTCTGGAAGCGGTGGCGGATGAAGTGTCTTTGACCTGCACGGTGAAAGAGAAACTCCCCGCTGAAGAGGGCGTTCCTGAGATCACCCCAGCAGTGCTGAGAGAAAGGCCATTGGGGAGCGAGCTGCCGGCTAGGCTCCAGGAATAAGGAGTGGAGCCGCCGGTAGCCGCCAGCGTTGCACTATAAACGCCCGCCACCGTTCCCCCAGGCAACTGCGCCGTCGAAATCTGCAGTGTCGCGGTTGCAGCGTTCACGGTAAGCGTAGCTGTGGCACTGGTAGCGCTTCCTGCGGAGTTGCTCACGACCGCGGAGAAGGTTGCCCCGTTATCGGAGCTGGTCGTGGAAGGCGTTGAATAGCTGGAGGAGTTCGCACCGCTGATGGCGGAACCATTCTTCCTCCACTGATAGGTCAATGGAGCGGTACCAGTTGCAACGACCGAGAATGTGGCGGTCTGTCCTGATGTGACAGTCTGACTTGCCGGTTGTGTGGTGATGGATGGCGCCGCTGCCGCCGCGTTAACCGTCAGGACTGCGGAGGCGCTCGTAGCGCTTCCAGCGGAGTTGCTCACGACCACAGAGAATTGTGCGCCATTGTCAGCGGTTGTGGCAGAGGGTGTAGTGTAATTGGAGGAACCGGCGCCAGTGATGGCGGTACCATTTTTCCTCCATTGATAGCTGATCGGGGCCGTGCCTGTCGCAGTCACCGAGAATGTGGCGGTCTGTCCCGATGTGACAGTCTGACTTGCCGGTTGCGTGGTGATGGATGGCGCCACTGCAGCCGCGTTAACTGTCAGCGTGGCTATGGCACTCGTCACGTTTCCCGCAGAATTGCTTATTACGACCGAGAACTGTGCGCCGCTATCGGCGCTGGTCGTAGAAGGCGTGGTGTAGCTGGAGGAGTTTGCACCGCCGATGGCGGTACCATTCTTCCTCCACTGGTACGTCAAGGGAGCGGTACCAGTCGCTACGACCGAGAATGTGACGGTCTGCCCAACGGCGACAGTCTGACTTGTCGGCTGCGTGGTGATGGATGGCGCCACTGCAGCCGCGTTAACTGTCAGCGTGGCTATGGCACTCGTCACGTTTCCCGCAGAATTGCTTATTACGACCGAGAACTGTGCGCCGTTATCGGCGCTTGCTGTGGAAGGCGTGGTGTAGGTGGAGGAGTTTGCGCCACCGATTGAGATGTTGCTCTTCTTCCACTGGTAGGTGAGCGGCGCAGTACCGCCGGCGGCCACCGTGAATGTAGCGCTCTGTCCAGTAGTCACCGTCTGGCTTGCAGGTTGCGTACTAATCGATGGCGATACCAGAGCGGGGCTGTTGTTGCCTTGGACCAACCCCGAGCATCCGGAACTAAAACCAACGAAGAAAATCACTACAGCTAAGGCCCAACGATTCATTGCACGTCTCTCGAACTTCTGGGAGAGACGTTAAAAGAACAAACTTGGAGGAACAACTGCTCGAAGGGCCAGAAATCGGGCGGTAAGGCTTCCACCTCGAAGGGCTGTCAGTTTCGGTCTTACAAGGCAGGGAACGGTCGTAAATGACCATAACCTATTGCAAAATAATGAGTTAAATCAAAGAGAAGCGGGGCGAAGGTCCAAAAGGACAGTTGCAGCAGCGGTTCCGCGGGAATGCGCGGCTTAAGCGCTAACTGACGCGGGAACTTTGGAAACCCGGGTCGGCATGAAGTGCGCCGCCCTGCGTTCGATCGAGCGCCCGAAACAGTAATATTCAAAGCCGCGTTCGATCATGGCTGCAGGATTGAGCAGGTTGCGACCGTCGATCACCAGCGGGCGGGCCATCAGATCATGGACGCGCTCCCAGTCGAGTTGACGAAATTCTTCCCACTCGGTAAGGATCAGCAGCGCGTCGGCGTCTTGAGCTACCTCGTAGGGTTCGCGGCAGAACTGAACCTGCGGAAAAAGCGCTGAAGTTCTGTCCATTGCCTCCTGGTCGTAAGCGCGCACCTGTGCTCCCTCCGCCAACAATCGGCGCAGAACTTCAAGTGACGGTGCAAAGCGGATATCGTCCGTGTTGGCCTTGAATGCCAGTCCGAGCACTCCTACCTTCTTGCCCTTTACGACCCAAAGCGCCTGGCGAATCTTTTCAAAGAATAGGTCGATGCGGTGCTTGTTCACCCTTTCTGCTTCTTTCAACATGCTGAAATCCACGCCGGAGCGCTCCGCCAAGCGGACAAATGCCTGGACGTCCTTTGGCAAACAAAACCCGCCAAAACCAAGTCCGGCATCAAGGAAACGCGGCCCGATGCGCGGATCCAAGCCCAGTGCGCGGGTCACCTCCTTGATGTCCCCACCGACTTTCTCGCACAGATCAGCGATCATGTTGGCGTAGGAAATCTTCATAGCAAGAAATGAGTTTGAAGCATGCTTAATGAGCTCGGCGCTGTTGATGGTGGTGACTACCAGTTTTGGCGGCGGTGTAGTGGGGCACCCACTCAAGTGTACCGAGCAGCGGAATTGCTGTTCCAGGATCGGGCGATAGATTTCACGCAGTTGTTTTTCGGAGAGTTCGTCTTCCACGCCAAGCACGATGCGGTCGGGGTGTAGAAAATCTTCCACGGCTGTGCCTTCGCGCAGGAATTCCGGATTGGAAGCAACACGAAATTCTGCTCCGCCATTACGGCGGTAGACTTCGAGGACGCGCTTCAATTGCTGGCCCGTTTGAGCGGGAACTGTGCTCTTCTCTACCACGAGCTTGGATTCGCAAGCCTCGGCTGCAATCAGGCGTGCCACATTGTCAATTGCAGAAAGGTCGGCTTCACCGTTCTCCAGCGGTGGCGTACCTACGCAAATAAATATGGCTTCTCCCTTTCGCACGGCTTCTCCAGCATCGCTTGTGAAAGTGAGTTTGCCGGAGCGGTGGTTCTCCGCGAGAAGAGCATCGAGATGCGGCTCATAGATCGGAACGACGCCTGCTTTCAACGTGGCGATGCGTTCCGGGTCATTGTCTGTGCAGATGACCTGATGGCCTGTTTCGGCGAGGCACGTTCCTGTCACCAAGCCCACATACCCGCAACCAATCACAGAGATTCGCAATTAACACCTCCGAATCTTTCTCTTGGGGCCTGTCAACTCGATTGCCAAATGGCGGACGGCCCAGCAGCCTTCTCTATCCCGGAAATTCGGCGCCGAAGGCGAGTTAAGCGCCGTGACGGTGACCTCCTCACAGCGTCCAGCCAACCGTCCTTTGCGCCCTGCTTCGGCCGTCCGAGTTGCAACGTACATGGAGCAGCGGCGCAACACAATCCAGTGAACCCTGCAAATACGAACCGGGGTAAGTCCGTACAACCTACTTCGTCAAGCGAACAAGGCGGGGAAAATCGCTCACCGAGATGCAAAACAGGAAACGACAGGATTTCCCTAGTTAGCCGCACGTGCCAACTCATTGAACGGCTTAAGCCATCGGTACCGTAAAGTAACCAACCTACCCGCATCCTCCGGAGCCGCTCAACGCATCGTTAATGACCACAGCTTCCGAGAACACTGCGACGCCCTCTACCGTTGCCACAACCGTGTTCGTCGAGGTGTCGATGATCGAGAGAGTGTTGGAGATTCTGTTCGCCACGTATACATAGCCACCCAACGGCGTAACGGCCACGCCGCGGGGGTTGCTTCCCACGGGAATCCGGGCGGTCACCGTGTTTGTGGCGGTGCTGATCACCGAAATGTCGTTACTTCCGTCGTTGACCACGTACGCCGTGGCGCCGTTCGGCGTGAAAGCTATGGCATGCGGGCGAATCCCATTTGCGATAGTAGCGACCGCGGAGTTCGTGGCGGTACTGACCACCGACAGGCTATCCGACAGGTAATTCGCCACATAGACGAAGGACCCGTTCGGCGTGACCGTCAATCCGGTTGGGTTGGCGCCAACCGGCACTGTAGCCACAACTGCATTCGTCGCCGTGTCGATCACGGACACGGAATTCGACGCCTGATTGGTCACGTAGGCAAAAGCACCGTTTGGCGTGAGAGCCACGCCCCAGGGACTTAATCCCACACCTATCGTCGCCACTACGGTTCGGCGGGCGGTGTCGATCACGGAAACGTCGTTGGAGCTCGAATTCGCAACGTAAGCAAAAGCCCCGTTGGGGGTGAAGGCTACACCGATGGGGAAATGCCCCACGGAGATGGTGGCCACCACCGAATGGTCAGCCGTGCTGATCACCGAAACGGTGTTTGGCGGAGGCATCAGGTAGCCCGAGTTCGTCACATAGACAAAGTTCTTATCCGGCGACAGCGCTGCACTCAGGGGTTGAATTCCCACGGGAATCACGGCGGAGACCATTCCGCCGGGCGCTGGCACGTTTTGCATGCGGACCACAGCAACGCTATTGGATTTATGAGTTGGCACGTAGGCATCGCAGAACTGGGCGGCCGCCGGGGCAGAACTCAGAACGACGAGCGCGAGTACGGCCAGAAGTCGCAGCGTCCAGCGAGCGGCGCGGTTTTGCAATTGAGATTGGCAGAATTCGATTTGCTTTTCGGACATCATCTTCCCCCATCTAAATTCCCTCCGGCCCCCAGCCGGAACCTGAAACCAGATTTACAGCTAATTAGTAGCAAGCCGCTAAAGCGCCAACAATCCGGTGAATGTTGCAAATCGGGGCCAGGGATTTCCTGACCAAGACATTTGCTATTCTCACTCGCTGACCAAGCGTTTGCAGGCGGTCCAAGCGAATAAGGGCAAGTCGAGTATTCCAGGCAGGGGGTCGTCCCATGCAAAGATCGCGGATTCCATAGGTCCTGACAACGAACGCATGTAAGCCCGAAGTGAGAGCCGTCCTCTGAGAATTTCCTCGACCGCTACCCGCAGATCAGCGCTCATGTGCATCCAGCGTTCACCAGCGCGGCCACGCAGCCTGGGTACTGGTTCATCTCGGAAGAGCAGCCAGAGCAAGTGAGGGAAGTCGACCCCGGCGCGCTTGCAAAGAGTATGCCAACCCCAAACCCGCGGATTGATATCAAGGACCTTAAGTTGACCATTGCAAGGGTCTCTTTTGAACTCTACCTCCACCAAGCCGGTGAAGCGCGTCGCGGCAAGGAGTCGTTCGGCCGGCTCCACAACCTGCGAGTGATCAACTGATTCAACGTAGGTGCTGAAGTGCCCAAAATCTGATGGATACTGCCGAGTGCGTCTGGCCACGATCGAAGCCAGTGGAGATCCATCTTTGCAAAGCGCTGCATAGGAAAACTGTGTTTCTCCCCCTCCCGGCACGATTTCTTGCACCAGCAAGTTTTCCGGAGAAACTAAAGCGCTCGCCTCATCGTAGAGTGCCAACAACGATTTACGATTTTCTGCGCGCCACGCCTTCGGGATGGCCATGCTGTTTGGCTTCAATCGGACCGCTGGTTTGAGTATGACCGGGAAGGGGCAGTCAATCGCTGCAAGCTCTTCTCGAGTCGACGGCCACACCGTCCACGGTTGATGAACTCTGACTCGCCGCGCTAATTGATGGAGAAGCCGCTTATCGCAGGTCCACCGCAGCTGCTCCCAAGGGGAGACAGTGGGCCGAAATCGTTGCGCCAACGCCTCGTGATTGCGCGACACAAGCGAAACCGTGTAGTCGTCGGTGGGGAAGAGCATCCATCCATCGAGTTGATGTGTAGCACCAAGCTCCAAAAGGAAGTCAATCTTCCTCTCGTCACTTCCTTCCGGCCAGGGCACTCTGCGAGCGACAAACCTGGAAGACGCAGCGACAAGATGTCCACCCTGTTTGACGACCCACACAGGGATACCACGCCGTCCGAGGCTTCGCGCCACGCCGAGGGCTCGATAGTCCGCGCCCATCACCAAAGCACCACAGGTGCCAGACGCAATCGCCGCATCCTGCGTTGTCGGTTTATTCAGGCTCAGAATTGTCGCTGTTGTTGCCATTTTTCTTACGAACCGCCATTCGCGCTGACTTTTCCCAGGATCCCCCGTGTCACGGCAAGAGAAGCGAACTCCGCTCCTGCCACAAAACGCATGAGGGGTCCAAAGCTCCAGGCTGCAGGCGCGCCCAGGAAGTGCAGGCCAGGGACGGAAGATTGGAATCCTGAATCGAGCACTGGATAGCCGGCAGTTCGGTGAATGGATGCCAGCACCTGTGCGGCGAGGAATGGATAGCGAGCAATATCTACTCGGTAGCCGGTGGCGAGCAGGACATGATCCACCCGTCGACCGGAGGCGTCACTCAATCGGAGCTCGACTTGGCTACCTCGCGGAGCTGCGTATGGAACCGACGTTCCAGTCCGGATTCGAAGCATGGCGCAACGCGAGTTCAGCCAGCCTGCTCCAGCGGGGCGGATGGCACGCTTTGCCAGTCGGTCTTGCCACGCGCGAGGCATGCGCCGGAACAGATTTGGCCGGGCCACAACATGACTAAGTCCAGCCTGTCCCACGTCCGGCGGAGCGTACAAGAGTCGCGCAACTGGCTTGAAGGTGTGAAACCATTTCTTGCGCCACAACCAGCGAATGAATGGGGCACGAGCGAAAACCTCCACCTCGGCTCCCAATTCGTTCAGCAACGCGGCGGATTCGAGGGCGCTTTGTCCCGCGCCAATGATAGCGACTTTCTTGCCGGCGAACTGGCTGAGGTCACGGTGCATACAGGCATGTGAAGCCAATTCGAAAGGCAAATTCCTGAACTCCTGCGGATACCAGGCAAACGGCATGATTCCGGCAGCAACAATGACCCGTCGCGCCTTCCAGATTTCCCCATCTTCCAGTGCCAGTCGAAAACCCTGCCCGTTTTTCTCGACGCAATCCACCTTTCGAGGATCCAGGTCCGGCACTGCTTGCGACTGAAACCAACGTCCATAGTCGGTAAAACGATGAAGAGGGAGAGGAGAGGTAATTTGGTTCCCGCTAGCCGCTTCATATGCCTGTAAGGTGAGAGATCTAGAGGGATCGGAGAGGTGAGATCCTGCTAGCGGAGAACGAAGTAGCATCCCCTTCGGCATGTGTCTTTCCCAAAAAGACATCGGTTCGCCGAAAACACGTACATCCAATCCATTCGCAGCCCGAAGATGAGCTGCCGCAGATAAACCATATGGGCCAGCTCCCACAATCGCTACGTCACATTTCTGCATAGTGCGTTCGTCTGTCTGTCGGGAAGGGTGCGTCGGCCAGGTGAAACCGCCCCAGCCCGAGAGTAAATTTTTTCTCCCTTTCTGGCTTCGCGGAAACTGACACGAACCCGGCTATGAAATCGAAATTAGGTGAGAAGGGCAAATCAGACAATCAGATAGACAATGGAGAGTAGCTTAGGAGAAATGCGGAAAAAACGATACGGTATAGACCTACCTCGAAAACCAGAGAATTCGGAATGTTGGAAATAGTCAGAGTTGGTAAATCTCGCGCGCCTCTCATGGGCGTTGATTCTAACCGGGTTAACGCTGGCATCCCAAGACGGGCCGACTCTTTCTCCAACTGCAATTCTGGCAGCGCAGCGAGGTCGGAAGGGAGTTGACGGTCGAAAGATCACCGTTCGCTTATTGGAGGCTTTAGTCTTTTGGTCCTAGCTCGCTCAGTCTAGAGTTTTCCGCCCACAGTTTCTGCCTCATGGACATCGGCCGGAGGCGCAGATCGCGGCATCATCGACATAGATTGTGGCTGAGGTTGGATTCAAGCTGCTCGAATAGCTATTGACGCTCCACTCGCAATCCCCATCGGGATAGCGTGTCTGGACACTTGGAATATCGAAGATTTGCTGGCCATCTTGCCAAAAAATGACGCGCCCGCCATTATCGCCGGCACATTTGTAAAAGGCTTCCACGCGGGACCACTGGCCATCTGGAATATTCTTGATGGATTGCGAATAGGAGAGCTTGGAGTTTTGGTTGTACAGATAGAAGTACATGGAGCCGTCCTGACGATTGCCCACGTTGAGGGAGAAGAAGGGATCACTAGTGCCACCGCGTTTCGATTTCCATTGGAAAACGTTCCACCAGGGTGGGTTACCGTTGGGGATGTAACGCTGAGGGAGGTAATACCAGACACTGTAGTAGAGGTCAGAGTGATTTTGGGGTTCCAGCCAGCGAAACAAGCGGACGCCGCTAGTGGAGATCCCAGGAGAGTTCAAGGTGTTGATAAATAGTTTTGCGGAATGGAGCCCACTGTGCGCCACAGAAATGGCATCCACACTGGAAATGGAAGTGCCACTATCAAAAACGCCGCCTCCTGCGTTGGGTCCGCCCGGAACGTCAGGCTGGCTCCATTGCGAAAGATCGCCCGTTTCCATGTCTGCCGACCAGAGAACCGAGCCAAGCCGTGGAGCAGGTATGGCCATATGCTTCTGACTGAATCGCCTTAGGACAGTCACAGGAGACGCGGAACCAAATTCGACTCGGAGACCAACCACCACGGTCGCCACCAAAAAACTCACCAGCGCCAAACTGCCACGATACATCAGCGGGCGTTTTTCGTGGGGCTCGGACTGATCTGCAGGGCGGGAAGAGCATCCCCAACGCTGAAAGAAAACCTCTGCCATTAACTTGTGCAAAGAGTGCCGCATTGAATCTGCTCTATAGCTCAAGTCAATCGGCAGCGCTAGCCGTCGAATCTCGCGGCCATTTGAGGGAAGCTCCTTGGAATTGCAATCCGAGCGCAAAGTGCCCGTCGGGAAGCCGCTGACAATAGACAACACGAGCCAAGGTCCGGACATCACCTATGAGCGAACTAACCATGAGTCGCTCGTTCAATTCTCTAGCCCGCTGGGTTAGCACACGCACCCCGAGCGAGCAGACGTTTTCGCTGGTGGTTCGCTCAGCCGCGACTGGGTCCAAGATGCTGGAAATCTGAAGCGGGACCGTCAGCTGAATGCGCTTTTCAAGTCTTCCAGACCGCGCAGGCATTTTTCAAATGACCTTCCCAACTAGTTTTACTTAACTGGCGCCGGGCTGGACGGTGCCGGTAAGTTGTTTGAGCCAACAAGAGTTTCACCGATATTGATTGTTTAACGTTCATAAGGCAGCTTGAGGTTGTGAACTAAGCTCCATCTCCAACGCAGGCCTCGATGATCGCCGACGTTTCTGCTCGTACATGGACTGGTCAGCCCTGGCCATCAATTCTCCAATCGACGCGCGGTCACGCGGATCGAACCGTGCGACGCCCAGGCTAAGAGAGATTTCATATCGAGATTGTTCAGGCTTGGTTGATTTCAAACACTCGAATAACCGAGTCTTGATCGTGGGTTCGCTGTGCCCGGCTGCCTCGATTGCCAGAACAGCAAATTCATCTCCTCCTAGGCGAGCCACAACATCTGAATCGCGAAATGTTTCTTCCAGAACGGCGGATGTACGCTTCAACGCACAGTCGCCTTCGAGATGACCAAAGGAGTCGTTGATGTTTTTCAGGCCGTCTACGTCGATCATAAAAAGGAGCATTCCTCGACCGGTGCGTCTTCCAAGTCTCATCTGGCGTTCTGCCATAGCTATGAAACCGCGGCGGTTATACAAGCCAGTGAGCTCGTCGGTAAGAGCGAGGCTTCCTAGTTCTGATTGCAACATGTATTGTTTCGCGGCACAGCGAACGGCCCGCATCAAAAGCTCACTGACTTGGCGGCTCTTGGCCTCCCCGAGTACCTCGCCCTGCGAATCTGTGCGCACGTCTCGCAATAGACTGGCAAGTTCGCGATTTGCTGTCGAGAGAAGACTTCGAAAGACATCATCAATCGCGGGAGTATCTCCGGGCTGCGAAACCCGCGAGGCCCTCCGGCGAAATAAGGATTCCGGGTCCACGGTCATGTTCAAGAGGGCCAGGTCACTGAGATCATTTGTAGATATCCCAGCCGCTCTCGGCTTCCGCGGACAACCGTTGAATCCCAGGCTGTTTAGTCCCGTTGCCATCTTTCGTTTATCCTTGGGGTACGAACTCATTCCCGGCCGTCATCTCCATCTCTTTTGAAGTTTTCTCTTTCGCAGGCGGATTTGCGCTGCCGCGAGCTCTCAATTCCATCATCAACATGCGACTGTCTCCCAAGAATAGGAGGCGCCGTGCAATACTCCCCAGGTTGCGAAGGTCATTTAGAAATCCTTGCCTCTGCAGGCTTCTCCACAGAGCAGGAGAAACAGGAAGCGGGGCTCGCCCCTCTTTCATCGCAAGGAGCAGAACTTGATGGCGGAGCAATCCTGGCATGGCCTTCTGCCATTCGGAGCCACTCACTGGGCAGTTCGGAATCCCTGCTTGATTTTCTCCTCTGGTCCACCTGGCTATCTCGGTCAATGCATCATCCTCCAAAGTCCGTAGTTCGGTCCGCCTCCGTGTCAGCGCAGTTCGCTATAAGGGTCGAGGTGGGGGCGCTGTCCATGGAGGCGGCCCGCTCTCTTGCCCGAAGGATATCTTCTCCCGAAACTAACTCAATCAGGTGAATCACCCATTCGAAGAGGGGACAACGGTTGAAGGTCTTAGTGGGGCAAACCCGGGTTCATTGTCATGGCTGAATCACTCCGCTCCGGATGGCGTACCGAACCAGACTAGCTATTTCATGAATGTCGAGTTTTTTCATGAGGCGTGCCCGATGTGATTCGGCGGTTTTTACGCTGATCCCCAATTGTACTGCGATGTCTTTAGTGGACTTGCCTTCTCCCACCAATTGAAGAACTTGACGCTCTCGCCCTGAGAGAGGGTCGGTGGGATCGCTCGATTTAGAGAGGTAAGCATCGACGACAGTGCGTGAAATGCTCGAGCTAAGATACACGGACCCCCGGCACACCTGCTGTATCGCATGCACAAGATCTTCAGCTGCTTGGCTCTTCAAAACATATGCTTTGACACCCGCGCGTAAAGCCTCCAGAACGTATTGGTCTTCATCGTGTTGGGTAAGTAGAATCACCTTGGTCTTGGGCGCTGATTTTCTTATCTCGCGGGCAGCGTCCACCCCATTTAGAATTGGCATGCCGATGTCGATGATGGCGATGTCCGGCTGAGTCTTTTCGACTGAACGCAAAACTTCTTGTCCGTCCGCAGCTTCGCAGACAACTTGAAATCCGCGCGTTTCGAGCAATGCCTTTAGCGCCTGACGAATCAGAGCGTGGTCATCTGCGAGCAAGACTCGTGTGGTCATCGTACCGCGGTCAGAGTAAGGAAGTTTCGGTCCCCCGTGCAATTAGGTGGTTGCCTATACTTGCATTAGGTAAAGACCTGATGAGTATTGGAATGGATTTTGAACATGTTCTTCCTTATCACACTGAAACCTCAGGATTTACTGGAACATCCTGCTAGCAGAGTCAAGAGGCTCCATCCGAGCGCCTTCACAGACCCCGAAGACGACCATGAAGATGGGGTGTAGAATCACCTCGATGAACCAATTCATTCAGTTTCCGCTCGGCTTCGTTTGAACCAAGTATTCACTGGTTTTGACGGCCGGCGACGGTAGGAACAGCGAATCCCTGGGGATCGATGAAATCCGAACGCCGTTGTATAAGCAGAGAAAAGCCTGTAGAACTATCGTATTTCCGATTCGAGCCCGAAGGCGGCGGAATCGTTGTAAATGCCTCCGAGAAAGGTATTGCTTTCCACGCGGCGATTGCTGTGCGACAGACTGGCCCGATTCAGGTTTGTCTTTCGCCGAATCCCCTGCAGCAGATCAAACTCACTGCTGAGATTGCTTGGATGGACGAGACGAAAAAGTTGGGAGGCTTACGATTCACGGAAATTACGGCGGACCACCGGAAGCAAATTGCTCAATGGCTGACCCAAACCCGTGAATCGTCAGCTCTGACTGCAAAGTCCGCGGCTCCTTCATGCGCATTAGCAGAAGAAACCGAATCTCGCATACGCCCGCCAAGCGGAAACCTCGATCCCCAATCGCCGTCTCTGTGCGACGCTACACGGACTGGTTCTGATTGCGCTGCGCTACTGGCTCGTCGACCTCCAGGTATCCAAGAAACTGCACTCTTTTCGGCGCCCTTTTCAAAAAAAAGAGAGATCGCAATCCTTTGGCCAAGACCTCTCAGTGCCTTGGCGGCAGTGTTTCTATTTCTCATTTTCCTGGGTATGCCAATCTTTCTCTTGCGAAACTTCCGTTATGAGATTGGCGATTCACTCATCCGCGTTGGAGAGAGACTCAAAGGCAACAGCAATACCCAAACTGACGCGATCTCGATCACGAGCCAGGGGAGCACGCCACCTGTCCCCAATCCTATTTCACAAACCCCAGCAAAGGAGGATTCGGATCAACAGCACTCCGCTGCATCTAACCAAGCAAACCCTGGGGCGGCAAGTCCCACGGGTTCCTGCCTTGTGGACTGCCAGAACTCGCGGCAACATTTTGCGGATGCACATTCGAGCAGAGGGCGCAGCGCCAATGCACGACAGCTCTGGTCTAAGATAGGGTCTGGCGATAGTTCGGCAGAGGTAGCGCTTGCGCAGCTTTACCTGACGGGCGAAGGTGTACCGAGGAATTGTGAGCAGGCGCGGGTTCTGTTGAAGGCAGCATCGAAGAGCGGCAATAGTGAAGCCCAGCAACGGCTGCACAAACTAGAAAAGGACCCTTGCCACTAACATCCAAGTGCTTAGGGAAGCAGTTGGATGTCGGCGGTTGACACCCCCACGAATTTTCGCATTTCAGGGCTGTACCAACCCGCGGCGAACGGCGTAACGGACGAGACTTGCCGTCTCGTGAATATCCAGCTTTTGCATGAGGTTCATGCGGTGAGACTCGGCAGTCTTGACACTGATACCCAGCACATTGGCAGTATCTTTTGTCGATTTCCCTTCGGCAATCAATTGCAACACCTGGCGCTCACGAACAGTCAAGGGCTCTACCGACTTGCTGGATTTGTTTCGATATGCCTCCATCACCGCGCGTGAAATCCCCGGACTAAGATAGAATTCTCCCCTGGAGACTCGCTGGATGGCATGAATCAAGTCGCTTGCGACCTGGTTCTTTAAGACATAACCCTTCACTCCAGCTTCGAGCGCTTCATGGATGTACTGCTCCTCTTCATGCTGCGTGAGCAAAATTGATTTTGTCTTCGGGCAGGAACGGGCCAACTCTCGAGCAGCAACAATTCCGTTCATCGTGGGCATACTTATGTCCAGGACCACGATATCCGGCTGGTGTGCTTCTGTTAGGCGGACCGCGTCCTGTCCGTCCGAGGCCTCCGCCATGACCTGAAACTTGTCCCGCTCCAGCAGTGATCTTAGTCCTTGACGAACAAGCACATGGTCATCTGCGAGTACGATTCGAATTGGCATGATCAACCTCCAATGGAATTCGGATGGAAAGTTCGGTTCCGCTGCCTGGGCATGACTGGATCTGAAATGTTCCTCCAACGACGCTCACACGCTCTCGCATGGCAATTAGCCCGAGTCCTTTCCGATGCGGTAGGTTTTGATTCTGGTGAGCAGTAAATCCCGCCCCATCGTCCCGAATCGAGCAACAGAGTCCGTGATCTTCCTTCCAGGCACAAATCCAGACATTGCTTGCCTTCGCGTGTTTGGCCGCATTTGTGAGCGCTTCTTGAACGATGCGATAGAGGGTGGTTTCAATGCTGCTTGGCAATCGCTCGGAAATTTTTGCGTCGATGTGGATCGAAAGATTGGCGCGTTTCGAAACTCCGTCGGCCAGAAACCGGATGGCAGGAAGCCAGCCGAGATCATCGAGCATCGTTGGACGAAGTTCATGAGAGTACCGCCGCAAATGTTTTTCAACCTCGGTGAGCAATTCTTTGATCTGCGCAAACTTAGGTCGTTGCGGTTCGGGCAATTCCAACGCGACTTCAGAGAGCGCCAAATGAACGGCGACCAGCAATTGTCCAGCCTCGTCGTGCACGGCATAAGCGATGCGCTTGATTTCTTCCTCGAGCGTTTCGTTCATCTGCCGCAAGGCGTTGACGGCATCTCGAAAGCCACGCTGCGCCATTTCATAAGGGGACAGACATTCTCCGAGGAATTCAGCGCTTGCCCGGAGTAATTCCGCTTGGCGAACCGGACCATTCGCATCTCGAACCAACGCAATTACCGCTTGATGATGGAGGGAAGCCATTTCTATGAGACTCTTGCGCTCGGCGAGTGCCCGGCGGCCTAGTTCATATGCGCGGCCCAATGCCAGCTCGCCTCCGACGGCCGCATATTCATGCAAAGACGATTGGTATTCCTCTTCAAATCCTATGACGAGTTTCGGCTTGCGTCGCATAGCGGACTTCATTGAGTTAATCCTGCTAGTCGCGTGACTAGAATGAGCGCGTCGTCATTTCCGTTGCCGTACTGCCTTAGAATCCTGTCTGCCGCCCTCTGAGGGTTCTCCCTAGGGGAAAGCGTCTCGGAAAAATCGCTCCGGATGCCATCTGTTGCAAAGAAGAGTGTATCTCCCCGCATAATCGGAAGCACGGTGGCCTGGAGGCCAGGCAATTGGGAGCCTACAACGCCGGCTCGGAGGAGAAGTTGCTCCCGAGCATTTCCTTTGTTCGCGTCACAGCGCACTAGCACTCCCTGGACATTGCCAACCCCAAGCCAGGTCATCATCCCATGGTCAGGCTCAATGAAAGCAAGGCTCAGTACAATACCGCGAGTTGCGCGAAGTTTTTCGTGGCAGCATTCAACGAGAGAGATAATCGGTTCGTCAGCAAAGTTCTTGAGAATTGCGGCTGCGGTCTTAGAGGCGTTGGCAGCCTCTTCGCCGTGCCCTATCCCATCAATGGCGGCTATCAGAATTCCACTGTGGTTACAGCATACAAGATGGAGATCGCCCGATTCATCCTGGCCGGGCAGGACGGACTTGGCCACTCCATATTCGACCATCGGCTCTTTTATTGTCTCCATTTCTTCACCGTCACAATTGTTCCCCGGCCGGGTTGGGATGTGATTTCAAAGTCGTCCATCAACCGGCGCACCCCCGGCAAGCCAAGTCCCAGGCTTCCGGACGTGGAATATCCGTCGCGCAACGCTTGGCGAATATCGGCGATTCCGGGACCGTCATCGCTGGCAATGATCGCAATACCTCGACGATTCAAGCCGTTGACCATCTTTAATGTGATTTGGCCTTGGCGGGCATAGGACACGATGTTTCGAGCTAATTCTGAAATTGCCGTGGCGATGAGTGTGGCATCACCTGACGAAAACCCGAGATCATTCGCCATCACCCGTCCCTTTTGGCGAGCAGAGACGATATCCTGATCGGAATTGATAGGCACCCGGATTTCTCCAGCCGACACTTGTGGCTCACTCTCAGTTCGTAGTTCTGAACTTCTCGTTCAAGTAGGCCAGACCTTCTTCCAAGTCCAGCGCGGTCGCAACGCCTTCCAGAGTTAAGCCTAACTGCACCATTGCAAAAGCAACTTCCGGCTGGATTCCGACGATGACGGTCTCTGCGCCACGCAGCCGAATCATGTGGGCGATCTCGCGCAAAGTCCGCGACGCAAATGAGTCCATCACGTCCATGGCGGTGACATCCACGATAACCGCGCGAGAGCGAAGCTTAACAACTTGCTGCACCAAACCCTTGCGCAGTTGGTTGAGGTCCGCGTCTGAGAGAGCGGCTTGAAATGTCGCGATCAGGAACGCTCCCTGCTTGAGAATAGGGACTTCCACGTGGACACTCCCTCCCTATGTTTAGCGTGGCTCCGCTAAAGTCGCGACTTTGTATCCCAGCAATCTTTCTGCCTGCTCGATGCCGCCCTGCAGGTCGCCAACGGTGTTCATTTTGCCAAGGTCGACCCCGATAGTTACCAGCGTCTGAGCAATCTCTGGTGAAAGCCCTGTGACAATGACGGTTGCGCCCAGCAGGCGCGAGGCCTCAACCGTCTGAACCAAGTGGTTCGCCACCGTGACGTCCATGGCGGCCACACCGGTGATATCGATCACGACGACTTTCGCGCGGTTAGTGCGGATTCCGCGAAGGAGCTGCTCCGTCAACTGGCGAGCGCGCTGCGGGTCGATAACCCCGATGATCGGAAGAATAAGCAGCCGCTCGCGAACCTGCAGCACCGGAGTGGACAGCTCGCGAATGGCCTCCTGCTGCTGGCGGATGACGCGTTCGCGCTCTTGCACAAAGCCGACCGCCACGGTGTTCGCAATGCGGTTCGCCGCTGGCTCGTAGGCGTCTAAGATGCGATTCAGCTTCTTGAAATCGTTTTGGTATTTCGCGAAGAGAGAACGAGCAAGCACGTCGCGCAACAGCAGTACGATTCCGACAACTTCGTGAGTTTCGACACCACGCGGAATAATGCGTTCCGAGAGATTTCGTGCGTAAGCCTGCAGGGCTTCGAAAGCTTCGGTCTCGAGGGCCTCAACATAGCTGTCGTACACCGAGGTTGCTTCCGCGAAGATCTCTTCCTTAGTCATCGCGGTCAACAACCGCGTCTCAGAAATGCGCACCACCCATTCCTCGCGCAATTGCGTTCGGTTCTGGCGCAAGTGAGCGACTAGTTCTCGTAGAAGTTCTGACGGTTCTTCGGCTCGCTTGGAGTCCGGGGATATAGGTGAAAGCTCTCGTTTTGCCACGGGAATCCTCTCCTCGGCGTGAATGGGAACCAACCCGCCGACAATCCACAGGCAGAATCCTAGATAGGGAATACCATTACCAACCTAATCGCTCAATCAAGTAAACCCCCGCAATGAGCCTCAGGTAAAGACCTTAGTTCAAAATTCCGACTTTTCACTCAATAGAGTCCATTGAATTTAGATAGCGAAGAAAGAGCGAAAGAAGGCCGGGAAGAAGAATTGCATCAGGTAAACACTGCAAGCGTTGTGAAAATTATTCCTAGTTCTTGAAGTCATCGTCTACGAACGCGTCTGCAAGATTAAATTTATTAGGCACTTGCAGGGGCCCAGTTTGGCAATTCACAAGCTTAGTTCAACCGCGCCAAGCCACCTCACTCCTTCTCGTCCCCGGGAAGCGGAGACCGAGCCTCCGCAAAACTGGGATTGGAGATCGCAAGCAAGTCCAATCCTTACATAACCTGTTGTCTCGCGCGGGAGTGGTGTCTTTTGCCCCTCTCAGGGCGGGCGAAGCGAGGGAAGCGTGAACCCGGCTATCTTGCTTGTGGATGTTGCTTCGGCAAATCGTGAAGAATTGAAGTGTTTCCTGCAGGACCAGAGGTGCGAAGTGGACACGGCGGCGGATGGCGAATCCGCGGTTAGTTGCTGCCTTCAACAACAGCCGGATCTAGTTCTCCTATACGATCGCCTGCCAGGCATCAGCAGTTTCGAACTTTGCCGTCAAATCAAGAAGGATCCCCTCAACCAACTCACGCCGGTCGTTTTAGTGAAACCGTCGCCTGATCAATGGGACATCCATCGCGGACGGGAAGCCGGCGCAATGGATGTTTGGGCCACTCCTCCATCTCTTTGGGATGCCTTGGGGCGCATCCAGACCCTCTTGCGCCTCAAAATCTATGAGGATGAGCAGGCCAAGGCCGCTCTATTTTCGCTGGCGCATAGCATTGACTCGAAAAGGAACGCGCGGAATGGCCATTCAGATCGATTGGTGCTTTATGCGCAGCAATTGGGAGAGAGCCTTGGCTTTGGCGAAGAAGACCTACATGAGTTACGCATTGCTAGCTGGCTTCATGACATTGGGAAAATCAATGTGCCTGAAAGCATCCTTCTTAAACCCGGCCCCCTGAATGCGGAAGAAACAAGAATTATGCGGGAGCACCCAGTGATTGGAGAAAGAATCTGCGCGCCTCTCAAATCGCTGCGGGCCATTCTCCCCGTGATTCGGCACCATCATGAAAAAATGGATGGAAGTGGTTATCCGGATGGCCTTCGCGGAGAAGCCATTCCCTTGAAAGCCAGAATTCTGCAAATTGCGGACATCTACGACGCATTGACGACCGACCGTCCCTATCGCGGAGCCCTCGCTCCCGAAGAAGCGTTGGACACTCTCTTCAGCGAAGCCGAGAGCGGCTGGCTCGATGCGACTCTGGTGTTGAAGTTCTCGCGGATCTGCAGAAGTGGCGAGTACTTTCCTGTAAGAGGACGGACGATGTTGGCATCCTACTACGCTTAGAGGTCCAATAATTCGATTCCTCCGGGCAAGGCGAGACTCTGTCATTTCTTTGACCCGTTCTGCAACCTTCCCAATCAATTAGGACAAGCGCGTAGACAAGCCTTGCCCTGCGGAATGTACTGCCGCTTGCCGCCGAGGGGCACTCGGTTCGGGGCCGGTCCAGGTGGTTCGCAATTCTTCGGCACGACGAGCGACGCGGTCCACGAGGTCCGTTGAGAGCTGAATTTTCTTGGAAGCTTCCTTCTTCGTGTCTATAGGAGATATCTCGAGTAGTTGGAGTTTCTCAAAAACCGGCTTCATTGCGCGTTCAGGGTTACGGAAAAACTCGGAGCCACGAATGTGCGTGAAGATCCACCCCATCCGTTCAAGGACCGACTGGCGATCCATGTCTTCCGGCAGTTTTTCAAGTGCATGGTAGCGGTCGCCATCACATTCGATGGCCAGACGACTGGCATCCCCTTCGACGACTAGATCGATTCGGAACGCGCCAACTCTCCAATGCGGAGATACACGGTAACCGGCGGCCAATAGTCGCCTCATGACTTCACGCTCGAGGGCGGACTGCGCGCGGTTTTCCTTCTCTTCAAGTGCTCGCATGAGCCGGCTGGGGTCTTGGGCATGTTCGATCAATTGGCGGCGAAGGTCGTCGGCCTTTAGGTCGTTCTGCGGGCTGAGAGAGTGGACGATCCACATTTGGTCGCGGGCCCGGCTGGCGGCAACGTTAAAACGCTGCTTGAATAATTCCTGGTCTCGGAGGGAAAGCGGTCCGCGCTGAGCAGTGTCGACAAGAGAGATAAAAATGACATCGCGCTCGTCGCCCTGGAATTGGGCGGCGTTGCCGCAAAGCAAGCGATGAAGCTCATAGCGATCCGGCGAAAGATGAGAGCGGAGGAGACTATCGATCTCCAGAGCCTGCTCGTCGCCAACTAGAGAGACAACACCAAAGCTAGTAGGTTGCCCTCCGTCATTTTTCTTGTATTCAGGTTGTTCCGTAGCAGCGACAAGAAGCGACGCAACCGTAAGCGCTTCTTGGCGATTGACCTTGCCATCACGGCTGGAGCCATGAGCACGATGGGCAATCGTATGGGGCCGGAGATGGACTCGACTGGCGTCGCGCAGTGGCTTGATACGCATGTCGTAGGAAATCATGTTGCTGAATTGAATGATCTCCGGCACGCAACGGAAATGTTCGACCAGACATGTCGTTCCGCCGAACGACTGGCGCGCGAGGTCATAGATGGAGATTTGCCCGTCGTACAGGTCGGAATTGGGGATGCCAGGGAGATACTGGAAGATGAGGTTTTGAATGATGCCCAGATCCTGCCCGACTGCAGATGGGCTAACCTGTTCGTGGTCACCTACCACCAGCACTGTTTTGCCAAGGTAGAGCGCAACCAGCGCCATGACATCACTCTGGCTCGCTTCATCGATGATGACCACGTCAAAGCGAGTAGTCCGCGGGTCGAAATTCTCGACGACTCTCGAAAGCGGCATCACCCAGACAGGGACGGCATTGCGGCATTCAGACATTTTCCGGGTGGCTTCGGCTCTCAGGAGAGAAACGCGAATCCCGTGGCCCTTGCCAATTCGCCGGATGGTGTCCAGCCACCCCACCAGAGCCTGGCGCTGGCGCGAAGACGTTCGGCGAGCTTGAGCAGACCACGCACGTTTATCAATGAGGCCTACAGTACTCCGCCGCAACTGCCCGCTCAATTTCTCGCTTTTTGTTTGGAGCGCTTCGAGTGAAACTCCGGCGCGGCGGTCGAGCTCGTCGTTAAGTTGGCGCCAGGTCCACGCCGCGGCCGGATCGCGCGGCGACTCACCTCGGCCGTGTACGGCGGTGCGGTTGCGGATGGCGCCGGCCCAAGCAGGCGCGGCGCTCTCGAGCTTGTTGAGAAGGGAACGGCGCAGATCGAGATCGGCCTGACGGCTCTTCAACTCCAGGAGGCGTTCGTAAGCGCTGGCGTATTCCCCGGAATCCTCATCCTTTACGGCGGCAAGCAATTTAGCCGTTGCTTTCGAGGATTTGGCGGCCCGGGCGTCGAACTTGAGGCGTACTTTTAGGTCGCCGAGTTCCTGCTCAAGACGGTGCAGCTTCAGTTTTTTCAAACGTGAGTCGAGGATAGGTAGCAGTGCGTTATTGACAGCTCTGCCGATGCGGACCAGTTCTCCGTCAGCGCCGACAACCGCAGGCTGCTCGGCCAGAAACTTTTCCCAGCGAAAGCCGAGGTCCCCGAGCTGTTGCACTAGGGGGAGCCAGGTACGTTCATGCCAGCCCAGGCAGTCTTCGATGGAATCGCAGAACTGCATCAATGTTTTTTCGACCTCTTCACCCATCTGACTCGAAGGCGGGGTCCCAAGGATGGCCACCTGGCGGTCCCAACGGGCGGCGAGCTCTGCCCGAAGGTTCTTAATGCGCGCGAGTTTGCGCAAAGCGTGAAAATGTTCCAGGAGGCGAGGATGTGCGTTACCTACTTTTGCAGAGTCTATGAACTGACCCCAGGCTTTGTGTGTGAATAGAGTGAGCGACCCGAGTTTGCCGCCATTTTCCAGATGATTAAGAATTTCACTGGCGATGCGCTCTTGATCTTCATAAGCTGTGCCGTCAGCGAGGTGCGGTCCGTATTTGACGAGAGACTCCTGGGCGTTGGCTGCTTCGCGGTGAACGAGGCGAACGAAACTGATCAACTGATCCCAGGGCTGGCGATGAACGTCCCCGTGCTTGCCGGCGTAAACCACCGCGAGCTTCCATTTCTCATTCCCGGAAAGAGGGTCAACGGCTCGCGCCAGATTCGCAGCGAGAGTTTCCACTTCTTCGAGCGACCCCAGTATGTCACCTGATTTCCAAAGATCGGAACGCAGATCCAGATCCTCCATGCCCAGGCGATTTCGCTCATTCAAGGAAGCCTCAAAGTCTTCCGGCCTCGGAAGCTCAAGAAGCTCGGGGAGGTGACCGGAAAGCTCGCTTTCATCTTCGCGGGACAGCGAAACATTGGTGCGATACAGATCGGCCAATTGGCCGGAAGACAGCGGCAGGGGAGCCACCGCCGCGACCGGCCCAGGAATCCAGCCGAACGTCTCTTTTTCCTGGGCGACTTTTCGTGCGGCGTCCGAAGGGGCCCAGGCTTTTCCGGCAATTCCGATGTCGCGATATTCGTCGGCGCGGGCGTCCGCGAACTGCTTGCGAATTTCGTTGAGCTTGTTCAAAATGTCGCGGCGTTCTGCTTCCAGATTCTTTGCTTCCGTTTCCAGCGATCCGGCGTCAGCGCGAGATAGCCGCTCGGCGATCGATCCCACCGCGCTTTCCAATTGCTTGCGGCTGTCCAGGTCACTTTCAAGGACGCTGACGCACAAGGGGCGCAATTCAGGCACGATGTGATGCCGCACCATGCGCAAGGCCTTCGTAGCATGACTGGTGACGAGAACACTTTTCCCTTGGGCTAGCAAATGGCCGATTAAATTGCCGATAGTGTGCGTTTTTCCCGTTCCCGGCGGACCTTGAACTAGAACTCCGCCGTGTTCCTCTAATTGTCTTGCAATGCGAATCTGCTCGGGATTGGCAGGCTTGCTGAGTAGGACTTCCGCCTCGGCTTGAGCGCCGCCATTCGTGCCCGCTTCTTCTTCGGCGACATTAGCGACTGGCGATTCCTCTCCAACGATGTTCAAAAGGGACCATGGCAAATCTTCTCGGGTGCGGAGGTCCGTGAGGATGCCTTCAATGGCGGCGGCGTAACCCAGCGTTCGTGCACGCAGGAATAGAACAGGGTCGCGGCCGATGTAAGGATCATTCTTCTCCTCCCCAGGTGCTGCGTGTTCGACGAACTCCCCCCGCGGAGACAATTGAATGACCAAGCGTTTCAGAAATCCGGAAGTCGACCCGTTGATCAGCGGATGAAATCCACCCTGTTCCAGCTCTTCACGGCAGCGTCCGATAGAACGTCCATCCACATCGGCCATCGATTGGAAGAGCGCCGAGTAGAGTTCCACGGGGTGGTCCGCTTCGGACACCGCGAACTCCGGAACGGCAGCGTTAAACTGCAGTTGGAGGCGCTGAAGGAGGATCGGATGGTAGATGCTGCCTTCGTCGCGACGCCAACTCAAAATGCCGTCACCGAGGACCAGCTCAACGCGCTCACCCTCGCGATCGATGCGGCCATAAAGGGCATATAAGGTCTCAAAGATTTTCATGGCGCCGCGAGCGGGCTTTTCACTCTTTGCCCATTCGTCACGCAAGAGCTTCCAGCGATGCAGGGCTGAAGCTCTTGCCGGGTCGTCGGCGAAGCTAAGCAAGCGCGGCTCGCTTTCATGATCCGATCCCTCCCGGCTATGGTGCACGGAGATTTCGTTCGACGGGTCGTCCCATCCGGCTTCCAGCCACTCGACGATTTCGTTCGGAGGTTCCGGAGGACGGCTTAGGGTTGGGCGCTGCACCTTTAACACAAACCCCTCGCTGGTCATGTCAGCGGGCGCGTTCTCTGAGGCCTTAGTTTTCAGGCGGGTGGATTGAGCCACGCCTAGCTTGATGGCAGGATGGTCCGGAAGATTGCGTAACCACAAACTCCAAAGCTGTTCGCGAATCTGGCGCTTGGCCGGATTGCGGTGCTGGTTCAGAGCTTCCAAGTAACGAAATACACGCGTAAGTTTGTCGCGTGCCGCTTGGAGTTTTTCGGCATCCATGTTTGGCTGCCTTTCCAATAACAGGCGCAGCTGCTGGGGTTGGCTGGCGGAGAATCCAGAATATCAGTCTTCCAGGGATATTCTCAATCTCCATTGACTGTTCCCCGGGCTGCTGAGATAAGCGTCGCGCAGAATACTGCGGCGCAAATTTAGACTCGAATGGTTCTACCCATTCGCATACTGCTAGCTTGTGGTTGATATCGGCCCGTAAATCTTAGCTGTTGAACCGAGCTGAAAAAGCAAGGCACGGTCAAAAAAATACTCACCGCTAGTTTGGAAGACCGGAGAATCTGGTGGCGCACCACTCCCCCAGGGACTCAATATTTTCAGCTGGGACTTCGCGCTCCCTGCTTACACGGTCCGCAAATCCCATGCACAGTGCAAGAGCTTGTTCAATTTCACTATGACTGCATTTATCTTCAATTTCCCGAAGTACTTCAGCTAGCTTCATCAAATGGCTCATTGCGCCCCCCTGACCGTGCTGGTGAAACCAGATAAGAAATGTTGGCTCGAACCTTTGAGTGTAACTGGGCTCTAAGACCGATCGAATGGCGCAACCCGTTGCATCGCTTTTAGTGCTGATCATCGTGATGATTGTGCCGCCAGGTCCAGCATTCATTCTGCTCATCGGCGTGTCTTTTCTTGAACTCTCGATGGTCGCGGTGGGTTTCGATCTCCCAACGTTGGTAGAGAGCACCCCTTCTGCCAACGTGTGTAAGCTGAGAACTATTTTGAGTTTACGAGGGATCAGTAACCCTACGGAGTGGGTACTGGTACATGATTGTCGATTAGATTTTTCCTTTACCCCTTGAAAATTTTACCTGCCTTATCACGGTCATTGGAAACAGGGCCTCGGATCACAAGTCCCCTCGTTCTCGGTATGCCCTTGAATTCTCAAGCGCTTAGTAAATTAAATGCAGGTCTGGAAGGGAAGTTGCCCTTCCAACAGTGGGCCAAGCAGTGTGCGCGGACCAGCGCGCCCGGAAACAACAGGCGCTTAAAGGAGGCGCTGCGAATGAAGTATACAAAATGCTGCACCGTCATAATGGTGGGCCTGCTGGGTTTGGGACCGTCTCTGACTGCAAAAAATACGAGCGAAGCAAAAACTGAGCAGGATCGCCTTCAGAATGCGGGAAAAGTGATGCAGGAAATCCTCGACATTCCTGACGACATTCCGCAAGACCTTCTTGACAAGGCACGTTGTGTGGTTGTTATGCCATCCGTTCTAAAGGCCGCGTTCGTTGTTGGCGGCAGCTACGGCCGCGGCACGATGGTTTGCCGCACCGGAAAAGACTTCACCGGCGCTTGGGGGGCCCCAGCAATGTACGCGCTTGAGGGCGCGAGCGTTGGCTTGCAGATTGGTGGAGAAGCCACCGACTTCGTTTTCCTCGTTATGAACGACCGTGGCGCAAGTAGTCTCTTGCATACCAAGGTGAAGCTGGGGGCGGATATATCCGCTGCTGCTGGACCAAAGGGACGCTCGGCCTCCGCTGATACTGATGCTTATATGCGTGCGGAGCTTCTGAGCTACTCGCGAGCGAGAGGAGTCTTTGCCGGTATCTCACTGGAAGGCTCGACGCTTCGTCCCGATGACGACGCGAATCGCAAGCTGTATGGTGATTCCACAAGTACGGTGAAGATACTCACTGAACGGGAAGTTCCAACTCCAGATGCAGCGCATGACCTCATCGCCGCTCTGCGAAAGTCATCTCCCCAGCTCAAGCATTAGCACGTCCCGTTGGGACTGGATAGGACTACACGTCGAACTAAGATTTGTGCCAAGAAGGCACAAATCTTAGTTCACGATGAGGTCCGACGGCGATCACACGCAGGCAACGTCTTAGCCCATTGAGGAGGCCACCTGTATAGGCTGAGCTATCCTTAGTTCTGTGGGCTCATCCGAGTCAGCAGCAGCCTTTCGGTTCGCATCGGTTTGCCATCCGGCGTATGCTCAAGCTGCGGATCCGCAGCAAACACAAGCTCCATTTCGCGCACATGGATCGCCGATAATCTGTGAGCCTTTCCAATGCACTCTACCAAGAGCGTGTTGCGAGCACGCGGATCAGGCGGAAGCCGCACCGCGCCTACAATCTCCAAAGTTTGGCTCTTTTGATTCAGCCTAACTCGGCCAGTCTTCCCGTCGGAACTGATCGAGAGCGAGTAGTTACCCGGCGGCAGCGTTTTCCCGGCGCACCGTAAGCTGTAGGGCAGCTTGAACTTGCCACTAAAGCGCACTTTATCCATCGCTGCGCCGACGCCCACTTTGACTTTTGATCGGGAGAATGGCTCCGTATTGGGTGCGTCGAAATGGTCGGGATCAATCTCGGATTGGGCACGAGCGCGAGGAGTCGCCAGTGTTGCGAAGCCCACAACAACAACCAAGAGTTTTGTAATATGCGCGGCCTTCACTGTAAGTTTCCTTCTTTATTTAGTGCTTTCAATCGCGAAAGCGTTTCTCATTCGTTTCGTTTGTCTTGTGCCTTGCATGCATGCCGAGCGTCAATGCCTGTGCGCTACTCGGCCAATACTCTTGCAATCCTCTGCGCAATTCATTCACTTTCGTGACTTTACGGAAGCTCCCACTTCCACAGGAGGGATGGTAGATGAGAAACGGCAGATTGCGCAGGTTCAGGCGGAGGTCATGTCGTTTTGAGGCGCTTGTCTCGTAATAGGCTCTTGCGTCGACCTATTCCGTCGTGTAAGTGATCTCCATCCGATGAATGAGAAAGCAAGACAGGACCAGGATGGCGATGGAAAGAAAGAGCAAGCCTAGAACGGCAATCCATGGAGCGACGGGTTCGGCCACGATCGTGAAAATGGCCAGAGGACCCGTGATGGGCAGATTAACGGGGCAGAGATGCTTCAAGTAAAAAGTAACGCTGAGCCTTTGGGCCCAGGCAGGAAAGATTGGTGCGATCGCTTCCCAACCCATGATCACAACTCCGGGGACGATCGGATTCTTGAAGAGTAGGCTGAGCGCGAGAAACACGGACCCATAGCCGATGCAGGCGAGAGCCGTTACAAGCAGATAGGACCACAACTGTCCGAGGCCCGGACCGTCAAAAACATACGATTTGCCCGCGGAACCAAAGCGCATATACATGAAGTAGAAGCAAGCCAAGACGGCGGTTTCAAAGAACGCGATGGCTACGACCGCGCCGGCAAGAAATTTTCCGACGACCAGTACCTCTCGTCTTACCGGAACCAGGAATTGATAATGCAAAGTGCGTTCGACCATTTCGCCGCGGAATAGCCAGGTAAAAATCGCCATGCAAGCGAAGAAGATGCCCAGCCGGAAATAGTAGAGCTGGACAATCCCTGCCAGAACTTGTGTGTCCTCCTCGATTTGCGACGGGTTGGTGTTGTGTCTGTCGGAGATGGCGTGACCTAGAATCATCACCACAGGAATCAAGGCGAGCAGGTAGATCCAAAGCCTGCGGCGAGTAAAGAGGTTGCGATGAACCTCGTTGCGCACCAATACGGAGATCTGGCTCCCGTAGAGGCGCCACGGTTGTTCCTTCGACCATTTTTGGCCCTGCGCGACTAAGCCTTGAACACTCACGTTGGTGCGCCATCCGATCCGATGAGATACTGATAGATGGAGTTGACGTCGTCGTCGGCGGGTGCAACGGCATCGACTTCGACGGAGCCACCGGAAACGATCTTGTTTAGCAAAAGATAGAACTGCTCAGCATCGCGTGTTCGCACCAAGACGCTACGGCCATCGCTTAGGATTTTTGCTTCGACCACGTGATCGAGTTCGAAGGCTGCTGATGCCAAACGCGCGGCATTCGAACAACGGACGAGTATCTGCATGGGATGATCCCGGACTTCCTTGCGAACTTCTCGAATCTGCCCCTCGGCAACGACATAGCCACTGCTCATCATCACGACGCGGTCTGAGATGCGATCGACTTCTTCCAAAATGTGGCTGGAAATGATGACGTGCATGCCCTGCTTGGCTATTGATTGGAAGAGCGCGATCGACTCCGAGCGAGCCATGGGATCAAGGCCGTTGAGCGGTTCGTCGAGAACCAGCACAGACGGATGATGCGCGATTGCTTGAGCCAGGCGAATACGCTGGCGCATTCCTTTGCTATAGCCGGCCACTTTTCGTTGCGCTACTTGCGCCATGCCCGCGCGTTCCAGAGCCTCGTTCGTAAGTTTCGTTGCCTGGTTGTGTCCAAAACCATGAAGCCGTAGCGGCCAATAGATGAAGTCGTAGCCATTGGTGCCAGGAGGGAAGGAGTCAAACTGCGTGCAATATCCGACCTGGCGGAAGAACTCGATGGATTGCTGCGGCGTAAGCCCTAGAACGTAAACTGCGCCTCGCGAAGGCCGGATCAGGCCGGTCATCAAGTTCATCAGCGTGGTCTTCCCCGAGCCGTTGGGGCCGACGAGACTGGTAATCCCCGGGTCGAGGGCAAAGTTCACTTTGTTCACGCCGAGAACCTCTCCATAAAACTTGGAAACATTCTCGAAAACGATTTGGCGATTATCGAGACTCATCCGCGCACCGTTTCCCGGGCGCGCAAGCGCGCGTTCAGAATAACCAGCGAAAGCAAGCAGATGAAAATCAGAGATCCCCAGGCTGCTGGTACCGGAATCTCGTGCCAGCCAATCGTGCCCACAAACCCGGGTGGTTCACGAAATCCTTTTGCCAGGATAAGCCGGAACATATAGGAGAAATTCAGTAGCCGGCCCCAATAGGTGCCCATGATGGAGTTAAACATTTCGCCGAGCCCCGCGGGGACGAAGAATGTGATGAAAATCACGCCCGTGGCCACAATTCGCAACTTAACCCACGCCGACACAGCCAGGGAAAGGAGGGAAAGCATCAGGATCCAAATCCCCGAGCAGAAGAAGATGGGAATGATCATCCAGAGATGCGACCAGATCCATCCGTCCATTGACAGCCCAGACTGCAGGCTGAATAAGAGCACGCAGGGAACCCAGGTGACAGCGGAGAGCAGTAAGCCTAGGACGGCGAGCTTTCCGAGAACGTAATCGGCTCGGCTGAAAGGCCGGCTGAGAAAAAGCGGAAGCGCTCCGTTGGTCAAATCTCCAGCAATCAAGACGGGGCCAACCCAGCAGTTCAGCAGAAAGGCTGCTTGGGTCTGCGCTATCATGATGAAGACGAAGTATTGGCTCTCCACTTTGAAAAAATCCGAGGATCGAAGTTGCATGAGCAGTTGCAAGGTCTTGTTGTTGGCGACGAAGATGTACCCGGCAAAAAACAGGCATGGAACGATGCTAAGAACCAGAAGGATGACGAAGAAACGCGATTTGAACAGGTCCCCGAACGCGTACTTCGTGAGTACAAAGAAGCGGGACCATCCGGCCGTAAGCGAACCGGTGTAGGAATTGTATCTGCGCTTATATACGGCCATCCGGCGCTCCCGTTTGCTCCATGGCGTTTAGGAAAATGTCTTCCAGCGAATCGCGGCGGTGATTCATTCGTCGAATCTGGACGCCTCGGTCCGCCGCGACCTTAAACACCTCCCTGATTTCCACGCTGTCCGGCATAACCACCTTGATGCGGCCGTTGGTGAAAACCGCGCACTCGCAGCCGAGGCTCTCAAGCGTGGACGTAAATGTCGCCTCTGCGCCGATGGTTTCTAACTCGAGGAACTTGCGATTAGCCTGCCGCTCTTCGACGAGGTTGCAAATGGAGGCGATTTGACCATTGCGGAGGATCAGCACCTCATCGCAAGTCTCTTCCACGTCGCGGAGAAGATGCGAGGAAAGCAGCAGGCAGATATCGCTGACCTCACGGATTTCGCGGATGAGTTCGATCAAGCGCTTGCGCGCCGGCGGGTCCATGCCGTTCGTGGGTTCGTCCAGAATAAGGACCTTGGGGCCATGAGCAATCGCCTGGGCAAGCTTGGCCAGTTGTTTCATGCCAAGAGAATACGTTCCGACAGGGCGATAACGCGCTTCGCCTAATCCTACATAAACAAATGCTTCGTGCGCCCGCTCCATCGCTTGATCGGCGGGAAGTCCGGAAATCTCCGCCATGTAGCGAACGAAACGGACTCCAGACATTTTTGAAATGAAGGCGTCGTTTTCGGGCATGTACCCTACGAGAGATCGAAGGGCCTTGCTGTTGGCGTAGGAGTCGAGCCCCAGGACGCGGGCGTTCCCTTTGGACGGGGAGTGGAAGCCCAGGAGGGTATTGATAAGGGTTGACTTACCGGCGCCGTTCGGTCCGAGCAGCCCAATAGCGCGACTCTTCAAGACGCCAGTCAGGCCATGAAGGATCGTTCGGCCGCCGAGTTGTACTTCGAGCTCATTGAGCTCGATGGTTGGGTTCATCATCTACCAATCACTACGGATTGGCTTGTCGTGAAGTTCCATGATCCGACATTCCTAGCAAGTGGATCAAGGTTGGAAGACCTGGATTCAAGTCAAAGAGCTTGGCGCTGCTTGCCACTTCGATGCGATCACTCTCCCCATAAGCACAGAACACGCTGGGCTTGGCGTCGGCTGCCATTTGCTGAAGAAACGCCAACTGCTGGGAAGTGAGCTGGGAAGCGAGCGGCTTCAGGATTGGGCTGAGATTCTGATAAATCATCGCCGAAAAATTCGCCTGGTTGTCGCTGGGAAGAAGGGCGTGAAACGACGCGGAGCGAGCCAGCGACGTGCCGTTTGCGTGCGTTTGCAGCGCGGCGAGCAACAAAGCGCGCGAGGGCGCCATGATCATATAACCGTCCGCGAATGTGTAGTCGTACTCGGTCGCGAGCCCAACGCTTTGCGACTGGATGGTGTAGAACGTTCGTCCGCCGGCCTGTGTTTGATGTAGCGTTACGCCGGGCTGGTTCGACTTCTGCGCTTCCCGGTTAGCAGCCTGCACCATCTTTTCCATAGCAAGCTGGAGGGCTCCCGAATTGTTGACCTCAACGATTGCTTTCCACGAAGGCGTGGGAAGAACCGGGCCATCGAGAGCCAGCGTCATCTCTCCTCCCAGCGAACTCGCCAAGTCGTTGCGAATGTCAAGGCCAAGTTCTGAATTCGCTTTGGCCAGATCCTCACTGAAGTTGGGATTGGACGCGCCTATAGTGCTGAAAATGTCATCAAGCATGAGCGCCGGCTGTTTCGCCACGAAAGAAACGGCCGCGCCTGCGTTGGCGGAAACATAGTCGAGCGAGCCTACGGGAGCCGGTGCGGCCAACCAGGAGGCGATGCTGCGCCTCGGGCCACTAAATTCCAGAGTAATGCGATTGTCCGCCTGGCTGGGAGACGCGCCACGCGAAGCGATCAAATACTTTATGTCATTGAACCCGCTATTCCGCAGCGCCTTGGAGTCTCCTGGCTGGGTATGAGAATTGTTTATGATTTGCCCAAGATTTGCGGCGACCAGGGTTTCGGTACCACGGCTGTAGACGTTTGCGATTCGCTGGCCAAAGTCCGTTTCAGCGAAAAGCGTTGCTCCAGCGTCCAGCTGCGCACTCATCTCCCGAACTGAGGCAGCGTCGCCGCCGACGACAAGCATGTTCTGCTTGACAAGCATGATCATTCCGCGCTCGCCCGCAAGAGAAGAAAGAGATTGCGGATCCACGACGTGCAAGTCGGTTTTGCTCTGCGGGCTTCGCAAGGTATCAGCAAGGTGATTCTGCAAATAATCCTTCAGCCCAGACTGCCGCACTTCGGCCAGCAGGATGGGGCCATGTTCGCCGGAGGCGGAGCCGCCTCTCGCCGTTATCACCACCTCGTCGCCCAAATACCGGCTCATCACTTGAATCTGATCAATCAACTCCTGGGGAGTAGGATGCTGATTCGAATTGCCGCTCTTGTTCCACCAGTCCTGTAGAACCTTGCTCTGCGAGAGCTGTTGCTGAAAAATTTGGTTGGCCTGTTGAAGCGCGTCTCCAAGATTAGGGATGCCGATATAAAGGACCGTGTCCGCTGGCAGCAAGGGAAGGATTTTGCTTTCATAACGCGGACCGGGCGTCTGGATAGCCTCCAATTTCGTGCGAAGCTTTGAGAATTCCGCCAGCAACGCCAGTTCGTGATCCAGGTCGCTACTCCATCCTATTTCTTCGCGGACGGGCACAAGGCCGACGCTCTGGGTAGTCGCCACCTGATCGCCGGAGTGCAGAACGGATTCCAATCCAGCGTGTTTGACATGGACTTCTCCTTCAATCACGGACACGCGCGACCCTTTGGTACCGGAATTCACGGAAAAAACAGTTCCGGTGACGGCTACTGTGCAATCTGGAGCGCTCACGTACAGGTGTCCCGTGCGGCGCTTCGCAGCCTGCACGATAATGCTGCCCTGGTCGAGATGGATGGTGGTGTCGCGACGGCTGGCGCTGACCGCCAACTCGGCGCGCTGATTCATTTCTACTTCGGAGCCTTCGAAGAGCCGCACCTTGGCATGGGAATTGGCAGCGGTGCGAATGAACTCACCCTCACTGACTTCGTCGCCCGGTTTCAATGTGCGCTCGCCAGCGCCGCTAATGACGTACGCTTGTCCTTCGATTGAATCGATCCGCGCACGATTCCCCGGAGGGCCTGCGAAATACCAGTTACGCCCAGTCCAGACCAAGGCAATCAGCAAAGCCGCCGTCGCTGCCGCGAAGGACAGTCTCGCAAGACTCCACTGGAAGCCTCGGGACGTCGGCTCCATCCGCCAACTGGCGCCCGTCGCGCCATCAAACCTGCGTCCAGAAGCGTAAGAACGGCACGAGACGCATTCCCGCAGGTGATCTTGCACGATGAGGGCGCGGGCCGGAGCAAGCTCTTTTTGATAAAAAGCCGGTAACAAAGAACGGATATCGGCGCAGCCACGGATAAGCTGCAGATTGGCAGTTGCAACTTCCGCGTCCTCGCCTGATTGTAATCGCTGCCACACGCGCTCGGCGGATGCAGACAGCGTCTTAGCGTCAGGCTGTTCGCCGCGAAGTTCTGAAATCGCCTGATCAAGGCGTGTGTCTTGCTTCGATCGAAAGAATCTCATGATACCCCTTTCCTAAACCTGCGAAGACTTTTCTTTAGCCGCGCGCGAGTACGGTGCAGGGTGACTGCCACGACGGCCTGAGATGTGTTCATCGTCCGCGCGATTTCAGGGTTATCCAGCCCTTCGAGGTAGCGCAGGACAAACATTTCGGCAGCTCGCGGATTCAACTTGGCCAGCTCTCGGCGAAGCCAATTCTTGATTTCCAGGGAGGAAAGCGCGCGTTCTGGGGAAAGACTGGAATTACCTTGGAACTCGTCGGCTGTTTCAACCGTAATCGCTTCGCGATTGCCCCGCGACCTGATGAGATCCAGGGCGGCGTTGACCGCCGACCGGTGCAAGTAACCCTGCAAATTAGAAATCTGGCCGGGGTCGACGGTCCCGTGTGCCAATCGCAGGAAGACCGATTGCGAGACGTCTTCGGCGTCCGCCAAGCTGCCGGTTACGCGATAAGCGGCCTTAAGGACACAAGCCTGGTGTGCTCGAAAGATTTCTTCAAGCTGCGCATACGCATGGGGCACCATGATGTTTTCTATCGCGGCCGCCAAGCATCCCTCCTCGGCTCATCTACTACCTAAGACGCGATAGCTGGCAACTTCTTAACACACAATTTGAATCTGAGACAATTTGTTCGGGGGTCGCAGTGCAGATAGATTACGGGCCCGATTGATCTTCTTCGCTTGACGCGGGAATGGGAGATGGTGCGGGGGTTGAAAGAATGGCTTGCCAATTTAAAATGGCATTCCAAACGAGACGATGATCGCCAACATTCATGTCGCGGTGAAAGGGATTGAAGTTGAACGAGATGACATGACCGCGGCCGACTGGCATGTCGAGAATTGCCGGGCGCCGCAGAAGGTTTTCTTCGCCCCAGGCCTGGCCGCTGACGACAAATGGAGCGCCAGCGGAGTCGCCCCATTCGAGAACGATCCCAGAGCGGTCTTCGGGACCATCGAGGCAGGTAGTGCAATAGGCCATGCGCAGCCATGCGCGCGGTGCGCTGTAGAGCGGATAGTTCTGGCGGAAGACATGGGTGTGCGCCGGGTAACCATAGGCGACGGGGTGATCCGGACGAGCGAAAGTGACACGCACATGCGCGCCGGGAGTGCGTGTGACGGAATTCTGCGCGGCTGCGGCTGATGCCGAACCACCGCCCGCGATGCTGCGCGGGACGCCGCCAGCGACAGAGCGCACGCCACGCACGATGCCGCCGTTAAGAGCGAGCATCGAACCGCTACCTAGGGTTACCAGCAAACCGCCGTTGTCCACAAAGCGTTGTATTTCCGCTAGGCCCGCGTAACCGATACCGCCGGTGATGTCGTCGGACTCGGCGGGCGTGCCGAAGCTGGGCGTCTGCGGCGTTTTCTTAAAGGGCATAGGGCTCCAACGTTTGGGCAGGCCCTCAATCTGCTCAGCGAGTTCAAGATCGACGTGGCCATAGAGAAGCACGTCAAGGTGATCCCGAAGATTACCGGCGCGAATGTCTTCGTCGCGAATATACGAATAGGGAACGCTGCGCTGATCGAGGATGTAGCGGATCCAGCCGATGGAGTCGGTATCAGCCCAGGGCACCCAAACGCCGATGCGCGGAACGCTCGCAGTGTGATGCGAAACGCCGGGAGCAGCAGAAGTGCTGGCGAAGTCCAGTCCAAGTTCGGTGGCTACAGAACGAATCGCGCCGGCCAGGCCGTCTCTGGCGGGCAAAAGCCAGGAGCCGGCAGGAAAGTCTACGCCGCCCGCTTTGAATGGGTGCTCGGCGATTTCCACATCGAAAGCAGCGAGCCGATAGCGGGCCGCGAAAAGACCCTCCTGGCCGGTGTCTTTCAGCAGAAACACCGGACCGTCCCCAGAAACGGCGCCCGGCGTCCGTGGCGTCTCCTTCAGAGGTGTGAGTGCCGCGGACCGAATGGAGGGATCCGCAGTGGGGATGGCGGCAAGATGGAAATTCGCGGGAAACTCCCAGGAGACATCATCGTAGGGTTCGCCTTTGTCCTTCGGAAATACCTGACGCGAAAGAAGATCGACGGCGTAATTGCGATAGGGCTGATCGAGACGGACGACGTAGGTGCCTGAGGGGAACTTGCCCTCTTTGAGAGTGATGGCGTTTTGCGCGCGTGCAACTTCAATACGCTGCGCGAGGAGAAGGCCCACCATGTCGGCAACGCGTTTACGATCTCCCTGATCTTCCGGGATGAGATAGGCGTAGGGAGGTTCGTCGAGTCCCTTGCGCCACGAGTCCCAGCCTTTCTTGTAGAAATTGCGAAGCATCTCTTTGGAGTTGCGAGCGGCAAAGTCGAGGGCGGCAAGCGCGCCGGTTTCCGTGTAGTTGAGGTTGTCGCGCTCGGACCAGTCAAATTCAGCGGGAGGAGGGGTTGGGCGGTACCACTCCATGGAGGTTTGTGAAGGACGGAGAGAGTAATGCAGGGATTCAGCGGTGCCGTTGCCAAGAGTTTCATACCCGCGGCCGATGCTGTTGTGATTCATCGCCACGGAATCAAGATAGAGATGACTGAAGGCTTCGCCAAAATTCCAGGTAGAGACGCCGGGCATGCCGAAGGCCGTCATGGTTTGCACTTCATGAAAACTGAGTTCGAGAAATTCCGTGTAGGTGATCGGATCGATGTTGGGGTTGTAAGGACCGGTGCCGTTCCAGGTCATCATGAGTGGAGAGCCTTCGTGAAGATCGTGGACGACGGTGGGATGCCATTCGTGAAACATGCGGTGAACGGCCTTGGTCGTTTCGTGAGTTTGCTGATGAGTGTCGCGATTGATGTCGACGAAAGCGTACTTGGACCAGTAGGGCGGAGACTGGCGGGGGGAGGTAGCCCGATTAGTCTTGCCCTTGAGGTAGCGGTAGAACCACTCCACCATTTTGTCGCGTCCGTCGGGATTCGAAACGGGATTGATGAGAACGATGAGTTGTTCGCGGATGTGGCGAATGTTTGGCTGGTCGGAGACGGCGAGGCGATAGGCGAGCTCGAGGACGGCTTCCGCGGAACCGGTTTCATCGGCGTGCAAGCCTGCGTTGAAATAATAGATCGGGCGCGACGTGGCGATAAGCGCCTCAGCGGCGACCGGTGAGAGCGTGCGAGGGTCAGCGAGAGATGCTGTGGCGGCCTTGAGGCGATCGAGGTCGCGGATGCCAGCTTCATCGGCGACGGCGAGCATTAAGATATCGCGGCCCTCTTCGCTGCGGCCGATTGAGAAAACGCGAACGCGAGGTGATGCGGCCGCTAGGGCCCGGCAGTAGGCGTGCGCTTTTGCAGTGTCAACGAATTCACCGGGGGCGCCGGGGATGCGGCCAAAAAAGGCAAGTGGCGAGGGAACACCGCGCGCTTGGGGAAGATAAGAGACCCAAGGGGAAAGGAAACGCGGATCGCCGGTGGCTTTCGCGATTGCTTCGACGGAACCGGGTTCAGGAGTGTCGGGGGTCGTTGTGTCGTTGGAAAGCGCCGGGGCCGCAAGGGTGCTGAGCAATGCCGCGATTCCCACTAGGCATCGAATCATCTTCCGTCTCCGATTGGGAGTATTTGATTCGCCTTAAGCGAGCGCAGTGTATCACGGGCAGTCGGGAGGCGACCAAGGCGTCAGGCTTCAAAAGCTGAAGTGAAAAAACAATGGTTGTTAGCACATTAAAAGGATACGAAGGGGTGCGGGGAACGCCAATTAAATCAGAGCGATGGAGAAGCAGAGAAGCTGCCGAAAACCGGGCTGTGATACGCTCGGTGCTATGCGGATCTTTTTTGTCTTCCTCTGCTGCCATTTAGCTGCCGGCGCCAGCGCCGTCCGCGAGCCCGAACCGGACAAAATATCCCGCCCCGACGTTTTTCTCATTACCATCGATACGCTGCGCGCGGACCACGTTCACTGCTACGGATACGACCGTATCCAAACTCCGGCTGTCGATCAGCTTGCGGTGGAGGGGATGCGCTTCACGGAAGCATTCACACCCAGCCCGATCACAAATTCCTCCCATGCAAGTATTCTGACGGGACTGCTTCCCATCTCGCACGGTGTGAGTGACTTTGGAATTCCTCTTGCCGCCGGGCACACCACGCTCGCGCAATTGCTTCAGAAGCAGGACTACCGGACTGCGGCATTTATTGGCGCCGTCATTTTGGACAGTAAAGCGCTCGCTCCAGGTTTCGATCGTGGGTTCGACTTCTACGACAATTTTCCTGCGCAGACGGAAACTAAGTCACGCTGGGGACGAATCGAGCGCCGCGGGATGGAGGTCGTGCAACACGCGGAAACGTGGCTCAGTGCCCATCCCGCGGCGCCGCACTTCGTCTGGCTGCACCTGTATGACCCCCATGATCCGTACGAGCCGCCGCCACCTTATTCTGAGACTTACAAGGACCGGCTCTACGACGGAGAAATTGCCTACGCGGATTCGGCGCTAGGCCACTTCCTTGCTTATCTGAAGAAACAAGGATGGTATGAGGGAGCAATGATTGTTGTGGTGGGAGATCACGGAGAAGGACTGGGCGAGCACCTCGAAGATACGCACGGGATTTTTCTCTACGATTCGACGACTCACGTTCCACTAATTGTGAAGTTGCCAAAAGGAAGCGAGGCGGGCAGGACAATTGACGTGCAAGTCCGCACGACGGACATCATGCCGACGATTCTGGGCCTGCTGGGCATTGCTGCTCCCGCAAATCTGGATGGCGATTCTCTAGAACCATTCCTTGCCGGCGTCCAGGCGGCTCACCGTACTGTTTTTGGCCAAACCGACTATCCGCTGCGGTTTGGATGGGCCCCGTTGCGCTCGATTCGAACGGAAGGCTTCAAGTTTATCGAGGCGCCCAAGCCGGAGCTCTACGATCTCCGCAACGACCCCGGCGAATTGCGCAACCATTACGAGCCCTGGGATGGCACGGTTCAGAAATTGCGTAAAACGCTTGCGGAGTTGAGCGCCAAATCACCTGCACTTGGAAGGACTTCGCCCGCCTCGGTCTCCGCGAGCACCATCGCTGAACTGCACGCGCTCGGATATTTGGGCTTAGCCGACGCTGGAAGCGCTACCAATGTTCCTGAACCCTCCTTGTTGCCCGATCCCAAGGACAAGATAGAGGAGCAGAATCTGCTGCACACGGCGATGATGGCGTCAGAAGACGGGGAGCAGGATAAGGCTCGAGCGGCATTGGAGAAGGTACTGCTATTGGATGAAAGTTCCACGCTCGCTCTGACCCACCTGGGCCGTATGGAAATGGCTTCAGGGAATTACGCCAAAGCCGCCGGCTATCTGCGACGAGCGCGCGACGCCCACCCGAATGATGCGGCGGACGCGTTCGAATACGGGCAAGCCCTGGAATTGAGCGGCGATCTGCCCGGCGCGCGGGACGCCCTGCTGGCGAGCTTAAAACTGAACCCGCACCAGTTTGAAGCGCGGCTCGCACTCGGGCGAGTTTATCTCGGCTTGAACGATTCGAATGCGGCGGAGGACCAATTCGAAGCCGCGGTACTTTTGCAGCCCGGAAGGATCGAAGCGCAGGTCAATCTTGCGAAGGCGCTGATCCGCCAGAAAAAATTTGCTGAGGCCGTGGAGTTACTGGAACTGATTGCCGAACCTTCGAGCGGCAATCCTGAGGTATTTGAGTTACTGGCGCAGGCTTATGCCGGCCTCGGGCGGCGGCAAGATGCGCGCCGCGCTCAGTTGCGAGCCAAGTCGCTCCAAAAATCGCAACGGCCGCAGTGAGCGGCCGTCCGATAAGTTCAAGGCAAGTCCCCATGTCCCGCAGATAGATGCAGACCGATTATTGCTTCGCCGCTACTTTATTGTCGGCGTTCTCGAAAATTTCCGTCAGAATGCGTCCGCGCATTTGCTTCGGCTGCTCAATGCCGTAAATGTGCAAGAGGGTCGGCGCCACGTCATACACGCTGGCTCCCAGACCCATCAGCCGCAAATCATGCTTGATGCCGGGCCCCATGGCGAAGAACGAGCCGGGAACATCATCGCCATCGGCAAAATCGTGCTTGGCGATCACCGGCGTGGTTTTCTCATGGTCCATGTGCGCATGGGGATCTTTCTCTTCGAACTCGCGCAGGGGCTTGATGCCATGGTCGGAGAAGATAATCAAGTAAGTGTTTTCGTCAACATGCTTCAGGATCGATCCAAGCACTTTATCGAAAGCCACGTACTGGTCCGGAAAGGCATCCTGCCGCACGTTATTGATGCTCGCATTGTAGCCAACATTGAACGGCGTAATGGGGTAGAGCCAATGCCCAGTGCGGTCTTCGCATGATTGCGCCAGGAAGGTGAATTCGGTGGGATGCGTGGTCAGCAGATAATCGAACAGCTTGGTCTGCTGGTCGCGGATGACCTGCACTTTACCAAGCCACTTATCGATGAATTCCGTTTCGTGGCCCTTTAGATCGCTCGCGGCCGGCATGCGCTCGCAGTCGATATAGAAATCGCCGACATTCTTCAGCAGCTCGGGTTGCAAGCTCTTCGGATAGACGGCGTCGCCGCCCATCACTTCGCTTAGCTTGGGCGCGCAGAGCACGCCGTCTTCGCAATTCTTGCCGCGCGTCAACATCCCGCTGATCATGTAACCGTTCACGGGCATCACAGGGAACGTCGCCGGAACGTTGGCCATGCCCACGCTGATCCCGCTCTTCGAGAGCATCGACCACACGGGTTCTTCCTTAAGCATGTTGGTGTTGGCAGTAATCCCGCCAACGATAAATCCCGTTACGCCGTGCTCCTCCGGATTCGTGCTCGTAAACAGCGTGCTGTACACTCGCGGGCAATTGGGTGCGGAGACTGTACGAAGTTTTCCGTAAGCTCCTTTCTCGATCACCTTCGACAAATTCGGCATCTGGCCTTTGAGCAGCAGCGGACGAATAATGTCCAGCTCCATGCCGTTGACGCCAAGGACGATGACCCGCGGTTTTGGTTTGGGAGCGGTCTGGTGTTGTGCAAAGACCGGAACGGCTAGAAGAAAGACGGATAGCAAAAAAGAAAGTTTTCTGGGAACCATGAAACACCCCTGAATTTAAAAATGAATTATATAGTCGCGAATTGTGGGTGTCTAGCGAAGGACGAGGCTCCAAGGCCCGCGCACGAAACTCGCGGTATTGGGCACCCTGGCCCGCAAGGTCTCAAGGATGGCCTGGAGCTTTAAGGCGGGCGGCTTCGGCTCGCTCGCGGGCGGCATCCGCGGCGCGGTCCAGCTTCTCGTATTCGTCTGCCATGAAGGAATGCGCCTCGCCGGAATCCGTTTGTACGGCCGTGGCCTTTTCCAGGTAGGGCAGCGCCTCGGCGAAAGTGCCGTTCAGAAACAGCATGCGCCCCAGAAGCAGGTTTGCACGGTAATGGTCCGGATCTCCCTGCAGGACTGCGAGCAGGTTTTTGGCTGCTTCCTCAGGCCGCCCAGTACGGGCTTGGATAGAGGCCAGAGAATAGCGGGCGTCACTCCAGTCGGGCCGGTTTTCCACCAAAATTTCGAAATGCGCGGCAGCGGTCTTCAGATCGCCGGTTTCGTAGAGGCAGATGGCCAGCTCGTACTGCGCCATTTGCGCATCCGGCCGCAACTCGACGGCTTTATGCAGCGGAGGAATGGCCTTGGCAAAGTCGCCCTTGCGCGAGTAGGCGATGCCCAGGTAATACTGCGCCGCTTGGACTTGCGGGTCTTTGGCCACCACGCGCAGTAACAGCGGGATGACCGTGGCTTCTTTTCCCTCTTCGATGGCCAGGCTGGCATCGTGCATATCGTTGGCCACATCGATGCGATCCTTGGGGTCAATGCCTGTGGACGGAGCGGTCTTTGCAGAGGCCACGTAGCCGAGCGCGGAAAGCTTTTCCCGGCTCTTTTCGTCGAGTCCGTCCTGCAAGGCCTGAGGCGCGCCGGTGCTGATGCGTTTCAGGAAATTATCTAGCTGGATTGCGAGGCGCACCGCGGTGCTGCGGTTGACCGGATAGAGATTTATCTTCTCGCCAGGGTCGGAGGCCAGATCGTAAAGCTCTGGCTTTGGCGCGCGCACGTAAAGCTGGTTGCCGAGGCGTAGGGAAACAAGCGCGCTCCACCCGAACGAGCGTTCGGAGTGGTCGCCGGTGGCAAACGAAGGACGGTTTCCGGGGTGCGGGTTTCCAACCAGAGGGAGGAGGGAACTGCCTTGCATAGCGGGAGGTGGTGTCTGTCCCAGCGCTTCGAGAAGGGTTGGCGCCAAATCCACCAAGCTCGCTGCCGCATTGACACGCTGGCTGGCAGAACGATTGCCGGGAAGTTTAAGGAGCAGGGGAACATGGATCGTCGCGTCGTAAAGGAAAATACTGTGGGTGAGTTCGCCGTGTTCGCTCAGGGATTCGCCGTGATCGGCGGCGACAGCGATCACGGTATTGTCATACAGCCCCTGGCTCCGCAAATAGTCGAGCAGCTTCCCAACAGTGGCATCCAAGTTGGCGATACACCCGTTGTAAGGGGCGTTCGGAAACCGGCTGCGGAACGGTTCCGGTGGATTGTAGGGGTCGTGCGCGTCCCACAGGTGAAACCACAGGAAAAACGGACCGCCCTTCTGCTGGCCGACCCATTCGAGCACGTGCCCCAGGGTCACCTCGCCGCGGCGCTGCATGGAAGCCTCGCGGCGCTCCCCGGTCTTCTGACGGTGAAAGCCTGCGTCGTAGACATCGAAGCCACGCTCGAATCCGGAAGCAAACCCGTTTTTCGGGTCGAGGATGATGCTGCCGACGAAGGCCCCTGTGTGGTAGCCCTGAGCGTGGAGAATTTCGGGAAGAAAAGGGACGCTCGGGGGCAGGCGGTCGCCGAAGTTGCGGATGCCGTGGTACTGCGGAAAAGTCCCGGTGAGTATGGTCGCGTGAGAGACCGGCGTAATCGGCGCCTGGGAGTAGGCACGTTCGAACACCACGCCTTGGCTCGCTAGAGCATCCAGATGCGGCGTCAAACCAAGCTTGGAGCCGAGAAAACCCATACGGTCGGCGCGGACCGTGTCCAAGGTGATGAGGATGACGTTGGGCTGGCCTGTGGCTGCCGCGGCGAGCGCGGGAAAGAGAACGAAGAAGCAAACGATGCAAGCGCGCCGCATAAAGAAAAAGGAGTCTGCATTGTAGCAGACTCCTTTTTCGGAACCAAAGCCTGGAGCCCAAGATCAGAAAATGAGCTTCAACCCGATCTGCCCAGCCCTCGGCCCACCCTGGGAAAGGAAGGGGTTGCCTGAGGCGACATCCGGCGTTTGTGCGTATGTGGAGAAGCTGGTATTCGGGAAGCTGTTAATCTTTTTCTGAGAAATCGTGACGCCCGCCGGTATCGGGTTGAAATTGGGATGGTTCAGGAGATTGAAGATCTCGAAGCGAATCTGGAGGGCCATTCTCTCCGTGATCTTGGTGGTCTTGTTGAGATTAAAATCCCACTGAACGATATGTGGACCGCGGAAGGCGTTGCGGCCACAAGTTCCGATGGTTCCATCGGCTGGAATGGCAAATACGGCAGGCACATTCGTGATCGTGGGGCTGTTGGGATCGCTAAACTGGTAGATGGGCTTTCCGATGCAGTTTGGCCTCTGGTATGTGAGGTCTTGCCCGGAATTATCCGCCCCGCTCGAGAGCAACGCTGTCCACGGCCGCCCGCTGGCGTAGGTGGCGACGCTTCCCATCTGCCAACCGTCTCCCAAGCGGCCGATTGCACTCCATCTAGGGAACTCGTACCCGATGCCTGTGTTGAAGTTGCGCCGGACATCCGTATCGCACGGGCCCTGGTTACTTCTTGGGTTGTACGGATTCTCCGCGATCGGAAGTGTAGACGAACCGCCACGATTGACGGAATTGGTGTCAATGCAGTTCGACCAGGTAAAGTTGACGATGGAGTTTAGCCCGTGCCAATTGCGCTGCCGGTAACTGATCTGCATAGAGTTGTAGCGAGAAAAGCCGTCGTTGGTTAGTTGGTTGACGTACTGGAATGATGGCACACCGCCAGTCTGAAAGACCGAGTCAAGCGGCCGGTTGCAATTAAGGGTAGTCGTGTTGGTTGGGGTGCCCGGTAGGCCAGTTTGCTGGCCTCCGTTCGCCGAATCAAAGCAGCCGATCGGACGTAGATTCAATTGGCGGTTCAGGAGCATGTTTGTTCCATGAGCGCCGATGTAGCTAACGGTGAGGACGTTATTCCGGAACAGTTCGTGCTGGATAGTGGCGTTGTAGTATTGGATTCTTGGCGTCCGCAAGGGGGAAACGGTCCCGAATGCGTTAAAGGGCGGCGTGCCCGTAGGGTTTGCACCATAGGTCTGGAAAGGCGTGGTTGGGTTCGCGCTTCCAGCTTGCGGACCGATGCAGACCCAGTCTGGCGAAGCGGTATTGGCTGCCGGGTTGTAGCATGTATTGGGTCCAAATGCTTCGAAAAGAGTGGACAGGTTGGTGCCCACACTCGCATTCCCATCGGCGGTAACCGAGAAGACCCCTAAGTCCGGATTACTAAAGGCGCCAGCGCGCGCCCCCTGATAGAGGTAAGGGGCGAGGATGGAGGCAAAATTCGCCACGTCGTAGGCCATGGTGTAACCTACTCGGAAAGAGGTCCTGCCGTTGCCAAAGATGTCCCAGGCAAGTCCGGCGCGCGGCCCAAAATCATGCGTGTCCAGGTCATAGAGACGGGAGATGCCCTTGCCTAGCTGGACGAGACCCTGGTTGGGGAGAAAATTCGAGCCACGATTACCGCTTTCGCCGAGCGCTCCGTTGAGGTCCCAGCGGAGGCCATAGCTGACGGTTACGCGCGGTGTCGCCTTCCATTCGTCCTGGAAAAATAGTCCGAGGGATGGTTGGTAGATCTGGCGTGAAGTGTCGCCGAAAGAGCGCGCCGACCGATCCATCCGGCCAAGGAGCAATTGCGTGAGCACAACGTCGTAGCCAGGGATCGTAATGTTATTCTTCGGATCCGCAGCTGTAAATTCGTTGTCGCCCTGGAAGCTGAACAGCCCCGTCCGAGCACGATTCCGCAGGCTGCCCGTCGAAGCGCGCTGATAGTTACCACCGAATTTGAAGGTGTGGGTGCCTTTGATCCAGGTAACATGTGTCGTTAGATCGTAAGTCTGCGTGGGGCGGGTGCTGAGCGGGTAGCCCTGGATGCCGCCAATGTTTCCGTACGTCACACTGCTGGCATAAACAGGAGGCACGCCGAAGTCGAGTGGGCTCAGGGGGCCCGTGTCGATGCCCAGGCTCTTGGGATCAACCTTATTATTCGGCGCCAGGATCTGTGAGAAGCGCGACCAGCTGAAGCGCACATCGAGGATCTTGTTGGCAGCAATGTTGTAGATCAAATTGCCACCCGCAAACTGCACACGCGTGGGCACGATGCTGTTAAATCCGTCTGCGCCCAAGCCGCTACCTTTTGCAGGGGGAATCGTGTAACCGAACGCGGGGCCAGACTGCACGCTATCCGCATAAAGATAGCGGCCGGAAAGATTCATTCTGCTGTTCAACTTGTGGTCAATCTTCACAATGAAGCTGCCGGGAAGCGTGTTGATGTCGGGAAGCAACACGGTTTGCGTGAACCCGCCGGGTTGCACAGCGGCGCTGGCGGCCGTAGGGGTACACTGGACAGTGCCGCCCGCGCCATCTGAGCATGGGTAGTACTTCAACAAAGCCAAGCCTGCAGGGTTCATCGGCAGATTATTTGTATTGGTGATGAAGGGATTCCCGGTGCCGGGATCGATCGTGCAAGAGGTTGTGTTCGCGGGCGTGCAGTTGAAAAAGTTGGTTACGGCTTGAAGGTCGCCCTGCGTCGGCAGGATCACGTTGTAAGGAGCGAGTGACTTGTTTCGTTGCGCTTCGAAGTTGACGAAGAAAAAGGTTCGGTCCTTGAAGATGGGACCGCCCAGCGTGCCCCCGTAATTATGATTGTGGTAAGCCGTCCTCGTAGAAGAGAAAAAGTTGTTTGCATTGAGCCAGTCGTAGTCGCCAAAGTAGAAGGCCGTTCCGTGGAACTGGTTAGTGCCGCTCTTGAGCGTTACGTTGATGGCCGCCCCGCCCTTGACCCCGTTCTCTGCCGTAGGCAATTGCTGGACCGTGTATTCCGAAATCGAGTCGTTTCCGAGAAGCGCGGAAGGAACCCCCAAGAGCCCCGGCTGGCCGACCAACTCGTTGCCGTAAAAGCGGTCGTTATTGGGCACGCCGTCGATCATATAGTTGTTGGTGCTCGTGCGCTGTCCATTGATGCTGACGTCCATAAAGCCGCCGCCCGGTGAGCGCTGCACGCCCGGTGTGAGGCCAAGAATGGATTTGAAGTCGCGTCCCTCCGTGGGCAGGTCCACGATGGACTTGGTGTCGACTTCGGTACTCACGCCCGAGGAGAACTCCACCAGCGGAGTGGCAGCTTCCACCACGATTGTTTCCGTACGCTCGCCCAACTGGAGCTGGAAATCCGCTTTGGTGACCTGCGCGACAGTAACGGTTGCATCGCGAACAGTAGTCTTGAAACCTTGAATAGAGACGGTAACCTTGTAGACGCAGCCAGGCATTTCCGCCAAGCGATACTCGCCGGCGCTGCCGGATGTAATCGAGCGTGTGAACTTGGTGTCCGGGCAGACGGCCGAGACAGTGGCACCCGCCACCGCTGCCCCGCTCTGGTCCATGACCGTCCCGGTGATTTCGCCGGTGGTGATCTGCGCAGGCGAAGCAAGCGCACAGCCAAGTACTAGCACGACTGCACACGAAAACCGCGATCGATAAGACTTGAGCATTAGACTCTCCACCCCTATGACAAAATGTAGGACCGCCCAATGACCGTACAATTTGCATGAGATTGTATTCCGAGGGGAGTCTTTGTCAACTAAAATCCCGATAATTCCGCAAATGGGACGGTGCAATTCTGTGAATCCTCAGATTCGCCGGATTGTGACCGAACTCTCGGTGCAGTTCGGACTGAGAGAAAAGTTGTTGGAGACGGAAGAAAATTGATACTGTCAAAACAGTCAGGCTAGGCGGAATAATGCGAGTTTCAGGCAAAACCACGATATGCAGATTAGTTTGTATCTGCCGGGTACGCGGGCGCCGCGCCGCACTGACTCCTGCAGCATTCCGAACGATTCTCCTAATCTTGCCCCTGTTTTTTGGACTGTCTCCATTCGCCCGCGCGGACGACTTCTGGAAGCACAAGCCTTCCGCGCAGTGGTCGCATGCCGAAGCCCTGAAGCTTGTGCGACACTCGCCCTGGGCGAAGGTGGAAGTTGTGGTGTTCCTCCGGCGAGAGAATCAAGCGAGCTACAGCATTCCCACAGGCACGATGCACTGCGACCCGGATGCCGTCGATCAAAATGGGAACTGTTTGCAGAAAGGGCGAATCGAAATGCCCATTGATTCTTCCCGGCTGCCGGATGCGGCGCCGAGGCTTTCGCCTTCGACCTCCTTCCTCGTGCGCTGGGAATCGGCCGCGCCGGTGAACCAGGCGTTTGCGCGCCTTGAGCAACTCGGCGAACGAGCGCTCGTCGCGTTTCAGGCGCAGGCGCCGCGGGCTCCGACGGACCGCTACGTTATCACGGTGAAACTCGAGCAGCCCGGTTTCGCGGCGTTCGAGCCCTTCGCGGTTACACCGGCGGGAAGCCCGGAATTGCATGCGACGCTCAAGACTCGCCGTGGCACTGTTGCCCCGCTTGAAATCGAGTTCACCGGAACTGGCACAAGCTCCGCCGTCCATTTCCTCTTCCCGAGGACCCTCGACGGTGCTCCTCTGCTCGGGCCCGAACGCGATTCGGCGGAATTCACCTTGCGTGGTGCCGGCTTCACGGTCCACAGCAAGTTCGCACTCGACCCCGAGTTCCTCCACTAAATTGATTTACACTGGTCAACTAGGTGGCAAGTTTCCTGACTTGCCACCATGTCTGGCACACTGTTAGTCTCACGCCAGATGAGACTCCGGCCTTTGCTGTTGATGCTTGCAATTTCTATTCCTGGGTTTGCCCAAGACTCCACGAACTCAGCAAAGCATTTTGTTCTTGAGAAGAACGTTCCAGTGCCCATGCGCGATAGTGTGGTTCTGCGCGCCGATGTAATGCGCCCAGCCGGGGACGGAACATTTCCTGTACTGGTGTATCGGACGCCCTACGGGAAAGATGCCGCACAGCAGGCGTACACGACCTTCAAGCATGCCGCAGAGCGTGGCTATGCCGTCGTCATCCAGGACGTTCGCGGCCGGTACCACTCCGACGGAGATTTTCGTCCCTACGAAAATGAGGGGAGAGACGGCTACGACACCATCGAGTGGGCTGCCGGCCAGACCTGGTCGAATGGCGCGGTGGGAACGTTTGGCCTTTCCTATCCCGGTGCCGTGCAATGGCTCGCCGCCGTGCAGAGCCCTCCTCACTTGAAGGCCATGGTCCCGGCTATGACCTTCTCGACGCCGCAGAACTTCTTCTACGCGGGTGGAACGTGGGACATGTCATGGATCGACTGGATCTGGAACAACATCGCTTGGGATACCCGCGCGAAGAAGAATCTGCCCGGCCCGCGCACTTACAAACAGGCTCGCTCAGCTTGGAAAGAGGACGGGGCGAATATGTTGAATACCCTGCCTTTGCTTGACCTGAAGCCTCTGCAACAAGCCGCCCCGTACTATTTCGACTGGTTGCGACATCCGCCGGAGGATCCGTGGTGGAACTGGAGCGATTTGCGAGACAAGTACTCTCGAACGCACGCAGCTGTCCTAAACCTTTCAGCATGGTACGACGACAACTACGGCCCTGAAGGCGCGACTACAAACTATGCAGGTCTGCTCACGGCCCGGGAAGGCGACCAGGACCCGCGCACTCACATGCTACTAGGACCGTGGGTTCATGGGGTGGACAACACCGAAAAAACGCGATCCGGAGAGCGGGAGTTCGGCCCGGCCGCTGCGATCAACTACGACGAGACCGTGCTGCGTTGGATGGATCATTACTTGAAGGGCATAGACAACGGCGTGGCCCGCGAAAAGCAGGTGCGCTACTTCGTAATGGGACGCAACCAATGGCGAGACTCGGATCGGTGGCCACCGATTGCGAGGGAGATGCCAGTGTTCCTCGCTCCTGAAACACCGGTGCCGGAGGCCGGCAGCGCACGTTCGGGTCGGCTGCAAACTACTCCTTTCGACAACAAGAGCAGCTTCAGCGAGTTTGTTTCCGATCCGGCCACTCCCGTCGTAAACCCGTACGACTCCTCGGGGGCTCACGATTATCGCAAACTGGCTGATCGCGCCGATGTTCTGACCTTTGATTCGGCTGTGCTGCAGCAAGACACCGAAATAACCGGGCCGATCAAAGCCCGCTTCTTTGTTTCCTGTGATTGCCGCGACTTTGATTTGTGGGCCAGGCTTTTGGACGTCGGGCCCGATGGAACAGCGTTCAACCTGATGAGTCCGGGGCTGGATGTCCTGCGCGCAAGCTATCGCGATATCAACCGGGGCCGGCAGTGGTTGTCGCCTGGAGAAATCTATGAACTGAAATTGGAGAACCTGATCACCAGCAACGTGTTTCTGCAAGGACATCGGATCCGCGTGCAAATCTCCGGAAGCTTTGCTCCGAATTTCTCACGCAACCTCCAAAGCGGAAAATCGGAGGTGAACAGTGCAGAAACGAAACAGGCGCACATCCGCGTATTTCATGACACTAGGCATCCCTCGCAAGTAGTGCTGCCCGTTATTCCGATTGTCAGGTAAATAGAGGAACTGGTCGGGCATAGTATGAGCGGTGCCGTTTTCTAAACTGCGGAGGACCCTTGCTCCACTCTCGAATGATTTGTCTCTGCCTCTTTGTCCTCCTGCCAGGCGGAAACTGTCTGGCGCAGCGCGAGCCTGTGCTCAAGCAGATTGATCTCCCTCATGCTTACTACTATCGCGAAATGTACCTGCCTCAGCTCACTGCTGGGCCAAGCGCGGCGGCCTGGTCTCCTGATTCCCGGGCGCTGATTTACTCGATGGCGGGGTCGCTGTGGCGGCAGGATGTGGGGAGCACAATCGCCGAACAACTGACTGCAGGGCCAGGCTATGATTATCAGCCGGATTGGTCGGCGGATCGGCGTTGGGTTATTTTTGCGCGCTACGACCTCGATAGCGTGGAGTTGTGGGTGCTCGACCTGCGCAGTGGGCGCACGCGACAGCTCACCTCGGGGGGAGCGGTGAATCTTGAACCACGGTTCTCTCCCGACGGAAAACGGCTGGCGTTCGTTTCGACTTTGTACAAAGACCACTTTCACATCTTCGTAGGACGATTCGAGGACGGCGAACTGAGCGACATTCAGCAACTCACTCCTGAGAATGTCAGCCCGCTTCCTCGCTACTACTACAGCCAGGTGGACCACGAGATCAGCCCGGTGTGGTCGCGTGACGGCTCAGAGATTCTGTTTGTTTCGAATCGGGGACACATCCACGGTACCGGCGGCTTCTGGCGGATGAAGGCGCAGCCCGGCGCGGAGGCGCGCGAAATCCACTACGAAGAAACAACTTGGAAGGCTCGCCCTGATTTTGCGCCGGACGGCAAGCGCATGGTGTACGCATCGTATCTGGGACGGTCGTGGCACCAGCTTTGGGTCATGCCAGCGGCGGGTGGCGACGCGTTTCCTATTTCGTTTGGCGATTACGACAACATCAATCAGCGATGGTCGCCGGACGGGTCAAAGATCGCCTTCATTTCGAATCGCGACGGCAATACTTCGTTGTGGATCCAAACGATTCCCGGGGGTTCGCAGAGCCAGGTTCTGGTCCGCGAGCGAAAGTACTTGAAGGCGATGGGAAAATTGCTCCTGAAAGTCACCGACGCCAGCGGGAAGCCGGTGACGGCGCGAGTCTTCGTTACGGCGGAAGACGGACGGGCGTATGCACCGGAGGACGCGTGGATGGAAGCGGACGACAGCTTTGACCGCAAGGAACGTCGGTTTGAGGCGCACTACTTTGACACCAAGGGAACCTCTGAGGTCACGGTTCCAGCTGGAAAAGTGCAACTGGGCGTGATGCGCGGCTTCGAGTATCGATTCGAGGAATTAAGCCTACAGGTTGTGGCGGGGAGAACCTCGGAAGCCAGAATTTCACTGCGGCCCATCGAGTGGCGCAGTTCCGACACGCGGTGGGTTAGCGGCGACGCTCACGTCCACATGAACTATGCGGGCACATATCGGAACACGCCGTCGCACCTGATTGAACAGGCCGCGGCCGAGAATTTGGCAATCATTGAAAATCTGGTGGTCAACAAAGAGCAGCGTTTCCCGGATATCGCGTACTTTTCGCCGAAGCTTGATCCGGCCTCCAACGAAGATCACTTGCTGCAGCACGCGCAGGAATTTCACACCAGTTACTGGGGACATCTCGGGCTTCTGAACTTAACGCGGAATCTGATCTTGCCGGGATACGCCGGATATCCCAACACCGAGGCGGCCAGTTTGTTCCCGGCGAATGCCAACGTGGCGGATCTAGCACACGAACAGGGAGCGCTGGTCGGGTATGTGCATCCGCTAGACAGCGTACCGGATCCCGTGAAAACCGCGGTCACGTTTGAACTGCCCGCCGATGTCGCGCTCGGCAAGGTGAACTACATCGAGGTTGTCGGCTTTTCCGACCATAAGTCCACGGCAGCGGTCTGGTACAAGTTGCTGAACTGCGGTTTTCGGTTGCCGACCGCCGCCGGAACAGATTTCATGGGGAACTACGCTTCACTGCGCGGGCCGATCGGTTTGAACCGCGTATATGCGGAAGCTCACGCCGGACCGTTGAAGCTGGAGCCGTGGCTGGAGTCCATCAAAGCAGGACGGACTTTCGCGACGAATGGGCCATTGTTGCGCTTTGAACTCGGACGGAAGACGCCGGGAGGAGAGGTCCACCTCGACCGGAAACAGGAGGTTTCTTTCCGGGCTTCGCTTGGTTCCATTGTGCCGGTGGATCATCTGCAGATCGTCTGCAACGGGAAGGTTGCTCGCGAACTCGAGCTCAGTTCTGATCGCACCACGGCTTATGCCGAAGGCAAGGTGGCGCTTGAAGGCAGTGGCTGGTGCATTCTCCGGGCATTCAGTGATAAGGCGGAGTATCCGATTTTAGATCTGTACCCGTACGCGACGACCAGTCCGGTCTATGTGTCTGTGACCGGCGCCCCGCTGCGCAGCACCGAGGATGCGGCGTATTTCGTTGCGTGGATGGAGCGGCTGATCTCGGCGGCGCAGAGCAGCTCTGCGTGGAATACTGACGCGGAGAAGCAGGCGGTGCTGAAGCTCTTTGAAGAGGCTAAACAGAAATATGAAGACATTGCGAAGCCAGGACAATGACAGAACGATTCAAGCGCAGAGGCGGGAGGAGCGGATTGATTCTGCTTAATGTTCCTCTTTGTTCCTACGCAGGGAAGCCAAACTTTCCGCAAGTGCTTGATTAGGAATGGCGGGGACGACGAGACTCGAACTCGCGACCTCTGCCGTGACAAAGTGGCAGTGTTCTGAAACTTAGTAATACTTAACGGCGCAGAACGCCCGTCATTGGTATTCTAAGGAATCCTTTGGGACGACTTATCGGACCCTAATCGGACCCGAATTTTTTCAAGTCACGTTCTCGGTAAATGCACAACCCGTTTCGCGCCGTCAAAACAGCGCAATCACTTCCTACAACCCCGTTTGGGGATAACTTCCGTGTAGCCGACCACCCATCCAAAGTCTTCTTGGTTTCTGGCGCGTGGAACTCAACCTCGAACGGTACACGTTGAGCGAATTTGCCGTCCCATGGCGAGGGGGCTGGCTGATCGGAACAGTCTTTCCGGAAGCTGAGAAATCTTCCTCGATTCATGCGGCCGTTCCTTTGGTTTAATCTGAAGAGTGCTGACAGTCTGGTTGCTGCTGCATCTCAATTCGAATGACCCAGACGCGCCGAGATTGTTCGAGCAGCTCTCTTTGTCGCCAGGGCCAATGTTTGAATTCGGTCCCGGCTCATCCGTGTGATAGGTCCGGAAACGCTGATCGCGGCCACCACCTTCCCGCTTTCGTCGAGCACCGGAGCGGCTACGCATCGTGCTCCCATATCCGTCTCCTGATCATCCATCGCATAGCCTTGTTGTGCGACGCGCACAAGCTCTTTCCGGAAGCGCGCAAGATTCGGAATAGTGCGCGGAGTCGCGCGTCCGAAAGTCAGCAAGGGCAGGATTTCTTCGCGCTGCTCACTGGGAAGAAATGCCAGCAAAACTTTGCCTAATGCGGTGCAGTTCGGCGGACGGTGCATTCCTGGCTGAGAGGCCATGCGAAAGGAGTGGGAACTCTCCAGCACTTCGAGGTAAAGCACTTCGTGTCCGTCGAGGACAGCGAGGTTTACTGTTTCTGTTGTTTCTTTAGAGAGGAGCGTCAGCACGGGGCGGCTGATCTTGCGAAGCGTGGCATGGTAGGCGATTCCAGCGCCCAAGCGGGCCAGCTTGGGCCCTACGATGTACGCTCCGGAATCATCGCGAAACAGATAGCCCGCGCTTTCCAGGTGAGCTACGAACCGATACGCCGTGCTCTTGTTGAGGCTGGTCTGCTGAGAAATCTCGCGTAGCTGCAGTCCGGTGGGGGAGGCGTCCAGCGCCTCCAAAATTCGCAAGACCTTTCCAACCACACCCACTGGTGCAGATTTAGATTCACGTGCCCGGATCATGAGAAGTCTGCTCCTTCTGCCGAGGCGTCACCGCCGCGTACCAGGAATCTGCATGCTTTCTGCTCGGCGGCTGCGTCCAAACGCCTTGCTGCATTCTAGCTCAAATGATCGTTTAGTTTTTCAGTATGTGAAACGTAGATTTTTAATATTGAATTTTACGATGCGGCTTGGTAGAAGCCTTTCAGTTTTGGACAGGAAGCGGCCCCGGCAGGGTCAAGCGGTTTTTACACTCTCGCTGGAGCGTTTCTTGTCCTCGGCCTGGATTTGGCGATGTTTTTCGGAATTCATGCCTAGGGGGTGTGTATGCGGCTGGCCAAGATAGCAACGTTCTTTTCTCTTGTCTTGTTCTTATTTGCGGATGCAACTCGCGCGCAAACGGCTTCGGGTGAAGTGAATGGCACGGTTACAGACCAATCGGGTGGATTTGTGGCCGGTGCTGCCGTCAGGCTCACCAACCAGGCCACGAAAATCGAGGATCGGGCCACTACCAATTCCGACGGCTACTTCGTCTTCATTAACGTCAAGCCTGGAACGTATGTCCTGGGTGTCGAAGCAAAAGGTTTCAAGACAACGCAAATCTCGGCCTTTGCGGTAGGCGTCAACCAAACGGTCAGCCATGCGGTCAGACTTGAAGTCGGCGCAATCAACGAAGAAGTAGTGGTGAGCGCGGAAGCCGCGATGCTCGAGGCCTCAACAAGCGAACTGGGCACCGTGATTCCCGAGAGAGCTGTGAACGACCTGCCCTTAAATGGAAGAAACTTTACGCAGCTACTGACCTTGACTCCAGGTGTCACTCCCGTTTCTACGGCCCAAAACAAGAGTATTGGATGTTGTGAAGGAAATGTTGGAATTCCCGGGTCGGGTTTTTCTGATGCTTCATTTCATGGACAACAGAATCGCTCGAAATTCTATTTTTTTGACGGCATCATCAACACGAACGTACGCGGACCGACGTATATTGTGATTCCTAACATTGATCTGATCCAGGAATTTAAAGTCGTTGGGCACGACGCCAAAGCTGAATTCGGTGGCGCAACGGGTGGCGTGGTGGACATGGTGTCGGCATCCGGAACCAGTTCGTTCCACGGTTCGGCCTTCGAATACGTGCGCAACGACGCTTTTGATGCGCGCAACAGCGTGACGGATTTCGACCCGGTTACGAGAACTCCGAAGATTTTTCCATTTCGACAAAACCAGTTTGGAGCGACATTTTCCGGTCCCATCATCAAGAATAAGACTTTCTTTTCTGGCGGCTATGACGGCTGGCGGTACAGTAAGCCATCCCTCGACCGTTCCTATGTGCCGACCGCTGCGGAAATCGCCGGGGACTTCTCCGTCCAGCCTTACTACACTACGCCCCACCAGATCTACAACCCCTACAGTTCACCCCGGGTGCCGTTCCGATGCGATGCCGGTGGAAACCCTCTGCCTCTATTAGCTGGGACCAATCTTCAAGACCAGACGTTGGGCGGCCCTTGCAATAAACTTCCGCAAGCCCTTATTTCTGCGGAGATGCAACAGTTTTTCGGGAAGTACTCCACCCAGCCTAATTACTCCCTGGCGTCGGATCTGGGTCACAATTTCATTCAAACGAGGCCGACACCGAATACTTCCAACAGTTTTCAAGTGCGGGTGGATCACCGATTAAGTCAAAAAGACAACCTGTTTTTCCGCTACACCGAGCAGCGCGTGTCTGTCGTCAATCCCATTGGCGAAGTCGGATTCACCGAGGGCGGTTCGACAGGTAGGAACTATGGCGGGGGCTGGGTGCACACCTTTCGGCCCAGCCTGATTCTTGACTTGCGCGCCGGTTATGCTGGCCGGCCTGCCGTGGATGCCGGTCAACAAAACCAGAATCCCCTCGGGCTCGACCCTTTGAACCAACTCGGCTTTAAAGACATTGATAAGTTCTCCGGCATCCTTTTCAGGCTCAACACCAACGAGTGGATTGCCGGTGGCAGCAGCGATTTCGGTATTCGCGGAGCGGCACCCAGGGAGAACCCCAATTGGAGCGTCACACCTAACATTGTGTGGCTGAAGGGCCGTCACAACTTCAAGCTCGGCGCTTGGTTTATCGATTCGAAGCGAATACAGATGAACACATTCCAAAGATACAGTTTTGGGGACGGCCAAACAGGCCTCGGAAACAGCAGTACTGGCTTGTCGCTTGCCTCGGCTCTCCTGGGTTTGCCAAGCAGCGTAGGGGGAGAGTTGCCCGTCTCGGGATCAGGCCCCGTGAAGTACAAGTACGCCGCCTGGGCCGGATACTTGCAGGACGAATGGAAGGTGCGACCGAGGCTGACTGTCAATTTTGGCTTGCGCTATGACTATTTGACGCAACCGCAGACACTGGACGGCCGATTGTGGAATGCCTTGGATCTATTCCACCAGCAATGGATTATCGGGGCAGCCGCGATGCCTCCGCTCTGCAGCGCGGCCCAAAAAGCGCCGTGCATCCCGGACGGGGCGCCCCTTTTTACACCCACCAATACGCCAACCTGTAACAACACGTCGATTCCCTGTGATTTTACCAAGGACGCGCATTTCAGCAACGTGATCGTGGCCGGCAAGCCTTTTTTCTCGCCGCCACCGGTGAAGGACAATTGGGGGCCTCGCATCGGCGTGGCGTTCCAACTGACTCAGAAAACAGTCATTCGTGGGGGCTACGGGCTTTATTGGGATACGCTCGCAGGCAGGGGACAGGCCGCGCAAAACGTTCTCGAGAAGGCCGTATGGCCGGGCGCGCTCGCACTAAATGGCGATTTCAACGGCAACAATCTAAGCCCCAGCCAGCTGAAAACAATCGACCAGATTCAGGGAACCTTTGCAAATTCACTGCCGGCAGCGACCCCGTGGACTTCGGGGAGTTTTTTCGTGGCTCCCACTTACAAAGATCCTTACTCGCAGCAATGGAATGTTGAAGTCCAGCGAGAGTTCACTCCGAATCTGATGTTCTCCGCCGCTTACGTGGGCAGCAAAAATGGCCGGCTCGACTTCGAAGGGAACGCCAACGCTGCCAATCAAGCCTCGCCGAATAACACGTGCGCGAAAACCGACGCTGCTTGCAATAGCGCTTACATTGCTGCCATAGACGGCCATCGACTTATGCCTTGGGCGACTTCGGGAGTAACCTATGCCCAGAGTATTGGCTATTCGAATTATAACGCGCTGGAAGCCAAGTTGCAGCGGCGGTTTGCCAATGGTTTGATCTCCCTTCTGTCATACACGTTTGGGAAATCCATCGACACGAGCAGTGGCTACTTCAATGTCGAGAACGGGCCCCAGGGAGGCTCAAGCGTGCAGAACTATTTTGACTTGAGTTCCGCTCGGGGAATCTCCGGGTATGACATAAAGCATTTTGTCTCTTGGGCTACTGTCTATGAGCTTCCCGCAGGGAAGGGCAAGAGATGGCTTCGGAGTGGGCCTGGGTCATGGGTTCTGGGCAACTGGCAAGCAAACTACATCTTCCAAGCCCGGTCCGGCCAACCCTACGGCTTGATTGTGCCCGGCGATGTTGCCAACCTCAAGGGCTCCGGTGGAATTGGTAGCAATGGCCCCAGCGATTATGCCCGGCCTAACATAATTGCCGATCCCTTCACTCCTGGACCTGTCAGTGCTAACCCTAACCCAAAGTGTCAGACCACTATCTCGCAAGGTGGACTGGCGGCGGACGCAACCTATACTGCCCAGACTTGGTTCAATCCTTGCGCCTTCGTCGCTCCATCCGGAGCGTTTGGAAATCTCGGAAAAAATCCGTTCCGAGGTCCTTCCGTGTTTGATATGGATTTCTCTATGTTTAAAAGCGTCCCCTTGCATAAAGAAGGATGGAACCTTCAACTTCGCTTCGAGGCGTTCAATGTCTTGAATATTCAGAATTTGGACGCACCGGGAGTCGGGAGCGGGAATTCAGTGCGCGTCGGTAACGCGAGTGCGGGATCCATTACCACGCTTGCTGTCCAGCCTCGCCAGTTACAATTCGGGTTGAGGTTCGCATTCTAGATTTGCTGTTGGACTCGCCTTTATTTGTTAGCGCGGCGGCGCTCACCCACCGACGCCGCGTTGGGCCGTCGGATATACAAGAAATCTACGAGGAGAAGGGTCAGCCGATGGCAAAAAACAAGACATCTCGGCGCAACTGGATGATCGAAACTGGCTCTGCACTGGCGGCGACGCTCACGCTGAATTCTGCGCTCGGTTTCGCGCAATCGTCCACTCCGGCTCAGGCTGCGACAGCCCCCTCCCCCGGTGACGCCGACCGTCAGCGCCGGATGAAGTGGTGGCACGAGGCTCGATTTGGAATGTTCATCCACTGGGGACTCTATAGTGTTATTGGTCGTCATGAATGGGTCATGGAAAACGAGGGCATTCCCGTTTCCGAATATGCTCCGCTCGCAAAGCAATTCAAACCGAAACCATTTCCCGCACGCGAATGGGCCAAGATCGCCCGCGAAACCGGCATGCGCTACATGGTGATGACCACCAAACACCACGAAGGCTTCTGCCACTTCGATACCAAGGCCACAGATTACTGTTCGCCGAAGCAGGGCCCGGGGCGCGACTTGGTCCGTGAATATGTCGATGCCGCCCGCGCCGAAGGCATGCGCGTTGGTTTTTACTATTCGCTGATGGACTGGCATCATCCCGACGGCGCTCGCTGCGCTACGGACGAGGCTGCGCGCAAACGCTTCGTCGAATACATTCACACACACATTCGCGAGCTGCTCACCAATTACGGAAAGATTGACGTTCTCTGGTACGACGTTTCGTGGCCGCTTGATGCTGCCGGTTGGGAGTCCGAGCGCATGAATAAAATGGTCTTCGAGCTTCAGCCGGACATTATCGTGAACAACCGCAACAAGCTTCCAGGCGATTTTTCCACTCCCGAGCAGCAGATCACGGCGGACAAAGAAGGACGCGCTTGGGAGTCTTGCATGACTCTCAACGATAGTTGGGGATACCAGCGGACGGATGACGATTGGAAGAGCCCGCGACGGGTCATTCAGAATCTGATTTCCTGCTCGCGCGACACCGGCAACTATCTGCTGAACATCGGGCCCCGCGCGGATGGCAGCGTGCCCGAAGAATCCGTTCGGGCATTGACGGAGGTCGGCCAATGGATGCGCCGCAACGGTGATAGCATCTATGCATCGGATCCCTGCCAGCCGCGCCGATCCAATTACGCGAGCTTCACCCGCAAAGGCAACACGCTTTACATGCACGTGCACTTTTGGCCCGGCGACTATGTGGTGGTGGCAGGCTTGCAAACCCAGGTGAAGTCTGCTCGCTTCCTAGCTTCCGGCGAAAAGATAACGTTCCAGCAAGACAAGTACCGTGTCCGCCTAACCGGCTTACCGGCAGAAGCACCCGACCATCCGGTTACGACCATCGCTCTTGAATGCGACGCCGAACCTACGCAGGACAACATTTTTGTCCGCAAGGAAAAGCCGCGCGAGGGAGTCTGACGCAGCGCCCGCGACAGGAAGTTTGTTCAAGAATTGAGTTTGAGAGCTAAATCCATGCAGAGAAAATATGTTCTGGTTCCTTTTGTTATGGGAGCTGTGGCCGCACTCTCTTTTGCGCAGGCGACCCTCGCGCAAGCACAACCGCAATCACTGCCGCCCAAGTCTCGGCGCTCGCAGCGCGTGAACATGCAAGAAGTCCAAGTTGCAAGCCCGAACGGCAAAATCAAGTTCACCATTCTTCCTAACGCAGAGCGTCTCGCCTTCACCGTGACAATGGGAAACACAGTCGTGATCGAGCCCTCCTCGATCGCGATGAAGGTGGACGGCTACGACCTCTCATCGGGCGTCGACTTCAACAATCTCGAACGATACTCCATCGATGAATCCTATCCTTGGTATGGCGCTCACAGCACCGCAGTCAATCAATGCAACGGCGCAAAAATCTCGCTCACGCATGACCTGAGTTTCACTACGTATACGTTGGAAGTCCGCGCATTTAATGACGGCGTTGCTTATCGCCACGTCATTCCTGGTGATGAAAGCACTGTGCACGCACCGGATGAGTATTCCGCCTTCGTGATTCCCGACGGCTCGACGCTTTGGTATGGCGGATTGGCCGGCGGTCACTACGAAACCGAGTATCTGCAGAAGAATATCGCCGAGGTTCACGCCGGAGAATGGGCCGGGCCGCCGCTGACATTCAAACTGCCTCTTGATGCCGGCTACGCCTCCATCACGGAAGCCGATCTCGTGAACTACAGCGGGATGGGACTGGAGGCCGATGGCCGTCGCGGATGGATCACTGGTTTGGGGCACCGGCATCCGCTGAACTGGCCGTTCGAGTTGCGGTACGGCCGTGACGAAGCCAGGCGCCTCGGAAAACCGGCATCGATCACCGGAACCATCACAACTCCATGGCGCGTGGTGATGGTTGGCCGTGACTTGAACTCGCTCGTCAATAGCACGATCTTGCCCAATCTCTGTCCGCCCCCCGACCCGAAACTTTTCTCAGAGGGAATCCACACTTCATGGATCAACCCCGGCCGCGCTGTCTGGCGTTATCTGGACGACGGTCCCGAAGGCGTTGAAGGTATGAAGGAATTTTCTCGCTTGGCGGGCCAGCTCAGGTTCGAATATAACGTCATCGAGGGTTTCTGGAGCAAATGGACACCAGAGCAGAGAAAAGAAGTCGTGGGCTATTCGCAGCAGCAGGGAGTCGGCTTGTGGTTCTGGAAGCACAGCAAGGATCTCCGCACTCCGGAAGCGCGCGAAGAATTCTTCAAGATGCTGCGCGACACAGGTGTAGTCGGCGCAAAAATCGATTTCTTCGATCACGAAGCCAAAGAAGTGATTGATCTTTATGAAGCGCTGCTTCAAAAGGCAGCGGAATACCACATACTTCTTGTGTTCCACGGAGCAAACAAGCCTACCGGCCGCCAACGCACGTGGCCGAATGAATTGGTTCGTGAAGCCATTCGCGGCATGGAGTCCAGCGCGCTGAAAGAACGCGCCAAGCACGAGACCATCCTGCCTTTCACGCGTCTCTTGGCCGGGCCGGCTGACTACACCGCCATGCTCTTCAACGACCGACGCCGCGACTCGACTGTGGCGCATCAGATCGCGAGCATCGCCGTCTTCGATGCTCCATTGTTGACCATAGCCGCTAATCCGCAAACCATTTTACATAATCCCGCGGCCGAAGTGATCAAGAGCGTTCCGCCTATTTGGGACGAAACCATCGTATTGTCAAGTTCGGAGATTGGAGAGCTTGCGGCCTTTGCGCGGCGCAAAGGAGACACGTGGTTTCTGGCCTTGATGTGCGGTCCCCAAGCCAAAACCATACACGTACCGCTCTCGTTTCTGAGTGATGGCCAATACAAATCAGTTCAAATTCGGGACAGCCCTGCAGACGACGCCAACTTGGAAATTGAAAACGGAATTCATAAGCGCAACGATTCGCTCACCATCGAGCTGCGAGTCGGGGGTGGTTTCTTGGGCCGATTTTCGAGGTCACAATAATTCAGACAAATTTCTTGGCACTTGCTTGCCTCGATGGAGCGCGGCACTATACACGTTTTTGATCCCAAAAGCTCGAACTCGCCGCGACTGGAACTCGGGGATTGTTGCGACCGTGATTCGAGGGATTTTTGCCTCGGTAGACCCTCAATGTACGCGCGGAAGGTCGTGCCGGTACAATGTCAATGACAACGAGATGTCCGGCTGGGACAAAGTGACTTCCGTATCGCGTAGAGAGTTTTGCGCACTTGCGGGCCTTGCGGCCCCAGCATTCTTCATGCCGCGACTGGCGTTTGACGAAGAGAAGCAGGGCCAGATTCCCGACCTCGCCGCAACTGACCGGCAGCGTATCCTCACTACAGCGGATCGATACCTTCGGGAAGAACCAGTCACGATTACGGCGTCGTTTAGCCCGCGAAGCGCTGGCGGCAAACATGATTATTTCTCCGAGGGAGACTACTGGTGGCCTGATCCGAGAAACCCTTCTGGCCCGTATATCCGTCGGGATGGCATATCCAATCCGGATAATTTCGCCAGCCACCGGCGCGCACTCATTCGCTTAAGTGTTCAAGTTCCCACCTTGACCGCGGCGTGGCTGCTCACAGGCGACAACCGATACACAGCGCATGCCGCGAAGCACTTGCGCGCATGGTTTCTCGACTCAGCCACGCGGATGAACGCGAACCTTCAGTATGCCCAGGCAATTCGTGGCCTAACTACCGGGCGTGGCACCGGGATCATCGACACGATTCACCTTGTGGAGGTCGTCCACTCCATGCCGATACTGGAGCAGTGTCGCGCGCTTCTTCCTTCTGAGATGAGCGACTTGCGAAAGTGGTTCGCTGACTACCTGGGTTGGATGACCACGTCGAAGAACGGCCTGGAAGAGCGCGACGCGAAGAATAATCACGGTACGTGCTGGGTAATGCAGATTTCGGAGTTCGCGGCGTTCGCCGGGAAGCGTGAGCTAACGGAACTTTGCCGAAAGCGATTCAAAGAAGTCATTGTGCCGGATCAGATCGCTGGCGATGGCAGTTTCCCACTGGAACTCGGACGGACAAAGCCTTACGGGTACTGTCTTTTCAATCTCGACGTCATGTCAACGCTTTGCCAAATCCTGTCGGCGTCGGAGGACAATCTTTTCGCCTTTTCGCTTCCTGACGGTCGCGGGTTTGCAAAAGCGATGGAATTCATGTACCCGTTCATCGCGGACAAGAAGTCTTGGCCTTACGCTCATGACGTCGAGTACTTTCAAGATTGGCCCGTGCGCCAACCCAGTCTCCTATTCGCCGGAATTTCGCTCGCCAAGCCGAAGTACTTTACGCTCTGGCGTACGCTGAATCCGGATCCCACAGTGGAAGAAATCATTCGCAACTATCCAATACGCCAACCGCTACTTTGGATGGCGCAGGGAGTGCAATCCTAAAGAAGCTTCTCCTTATTTCGATTCCTTCGCCAACACCACTACGGCGACTAGCGAGACAAGAAGCAATCCCGCGCTGACCAGCGCGATCCTGTTCGACGGTGGCAGCGCATGTGCTTCTTCCCCGCCCTCCGCAGGAAGAAAAAAATCGCGATGGCGAACGGTCTGCACAAACAGAAATGAACCATATAGGATCAGCGAAACAATGGCGGCAAAGACGAGCTGCGGTGAGCTGAACGCGGGCCCGACCGTTGTACTCGTGACGTTCGGAAAGACCAGAGTTAGAGTTGCCAGCGCGATCAGTACAGAGAGCGCGGCTTGCGCGCCCTGAAACTGAAAGGCCTGCTCGCGATGGCGAACGCCGCCGGCCAGAAGGCACAGGCCGACGATGCCGTTACACACGATCAAGACTGCGGAAAAAACAGTGTCGCGCGCCAGCCCAGCAGTTTCGGCCCCACCGGTGATTATCATCGACACGACGAGCGCCACCTCAATAATGGTGACAGGCAGCGCAAGTACGAGTGTCCCGAATGGCTCGCTGACGCGATGGGCGACAACTTCGGCATGGTAGACGGCCGCAAAAACGGTGGCGAACAGAGCGAAGGCTTCTGCTGCAGCAAATAAAACGTTGGGACCGAGGGTTGCGTGGATACCTAGAACGACTATCGCCAGGACCGGCCGAGTCCAAGTCCACCACGGTATTCGTGCTGAGCTCGCGGATGGCATAGTAGGGACACCCCAATCCGAGGTGCTACGTTATCACCACGGCCTCAGCTCGTTTCCATTTGCCGTCAATGAAGGGACTGTACCAGGCTTATTAAATTCTGCGGATGCACGCGAATCAGGCCCCGTCGAGGACTATCAATGTCTGCTATGGCGAAGAACGCGATGCACAAAACAAAGGGTAGAACCATGATTCGGATGATGCCGGCTCTCGGGCGGCGCGTACTATAGCCAACCAGCAGGTTGGAGCAAATGGCAACGGCCGCCATCAGGAGCCAGGCTCCTGCTGGGATGCGGTTCCACCAGATTGCCTGCGTGTATCCTTGGGAGTTCAATACATCGCTCATGCCTGAAACGGCCAAGGCGAGAACGGCTGTTTGTTCTGCTGCAGTTGGCCTCGTCACCGTAGACCACAGTTCACTCTGCAGTTGGGCCGTTCGAGCGTTGATCTTCTGAAGCTCACGTTCGTCGCGGGTTTGATAAAACAAAATACGCTGATCGAGATATGGCTTCAGTAATGCGCGCACTTTCTCCGCTTGGCTAGCGGGTAGCAGATCCGCCCGGACGTATTCTGTGCCAATCGCGTTGGCCTCTGCCTCTTCGTAGGTTTTTCGCTGGTCGTATCTAGTGATGGCCATCGAGAAGCTAAACCCGATGATAAGACCGAGCAATGTTAGAGAGCCCGCCACGATAACATCGAGATCTTGGCGATCGTATTCTTCCAAATTTGTTTTACTTTTGCCAAACGAGAGCCCTATTCGCGCTGAGAGCCACATTGCGAAAAAGGAGAGAGCTAAAACAGCTACAGGGTATTTCACTAAACTATCCATCGACCTTGGGCTCCCAAACGCGTGCGAAATCACTTTACGATTTCGACCACTAGGGATTCAGTCATGACCATGTCCACGGTCTCGCCGACCTTCAGTTGATCGAGGTTACCGACCTTCTTGCTCAACTTGATCTTTTTCTGCTTCTTGTCGGGCCCTTCGATCGTCACGCGGTGCTTGGCTGCGTCCACTGCAAGGATTTTTACACTCAATGCTGATGTGTCGACCATGACGATACTGGGTTTGGCGCCCTTGGGGGCTACTCCGACCTCTGCAGCGGCAGCGGCGCCTGGGGCCTGGCTCGACTTGCCGACCAGGATGATGATTTCTTCCGTGTAAGAAATCTTCAAGTGGTCCCCAGCCTTGACCTGGTCGAGGTTTTGGACGTCTTTGTCGACCTTAAGAGTTTTTTTCTTCCCATCTTCAAGCAAAAGCGTGACCTTTCGTTTTTGGAGGTCGATGTTCTCCACGGTCGCGGTAGTTTTGATCACTTCAACAGCGTCCACGCCCTCGTCAGTTGCTGAGGTTTGCGCACTCGAAACCCTCGTGGGGCCAGGTGCAAACAGCAGTGACAGAGCCAACGCTATAGTCGGTACCTTCATGGTTTCTACTTTCTTGCTTTCGACTGCGTCGAAGCATTCAGCTCGACGTAATTGGACAATTCTGTTTTGAGCGCGGGTGAAGGGTTGCTGTTAGTTGCTGGGGCCCTTGGACGCCGCCTCCGCCTCGGCCATCCTTTTCCCCATCTCCGCCTTAACAGCGTCTAAGTTGAAGCTCGCGCCCCGCTGCATCGGCGGGAATTCAAGGAAAGTTTGGATTTCCTTTCCAATTACCTGCTGGACAAACACGAAGCGCCAGAATTGGTACTTGAACCAGTCGAAGTATTGCTGAGCCCCGTCTTTCGTTCCGTTGCTGGGCCAGCCCGTGCGCTCGAACGGATCGAGACGCAGGTTGGTAATGTAGGGCACGTCAGGGTGGGTCTTCTCACCCAGCCAGCCGGCAGGTTGGTCGATGAATCGGAACTTGTAATCGTCAATGCGAACTGCGCCGACCGTGCTTTCGCCGAGGTAGAAGATCTCATGACGTGCGGATGGGCCTTTGCCGGTGATGGCGGCCATCTGGTTGTAGCCATCCAGATGGTTCTTGTATGTCCGGTCGCCGATCGTTTTGCCTTTCAGCAGCTCTTCGGTGATGTTCGGATTACCGGCCGCTGCCACGAACGTAGGAAGCCAGTCCATCCCGGAGAAGATCCCGTTCTGCACCGAGTCCGCTGGCACGTGGCTAGGCCAGCGCAAGATGCAAGGAACGCGGAAGCCGCCCTCGAGTACTGTTCCCTTGGCTTGTGCGAACGGCGTCTGACCGCCATCCGGCCACGTGAAGACTTCCGTGCCATTGTCGGTGGTGAATACGACGATCGTGTTTTCGTCCTCGCCTACGTCCTTCAGCTTGTTCATCACGAGGCCGACGTCGTCATCCAGTTGCGCCATGCCGGCTTCTTCTTCGGACCAACCGTTTTCGGCATTGCGCAGTGCTTCATACTTCGGAGAGAGGTGCGTAACGATGTGCATGCGGGTCGGGTTGAGCCACACGAAGAACGGCTTGTTATCCTTCTTGGCCTTGTCAATGAACTTGATCGAAAGGTTCCGAATCTCGTCGTCCACGGTCTCCATGCGCTTGGGATAGAGCGGGCCGGCATCCTCAATTTTCTGTTTGCCAATTTTGCCCCAGCGCGGCATCTCCGTCTGGTCGTCCTTATCGGTGGCCCAACAATGCACCATGTTGCGCGGACCCACGACATTCAAGAGATTCTGCGGATAGTTGGGATGTGCGGGGTCTTCCATCGCATCGAGGTGATACAAATAGCCGAAGTACTCATCGAAGCCATGAACGCACGGCAGGAATTCATTCTTGTCGCCAAGGTGATTCTTGCCGAACTGCCCGGTGGCATAGCCCATGGATTTGAGGATCGTAGCAATGGTTACCGCCTCGGCGGGCAGGCCGACGGATGCGCCCGCTTGGCCGACCGTCGTCATCCCGGTGCGAATCGGGAGTTCCCCGGTAATGAAGTTCGCGCGACCTGCTGTGCAACTTGCTTCGGCGTAGTAGTCGGTGAAGAGCATGCCTTCCTTAGCGAGCTTGTCGAGGTTCGGTGTCCTGCCGGCCATTAAGCCACGGTGGTATGCCCCGATGTTCCACATGCCGATGTCATCGCCCATGATGACAACGATGTTGGGCTTCTTAGTCTCCGCGCTCGCGGCGGACGCCGTGAGCGCCAAAGCGAGCGCCGCGAGTACCGCGACGATCGCCTTTCCTGCAGTTCGGCTCTTCATTTTCGTTCGCTTCTCCCTTCTGTTCGATTTTGCTAGCGAAACTTGAGATCCCTACTTGCCCGCGGAACGTTTGCTGACCGATATATCCTTCACGCAACGAAATCCAAGATGGTTTGTTCCCGTGCTGACTTCGCCTTTACCACGCGTGCCGACGATGTAGCGCGAACAATATTGATGGGTGCAGAGGAAAGACCCTCCGCGTTGCACTTTTTTCTTTTCGCTTGGCTCGGAAGGATCAAATGGAGAGGCCGGACCTTGGGGGTTGCGCGAGACGCCTCCTACAGCGGCGAGCCGCGCGTAATAGTCAGGGCGATACCAATCGCTCGTCCACTGCCACACGTTGCCGGCCATGTCATAGAGACCGTATCCGTTCGGCGGATACTGCGCGACCGGCGCGATGCCGACGAAACCGTCGTTCCCCTTGTCCGTGCCCTTTATCGGGAATTTTCCTTGATAGGTATTAGCCATCCACCTGCCGTTGGGCCGGAATTGATCGCCCCAGACAAACGGCTTTCCGGATAAGCCGCCGCGCGCGGCGAATTCCCACTCCGCCTCGGTGGGCAAACGTTTGCCCGCCCATGCGGCATAAGCGACAGCATCTTCGTAGGCAATGTGAACGACGGGATATTTTCCCTTGCCCTTGATGTCGCTCTTCGGGCCAAGCGGGTGACGCCAGTTTGCGCCTGAGACGTACGACCACCATTGAAAATGATCGTTGAGAGGGACAGTGTGATCGGTCGGAGAAAACACAACGGAACCAGCCACGAGATTTTCAGATGGAGCGCCCGGAAAATCCTCCGCGCGAGGCGCGCGTTCGGCAACTGTCACGTAGCGGGTAACCTTCACGAAGTTTGCGAACTCTTGGTTGGTAACGTCGGTCTTGTCCATCCAGAAGCTATCCACGAAGACGCGGTGGATAGGCCGGGAGTCTCTGGTGGCCTCCATCCCAACTTCATTCATGTCCGGCGAATCCTGCGCTCCCATGGAGAACTCACCTCCCAAAATCCACGCCATGCCCTGTGGGCCGCTGCCAGGCGGTGGAACAGGGTTTGGGATGGTTGGGAGGAAGTTTGCTGCCTTCGACGGAGGCGTCGGGGCGGAAGCTGCCACAATTGTGTTATCACTGGGCGAATGCATTGACGCCGTCTTCCAAGCCGCAATGCCTACTAGCAATACGAGAATGCTAGTTATTGTAGGGTGTAGATGAGTGCGCGGCCCCGGTGCGAACTTCAACCTTTTGGTGAGCGTCCTTTTTTTGCCCACGTTTTAGGCCTTTCGTTTCGGCAAATACTTAACTTTATTTATAGGTACATCCAATACTGTTCGAAACCGAGACCTGTCCGGTCTCTCAACCGTGTTTTTTGTTGCGCTCAGAAGTGTGCTGAACCGGCCAAACTTTGGCCACTAGTAATACTGCCAGTTGTCATATGAACACCGGCCTGACAGCTTTGAGCGGAAGTGGCGGCGATTTTCACTCCGATCTTTCGGTGATCCCGCGATGGCGCAATGCGGGTTAGTTCCAGTCTGATTTGGTTCTGACAGCTCAATTCGGCGGCCTCGAGGCGCAGGTAGATGAACCCACAGCATTTCCGGAAGGAGGAACGATGAATCTGAAGAAAGGTATAGGCGTGATTCAATTCGCGGCAATGGTGGGCTGGATTCTGTTCGTGTGCGGTTCAGCCTTGGCGCAGGACGTCTCCTACAATTCCGCTCCGGGCACGGACTTCTCCAAGTTCAAGACCTACAAGTGGGTCAAGATCAACGGTGCCGAATACCCGGACCAAATCCTGGACCAGCAGATTACACGCTCCATTGACTCGCAACTCGCTGCGAAGGGATTCACCAAGACAGACAGCGACACTGCCGACATCTACGTCGCCTACCAAGTCTCCATCACGGAGGAAAGGCAATGGAACGCCTACGGCATGGGCGGCGGCTGGCGTATGGGTGGTGGAATGGCTACAGCGACGAGTTCGACTCTTCAGGTGGGGACATTAGCTTTTGATGTCTACGACCAAGCCGGCAAACAGCTCGTATGGAAGGGAACGGCCACCAAGACGTTGAATCCTCCCAAGGATCCGGACAAGAAGCAAAAGAACTTGGATAAGGGCGTGGCCAAGCTGCTCAAGAACTTTCCGCCGCCCAAGAAGTAGTTCGGCTATCTGATTAGGAAAGGTATAAATCCAAGAAGGAAGCAAAAAGCCCGCCGCAGTACCCAATCATGGACGAGGTCACCAACAAGATCATCCGAAATCCGGGAGAAGCGGCACCCGTTGGCATCAGGGCCATGCCAAGACAGCTCGAGTTCGTAGGAACTCAGCGCGGCTAGGGTGAATTCTAATGAATCAGAGACATGCAACTATGCATCTGAAACAGTCCGGCATCGGCGCAGTGATCATTCAACAATTGATGGTTGGTGGCGCGATTACACTTCTGACGGTGGGGCTAGCGATTGCTCAAAACAGCGAGCTCCAGGAAAAAGTTGCAGCTGTGAAACAGGCCGCTGCGGAGAATAAGCAGAAACTGCAGAAGTATCAATGGACCGAAACAACACAGCTCATGCTAAAGGGAGACCCCAAACCAGCCTCGACAAATCTGTGCCGCTACGGTCCTGACGGCCAGGTTCAGAAAAACCTGGTCAGTCCACCCCCAGAACCACCTAGTGGTGGCAGGATGAAGCAAAAAATCGTCGCCAAGAAAAAGGAAGAGATGAGGGACTACATGGGAGACGTAAAGGCCCTCCTTAGCCAGTACGTGCCACCGGACCCGCAGAAAATGCAGCAAGCCTACCAGTCTGGGAAAGTCTCATTAAATCCGGCTGGCAGCGTGTTGAATTTGATCTTCAAGGATTATGCCCAGCCTGGTGATCAGATGACGCTCAAGTTCGACACCGTCGCTCATAAGATCATCTCTCTGGACGTCAACACCTATCTGGGTGAGACCAAAGATGCGGTTACCTTGCAGGTACAGATGGCCAGCCTCCCTGATGGCACTAATTACGCGCAACAAACCGTGCTTAACGCGACCGCCAAACAACTCGTTGTGACCACGACCAACACCAATTACCAACATCTGTGACCTGTTGTCGTTTCGCTCGCAGGTTCCAGTTTGTGCTTCCAGCGAATGGAATAACAGCAATTCAGTTGTGCAGTGATTCGAGCGAGGGGCTCGCAGGTCGAGAAGGAGAAATGAGACAAATGCATCCAATTTGGAGATCTTGGCGGTTGTTTTCAGTCGCGTTGCTATTGACCGTTCCAGGTCTCATCTCGCAAACCGCAAAAGCACAGTTAAACGAACTTGTCCCCGAGGCAAAAGAAGGCCTCGCTTCATGTTCACAAGTGCCACCCAACGCGCCGGGGGCTAGTCTTCTTACTTGTCTTGACCTGGAAATTCCTCGATTTGCGCTCAAAAATAGCGCCTATGCTTTCTTCGAGCTTGTGAATCTTGACCAGCGCGTAGACCAAACGGATGACCGTTCAACAGACGTCTTGGCTTCTCTCCCGCACGCGGATGCACCGTCGCAAATCCTTTCCGTGGTGCGTGTAGATGCGGACTCGCCGGGAACTCCCAGCGCAGCGCCACCGCAGCCGGACCCGCCGAATCCCTCCGATGGGGGATGGCACTTTGGCATTGCTCCCTATTTGTGGTTTGCCGGGATACATGGCACGGTCGGTGCCCTGGGACATGAGGGCAGCGTGCACGCGAGCTTCCATGACATTTTTTCCCATTTCAATATCGGTTTGATGTTTGCCTTGGAACCGCGCTACAACCGCATCGTGATGCCGCTCGATTTCATGTGGATGAAGGTTTCCGACGACAAAGCACTCCCCTTCGAAGTGGGGCCGATGTCAGTAAAGGCTAAGATCAACGAGATCATGCTGACGCAGAAAATCGGCTACCGCCTGATTGATACTGAAAAATTCAAAGTCGATGGGTTGGCCGGTTTTCGTTATTGGCACATGGGAAATACTCTGACCTTGCACCCTCAGATTGGCAACGGATTCTATGCATCGGCGAATTGGGTTGATGCGGTCGGGGGAGCCAGATTCCAAGCGCTGCTTGGGCCTAAGGTGATTTTTACAGTGCTTGGAGATGCCGGAGGCGGAGGGGCGAATTCAGACTACCAGGTAGCCGGGCTTCTTGGTTGGAAGTTCAAGAAGTTTGACCTGCAAGGGGGCTGGCGATATATGTCGGTGAATTATCGCCCTAACGGTAGCGTTCGCTTCGTCTACGACATGGCAACCTCAGGTTTAATACTCGGTGTGACGATTCCCTTGAAGTGAGTTGCCGCCCATCCGGTTCAAGCGGATCTGGCGCAAAAAAGTTTGAGCAGAGTCGCGAGGAAGTAGCTGAAAGTACGGCTTGCCGCGAATGGCGTGGTGTTCGCCGCGCTGGCCAACTTCCCGTTGGTGACCTCAAATTCAACTTCACCGAGCCCTTCTGGCCAAAGCACAAGCCGGTTGGAATTGGTTCCTCCTGCTCCGACCTGCTGGTGCTCCGAGAGTGGAGAATTTCAGTTCATCCGAGTGGAGCCGGCGTTCGAAGACAACTCGGGAAGGCATAAAGGAGCGCTTCTATGCGAAAGAGGTTATCTACAGCTTCGCTGATTCTGGGCGCGTTCTCAGTTGTGCCAGCCGTCCTTGCTCTGCCTCAGGTCGCGCAGGAGACTCGGAACGTCATCGTGAACGGGCATCGTGGACAAGTGTCCCTTGTTCAGCTAAACGGCCGCTCGTACGTCGATGTCGAAGGGTTGGCGCGGATTGCAAATGGTTCTCTCGGCTTTGACGGGAACCAGATAACGTTGACGCTGCCCGGAGCTGCCGCGAGTGCCCAACCATCGGCCCCATCTTCAACTAGCCCGCCATCGGACCCGGGGTTCTCAAAAGGCTTCTTGAAAGCTAGCATCGAAGCTATGTCTTTAGTTAGAGAATGGCACAGTGCGCTGGCCAACGCCATTAGGAATGGATTTCCAATCTCTGAGGCCTGGTTGGCAGGATACCGCGGCCAGGCGACTGCCGGCCTCCGGCTGGCATCGGTGTCCGTGTCAACCGATTCGGACCGCAAGGCCTTTCAGTTGTTCAGAACAGGGTTCGATATGATGAACAGGTTGAGCAATCAATACGTGGCCGCGCGCCAATCCTTGGATTACATCGCTCCGGACGCCCTCGCAAATGATCCCTTGGACCAGAAAATCCTAAACTGCGGTCACTCTGTGGTTTCCATGATCGCGAGTGGCGAATTTGTTGATGATGGTTCGTGCCAGTGAATTGCACGAGTCTTCAGAACTCTTAATGCGCCGCAGGGCCTGACCATTGGGCAAGATCGTTGACCAGGAGAACGCGGTAAAGGAGCACTGGACAGGCATCAGCGGAGGATCAGGCTACACGTAGAAGCAGTCGCTCGGGCGAGCGCAGTACTATCTTGCCGCGACGTTTCACGATGGCCCCATTGGTTTGCCACGCACTCAACAGACGGCTTGCTGTGAAGGGCGTGATGTTTGCGGCGCTGGCCAATTCTTCATTTGTAGCGTCAAATTCAACCCCGCTGGCAGTTTTTTGGCCAATGACTCCTGCCAGCTGCATTAGCACTTGCGCAAGTCTTTCGCGCGCTGTATCGCAAACGAGTGCGACATGATCGGCGAGATACCAGGCCAAATAGTCGGACCCCATAAATAATGCATTCTCCAGCAACCTGGGGTACTTCGCTGCGAGGTTCCGGATTGTGGCACGGTCCCACACCAAGAACGAGCAGTCTTTTACCGCTTCCGTGCTGAGAAGATACTCAGAAGGTCTGGATAAGAACGCTGCACCACCCAGGATGTCTCCAGGCGTGAGCCAAAGGAGAAGCGTCTTTTGACCGTCTTTCGTGATGTAGAAATATCTGGCGCGACCGCTCGTCAACAGGAACAAATGGTCTGCAGCATTACCTTGGTTTGTGATGACAGAAGTGGCCATGCAGCGGCGCTCTGTTGCGCCTCCTCGGATGACTTCGACGTCAAGCGGTGCAAATCCCTCAAGAAGCCTGGAACTCAGGCCCAACGATGGAGCAGCAATTGCTGGAGCGGGCATCGATCAATCTCCCTAACAGAAGCTTGAATTCCCAAGACGCTGGAGGTTCAAAGTCTCGGGGTCGGTCCTGCGGCCTCGCCAACAGCGCAAGACGCGAGGTCCACTTCGCTCCCATGACTACTGAATTCGCACAGACCAACACACTGGCAGAAATAGCAGTTTCCGTGCCCCTCTTGGCCCTAGTTCGCGTGGCAAATCGGCGACACTACAACTCCTTGTGGTTGAACAGAAGAGATACCTCGCACCTAGGCGCACTGACTAACGCGCCCTTGGAAGTGAAAGAGTCGGCCTTTCATTCCAGTTTAACTGAGAGATTCTAAGTCGAGTGTTCTACGGCATGGGCCTAGAAGCTGCCATCCTCCGCACTTCCTCTGTGGCCTTGTTCTCCAAGACGGGTCCGAGGAAAACGTACTGGTACCAAGATTTTTTCTCCTTTTTTCCCTTCTCAATGTTCCTTAAATAAGTAGGGGGCTACGGTTGGGGTTTCTCCACCGGCCTGGGAACTTTCCAACGGATAAAAAACGTGCATCTACAAGGTTGGCATCCTGCACGAACACGTCGCGAAAAACCCCGTGGTGCACGTCGAAACGCGTTCCAAGTCCGCCTACCGGGCAATCATCATCACCCCAGACCAGACCGTTGCGATTCTGAAATCCTTACCCTCTCCGCTTCACTACACGCTGGTGCTCACCTGCGCAGCTACCGCGCTGAGCTCGTCGGAGATTCTGGCGCTACGCTGGAGCGACGTACTGTGGGGCGAAGGAAGGATCAGGATTTCAAAGCGCGGGCCAAGGGAGAAGACGGAGAAACAAAAACCGATGTGTCGGACGGCTACGTCCCGCTACATCGGGTCTTAGCCGGCCATCTTCGCGAGTGGCAGCGCCAGACGCCGCATGCAAAGGAAACCGACTTTGTGTTTCCGTCGTTGAGAGCCATGGGAAGGAAGCCGCTCAGCTCTTCTGTATTCGTCGCCGACCATCTGCGACCGGCCGCAAAGAAAGCCGGAGTACACATCGAGGACGGCCAGCGGTTCGGACTTCACAATTTGCGTCACAGTTTAAGCAACTGGCTGGTGAACAAGACGAAAGTCGAACCGAAAACCGTACAGGGAATCCTGCGTCACGCAAAGATTCAGACGACACTCGATCTATACCCTCAGGAAGACAGCGATGAAACACGGGCCGCGCGGCGTGAATTCCTGAACGCGGTGGGCATGAGTACCGCGGTGAATTAAGAGCTGTGGGTTGAGTTGTGGGTTGAAGTTTTCGGTGTCACGTCCGATAACTCCTTTAGAAAGAATGGCGGGGACGACGAGACTCGAACTCGCGACCTCTGCCGTGACAGTGCACCATTTTTTGGTAACTGCTTGAAACTACGCGGCACGGATGGCTACCAAAACCGCGCTTTGGGACCCTAAGTAACAATTATTGGACCATGAATGGACCAAGAAATGGACTCTGCCGCCGAACGGCAGAAGCCCTGACGAACCACGAACCAAACTTTCCCAAGTTGGTGGGTTCGATTCCCATCGCCCGCTCCATAAACCCTGATGACTCAATTGAAGAGACCTGTCACCTCCTCCATCCCCACGGGGCTAGTGTCGGCCGTGAGAGTCCGGAAAAATTTGGGGAATGATGGGAACAGCGCGGCACCAGTACTTGGAAGACCTCCCAACTTGTTTTTGACCGTTATTGAGGCCTCAAAAGAAATACAGTTGCTTAGTTCGAGCGGTCACGGGGCTCGGCTCGCCTCATCTGCGCCAAATGGGACAACGGTCTAGGGAACCGTTGTCCCGAGTACCGCTCGGCGGCGGTTTGGAAAACCACCGCAGGCAAATTCTTGCCATGGGTCGCGGCAGCCTGCGGACAAAGGGCGCACAGACGGTCTGCATGACATATCATGTTGGGGCAAAGGAGCAGTATCAATCCCAATTTATGCTTACGCGAATCGTTTGTATCCTCTTGGTCCTGATCTCGGCCTCAGGCTTGTCCGGCACAGATTTTTCCATGAAGGTGACCGACAAGAGTTACCTCGACACTCAAGGTTTCAGCGTTTTTCTCTACGACAGCACGTACCACCCCGTTTTTGTGGACCAAAAGAATACGGCCATGGAGATGATTCTGCACGGCCAGCGCATCGCCACGAACGGAGACGTTCGCCTGATGCCAACGCCGGAGCAGTGGGACTTGGTGGCAACGCTTAAGGGCCGCCATGCGGACAAGGCGAACGACCGGCTGATTGCCGACCTCAGTTTCCCGACTTTCGATTTCAGTTACACATTGGAAGTGGCAGCGGAGCCGGGCGGGGTGAAGGTCAGCATAAATCTCGATAAGCCGCTACCGCAGAAACTGGAGGGACGGGCGGGCTTTAATTTGGAGTTTCTGCCGTCGATCTACATGGGCAAGGCTTACGTGGTGGACGGAACCAAAGCCGGCATTTTCCCGCGAACGCCGAACGACGCGATGACGAAGGTTTTGCCATTGGAGGATGAGCCGAAAAAGGCGTACTACCTGGAGGACTGGGACAAGGCGAAGGGATACACGCAGCCACTGCCGTTCGCCGAAGGCAAGAGCATCACCCTGGGCGTGGACGACGCGCTGGCCCGAGTGAACGTGGTATCGGATACGGCCAACCTGATGCTGCTAGATGGGCGCGACCGCGCGCAGAACGGCTGGTTCGTGTTGCGTTCGCTGATCCCTTCGGGAAAAACTACAGGCGCCATCGTGTGGCACATCCGTCCGGACGTGATCCCGAACTGGACACGGCCGCCGATGATCGCCCACAGCCAGGTGGGTTATGCGCCGGGCTTCTCCAAGGTGGCGGTGCTCGAACTCGACCCGAAATATAACGGCCCGAAGACGGCCCGAGTGTTGCGCCTGACGGAAAACGGAGCTTACCAACAAGTGTTCGAGGGTCCGATCACGCCTGCGACGTCGTGGCTGCGCTACGTGTATTCAAAATTCGATTTCACGCTCGTGAAGGAGCCCGGTTTGTATGTAATCGAGTATGCAGACCAGCGCACAGCCCCTTTCCCGATTTCCCAGGACGTCTATGCAAAGATCTGGCAGGACAGCCTGGACCATCACCTTGCGGCGCAGATGGATCACGTTGCGGTTCGCGAAGGATACCGGGTGTGGCATGGCGCTTCGCACCTTGATGATGGGCGCATGGCGCCGGTGGTTGGGGAGCAATTTGACGGCTGGAACCAGGCCGCAGCGACGGATGGGAAGTACAAAGGCGGCGATCACATCCCTGGGATGAACGTGGGCGGGTGGTATGACGCCGGGGATTTCGACTTGGAGGAGCCGGCGCAACTGAGCGTCATTCAGAGCTTGGCGCTGGCGTATCGCGAATTCCATCTCACGTACGACGAGCTGACGGTGGATGAAGCCGCGCGTGAAGTGGAGATGCACCGGCCCGATGGCGTGCCGGACACGGTGCAGCAGGTGAAGCACGGTGCACTGCTCATCCTGGCGCAGTTCCACAACATCGGCCACGCAATCCGTGGCACTCACGAGCCAGATCTGCGGCAATACACCCAGGTGGGCGACGGCGCCTCGAAAACGGACGGTCGCACTTACGACCCGAAGCTCGGCCCGAATGAAACGAAGGGTGACTACTCCGGCAGGCCGGACGATCGCTGGATCTTCACTACGAACAACCCGTTTTTCCAGTGGAACGCCATTGCAGCGCTGGCTGCAGCGGCGGATACGCTGAAAGGCTGGGACGATACCTTAGCGAGAGACTGCCTGAATACCGCGATCAAGGCTTGGAACGAGGAGAAGGCTCATCCAACGCAGAATTCGGCGGGCGGCGGCTTAGGGGGAGTGGCTCCGGCAGGTGCGCCGGGAGGCGGTGTGCTGGCCGCGTCGCAGGGCGTGGTCTCTGGTGCTCAAAGCGGTGGTAACGCAGCGAGGAGCGGGGGTGCTCCGACAAACACAGGCACGACTGGCGCACAACCAACTCCCCCGGCCGGCTCCGGTCGTGGAGGATATAGTGCCGGACTGGAGTGGGCAGCGGCGCTGGAATTGACCATCGCTACGAATGGCGCCGAGCCTTACAAGTCCCGGCTGAAGGAATTGTTCCCGCAGATAATCACGCCGCAACAGGTGGACTCGCGTGGCTGGAGCGCAGTGCGGGCTTTGCCTTATCTGGACACCAGCGCGAAGGATCAAATGCGCGAAGCGGTGAAGAAATATATGGCGGGTTTGGATGAGCGGCTGGACGCCACGCCGTTCGGCGTGCCGCCGAGTCTCGGCACGTGGGGCGGATCGGGCGCCGTGGTGGACATGGCCATCCGAATGTATTTCCTGCACAAGGCATTTCCGGATCTGGTGAGTCCCGAATACACACTTCGTGCGGTGAACTACATTCTCGGCACACACCCGGTATCCAGCACTTCGTATGTGGCTGGAGTGGGAACGGTGTCGAAGACAAAGACCTACAGCAACAATCGCGCGGACAATTCGTACATTCCGGGCGCTGTGATTCCGGGATATATCATTATCAAGCCGGATTTTCCGGAGTGCATCGATGACTTCGGGTTCCTGTGGTTTGAAGATGAAGCCGTGGTGGCTGGGTCGGCAAGCTGGGTGGTGGCAGGGAACGCTGCGGAGGCGATCATTAAGGAAGCGAAGTAGAGCCAGTACTAAGAGCGCCCGGCGGCTCCGAGCGGGCCGAGCCGCAATCGCAAGTAAAATCTAGCCGAACCATCTCGAGCTTGTCATGGTGACGCTTTCTTTAAGACAGCCGGGCTTTAGATAGCTGTCAACAGCGAAACTTGCTTGGCGACCGCTAAACTCCTGATTTTCGAATTCACGATACCGTTGCTCCCTATTCCGGCAGAGTCTTCCTTCCCTTGACCTGGAACGTTGCCGACACGGTGGGAGCGCCCGTGGCCGGCTGACCGCCACCGATCGACAGCGAGTAATTACCTTCGGCGATGATCGGTTCGCCAGCTTCAGTGACCATGCTCAGATCGCGGTCCTTCAGTTCGAATCGCACATTCTGGGATTCGCCAGATTTCAGGTGCACGCGTTTGAATCCACGCAAAGCATGCAGCGGCGCGCCCGGCACATCGGGGAAACTCAGGTAAAGTTGCATTACTTCGTCGCCGTCGCGCATGCCGGTGTTGGCAACTGTGACTTCCGCGATGAGAGGATCGCCCGCGTTGATTGCCTTTTTCGGGAGACGAAGCCCGCGATAGGAGAATGTGGTGTAGCTCAAGCCGTAGCCGAAAGTGTAGAGCGGCTTGCCTGCGAAATAGCGGTACGTGCGGCCCTTCATGGCGTAGTCTTCAAACGGTGGCAACTGGTCGACTCCGGTGTAGAAGGTGACCGGAAGTCGGCCCGCGGGATTGTTCGCGCCGGAGAGTGTTTGCGCGATCGCCGTGCCGCCCTCTTCGCCGGGATACCAGGATTCGAGAATGGCATTGACGTGTTGATTGGCCCAATTCACGGCGAGCGCGCTGCCGTTGGCCAGCACAAGCACTACGGGTTTGCCAGTTGCAGCGACAGCTTCGAGTAGATCCTCCTCCGGCTTGGGAAGATCCATGCTGGTGCGGTCGCCGCCCTTAAATCCTTCTTCGCTAACCGGCATTTCTTCGCCTTCCAATTCACTGGTGATGCCCAGAACCGCCACGACGACGTCCGCGTTCTTCGCCGCTTGAATGGCTTCGGGACTGGGCCGCGGATCATATTTCGACCAAATCAACTGCGCCTTCACTGGCCCAGCGCTGCCTTGCCCATAACCAACTTTGACATGGACCTTCTTTCCCTGCTCCAGGTGAATGTGCCCGGCTCGCGCCTGTGGCGCCTCATCGCCGACCCAGCCGTGGGCCAGTGGTTTTCCATCGACCTCGACTCGCGCGAACCCGCCTTGCAGACGCACGCCGACGGTGCAGTCTCCCGTTTCAGTTGGGGTGAGGAAGCCGCTCCACTCGATGCGCAACGGATATTTGCCGGAAGCGTCCTGAGGGATGTCCTCTGCCTTCAAATCGAGATTGTTCACCGGCCGCTCCGCCAGGACCGTTCGTTGCGGTCCCCACATTTCTCCGGTGGAAAACTCAGCCGTGAGCCCCGGTCGACCATCCAGAGTAGTGAGGAACGATGCCGGTACGACATCACCTTCATAACGCAAGAACTGCGTTCCAGGTACAAACGTGACTTGTGCGTCAGGAAATTCCGCTTTGATTCCGTCCAGCACGGAAACCGTGTGTGTAGGCCTACCGTTGTAATTGCCGAGCAGATACCGGGTCTGGTCAGCGAGGGGGCTTACGACAGCGATCTTGATTCCGCTTTTCTTGAGCGGCAGAATGCCGTCATTCTTGAGCAGGACCATCGATTCGTTGGCGACCGTCCGGGCTAATTCGCGGTGCGCAGTACTGTCGAGTTCCTTTTCGTCGATCTTTGTATATGGAACCATCTCGGGCGGGTCGAACATGCCCAGCTTGATGCGTGCCGTGTATAGCCGGATCAGTGCGGTATCAATGTCACTTTCTTTCAGGAAGCCCTGTTGGTAAGCGTCCAGGTAAGGCTTGTAGTCGCGATCGTCCTTGATGTCCCCGTAATTCAGGCACTCGTTGTCCATCCCGCGCTGGATGGCTAAGGCGGACGCTTCCGGCTGCGTCTTAGTGAAGTGGTGGTCGCGAAAGATATTGACGATAGCGGCGCAATCGGAGACTACGTAGCCCTGGAACTTCCACTTCTCGCGCAGTTGATCCTGCAACAGGAACTCACTGGCGCATGCGGGCTGGCCGTTGATGCTGTTGTAGGCGCACATCACTGAGCCAGCCTTGCCTTCCGTGACGGTGGCACGGAAAGCAGGAAGGTAAGTATCCAACTCATCGTGCTTGCTGACTTTCACGTCGGCGGTGTGGCGCGTGGGCTCCGGCCCGCTGTGGACGGCGTAGTGCTTGGGCGTAGAAATGGCACGATAGTATTTCGGATCATCGCCCTGCATTCCGGTGACATAGGCCACGCCGAGGCGCGCGCTCAGGAACGGGTCCTCGCCGTAAGTTTCTTGCCCGCGTCCCCATCGCGGATCGCGAAAGATGTTGATGTTCGGTGCCCAGAAGTCCAAACCTTCCTGGGCGCGGCTGTGGCCGGCGTGCTCAAACTGTGCGCGCTTGATGCGTGCTTCAATGCCGATGGCAATGGCCATGCGATGGATGGCGTCTGTGTCAAATGTAGACGCCAGGCCGACCGGCTCGGGAAACTCCGTGGTGCCGCTTGAGGCGACGCCGTGCAGCGCTTCGCTCCACCAGTTGTATGCGGGTATGTGCAGCCTGTCGATGGCACGCGACTGGTTGGTCAGCTGGGTGACCTTTTCTTCCACACTCATGCGATGTACCAGGTCGGCGGCCCGCTGCTCCGCAGGCAACGTCGGGTTCAGATATGGCGGCGGCTCAGAGTTCTGGGCGTGTGCGCGGCTCGCAATCAGGAGGACAACAGTCGCAGCAAGAATCTTGAAGTTCGATGATCGCATGTAGGAATGTGCCTCCATTTGTTTTCTCCAATTCGCCGGTCTAAAGATCGATTCCGCTTGAGTTGCTGATTTGCACGCTCATTGAAAGAGCCTTGGCGCAAAGTCCTTAAGGTCGCGGCGCCACGTTTGCCATTCGTGGTCGGTCCCGGGGGATTCGTAGAAGACGTGCTGAATGTTTGCTTCGAGCAGCGAGGCGTGCAACCTCTGAAGGCCTGCGCGCATTCGCTCCGGCTCGGTTGTCCCCACTCCGATCCACAGCAAATGCACTTTCTTTGCGAACACGGCCGGAACTGCAAACACGCCGTTGTAGTCGGTTTTGGGATTCAGCTTCCGGTCTCCAAGCACGAGCATGCCGCCTGCTCCGCTGAATCCTCCGATGTAGGAAAAGAGATCGATATGATTAAGCGTGACCTGGAAGGTTTGCATTCCGCCCATGGAAAGACCAGCCATGGCGCGATGATCGCGATCCGTCAGCGTGCGAAAGTGGGAATCGATGTACGGGATCAGATCTTGCGTCACGTCATCTTCAAACGCGGCGGCCATATCCTGCATGGCCTTTAGCATTTCAGGAGAACCGAAGGGCTTTCCCGTCAGGTCGGGAGCTGGCTGGCCAGCGCGCCGCGCGTAACCATAAGCCATTACCACAATCATCGGCTTGCAATTCTTCGCCGCGATCAGATTGTCGAGTATGAAGTTCGCTTTTCCCTGTCTGATCCAGCCGGTCTCATCCTCGCCTCCGCCGTGCTGAAGATACAGCACCGGGTATCTGACATTCGTCTGTGAGTCGTAATTGGGAGGAGCATAGACGAGCGCGTGCCGCCACGTACCTGTGACCTTCGAGCTGTACCAGACTTCGCGCACTTGCCCGTGTGGCACGTCCTGTGCCGAGTAGTAGGTCGAACCAGGCTCAGGCACCTCGATTGCGCTCGCGTACTTGCTTCCACCAAAAAAAGCCTGACTGCCGAGGTCGCTCACCTCCGCTCCATCGATGATTACGGTGTAGTAGTGCAATCCTGGAACAAGGGGCGGTGTCGTGACCATCCAGTAGCCATCCGACTGTTTCTCCATATCCACCTTCGGCCCGCTCCAGAAATTCAACTTGACCTTCGTGGCGTCGGGAGCTTTGACACGGATCTGGGCCCTTCCCGCGCTGTCAACTCGCGGGTATTCAGCTCCCCACACATTTGTTGTGGCCGGATGAAAATCCCCAGCGTCTTGTGGGTAACACTCCCGCGTCCAACACAGGCTGGCAAACAGCAGCAGAGCAATTGCCACTGGCTTCATGGTTTCACCTCGAAACGCTTCATCGCGGTAGCGTTTTTCGCGAGAAGGATCTGTGCTTGTTCGTTTCAGCGGCCCGCGTGCTGAAACTTCACGCGAAGCGCGTAAGCATACTTTGCCGGCGGCTGCGCGGGTAAATGCACGTGCAAACCGTCTCCACGCTGCTCGAAGTGCAAGCTCGGGTCGCCACCCAGCAAATCTACTGACGCCACTGGTTCGCTTCCCACGATTGTTGCCAACGAACGCACCACAGCTTCGCCACTTGCTGGCCACGCAAGTCCGATGATGTAAAGCGCGTCGCCCCTAGCTGTAAATCGAAAATCCTCCGGCTTGTAATTCGCCACGTCGGTGTCGTGAAATGACCCGGCAGTCACTTTGGTCGGCCCCTCGCCGTAGGTCCGCCACGGTCGGGTGCCGTAGATGGCCTCGCCGTTGACATTGAGCCAAGCTCCTACATCCAGCAGAACCTGCTGCACCTGTTCCGGAATCGTGCCATCCGACCGCGGCCCAATGTTCATCAGCAAATTCCCGTTCTTACTCACAATGTCGATGAGCTGATCCACCACGAACTGAGGCGACTTGGATGTGTCGTTCTCAATGTAGCCCCATGATTTGTTGCTGACCGACGTGTCCGTCTGCCAATAAAGCGGGCGAATGTCTCCCAACTGGCCACGCTCCAAATCGAGCACGCCGGAATGCTCTTGCATCGCGTAATCTTTGTAGTTAATTACGCCAACGTGGTCGCCATATTTTAGAGAGCTGTTGTAATAGAACGCAGCGAACCGCGCGAGATTCGCCCGGATCGCCGCCTGCCCGATCCACCAGTCGAAATACACGATATCGGGATGGTATTTCTCGACCAGTTCCGCAGACCGCGCCAGCCAATCGTTGGCCCACGCGGAGGAAACATAAGTGAAATCATTATTGAGAGGTGTGCCCCACGGGTTCATAAGCCAGTTATGGGCAGGGCCGTACAGCATCGCATATTGCGGGTCGTTCACATCCGAAGTAATTGCGCGGCCCGGCCCAAGGAAGAAATTATGTTCCACCCGGTGCGACGACACGCCAAAATGCAACCCGGCGGCCCGCACCGCCTTCGCCAATTCTCCGGTAGTATCGCGATGCGGTCCCATTTTGGCCACGGTCCAATCGCTCAACCCGCTGTCGTACATCGCGAATCCGTCGTGATGCTCGGCCACAGGCACCACGTATTTCGCGCCGGCTTTTTTGAATAACTCCGCCCAGGCCGCCGGATCGAAATGCTCCGCCTTGAACATCGGGATTAGGTCTTTATAGCCAAATTTGTCCTGCTTACCGTAAGTCTCGATGTGATGCCGGTATTCTGGGGATCCGTCGACATACATCATTCGCGGATACCATTCGCTGCCGAAAGCAGGAACCGAATACGCTCCCCAGTGAATAAAAATTCCGAACTTGGCGTCCTTGTACCACTCCGGCGCTTCGTAGTTCTTCAGCGATTCCCAGTCTGCGCGATAGGGCCCCTCGCGATCCCTGTTTTCAACGTCCTTCAAGAGCTCCGCTCGCTGCGCGTCATACTTGCTGATTGCCTTCTGCCAGACCTCATCGATCCTTTCTGGCGCTTCCGATGAAGTTGGCGCCGTCGCGCTCTGTGCGTAGGAGTTGCTGTGCGCACATAACGCAAGGGCTAACCCCGCGGCGAGTTTTGATATTGAGCGCAACTGCACTATACGGGCTGAAAACATGAAGCAATCCTTTCAATCCAGGCAAACTTGAATTTTCTGAAAGCGCGACGGATTCTCGCTCCATGACCGCAACGCGTCCGGCGCTTCGTCGAGCCCGACAATCAGGCTCACCACCTGATCCACGGGAAACTTCCGCGCCTCCAGAAGCCCGATCACCGCGCGAAAATCCTCCGGCTGAGCATTCCTTGACCCGAGCACCTCCAATTCCTTTTGCACGAACAGCCGCGTTTCATAGCTCACCGGTTCTTTCGCGTATCCGATGTAGACAACTCGGCCGGTGAAGGCGACCTCTTCGACCGCCGCCCTGAATGTCCCCGGAGTTCCAACCGCTTCAATCACCACATCCGGGCCGCGTCCGTCCGTCAGTTCTAGCAATCGCTGACGCACCGGCTCCCGCGCGCTGTTGATGATTTGACCGCCGCCCGTCATTTGCGCTAATTCCAGTTTCTTGTCGTCCACGTCGACGCAAATCGTGCGCGCTCCCCGGAGACTTGCAGCCGCTACTGCGCCCAGCCCAACTCCACCACAGCCAAAAATCGCCACGGTGTCTTCGGCCGAAACGCTTCCGCGAGCGACCGCATGAAATCCCACCGTCAGTGGCTCGACCAGGCATAACTCTTTTGGCGTCAGTCGCGCCCGGTACAATTTTTCTCGTGGCACCGCAATGTACTCGGCAAGCGCACCGTCCCTCTGCACCCCCAGCGTCTCGTTGTATTGGCAAGCATTCGGCCGGCCTCGAAGGCAAGCCGCGCATCGGCCACAATTCGAGTAGGGAAGTAGGGCCACGTCGGTTCCGGCTGCCATGTCGCCGTCCCCCTGTACGACCGTTGCGCAAACCTCATGCCCCAGAATTCGGGGATACGAAACCAGCGGATTCAATCCTCGGAACGAATTTAGGTCGCTACCGCAAAATCCCACCATCCGAACTTGCAGCAGTAAATCTCCCGTCCTAGCCACGGGATCAGGGACAGTCTCGATGCATGCCCGCCCGGGTGCCTGAAGAACGAAAGCTTTCATGTTGAAAACGCCAGCCGCCGCCAGCCTACTTTTTTCGAGTTCGAATTTTTCTGGTACAATAATCGATAAAGTTAACGATGTCAATTTGAAGAAATTTAAATGGGCCCGTCGGTGTCCCCATCTTCGGGGACGCTCTACGCGTTCTTTCGTCAGCTCAGTGGACGCCCATTTCGGGATTTCTTATGACGGTCCGAATGAAGGATATCGCGCGTGACCTGAGTGTATCGGTCGTTACGATTTCGAAGGTCTTGCGCAACCACCCCGATGTGGGCGATGAGACGCGCGAACGAGTCCTGGCCCGCGTAAAAGAGCTCGACTACCGCCCTAACCTGGCTGCACGCGGCCTCGTCACAGGACGAACCCATCTCATTGGCCTGGTCGTTCCAGACCTGCTCCACCCTTTTTTCGCGGAAATTGCCAAATCCCTTTCCGATGTCCTCAGAAAGGGGGGCTACTGCCTGATCGTGTCGTCGTCCGACGAAGATGCCGTCCTTGAGGAAGAGGAGATCAACCAATTGCTGGCGCGCCGGCTGGACGCGCTGATCATCGCCTCTTGCCATTCGTCTGTTGAACTCTTCGTCCGAATCGAGAAGCACAACACCCCTTATATTTTGATCGACCGTACACTGCCCGGTTTGTCCGCAAACTTCGTAGGCGTCGATGATGAAGCGGTGGGCATGCTCGCCACCAAGCACTTGATCGACATTGGATGCAGGAAAATCGCGCACATTCGCGGCCCGGAAACCAGTCCTGGCCAGCGTCGTCTGGAAGGCTACAAGCGGGCCCTCGGCGAAGCCGGTTTGAGCATCACGAATGACTACATCATTGCCGAAGCCAAAGGCGACGTAGAAACACGGCAGCGCGGCGCCGATGCCATGCGCCGCCTTTTGAGTCTTGATCCGCGTCCTGATGGAGTGTTCTGTTTCAATGATCCGCTCGCGATGGGTGCAATGAATTTCACGCTGAATCAAGGACTGCGGATCCCTGAGGACATTGCGCTCATCGGTTGCGGGAACCTTCACTACGACGACTCGCTGCGCGTTCCTCTTTCCAGCATCGACCAACACAGTGCGCGCATTGGCCAGGAAGCTGCCCGTGTTGCGCTCGCAGCGCTCGGCTCCAAACTCCGGCCCAAGCCCGAAACCGTTGTGCTCCAGCCTGACTTGATCGTCCGCGCGTCGACTGGACGGCGGAACCCGCCACGCGAATGAAATAGCGCAATGAATCGAGTTAGACGTCCTGAGTCCGGCCAATTCGGCTATACGGGCGACTGATTTACGAGCTTGTCCGTTGACTTGCCAAACGCGATCTTCATACGATAATCGTGCCTGCTATTGAAAGAAATTCCGCCACTTCGAACGTGGCGTATTGGGTGCGACGGCAGCTGCTTCGGACTGACTGTGCGCCGCGGACTCTTCTCAGAGAGTTCAGTGGTCTTCTGTGCAGTGCAGCATTCGCACCGCGTAAAGGCAGCCCACGTTATAAAGAACACTCAAGCATCTATATGGCGAATAAAACCGAGGCCTGCGGCTCCAAACTACTTCTTGGATTGTTTCGCGGATGAACCATTCAGCGCTCCACCGACCGTCCCGCAGTTGCCGGAATTCATGTCATAGATGCCAGCCCGCAGATAGATTTCACCCGGAGGCGCATCGATTTCCTCGTGAATTTGCATTCCCACCTGCTGGGTCGCTTCATACACCTTGGAATCCATCGTTAGATTGCTGCGCTTCCTGACGATGTTCAGGATGTTGCCGCCCGGACCGAATGCGATGATCATGATTTCAATACGGCCATGACGCGTGCCGTTGGCGTCTAAGCCCATCGCGATGTCGGGCAGAGCCACGGCGAAGTTGATATCGTAGCGGGTATACGGCACCTTCAATTTCGTGTTATTTCCCGCACGCGGGGCATTGGCAGGAGGCTGCGGACTCTTCGGCACTACCTGCAGCTTGAATAAGATCTGGTCGAAATCCGGCATGCCTAAACCGATAAGCGGCACGAAAGGATCGTCGGCGCCCTCTTGAGAAGTGAATTCGTGGCTGGGTTGGTCAGCGAAGTAGCCGCGGCGATAGGAAAGTGTATAGTTATCGTCGACGAGGCTGACCTGAATGCGCCGGAACTTGCCGTCATTCTTATTGTTGGCAGGTGAATAGGCCAGCGTGTAATAGTGCGAACCGTTGCCCACAGCGTCTTTGACGGCGTCGCGCAACGCGTTCGTGCTGTAAAAAGCGCGGCCGCCGGTCTCCTGGGCAATGGTTTCCATGGCGATTTGATTAGCGCTGAGGCGAGCCTCGAGTTCCCGGCGCGAACCGGCCAGTTTGCTGGCATCGAAGGTGGGGTCTCCGAGAACCCCAAGCGCAGACACAGGATAGATGGCGACCTTTGCCGCGGTGAGCATGTCCGAGGTTTTCTGAATGTGATCTTGATTCTTGGGAACTCTGCCGCCAGTGTCCGGAAAGAAGCTGACCGGGAAGTTGTCTGAGAACCAGATAAGATTTTTGCGGGTAGGAATGGGGGAAAGATAGCGGGCGATTTGCTGGAAGGCTTGTAGGGTCAACTCACTGCGGGAGTTGGCGCGCTCGGCGGATTCGTCGCGCTGGAAAGACTCCATGGCATCAATGGCCGAGGGCGCAGCCTGACTCTTGCGCATTTGCCGGAGAATTTCCGCGTCGCTGTATTGGTTAGCGTCAGTCTGCAGATTTCGAGAGACCTCAGGCGCTATGCCGAGTTTTTTGTCTTCCAGCGTGGCCGAGATGCCGGAAAAGTCGGTCGTAAACCCGCGGACGATGCGAAGGTGAGAACTGAGCGCGAAAACGGCAAGGCGCGTGCCGGGCGGAACTTCCCCGAGATATTTGATGACCTGCTGCCTCACGAACGCCTGATTTTGCGGTTGTGTGTTGAGGAGGTCAAGCAGCAGAACGTTGACGGAATCGGCACCTCGAGCAGTGGGAAAATTGGTGAAGACGTTGGGCGGCATCGGCGGCAACTTCATTTCGTTAGGAGCGGTGCTTTTGTGTTCCTCGAAAGAAGTGACAATCTGCGGGCCGCCGTCCTCGGAGAGGTGAAAGTCATCCTTGCGGATGCCGGGAACGGATTGTCCTTGTTTGTCTGTGACAACCACGTCCACCACAACGATGCGACTTTCGACTTTGATTGTAGGGCTCTGAACCGCCGCGGAAACAGGCGGCCCCTGCTCGCGGGATTGAGAGAGACAGATCCCTGAGAGAAAGAGGAGCGAGGCGGCCGAGAGAAGGGAGCGAATCATGCGAATCCGCCCGAAAGTTTCTCACAACAGGTCCTAGAGAGTACACAGAATCAAAAGGGGTAAAAGGCGACAGCACCCACACTGGAGTTGAGTGTCCATTGTGTTCGGGTCCATCTCGAAAATGCGTGATAGATCCTCCGCCGCCACGCTGAATGTATACTACCCGTTTCATAAACTGAACTCTGAAAGACAAATACGCAAAAATGTTGGATATCAATCCGGTGCAACCTAGCCGAACCTCAGAGAGAACAATAAATGGCCCAAAAACTTGCTTTCAGACCTTTCCGAGCAATTCAGTACCTAATCTTGCGCCGATCTCAGTTCCGTCGGACATTCCTGTTTGCGCTTCAAGGGGGATCTCCGCTCGTGCGCTCACTTCTTGCCAGCTTGACCCTGCTCGCTGTGGCTATGGCTGCGCCGGTGGCAGCTGCACAGAAAGTTGCGTTGTTTATCGACGTTTCCAAGCCCGGCCCGAAGATTGACCGCAATCTCTTCGGCCAATTTGCCGAACACCTCGGCCACGGTGTTTACGAAGGAATCTGGGTCGGCCCGGACTCCAAAATTCCGAACACGCGCGGGATTCGTAATGATGTCGTCGCTGCGCTCAAAGCGATAAAAGTGCCGAACGTGCGCTGGCCCGGCGGGTGCTTCGCAGACGAATACCACTGGCGCAAAGGGATCGGTCCGCAGCGAACGGTAACACTCAATCCCAACTGGGGCGGCGTCATCGAGCCGAACACCTTCGGGACAACCGAATTCATGGACTTCCTCGACCAGATTGGCGCAGAGGCATACCTCTCTGTCAACGTGGGCTCAGGCACCCCACAGGAAGCATCGGAATGGCTCGAATACTTAACCACTGCTCAGCCGACGACGCTCGCCAAGGAGCGCGACGCCAACGGGCATCCTGCTCCTTATAAGGTTGCGTTTCTTGGCATCGGCAACGAAAGCTGGGACTGTGGCGGCAACATGACGCCCGACTATTATTTAAGCCAGCTCAAGATCTACAGCCGCTTCGTCCGCAACTTCAATCCAGCACAACAAGACAAACAACAGATGCTCAAGATCGCTGTGGGACCCGGCGGCGGCGAACCGCGCTGGACCGATTGGACCGAAGCCGTGATGAAGGCGTATCAGAGCCACACATGGAGTTGGGACATGAATGGGCTTTCGATGCACTCCTACACCGTTGTGAAATGGCCGCCTTCGTTTGCCTCGGTGGGTTTCGTAGAGATCGAGTACGCGCAGATTCTCAAGTCCACGCTGGAGATGAACTCTCTTGTTGAGAAACACTCGGCAATCATGGACAAATATGATCCAGAAAAAAAGGTGGCGCTTGTTGTGGATGAGTGGGGCGGCTGGTACGCCCCGCTTCCCGGCAGCAATCCCGGCTTCCTGGCACAGCAAAATAGTTTGCGCGATGCAGTGCTAGCGGCACTGAATCTCAACATTTTTGCGCGGCATGCCGACCGCGTTCGCATGGCCAATATCGCGCAGATGATCAACGTGCTCCAGGCCATGATCCTGACCGACAAAGAGAAAATGGTTCTCACACCTACCTACTATGTCTACAAAATGTACGTGCCGTTCCATGACGCTACTTTCGTACCAGCCACTTTTGACGCTGGTACATTCACACACGACGGCATCACCCTGCCGCGAATCGACGCCATCGCAGCGAAGGATAAAACCGGAAAATTGTGGCTCGCAATAACTAACGTTGATCCAAATCAGTCCGCTGAAATCGAAGTTACTCTGGCCGGTATGAATGCCAAATCCGCGGCAGGAGAAACGCTGTCTGCATCCAAGGTTGACGGCGTAAATACCTTCGACGCGCCCAATTCGGTTGTTCCGAAGCCGTTTTCCGCAAAAGCGCCAGACGGCAAGCTGACCCTCAAATTGGCTCCCAAATCGGTAACGGTGGTTGCAGTCGAGCAGTAAAGCTAGATGGCTCTCCCAGAGCGACGCTGTTTCAAGAAAGGGTCACCATGACAAGCGCGAAATGGTTCGGAGGAATTTTACTTGCGATAGCGGCTGGACTAGCTCCTCAGCTCGCCGCGCAAGTGCAAACAGATGTGCCTCCGGCGGTTGCCGGTGCGAAGCCAGTGGCGGTCGAGCATATCAAAATTCACGGAACGGCTCTGGAGGGCAATTTGGAAGGAGACGCGGTTGATCGTGACGTGTTTGTGTTCCTTCCTCCCAGCTATGCGCAAGATAAGTCTCGACGCTATCCAGTCGTTTACGCCCTGCACGGTTATTCCATCGGCGCCGAGCAATGGACGCATGAAATCCATGTCCCCGAGACGATCGAAGGCGCCTTCGCTCTAGGCGCGAAAGAAATGATCGTTGTCCTGCCCGATTCGAAGACGTTGCACAACGGCTCGATGTATTCGAGTTCTGTGACCACCGGTGATTTCGAGCTGTTCATCGCTCGAGACCTGGTCGCATACATGGATGCGCATTACCGTACGATTCCAGAGCGCCAAAGCCGGGGACTCGTCGGCCACTCAATGGGAGGTTACGGCGCTACCCGCATTGGCATGAAGCATTCCGACGTGTTCGGGAGTTTGTACATCATGAGTCCGTGTTGCTTATCTCCCCGGCCCGCCGGTTCCATGAACCCGGAAATCGCGAAGAACCTTGAGGCCGTCAAAACGCCTGCGGATTCCGCAAGCCTGCCGTTTTTTGTGCGCGCCACGTTGGCCTCGGCCGCCGCTTGGTCACCCAACCCGAAGAATCCTCCGCTTTATCTCGACCTGCCCACGAAGGATGGAACGCCACAGCCCGACGTTTTTGCAAAATGGGCTGCAAATGCTCCACTCGCTTTCGTTGATCAGTACATCGGAAGTCTCCGGCGGTATCGTGCGATCTCCATCGATGTAGGTGACCAGGACGGTCTGCGAGCCGATACCGTAAAGCTCCACGAAGTTCTTGATAAGTATGGAATCGCAAATCGCTTCGAAGTGTATTCTGGCACTCACACAAGCAAGGTGGCTGACCGTTTTCAAAATCATGTGCTCCCGTTTTTTGGCCAAACACTCTGCTTTCAGGAGAGCTGCCAATGACTTCAACCATGAACAAATGTCTTTCCGTCCGATGCACTGGCAAACATTGTGGTCTTGCACAAATATAGGGCATCTCACCCGAACCTAACCTATGGATTCTGAACAACAGCGTGTGGAATCGGGAATTTGCTAAATCGTTGCGGACGTAACGCAACCCAGAAGACGCTCTAGCCTGGAGCTGGGGGCTCGCCTGGAACTGAGAATGCTGCCGCCGCAAAGCAGCGTTCAACCCTGCCTTCGAGGCCGCCAAGCTACGCAGATTGATCACTACGTTAGCAAATCTCCTCTGTTCCAGTCGCACGGGAAAGGGGCAGGCATATGCAGGATGGAAGTGTGACAGTTGAGCGGCGCAAGCAAGGGCCGGACGTTTGGTGCTTTAGGTGGCGAGAGTGCGGGCCAGACGGCCGAAGAATACACCGTCGCATCGTTCTTGGAACGGCTGATGACCTGAAAAGCATCGCCTCCGCCCGGAAGGCGGTTATTGGACTGCGACGCGAAATCAATCTGAATGATGTGCGGATTAGAAGGGAATCGATCACGTTGGCCGATTTATCGAGACATTTCCAGCAACGAGAGCTTGTGCGACGCAATACCCGCATCGCCTATTCAACGAGGAAAGCCTACGAAGGCTATCTCACGAAATGGATCGAGCCTCGGTGGGGTGAGTATCGACCGTTCGAAATCCGGGCTGTTGAAGTCGAATCATGGCTGAAGTCTCTTAACCGAGCGCCAGGAACGCGCTGCAAAATACGGAATATCATGAGCCTGTTGTTCAATCACGGTCGCCGTCACGACCTCTGCGATCGCAACCCCATTGAGTGGGTTCGCCAGGGCGCCAAACGCCGCACGGCGCCAGATATCCTGACCAGCGATGAAGTCCAGGAATTGCTCGCAAATTTGCACTTTAGAGAACAAACCCTGGTCCTGTTGGCCGTAACCACCGGCTTGCGGAGGAGCGAGTTGTTCGCGTTGAAATGGAGAGACGTGGACTTCCAAGCCAAACAGATTCATGTAACACGCTCGATCGTGCAGAACGTTATTGGCGTTTGCAAGACCGAAACCTCGCAGAAACCTGTTCCAGCTCACGAGGATCTGGTCAAGGCTCTGCGCGAATGGCATCGGCAAACGCCGTATCAATCGTCAGAGAGCTGGGTATTCGCGAGTCCGGTCAACCAGGGTCGCTGGCCTTTCTTGGCCCAGGAGATCATGCGGCACCATATCGTTCCGGTTGCGCGAAAACTGGGCATTACAAAGCGAATCGGCTGGCATACTTTTCGTCACACCTATTCGACGTTGCTTCGATCTACAGGCGCGGAGCTGAAGATCATGCAAGAGCTGCTGCGCCACTCGACAATTCGAGTGACACTCGACACTTACACGCAGGCGGTCACAACGGAAAAACGCAATGCGCAGGAGGCCGTGGTCGCGCTCTTGTTCCGAGAAAAAACGCAGGAAACGTAAGCTCTGCTTGGAAAAACTCTATTTCCTGTACCCATTTTGTGCCTTTTTGTGCCCACGCGAAAATGGGGCACTCCCGATAAGTTCTTTAGAGAGAATGGCGGGGACGACGAGACTCGAACTCGCGACCTCTGCCGTGACAGGGCAGCGTTCTAACCAACTGAACTACGTCCCCGCTGAAGGGTGAAGCGTCACAATGGTGGGCACTGTCCGATTTGAACGGACGACCTTTCGGGTGTAAACCGAACGCTCTAACCGCTGAGCTAAGCGCCCTACCAATTCAAGGTACTAATTCATCGTACAGGAAGCGGCCAGAAGCGTCAACGAGTGCGCGAATCGTGACGTTTTTCCATTCAATGCGCCGCGTTGGTTTGCTGGATGCTTGATGGTCAGTGCATTCCTTTCGTACGCCTGGCAAAAAAATGCTGCGCGCCAGCAGCGAGATTTTTTCAGCAATTTTGGTCCTTCCTTGCACTTTGGTGGCGCAGCCAGTAAACTCACTCTCTTGCATTTATGTAAAGGAAACGCTCTGAGATGCTTCTTGTACGGGATTTTGTAGCGCACATCGCCAATGAGGTTGTGAAACGCCTGGTCGAGGGCGGGCACATCGAAACCAAGGCGGGGCCGGCGGTGGCCAACCGCGTCCGCTTGCGGATGCTGGAAGAACTCACGATTGAAGACCGGCTGAACGAGGAAGTGCGCCAGATTTTGATCGATCATCAGGATGAAATGCGGCGGACAAGCGTCTCTTACCAGGAGATGTACAAGAAGGTGAAGCAGCAACTCGCCAGGGACCGCAAGCTGATCCTGCGGTAGATGCTGGAAACTCGAAACTGGAAAATTGAAACTAGAAAAGTGCGAATCCGAAGTAGAAATTGGAAAATATGTAGGATGCGAGCTACCAGGATTCGGACTCGCAATGTTTGAACCGAGAAAGGGAAGATGCGTCTGACCCGCGAAAAAATCATAAGGCTCTCGCACCAAATCACGGATGTGCTGGTGGACAGCCAGGAAGTGGAATTCGTCGACGACCGCGACACCATTCGCCAGCAAGTGGTGCAGATTCTGACGGCTACGCTGAAGGACGAAGAGAAGATTGAACTGGAAGTACGCAAGCGGATCACCTCGCAAAAGAAAGAAATCCTCGAAGGCAGCGAGGAATGGGACGTCCTCCACAAGAAGTATTACCAGGATGAACTTCGCCGAATGGGCATCGCCGCCGCGCCGGACGACCGGCAGCATCGATCGTAGCTTCCTCAGAGTCATAGCCAGTCCACGGTCCTGCTCGCAGCACGTTCCAAGATGGGAAGAGTACCCCCACACGCCCGGTGTTTTCCTATCCTTCGGCATCGCTCAGGACAAGAGAGTGGCAAATAAAAGAGTTGCAGCATTCGGAACTTGGGAGAGTGTACGGAAGATGGGAGTCGGGGATGCCAGCGACTCTTTCTGACAGATACTTTCTTAGAACAATTGGTTAACCATAGTGAGGACCCCTCCCCCGGTTTTTCAAGGTGCTGATTGCAAAGGATTTTAGGTTCTTTAGAAAGAACACTTGTAGAAGTGTTGATTCTGCTTGGTTTATCGGCGCTTTGAAGTTAGATAAGAGTAATCTCTGAGGCCCTGAGGCTGGTGCGAGAGATGGAAGGACCGCGTAGTGGGCGAGCGTGGTTACGGGCTCCCTTCATTCGCATGGATGTCATTGACTGAGGGTTAGGAGAAACCAAAGAAGGACGAAAAAAAGAGAAGTGAAAAATCAAGAGCGCACCCTTTGAAACCGCAAAGGAGCGGCACCCCCTCTCTAGCTTCAAAGGGGTTGCCCGCCCGCCCGCTTGAATATCAGGGCCCTGTACGTGGTATTTTGATTTGGGCGGGAACTCCCTCGTTATAGGCGAGGAGAGTTTGACGAGGGAGGATTAGCGAGTGCCGGAGTTGCCGGATATTGTTGTGTATATCGAGGCGCTGCGGAGGCGGATCGTTGGGCACGCTTTGGAACGCGCCCTAGTGGCGGGGCCACTCTTGCTGCGAACCGCAGTGCCGCCTCTTGAGTCGGCCCATGGCCATACCGTGAAGGACCTACGACGAATCGGGAAGAGAATCGCCATCGGGTTCGACAATGATGTCTGGTTGGTGTTGCACCTGATGATTGCGGGGCGGTTGCATTGGAAGGCGGGGCGCGTTATGCCGGATGGGAGGCGCGTGACTGCGGCTTTCCATTTCGACAATGGGACGCTGACTCTGTCTGAGGCTGGGTCAAAAAAGCGTGCATCACTTCATGTGGTGGAGGGGGAAAGGGAACTGGCGCAGCTTGATCCTGGCGGAATCGATGTATTGGCGGCGGGGCGCGAAGAGTGTGCAGCGGTTTTGACCTCGGAGAATCACACTTTGAAGAGGGCGCTGGCGGACCCGCACTTGTTCAGCGGGATTGGGAATGCGTACTCGGATGAAATTTTGTATGGCGCGCGGCTTTCGCCCGTGATGCTGACACAGAGAATGAAACCGGAAGAGATTAGCCGATTGCATGAGGCCGCGATCGATACGCTGAAGAGTTGGACGGAGAAGATGCGCTCGGAGACGGGAGACAAGTTTCCGGAGAAAGTGACGGCGTTCCGTCCTGGTATGGCAGTACATGGGCGCTACCGGGAACCGTGTCCGCGATGTGGAACGAAAGTGCAGAGAATTCGGTACGCATCGAATGAGACGAACTATTGTCCGCATTGCCAAACCGGAGGGAAACTGCTGGCGGACCGGGCCCTGAGCCGGCTCTTGCGCGAGGACTGGCCGAAGTCGCTTGAAGAGATGGAGGAGCGGAAATCGCGGTAGTGTGGCGGATCCGTTTCTGTTCCTCAAAACCGACGGAAGAAAACGGTTTGTTCATTGTTCAGGAAGCGCGCTTCCCGGCGCCAGCTGCGATTGAGATCTCTGGCCTGGATTGAAGACCGTCCAGACTTGAAGATCCCGGGACAACTGTATTTGGGTGTTCCACTATGATGTTATTGCTCATCCACTCTCGCAAAGCGGCGACGGTGCGAAAAGTCTTGAAATTGAGTTTGCCTTGAGCGTTCGTCCAATAAACGATCGCGCTTTCCGTTAGGGCGTCAATACATATTCGCTGCTGCGTCTCCGCCGTTGCATCGATGGCCGCTCTCTTGAGCCAGATGACGGTTCCGTCGCCGCATTCGTCCATGTCAACAAAACCGCACGGCTTTGCAGACCTTCTGCTGGAAAAATACGGTGCCACGCTCGGGGAACAGCCGCAGAGCTACCTGCACCGGATTAATGAAGCTGCTACGCGAATGTCGCTTCTGATAGAAGATCTTCTCAAACTGGCAAAAGTGAACCGCCAGCAATTGAGTTTGCGCGAAGTCAGCCTTGGCGGCCTCGTCGAGGAAGTACTGTGCGGCCTTGAAGCCGAAATGGCAAACCGGAAGATCGAATGGCGCATCGGAAACTTGCCGTCCATCCAGTGCGACCCTGGGCTGATGAGGCAGGTGTTGACGAATCTAGTGTCCAACGCCATCAAATATACCCGGCCGCGTGATCCCGCGATTATTGAGCTCCGTGAGGTATGCATCGACGGCGAGTCAGCCTTTCTGGTTCAGGACAACGGCGTCGGCTTCGATTTGAAGGGCGCTGAAACGCTCTTTAGTCCATTCCAGCGCTTCCAATAGTGCTGAAGAATTCGAAGGGACCGGCGTCGGTCTCGCCACGGTGCAACGCATCATTTGACAAGCACAAGGGCCGCATCTGGGCACATTCTGTGCCGCAACAAGGTTCAGCGTTTTATTTCACCGTGGGTACGCAAGAGAAGAAGGCCGTCGGGCAAATTGCCAAAGAGGTTTTGCCGGCGGTTGCTGGTGAGGCGCGGCATGCTCCGATGGTTCGGAGATCATTGCGCTTGCAATTGATGCTGGCCGAGCTGGAACTAGCGGTGACGTTTTGCCGGATCGTGCGTTCAAACCGGAGTGAAAACACGAATAGGCTACTGCGGAAATGCGCGTATCGCGTTGTTTGACGCCGTGCATTTCGTATGCCATTCGCAGCTGGCCACGGACGAACTGGAAGTGATCACTGGGAAGTTGGCAGAACTGCATTCGGCGTTCGAGGATTCCATTCCTCAGCAAGAGGGCGAAGAGCTGATTGCCCTCGAGATTCGCGGCTCCTAATTAATCCCTTCCTGGGTATGAAATGATTTGGAGGTTCGATTGCGAATTCGTCGAGCATGGCCGAGGTTCGTTCGCCTCGGGGCTAAAAAGACTACGGGCGGCTCGGAGGCCGCCCGCGGAAGAAAAGGAACGGGTCTGAAGACCCGCCATTACACTATGGCTGCGAGTCGGGGCGGCGCTTCAGAGTTGGGCGATCGTCATCGGAGCTGTTTGGATCGTTGCCCGAGGGTTGTTTCTTGGATTGCTCGGTCTTGGTGCGCAGGGTCGGTTTGCCGGGGGCGTTGTCCTGGGCCTTGGTCTTGAACATGATGTTGCGGAGACGGCCCTTGACGGAATCGAACTCCGAACTGGTGACAATGTATTCATTCCTGGCAGGCAGGATGCGGGCGATTTCCTTCTGGGTATTCTCGATGCGGTCCGGAGTTGGGGGATGCGTCGAGAAGACCTTGGGGATAGTCCCGGGACGGCGCTTTTCATCGGCTTGGATGCGCTCGAAGAAAGTGATGTAGGAATTCGGGTCGTAGCCGGTCTTGTACATATACTGCAACCCGAGAAAGTCGGCCTCGCGCTCAGCGTCGCGGCTAAACTTCAGGAAGGTCAGAGGAATCGCCAGGTTCAGGCCCTGATACATTGCGTATCCTGCCCAACTGTAGGGAATAAAGATACTCCCAACCATGGCGGCGATTTGCGTCATTTCGCCTTTGGTGGCGTTTTTCGTGCCATGACGCGCCGCCACGTGGGCTATTTCGTGCGCCATAACACCGGCAAGCTCCGATTCTTCCTGGGCACGGAGAATTAAGCCGCTGTTGACGTAGAAGAAGCCGCCGGGAAGAGCGAAAGCGTTGACTTCATCGGAATCGATTACTTTGATGGTGAAAGGAACTTTTGCATCGGAGTTGCGGACGAGGTTCTGGCCGACGCGATTCACGTATTCGGTGACGATGGGGTCGTCTATGAGCTTGGAGGAGCGCTCGACTTCCTGCGCCAAGGCCTTGCCCAGGGAGATTTCCCGCTCCAACGAAAAGAAATTCACACCTTTGCCGACGTTGCGGTTTCCAATGGCTTCGACGTCTTCCTTGGAATTCTTGGGAGTAACCGTATCTTGCTGCTGGATCGGCTGCGAGCCGCTTTGCGGCGGAGGCTGTTGCTGCGCTTGAGGTTGCGCAGGTGGCGGAGTCTTGGCGGGATCCTGAGCCGGAGGAGGGGTGGGTGGATCTTGAGTCTGCTGCGCGGCGAGTGCCGGGCTCGCGATCAGGGAGCTTGCCAGCGCCAGAACTAGGGTACGGCGAAATATCGCTTGCATATGCATGTACCTCCGCCTACTCGCGATTATACACCCACAAGGCCGGGCAAGCCCCTACAATGCCTCAACGACTACTAAGATGTGAGACGCTGGAAGAAGGTTTTCTATTCCCAGAGCCGATAGCCGATTTCAGAACCGTCGGAACGGAAACGATGGCGTACCGAGTGCGTACCTCGCCCCGGTGGAGCAGTTGACACACTTCGCCTCGCCCTCTACAGTCAAAGCTGGTTACTTATGAGCGCGACGAAGATCCAGATCGGCCAGCTTTGGAAAAAGGACGGGACGAAGGACATTTACTTGGTGACGCGCCTGTATTCCGAGGCGTTGAATACCATGGTCATTTTGCGCAAATCGGGAGCTGAGGACGAGGCCCAAATCCGAGTGCGGGTCGAGCGCGCCGGGGCGGGACAGACCATACCCGGGTTTTCCCCAGCGCAGGACGATTAAGGCGTTCCTCATTCAGATCGACCGAACTTCCATCTTTACAACATCTTCCACCTTCATCAATTCCTTCTGCAGGAATGGCTCGCCGTGTTTCACGCCAATCAGCTCACCGTAATGCCGGGCGAGAAGGTTCATTTGATCCTCGAGGCGGTCGATGGCCAGGAAGACTTGTTGCTTTTTATGCGTGCCGGACGACTCGCCTTTCTTGGGCCGGAATTGGGAGCCAAAGGCAAGGATGGCTTTGCGGCGCTGCTCGTATTGGGCGGTGATGTCCACGACAAACGTGGGGCGAACATCGGCGTAAGAGATGGAATAGAGGATCTTGAAGGGGCGGTAGGCTTCGCCCTCGACGGGCAGCTGTTTTAGTCCTGCGAGGAAACAGGCTTCGTAGCCGAGGGTTGAGGCATGGTAGTGGTCGGGATGGCGGGCTTCCCAGTAAGGGAGGATGACTGTTTTGGGGCGGAGCTGCCGGATGACGCTTGCGAGGCGGAGTTTGTGTTGGCGCCCGGGCTGGACGTCGGAATCGGGGACGCCGAGGGTGCCGCGCCATTTGACGGAGAGGAGCTTGGCGGCTTTGGCGGCTTCCTTGGCGCGCGTCTCGGGAGTGCCACGGGTTCCCATTTCTCCCGCGGTCAAATCGAGGATGCCGGTCTTGTAGCCGCGGTGAGCCATTTTTAGAAGGGTACCGCCGCAAGTCAGTTCGACGTCGTCGGGGTGGGCGGCGATGGCCAAGAGATCGAGGTGCATGGGTCCTCCAGGTGGGTGATTGTAAGGTGGAATGCCCGTCCTGCGCGAATGTGTTAGGGTTTCAAGCTCGACATCATGGAAGAAGACAAGAAACTGGGCGAGGCTTTGCGCGGGGGCGTGGCGCTTGTCACTGGCGCCGCGAAGCGGCTGGGGCGTGCTGTGGCGTTGCGGCTGGCGGAAGAGGGCGCGGACGTTGTCGTTCATTACCGATCCTCGGCAACTGATGCGCTGTCAGCGGTCGCAGAGATCGAGAAATTGGGGCGGCGCGGGTTTGCGATCGCGGCGGATTTGGGCAGCGTGTCTGAAATCAAGCGGCTGTTTGACGAAGCTGCAAAGCAGTTCGGGCGGCTGGATGTTCTGGTGAATAGCGCGGCAAATTTTCTACCTTCGAGTATCATCTCCACGACAGAGGAAGTCTGGGACACTTCACTCGATTCGAATCTGAAAGCGCCATTTTTTTGCGCGCAAGCGGCGGCCCCGCTGCTGCGGAGAAGCAAGGGCTGCATCATTAATTTTGCAGACACCGGCGGGCTGCTCGGCTGGCCAGGATATATCGCACACTCTGTTTCGAAGGCAGGCGTGGTGATGCTGACCAAAGTTCTTGCGAAGGCTATGGCGCCGGAAGTACGCGTCAACGCCATCGCTCCCGGAACCATCACGATGCCCGGCGATCCGCCGGAATGGGAGGCGGAATTTATCAAGCTTGCGGCGCTACGCCGAACAGGTGCTCCTTCAGACATTGAGGACGCCGTCGTGTTTCTAGCTCAGTCGAATTTTATAACTGGGCACGTGCTTGTGGTCGATGGCGGGCGCACTTTGTGATTGGCCAGAGGACACCGGCCAACCGTCTATTGTTTCTCAACACCACCTGAAATCTTTCGCCCGCCCGTGCAGAGAATGTCTTGCCGGTGTATTCTATGTTGTCGAAAGATTGCACAGGCTTACCGCGCTCGCTGCGTAACTACCGCGAAATTGAAAGTCGAGGGACTGACCGAAGTTATGGACAACGAAATATCGACCCAGCCGCACGGCATGGAAGACGTGGAGATTCAGGAGTGGCTTGAGTCGCTGGATTCCGTTTTGGAATCGAGCGGTCCGGAAGTCGCCGCGGAAATTCTGGAGCGCCTACGAGCGCACGCCACGGTCAACGGCATCGACCTGCCGTTCACGGCGAATACGCCGTACGCCAACACGATTCCCCCGCGCCTCGAACCGCTTTTCCCCGGTGACCAGGAACTGGAGCGGCGCATCAAGAGCTTGATCCGCTGGAACGCGCTGGCCATGGTGGTGCGCGCGAACCGTGTTGAGCACAACATTGGCGGCCATATTTCCACGTATGCTTCGGCGGCAACTCTCTATGAGGTGGGTTTCAACCACTTCTTCCGCGCGCGCAGCGAGGATTTCGAAGGTGACACGGTTTATTTTCAGGGCCACGCATCCCCCGGAATGTATGCCCGCGCCTTTCTCGAAGGCCGCCTGAGCGCGCAAAAATTGGAAAATTTTCGTCGCGAGTTGAAACCCGGCGGAGGGCTCTCTTCTTATCCGCATCCGTGGCTGATGCCGGACTTCTGGGAGTTTCCTACAGTATCGATGGGCTTGAGCCCGCTGATGGCGATTTATCAGGCGCGCTTCAACCGGTATTTGGAGGACCGCGGGCTGAAGCCTGCGACGGACGCCAAAGTGTGGGCGTTTCTAGGCGACGGCGAGACGGACGAACCGGAATCGCTTGGAGCAATCACGCTGGCTTCGCGCGAAAAGCTCGACAATTTGATATTTGTCATCAACTGCAATTTGCAGCGGCTCGACGGCCCGGTGCGTGGCAATGGACAGATTATCCAGGAACTTGAGTCGGCGTTCCGCGGCGCGCGTTGGAACGTCATCAAAGTTTTGTGGGGCAGCGAGTGGGATCCCATCTTCGAACGCGATACGGAAGGCCTGCTGGTCAAGCGGATGGGCGAGCTGGTTGATGGCGAGTACCAGAAATTGGTGGTTTCCTCCGGCGCTTACGTTCGTGAGCATTTCTTCGGTAGTGATCCGCGTTTGCTGAAGCTCGTCGAACCCATGTCCGATGAAAGTTTGCGACGGTTGCGTCTCGGCGGGCACGACCCTCGCAAGGTCTACGCCGCGTATAAAGCGGCTGTGGAGCACAAGGGCTCGCCAACGGTGATTCTGGCGCGCACGATCAAGGGTTACGGGTTGGGTGAAGCGGGCGAGGGCAAGAACGTTACTCACCAACAGAAGAAGCTCAACGAAGACGAATTGCGCGAATTCCGTTCGCGCTTCGGCATTCCGCTAAACGACGAGGATTGTATTGAGGTTCCATTTTACAGGCCGGCCGAGGACAGCGTGGAAATTCAATATCTTCGGGCGAGGCGTGAATCACTGGGCGGATATGTTCCCAAGCGCAGCATTCGAACGAAGCCGCTGGTTGCCGACCACGATGAACTTTTCAAAGAGTTTCACGAAGGCAGCGAGGGCCGGGAAGTTTCAACGACTATGGCGTTCGTGGGCATGCTGCGCAAGATGCTCAAGGATCCGGAAATTGGCAAGCTCGTTGTTCCTATCGTTCCAGACGAAGCTCGCACGTTCGGCATGGAATCGCTGTTCCGTACTGCGGGGATTTATTCGAGCGTAGGTCAGAAGTACGAACCCGTCGATGTGAATACGTTGCTTTATTACAAGGAAGCGAAAGACGGGCAGATCCTCGAAGAGGGAATCACGGAAGCCGGCTCGATGGGATCGTTCATCGCCGCGGGTTCCGCGTACGCGACCCATGGCATCAATACGATTCCGTTCTTCATCTATTATTCGATGTTCGGCTTCCAGCGCATTGCAGACTTCATTTGGGCCGCTGCCGACATGCGTACACGCGGGTTCCTGCTCGGCGGGACATCGGGACGGACTACACTCTCTGGCGAAGGGCTCCAGCACCAGGATGGAAATAGCCAGATCCTCGCGCTGCCCGTTCCGAACATCAAAGCGTACGATCCAGCGTTTGCTTATGAAATCGCGGTCATCATCCAGGACGGAATTCGCCGCATGTACAAAGATGGCGAGAACGTCTTCTACTACATCACGGTCATGAATGAGCCTTACGCCATGCCGGCCATGCCGAGAGATGTGAAAGACGGCATTCTGCGCGGGATGTACCGGTTCCGGACTTCCGCCAACACGAAATCGAAGTTGCGCGCGCAATTGTTTGGAAGCGGCGCGATTCTCAACGAAACTTTGCGGGCTCAGGAAATTCTCGAGACCAAGTACGGCGTGGCCGCCGATGTCTGGAGCGTGACCAGCTACAAGGAACTTTATAACGACGGCATCGAGACGGAGCGCTGGAATCGTTTGCACCCCGGCGAGAAGGCCCGTGTGCCGTACGTTACCAAATGCCTCGCGGATGCGGCCGGCGTGCTCGTCGCGGCTTCGGACTACTTGAAGACCTTGCCGAATATGGTCAGCAAGTGGATGCCGCGGCATCTGGCGTCGCTGGGAACTGACGGTTTCGGGCGCAGCGAAGGTCGCGCTTCTTTGCGTGAATTCTTCGAGGTTGACTCCCGGTTCATCACGTTGGCTACGCTGCACGAACTTTTCGTGGACGGCAAGATCGAACGTTCTGTGCTCGATAAAGCGATCAAAGATCTCGGCATCCATGCAGACAAGCCGAATCCGGTGATTTCCTAAAAGTCCAAAAAGCGGATTAGCTCATTACTTGAGGGTTTCGGGAACGGATTCTCACGCGCCTTCGAGAATTTCCGCGGGCTTGATCCGGCCGGTCGCCAGTTGCGCGATGAGTTGGCGATTCGCGGCGAGAAAATCGTAGCTGCCCAGTTCTTTTGGCAACACCCAGGCAATTTGTTCAAACGCTTTGGGCGCCAATTCGGATTCCGCGATTGTGGCAGCGAAGAAGCGGATTTCCAGCTCGTCGGGCGTTCCGGCATATTGATGACGTACGCGGCCTAGCTCCACGCTTTTCAGCATCGTCACGCCTAGCTCTTCCTGCAATTCCCGCGCGAGCGCGGCCTCTGGCGCCTCGGCGTTCCTAACTTTTCCGCCGGGAAATTCCCACTTTAGCGGAGAAGTATCATCCTTCCGGCGCTGGCCGATCAACAGTCGCCGGTCGCTGCGCTCAATCACGGCTACTGCTACGGTTATCATCTCGCTGCGTTCCTAGGCTCTCGGCGTCTCTGCCTAATCATCACAGTTTCGCTTTCAGTCATTGTTCCCGGCGTAGTGAGCGCAGCGCGCTCCATAATTCGCGCGCGCCTGCGATCAGCGGCGGCCCAGGCGTGTTCAGTAACTCATCGCTGATGACGTGGACTCGATGATTTTGAATCGCCGGCACATTTTTCCACGCGGCAACTTTGTAAGACTGCTTCGGGTCTGACTTCATTCCCGTTGCGGCCCAGGCGAGGAGGATGATCTCGGGTCTTGCCGACGCTATCTGGACGTCGGTGATCTTTTCGCCGGCCGGAACCACCATCTCGCCGCCACAAATTCTGACCAATTCACCGACCCAGGGCGGAGAGCTGATTCTTGGGTTCGGCCATGCCTCGCAATAAACGCGAGCGTGGTTTTTGAATCGTCGCGCGCTCCTCTCGATTTGCGCAAACGACTTGCGCATCTTCTCGACCAGTCTCTCGGCAGCCGCCGTCCGCTGAGTGATGCCGCCAAGCAAAAGAATATCCCCTTCGATGTCAGCGAGGGTGCGCGGATTCATGGCCAGGAAATTGAGCCGCTGGTCGAGGAGTTTTGCTACCGTCTCCTGCTTGTACGGCACGGAGCCTATGACGAGGGTCGGCTTTAGCCGCAGAATTTCGTCCACCGATTTCATGTGCCAGCAATCGCCCAATTTTGGCAGCTTGTTCACTGGAGCGACGTCCGCGCACCACCTAGTCACGCCAACGAGGAAGCCCTCCGCGCCGATAGCGCACAATATAGAGGTTGCACTGGGCGCCAGCGAAACAATGCGCAAGGGTGCGATGCGACTCGCTTTCATGGTTACCGGAAGAGGATAGCAGACCGCCCGGCCAAGTTTCGCTCACGCAGGTCTCGTTGACTCCGCTGCGCGAGTATGTTGCACTCCTCCCTTACTTTTGGAGGTCACCCGTGCGTATCCATGTCTTTGCGCTTAGCCTGGTTCTTCCGCTTTCAACTTTGGCCCAGACTTCGTCTTCGCCTTCCAAGCCAGAAGTGGTTCAATATCACGCCACCATCGACAATGTGAAATACGTGTACGGTGTTGCGACGCCGGTAGCTCGCTTGCGTCCTGGAAACATTTTGGAAGCCAACTCGCTCGATTGTTTTGGCAACGCCATCAAGAAGCCCGGGGATACGCAAGCGCTCGTCAAAGGAGACAATCCCTTGACGGGGCCATTTTTCATCGAAGGCGCCGAGCCTGGCGACACTCTTGTGATCCATATTCTCGATTTGCAGGTGGACGGCAATCAGGGCCTCGGGGCATTCGCACCGGGCTTCGGGGCGCTCAATGCAACAAATTACACGCCGATGCTTCACCCCGCGTTGCCGGAAAAGATCTGGTTTTATCCGATCGACCACGCCAGCAACACCGCGACATTTCAGGCGCTCGATTCGAATTACAAAGTCGAAATCCCGCTGCACCCGTTTTTGGGCTGCATCGGCGTGGCGCCTTCCAATGGCGAAGCGCGCAGCTCGGTCGTGCCAGCCGAGTTTGGCGGCAACATGGACGCGCCGGAAGCATCCGCCGGCAATATGCTCTATCTGCCAGTGAATGTTACAGGCGGCCTGCTTTACTTCGGCGACGGCCACGCAGCGATGGGCGATGGCGAAATCGCGGGCACGGCCATCGAGGTGCCGATGAGAGCTCGTTTGCAAGTAGATCTTGTGAAGGGAAAACACACGAACTGGCCGCGATTTGAAAACGAAAAAGAAATCATGTGCGCAGGCATTTACCGCCCCGTGGATGACGCGCTGCGCATAGCTTTTACTGAGCTCGTTGCGTGGATTCACGCCGACTATGGGCTCTCTGAACTCGACACCTACGAGTTGCTTTCCAAGGTGGGAAAAATCCATCTTACAGAAATGGTCGACCCAAACTACGTCGTTGTTGCCTCCATCGAGAAGAAGTTCCTGCCCCCGAAAAAGTAATCGTTCTTGTAGAACAGGCACTCCTGCCGATTCCTCCGTGCTCTGCGAACTTTGCGTCTCGCCGTTGAGGATGGATTTCTGCTGCGTTGCAGTTCCGTTGCTTCCTTTGGGATACTCAGAGAGATGTTCAGCGAAGCCGTTCTGGATCACTTTCGCAATCCGCGCAACGCCGGCGAACTTCCCGGCGCCACTGCCACCGTGGAAGTCAGCAATCCTGTTTGCGGCGACATTCTAAAACTTTCCGCGCGAATCGGAGACGGCCGCATCGTGGAAGCGCGTTTCCTTTGCCGCGGCTGCACGACGTCGATTGCTTGCGCTTCGCTATTGACTGTAGAACTCCGCGATCGCACGCCTGCGGAAGTGGGCTCCATTACAGCGGAATCCCTTTCTCAGTCCCTTGGCGGACTTCCACCAGCAACTTTCCACGGCGCACAACTCGCCGCCGACGCCGTCAACGCACTCCTCCAAAAGTTGTCTTCTGAAAATCGTTAGCTCTTTGGCCGGAGCGCCGTATTCATGGTTTCCGGGTCGTTCAGGTTCAACACGCAGCCTTCTTCATTCGTTCGCACTTCTTCGATCTCTCCTTTGTGAGCCCATACCACCGTACGCGCCCCCGTTTCGAGCGGGGCACGAAGCAGTTCGTCATACAAAGATGCGGAAAAAATAACCGGATGGCCGCGGCGTCCCTCATAGACCGGTAGGACAATAGGGCCTTTCGTTTTGTAAAACTGTTCGATCAAATCCTGAACCAGCGCGTTGCTGATGAGTGGGTGATCGATCAGGCAGAGCAGCATGCCGTCCGTTCCCGGCGGCAGGCTGCGCAGGGCCGCTTGGATCGAACTCAACTGTCCTTTTTCCCATTCGTGATTGATCACGATTTCATCGGCCTTCAGATTGATCACTTTTGCGATGGGCTCCGCGTGTGCTCCGAGCACCACGCGGCGCACGCCGATTTCTGGGAGCGCGGTTACTTCAAGCAGATGTTCGAGGAAAGGACGGCCCTGGTAGGGAAGTAGTGCCTTCGGCGAGCCCATTCGGCTCGAGGCCCCGCCGGAGAGAATGACGGCGGCGAGCATTTACTCCTTTTCAGCGTTCGCCCTTTTGCAGGATGGGCGAAGCGAAGGCTTCGTATTTCAATTTTTTATGCGCGGCGTTCGCTGCATTGCGGCGCACCGCCACCAATTCAGCGGCGATGCTTACGGCAATCTCTTCCGGCGAGAGTGCGCCAATCTCCAGTCCCATCGGCGCATAGACGCGCTCGAATTCTTCCGGCTTATAGCCATCATTCTCCAGCGCCTTGTAAACTGACAAAACTTTGCGCTTGCTGCCGATCATTCCCAGGTACCGCGCTTCCGTGCGCACCGCCCAGGCCAGCACACGCATGTCCTCCTTGTGGCCCCGCGTCACAATCACCAGGTAGCTCGACGGATTCGGACGGATTCTCTCGAAGGCTTCTTCGTAATTGGTGTAAATCTCATGCGCCATCGGGAAGCGCTCTTTGTTCGCAAACGATTCGCGATCGTCCACCACGGCGATTCCGAAACCGGCCGCGCTGGCGGCTCTTGAGACCGCCATCGAGACATGTCCGCCGCCAAAAAGGTAGAGCATCGGCTGGGGCAGAATCGGTTCGACGAAAACTTCCAGCGTGCCGCCACATATCAGGCCATTGTCGTAACTCGCTTCATTGTTCAGATTAAAGACCATCTTCCGCGGCGATTCCTTCTGCATTACCTCTTTGGCCGCCGCCCAGACTTCCGCTTCCACGCAGCCGCCGCCGATCGTTCCGGCAATCGAACCGTCCTCGCGCACCAGCATCCTGGAGCTCTCATAGCTTGGGATCGAGCCGTTGGTGTGCACAATCGTAGCCAGCGCCGCCCGCTGCCCGGCCCGCCGCATCCTGACGATTTCTTCAAAAAGATCCATCTTCTTTTTTGTAGCACAGCCACTCCTGGCTGTGGAGCTTGTATTCAGTCCAAGTCTCAGCCTACGGCGCACGCGTGCCGCTGTCAACGCACGCCACTTTCTGGACACTCCTTCGTGTGAATGCTACCTTTCGGACTCTCAAAGACGAATTGGAGGATTCATGAAAGCCATTGTCTTCAACGCGCACGGTGGACCGGAGGTATTGAAATATGCTGAAGCGCCAGAGCCAGTGATTCGGCCGAACGAAGTGCTTGTTAGTGTGAAGGCTTGCGCGCTGAATCATCTCGACCTTTGGGTGAGGCGCGGCATTCCCGGCGTGACGTTTCCGCTTCCACATATTCCCGGCAGCGATATCTCCGGCGCAATCGCTCAGATTGGAGCGGACGTCAGCACGGTCAAGGTCGGCCAGAAAGTTGTCCTTGCTCCGGGAGTGAGTTGCGGCAAATGCGCCGCGTGTGTCGCCGGACAGGACAACCGCTGCCGCCAATTCACCAACCTCGGGTACATGATGGACGGCGGCTGCGCCGAATTTGTTCGCGCGCCAGAAGTGAACTGCCTCCCTTATCCAGAAAACCTCACTTTCGAGGAAGCCGCCTCGATTCCGCTGGTATTTCAAACCGCTTGGCACATGCTCGTAGCCCGAGCTGAGCTGCAACCCGGAGAAGATGTACTTGTCCTTGGAGCCGGCAGCGGCGTTGGCAGTGCTGCCATTCAAATTGCAAAGTTCTTCGGCGCGCGGGTCATCACCACCGCGGGCAGCGACGAAAAGCTGCAGAAGGCTAAGCAACTGGGCGCCGACCATCTCATCAATCACAAAACGCAAAAAATCCGCGAAGAGGTCCGCCGGATTACCAATAAGCGTGGCGTGGACGTCGTCTTCGAGCACGTTGGAACGGCCACTTGGGACGATAGTCTTGCCAGCCTAGCCGCTGGAGGCCGTCTGGTCACCTGCGGTGCAACCACCGGCTTCGACGCCAAAGTCGATCTCCGTTTCCTCTTCAGCCGCCAGCTTTCACTCGTCGGCTCATACATGGGCACAAAGTCCGAATTGCAAACGGTGATGAAGCTGGTCGCAGCTGGCAGGCTAAAGCCCATCGTGGACCGCATTTTTCCTTTGGCTGAAGCTGCCGCTGCCCATGCTTATCTCGAATCCAGCTCGCAATTCGGCAAAATCGTGCTGAAAGTCTGACAGCCATGCCGGACGAATTCACCTGTCCTTAGACTGTCCTTCCGTACTATATACAGCCATCCACGCGGCTGATAGTTTCCGCGCAATTCACCTTGGAAGCGATATTCCCAATTCTGATTGCTTCCGGCGCCCAGCACAGTCTCCATCAGTCGATTTGGAGGAACAGGGAGTGTGGTTGAAGGACGAGGCAGCCAGCCTCGGTCTGGCCAAGGAAGCTTGCCAATAAGTTGGCGAAGTTCTTGAATAACCGCTGAGCCCTTCGGACCACAAAATCAATTCCGACCGTCTAACGCTTGGGCTCTCTGCAAGAGACTCTGCCGCGCACATATTCAGCTTATTCCAAGCGCAAACGCACCAGATGAACCCTGCGGAGGTCCCTTTGCGCAGATTGGATACTCATGTCGTTTTGTCAAGAAGAGACAATACGGATACCCTCGCCTCAGGTGAGGGTGCGCCACACACTACTGCCACCGCCCCGTCCGGCCAATTCGCAGCCTGTGTGTTGGAAGCGCGTGTGGAAAGGATTCTGCGGATGACTGAAACTGGGACGGCGCTTACCATCCGCGATCTCGCCCTCGAATTTCACTTGAGCCCCTCCTATCTCCAGCGCCTGTTTAAGCACGAGACTGGAGTCTGCATGGGTGAATGGTTAAACGAACGAAGGCTCCAGAGAGCCGCGCACTTATTAACAAGCAGCTATATGAGCGTGAAAGAAATCGCCCACGACGTTGGATACGAGCATGCTTCCAGTTTCATCCGCGCGTTTGAACGGCGCTTTACGCAGGCGCCAGCGCGCTACCGAAAGCAATACGACTACACAAAAAGCTAATGAAAGCCCGGCAATGCTAATCACTTTGTCTTGAGTTGCCACGGGGCGAGTAGTAAAAGGAACGCATTCTATTCTTGACTGGCATTTGGCGACCACTCACACCTGGTGTGAGATTCCCCAATTGCTGGTAGTTTGCAGTCCGGAAGTGTGCCAAATCACGAGATGGAAGTGCACTTCCTAGGCCAAGGAGATCAGGAATGAAAATAACAAAACTCGCGTCGGTTTTTGCATGCTTGTTGACGCTATTGCTTCCAGGAATGGCGTTTGCGCAAAGCGATCCAGGAGTGCGCAGCACCACGGGAGTGAATGCCGGCCAGCCGCTGGCTTCCGTCTCGGCCAATCCAAATGATCTTGCCTTTTTTCAAACCGGACTGGTGCAGTTCAATGAGCACCAAACTGTGACTGGAGACAACCCAGGTCTGGGGCCACGGTTCAACCTGGATTCCTGCGGAGCATGCCATTCACAACCGGCTCCGGGCGGAACCAGCCCAGCCTCTGGTGTCTTCCCTAACATCGGGCCGAACCCTCAAAGTCAGGTGATCGCCAATGGACTCGTGAGCGGCAGCACCAACAGCATCCCGTATTTCGTGGCGGCCAATGGCCCGGTGCGCGAAGCCCGGTTCCCATTCTTCTTTGACCGATTCGGCAATCCCAACCCGAGCGCGCCCAACGGAGGAGTAGAAGACTTGTTCACCGTCTCCGGCCGGACTGACGCGGGCACGTGCAGTCTTCAGCAGCCCAGCTTTAATGTCGCGAGGGCCACCAATAACATCATTTTCCGCATTCCTACACCGACGTTTGGCACTGGCCTTATGGCGAACATTGATGACTCAACCCTGCTTGCGAACCAGAGGGCGCAGAGGAGCAATAATCTCGGGATCAGCGGCACCTTTAACCACAACGGCAATGACGGCACGATCAGCCGTTTTGGATGGAAGGCCCAGAATAAGTCGCTCATGATCTTCTCCGGTGAGGCCTACAACGTGGAGATGGGCATCTCCAACGAGCTGTTTACGCAGGATCGCCCGCTGCCAGGCGAAGACCAATCCGGAAGCGGGCTTCCCTCCAACTGCTTGAACCTCGCGGGAACCGGCTACCCCGAAGACATCACCCATTCCGATGGCTCCACCGCCTCCGCCGTCACCAGCGACGCCGGGCTGTTCAATACGTTCATGCAGTTCTTGGACCAGCCTACACCCTCCACTACCTTACCGGGAGGGGCCGCATCGATCGCCAATGGCCGCAAACTTTTTAGCGCCATCGGCTGTGCCCTTTGTCATACGCCGTCGCTCACCACCCAGGCCTCTAGGTTGACGGCTGGCTTGAGCAACGCCACTGCCAACTTGTTGTCTGACATCGAAATTCATCATATGGGCGCAGGATTGGCGGACAACGTCTCCCAAGGGGGCGCTGGCGGCGACCAGTTCCGCACGGCCCCGTTGTGGGGACTCGGCCAACGCATTTTCTTCCTGCACGATGGCCGTACAGCCGATCTGCTGGCAGCAATCGAAGCTCATCAGAGCAGCGGTTCCGAAGCCACCCAGGTCGAAGAGAACTTTGATTCACTGACCCCCAGCCAGAAGCAGGACCTGTTGAACTTCCTGCGCTCACTGTAGGCCATCACCTCAACTCTGCGGGCGAGGCGCGAACGTGCCTCGCCTGCTTCGTTCTGTTCTGAAAAGAGGCGCCTTGAATATGTGGATTCATTTCGCGCGCATGCTCGTTCTTCTCGGCCTATCCCTCCCGGTTCTTGTCCAGACCTGGGGCTCTCCTCAAAGCGGTGGCGACTTTTCTAGCAACCCCGAAGCGAAGAAGCTGCCGACGGAGGCCATCCTGGTAAAGGGTGCCTGGTCGAGTGCCAGCGATTCTGTGACACCTCTCCCTGAAGGCGGGAGAGTCGCCAACAATGTCTACAGCAACGCGTATTTTGGTCTCACCTACCCCCTATCCTCGGAGTGGACCGAGAAGTACAGCGGGCCGCCACCTTCGGACAGTGGCCACTACGTGCTCGCGCAAATCCGGCCTTCAGACACGTTCAAGGGCACAGGGCGAGGCAGTGTCATGATCGCCGCTCAGGATCTGTTTTTCACTCTTACACCGGGAGGGAACGCGCTCGAGCTGATCAACTACGACAAGGAGAGCTTGAGTGCGGACTACACAGTAGAACAACCACCGACGATGGTTCGGATAGGGGACCACTCCTTCGTCCGCTTTGACTATGCTTCTCCAGTGGCGGGCTTGCACTGGCACGTCTTGGCCACTCAAATCCGTTGTCACACGGTTCAGTTTGTCTTTACCAGCCGCGACACCAAGCTACTGGCAGCTCTGATTCAAGATATGAGCAAGACGACTTTGCCAGCGGATGCCGGTCCCATTTCTGGCCGGGGCGGAGGTGACGTCGCTGAGTGCATCAAGGATTACGCGAGCGACGAAAACGTGATGGCGAGAGTCGATCCCATCTTCACCGAAAACAGATTCAATCCGGTTCCAGTCCGCATCATCATCGACAAGGAAGGCAAGGTAAAACACATTCATTTTCTTAGCGCGTTTCCTGAGCAGGCAAAAGCGATCTCAGATGCCCTCGCTCAATGGAGGTTCAAACCCTATCTGCGCGACGGAAAGCCCGTGGAAGTCGAGACCGGCATCATGTTCGGGCGAGGACCGCGCCGTACGACGTCTTCGGTCGGCGCAGTGGTAAGCGAATGACGAACCGTTTTCGGCGCCAAAATGGATACAGGCTTCGGAAGGTGCGGACCTTTGCGCTGCTGCTTGCGTTTTCTCCCATCGTTGCACGCAGTGCGAACGGCATCAATGGCTCGGTCCGCAATCTGAGCCGCGGCGAACCCGCTGCCGGCGACGAGGTGATTCTCGTACGGCTGGATACCGAAATGCACGAGGAAGCGCGCGTGCGGACCGATGGACAGGGCGTGTTTGCCCTAAATGTGCATCATCCCGATAAACCTTACCTGGTGCGCGTGCTCCACCAGGGCGTCAATTACGATCAGCAGGTCTCCGTCGGCGACGTCGTTTCCATGAAAGTCTTCGATACGGCACCGAAAGTGCGCGGTGTAACTGGCAGCATCGAAGTCCTTCGCATCGGAACAATCGGAAATCTACTCCACGTCTCTGACCTGATCCAACTCAAAAACGAATCCAACCCGCCGCTGACGCAGGCGGGCGCGCGTACATTTGAAGTATATTTGCCGGCAAACGCCAGGATTGATTCGGTTCTCGCGGCAGGTCCCGGGGAGGCAGGCGCGACGATTGCCGCAACTCCCGTGGCCGGCGAGCCGGGACATTACGTGTTGAAATTCCCCTTACGTCCTGGAGCAACCAAGTTGGCCTTCAACTACGACTTGCCCTACCACGGCCATGCCATGTTCCATCCAAGACGCGCTCTTCCGGTGCAGCAGCTTGCGGTCATGATTCCGTTAACTATGAAGTTCTCCTCGCAGTCAAGTTCCTTCGAGCCGTTTGCATCCGCCAACAGCCGCTATCAAGTCCAGGCGGCCGGCCAGCTGGGGACTGGGAACGGGCCAGAGTTCGAACTTTCCGGAACTGGAGCGCTTCCGCCCCTTGGGGATCAAACCGATTCTCAATCGGCTTCACCCTCTGCGGTCGCCCCGAAGCGAGAACGATCCATTCCGGATCGCGCCGCTTTGCCCTCTTTGGCTAGCGTCCATCTGCAGTCGGAGCAAACCCAGTCACCTTCGCAATCGCGCGTTTTAGTGGGACTGACTTCCATTCTCATTGCGGCGTGCGTTTTTCTGGTTTGGCGCGGCCGGAAATTCCAAAAACCTCTCCGGCGTACAAAAGATTGCGCCACGGGCCAACGTTCCGCAGCCTGAGCGGAGGCGCCTCGTCTTTCGTCACCCGTGTCGAATCAGGGAGTGATATTCTCTCTCCGTCTTAAAACTTCATTTCCGGTGGCGGGGGATGTCAGTCAGCCTTCAAGCGCGGCTTGCAGTGTGGATTGTCAAATGGCGCGTCAAGCGCCGTCTCAAGGGCGTGCGGGATTATCGAATCGCGCGCAAGATCCTACGCCCCGATCCTTACAAGGTTCCTTCCTCCGTCCAGATTTTTCCCGCTCATCTAGGCGGGGTTCCCGGCGAGCGCATCGAGGGCCCTTCACCGGGCGACACGGTGCTGCTCTATCTGCACGGTGGAGGCTATTTTGCCTGCTCAGCGGAGACGCACAGGTCGATCACTGTTTACTTTGCACTTCACGGTTTTCACGTTTTTGCTCCGGACTACCGCCTCGCGCCCGAAAATCGCTTTCCTGCCGCCATCGAAGACGCCCTAGGCTTCTACCGTGCGCTCCTCACCGCGGGCTACACGCCGCAGAACATCGTAGTCGCGGGTGAATCCGCTGGCGGCGGACTTGCGCTCGCTCTCCTGCTCTCCCTTCGTGGTGCTAGCGTTCCGCTCCCCGCAGCTGCAGCGCTTTTTTCACCCTGGACCGATCTTGCCGCGACCGGAGATTCCATTTGCACAAACAGCGACCGTTGCGCCATGTTCGACGGCCCCGGTGTTGCCTTCTCCGCGCGCTACTATCTTGGCGACACCGATCCGCGTAATCCGCTTGCGTCTCCTCTTTACGCCAATCTCTCCGGCTTGCCGCCGCTGCTCATTCACGTCGGCGCGGACGAAGTTCTACTCGATGACTCCACGCGCCTCGCCGAACGCGCCCGTGCCGCCGGAGTTCGCGTCGAACTGAAGATCTGGCCGGTCGTTCCTCACGCCTGGCAGCTCGCTCCCCACCTGATTCCGGAAGCGCGTCAATCGCTCCGCGAAAGCGCCGAGTTTCTTCGCGCCCAAGTTGCCTCCTCGCAATCCAAGAAGGAAGTGATGACCTCTGCATGACCGAATCCGCCGCCAACACCGCCAATTCCGCCGTGACCGATGTCGACGTCCTCATCATCGGTGGCGGCTTCTCCGGCCTTTGTATGGGCATCAAACTCCTCGAGGTCGGCATGAATTCTTTTCTCATCCTCGAAAAGAGCCCCGACATCGGTGGCACCTGGTGGGACAACCGTTATCCTGGATGCGCCTGCGATATTCCTTCCCACTTGTATTCTTTTTCTTTCGCCCCTTCTACCGAATGGACGCGCATGTACCCCGGCCAGCAGGAAATTCACGCTTATCTAAAACGTTGTGTCGAGCATTACGGCCTGGCTCCCTATCTGCGTCTGAATACCCGTTTTTGCGAAGCCATTTGGGACGAATCCGCCGGCGTCTGGAATGCCACCGTCGGGGATGGCGCGCGCATTCGCGCCCGCGTCCTGGTTTCCGGCATGGGCGCGCTGCACGTGCCGCGTTATCCGGAGATCAACGGCCTCGACCGTTTTCGGGGTCCCGCGTTTCATTCGTCATCTTGGGATCACCGGGTAGACCTCGCCGGCAAAAACGTCGCCGTCGTTGGCACCGGGGCCAGCGCCATTCAATTCGTTCCGCAAATCGCTCCCCGCGTTGCCAAGCTTCATCTTTTCCAGCGTACGCCGCCCTGGATTGTCCCGCGCATGGATTTTGCCTTCAGCGAAAAATGGAAGAGCCGCTTCCGCAGCATTCCCCTGACTCGCTGGGCGTTGCGCCAGTACATTTTCTGGCGGCAGGAGGTTCGCGTCCTCGGCTTTCTTGGCCACGAATCCATTCGCAAAAAAGTCGAGGGCATCTCTCTTCGTCATATGGGGCGCGCGATCAAGGATCCAAAGATGCGTGCCGCTCTCACGCCGAATTACCAGCTCGGCTGCAAGCGCGTCCTCGTTTCGGACGATTACTATCCCACGCTGAACCGTTCCAACGTCGAACTCGTCACCGAAGGGATTTCCGAAGTCTGCCCGCACAGCATCGTCACGCGTGATGGCGTCGAGCGCCCCATCGACGTGCTCATCTACGGCACGGGTTTCCGCGCCAGCGAGCCGCTGATCGGTTGCCGCGTGGTAGGGAAAGGCGGCGTGGAGATTCACGAAGCCTGGGGAAAGCGCATGTCCGCCTATCTCGGGATTACCACCGCCGGCTTCCCTAACTTCTTCATGCTTCTCGGCCCCAACACCGGATTGGGCCACAATTCCGTCGTGCTCATGATCGAGGCGCAGGCTCGCTACGCCATGAAGTGCTTGAAGCTGATGAAGCGCAGGAATCAGCGCGTCCTGGAAGTCCGCCCCGAAATTCAGCAGTCTTTCGTTGAAGAAATCTACCGCCGCATGACCGGCACAGTCTGGCTATCCGGCGGCTGCAAAAGTTGGTATCAAGACCAAAACACCGGCGAAATCACCACGCTCTGGCCCGGCTCCGTCGTCTCCTACCTCCGCCGCACCCGTTCCCTCTCCCCCTCCGACTACCAGTTAACATCCTGATACATATTCGAGGCGATTCAGTGTCAGTTCCTGTTGATCCGTTGAGTAGAACTTCAGTCTGATAGAAGAGAAATAAAATAGGTTAGGGGCCGCTTTAGCAAAGTTAATCTGTTAGAGCGAATGTCGAGGAGGCACCCTTGGGAATCAAAGATCTTTTTAAGAAACGCGTCCAGAAGGAAGTTGTCGGAGCGAAGATTCTTGTAGCTTCTTTGGACCCTAGATTTGCGGAATTGTTGAAGGTCGATAGCCATTGCTATTCTCAGTTCTATCCCACTCCGGAGGAGACTATCTTTGAAAACACGGAAGAACTATTTAGAAAAATTCGTAGTGGATATGACGTTGTTCATCTGTTCTGTGACGTGTCGTCAGGAGGGAACCTAGCGGATGGTCGCGGCAATGAAACTACTGCCGCGTCTCTGATACAGAGTTGCTCTGAGGGAAATGTGAAATTGCTTTGGCTGGCCAGCGAAAACAAACCCGAAGGTTACATCTGCGGGTTCAAAGCAGCCTCCGGAAAGCCCCTGAATCTAGTTCTGACTATCGACCGTAAAGGGCCACGATTCCCACATTTTCTATCGAACCTTCTCCTTAAGATGTCGAGAGGGGAAACTATGCCTGTTGCCTGGGTATCTTGGCGCCACAAAACTCGCATGATCCTCGCAACCAGGACGGGCCTGCCTGTATTTTTGCGGCGGGTCGTGGCGGCGTTAGGCTCCGTTAGGTGCGTCCACCGCTTGAGTGGCAGATAAGCGGAACTATCCGTTGCGCAATAACCTGTTCATTTGTTTTGGTCCATCCGGTATGCGAAAATGGCAGAGACAGCACACCATGAGCACATCACTCGGCAAACACGTCACACTGACCAAGCCCGACGACTTCGGCAGCCTCTTGCAAGACGAAGGCATCATCTTCACCACGCTCGACAAGGCCGTGAACTGGGCGCGCAAGAGTTCCATCTGGCCGCTCGGCTTCGGCCTGGCCTGCTGCGCCATTGAAATGATGTCCATGGCCGCTGCCCGTTTTGACCTTGCGCGGTTTGGCGCCGAAGTGTTCCGCCCCTCGCCCCGCCAAGCCGATCTGATGATCGTCGCCGGCCGCCTCTCGCAAAAAATGGCTCCGGTCATCCGCCAGCTTTACGATCAAATGCCCGAGCCCAAGTGGGTCATTTCCATGGGTGCATGCGCCACTTCCGGCGGCGTCTTCAACAACTACGCCATCGTGCAGGGCTGCAACCAGGTCATTCCCGTTGACGTCTACGTTCCCGGATGCCCGCCGCGCCCCGAAGCCGTTCTCTACGCCATCCTCCAGCTCCAGAAAAAAATTGACAGCGAGAAGGGGTCGTTCAAGCGCGCCCTGAATCTCTCCTAGTAGCACGGACTTTAGTCTGTGCGCCGAATATGGCCAAACTTAGAGTTGCACCGCCGGTTGCAGTAATTCTCCTAGCCGCCTCACTGCTTCTGTTGAGCTGCGGCAGCGCCTATAGTCCACCTCCACCGCCTCCTCCGCCCTCCTCGGGCTACACGTTAGTCTGGAGCGATGAGTTCAACGGCGCCGATGGAACGGCCCCGGATTCTTCAAAGTGGACCTACGACACTGGTGGCAAAGGCTGGGGCAACAGCGAACTCGAGTGCTACACCAATCTGACCCAGAACGCTCAAATGAAGGGCGGCAACCTAGTCATCACCGCAATGAGCCAGCCGGGCTACGTCTGCACTGGAGGCACAACGAACGACTACACTTCTGCACGTATCAAAACCCAAAGCCTCTTCAGTCAGGCCTATGGCCGGTTCGAGGCGCGCATCCAGATCCCCAAGGGGCAGGGAATGTGGCCCGCCTTTTGGATGTTGGGAAACAACATCGGTTCCGTCGGATGGCCCACCTGCGGCGAAATCGACATCATGGAAAATATCGGCAAAGAGCCCGGCACGGTCCACGGATCGCTCCACGGCCCTAGCACTAATGGCCCGACTAGCGATGCCAGCGCACCTTTCAGCCTCCCCGCCGGACAGAATTTCGCCGACGCTTTTCATCTTTACGCCGTCGAGTGGGAACCCGGCACTGTACGCTTCTATGTCGACTCCAATCTCTACGCCACGTTCACGCAATCGCAGTGGCCCGCAGGCGGCACCTGGGCTTTCGATCACCCCTTCTTCATCATTCTCAACGTGGCCGTCGGCGGCTCGTGGCCCGGCTCTCCCGACTCCAACACGATGTTCCCCCAGCACATGCTAGTCGACTACGTCCGCGTCTACACCAAGCAATAACCTCGCACAATCACTGCAGCTCACCCCTTCAGGGGTGAGGTTGTTCCCCGTCGTCGGCACAATGCGTCCGCAGAAAATCCTCGGGCCTGAAGGCCTGAGCTGCACCCCGTATCCTGCTTTGGCCCATCAATTTTTTCTCTGCGCACTCTGCGTCTCTGCGTTTAAACTCTTCTTCGACACTTTTATGACTGAAGGAAACAACCCCATGACGACAACACCCGATCCTGTCCGCCAAGTCCTTCGCCACACCGTAGCCACTGTCGCCTACCGTGGCGGCAAAGCTCTCCGCGACGCGCCAGACCACTTCGGCAGCTTCCACATCGGCGATAAGACGCGCACTCCCGCGCAAATTCTGGCCCATATGGGCGACCTGTTTGACTGGGCGCTCTCCATTGCGCAAGGGAAGCAAGCCTGGCAGGACTCCAAGCCGCTGCCTTGGGACGTGGAGATCGAGCGTTTCTTCGGCGCCCTGAAAAAATTCGACGATTTTCTTGCATCCGGCGAACCATTGAGCGGCTCAGCCGAAGGCCTCTTCCAAGGCCCTGTGTCTGACGCTCTGACGCACATCGGCCAGATTGCCATGCTCCGCCGCCTCGCCGCCTCCCCAGTCAAGGGTGAAAATTATTTCAAAGCCGAAATCGCCGTCGGCCACGTTGGCCTCGAGCAGTCCGCCCCCCGCCGCGAATTCGAGTAACCACGTTGTCCCGCGTAGATGTGGTTCCAAAAAGAAATGGCACATCAGTCCTTGAGAATCGGCGTAAATTGCAAAAGAAAAATTGCCCAACTATCGCCTTCCGGTGCAATCAAGGTCGTCATGCGGTGCATCGTCTTTTCGGCTTTACCATTCATCATCACGTTTTCCCATACAATGCTTGCTACCAGTGATCCTGCTGGACCGGATGCGGTGTCCTCAAGGATGAACGTAGCGCTCTTTTTCGCATACGGCGCGAAGAGGTCTGCAAATTGCTTCTCGATCTCTTCACGTCCAACCCATCGCCGGCCCGAGCAATCGATGAATTGTGCGTACTTCGAGAAAAAGGGAGCCAACTCTTGCCAGTCGTATAATTGAACGCCTGCTAAAAAGCTATTCAATCTGGAAATAGCTGTCTGAGTCCAATTAGTGGCTTCACTGGATTTGCCGAGGCCCGCCTCCATCTTGTCAGGCTTGAGGTTTCTCGCCAGAAGGATTTGGGCTGCCAGTGAGCCTTCAACGCGCAAGATGCCAAGCAATAAGTGCTCTGTATCCACCTTGCGATGTCCAAGCTTTTCAGAGGACTCGCTCGCAAGGTTCAGGGCTCTTTTGCACTCACTTGACAGCGGAACTTCCAGTGATATCGATATTCGTTCGCCGCGAGTAATCCTTCTCTCGATCTCCGCGCGAATTTCCCGGTCGACGTTTTTCTCGCTCGGAAACCACTTCATGAGCTTGCGGTCTTCCCGCAAGAGGCCCAATAGTATGTGCTCGCACTCGATAGCAAGGCTGCCATACTGGCTAGCCTCATAGCGCGCAAAGAAGATGGCGCGCCGAGCTTGCTCCGTGTAGCGTTCAAACATAATTCTGCTCGCAGAAAGTGTATGCCTCGCTCATCACCGCAGGCAACTGCCAGTTCACGGCACGCCGCAACGCTGCGCGGTCCCCAGGTGCGCAACTCTAAAACCATGGTCTGCAATCTCAATCCTGAAGCCGCGTAAATCTCTCTTGTACTTAATAATACGCAGCGTTATAATACGCTACGTACTATGCAAGAGAATTCTCTCCTCGGCCATGCTCTTCTGGGATTGCTCCACAAGCAGCCTCGCTCCGGCTATGACCTGAGAAAGGTCTTTGCCAATACTCCGATGGGCACATTCAGTGACAGCCCTGGCGCTATTTACCCTGCCCTGCAAAGACTCAAGAAGCGCCGCCTGGTCTCCAGCCGGGTCCATACGTCGTCAGGTCTTCGCCGCCGCCGTCTTTTTCGTCCTACCTCTGCGGGCAAGCGTGCGTTCAGGGAGTGGCAAACGAAGGCTATCACCCACGATGACGTCGTGCATGGTGTCGACGAGTTGATGCTGCGCTTCAGCTTCATGGGCGAAACGGTCGGGTCAGCCCAAGCCGTGCGGTTTTTGAAGGCGTTCGCCAAGGAATTAGCCGCGTATATTCCCACTCTTCGCAGATTCCTCAAAGTTCACAGAACAAGCATGCCGTTTTCCGGGTCGCTCGCGTTGGAAAGCGGGGTCCGCCGCTACGAAACTCTGCTCGACTGGGCAAAAAAGTCTATCGCTGCATATAAGAAAAAGAAGAAACGGGGTACAAGACGATGAAACTGCGCGTAATGCTTTACTGTTTGCTGGGTGGTTTGCCGTTCACCATTGCTGCTGCCGGTGCCGGACATTTCATTGGGTGGTGGCTCTGCGGAATTCTCTTTGCCGCCTCCTTTGTTCCCGTGGCACTGTTCGGTCCGCGAAAGGTGGCCGGTCAATTCGGAGTGATTATTCCTGTTTTCCTGATTGTTACCGCGCTTTGCACCTGGTCCGAAGCGCTCATCTTCTCACCACCCGGCTTCAGCCAGGAGGCCACCCGCAATCTTGCCAGCTCCGTCGTGATGTATCTGATTTTCGCCGTGGTTCTTGCGTTGCTTGCGAAGTTTCTGAGGATGGCCAAGGAAAGCGAGCCCAGCGTTGCGCATCGCACCCCAGTTTCGGCCGTCTTTCGGATTCTGCTTTCGGGTTTCGCCTACGTCGTCTACTACTTGATCTTTGGCTCGATCACGTATCAATTCTTCACCAAGGGCTATTACCCCGAAGCCCAAGCGGCTGTTGCGCGCATCGGTTTTTGGTTTTGGGGCATTCAACTCGCTCGTGGCGTGTCGATGACGCTTGCCATCGTTCCCATCATCTACACTCTGCGCATGAAGCGATGGAACGCTGCGATCGCAGCTGGCAGCATCCTTTGGATTTGTGGGGGACTGGCGCCGCTTCTTGTTCCGATCATTCCTATGGGAACTGCACAGCGCCTCATTCACATCGTCGAAATCTTCACTCAAAACTTTCCCCTTGGCATCACTGCCGCCTTGCTCCTCCGTCCGAAGTCCGTGACGGTGGCCGCGAATCCTCCGGCTGGCTCTACAGTCCCAGCGTAGTATGATTCTTTCGCAGTTGCGGCGGTTTTCCGAGTCAGGAGCAACGTGGAACTTGCGACGATTTTTTCGAGAAAAGTCCTTCTCCCTCGACTCCGCCGCTTTTTGCAACAGCAACAGCTTCTCGTCTTCATTGGCGTAATCATCTATGCCTTGTTTGCTGCCCTGAAGATCTCTCTCTCCTTTGTGCTCTTGATGGTTATGATTCTATCCGTTGGCAATGTCATGTATCCGGTGAACTTCGCCTTCGCCCCGCTCTACAGTCGGCGTTCGTTTCCATGGAACTGGGTGATTTTTCTACCGCTTACGTTCGTAGCCGGGTTGATGAGCGCATTTCTTGCCGCTGTTCTGCTGCGTTGGTTGGCTCCCATCAAAGTGGCCTTCTGGGCGTTTTTTTGGGAGAGCGCGCCGATTGCCGTTGTAATTTGCTTAGCCGCTTGCACGATTGCTTACCTGGCCGCCCAGATTCAGGAGAAGCTCCAGGAAAAAAACAGGCAGTTGCAGCAGGCCGTTGAAAAAGGAACGATCGCTCTGCAAAAGCAGGAACAGGAGCTCGACCGCGCCCGCGAAATCCAGCAGGACTTGATGCCCAAGGAGCTGCCGCAACTACCAAGAGTCGAACTCGCCGGTGCCTGGCAGCCCGCGCGGACCGTCGGGGGCGATTACTTCGACGTCATTCAACTCGATGCAAGTCGCCTCGGCATTTGCATCGGCGACGTCGCCGGGAAGGGAATTACCGCCGCGCTCCTGATGGCCAACTTGCAAGCTTCCTTTCGTGCCTTCGCCACACCAGAGGAATCCCCCGCAGCGGTTTGTACGAAACTGAATGCTTTCCTCTGCGGCAACCTCGCTCCCGGTAAATTCGTCACCTTTTTCTACGCCATCCTCAATGCCGAGGATCGTACGCTGCGCTACGAAAATGCCGGCCATTGCCCCGCGATCCTTCTAAGAGCCAATGGCGAGACCGAGTTGCTAAGCGGGGATGGCGCCGTCCTGGGCGTCCTTCCGGATTGGCAATACAAGGACTTTGCCGTGCAACTGGCACCGGGTGACCGCCTTCTCCTTTTTACTGACGGGGTCACCGAAGCGGCCAACGCCGAATTCGAGGAGTTCGGCAATGCCAGGATCATTCAGTCACTCCGCGTCACGGATGAAACCGTCACTGCCCTGGCCACGCAGCGCAGAATCTTAGAGACAGTGACCAGATTCTGCTCATCCAACTTCCACGATGACGCCACCATACTGGTTGCCGCCATCCGTTGATCGGCACGAGTCCGATCCGCAGTAATACCAAGAATCAACTCATTTGAGGAAACGCCAGACCCTGCTTTCTGCGTCTTAGTCTGCAGTTGCAAGCTAATCGACATGGTGTAAGTTACAATGTGTTCAACCGATTTCAATCAGGGTCCTGATGCTTACCCGTGCACTCGCGCTCGCTCTTTCGCTTATCTTAGTTCCCCCGCCGAGCTTGTTTGCCGTTCCACAAGCTTCAGGGGGCACAACCGTGTCGAATCAGCAACCCGAAATGATTCGCTCAGCCACTCGACTCGTGCAGTTGAGCCTCATCGCCCAGGACGGCAAGGGCAACCCGCTCACCGGCCTGAAGAAAGAAGATTTCACCCTTCTCGATGAAGGTAAGCCGCAAAACATCGCCTTCTTTTCTTGCGGAGCCGCACCTGTGGCCACTCCTCCTCCCGCCCTTCCACCGAACTCCTTTACGAATCGCTTCGACCTGAAGGGCGAAGATCCCGGAGCCGTCACCATCATTCTATTCGACTCGCTGAACACGTCCTCGCAGGACCAGTCCTTCGTCCGCAAACAGATTCTCCGCTTCCTCCAGACCGTCAAGCCTCAGGACCACGTCGCCATCTATGCCCTTACCACCAATCTCGTCGTCCTCCACGATTTCACTCGCGACGTTTCCGCTCTGGTTGACGCCGTGAATCGCGCTTCTCCCAAAGAGCTTGCCGCTTTTGACGCCTCCAACCCTCAAACCATCGACTTTCAAGGCGTCACCGGCGATCCACAGTGGCACGGATTTCAAAACGCCCTCAATAACGTCGAAGGGCAAATCGCGGATCTGCACACTCTCAATCGCATCGGTACAACCGCCGCGGCATTGGAAATCATTGCCACCCACGTCGCCAACATCTCGGGCCACAAGAGCCTCATCTGGGTTTCCGGTGGTTTCCCCATCCAGATTGGCATGGCCAAACTGGGCAACCCGCAAACTCAGATGCAGCCGACCACGGGATCCGGCGGTGGCGGTGATCCAAGAACTGCCGCTGGCCAGGGGCACAGCCAGCCTGCTGGCGGTGGCGACCCCACGAACCAACTCACGCGCAACGACCGCGAAAGCGGTTTACAGACGACCGCCATCAGAAAAGCCACCGATGCTCTCAATCGCGTCAACATGGCCATCTATCCCGTCGATGCTCATGGTGTTGAGCCAAATGCCGGAAGTCTGGGCATGGACCCGACCGTTCGTTCCGCGTCGGCTCAGCCTTCGCTTTCCTCTGGCGGTTTCTTCGAGCGTCAGGACACCCACGATAGCGCTAACCTTCTCGCCGACCGCACTGGCGGCAAGGCCTTCTACGGCAGCAATGACATCCGTGACGCCATTCACCGCGCTTTTGACGACGGCCGCTATGCCTGCAACATTGGCTTCTACCCCGACCACGGCAAGTGGGACGGCAAATTTCGCGAACTCAAAGTGAAAGTGAAAGCGGACGACGCCCATCTCCGCTACCGTCAGGGCTATTACGCCTCCATCGACGGTGCGACGTCCGAGGACGCCACGAAATTCGCGCTGCAGCAAGCCGCCGTTAGCCCGCTGGAAACCACCAGCCTCGGCATTGTCGTCAATGGCAAAATCGTTGCGCCGCCTTCCGCCCGCAATCTCCAATTGCAAATTGCTCTTGACCCCAAGCAATTTCTCCTCAAGGAATCCGGCGACCGCCAGAAGGGCGCCCTCGACATGGCGTTCGTTCAGCGCGATGCTTCCGGCAGCATCCTCGCGGGCGATAAACAGCACTTTGAAATTAATTTCGAGCAGAAGCAGTACGAATTCCTTTGCAAAGCCGGCATGATCCTTCAGCGTAATGTCACGGTTTCGCCTCAATCCGATGTAATTCGCGTTGTTGTCCGCGATCTTGGTTCCGGATCCATCGGCTCCGTCACCATTCCTGTCAAAACCTTCTTTCCAGTCGAAAGCGCACCCGCCCCCGGTTCCAAGTCCAAATAGTATTTACATAGCTAGTTGTCATTATGTGAACTACAGCGGTATGGTTATCTCAGATCGCTTACGAGCTATCCGCGAGCAAAAGGACCTTTCGCAAGGGGACATCGAGGAGCGCACCGGCCTCAAACGCTGCTACGTCTCGCGCGTCGAGAATGGCCACACCATCCCTAGCATCGAAACACTCGAAAAAATGGCGCGGGCCCTCGAAGTTCCCATGTACCAGCTTTTCTACGATGGGGAAGCCCCTCCCGAGCCTCCCTCACTTCCGCCCGGCACGCCAACCGACAAGGACCAATGGGGCAGTTCCGGTGAACCGCTGAAATTTTTTCATCGCCTCCGCCAGCTTCTCGCCCGCCTTTCAGAAGACGACCGCAAGCTCATCATGCACATGACCTTCCAGATGGTTCGCAAGATGCGTTCTTGATTCTTTTCCGAAGTTCGGCAGTTCACCAATTTCGAGTTCTCATTTCTTGTTTCAATTTTCCTGTACCACCGGCAGTAGTGATATATTCACTCAATACTGGTTGCCGACAACGGTGTGGCATTTCCGGAAGTTATTGGAATCCTGTTATGGCCAAAAAATGGACTCCTGCGGACATTGGAAAGCTGACCACGGTCTGTTCCGGCTGCTCTTGTCTAGTTATACTGGTCGGCAGCGTTTCGATTGGCGTGGTCACCGGGAAGATTTCTCCTGAACTTCTCGGCAGCGTCCAAGGGCTGGGAGTCGGCGGGGGACTCGTCGGGCTCTCCGGCGTTTTATACATGGTTATCCGCTCGGCTCTCAATCCCGGTGCAAAGGATCCAGAGCCTGCGAAAGAATAGTGAATTCATGAATTCCCCCGAAAAAGTTTCCCTTCCGCTCATCGTCAAGATTCAAGTGGTGTTGGCCGTACTGGCCACCATCGTGACGATCGCCCTGGCCGCGTATATTCCCACCCTCGTTCAACGAAAATCGCAATTGGATTCTGAGATAGTGCAATCGCAAGTGCAAAAAAAGGAACTTGAGGATCAAATCGTGAGCCTCGAGAAGCAGAAGGCCGAATCAGAAAGACTGGCGAATGCCGTGTCCTCCGCGCTATACGCCGCAAGTCCCAGACAACTGCAGAAAACGATCGACGAGTCGCTGAATTCCGGTCCGGACTCGGGCGTGCGCCCTCGTATCTTCGTTCATATCCGCGCCGCTTCGCAGCGTCCCGCTGCCAAGCAGGTGGCGGATATCTTCCGCCAAAAGGGCTACACGGTCCCCGGTATCCAGATCCTGGTCGAAACAGGACCGGACGAAACCCAGGTGCGTTACTTCCATGCCCCCGATGAGACCGGCGCCCAAGCAATTCTCAGCCAGCTCACCGCCGCGGGCGTGAAGAACGTCGCTGCCAAGCCCAACCTCATCGCCGGCCACGATGACATCCGCCCGCACCAATATGAAATCTGGTTCGCCCCTGACTCCCTCTGACTTTGCGTGACTCATTGTCTGTAGCGGCCCATCTTTGCCATCGGGCTGTCGCATTCGGCGCGGAGTGGAGGTATAAGGGAGGTGCGCAACGGAGGCGGGAGTCCTACTTACCCCCGCAGTAGGAGGTAACTATGCGCGCGGATCAAGTGCAAGTCAGTTGGGACGCAGACAAGAGTAAGTGGCTGGTTCGCATTGTCAGTGGGGAAGAGGTGATTCGGCGCTATTGCAAGTTACCCAAGGAAGCCGATGAAAAGTCGGTCCGCGAAGCAGCGCGTAAAACAGTGCAGGAAGAGGGCTACGAAGCCGATCCTGCGTTGGTCAGCGTGCAACGGTAGCCATGGCCCAGACCGCTGTTCCGATGATTCATGTGCCGGACGTTCGAGCCACCGTGGCGTGGTACACGTCGATAGGATTTACCTTGGTTCGGCAAAATGAAGAGGACGGCGAGATCAATTGGGCGAAGCTGACTTTCGGAAATAGCGAAGTGATGTTCGACGCCGGCGGGAAAACCAGCACCGAGCACCGCCGCGAAGTCGACCTGTACATATTGACCGACAACGTCGATGACTTGCACCGCCGACTCAAAGAACGAGTCCAAGTCGTCGAAAACCTTTACAATGCTTTCTACGGCATGCGCGAGTTTGTCGTTCGCGATTGCAACGGATTCTGGATCACCTTCGGCCAACCCATTCAACCATAGCCGTTTAGCCTTGGCGTCCGGCATCAGGACGCTGTCTGGCTCTTACCGGGTGCCCGAGTGAAGGAAATGAAGAGGGTCCAGACTCGGTCCAAGTGCTTGAAGCCTGAACCCGCTCCACTCGATCCTACGAACTAGTGTTTAGTTACTTCCCGATCTCCCTAACCGGAATCGTAAACACATGCTCATCAGTTTGAATCTTGCTGAGGAGATGCTGTTCACCAACTTGCCGAAAGCTAACACTGGGCTGTTCGGCGTTACTTCTTCCGACGATCTCGCTTGAAACGACCATAACCGCGGCGTGGTTTTCAAAGCTGCTGATAACAAGTACCCTCTTGTCTTGTTCGCTGATGGGCTTGACTGTGTAGCGCCCGGCCGGAAGTGTTGTTCCGTCCACGACAAACTCGTAAGGGACGTTGACAACGATTTGATCCACGATCTCGGCCTTGGCGACAAGTGCCAGGGCAGCCAAACCAAGAGATGCACTCAAAAGTCGCAAGCAATGCTTCTTCATTTTTTTTCTCCTCTTTGACGTTTGGAATGTTGTTGATAACCGCCGCATTCCGAACTGTTGCATTTACGGCTGCGCCAGAAATCGTCTAAACAATCATCCTCAATACGTGTACATCCCATGAGACGCGCCGCTCGCTTCAAGGTCACAACGTTTTCGGTAACCGCAATGTCATTTTCTTCTCACTCGCGAAGCCTCTGTTTTGGCGTCGCTTAGTTGCCAAGCTATCTCCTCCATTTGTTTGTCTGAAATGGCCAACAAAAAAAGGGCGGCTCCGGATCGCTCCGAAACCGCCCTTATCCTTCCGGGATTCGTCTTTAGTAAGCCCGGCAAATGACCGATGCTCGGTTCATCTTCTTTTTTCCATGCCAGCGGCTGGACTAGTGGCATCCTTTGACGTTTTGCAGAGGCCGCGGACTTGGTCGATCTTTCTCTTTGGCCAGAGAAGCCGCGGGTTTTGAGGTGCCGCCATTGGCACAGCTTGCCGCGACGACCTGGTTACTTCGTGACCGTCGCGGTCCCGCTGCCGCACTGTAGCAGCGTGCCCGGTGCACTGGCTTCTTTGCGGACGTACCCCATGCCGAGAATGCGTGTTGGGTCCCAGATCCGCGCGGCTCGCGTCGCGTGCCCGACTTCCTTGCCGTCAAGCGTGAGAGGCGTGTCCTGTGCGGGGACGACATCACCGGAGAAGCCGAGTTGAACGCGCTGGCGGTTGACTTGACCTCGGGACCGGACGCGCTCGACGATTTCCTGGCCGGTGTAGCAGCCCTTGGTATAGCTGATGTGGCTGTCCTGCAGTCCGGCTTCGTGAGGAATTTGTTTTTCGCCAAAATCGTAGCCGAACCACGGCACGCCTTGCGCAAGCCGAGTGGCGCTGAGCGCTGCATAGCCCATCGGCGCGCCTTCGTGCCAGCGGACTGCGTCCAGCAGAACCTGCCAAAGCTCCGGCAACTTTGAGCTTTCGGCAAAGAATTCCGCGCCGGGAACTCCACCCGGAGAGCGCTTTGTGATAAAGCAGGGAATCGAGCCGACTTTCCCGCCGCGCGTGGAGAGTTCTTCATACTTCGTCAGATCGGCGCCGGCAACTTCTTTGACAAGCGCGGCGGCTTTCGGACCCTCCAGCGCGAGCGTGCCGTAGCGCGCCGTTTCATCGGTGAGCGTCACGTCGTCCATGATGATGTATTTATCGAGCCACTCGATGAGGTGCTCGCGAATCATGGCGTAGGAGACACACAGGAGCCGGTCCTGAAAAGCGTAAGTTTCGATCTCCGCAAGAATATGGCCTTGAGGATTGAGCAGAAGTGAAACGATGCCGTGACCGGCGGCGAGATCCTTGATGTTGTTGGTGAGGATCGCATTAAGGTAGCGGACGCGGTCGGGACCCGTAAAAGAGAGATAACTGCGGTAGTTCTTGTCGATCAGCGCGATCGTGTCGCGCGCGGAACGATACTCGGCCGCCGGATCGCCGAAATAATCTGGCAGCGCACAGCCGAACCAAACACCCATCCTTGCGCCTGCGGCTGCGTGCACCGCGGAAAGAGGAGTAGTCAGAGCTGTAGCGGGCGTAGCCATTGGGACGTGATCGCGCCTCCTCCGTCCCTCAGTTTATCAAAAGTGTGACCGGGCGGTGACAGCTCCGTGTGGGCTGCTGAACCTAAATCGCGGGGACTTCGCTCGAGCGGTTTTTCAATGCATAGCTCACGGACACCATAGAGCGCGGAAGGGAGGAACAAATTCAAGCAGAGTCCGATGATATACTGCGCATTATGGGCGACGGTCGGCGCGTTCTGAATGCTGCTACAGACGGACTGATCCACATCACCATCCCGGTAGGGATGCTGCAGTGCAATTGCTCGATTATTGGCGATCCGGCAACGCGCGAAGCGATGGTGATCGATCCGGGCGACGAAGTCACGCGCATCCTGGACTTGATCGGGCGGCACCGGTTGATCGTAAAGGTCATCGTCAGCACGCACGCGCACATTGACCACGTCGGCGGCTTGAGCAAGCTTCATCAATACACCGGCGCGCCGGTGCTGATGCACCGAGACGATTTGCCGCTCTACCAAGCGATGGAGGAGCAGGCGGCCTTCCTCGGCGTGCACCCGCCGGACCTGACAGAGGTCGATCAATTATTGAAGGAAGGCGACGTTCTCCACTGGGGCTCGTTTGAGGCACAGGTGATTCACACTCCGGGGCACACGCCGGGAAGCGTTTCGCTCTATCTGCCGCACGATGCCGGGAAAGTGACCGGAGCTGAACCAAAGAGAATCCTCGTTAAGGACGAAGCAGGAGACGAGATTGCCATCGGGGATCTGTTGAGAAAGACCGTTGATCCCGATAACAAGAGGGAAGAGCGAGTTCCCGACGAATCCGAAGTGATTCTGCCGCCGGCGCCGCAGCTTTTTTCCGGAGACACATTGTTTGCGGGAAGCATCGGCCGCACCGACCTGTGGGGCGGCTCGATGGAGCAGATCATGTATTCCTTGCGCTCAAAATTGATGCACCTGCCGGACGCAACGATTGTCCACCCGGGCCATGGCCCGGTTACCACAATTGGTCATGAGCGAGAGTTGAATCCTTTTTTGCGGCCGGAATAAATCTCGCTTCAGTTTCAATTTTCTGATTTCAAGTTTCTTTCTTCTGCCGCGCCATGCGCAGCTCTTCCATCACCGATTGCACCAATTCTTTCGCGTGTACTAACTCTTGATTGATGATGCGCAGGTCCATTGCCGGAACCGTGGGATTACGCTGGCTGGTGCAGTAAACGCCGTGCTGGCCGACGAGAACTAGCGCGTTGGTCATTCGGTCGAGCGAAACCGCCAGCCGGCCGCAGTCGCGGCCAAACATTTGCTCGAAATGCTCCAACTCTTCCCGGTGTTCCTCGAATGCTGAACTCATCGCTTGTCCTCATAAGCCACAATAGAACAGCGGTGACCGGAGTTGCACATCGGGCACACGCGGCTTGCACCAAACTTTACCGCATCGTGCACGCGGAACATAATTTGCTCATACCACAAAGAAGTGATGGAAGGCTTTCGCGTGGCGTGCGGTTCAAATGCGGTAGTGAGCACCCGGTCCCTCAAGGAGCTTGGGAAGGGATTGGGCTGGAGCAACCAAACAATGCGACGTTCCGACCTGGTTCAACACAAAGAGGGGCTAAAGAACGCATCGACGCGCACCTCTCAGATCGTTTTTGGAGAGCGGCAGCATCTGCTTCGTGTACTCGATTCGCTTGAGGGCACGGATCTGCCGATCGCGCGGATGCAGCAGGAACGCCGAATCCTGGAAGAATTGATTCATGCGCGCACCCGTGATTTGAATCAGATCAATACGGCCTGGGATGAAAAAATTGGATTGGTGCTGAGCTCGGATGCCAAGCCGGAGATGCTGGAAAAACTGGTGAAGCAAGCGCCGGAAGAGGATTACTATTTGCTGCGGCTCATCAGCGAACACCCGCGCGCGAACGCGAAGACCCTGAACAAGCTGGCAAAGCATCCCTATGGGGCGATTCGCGAGAATGTGGCGCGACATCCTAACGCGGACGCCAATACGCTAACGTGGCTGAGCCGCGACCGCAGCCAGCCGCTCTGGTATCTGGTAGCCTTCAATCCCAATACGCCCACGCCGCTTCAGCGGCGGTTGCGTGATCGCCTGAAGCGTCTGGGCGAAAACCAAGCCTCGAAGTAAATTTCCGACTGTGTCTTTCGTCATGAGCGCGCTTCCTATGAGGAAGACGCAGTCGGTCCATCCCCCATTTGCATGCGAGTAAGTGAGCGGCCCGCCTCAGAAGGCGGGCCCTACAAAGCACTTGCTCGTCCCATCGATTTACTTGCGAAAAACAAATTAGTGAACTGTGATGGAGATGGTGGAAGTGGTGCGGCCGAAGGCGTTGGTCGCGTAAACCGTGTAAGTCGTGGACTGCGTGGGAACAACGATGACGCTGGTGCCGCGAACGGCGCCCGCATCGGGGGACACGATTACGTAGGAGGCGCCGGTCACTTGCCATGAGAGCGTGACTTGTGTACCTGCCGCGATGGAGTTCGAACTGGCATTGAAGGAAGTGATTTGCGGTGCGGTTCCGGTGGGGACATTGCTCTGCGTGTAGAGCGGCGTCATCTGGATCACTTCGAAGTCCGAAGCCGTTACCTGACCTAGATTGTGGAGGTCGGTGTTGTCCCAGCGATCGTCTGGGGCACCGCTGATGTACATGTTAGAGCCGTTGTCGGCCATGATCATGCCGTACTTTTTCAGCGCATTGAGGGTTACCTGATTTGCGGCGGAGTAGCCCGAAACGTCAAAGCTGGCTTTCAGACGCATACGCATGCCCATGGGGGCAGCGTTGGCGTTGCTTGAATTGGCGGCCCAGTGCGAGGCCGGAGGAACAAACGCGGCCCGGCTGTTTTGTAGTGTGAAGCGCAGCGCGTGAGAAATCTTACCGGCGGCGACTTCGTCGTAGCGCGCGAGTCCCGGGAAAATGGGAAGGCCAGCCGCATCGGCACTAGTCCAGGTGTAGGGACGCTGCTCGTTCGAAAGAAGATCCCAAACCGCTGCCGAGGCGGCGTTCCAAGTGCTGCCGTTCACATAGGAACTGAAGAGTTCGTAGAGGAAACAATTCGAATTGTCGAGAACCAGGACGTGGCGATCACCAGTGCCGGGGTTGGGATAGCCTTCAATCGGGGCGGCGACGGGAATTGGCATAGGGCCCGGATCGCTCTCGCTGCCATATGCGGTGAAATTGATGGCCATGGGAGGTTGCTGCGCGCCAACAATCAGATAAGGAATGCCAATTGTGGAACCATTATATTGTCCCGCGCCGAAATCGGGGTGAAGGCCGACGCTACTTCCGATGAAATTGATAATCGCTGTGGAATGGGGATCGACAGGCGCGGAAGAAATGTCGGTGTTCCACAGGCTGTCGGCAGGGAACGGCACAAATCCGCCGAGACTTGCGCCTTGACCGAAGGCCATGCTGCTGCAACTGGAAGCTTGTGTTGAGCCCGTGACTTGCAGGTTGACCGCCGATGACGAACTGCTGCCGGGCGATGGATTGTTGACACTGATGGCGTACGTTCCGGCAGAGGAAGCAGAGCCCGTGGCCATGAGTTGCGTGGCGGAAACGTACGTCGTCGCAAGTGGCATGGTGCCAAAGAGCACCTGAGCGCCGCTCACAAATTTGCCGCCAGTTACGGTGAGTGAGAAATTGCCCGTGCCCACACTCGCAGGGCTAATGCCGGTCAAAACTGGCGTCGGATTCAGAAGCGTCACCGTGCTGGCGCCGCTGGCAGATGAATCCGCGGCACTGGTAGCGCGGACTGTAACCGTATTTGGATTTGGAAGAGTTGCTGGCGTGGTGTAGTTTCCGCTGGTGCTGATGGTTCCAAGAGCAGCCGTGCCGCCTGTTGTGCCGTTAACGGACCAAGTCACCGCCTGATTCGTGGTGCCCGCAACGGTGGCACCAAATGCATAGGAATCTCCCGCGCGGATATTTGCGGTCGTAGGCGAAACGGCGACAGTGATCGCAGGAGGCGGGGGCGGGTTAGTGCCGTGGGTAGTCGCTGAACAACCAGCCGCAACAAGCGCTGCCAGAATGCAGCCGAGTTGAAATAATAGGCGCATCTCCGAAGACACACACCGGGAATAACTCAAAAGCTGAACATAGTCTGGAGGATGGGAGGTCGCGGAGATACTGGCCGAAAGGGCAGAAGTGGGTCGATGTCCACCTAGTGACCGTCGCCTTTCCAGAACGCTTCAGTTTGCGGGAACACCGAGTTGCCAGAAGAGGAAGCTGAGCCTGTCGGTAAACTCCTCAATCTGTTTGTTGATGGGCCGGCCGCCGGAGTGGCCGGACTTGGTGTCGTAAAGCAACAGGATGGGCTGATTCGAACCGTTGGCGGCCTGCAGCCGAGCGGCCATTTTGCGGGCGTGCAATGGTGCGACCCTCGTGTCGCCGTCGCCGGTGACAAATAGAATTGCCGGATACTTCGTGCCATCGACGACATGGTGATACGGAGAGTAGGCGTATAGATATTTGAATTGATCGGGATTCTCGGCGCTGCCGTATTCGGGAACCCAATACGGGCCGTCGAGGAATTTCTGGAAGCGCAGCATGTCTAGAAGTGGATAGGCGCAAACGACGGCGCGGAACATTTCGGGGTGCTGGGTGATTGCCGCACCCATCAGCAGCCCGCCGTTGCTGCCGCCGGTAATGGCGAGCCGGGATGGCGTGGTGTACTTGTTGGCGATGAGGAATTCGGCGGCGCCGAAGAAGTCGTCAAAAACGGTTTGCTTTTTTTCGAACATACCCGCGCGGTGCCACTCTTCGCCGAACTCGCCGCCGCCACGGAGGTTGGCTTCGGCAACGATTCCGCCATGTTCCGCCCAAAGGACCAAAAGCGGCCAGTAAACCGGAGTGGTGCTTATGTCGAAGCCGCCGTAGCCAGTGAGAAGCACCGGGTTAGAGCCATCCAGCTTCACGCCTTTTTTGTGAAAGAGAAACATAGGAATGCTGGTTTTATCTTTGGAGGGATACCAAACCTGCTCGATCTCGAACGCTGGAGAATCGATCTGGGCTTTGTCTCTGGCCCAGACTTCGGATTTTGCCTCGGGGACGTTGTAGTGAAGGATGGCAGGAGCGGAGTTATACGATTCGAATGAGAAAAAAAGCTCAGGACTCTCCCAGCGCCCCGACGTAGCGCCTACGGTGCCGAGTGAAGGAAGAGGAATCGAGGATTGGACCTTCCCGTCGGTGCCGAATACCTTTAACTCGGAAGAGGCGTTGTGGGTGTATTGGCCGATGAGTTTTCCGCCGGAAGCAGCAACGGCTTCAAGATGTACGCCCGTCTCGGGAACTACTTCTTTCCAGTGCTCCATTTGGGGCGTGGCGAGGCTCGTGGAAAATACATGCCATTGCGGCGCCTTGTAGTTGCTGAAGAGGAAGAGGTGGTCGCCGGCAAAGGTGGGAAAAAACAGTGATTTCACGTTGCTAACGGCGGCCACGGCCGGGCCATTTTCTTTGAGGTTCTGAACATAGATTTCCGACTGTTCGGAGCCGGAGCCAAAGACAACCAAATAGACGAGATAGCGGCCGTCCTCCGACAATTGCAGCGTAAGGATTTTGTCTTTGCCAAGTCCCTCGCCGAAAATCTTCTTGTCTTTTGCCGGATCATCACCTACCTGGTGAAGGAAGGCGCGAGGGCCATCTGCAGTTACAAAACTATAGTAGACAGTCTTGTTGTCCGGCGTGGCATCCGCGGCGAAATATTGGCCCTTGGGAAATGTGTCGGAAAGTGTCTTCTTGGTGTCAACTTCAAGGATGCGAAGCGTGATCTCATCCTGACCGCCATCGCGCCGGCCATAGAAGACGAATTTGCCGTCGCGGCTCACGTTTTCCAGGCTGACGCTGGCGGAATGATCGGCGCTCCAGGGAAGGGGGTCAATGAGAATTTCTTCGGCAGCGTTCAGGCCACGGCGAATGTAGAGTAGAGAAAGATCCTGCTCGGCCGGATGCTTGCGGTAGAAGTAACGGCCGCCTCGTTCCACGGGAGCTTCAAACGAGTCTGCGTGGAGGAGTTCACCGAGACGCTTGATGAGCTGAGCGCGGCCCGGAAATCTCGAGAGGGCGGCTTCTGTACATTTCTGCTCGGCTTCGATCCACGTGCGCGTTTCGGGGCTGTTTTGGTCTTCCAGCCAGCGGTAAGGATCGGAGACCACGGTGCCGCCGTAAGTGTCCTTGGCGGAATCGATTCGCGCTGCGGGTGGACACTTTGCGGAGGCTGAGGGCTCTTGCGCGCGGGCGAGAGTCGTAATCTGAAGGCTCGCGAGAAGAAGGAGCGTTGCCTGGAACAAGCCTCGAGGTGCTGCGATTTGCTTTTGGCAGGCCCACGAAGTACTGATGAATCTGGAGCGCACGATTCCTCCTCTATCTCTGAGAAGCCGGATAATAACACCGAATCGGACGGTGAAACGAGGCGCTTCAATAGTAGAATCCCCGTACCGATCTTGACCGGGGCAATTTGCGAATAACTTTGTGAGCATGTCTTCGAACAACGCTCAATCTGTGGGCGTGATTCCGTTTCTACGCCGCTACAAGCTGCGAGTTCTGCTCCTCTCCGCAGTACTCGTGGTGCCATGCCTGTGGCATCGGCGCATTGAGGCGGGGGATTTGCCTAGCCATGTTTATAACGCTTGGCTAGCGCAATTGATTGCCAAGGGGCAAGCGCCGGGCCTGTACATTGTCACGAAATGGCACAACGTTTTGTTTGATGTGACGCTACTGCGAGTGGCGAATCTGGTGGGACTTGCCGCGGCGCAGACAATTGTCGTAGCAGTTTGCGTGTTGATTTTCTTCTGGGGAACATTTGCGCTCCTGTCGACGATCAGCGAGCGGCCGCCCTGGATTCTTACGCCATGCATCGCCATGTTGGCCTATGGCTATTCTTTCAGTATGGGCTTCATGAACTACTGTTTGTCACTAGGGCTGGCTTGCTTTGGAATGGCGCTACTCTGGCGCCTGCGGCGACGTGATTGGATTGTTGGCGTGGTGATCGCTGCGTTGGTGATGCTGGCGCATCCTATCGGTTTTTTGTGGATGATTGGCACGCTTGCCTATATCAATGTTAGATCGCGGGTTCCGGGCTGGTGGAAATTGGCATTGCCGTTCGCGGCAATCAGTGTCTTTGCGGCCGTGAATTGGTATACGTCGCACCACCCCTCGCTCTTCGCGGATTGGGATCGCGGACCGTTTTACCTCTACAACGGCGCGGATCAGTTGGCCATTTACGGGCAGCGGTATTTCTATTTGGCGGGAGCGGCATTTTTCTTCGGCCTCGTTTGCGTAGCCGCGGATCTCGTTTCGCGCCGATTGGAGACCGTTGACTGGAAACAGTTTGAGTTGCCATTCGAATTGTACGCGGTGGCCTTTTGTGCGACGGCGCTGCTGCCAGAAAATCTGCGGCCGTCCATCAATGCCGGTTGGATTGGAGTGCTGGGCTCAAGGCTTACCACAATTTCCGCCATTCTCGGCCTCTGCATCCTCGCATCTCTGAAGCCACGAAAATGGCATTTCGCCGGATTCGGGCTTGTCGCCATGGCGTTCTTTGCTTTTTTTTATCAAGATACGGGCTGGCTGAATCAGCTAGAAGCAAACGCGGAAAAGCTCGTGCAGAATCTTCCCCCGGGCACGCGGGTGATTGTCACGGCACGAGCGCCGGTCGATTCGCGAATCGCGTTTATTGGACATGCGATCGAGCGCGCTTGCATCGGCCACTGCTTCAGTTACGCGAACTATGAACCTGCGTCGGGAGAATTTCGCATTCACGTTCGAAAGGGAAGCCGCGTGGCCATCGCTTCGACGGATCTTGGAGAAGATATGTCATCCGGAGAATATGAGCTTGATGACGGAGATCTTCCCATGAAGCAGATTTACCAGTGCGATGCCGGCGACCTGACAAAGCTTTGTATCCGCGATCTCGCGTCCGGAGAAACCAATGGGCGGCTCAGCGTTAAACTTCCTTCGCGTTGAAGGCTGGGAGGAGGCCGAACCGACTGGCTCGCTGGCAAATCTGTGATAAGTTGCTTCGCGTCAGGCCCTTGAAACTTCAAAAATGGAATCGGATCAACTTCCAGAGCGAATCTCATGAACACACAAAATCGCCGGGCATTTCTGCAAACCTCCACAGCAGCTTTGATGACCGCACTTGGTCCGACTGGCGCTACATTGAGCGGCATCGCCGTTGGCGAGGATTTGGCGTCAACGGAAGGCGCAACACAAATAGCTCCAATCGTTGCAGCCAACGAGGGCAAGAAACCGCTGAGGCTCGGCCTGATTCTCGGGATTGGCAGAGACCCGGAAGTGGCCATGGCAAAAGTTCATGACTTGGGCCTGCCGACGTGTCAGGTGTACGTGGAGGCGATCGAGGAAAATCTAGCGGGGCGCTTGCGCCAAGCGCTGGACAAATATCAGATTGAAGCGACTTCTCTTGTGGTTGGCGGGCCGGGGAAAGAAGTTTGGGATTTCTACGGAGGGCCACTGACGGTCGGCTTGGTGCCGCGTGAGACGCGCGATGCGCGCATCGCGCACATCAAGAAAGCGTCAGATTTTGCCAAGCAGTGCGGCATTGAGGCGGTGCAAACACACTGTGGATTCATTTCCGAAAACCCGAATGACCCGGTTTATAAGGAAACCATAGGCGCAATGCGCGATGTAGCGGCATATTGCAAACGCAACGGCCAGAATTTCCGCTACGAGACGGGGCAAGAGACGCCCATCACGCTTGTGCGCGCCATTCAGGACGTGGGTTTGGACAATCAAGGGGTTAATTTTGATTTGGCTAACCTGATTCTGTACGGCAAGGCCAATCCGGTCGACGCTATTGAGTTGCTCGGGCCATACGTTCAGGGGATTCACGCCAAGGATGGATTGTGGCCGACGAACGCGAAAGAACTCGGGCAGGAAGTTCCCATCGGGAAGGGTAAAGTGGATTTCCCGCGGATCATCGCGCGCCTAAAGGAAATGAATTATCGCGGCGCGGTAACCATCGAGCGGGAGATTTCGGGAGCACAACAGATAGAAGATGTGCGCGCGTCGAAGACGTATCTGGAGAAACTAATCGGCTAGGGCGCGAATTGATTTGAAGCCTGGTAACACAGTGAAGATGGAGGATGTATGTCAGAAGACCTGAAGGGCCGCGTTAAGAACTCTGAAAAAGTAGACCGGCGGAAATTCATCGGCGCTGCGGCAGCGACGGCTGGAATGATGTTTATTAAGCCGGAGCTGGTACGCGGGACGGAAGCAAATTCCACAGTTCGCGTGGGACTGCTCGGGTGCGGGGGCCGCGGCACGGAGGACGCGACCAATCTGGTCGATACGGGCGGCGCACGCGTGGTGGCGCTGGCCGACCTGTTTCAAGACCAGTTGGACCTCGCGCGAGACGCTTTCAACAAGATGCAACAGGCCAAAGGCTACGCGGCCATTGAAGCATCGCAGCTTTTCGTTGGGCCTCATGCATTCGAGCAAATGGCGCACTCCAAACAAGTGGACGCTGTGGTGGTTGCCACCCCACCGTATTTTCATCCAGAACATCTGGAGGCCGTGGTCGCGGCGGGGAAGCATGTTTATTGTGAGAAGCCCGTGGCGGTTGATGTTCCGGGGGCGTTGAAGGTCATCGAAATCGGCAAGCGCGCGGAAGGGAAGCTGAGCCTGGACGTCGGATTCCAGATTCGCGATTGCCCTCCGTTCGTGGAATTGGTGCGGCGCATTCACGGCGGAGCACTGGGCAGGATCATTTGCGGCGAAGCGCACTATTTTTCTGGCTACATTGACCGGCCGGCGTGGCCCGATGCTTCGCCCGCGGAACGGCGCCTGCGCAATTGGGTGCACGACCGCACGCTTTCTGGCGACATCATCGTGGAGCAGAACATTCACGTCATTGATATCTGCAACTGGGTGCTGAAAGGACATCCGTTGAAAGCTTCGGGAAGCGGCGGGCGGCAGGGGCGGCCCCAAGACGGCGACGCGTACGGGAACTACAACGTGCTGTTTCACTATCCGGAGGGAGTCGACATCACGTTCAGCTCGACGCAGATTTCCAAAGGCTGGTGGGAAGTGACCGAGAGGTTTTTCGGCACGCGCGGTACGTCGCAGTCTCCTTACACCGGGCCCCTGGGAATATGGGGAGAGGAGCCGTGGCAAGCGGAGGGCTCCGTTGCGAAAGATGCGCCGCCGGCGGCCTTTTCGGCAACGGGGAAATTCACTTCGAACCTGGAATTTGCTGATCGCGAAAAGAAGAAGGCGTTCGTCGAGAGCATCACGAGCGGCCATTTTCACAATCAAGCTGCGGCCGGAGCGGAGTCGGCACTCTCCTGCATGATGGCACGAACGGCGGCCTACACCGGGCGCGAAGTGACCTGGGAAGAGACGCTGAAGTCCAAGGAGAAGTGGGACGCGAAGCTCGACTTGAACAAATTGCGCTGAATGTGCGCTGGCTGGTGAGGTGTGTATGAGCAATCCGTCGCGCCGTCAATTCTTGAAATCCACTTTGGCGTCCTCTTTCGCGGCAGGGGTTGGCGCGTGCGCTGGCATGGAACTTCGCTTGACCTCAACCGCATGGGCTGATTCGCTCCTGGCCACGCAGGCCTCACCTTTGCCGATCAAAAAGGGCCTGGTCTTCGACATGTTGCCCGCGAAACTCAGTGTTGCGCATCGCATGAAGTTGGCACGCGATGTCGGCTTTGAAGTGGTGCAAGCGCCGACGACTCCCGATGAGCACGCGGCTGAGGAAATGAAGAGAGCCGCGGACGACGCAAAGATGCGCATCGATTCTGTGATGAACATGGACCACTGGAAGTACCCGCTTTCGTCGAGCGATGCCGCAGTAGTTGAAAAGAGCATGGAGGGGATGCGCACGTCGCTGCGCAACGCGAAGTTCTGGGGATCCGACGCGGTGCTATTGGTTCCCGCGGTGGTCAATCCGCAAACCTCTTATCGCCACGCGTGGAGCCGTTCCCAAACGCAGATACGGAAGCTTCTTCCTCTCGCGGAGGAACTGAAAGTTGTGATCGCTATCGAAGAAGTGTGGAACAAGTTTCTGCTGAGCCCATTGGAAATGGCGAAGTACATCGACGAATTCCAAAGCCCGTGGGTGCAGGCATGGTTTGACGTAGGGAACGTCGTGCTGTACGGCTATCCCCAGGACTGGATTCGCACGCTAGGGAAGAGCATTGCGAAAGTCCACCTGAAAGATTTCAAGCGCAAGAAAGACGGATATGAGTGGGTGAACCTCGGAGACGGCGACGTGGACTGGGACGCCGTCCGCGAAGCCTTCCGTGAGACGGGCTACTCCGGCAGCGCGATCTGCGAACTCGACAGCGGCGACGAAGCCTACTTGCGTGACGTAAGCCGCCGCGTCGACCGCCTGGTTCTAGGCCGACCTTAGCCCTCAAAGCGAAAGACAAATTGGCTCTTGCGCCAGTCCAATATCTGGTAGAATTGGCCGAAGGTGAGAGACAATGCTTCCACTCCATCTCCAGCCACAAAGCCACGTCCCCCTGTACATCCAACTTCGCGACCAGTTGCGCGCCCTCGTGCACGCGGGTGATTTGCGTCCGGGCGACCGCATTCCGGCCAGCCGGGAACTCGCGACCATGCTTGGTGTCCATCGCACGACGGTCGCGAATGCTTACGCTGAGCTCGAATCAGAAGGCTTGATTCAGGGCCACGTGGGGCGCGGCACGTTCATCAGGGGGAATGGCAACGGTTTGAAAATTACGCCGCCGGCGCCTCCGGTGCTGAATGGAAACGGCGGCATCCGCTGGGAACTTCTCTTTGCCGATGAACGCAGCGAAGAGGTTCTCAGTCGCCTGACTGCCAATGTGCCGGAAGATGCGCTTTCTTTTGTGATGGCCCGGCCGGCGGAAGAGTTCTTTCCTATCGAGGAGTTGCAGACCTGCGTGAACGCTGTGCTTCGGCGTGAGGCCGCCGAAGTGTTGAATCTCGGCCCCTCCGATGGCTATCCCCCGTTGAAAGAAGCGCTGCTGGAGATGCTTCATCACGATGGCATCGCGGCCAAGGATGAAAACCTGCTGATCACCGATGGATGCCAGCAGTCGTTCGATCTGATCAGCAAGGCCTTTGTGAGGCCCGGCGATTCCGTGATTATGGAAAACCCGACCTACCCCGGCGCGGTGGCGATTTTCCATGGAGCGCGGGCACGGTGTTTGAGCGTCCCGATGAATACTCATGCAGAGCCGGAAAAGCCGCTGGGGCTGGACCTCGAAGCCCTGGAAGCAGCCCTAGCCGCCAATCGCGTCAAGTTGATACTGCTAACTCCGGACTTTCAGAATCCGACCGGAACTTCGATGCCGCTGGCATCACGGCGCAAACTGTTGGAATTGGCCGGGCGCCACCAGGTGCCCATCGTGGAAGATCACATCTACGCGCGGCTGCATGCACGCGAGGAGCGCGTGCCATCACTGAAACAATTGGACCGCTCGAATTTAGTCATTCACATCGACAGCTTCGCGAAAGTGGCGTTTCCTGGTTTGCGAGTTGGCTGGATCGTAGCTCCAGCCACGGCGATTGAGCGTCTGCGTGTTGTCAAGCAAACGACCGACCTGCATACGGATCAACTGGCCCAAGCTACGCTTGCGGAATTCCTGCGGCGTGGGCTCTTCAGCAAGCATCTCGCCAAGATGCGCAAAGTCTACGGCTCGCGCTTGGCGGCGCTTGACGAAGCGCTGCGCAAGCACATGCCCGAAGGCACGCGGTGGACTAAGCCGGAAGGCGGGATGTGCCTGTGGCTGGAGCTGCCGCCGGGATTCGATGCCAGCGAACTGCTGATCCACGTGAAAGAGCGTGGCGTGCTGTTCGCTCCCGGACGCTACTTCTATGTGCAAGCGCCGCTGCCAAACACGTTGAGGCTCGGCTTTGCGAGCCTCGACGAAAAACAGATTGCCCGCGGAGTGACCACGCTGGCGGAATTGCTCAAGATTGAAATGCGTAAGCGGCAGCGCGGGGTTCGACGCGCGGAACGAAGCCGGGTTGCGCTGGTCTGAGGAAATGAAGCAAAGGAAGTTAGCGAGGCTAAGGAAATAAAGGAAAAGCGCGAGGGCACAGGTTGGACGAAACGATTACTCTGACGCCGAATCCGAAGAACAAATGTTTTGGTTGCGGCGGAGACAATGCCGCCGGGATGAAACTTACGTTTGAACAGGACAACGTGAACCGGCGGATCGTCGGACGATTTGTTTTAGGCGAGAGATACCAGGGAGGCGGAGGATTCGGGCACGGGGGAATCATCGCCGTGCTGTTGGACGAAGCGATGGGCAAGGTCTGTCGGTTTCGCGAAGTTCGCGCGGTGACGGCGGAACTTACGGTGGAGTATTTGAAGCCGGTGGACGTGACGAAAGAAATTGAAGTGGAAGGCCGTGAAACGGACATGAAGGGAAGAAATATTTTCATGACCGGAGAAATCCGAGACATGGCCGGAGTGGTCCTGGCGCGGGGGCGGGCAAGATTCGTGGTGATTGGCCAGAGGTGAACGGGTAAGAAGAGATTTTGGCAGAGAGACCGTCGAGATTTTCAGGGACGAGAGGAGAAGCGAAATGGATGCGAAGAAAGTGAATGGCAGCGGGAATGGCAGCAAAGGATCGAATGAGTGGCGCGTGAAAGTCGGCTTGGCGGAGATGCTCAAGGGCGGCGTGATCATGGACGTCACCAACGCCGAGCAGGCCAAGATCGCCGAGAAGGCCGGCGCGTGCGCGGTGATGGCGCTAGAGCGCGTGCCTTCGGACATTCGCAAAGAGGGCGGCGTGGCGCGCATGGCGTCGATCAAAGTGATTCGCGAAATTATGGCTACGGTGACGATTCCGGTGATGGCCAAGGTGCGCATCGGGCATTTCGCGGAAGCGGAAGTTTTGCAGGCGCTAGAAGTGGACTTCATCGATGAGAGCGAAGTGCTGACTCCGGCCGATGAAGAGAATCACATCTGGAAGCACGATTATCGCGTGCCGTTCGTTTGCGGCGCGCGCAATCTCGGCGAAGCGCTGCGCCGCATCAGCGAAGGCGCGGCGATGATTCGTACCAAGGGTGAAGCCGGGTCCGGCAACGTGGTGGAAGCAGTACGCCACATGCGCGCGATTGTCAGCCAGATGAAGAAGCTGACCACCATGCGCGACGACGAACTGATGCGCGAAGCCAAAGAACTGGGAGCGCCGCTTGAACTGGTTCGCCAGATAGCCAAGACTGGCAAGCTGCCGGTTCCAAATTTCTCCGCCGGTGGAATTGCGACCCCCGCCGATGCGGCGCTAGTGCGTCGCCTTGGCGCGGAAGCCGTGTTCGTTGGATCGGGTATTTTCAAGTCCAGCGATCCAGAAGTGCGGGCCAAGGCAGTGGTGAAGGCGGCGACGCACTTCGAAGATCCGAAGATTGTTCTCGAAGCGCACGAAGAGTTAGGTGCAGCGATGCCCGGCCTCGATGTCCGCCAGATGGAAGAAAAGGACATGCTTTCAACGCGGGGTTGGTGAAGAATTCTCGAACATTTTTCAGACTTTAGAGGCGTCCGCCGCAGCGGAGGCCTCTACAAGATAATTGGAGCAGGTGAAGTGAAGATTGGGATTCTGGCAGTGCAGGGAGACTTTGAGGCGCACGCGGCGATGCTTTCGTGGCTCAGCGTGGAGTCGGTGGAGGTGCGCACTCCGGCCGATTTCGAAGGTTGTGACGGTTTGATTTTGCCAGGCGGCGAGAGCACCACGCAGTTGCAGTTTCTACAAGAAGAAGGCTTGTCGCGCGCCATCACGCAATTCGCAAAGAAGGGCGGGGCGATTTTCGGAACCTGCGCCGGAGCCATACTTCTCGCGGCAGAAGTGAAGAACCCCGCGCAAGATTCCTTGAAACTCCTGGATATGACGGTACTCCGAAACGGGTACGGCCGACAGATCGCCAGCGACGTGGTGAGCGGCCCCACCAAATTGAAGAGCGATCCACTGGAGATGGTGTTTATTCGCGGGCCGATCATTGAGCGCACCGGCCCCGGTTTGAAAGTTCTTGCAGAATACGCCGGGAAGCCCGCGCTGGTTCAGCGTGACCACATTCTGGCGGCAACCTTCCATCCTGAATTGACAGACGACCTCACCGTGCATCAACATTTCCTCAGCCTTGTCGCAGTGGGAACGCATCAGGCAGCAGGTAGCGTAAAGTCCTAATCGTGAGAGAAGAAAATAAGGCAGACGCCGGTCCGCGGCGTTCAAGCCGTACCAGGGTTCTCTTTGTGTGCGTGGGGAATGCCTGCCGGAGCCCCATTGCGGAAGCAATCGCCCGTTATGACGCTGCGGATGTTATCGAGCCATCAAGCGCAGGATTGAGCCCCATGGGCGCCATCGCCGAACAAACCAAGCAGACGCTGATTCTGAATGGGTACTCCCCAGAGGGGCTGACTTCCGATGCGCTTAGCCGCGAAGCCGAGGCTGCGGTGGACATCATCATTAATATGACCGGCAAGCCAAGGGAAGAAGAATTCTGGGAACCGGAAAAGGTGGAAGACTGGATCGTGCAAGATCCTTATGGCGGCGACCCGGAAATGTATCAGAGAGTGTTCGAGGGGATCAAACGGCGTATCCATCAACTGGCGCTAGGCCTCAGAGAAGAACGAGAGCATAAGGCAACAAAAAGATAGGAACAGCGTGCGGCGGGAAAAAACAAGCGTATCGCAGGAAGATTATCTGAAAGCAATCTGGGAAATGCTTGAAGAGGATCACACGCCAATCAGCGCGCGGCTGGCAGAAGAATTGAACGTGACGCCTCCTGCGGTAACCGCTGCCTTAAAACGTATGACCCGCGATGGCCAGGTACGCGTGGAGCGCAGCGGGCGGATCGATCTGACACGCGAGGGGCGCAAGCGGGCCGAGCACCTGGCGTTGAGGCATCAGCTTGCAGAGATGCTGCTGACCGACGTGATCGGATTGTCCTGGGCGAAGGCGCACGACGAAGCCGAGCGCATGGAGCACGCAATTTCTCCGGAAGTAGAGGCGCTGCTGCTTAAGCGGTTTGGAGACAAGAAGAGCTGTCCGCACGGCGTGCCCATGCGCGGAGGAATCGCGCAGCTTCGCAAACAGGGCGCTGTGTTGCTTGCCGACCTGCGCGCCAAGGAATCAGGCGAAATCGTTTGCGTCTACGAGAAAGACGCGCAATTCCTGGAATTTCTCGAAGGGCTTCATCTGCGGCCGTCCACGACGGTGGAAGTGCTGAAGCGCGAGTACGATGAAACCATGACTCTGCGTTCCAACGGCAAAACGATGCACCTCGGCAAACCTGCCACCAGCCGCATTTGGGTGCGACGCCTCAGCTCGTAGTGGTTAGCCTCGGGCATGCAGAAAAATGTCGCGAACGGCTTGCCGAATGGCTTCGTCGGTCCAATCGGGATGTTGCGCATGCAAGGCCGCCGCCTTTAGTTGCCGGGCAGAGTGATATAGCAGTTCCGCCGCCCTCAGCTTCTGCGTCGGGGACATTGCTTGCAAAATTCGTTGCGCTTCGGGTGTCATAGATCTGTCCATGTCTATATGACAAATAATCTAGTCTGGAAGCGGCGTCAACTCCCCTTTGCTTGCGCGATCGAGTCTCGGCGGCATCTTCTGCGCCCGGGCGAAAATTGACGAGTGGATTTTCCTTCCAGCAGCGTCCTGGATCACTAACTCCCCTGCAGCAATACTCATTGTAAAAGGCTTGAGCATGTCCTGCAGGTATGTGCACAAGGATTCGGCTTCTTCTTCAGTTCGCGCTTGCGAGAGTACGGTGACATAGACATTTAACAGAAGAAACGCAGGCGACTTGCTCAGAATGCTCGCGCACGCGGAGAGCAATTCCGGAAGCGCCTTATCCAATTTCCAAATCTGGCCGTCCGGACCGCGGCCGAAGCGGGGCGGGTCAATAATCATGGCGTCATAGCGATTGCCGCGTCGCCCTTCGCGGCGGACAAATGTCAAAGCGTCTTCGACTATCCAACGGATGGGACGCTCGCTGAGCCTCGACAAAGCCTGATTCTCGCGGGCCCAAGCGACGGCTTTGCGCGAGGAGTCCACGTGCGTCACTTCCGCGCAGGTCGCAGACACGGCCAAAGTTGCCAGACCAGTATGTCCGAACAGCGACAGAACTTTCACGGGTGCACACGCGTGTTTCATAAGTTCTGCAAGCCAATCCCAATGGCACGCCTGGTCCGGGAATACACCTACGTGGCCGGAAGGAGAAGGTTGCAGCCAGAATTTCAAATTGTTGCGTTCCAACACCCATCGTTTCGGTAGAGATTTGCCCAATTTCCATTCGCCCTGACGCCCGGTACCTGTTTTCGTGAATTCACCGTTGGCTGCCTCCCAGTGGGCGGGCGAGAGCACAGGTGCCCACTTCGCCTGCGGCTCAGGGCGGATCAAGGTAAATTCCCCAAAGCGCTCAAGTTTCTTGGCGTTCCCGCTGTCGAGCAATTGGTAGTCCGACCAGTCCGGTGTGAGCAACTCCAAGTGGCGCGTCATTTTCTTTCGTCGAGTAGGGCTTTAAGGCGGGCGTAGCCAGCGCGGCTCACAGGCAGGCGCGTACCGTCGGAGAGAATTGCCAGGCGGCTATCCTTGCCGTAAGGCTCGATGCGCACGACGCGTTCCAGGTTCACGATGTAGGAGCGATGGATGCGCACGAAGCAGTCCGGATTGAGGCCAGCTTCGAGGCCAGCGATGGTTTGCTGCTTGAGATGTTTCTTCCCCTGACTCGCCAGTGCGACGTAGTCGTCCTGGGCCTCGGCGTAATCCAGTTTACCCACTGGAATCAGCGTGACCTTGGTGCCGTCTTTTACCACCAGGCGCTCCAGAAATTGTTGTGGTGGGCGCGCCGCGGCGGCGAGGTCGTGTGCCGTCGGCATCTTTTTGCCCAGCCGTCCTTTCGCTCTTTCCACTGCGGCGTCAAAGCGCTCGCGGCCGACGGGCTTCAAGAGATAATCGACGGCGTGAACGTCGAAAGCGCGCATCGCGTATTGGTCGTACGCGGTCACAAAGATCACCGGCACATCGGTGCCAATCAGTTCCAGGACATCGAACCCAGTCAACTTGGGCATCTGCACATCGAGAAATATTAAATTCGGTTTGTGCTCCGTGACGGCCTTCACGGCTTCCATGCCATTCGAGCATTCCGCGGCCACTTCAATCTCCGCATGCGATTGCAAAAATTCGCGAATCACGTGGCGCGCCAGCACTTCGTCGTCCACGATGAGTGCCTTCCAGAGTTTGTCGGGCGAGTGGCTCACGCTTTCTCCTCGCTTTCCGCCGGAAGGGACAAGCTGACTTGAAAAAGTTCGCCTTCCGCATTGACCAGAAGGCTGGCATCTTTTCCGTAGCGTGCCTCCAGACGCCGCTGCACGTTTTTCAGTCCCATCCCACCAGAGCGGCGTGGCGGAGCTTCCGGGTCCCAGGAATTCTCGACGACGATCGCCAGGCGGCCGTTTTGCCGTTCCGCGGCGAGCCGGATCTCGCCGCCTTCGGGAAGACTGGCGATCCCGTGTTTCACGGCATTCTCGACGAGCGGCTGCAACAAGAGCGGTGGAAGCAGGCAAGTTTTGGACTCTTCCTGGATGGTTTGCTGCATCCTCAACCGGTCGCCAAAGCGCACCTTTTCAATGGCCATGTATTTCTGCAGCAAATCCAATTCCTCGGAAAAATGCACGGAAGCTTTCTCGCCCAGGCCCAAAGTTAACCGCAGGAAGTCGCCGAGTAAAACGCACATATCGCGAGCCCGAGTGGGATCGATGCTGGTCAACGCACTGATGGAATTGAGGCTGTTGAACAAGAAATGCGGATTGATCTGCGCCTTCAAAGCTTTTAGTTCCGCATCGCGCGCCCGGATGCCGGTTTCCAGCGCGCGCGTTTCGAATTCACGCGAAGCGTCCTGCGCGAGCGAGACGTAGTGGAACGATACCGCCAGCAGGTAGAACACGCATCCCGCTCCATAGACAATCGTGAGGCGCTGGTCAAAACGCGCATCAATGCCTTGAAGGGCGGGAACGTAAGAGAGCGCACGGGCAAGTAGCTTCCCGGCTCCGAGCCACAGAAAGCTGAGTATCTGTGCCGCCACGACATGCGTTGCCAGAAGCCGCCAGATTGGCGTGCGATCGATCGGGGCGACGCGGCACGAATACCAGGCCGGTAAGGAAATCAATTCTCCAATGGAGGCTAGAGCAAAGCCAAGAATCCCTGCCTCCAGCCAAGTCAGTCCTTGCGGTGTGTGTAATAGGTACGCAAGCAGGCCAGCAATGGGCAGGGCTGCGAATCTGTAGATCTTGTGCTGGCTTCTTGGCGAGCCGGTCAGGTTCATGGAGGCGTGCTCAGTTCTTTAGCTGCACACTGCCGAACACTGCCGCGCCGGTCAAAATCAGCGATTTTCTCGGTGCGTTGGCGGGGTTCTCGTTCCGGTAATTCCTGGTGTCGTCTTCGAAGCTCCCGAAAGCGGCCTGGCCGCGTGAGACAATTTGCCATGCTTCGGGAACACGCAGTTCAACGCTTCCGAACACCGAATTGATTTCGAGGATTGCTTCATCCTGGAGTATTGTGGCGTCCCGCAGGTCGAGCTCGACGCTGCCGAAAATGGCGTTTATGACTCCACCCTGAAAATCCGCACTGGTAATTCTCCGCTCGATGGCCCCGAAGACGGCCACCTCGCTGAGTGTCGTCCGCGGATCTCCTTGTGGTGTGCCGGCGAGCTTGCCTGCAAAAGAGGAAATCTTGCGAGCTTGCAAGGAACTCCACATCACCATCGCGCCCACGGCGATAATGGCAATAGGCCAAATCTCGCCCCAAGTGAAGCGCGCGATTCCCAATGCGTCCAACTGAAAAAGAACACCCAGCAGGACCAGAACACCTCCAAAAACACGGCCGGACCTGCAGGTAAGGTTCCACGCGCCGATGAGAATCAGAATCATCGGCCAAAAGTGGAACAGGTGATTCAAGGAATGGAATCCCATGTTGTCCAGCAGGATAATCAGTCCCACCAGGGCAATGATTCCGCCGGACACCAGGCCCCAATGTGCCGGTAGAGACTTAATACCGTCTTTCCCGCGGAGGCCGATGCCGATGTGAATCCGGTCGTGAACGTCACGATGGATCCGATCGTGGAGGTCGTCGCTGAATTTCTTACCGTCGAATCCCTTGTCATCGCCCATATGGTTCTCCTTGGCGCTCCCCGCTATCCTCTATCAAGACAAACGACCATCATTGGTTTCCAGCGGTAGAGGAGCCGGCGGCGGTCCTCAATTCTGTCGATCGGCGCCCCAGCGCGCGACGCAATACAACCGCACCCGCGAAGATTAGAACCAGCGGCCAGAATGATACCAAGATCCTCAGGAAACCTGAGATAAACCCGGGCTGATCGAATGTATAGACCTGCAGTGCATGCAATCCCGCCAGACCCAGGGCAGGGAGGCTTCCCAGACCTTCGTACGCCGAAATGCCGGCGAGATTGGCAACGGTTGCCGCCGCCTCGTCCAGGTTTGCAAAGAGAATCACGCAGCCGATTGCGAGGATGCCTGCTCCCACGATCGATATCAAGCTCTGATTAGATGCTCGCCGCTCCGCCATGCTGGGCCTCCCGAAGGGCTATTTCCTCGCCCCAACGCGAGAATAGGGGCCCCTGCGGAGGAGTGCATCAGGGATTCGGCCAGAAAGGTGGTTTTACCGGCGAATGGCGGTTGCAGGGAGGGGAATGGCGAGATCAGTACCCGGCCGCTTTCCCGGCGCCTCGTTCATCATGTCCGCCTTGCAGCCACCCGCCGTCGATTAAAATCCCCTCCACGCGCGCGATGACTACTGGCTTCGCCTCTTCGATGTGATATCCGGCTTTCTTGAGCAGCGCGATGGTGTCCGGTGAAATGCCACGCTCGATGTCGAGCCGATCCGGCTTCCATTGATGGTGGACGCGAGGGAAATCGATGGCATCTTGAACGTTCATGCCGAAATCCATGACGTTCAGCATCACTTGCAGCACGGCAGTGATGATGCGTGAGCCTCCTGGCGTGCCCAGAGCGAGAAAAGGCTTGCCGTTCTTCAGGACAATCGTGGGAACCATCGAAGAAAGCGGCCGCTTGCCCGCCGCGATAGCGTTGGCTTCGCCTTGCACAAGCCCGAACAGATTCGGTGAACCGGGTTTCCCCGCGAAATCATCCATTTCGTCGTTCAGCAGGAATCCCGCGCCTGGTACGGTTACAGCGCTGCCGTACCCAGCGTTAAGGGTATAGGTAACGGCCACGACGTTCCCTTGTTCATCGGCGATCGTGTAGTGAGTCGTGTCCGCGGATTCTTTTCCAGCGGGCAGTCCCGGGCTGATCTGGTCGCTGGGCGTGGCCAGACCGGGATCAATAGAATCACGGCGCTTGTGGATATAAGCAGGGTCGAGCAGCGCCGCGAGGGGATTCTTCACGTAGTCGGAGTCTCCCAGATATTCGTTGCGATCCGCATAAAAGCGTCGCATTACCTCCGCAAGGTAGTGATAGGTAGTTGCTGAACCAGCGCCGGCCTTTTCGTAGCCAGTGCCGTCCAACATGCCGAGCATCTGCAGGATACCGACGCCTCCTGAGCTGGAAGGCGGCGAAGTGATGATATGGTAGCCCTTGTAATCGCCTTCAAGTGGCGCGCGCTCGACGGCTTGGTACTCGCGCAGATCTTCAAGCGTGATCAGGCCGCCATTCCTCTCCATTTCCCGCGCGATGATGCGTGCCGTTTCTCCTTCGTAGAAATCTTTTGCTCCCTGATGAGCGATGCGCTCCAGCGTACGGGCCAGATCCGGCTGCCGAAGGGTCTCGTTCCAATCGAAAAAGACGCCGTCTTTGAGGAATATCCGCTTCGAGTCGGGAAACTGAGAGAGAGAGTCAGAGCTGAAGCGCAGCGATTGCATCATCGTGTGCGAGACGGGGAATCCGTTTGAGGCTAGTTCGATGGCTGGCTGCAACAGGTTCGCCCACGGCTTTGTGCCAAACTTCTTTTGTGCAAGCTCCAGCCCACGCACCGTTCCCGGGACGCCTGTAGCGCGCCAGCCAATCAAGCTGTCGCGAGTCACCTTTCCGTCCGCGTCCAGATACATGTTACGCGTGGCCTTGAGCGGAGCCTTCTCCCGGAAATCGATGAATGTGGTGCGTCCGTCGGCCATGCGGACGATCATGAATCCACCCCCGCCGATATTTCCGGCAAAAGGATAAGTCACGGCAAGCGCGAAACCCACCGCGACGGCCGCGTCCACGGCGTTGCCACCCGACTTCAGGACGGAGACACCGACGTCCGCTGCCAATGGTTCCTGAGCGACAACCATACCTTTTCGGGCAAACTCAGGTTGGTGCGCACCGGCCTCCGGGGCCGAGAGACAGAGACTCAGGATGAACGGAAGAAGTCGAACACCACGGGAAGCTCTCATGGGAGCGAATTATAGAGCTATGCCCATTGTTTGTCTCGGGAGAGGACAAATTGACGGCCCAAGTTCACCCGGTCCAAAGCGAACCAATAAGAAGGCTTGCAATATTGCTTCGAACGGACTACGTTATTCGGCACGCGTGGGACATCCCTCCTGCACACTCTCGTTCCCGGGTTGCCAGGAGACAACGGAGAAACTTCATCCATGAGTAGAGCTGTCGGCAAAAGGGCGGAGCGGTGGCGTTGGCTCATGTACGTCGCGCTGGCGATCTTTGGCGCCTTGGTCACTTTCGTAGGTGCTCGCGCGCAGCAGAAGGCCACGGACGACGCCACTTTCCGAAAACTGGTCGACGGCCTTTGCCTGGCTTGGAGCACCGGAACCACGGACGCTCCAGCGAAGTTCTACTCCAAGGACAGCGGCTTGGTTTTCTACGATGTGGCTCCCTTCTCGTACCACAGTTGGAAAGAATACGAGGCCGGGGTAAAGAAGGAATTTCTGGACGGTGCGGCAGAGATCAAACTGACGGCAGGTAAGGATCTGCAGGTCACCCGCCGCGGCATGATCGCCTGGACCATCGTCCCGATGCATTTGATGGAAAAATCAAAGAACGGTAAGACTACTGAAATGGATCTCCGCTACACCGGAATTTGGGAGAAGCGTGGCGCCACATGGGTGCTCGTGCACGACCATCTTTCGGCGCCGGCGGCTGAAAATTAGAGTCTTGGCGAAGAGGGCTGGGCGATTCGCCCATTGCGCAAGAAATGCTCAAGACCTTGCAGTATTACTGGAATGCCGCCCGCGGCTATCGATTCAACCCGTGGAAGAGTCCCTACATTCGCTGGCGCTTTGAAACGTTCCTCGGAAAAGAAGCTGCTAATCTGACTGCCAGCAAGTTTTTCCACCTTGCCTGGAAGTACCGCGACCACATGGAACGCTTCGTCGATTGGGCCGCCGAAAGACAGCGCTTCCAGCGCCGCCGCCACGCCTGAAATTGCAACGCCTCTTCAACTCTCTTTAATGCGATCTGGGGAAGCGCTGATGACTTGGGACTGACGCAGAACCTGGCGCGGGCCTCTCTGTTCGGAGGTATAATAAGGTCTGAGAGGAGGATCTGTGAAAGAACTGAGGGTCCTCCAGAAGACAAAACGGTTGCACGAAGCCCTTTGGTGGGAACCGGAACCTGAAGGCCGCGTCCACTGTTACCTCTGTCCCCGCCATTGCCACATCCATCCTGGACAATCTGGATTCTGCTTCATTCGAATCAATCAGGGCGGAAAACTCTATAACCTCGGTTACGGCTCACCTGCCGCTCTGCAAGTCGATCCCATCGAAAAAAAACCGCTGAATCATTTTCTACCCGGGACGCGCGTCTTCAGCATGGGCACGGCGGGCTGCAACATGGGCTGCTTCTTTTGCCAAAACTGGGACATTTCGAAATCGCGTTCCGATCAAGTGCGTTCGCAGCCAGTTTCGCCAGAAGACGTGCCGCCGCTGGCGCTGAAGTATGGTTGCGAGTCCATCGCGTTTACCTACAACGAGCCCACCATCTGGGGCGAATATATTATCGACATCTGTAAAGAAGCACGGAGGCACGGCCTAAAAACCGTGATGGTCACCAATGGCTACATCACTTACGACGCGTTCCACGACATTTACGATCACATTGATGCGGCAAACGTCGACCTCAAAGCCTTCACCGAGAATTTCTACGGAAAGATCACGCTGACTCATCTCCAGCCCGTTCTGGATACGCTGAAATGGCTGAAGGACGAAACATCCGTCTGGTTTGAGATCACCAATTTGATGATTCCCACGTTGAACGACGATTCATCGGAAACGCGAAAGCTCTCTGAATGGATTCTCACCCATCTCGGGCCGGACGTGCCGCTGCATTTCACCGCATTTCATCCCGACTTCAAGCTGCAAGACAAGCCGCGCACTCCGCCAAAGACGCTAGATCAGGCTAGAAAGATTGCCCTCGACGTCGGCCTCCGCTACGTCTACGAAGGAAATGTTTATAGCGACGGCGCGAACACCTATTGCCCGAAGTGCGAGGCATTGCTCGTCCGCCGCTCGTGGCACGATGTTCTCGAGAATCGCCTCAAAGCCGGCGCTTGCCCGGATTGTGGTTTCCAGATTTCCGGCGTCTGGAGCAATGCCGCGAAAGGGAATCCGGACAACGGCCGCGGCTTCGCATCCACGGCAAAATACGGTCATGTGAATTTATAGTTTCGGAAGTCTAGCGCGGATGAAACGTGTAAAAGCCTGGCCCTACCCGCAAGCCGTGATGCCACGCCACAGGAAACGCCCACCAGACTAGAGTGCCGAGAATTCCTTGCCCCACTGCGAGCGGAATGATGTTGCGTTCGCGCGCAAAAAGCCAAGCCATTGCGGTCCCGCCAATAAAGGTGAGCGGAATCAGCACAGGGTTGGGCCAGTGCAGCGCCGCAAAAATTGTTCCCCCGATCAGCGCGGCCGCTTCCGGATTACTCACAGCCCCGAGCACCCGATTCATCAAGTAAGAATTCAACGCCACCTGTTGGATCAGGCAAAACGCCACATACGAAAAAAAGTGGCTTGGAACGAGCAGGTGGGGAACTGGGCGTTTCAATGCGCCAAACAGGATTCCTGTCAGTAGGAGTCCCGCAATGCACACACCGAAAACGATGGCGGAACGTTTCGTAGCAGGCCATAGGTTGTCCGCCCGCCATCCCACGGTCTTCGGACTGTCTCCATGGGCCACGAAACTGGCGAGCATCCAGGCAGGGAAGATCAGCCACGAAAAAAAGAAAGTAGTCTGGAGTTGCCAGATATACCAAGCGATGAAAGCGCTGAACGCAAGTGGTTCGGCCAGCCCAATCGGCGTGGAAGTCTTCACGGGGACTAGTATACGCGACGCTCTTCGTCCGGGTTGCTGAAGTCCAGCAATTGAAGCGCGCTCTCAAATAGGTGATCGATCTCTCTTTCACTCACCTCGTAAGGAGCAAGGAATTGCTTCAGATCGAAATCCGGGAATCCGCGGCCTGTCACGCGTACCGGCAGAAGTTCACGCAGACGGCGTGAATCAATCGATCCCATATCGCGAATCTCTTCAAAAACCACGCGGTGCAAGGGATCATCAAAGACACATGGGTCGAGCAGTTTGCAGATCTCCGAGCGCGTCCCGCTTTTGATCAACACCGAGCAGAGAAACCGCAGCGTGTTTTTCTGAAGCTGGAATCGGGCGTCGGCATCATGAACATGCATAAGGCCACTCTCAACAGGGCATCAAAAGCAAAAAACCCATATCCAATGAGATGATACTCGTTCCAGGAGAGTTGCGTCCGGGAGGGCAGCGTCAATGAGCGGAGAGCACCGGGTCGTCATACTTGGCGGTGGATTCGGCGGATTGGTCGCGGCGCAAAAACTGAAGGGCGCACGTGTCCAAATCACTCTGATTGACCGCCGCAATTTTCATCTTTTCCAACCGCTCCTCTATCAGGTAGCCACGGGCTCGCTCTCGCCAGGAGAAATCGCGGCTCCTTTACGCGGCATCCTGAGCCGCCAAAAAAATGTTCAGGTTCTCCTCGGTGAGGCCGTGGACGTTGATCCGTCCGGCAAGCGCATAATTCTTCGCGACGGTGCCACATTTCACTACGATTCCCTGATCGTCGCCACCGGCTCCCAGACTTCGTACTATGGGAATGATGCCTGGCGAGACTGGGCGCCCAGCTTGAAATCTGTGGAAGAAGCCACGGCTATCCGCCACAAAATACTCATTGCCTTCGAACGTGCCGAACGAGCCACTACGCCGGAAGAAGCCCGGGCGTGGCTTACGTTTGTGATTGTCGGCGCCGGTGCCACCGGCATGGAGCTTGCCGGGGCGCTCGCGGAGATCGCCAGTGAAACCCTGCGCCACGATTTTCGAGCGATCAATCCGCAGGAGGCTCAGATTATTTTGATGGAAGGCGGCCCAAGGGTCCTCAGTGCTTTCCCGGAGGAGCTCTCCGACAAAGCCGAAGAACTAGTCACGCGCCTCGGGGTCAAAGTCACAAAAAACGTGATGGTCACTTGTATCGACGTGGACGGCGTCACCTATAAGCACGGAGAAAACACCGAGCGCCTCGCCGCGAAAACTGTCCTGTGGGCCGGCGGCGTCGCCTCCACGCCCCTCGGAGCGAAATTGGCCGAGCGCACTGGCGCCGAAACAGACCGCAGCGGCCGCATCAAAGTGAATCCCGACCTCACGGTTCCGAACCATCCCGACATTTTCATCCTCGGCGATTTGGCGCACGCGCTCGACGAGCAAGGCAAGCCGCTCCCAGGTGTCGCACAAGTTGCCATCCAGGGCGGCACCTACGCTGCAAAAGTTATCCGTGCCCGCGTGGAAGGAAAGCAGGCTCCAGCGCCGTTCCATTATCTAAACAAAGGTGAGATGGCCGTGATCGGCCGCGCTGCCGCAGTGGCCAATATTTTTGGCCTCCATATGTCCGGCCTGCTCGCCTGGTTGATGTGGCTCTTCATCCACTTGATTTACATCGTGGAGTTTCAGAGCCGCGTCCTCGTTTTCATTCAATGGGGATTCGAGTTTCTGACCTTCAGCCGTGGTGCCCGCCTGATCACCGGCGAGGACGCTACGGAAATGACGCAAAAACGAAAATAGGCCCGGAACCAGGTTGCTCAGACCCTGCCATTCAATACTTCCCGCACTTTGTTGGTGAGCGTGACCGCCGTAAACGGTTTCTGGAGGAAGTTCAAATCTTCATCCAGGATGCCGTGATGCACGATGGCATTCGGCGTATAGCCGGATACGAAGATGACTTTCATCTCCGGCCGCTCTGCCGAAATTTGTGTCGCAATCTCCCGGCCGCTGATCCCCGGCATGACCACATCGGTGAGCAGCAGGTGAATGGGGCCAGTGTGTTGCGCGGCGAATGCCGCCGCCTTCATCGGGTTGTCCACTATTAAGACCGAGTATCCTCTGTTCTGAAGCATCGCTTCAATGAGTTCTCGAATCATCGGTTCATCTTCAACTACGAGGATCGTCTCGTTGCCGCCGGCGTCCGCCTTCGAAGGTTCCTCTCTCCGTCGCGTCTTTACCGCATCAAGCGCACGCGGCAAATACACTTTGAACGTGCTTCCGCGCCGCAGTTCGCTGTAAACCGAGATGTAGCCCCCGCTCTGTTTGACGATGCCGTAAACGGTGGAAAGACCCAGCCCCGTCCCTTTGCCCAGACCCTTCGTCGTAAAAAACGGCTCGAAAATATGGGCTTTCGTCTCGGCATCCATGCCTTCGCCGGTATCGCTGACCGCCAGCATCACGTATGGCCCCGGCGTGGCGCCAGCGGCTTCTGCGGCGAACGCCGTCTCCAGCTCAACGTGTGCCGTTTCCAGCGTCAGTCTCCCTCCCTGCGGCATGGCATCGCGTGCATTGATCGCAATATTCATGATCACTTGTTCGATCTGCCCGGCATCCGCCTTGACCAGGCACGAGTCTTTCGCCGCGACTGTCTTCATCTCGATGTGCTCGCCGATCAGCCGGCGCAGCATCTGGTCCAGATTGGCTACCAACTCGTTGATGTCGAAAACCTTTGGCTGCAACACCTGCCGCCGGCTGAAGGCCAGCAGTTGCCGCGTCAAAGAACTGGCTCGCTCGGCCGCTTCATCAATACGCTTGATTTGCATCCGCGACTCGGGCGGATTGTGCGGAGATTCTAGCAGTTGATTGGTGTAGCCGCGAATCACTGTCAGCAAATTATTGAAATCATGGGCGACTCCACCGGACAGCGTGCCGATCGCCTCCATCCTCTGCGCTTGGCGCAATTGCTCTTCCAGTCTTTTGACCTCTGTGATTTCGCGGGCATTCATCACGATTCCTGCGACCGACGGCTCTTGCAGGAGGTTTGTCGCGGAGACCTGCAGCACTCGTGATGGCGTTACGGCAAGCGAGGTCCGCAATTCGATCGAATTCTGGGATTCGGCGGTCTTCTTCGCGCGCTCCAGAAAATTTCTTAGCGCCACTTCGTCGGCCGAGGATACCAAATCGAAAATGCTCCGGCTGACAAGCGGCTCATTTTGTCCAAGAGCCCGTTCGCTGGACGGGCTGGCATAGCGAACCAGACCTCGCGCGTCGAGGATCAAAATGAAGTCGGAGGCATGTTCGATGATGGACCGAAAACGCGCTTCGCTTTGTTGCAAGGTCTCATACAAGCCGCGCAGCCGGGCCGACATCTCGTTGAACACTTCGGTTAGGCGCGAAATCTCGTCGCTTCCGCCGACCACTAGTTGATGCCGGAATTGCCCGCCTGCCAGTGAGCGCGCTGCGGCATCGACTTTCTCCAGCCGCCCGGCGATGCTTCTGGTAACTTTCAGGCCCAGAAAACCTGCCGTGATCACCGCCAATAAGCTGGTGACTACAAGCGTCCACGCCGCCCGCTGTTGAGCGCGCCGAATATCCTCTAATCCGCTCTTCTTCTCGATATCTACAAGGGCATCGATATCGCGAACTACGCTTTCTGAAAGATCGTTGATCACCGGCATGCGGCTTTCGATCCGCAGATTCAGGCCAAGCCAGTCTCCCGACTGCGCTAGTGCCGTTAAACTCCCAATCTGTTCGGCAAACAAAGCTCGCACGGTTTCCAGGCTGCTGAGTTCCGAGTCGCGTTGCGAACTGCGCGGCAACGCCGCTAGCGCCTGATTGGCGTGACCTACATCCGAGTCAAAAGCGAAAAGCAGGTTGTTGCTTTCTGAATTGAACTGTGCGGCGTCCCGCTTGCTCGCCAATTCCCGCAGCTCACGCTGGAACGTCAAGAAGTCGCTGCGCACACGCAACACGGTTCGCGCCGGCTGGTCCGCTTGGAAAAGATACTCAGCGCGCTGGCGCATGAAGTTCACTTGCAGCAGCGCAATCAGCGCTCCCAGAATCATCAGCAAACCAACCGACACGAAGCTCCCCACGAGCAACGTGCTGATACTGGATCGTCTTTTTGGTGCGTCCGCCATAAATTCCGTTTTGTCGCCGGGCGCAGACTGATGCTGCGCCCTTTTTTTTCAATTGGTCCGATTGGAAGGCTTCGTATCTTGGTTCGGCCTTCCTATTTGGAATCCGGTAATTCTCACCAATTCAGCTTCGAGATCGGCCATCGCTTTTTCGGCTGTGACTTCCCCAGTTAAGACCGAGTGCACTGCCGTATAGTAAGCCCGCGAAACCTGCGCATACTGTCGGCCGCTGACCGTGGATGGCCGAGTGGTGGGGCCTCCCGTGACGATGTCTTGTACACGCTCCAGACCGGGGCGGGAAGCCAGGTATTGCGGATCCCGGTAAAACTCCACGATCACTGGCAGCATAGATTCCCGCTGCCAATGCCCAATTTGGACGTCGCGAGTCGTAAGGTACCGGACGAGTTCGGCAGCTTCACGCGGATGCCCCGAATACTTTGACACCATCAGACCTTGGCCACCCAGAACGGAAGCATGCCCAGTTCCTCCGCTCGGCAATACTGACATGCCGAATCCCCCAGGTTCGGCCACTTCCCGCAGCTTCGCCATGGAATTGCCTCGCCACACCCAATCTCTTCGGAACGCTGCGTTACCAGCGTCCCAAATATTGCTGACGTCCGCCTCTTTGAACGCCAGCACACTGGGCGGTGAAATAGAGCCAACCCAACTCTTTGCCATCTTCAGGGCTTTCACCGTCTGCGGATTGTTTACTGAAATCGTTCCGTCGCCTTCAATGACTTTTCCTCCGCCGGAAGACACTTGCCATTCCAGCGCGTTGCAAGTCAATCCTTCATAGGCGGCGCCTTGCCAGATGTATCCCCAAAAGTCCTTCCGGCCTTCCGCCCTCTCGCCGGCCTGGATGCGACGAGCCATCCGTGCCAACTCGTCCCATGTTTCAGGTGGATGCGAGAAGCCATACTTCGCAAGCAGGTCCCTGCGGTAATACAGCAGACCAGCGTCCACACTGAAGGGAAGAGCCACGAGCCGTCCATTCACGGTGCCATTTTGAACCGCGAAGGGCAGCAGTTTCTTTGCGTCTTCGCCGGCGTACGGCCATAAATCGACGGCATATTCCGCGAGCACTCCCGGCCAAACCACATCCGTGTAAAGAACGTCAGGAGTGCTGGATCTTCTTTCCAGGGCGTCCAAATACAGTTGCAGCCTATCTGTCATCGATTCCGGACCAACGATGAACTTCACCTGTATTCCGGTTTTTTTCGTGAATTGTGAGAGATCGGATTGGTCTGCCGTCAGCTCCGAGAGTGTGGCGGGCCCCCAACCGATGAACGTAATCGTCACTGCCTGCGTGGCGGCGTCGCCCGGCTTGGAGTGACAGCTGGTGCACGCCATTATTTCCGCTGCACAAAGAAGGAGTGCAATGACGGGGGCACGCAGAGTTTTCTTCACGAATCTTGTTCGAAGCACGGGACTCATGCTTGCAATCCGATCTTCCGTTGCTAATCTCTGCCATGCAACTCTGGCGGGATCATCTCCGAATCCATCGGATGAGCACGATGCCTATTCTAATCGGCTTCGCGAACCGCCTCGGTTGAGAAACGATTCTCTGCAGGTCGGCATTCTATTCGAAATCCGCACTGACTGCAGCTTCGAACTCTGCTCCTGTATTTGAAATTGCACTTCCCAGTTTAATTGCAATGGAACAGATTCCGTCCCCTGGCAGTGCATGGATGGCACGGCTATGCGCCCGATGCTAGAATCTCCCCGTCTCATACCTTCCCTTCTGAGGCCGATTTCGAGATATCAAGCGCTGCACCACGCAATGGATGGAGGCACGTCGAGTGAAGACTCGCAAGGACCGGCTCATTTTGCAGCCCCGACTAGCCAAGACTGCTGTTCCTGCTGTAGCAGTCGTTTTCCTCCTCGCTCTGGGCAATTCCTGGGCTTGGCCTCAAGCCGATGTTCCAGACCCAGCCGTCGAGCGCGGCCACAAAGACTTCCAGCAATCCTGCGGATTTTGCCATGGCCCTGACGCCACAGGAGCGCGTGGGCCAGACCTTGTCCGCTCCCCGCTTGTGGCTCACGACGTGAAAGGAGACAAGATCGGCGAAGTCATTCGCCAGGGTCGTCCCGACAAAGGTATGCCGGCGATGGCGCTGACTGATCAGCAGGTCCAAGACATTGCCGCGTTTCTTCACGCGCGTGCCACTGAGGCGATGAATTCGGCTGGCGTGCCAAGCAAATATCCCATCGAAAAGCTTCTTACCGGTAATGCCGACGCCGGCAAGATCTTTTTCAACGGTTCAGGCGGGTGCAAAAATTGTCATTCCCCCACCGGCGATCTGGCTGGGATCGCAGCGAAATATTCCCCCGTCGAACTCCAGTCGCGCATGCTTTATCCCGGCGGCAAGCACACCACAGCCGTCGTGACGCTTTCTTCTGGTGAAAAGATCAAGGGTTCGCTAGTTCACGCCGATGATTTTGTGATTGCCTTGCGCGATGCCTCAGGTTGGTACCGTTCCTTCTCACGCGATCAAGTGAAAGTCGAATTGCAGGATCCTCTGGCCGCCCATCGCGAGCTGCTCGATAAACTCACGCAGGCCGATGTTCACAACCTCTTCGCGTATCTTGCGAGCCTGAAATAGAGAACGGAGTTGTCAAAATATCAGAAGGCGGGAGTGGGAATGCTCGATCATCTGCGCGGAAAGAACAAATGTGAGTACGGTTGCGGGGATCAATTTCGGAGAAATCCGGCCGTTTCTTTTCTCAATGCGCTTGGCCTACTCATCCTTTTGTTATTCGCCACCGGACTGGAAGCCCCTCAAACCGCCGCGCAAGAGCTTGACTCCGCGTCCCTACTGAAGCCCGCAACCGATACCTGGCCCACCTACAACGGCGACTATTCCGGAAAGCGCTTCAGCCCCCTCGATCAGATCAACGCCTCAAACGTAAACTCGCTGACTCTCGCTTGGGTCTTTCATCCCCACGCTCCCACCATCAAATCGACCCCACTCGAAGTGAACGGCGTTCTCTATTTCACTGTTCCCGACAATGTTTGGGCCGTCGACGCCCGCTTTGGCCGCGAAATCTGGCACTACCATCGCGAATCCGAAGGCGATCACATCGGCAATCGCGGCCTGGGCATGTACAAGAACTGGCTTTACTTCACCACGCCTGACTCGCACATGGTATGTCTGAATGCCAAGGACGGCACCGTCCGTTGGATCGTCGAGCTCGCTGATCCCAAGCTCGGCTATTTTGCCACCATGGCCCCTCTTGTCGTCCACGACCACGTCATCGTGGGAGTCTCCGGTGACGTCACCGACGTGCGCGGTTTCCTCGAATCCCTTGATCCCGAAACCGGAGCAATCCAATGGCGCTGGTACACTGAGCCAGACCCCGGACAGCCCGGCTCCGAAACCTGGCCCAAAGATCCTGATGCACTCCTCCACGGTGGCGGCATGACTTGGATGACCGGCACCTACGACCCCAACCTCAATCTTCTTTATTGGGGTACGGGCAATCCCAACCCCGTCCTCGCCGGGGACGCCCGGCCCGGCGACAATCTCTACACTTGTTCCATCGTGGCCTTAAATCCCGACACCGGAAAACTCGTCTGGTATTTCCAACCCTCGCCGCACGACGTACACGACTGGGATGCTGTCGAGACCCCCGTCCTCTTCGACGCCGACTTCAATGGCAAGCCGCGCAAACTCCTCGCGCAAGCCAGCCGCAACGGTTTTTTCTTTTTGCTCGATCGCTCGAACGGCCAGCATTTGGCAACCGCCCCCTTTATCGACCAGACTTGGGCCAAGGGCGTTGACTCTCGCGGTCGCCCCATCGCCGGGCCTGAAGCTACTCCGACTCCGGACGGCGCACTCGTCGAGCCTGGCTCTGACGGCGCGAGCAACTGGATGGCGCCGAGCTTCGACCCGCAAACCGGACTCTTCTACGTCACTGCTCGCCGCATCTTCAGCATTTTTTACCTGACTGCCACTGGCAAAGCCGAAGGTTGGGGAGGCCGCGATATCAACCTCTGGGCCAATTCCACGCTGCGCGCGCTCGACTATCGCACCGGCAGACTTGTCTGGAATCACGAACTCGGCAACGGCGAAAGCATCTCCGGCATTCTCACCACCGCCGGCCATCTGCTCTTCAGCGCCGACAATTCCGGCAATCTTCTGGCTCTCGATCCCGCCACCGGCAAAACGCTATGGCACCTCAACGCCGGCGGCCGCCTCGATGCCTCACCCATGACGTACCAACTTGACGGCCGCCAATATCTCCTTTTCGCTGTCCATGACAATCTCTTGGCCTTCGCCCTTCCGCCGCGTTTGCCTTCACTCTAAACAGAGCTAATACGAGAGGACTGCCAGAGGTTCTTGTCACCTCGGTGCGCCCATGCGAAGTTTCAAATGTTTGCTGCAGGCTAGTGCCAGAAGTAACTAACACTGGCGGGAGTAGCTGGCGGCATGTGAAGGCGGGCCCATAGCAATTTGCTACTAAATGCCGCGTTTACAAAAGATTTGGCGATGCCAGATCTGGCATGCTGCCTGCTAAAACTTCATCACGTCCTCGAATCCGGCATTCGAGGGATTGGCTGAAAAACTGGATTGCGAATATGAAATGTCACGACCCAATATCTAGGGCGAAAATCACGAATCGTTCCCAATCTCATTGACACGGAAATTTGCCGCGGGGACAATCCGTGCGCTTTACGGAAGTTTCAGGGTCCTGCTGGTTCAGAAAGGTAGCTGAAGCCCAATGCGATTTCTAAGGAGACTCGGCCTCCTCTTGGTGTTCACGCTCACCTTGGGCTTGTTCTGCAGCGAAGTCCCTGAATCCTTCAGCCTGTCCGACGATACTTCCAACGATTTTGTCACTTCCTCTCAATGCGATTCTCAAAAAATGTAACGTTCTTTGCCCTCCTGCTCGCGTCTCTCTTTTTTCAATTGTGCCTTCCGGCCTCTACACGTTCGCAGGAGAAGAATTACGTAGATCTATTTATTGGCCCGTCTTTTGGCAAAATGGCTTTGGGTTCGGAAACAGCACTATTTGCGCCCTCCAGCCGCAACTTCTATGGACTTGAGTTCAATGCGAAAATGAACCTGAATAAGAACTTCGGGGTCATTCTCCTGGACGCAGGGATTCTCTTTGACCATACCAAGATTCCGTCCCCTCTCGGATCGCAGTTTGATGCCCATACCAGCCTGCAAAGCTATCAGTTTCTGTTCCGTCCGGAGGTCGCTTATCGCCATCCCAAGTTCGAACTGTTCGCCCACGGCCTTTTTGGCACGAACCACACGGCGGCCGTCTGGGATATCGGCAGTAAAAACAGCCTAAGTCTGATCGGCAGGACTCATCTTGCCGCCGGCTTGGATGTCAACTTCAAGGAGCGCCTTGCCTATCGTGTTTTCCAAGCCGACTGCATTCCCACATTGGTGAATGGCAGGTGGGAAAAGAACTATCGCGTCAGCACCGGCATCGTTGTCCGTTTTTAACTCTTTGCGCGGTTCAGTCCCTGCCGTCCTAGCAGCCTTGCCGGCGGCGGTACCTCTATAACCGAGCCGAATTGTGCTTGGAAGAAATTCCGAGTACGGCTCTTGCACTTGAAGAAAACCACCACAGGTTCAAAGGAGCTGGCGTACCCGAAGAATTTGCCATTCACCGTCCCGGTGAAAGCGACCCAGCCACCGGCAAGACCCGCTGGAGGGAAACGACGACTTGCCCGCAGCGGCGAACAGCTATGGCAGTTTCTACTGTTTTGTTCGCGCGGTGCTTTCACGCACTATCAATTCCGGCTCCACGGTAATGGCCTTTGGATAAGGTGTTCTCGCCGGTGCATTGATCCTTCTCAACAAGGTCTCCGCCGCTATGACGCCCATCTGCCGGAGCGGCTGCCGTACCGTCGTCAAACTAGGATTCTGAAACGCCGCGCTTTGGATATCATCGAAGCCCACCACGGATATATCTTCTGGCACGCGCCGCCCAGTTTCTCGCAATGCGCGAATCGCTCCAATCGCGGAAACATCATTGAACGCGAACAGCGCTGTGAACTCTTCTTCTGTCGCGAGCAGCTTCCGTGTGACCTGGTACCCTAACTCGGGTGAGGAAGACTCGCCTTCAAGTTGTCCAACGAGTCGTTCATTGATCTTGATCTCTAAGTCTTTCGCGACTCCTCGCACTCCCTCCCACCGCACCTCGGTGTCCGAACTGAATTGTTGCCCTTTTATAAAGGCAATCTTTTTGTGCCCAAGTTCGGCGAGATGCTCGAGAGCCAGCCTAGAGGCGCACATGTGGTCCAGGACGATATTCGTCACGCCCTCAACTGCACGATGCCCGGACACCGCCACAACCGGTATCGGAACGCCCTTCCGGCAAGCAGTGTCCACCGCGATCAAGCCCTCGACCGCGCGCTGTTGCAACAGATGCGGATACTCCTCGATTAAATCGGGGCGGTGCCGGTGGCTCACCACAAAATAAAAGTAGCCTTCCTCCAGCAGGTGATCTTCGATGCCGGAGAGCACCAGCGCTGCATAACCCTCGCTGATTTCGGGCACCACCACGCCAATCGTAAAACTTCGCTGTGCGCGAAGTGACCGCGCCATGAAGTTCGGGCGATAGTTCAGCTCCCGCGCAGCTTTGCGGATGCGCTCTTGCGTGCGGTGGGGAATCGATTTTGCGGCGGGAGAACGGTTTATGACTAGCGACACTGTGGCAGGGGAGAGACCTAGATGTTCCGCCAGGAATTTCTGGCTGACCGACGGCGCGGCATCCTCGTTTCCGCGCGGTCGAGAAGACGCAACCGTTTTCGACCGGACCATGGGGTGTTTGGTGGGCGTAGTGTGTCATAAGCCGTACGCCCGGGCAATAGGCAAATCGATATTGTTGGCCATTTTTTGAAAATAACAAAGAATTTCCCGAGGCTAAGGCAGACATGAAAAATCGATTTACTATAGCTTGGTTCTAGTACCACGGATTCCGTTTTTCCCTACATTCCTCTTGACACCGCTGCTCGGCCCGGTGTCTCATGCTTGGCAGGGGTGGGATAAATCGATTTACCATATTTGTTTTTCCATTACTCGGAAAGATCGACTGAGGTGATGCTATGCGTTTGAAGACTCTTCTTGTTCTAGTTCTCTCGTTCTGCGCTTTGCCGGCTTACGCACAATACCGAGCTTCGATTCAAGGGGTGGTGACCGATCAGAGTGGAGCGGTTGTTTCCGGAGCGACGCTTACACTTACAAATCTCGATACCAACCAGAAACTGACTGCTACTACCGACGACAGCGGCATCTACAATTTCAACGCTCTTTCTCCTAACCGATATTCTCTTTCCGTCGAGAAATCCGGGTTCAAAAAGAAGGTCCTGGAGAATGTGGGGATCATTCCGGAGCAAGCGAACGCCCTGAATGTTCAGCTTGAAGTTGGGGTGGTCAGCGAAAGCATCACGGTGAGCGGCGATTCGACTCCCCTCATCGATACGCAAACCGCCTCAGTCAACGGGGTGGTATCCGCGAACCAAATTCAGCATTTGCCGTCCTTTGGTCGTGATGTTCTAAAGCTCGCACAATTGGCCCCCGGCGCATTCGCTGACGGAGCGCAGGGACAAGCCGGAAACGGCTATAACTTTCCAGGTACCCAAACCGGAGGGGGAGCTTCCGGTGGAAACGACGGCATCTTCAAGACCGAAAACGGTGCGCAGGTTATTGCCAATGGGCAGCAGTCTGAGAACAACGGCATTTCGATTGACGGCATCAGCACGACCAGCTCGGTCTGGGGCGGCTCAACGGTCATCACTCCGTCGGAAGATTCCATCGATAACGTCGTAGTTGTCTCGAATAGCTATGATGCGGAGGATGGCCGCTTCAGCGGCGCCCAACTTAAAATCACCTCCAAAAGCGGCACGAACAACTTCCACGGCAGTCTCTTTATTACGACTCACCAACCGAATCTAAACGCCTATCAGCGGTTCAACGGCGCTGGTAATTCCGTGGTCCGTGACAATAATAAGTTCGAACAGTTCGGCGGTAGCATCGGTGGCCCCATCTGGAAAAATAAGATCTTCGCGTTCTTTAACTATGAGACGATTCGCGAACCCCTTTCTGACTTACAAGGCAACGGATGGTACGAAACCCCGGCTTTCGCCGCGCTCGCACCGTCTGGAAGTATCGCTGCAAAGTATCTTTCTTTTCCCGGTAACGGCGTAGTCGGAACGCTTAATACTGGCGCCACGTGCGTCACCGCCGGTCTCGTCGATGCAGCCCACGTTACCCCTCAGAATCCCACTCCAAACTGCGCGGAGGTTCCAGGCGGACTGAATATCGGTACGCCGTTGACAACAGGCTTGGGTACGCAAGATCAGGGTTGGACTGATTCCCAGCACCCCGGCTGCGGCGGAGCCGGCACAGGTTGCGGAACCCCTGGCAGCCCTTTTGGTACCGTGGCCGACATTGCGAATTACAATACGGTCAACCCAACCAAATTCACCGCGGTCCAGTACAACGGCCGCCTGGATGCCGATGTGACCACCAGGGATCGCATCGGCTTTGCCATCTACTGGGTTCCCGTATCAAAAGATAACTTCAACGGGAATCGTGCCTATGACATCTTCCATCATTCGCAGATCAATGACGCGTTTTCGGCCATCTGGAACCACACCTTCTCGCCTACGTTCCTGAACGAAGCCCGCGCAAACGCTGCTGGTTGGCGCTGGAATGAAATCACCTCTAACTCGCAGTCTCCGGTCGGATTTCCCACCGATCGTCTTGATCAAACCGGCAGCATCACGCTCAATCCTTTTGGGCCGAACGTAGGCAGCATTCTGAATCAGTGGACTTACACCTTCAAGGATGTGGCCACGAAGATTTACGGACGCCACACCCTAAAGTTTGGCGGTGAAGTCACACGCCTCTTTTATCTGCAAGAATGTGCTGGCTGCGGCGTGCCCAGCTATAACTTCTTCAACATCTGGGACTTCCTAAACGATGCGCCGCACAATGAAGGTGGGGGATTCAATCCCATTACGGGGTTCCCGACGACGATTCGCCAGGACCAGCGCGAGAACATCTGGGGCTTGTTTGTCCAGGATGACTTCAAACTTCGCAGAAATCTGACACTCAATCTCGGCCTCCGCTGGTCTTACTTTGGCCCGTTGTACTCGAAACAGAACAACATGCTCAGGGCCACCCCGGGCGCTGGGTCCAGCTACCTAACTGGCCTCATGGTGCAGAAGGGCAATTCCTGGAACGCCGAAAAAGCCAACTTCGGACCTCAGATTGGTTTTGCCTGGAGTCCGGGGCGATTCAAGGACAAGCTCACGCTGCGCGGCGGTTACGGCCTGAGCTACAACGGGGAGCAAATTGCCATTTCGGCTAACATTGTCAACAATCCCGGATTGGTGGTGTTTCCATCGTTGAGCCAGAACAACCCGAACCCTTCGAGTTGCGCGCAGCCGCTGCCGAATTGCGGCATCATCTATGCCCTCTCCTCGGGTGTGCACGACCTTAGCGGCTATCCGGCGAACCCCAATACGATCTCAAGTTTTGGCGCAAATGGATTGCCAACATCAGGCTCCGTCGGCGTTCAAATCTTCCCCAGCACCCTGCCCACCATGCGTAGCCATCACTATTCAGTGGATGCCCAATACGATCTGGGTCACCAGTTCGTAGCGTCGTTGGGTTACCAAGGAAGTTTGTCGCACAACACCTTCTTCCATGAGAACCCGCTTGCCGTCCCTGCGACTTCGGGTTTCGCCTCCAACCCGCAGATCGGCGGTGGGGACTACTGGGGCGTGAACGGCCATGGCAACTACAACGCCATGCTTGCTGAACTGAAGCACCAGTTCTCGCACCAGTTCTCGGCTGACACGCAATTCACCTGGTCGAAATGCATGGACACGAGCTCCGCTCCCTATTCGGAGCAGCCCTACCCGTTCGACCCTGGCCTGGATTACGGGCACTGCGATTACAACGTAGGTAAGGCGTTCAAGGTCTTTGGCGTGTGGCAGCCGGTCCTCTTCCACGGCAGCAACAGTTGGATGGAAAAGATTGCCGGCGGCTGGTCGCTCAGTGGCATTTTCAATCTCCACTCTGGATTTCCTTGGACTCCGATGGTGAGCGTCAATGGCGGAAACACCTATTGCGGACAGTGCGGTTACGGGTCCCTCTTCCCGGCCACCTACTTGGGCGGCGCGGGCAGCAGCACCAGTAATGATGCATTCAAGACAGTCGCGAGCTCTAACTTTCCCAATGGCGGCCCCGCATATTTTTCACCGACAACCTACGCCGCTGGTCTTTTCGGCGCCACGCTTCCTCCGGCCCCTGGTGTTCGTCGCAATTCGCTCAACCTCCCCGGATATAAGGCCGTGGACATGACGCTGGCCAAGGCCTTTGGCCTGCCGAAAGCGCCGGTACTCGGTGAAAATGCCAGGGTAGAGTTCCGGCTTGATGCCTACAACCTATTCAACAATTTGAACCTCGACCCAAACCGTATTAACAACAACACAGGCAGCTCCAACTTCGGCACGATCGCGGCTGGCCTTGGCGCCCGCGTCATCACACTGGGAGCTCGCTTCAGCTTCTAACCCTTTCCGGAGGCGCTCCTAACCCCGGCGCCTCCGTATGCGCAAGGTGGCAGGCTGCCAACGAGTTCCCCCACCCCGGGAAGCTTTCTCGTTGGCAGCTTCCACAGACACACTTCGAATGCTCATTGCTCATGAGGTTAGGGAGGCCTTATGAAGACGTTACGCCTGTGCTTCGCCCTGTTAACCATTCTGCTGCTGCACTCTCCTCTTGAAGCTTTGCCGCGAGAGGACTCGCCCGCCGAAGCGCAAAAGATCACCGTGGACGCGAACGCCCCCGCGCACCCATTCCCTCACTTCTGGGAAAAAATGTTCGGTTCCGGCCGCGCCATCCTGAGCCTGCGCGAGGACTACCGCAAGGATCTTCGGGAAACTAAGCGCATCACCGGTTTTGAATACGTGCGCTTCCACGCGATTTTCCATGACGAAACCGGTTTCTACGATGAGGACAAAGACGGCAAGCCCGTCTACAACTTTTCCTATGTGGACCAGATCTACGATGGCTTGCTGGAAAATCATGTCCGCCCGTTCATCGAGCTGGCCTTCATGCCGAAGAAGCTCACTTCAGATCCCAACGCTCTCCATGCTTTCTGGTACAAACAAAACGTTGCGCCGCCGAAAGATTGGAATAAATGGGAGCAGCTAATCGAAACATTCACGCGCCACCTCGTCGACCGCTACGGCCTCAACGAAGTCGCGCAGTGGTACTTCGAGGTGTGGAACGAGCCCAACATTGATTTCTGGGCTGGCAAGCCCAACGATGCTACCTACTACGAGCTTTACGACCATACCGCACTCGTTATCAAGCGTGTGAACCCGCGTCTCCGCGTCGGCGGCCCCGCGACCGCGCAAGCCGCTTGGGTCGATCGCTTCCTGGCGCACTGCAAAGAGAAAAACGTTCCCGTGGACTTTGCTTCAACGCACGTCTACGGTAACGACCGAGCCGAAGACGTTTTCGGCACCCACGAAAGCATTCCAAGAACGCAGATGGTCTGCCGGGCCGTCAAGAAAGTTCACGATCAGATCGCCGCATCCCCTTACCCGAACACGCCGCTCATCTGGAGCGAGTTCAACGCCAGCTACATGAACGAACCTGCCGTCACGGATACCGCCTTCATGGGGCCGTGGATGGCCGACACCATTCGCCAGTGCGACGGCCTCACGCAAATGATGAGTTACTGGACATTTTCCGATGTTTTTGAAGAGCAGGGCGTCGTAAAGACGCCCTTCTACGGAGGTTTCGGTTTGCTAGCCGAGCGCAGCATCCCCAAAGCCGCGTTCAACGATTTTGCGCTTCTCCATCAACTCGGTGAAGTGCGTCTTGAAGCCAATTCAGACAATGCACTCGTCACGCGACGCAAAGATGGCTCGCTCGCCATTGCCGCATGGAATCTTTTCCTGCCGGAAGAGGCTGGCTCGCCAAAGACTCTCACCCTTCATTTCAAGGGCCTTGGTGCCGCCCACTCTGCTCGCATAACCGTTGTGGACGGTGATCATGGCTCCCCGCTACCAGCCTGGGAAAAAATGGGTCGCCCTGCCAACCCGACCGTCGCCCAGATCAAAGCGCTGCGCCAAGCCGGAGCCCTTCCGCCCTCGCGAGAGCAAGGCCTCACAAATGGTTCATTGACTCTCACTCTGGCGCCCCATGCGCTTGCTCTGATCGAAATCAGCAAGTAGCATCCGGTGGCCTCAACCAGGCTGAAAGCCCGCCAGATTCATCCCCTTTTGTGCGGCCGGGTCTTTCATGAAGGTATTCCACACAAACTGCGTTCGCCGATTTTCCGCCATCAAAACGGATATTCCCAAATCGATCCCGATGACATCTGGGTCGTACCACCCTGTCAGCGGATTGAAGGCGTCCACATAGCTGTAGCGCTGCCAGGCCTGCGAGTAGTGCCCGCGGATCCATCGCAACACATGAATGGTGTTCGCGAAATCGAATGGCAGGGAACCGGCTGTTGCGCAAGGCACGATAGTGCCGTCGACGGGCCCAATCGGCGTTCCCTGTGCCGAGGGACCGCCCCACGCAAGGTAGCCGCCCTTGGAGTCTGACGCCGATATTCCCCAAAGGTCCGCGCTGTAATCGGAAAATTGCGCGGCCAGGGAGAGGCAGAACAGCCGGTGCGCTTGTGTCGCCGTGATCGAATTCTGAAAATAGTTCGCGAAGGCATCCTTCTTGCCCCTGAAATCGAACCAGGCGTGCGAATACTGATGCACGAACAAGGGGTCCGAGCCGGAAATATAGGTCAGCCCGCGATACTGAATCGTTGGCCGCGACCACGCTGACCAACTGGATGCAGGAATTGGGAATGTCGGCGACGCCATCGCCAGAAGATAAAGCATCATCAGTTCGCAGTACGCGTTCCATCGCGCCGATAGAAATCCCGTTTCCGGTTTCCAGCCCATGGAAAGCGTCGGCCCGCCATTCAGCATCCAGGCAAAATTCACGTTGTTGTAGATCTGCGTGGCCAGTCCGGGGATCTGCGGATCTTTTGAAAAATGCTGCCGGCACATCAGCACGCCACAGAGCAGGATGGCGGTATCAATCGAGGAGACCTCGGAGTTGAATGCCCGCGCGCCCGTCGTCATGTCCACGAAGTGATAGAGGAACCCGTTCATCCCATTCGGCTGCAACCGGTTCAGTACGAAATTGAGTGTCGCTTGAACCCGCGCTGTGATGGCCGCCGTCGGCTGGTACCCACGTTGGTCGCCAATGCATAGTGCCGTCAACCCAAAGCCCGTCGAAGCGATACTCGACACCGTTCGTGTGTCATTGCCGGCGGCAAGCGCGCGATCTTTTATCTGCCCGGTTGTGGGGTCCGCCTGCTCCCAGAAAAACAAGAAACCGGCCTTCTCGATTTCCTCAAGCAGTTGGTCGTCCGTCCCAGGATAGCCGTCTCCCGTTGGCGTGGAAGAATGCGTTTGCGTTCCGCTACCGCACCCAAAAGGGAAAAACGCAGCGCCGTTCAATGAAGAGATAGCCGCCACCCAGCCAAGATTTGCCAGCAGTTGACGTCTCGTGAAATCGCTTTTCATCTTAAGTCCCGGCCCGGCGCACGCAGAATTCTCACCGCAATTCAGTCCTAATCCTACCGAAACGACGACAACTTTGAAAACAGAGATTTATGGGTCAAGAGACATGATAAAGCGATTTACTAGGCACTATGTTCAAGATGAGCGGAAGTCCGCTCGGGAGGGTCTGTCGACAAACGACAGCCTCCGCCGAGTCTTCGCGATTCGGTCATATTGCGAATGTTGAATTGGATTTTTTTGGCGGGGAAGTGCTGCAGGAATGAATGGTGCCGGGGGCCAGAATCGAACTGGCTACGCCCGCCTTTTCAGGGCGGCGCTCTACCAATGAGCTACCCCGGCATTATTGCAACTTTTCAATTTTAGAGACGATGGCGAACTCTGTCAATTCGCCTTCCGTCCAAGTCCCGCCACCAAATGCGTCATCACACCTGCGAATAACCCGATGACACCGAAATAGCTACGCCAACCGCGCCCCGCTATACCCATCACAGGCTCTGCCATAAACGCGAGCAACAGCGACACAGGCGAGAGAAGGATCAGCAGAGAACTGATCTGTTGTAATATCCGACGCCACCCGAACGGCTGTACTTGAAGGTAGAGTCCCAGCACCACGTTTACAAGCGCGGCTCCCAGCAGGTAGATGTGCCGGGAGACGTACATCATCTGCACTTCGGTTGAAAGAGTGTGAATGTCCGGGACATGTCGCGCCATAACCTGCCCGGTAAGCACAAAAGCGACAATTCCAAGCACACCTACAATGAGATGAATGCGCCGCACGAGTATCGTAGCCTCTAGGGCGCGGATTTTAGCACAGCGGTGGAAGGCTTCTTCACTGCGCGGATTCGTCGAATTCTTTCATCCAGTTGCGGTTCTTGAGGACTTCTCGTGGCTTGGTGCCGTCCGGTGGCCCGACGATACCGTCCTTTTCCATAAGGTCAATCAGCCGAGCGGCTCGCCCATAGCCGATGCGCAGCCGCCGCTGCAATGTGGAAGTGGAAGCGCGCCCGGCGTCGCACACCACGCGAATCGCATCCTGGTATAGATCATCGTCCACATCCTCGCCGCCGTCTGGGTCGCCATCATCCGCGCCTTCGGCCTTGCCGTTTTCATCCTTCGGCGCCGCCAGCAATTCTTCCTGGTATTTTGCCTGCGCCTGCTCCCGCCAGAAGTCGCACACCGAAGTAATCTCATCTTCACTGACCAGCGGCCCATGAATGCGGTGCAGTCGTGCCGAGCCAGCCGGCAGATACAGCATGTCGCCCTTTCCAAGCAGCGATTCCGATCCATTCGAATCGAGAATCGTGCGCGAGTCCACTTTGCTGGCCACCCGGAACGAAATCCGGGCAGGGAAGTTCGCCTTGATCAATCCAGTAATCACGTCTACCGAAGGCCGTTGCGTCGCCAGAATCAAGTGGATGCCTACCGCGCGCGCCATCTGCGCCAGCCGCGTGATCGACTCTTCGACGTTGTTGGTGTCCACCATCATCAAGTCGGCCAACTCGTCGATCACAATAATCAGGTAGGGAAGCGGTTTGTGCTCCGTCTCTTCCAGATTGTCGAAGAGCGAAAGCGATTGCTCCTTCTTGAATGTGCGGTTGTATTGGTCAATGTTTCGCACCCCGCGCTGCGCCAGCAGCTTCAAGCGGTTTTCCATCTCCCGCGTCGCATTGCGCAGCACGTTGGAAGCGATCTTCGGGTCCGTCACCACCGGCGCGATCAAGTGCGGAATATTTTCGTACAGGTTCAATTCCAGCCGCTTCGGGTCCACCAACACCATCTTCACGTCTTCTGGGCTCGCCTTATACAGGATCGACATCATCAGCGAGTTGATGAACACGCTCTTGCCGGTGCCCGTCGATCCCGCAATCAGCAAGTGTGGCATCGCCGCCAGGTCCGTGATTCGAATCCGACCATGCAAATCGCGCCCCATTGCCAGTGTCAGCTTGCTCGGCGAATTGAGGAACTCCGGCGCCTCGATAATGTCGCGCAGCGCAATCGTCTGCCGCTTGTCGTTCGGCACCTCAATGCCAATCGTGGACTTGCCGGGAATGCGCTCGATCAGGATCGATTCCGCCTGCAACGCCAGGCAGAGGTCCTCGGTCAGCCCGGTAATCCGGTTGTATTTGATTCCCGCTTCCGGCTTGAATTCGAACGTCGTCACTACCGGCCCGGGATTGATCTGCGTCACGTGCCCTTGCACGTCAAACTCCAGAAATTTCGCTTCAATCGCCCGCGCCCGCAGCTTCAGTTCATCTTCGTCAAGCTTATGGCTGCGCTCGCCTTCGCGCAGCAGGGAAGGGGAAGGCAACTTGTAATTGGGATTGCCCTTTGCGATTTTCGGCTCGCCCGTCTTTTTTGCCGAGGTTTTCTCCGTCTCTCGATTGAACACGAACACCGGAGCCTTGTGAGGCGGCTCTTTCTTCTCTTTCTCGTCTTCGCCCTCTTCGACTTCCGTCCTGCCCCTGAAAATATCGCTCTCATCTCCCAACCGAATCGTCTTAGGCGGCTCGTTCAAAATCTCCGCCTTCCCAATCAACTGTGAAGGAACCGGCTTCCTGCCCGATAACCGCGATTCTTCGACGCGCCGCCGCATCCGCTGCTGCTCGCGGTCTTCCCGCCACGCATGCCAACGCGCCTGCGTCTTCCGCAGAATGCTCAGCTTTTCGACTTTGCTGATTGGCCCGTTCGGACCGCTGGCCCACGCGTGGGCTCCGGCAAACGAGAATCTCGTGGTCATAAAAATCGCGACCACCAGCAGCGCCGGAGTCACCAAATAGGCTCCTCGGTTCAGCCCTGCCAGCAGCAGCCCTGACGTCATCTTCCCAACGAAGCCGCCAGCAGGAATCGCTCCGCGCACGTCCGGAAGAAATGTCATGAGTGCAAACAGGCAGGGCAGCGAAAGCAGTAGCAATCCGTATCCAATGGCCGTTGGAACTGGCGAATCAATCGTCCGGCTCCGGAACCACCGCCATCCCAATACTAGAATCGCTGCCGGCAACAGAAACGCTGCAAACCCGAAAATCTGGAACAGGAAGTCCGCTCCATACGCTCCGGCTGGCCCGATCCAATTTCGCGCGGGGCTGCCATCAGGCGCCGAAGCGCTCACATTAAAAGAAGCATCTTTGGGGGAATAGGAAAGCAAAGCCAGCGCGATCAGCACCGCCACCGTGATACACAAAAACCCAATCAGCTCATTGAGCCGCTTATTTCCAGTCGGAGTTAGTAAGCGCAAGAAAATCTCCTCAGCTTTTTTGGGGAAGGCTGAGTGTCGCGGCGGGGCGCTGGCGCTATCGCACTCCCGCTTGGAGGAACGCCCAAACGAGAATCAGCATACCAAACACCAGCCGGTAGACAACAAATACTTTCAATGTGCGTGTTTGCAGATAACGTAGAAAAAAGGCAATCACAAAATAGCCTGCAATGCCCGAAACAGCGATGCTCAGCGCCAGCGTGGATAGCGGCAGGTCGAGCCCCCCGGCCTTGTGCATCTTGATCAACCTCGGCAACTCAGTCAGGACCGCCCCGGCGATCACCGGCGCGGACAGCAAAAACGAAAACCGTGTCGCCGCGTCCCGCGTGAAATTCCGAAACAGCCCCGCCGTGATGGTGATCCCCGATCGCGAAACCCCTGGCCACAGCGCGATCGCCTGGGCCGTTCCGATTCCTATCGCATCCCCAATATTCGATTGTTCCAGCTTCCGAGTCAGGCTGGCCCGTGAATCGGCAAACCACATCAGCACCCCCACCACCACCAGAGACAACCCGATAATCATCGGCTTGCGCAACTCGTCTTCAATATAGTGATGGAACAATTTCCCCAAGATGGCCGCCGGTATCGTCCCAATCACCATGTACCAGAACAGCCGTTTGTGCTGTGCGACTTCTTCCGCAGGCGCTGCCGCCGGATATTTCATCCCCAATCCACACAGCACGAGCGTCAGCCAATCCTTGAAAAAATAGGCCAGCACAGCAACCAGCGTCCCTGCATGCAGCGCCACGTCGAACGCCAGCCCCGGATCCTGCCAATGCAGCATCCAAGGAAACAACGTCAGGTGCGCCGTGCTGCTCACCGGCAAAAACTCCGTCAACGCCTGAACGAGAGCAAGAATAATCGCCTGATAGACGGGCATGAGGTCTAAGTTTCCTTCTTCGCCGGCTTGGCCGAAGCGCCGCCCGGCAGGATTTTCCGCATTTCGTACGCGTCAAGCTTTTGTAAGTAATACCGTTTCAACGTCGCTTCGATACGATAGCCATGCCGCTGCCAGAACGCAATCGCTGCCTCATTCCCCGTTGCCGTTTCCAGCAAAACCGTCCGCACGCCCCGCAGCGCCAGATTCCGCTCGCTTTCCGCCAGCAGCGCCGACCCCACGCCTTGCCGCCGGTGCGATTCCGCCACGTCCAGCGTAATCACATGCGCCAGCGGGGGATTCTCCTCCGTCAAAATAAATCCCACGATCTTCCCGCCATCTTCCGCCACCGTCCCGTCCGCCGACGGCAGCTTCAGAAAATACCGCAGCATCGTTTTTGAATATGCAATCCCAGGAGGGAAGCACGACTGATCCAGCCGCAGCAGCGCCGCAAAGTCCTTCGGCTCATGAGCGCGCAGCGTGACCGGCATGGCGCGATTGTAGGCTGAAAGCCGCTTCAGTGAACAGAGAGCAACTCCGCCCGCGGCTTCGCTCTTACATCTCCGGCGGGGGATATTTGCGCCCCAGCGCCTTGATCGTCAACTCGTCAGGGTGTGTCTGCCCGTTCGCCTTCGTCACCACCCCAAATCCGCCGCTGTAATCCCACATCGTCCAGCCCATTCCATATTTCTCCAGCGTCGTTCGAACGTCCGAAATCCACGCCGCGCGATCTTCCGGCTTCGCCACTTTGCGGTACACTCCAAACTCATTGCAAGTCACCGGCACATTCCACCGCTTTGCCCAAGCCGCTACCTGCCCGATCTCTCCATCAATTCGCGCGGCATTCCACCGGTCCAGCCCATAATGGATCGCAGCCAATCGATTCACCGCATCCGGAATCAGCGCCGCTGCCGCTTGCACATTTTCCGGCGTCGAAGGGTACGGCATCTCTTTCAAATAGTGCACGTAGTTCGTGCTCCAGGTCGCTCCCTGATGCGTAAAGATGTGCGGATCATAAAAGTGAAAGTTGTAAATGATATTCGCATCGCGCAGCGGGTCGAAAAATAGCAGTTCATTCTCCGAAGACCAGTACGCCCCTGCCACAATAAGCGTATGCTGCGGCGCGCCCTCGCGAATCGCCACCGCCACCCGCCCCTGCACGCCTTCCCATCGATAGCGATCGTGAAATTCCGGCTCGTTCAATATCTCAAACGAAACTAGCTCCGGATTTGTCGCCGAGTAATGCCGCGCCAGCGCCCTCCAATAATCCGCAAACTGCTCCACAAATCCGTCATCCGTCGCCAGCTTCTGCTTGAAATCGCTATCGGGATGAATATCAATAATGACGGCCAGTCCCTGAGAGAGGATCATCTGTACAGCGCGATCCAGGTAGCCCAGATACTCCTCAGGAATCCGGTCAGCCTGCCCCCGCCTCCACATCGGCTGCGGATTCACGCTCAGCCGCACATGATCAAATCCCATCGATTTGATCAGCCCAATGTCCTGCGCCGTCGTCCAAGCATCAAAATGTTCCTTTGTATACCCCTTCGCGTCATAAACCTGCGCAAACCACTCGCTCAAATTAATCCCGTAGCGCAAATGCTGCGCATGCCGTTGCGCGGCACCTGCCTCTGAATTTGTCTGCGCGTAATCTGCCGAAGCCAGCAAAAGAAACGCCGCCAGCGAAAAAAGTAGGGGCACCCGCCGCGGCGGGTGCCCCTTTGTTGTTCCGATTCGAATTGTCCCGTTCATAGTTTGATGGTCACGGTCTTCACTTCCGTGTAATTCGACAACGCGTACTCGCCCAGTTCGCGCCCAAGCCCGCTCTGCTTGAACCCGCCGAACGGCGCGCCCGCCTCGAACACGTCGTAGCAATTCACCCACACCGTACCCGCTCGCACGCCGTCCGCGATGGCGTGTGCCTTGGTAATGTCCTTGGTCCACACCGCCGCCGCGAGCCCATAGAGCGACTTGTTCGCCCGCTCCACGACCTCGCTCATGTCCTTAAACTTCAAAATGGACATGACCGGCCCGAAGATTTCTTCCTGTGCGATCTTCATGTTGTCCTGCACGTCCGCGAACACTGTTGGCTCGATAAAATACCCCTTCTCGCCCACGCGCCCGCCACCTGTCAGCATCTTCGCTTTTTCGTTTTTGCCGGACTCGATGTATCCCATGACCTTATTAAACTGGTCTTGATCCACCTGCGGCCCTTGCTCCGTATTCTTATCGAAGGGATTGCCGACCGTCCGCTTCTTCGCCCGCGCCACGCTCCGCTCCACGAATTCGTCGTAGCACTTCTCTTCGACGAACAGCCGCGAACCCGCACAGCAGCACTGCCCTTGGTTGAAGAACAGCGCAAAGTGCGCGCCTTCAATCGCTTCATCCATGTCCGCATCGGCGAACACAATGTTCGGGCTCTTCCCGCCAAGCTCCAGCGTCACGCGCTTCAAGTTGGTGTCCGCCGCCGCCCGCATAATCAAATGCCCTACTTCCGTCGACCCGGTAAACGCCACCTTATCCACGTCCATGTGCCGCGCAATCGCCGCGCCCGCCGTTGGCCCGTATCCCGGCAGGAGGTTCACCACGCCCTCGGGGAATCCCGCTTCGAGCATCAATTCGCCCACACGAAGCGCCGTCAACGGTGTCTGCTCCGCTGGCTTCATCACCACCGTGCAACCCGCCGCCAGCGCCGGCCCCAGTTTCCAAGCCTGCATTAACAGCGGAAAGTTCCACGGAATAATCTGCCCTACCACGCCTACCGGCTCGTGCTTCGTGTAGCTGAAGTAGCCGCCGCTGCCGGGAATCGTCTTGCCCTCAATCTTGTCCGCCCACCCTGCGTAATACCGGTAGCAAGCAATCGTCAGCGGCAAGTCCGCCGCCATCGCGATATGATACGGCTTCCCGTTATCCAGCGATTCCAGCTGAGCCAGCTCATCCGCATGCTTCTCGATCAGGTCTGCCAGCTTGTTCATCAACACGCCGCGCTGCGCGGCAGCCATTTTCCTCCACGGCCCCTTGTCAAACGCTGCCCGCGCCGCCGCTACCGCCTTGTCCACATCCGCAGCGTCGGACTCCGCCACTTGCGTGATCACCTCGCCCGTCGACGGATTGATTGTCGGGAAAGTTTTCCCCGATACGCTGTCCACCCACTTTCCATTAATCAGTAATTTGGTCGGTCCAATCTTGACATTCTTTTCCAACACCGCTGTTGCCGTAGCCATTTTGAATTCCTCCTTAATTGGTGCCCGTGCCGGAAGGTAGGTGCGGAGCAAGATCCCTTTTACCAGTGGCATCAGCCGAAGGGAAGCCCCGCCGGGCACGAACATGCTGCGACCCAGAAGCCTATACCTCTGCCCGAGCCGAGGCAAGCACCGTAGGGCGTCAGACATTAGCCCAGGGCGCACGAGTTTGTGTGGCAACTGGGGGTCGGACCTTCAGGTCCGACATGGTAGAGCCTTTTGGTTCACGGCTTTAGTTCACCCTGAGGAACGAAGGGCCGCTGAAGAACTGGTTTTGCAGTCGCGACACGGGAACTCCTCTTCTGTCCCAACTTCCAAGGCAACACGTACTAAGGGAATGACCTGATATCAAATCAGGGTAAATGCCAGATTCCGTCGGCCATAACTCTAGTGCAGGATTGCACCAACAACTCGATAGCGGGTCGCCTCCGTGTCCAGGGCCCCTACCCGATCACCCCGAAATATTTGTCCTGCCACGGAGGCGGCTCCCTTGATCCTGTCGCGAAGCCCCGCGTCTTTCCGTACTGCGCAAAGAACCGCCAAAAACTCGCCATCAAATTGGCTCGCCCGGGCACGGCCAATTAGAGTCTGCTTTTCCAGTATCCCGGCATGCGATTGGCGTGCGCCACTGCCAACACTTGGATTTTGTTGGGGGATTCGCGATACACCACTGAGAAAGGAAATCGCTGGAGCAGGAATCTTCGGGTTCCGCGAACACCCGTTGGCCACCGCTGTGGTGCCTCGCCGATTAAGCCGATGGCACGGTTGAGTCCAGCCACAAATCTCGAAGCGGCCATTTCGCTCCGCTCGAAATGCCACTCAAAGGCCGCTGCAGATTCCAACCTTGCCTCTTCGTGGAACTCAACGGTCTTACTTGTCATGCTTGAGTCTGGAAGAAAGCTCTTCCCGCACAACTTCCCACGGGATCATCTTCGCTTTTCCTGAGTCTATGTCCGCAATCCGGCGGGAGATCTCTTCCTCCCAGGCCTTCTCGGCCCCTTCCTCCACGGTGCTATCGAGGCTGGCCAGCAGGGAATCGGCCAACGCCCGCCCTCTCTTCCTCGGAGAGTGTAAGCGCCTTCTGGCGCAGGTCAAGAGCTTGCTGCGTCATGAGCTGATTATACCGCTGCCGCGGCATCACGGTCTCGGTATTTCGGGAAGTCACAGGGCGGGCCGGCCAACCTCTCCCGAAAGCACCGTAGGCACGGCACGTCTGGCGGCCCGGCATAACAAGCCTATGTAGGGCCCGCAATGAACACTTATGAAAAACACCGGGAGGGGTACGAAGTCGAGTACGATACCTTGATCATGTCGAAAACCAGCGCACGCTAAGACCTATGAGAAGCCCAACACAAATGACGTGTATGACGCACGCCGACAGTTAGCTCATCGTTCGTTGTTGGCCCACCGCCGTTCCGTCCCAATTTCCCGACCGTCTATGGTATTGAAGTAGGGAGCCTTGCAGTTGATCCGAGGTGAAGGAGATTCCCATTGAAGTACGTCTGCCTTGTCTATGGTGAAGAAAAAGAAATGGGGGCCATGACCGACGATGAGTGCATGGCCTACGATCAAGCGCTCCGAAAGGCCGGCCGATGCCTGGCCTCGGAGGCCCTTCAACCCGTCCGTACAGCGACTACGCTGCGCGTCCGCCAGGGAAAGGTTTCCATCACGGATGGTCCTTTCACGGAAACGAAGGAGTGCTTGGCGGGCTTCTACTTGATAGAGGCCGCTGACCTGAATGAGGCTATCCAAGTCGCCTCGCAAATACCGCCCGCTCGTGTGGGCAGTATCGAGTTACGACCGGTCAGGGAACTGACAAGCACCAGTGGCGAACGAAGGCAGTTGTAGACCGGCCAGGAGAGATCAATGCGCCCCAAAACCGATGGCCTGCTTGAATCCTCACTGTACGTTAGCGATCTGCCCCGCTCGGTCCGCTTTTACGAAGAGACTTTTGGGTTTCAGGTCATCAAAGACTTGGGCGGGCGTGGTTGCGCGATGCAGGCAGGTCCACATCAGGTGCTGCTGCTGTTCAAGAAGGGAGCTTCGCGCGAGATCCAATCGCCTCATGACGGGGACGGCGAACTGCATGTCGCGTTCGCTATCGCATCTGCTGAACTGCCCAGTTGGGAATCGTGGCTCCAAACCAGAGGAATCGCCATAGAAGAGAAGCGCACGTGGGAATTGGGAGGCTGGAGCCTTTACTTTCGAGATCCGGACCGCCATTTGCTCGAGCTCGCCACCCCGGGCACCTGGTCGATCTACTGAACCGGCGCGCGGCGCAGGAGTAGTGTTAGGCTCCGCCATCAGTCGCTCAGTCCGCTGGGACTATGTCGCAACTGAGGGGTCGGACCTTTAGGTCCGACATACATATTTCTTTTACTGGCGGCTTTAGCCGCTGAGGAATTGGTTTTGAAGTTGCGGCACAAACTCGTCAGATCTCGAGGATTACCGGAAGAATCAGGGGCCGCTTGGAAGTTTGCTTGTTGATGTAGCGCTTCAGGTCCACGCGAATTTTTTCCTTGATGACGCCCCAGTCGGATTTTTCTTCCGCGTTCGACTCTTCAACCGTCTTCATAATTACCAGCCGCGCACCTGCGATCAATTCCTGCCCGTTGTCGCTCATCAATCCGCGCGTCACGATTTCCGGATGCGACTCCAGCTTTCCCGTGTGTTTGTCGATCGCGATGATGGGCACAACGACACCGTCTTCGGAAAGATGCTTGCGGTCGCGAATCACTACCTCTTCAATTTCTTCCAGCGAACCCGAATCAACGCAAACTCGCCCCGCTGTCACCGGATCAACCCGCCGCGCCCCATCCTCCGTAAATTCAATCGGCTTCCCATCTTCCAAAAGCAAAATCTCGTTTGAAACGCATCCGAGTTGATGCGCCAGTGCCGCGTGCCGAAACAAATGCCGGTACTCCCCGTGAACAGGAATGAAAAATTTTGGCTTCACCAATTGCAGCAAAAGTTTTTGTTCTTCCTGGCTGGCATGCCCGGAAACGTGAATCGTTCCCGCGGAATTGTCGTAGTACACCAGCGCGCGTCGCCGGAACATGTGATCGAGCATCCGGAAAATAGATTTTTCATTTCCGGGGATGATGCGCGCGGAAAGAATCACGCTGTCGTTTTCATCGACGGAAACAAAGCGGTGATTGTCCACAGCGATTCGTGAAAGCGACGACATCGGCTCCGCCTGGCTTCCACTCGCCAGAATAATGATGCGCTTGGGGTCGAATCCGCGAATATCCTGCGGCCGCACCACCATTCCGTCTGGTATTTGCAAAATCTCGAGTGAGTGCGCAATCTCGACGTTGTCTACCATACTGCGGCCGACGAACGCTACTTTGCGCCCGACGCGCGAAGCAATGTCGATGACTTGTTGAATGCGATGAATGGAAGAAGCGAAGCAAGACAAAATCACGCGCCGCGGCGCCGAACGGCACAATTCTTCGATGCGCGGAACAATCGCGCGCTCTGACGGCGTAAACCCTGGGCGCTCCACGTTTGTCGAATCGCTGAACAGGGCCAGCACTCCATCGTTTCCATATCTGGCGAACGCATGCAAATCAAATGGGGCGCCGCCCACCGGCGTCTGATCGATTTTGAAATCGCCGGTGTGAATCACGACGCCGAGGGGAGTGCGAATGGCCAGCGCCACGCAATCCACGGTGCTGTGTGTTACGGCGATAAACTCGACCTCGAATGGACCGATTTCAACGAGTCGCCCGGGAATCACCTCTCGCAGAGTCGTCGAATCCAGCAGTCCCGCTTCATCGAGCCGTTTTTTGACCAGCGCCAGCGTGAAACGCGTTCCGTACACCGGAACATTTAAATCTTTCAAAATATAGGGCAGCGCCCCGATGTGATCTTCATGCCCGTGCGTCAGCACGATCGCGCGAACCATCGAGCGGTTTTGCTTCAAATAGGAAATGTCTGGAATGACCAGATCGACGCCGAGTAATTCGGATTCCGGAAACATCATGCCCGCGTCGATGACGACAATGTCGTCACCGAGTCGCAGCGCCATCATGTTCATGCCGAATTCGCCGAGGCCACCCAGAGGAATGGCGGTGAGGGATTGCGAGGTCTTGCTCAATGACGCGTCAGCTCCGGGACGCAAACGAGAATCGTATCATAGGGAGGTGACTGGTGACTCGTGACTGGTTAAGGTCGGATTTAGTGATCGTGGCCGCCGCTGAAGAGATGCGCGATGGCGACGAGAATGACAGCGCCGAGAGTGGCGGCGGCCAGCGAATACCAGAAGCCACCGCCAAAAATTCCAAGTTTCACGAAAACCCATCCACCGATGTAAGAGCCGATCAAACCAAGCACGATGTCGGCGATGCAGCCGAAGCCGCGGCCCCGCGCGATTTTCCCCGCGAGCCAGCCGGCAACCAGGCCGAGGAGCAGCCAATAGAGAAACCCATGAGGAAACACAGCACGGAAATCCCACGACCTGCCTGATTGCAGAAAGTAAGCGGCGAACATTGCGCCTCCTGAGCGAATACCGATTGTATCTGAACTTGTGCGGAAGACAATTCACGGAAGGCGCGAAGAGACGCAGGCGCTATTTGGGAGCAGGTTGTTGTTGGGTCATGCAGTGCAGTGTGCCGAGGCCGAGGACGAGATCGCGGCAGGCGATGCCGACGACCTGGCGACCTGGAAACAAAGTCGACAGCTTATTCAGCGCGATATGATCGCTTGCATCATTAAAAGTAGGAACGATCACGATTTTGTTGGCGATGTAAAAATTGGCGTAGCTGGCGGGAAGACGCTGGCCATCGAAATAGACGGGCGCAGGCATAGGCAAAGTTTCCACGCGAAGCGGGCGGCCATCCTGATCCTTCATTGTTTGCAACTGGGCAAGATTTTCTTCCAACGGTGCAAAGTTGGCATCACCCGGGTCGTCTTCAACGATGGTCACGACCGTTGAGGGGTTGACGAAGCGCGTCAGATCGTCGACATGGCCGTGGGTGTCGTCGCCGGCGATTCCATTTTTCAACCAGAGAACATTTGTGACGCCTAAATATTCGCGGAACAGTTGCGCGTAGTCCTCTTTCGTGAATCCGGGATTTCTCTCCTGCACTTTGCTTTGCAAACACTCTTCGGTGGTGAGCAGAGTTCCCCGGCCGTTGACGTCGATGCTGCCGCCTTCCAGGACGACGCGGCAGCCTTTGTGAACTGGCTGCCAGACTCGCCGCTTTAATTTGTGATTTGCTTTGGAGACGACGGCGGCGTCTTTTTTGTGATTTGAATATTTGGCCCAACCGTTGAACAGGAAATTGTTGTAAGCGATTTCTCCGGACTCGTTGCGAACGCAGATAGGGCCGGAGTCACGCATCCAGCCGCGATCGGTGGCAACGCGGAAGAAGTCGACGGCATCGAGATTGGCGCCGGACTTTTTCAGGATGGTGCGAATGCGGGATTCCGATTCGCGATTTTCGACAAGGAGATAGACGTGCTCGACTTGCGAGAGGTGGCGGACGATTTCGGCGAAGGCCCAGGGGATTGGCGCAAATTTTCCGGGCCAGTCGGTGAGCTCGTGGGGCCAGCCTAGCCAGGTTGCTTCGTGAGGTTCCCATTCGGCGGGCATGCGGAAGGTGAGAGAAAACGGAGTCGATTCATTTTGAGTCTTAGGCACCTGCAAGACCTCGATCTCGGATCGGTGCACAGGCTGAAGCCTGTGCCACTAAGGAGGTTTCGATTGACGATGGTGGTTTCATTTGGAAAGTGAATTTAACACAGAGAGTACAGAGGCCGCAGTGAAGAGCAATTTATTTGTCGCCCAGCCAGCGGTTCAGGATGGGTTGATAGGCGTCGATGCGGCGGTCGCGGAGGAAGGGCCAGTTGCGGCGAATTTCTTCGCTTTTGGCGGGGTCGCATTCGACGATGAGGGTTTCTTCTTTGTCGTTGGAGGCTTCGGAGATGACTTGGCCGAAAGGATCGGCAACGAAAGAATTGCCCCAAAATTCCAAGCCAGCATCGCCTTTTTCGGGTTTGCCTTCGTATCCGACGCGATTCACGACCGCAGCGTAGACGCCGTTGGCGATGGCGTGGCCGCGTTGAATGGTTTTCCAGGCGTCAAGCTGCGCGGCGCCGAATTGCGCTTTTTCATGCGGGTGCCAGCCGATGCTGGTGGGATAAAAAATCACATTTGCGCCACTGAGGGCGGTGACGCGCGAACCTTCGGGATACCACTGGTCCCAGCAAATCTGCACGCCGACTCGCGCGTACTTCGTGTCGAAATTGGGAAAGCCGAGATCGCCGGGAGTGAAATAAAACTTTTCGTAGTAAAGAGGATCATCGGGAATGTGCATCTTGCGGTATTTGCCGAGGAAGGAGCCGTCGGCGTCGAGGATCGCACACGAATTGTGATAGACGCCGGGGGCGCGGCGTTCGAAAAGGGAAACGACCAGCGCCACTTTCTTTTCTTTGGCGACCTGGGCGAGCCGTTCCGTCGTCGGGCCGGGAACCGCTTCCGCCAGATTAAAGAGTTCGGCGTCTTCGGTGCGGCAAAAATATTCGCCGTGAAAAAGTTCGTGGAGGGAAATAATTTGCGCGCCACGAGCGGCAGCTTCGCGGATTTTCTCGATCGCGCGCGTCAGATTCTCGTCCGCGTTGCCCGTGCATTTCATCTGCACGAGCCCGATGGTAAATTTGTTGGCCATGAAAATTAGTCTAACATGGGCCGGAAAGAAAATATTTGTGGCCGTTTTGTAGTATCTTTTGCACAGCGTTTGTAATAAAAATCTCCGGAACCGTACTTGAGCGATTGGTTTAGATGGGAGGCCAGCCGTGTGGATGTTGAAAGAAACGTTTCTTGGCCTTTGGCTTTTTGCGTTTGGCACACTCGCGTTTTTATACTTCAACGTCTACCACCCTGTGCGGCGTAACACCGCGGTCGGGTTATCAGTTCTCGTGGACTACACAACGCGGAATCCGCTATGGTGAGCCGCATTCGTTATCGCGATTGTCGCCGGCTGTTTGGTGGTGCGCTCGTGGCCTGGCAAGCGATGGTTGTGGATCTCGTTGATGGTGACGTTTCTGTTGCCCGTGGGACTCTTGGGATTGATTTTGACGCTTGTAGCAATGTCGCGCCATCTCGGCTAGCGTCTAAGCGGGTTGGCAAGGTTTAGAAAAGAAAATGCGTAGCGATACAGGTTTGATTCTGAGTCGAGGAGAAGCGATGGCGAAGCAGCGAGAGAAGACTGTGACCGGGAGAATTCTCCACGATCCAGTGAAAGATAAACTTCGGCCGATGTTCCCGCTGGATTTGTCGAAATGCCGCACTGTCGATGAACTGGTGCGCGCGATGGGAGACACGGCGTTCACCGGGCGGCAAATCGGAGATGCCGCCGATGTTTTCGAGCAAATGGCGCGCGACAAGGATTGTTTTGTGGTGATGACGCTCTCTGGCGCGCTGACGGTTGGCAAGATGGGGCTTGTTTTTTGCGACCTGATCGAATCGGGCATCGTGAAGGCCATCGTTTCGACCGGGGCGCTCATGGCTCATGGACTGGTGGAAGCCACGGGTTACTCGCATTTCCGCTACAACCCCAACATGGACGACAAGGAACTGTTCCACGCCGGGTACAACCGTGTGTACGACTCGCTCGAGCCGGAAACGAATCTCGATCACGTCGAAGAGGTGATGGATCACATTTTCACGCAATGGGACGCGGAAGACACGGCGTGCAGCTGGAAGATCCACAGAAAGATAGGCGAATACCTGCACAAGAACGCGCAGGGGCGGGGAATTCTGAAGTCCGCTTTCGAGCACAATGTTCCAATCTTTGTTCCCGCATTCAGTGATTCCGAGCTGGGTATCGATTTTGCGCTGCACAAGATTGCGCGACTGCGGGACAAGCGGCCACTTTTGCGTTTCGATCCCTTCCTGGATTTCGAGAAGTTTGCGGACACGATGCTGGCTACCAGGCGCATGGGGATATTTACGATTGGCGGAGGAGTACCGCGCAATTGGTCGCAGCAATTCGGCGTGTACGCGGAACTGCTGGCGCGGCGCGGGTATAAAAAGATTCCGCTCAAGCGATATAACTATGGCGTGCGCATTTGCCCGGAGCCGGTCCATTGGGGCGGGCTCAGCGGAAGCACTTATACGGAAGCCGTTTCCTGGGGAAAGTTCGTGCCTCCGGAAGAGGGCGGGCGCTTTGCGGAAGTGTTCGATGACGCGACGGTGGCGCTGCCGTTGATCGTGCGAGCGGTGCTGGAGAGGATTGGGTACTTTAAGAAGAAACGACCAGCGACTGGTTCCCGAGCTTCAAAGTAATTTGTAGAGGAGAACCGAAAATGAAACGAATCCTGCTGGCGGGTATTCTGGGTGGGCTGACTCTATTTGTTTGGACGTTTGCGGCGCACCAATTCCTGGGGCTTGGCGAAATGGGCGTCGGAGAAATTCCCAATGAGGCGGTTGTGCTGAATGCGATGCGCGGAGCCATTCCGGAAGCGGGCTTCTACATTTTTCCAGGCGTCGGGCTAGGTCCGAAGGCAACGATGACGGAGCGACAGGCCGCCATGCCGGAATACATGAAGAAATATGAACAGTCCCCGCACGGAATCCTGGTCTACCATCCGGCGTCAGGTCCGTTTAACTTTGGCGCGGCGCTGGGCCGCGAATTTGGACTTCAGGTGCTGCAGGCCTTGCTTGCTGCGTGGCTGGTTTCTTGTGCCGCGAGAGGACGAGGTTATTCCGCCCGCGTGGGGGTCGTTGTCGTTGCGGGGGTGCTTGTCGCGATCAGCACGAACGTTGAGTATTGGAACTGGTATGCGTTCCCCGGAAACTACACCGCCGGGTACATGACCACACAAATTGTGGGGTTTGTGCTGGCGGGCTTTGTCATCGGCGCCATTATGAAGAACGAGGCGGCTGCAAGGAGTTGACCGATGGCAAAAGCAAAATCGAAAACGATCTATGACGTGCATCCGGGCGTGGCGATAGTGCAGAAATCGATGGCGGAGTTGAAGGAAAAAACCGGGCGTTCTCTGGAAGAGTGGATTGCGGTAGTGAAGAAAGAAGGACCAAAGAATGAAGAGTCGCGTCGCGCGTGGCTGAACACGAAGCATAAGTTAGGAATCAGGGACGCGATGTGGATTGCGGAGCGCGCGGACGGGAAGGGTGGGGATTTAGACACGCCAGAAGTGTATTTGAATAGCGCGGTCCGGTATGTAGAGGGGCAGTATGCGGGGCCAAAGGAGAAGTTGCGGCCGATTTTTGATGAGCTGCTAAGGGTGGGAAAATCAATGGGCGGCGACGCGAAGGCGTGCCCGTGCAAAACGATTGTGCCGTTTTATCGGAAGCATGTGTTCGCGCAAATTAAGCCGACGACCAATTCGCGGATCGATCTTGGATTTGCATTGACGCACTACAAAAGGAAGTTGCCCAAGCGTTTGATCGATACGGGCGGGCTAAAGAAGAAGGATCGCATCACGCATCGAATTGAAATCATGGCGGCGGATCAGATCGACGAGGAAGTGAAGAAGTGGCTGAAGACGGCGTACGACCTGGATTCCGGAAAGGCATGAAGTCAACAGCGCACAAATATCAGTGTTGTTTTTGCGGACAAGCGATCAAACCCATCAGCCCGGACGTCGGAGGACTCCTGTACTACACGTCCGCAGAACGCGCGCGGAAATTTCAGACCGACCAACAACTCTGGTGCCACACCAAATGTCTCACTGAAAAACTTCATTCGTCCGTGAAAATGTATTTATTGGATCGTCTGGAGATGATGGCTGAATCAAGGGTAAAGAAGTGATTGGAACTTAGTCGTCTTCGCCAATGAGGATGGCAGCGCCGAGGACGGTGGTCCAGAGGCCACGCTTGTCGCCGACGGCAGATTGCGTGACGTTCATGGTGCGGACGATCTTATTGGAGATGCGGTAGACCTCTTTTTTCTCGTCGAAGGATAAATCCGGATCGAATTCCACGTTTAGAGTCGTCGCAAGCATTTCCGCGGCGAGCTCTTCGGCGTATTCGCCGGCAACTTCTTCGGTTTCGCCGAAGGAGTGATGCTCGGAGAGATACCCATACATGGATTTATCGCTAGGGAGCGCAAGGCCGATGCTGGCGGCGATGAGGCGGTGCGCTTCTTTGGTGGAATTCTCGCTGATGACGGTGAACGCGACCTGTCCGGGCTTGATGTGCTTCAAACCTTCGCTGCGGGAAATCAATTTGCAGTTGGGAGGGAAGATTGAGGAGACGCGGACGATGTTACATGCCGCAATGCCCGCGTTTCTGAGGGCGAGCTCAAAGCTCGAAAGCCTTTCACGATGTTTACCGACGCCTTTGGTGAGGAAGATTTTCTTAGCGACGAACGCCATGGTGCCGGTTTGCCGTGCCTCCGTGAGTAGGTTGAGTGCGAAAAAATTTCCCGCTGTGGAAAAGTAACAAGAAGGTATTGCAGTGTCAAACTAAATCCAACGTGGAGTGTGGCGAGCGCGGCAAAAATATGAATGTTGGATGACACTTCGCCCTGGAACGGCAGGATTATTCAGCTGCAAGGTGGTGCAGCATCTTGCCGAGCGGTTTGCAGAACGCCAGGATTTTTCCCAGGTCGTCAGCGGTGAAGTCGAGACCGGCGCTGGCCGGACTTGGGCCTTTTCGGCTAACTTGAATGACGCCAATGACCTTCCCATCCATCAGAATCGGGGCGCTGATCATCTTTTGGATCGCTTCAGCGGATTCGGCCGTGATTTTCACGCCCTCGAAGACCGTGGCGTGGCGGGCGGTGGCAAAATTATTTTCAATTTCAGGCCGGCTATCGCGAGCAGTACGCGCAGCGAGGGCGGAATTGCTGGAGAGGGGAATGAAGCCGACCTTTTTCAAGGCTTCCGGCACGAGAAAGTGCAAATGGCGCCAGCGAGTGGAAACCGCGAGGATGGCCACCTCGTCATTGCGGACGCCGAGGTTCTTCGCAATTTTCTCCGCCACGGAAACAAGAGGAACCTGCGAAAGATCACCTTTTTCTCCACCGAGGGAGTTGGCGATGCGCTCCATCTCCGAGACCAGGCTGAGTGTTGTGCTCATGGCTATTGTTAGTTATTTGGGCTAAGGCCGGGAGAGGTGGAGGCCTAGCGATTCCCATCCGTCAATTATTGATTTTCCGCTAGCGGCGCAGTTGCGGCAAGTAAATTTCGGAACAATTGTGCTCGCAAAACGAACAGCGCAACTTGCATCGCAGGAATCATGTGCCTATACTGATTTTGCCGCGGATTCTGAACGCTCCCCCGATTCGTGAAGTGTGAGCCGGGTGTGGGCGAGCGCGGCGGAGAGGGCATGTCCGCAAAGACAACCCGGTCTAGCGCGGTTTTTCTTCCTCACATCACCGGTTATTTTTTGAAGCCACTATTTAGCGGGCGGAGAGGGCGGTGCCGCGCATGAGCGCTGCCGCTAATCTATCGCTGGCCCGGCTACGCTTCTGGGAAACGACTATCGGCAAGAAGGCCATCATGGCCGTGACAGGAGTGATCCTGTTTGGCTTTGTGGTCGCGCATCTGCTTGGGAATCTACAAATCTACCTTCCGCCGGAGAGAATCAATCATTACTCGGAAGCGCTGCGTACCATGCCAGTGCTGCTGTGGGGCGCGCGGATCACCCTGTTGATATCCGTTTGCATGCATATCTGGGCTTCGTTCGCGCTTTGGCGGCTGCAGCGCGCCGCGCGGCCGGTTCCTTACGTGAAAAAGAGCAACGAGCATTCCACGTACGCTTCGCGCACCATGATGTGGAGCGGGCCCATCGTGCTAGCTTTCGTGATTTACCACCTGCTGCACTTTACGTTCGGCGTGGTGCATCCAGGCGGCCCGTTCGATAAACACAACGTGTACAACAATGTGGTTACCGGCTTTCAGGTCTGGCCGGTTTCGCTGTTCTACATCGTGGCCATGATTATGCTGTGCTACCACCTTTATCACGGGCTGTGGAGCATGTTTCAGTCGCTGGGATTTAGCCATCCGGTGTACACGCCATGGCTGCAGCGGCTGGCCAAGGTCGCGGCGATCCTGATTGCTGCCGGCAATATCTCGATTCCGGTTGCGGTGCTGGCCGGGTTCATCAAGCCGGTATGAGGAGAGGCTGACAGAATGGAACTGGTTTCCAATGCCCCCACCGGGCCGATCGAAAAGTCGTGGGAGACGCATAAGTTTGGGCTGAAGCTGGTCAATCCCGCAAACAAACGCAAATTCAAGATTATCGTGGTCGGTTCTGGACTAGCGGGCGGAGCCGCGGCGGCAAGCCTCGGAGAATTGGGCTATAACGCACACTGTTTTTGCTTTCAGGATTCACCGCGGCGCGCGCATTCCATTGCGGCCCAGGGGGGCATCAACGCCGCGAAGAACTATCACAACGACGGCGACAGCGTGTACCGGTTGTTCTACGACACGGTGAAGGGCGGGGACTTTCGGGCGCGCGAAAGCAACGTCTATCGCTTGGCGCAAGTGAGCGTCAACATCATCGACCAATGCGTCGCGCAGGGCGTGCCGTTCGCAAGAGAGTACGGCGGGCTGCTGGACAATCGCTCGTTCGGCGGAGCGCAGGTTTCGCGGACCTTCTACGCGCGCGGCCAGACGGGGCAGCAGCTTCTGCTCGGCGCTTATCAGGCGCTGGAGCGGCAGATCGGGCTGGGCGCGGTGAAGATGTATCCGCGCACAGAAATGCTCGACGTGATCGTGATTGACGGAAAGGCCCGCGGGATCGTCACGCGGAACCTTAACGACGGCAAGGTGGATGTGCACTTCGGCGACGCCGTGGTTCTTGCCACCGGCGGCTACGGGAACGTCTACTATCTTTCCACGAATGCCAAGGGCTGCAACGCCACGGCGATCTGGCGGGCGTACAAACGCGGCGCGCTGTTTGCAAATCCGTGCTATACGCAGATCCACCCCACGTGCATTCCGGTGGCTGGCGATTATCAGTCCAAGCTGACGCTGATGTCCGAGTCGCTGCGCAATGATGGGCGCATCTGGGTTCCCAAGCAGGGCGGGGATAAGCGCAACCCTGCTTCGATTCCCGAGGGCGAACGCGACTATTATTTGGAGCGCCGCTATCCGAGTTTCGGGAACCTGGTTCCGCGGGACATTGCCTCGCGCGCGGCGAAGGCGGAGTGCGATGCGGGACGCGGCGTGGGTGAAACGGGGCTGGGCGTCTATCTGGATTTTTCGGATTGCCTCAAGCGCCTGGGCGCGCACAAGATTGCCGAGCGGTACGGCAACCTTTTTGAGATGTACGAGCGCATCACGGGTGAAAACCCGTACGAAGTACCGATGCGCATCTATCCGGCGATCCACTACACAATGGGCGGGCTCTGGGTGGACTACAACCTGATGTCCACGATCCCTGGGCTGTTCGTGCTGGGCGAAGCGAATTTCTCCGATCACGGCGCGAACCGGCTGGGCGCGAGCGCGCTGATGCAGGGGCTGGCCGACGGCTATTTCATCATTCCGTACACGATCGGGAACTACCTCGCAAACACCAAGACCGAAACGTATTCCGAAGATGCTCCGGCGGCAAAAGAGGCTGTAGCCAACGTGACCGCCATCACCAAGAAGCTTCTCAACGCCAATGGAAAGCGCACGGTGGACTCTTACCATCGCGAACTGGGCAAAATCGTGTGGGAGTACTGCGGCATGGCGCGCACCGCGCCCGGCTTGAAAAAAGCCGCGGGCATGATCGACGGGCTGCGGGAAGATTTCTGGAAGAACGTGCGCGTGCTCGGCTCCAACGAGGAGTTCAACCAGTCGCTCGAGAAAGCCGGCCGCGTGGCCGATTTCTTCGAACTTGGCGAATTGATGTGCATCGATGCGCTGAACCGCAACGAATCCTGCGGCGGGCATTTCCGCGAGGAATACCAGACCCCCGAAGGAGAAGCTCTGCGCGACGATGCCAACTATTCCTACGTGGCGGCGTGGGGATTCCAGGGCGAAGGACGCCCGGCTTCGCTGAGCAAGGAACCTCTGGCATTCAACTACGTGAAGCCCTCGCAGCGGAGTTACAAGTGAAACTGACACTTCACGTCTGGCGGCAGAAAAATGTCCAGGACCGGGGGCGCATAGTGCGCTATGAGGTTCCCGGTGTGAACGAGCACATGTCGTTTCTGGAAATGCTGGACGTGCTGAATGAGCGTCTGATCGAGAAGGGCGAAGATCCGATCGCTTTCGATCACGATTGCCGCGAAGGCATCTGCGGCATGTGCGGCATGATGATCAACGGCAAGGCGCACGGCGGTTTCAAGGGGACCACCGTTTGCCAGTTGCACATGCGGCACTTCAAGGACGGCGACGAGATCTACCTGGAACCGTGGCGCGCTGCGGCGTTTCCGGTGATCAAAGACCTCGCAGTGGATCGGTCGGCGTTCGACCGCATCATTGCCGCCGGTGGATTCATTTCCGTGCCCACGGGCAGCCCGCCCGATGGCAACGCCATTCCTATTCGCAAGCTGGACGCGGATCTGGCGATGGACGCGGCCGCGTGCATTGGCTGCGGAGCGTGCGTGGCGGCGTGTCCGAACAGCGCCGCGGCGTTATTCACGGGCGCGAAAATTTCGCATCTTGCGCATCTCCCGCAAGGGCAAGCAGAACGCGACCGTCGCGCGCTGGCCATGATAAGGCAGATGAATCGCGAAGGCTTTGCCAATTGCAGCAACATTGGCGAATGCGAAGCGGCCTGCCCGAAGCAGATCAGGCTGGAAGTCATCGCCCAGAGCAACGCGGACTACATCAAGGCAGCCTTCACCGAGCGCCCGGAGACGGCAGCCGGCGGCACCGGCTGATCGCACCTGCGAAGCGGTTTTTTGCCCGCTGCCGCAGTGCCGCTTGAGTTACAATCTCACGGACATTTTTGAATGGGCCTCTCTCGTTGTTCCAAGGAGCTTCACGTGACCCGATTTAGCCGGCGTTTCGCAGCGTGTTTGTGTCTCTGCGCTATTTTGTTCGCAGGCTCGCGGCTGAGCGCGCCTGCAAGCGCAGACGATATTGCAGAGCGCGCGAAGAAACTGCACTTCTCTTCGATCGTGCTGGATACGCACGACGACACCACGCAGCGCTTTTTCACCAAGAATTACGACATTGCCAAACGCAATTCTGATGGGCACGTGGACATTCCGCGGATGATTGATGGCGGGATGAATGCCATTTTCTTTTCCATTTGGATTGACGGACGAACGATGGGGCCGCCGGCGGTACAGAAAGCGCTCGACCAGATTGACGCGGTGCATGAAAACGTTCGCAAGAATTCGAGAGACTTGGTGCTGTGCCGTACGGCGGCCGAAGTCCGCGAAGCACACAAGCAAGGCAAGATTGCCGCGCTGATCGGCGTTGAAGGCGGGCACATGATCGGAAACGACATTCGCGTTCTGCGGATGTTCGGCGACCTGGGCGTGCGCTATATGACGCTATCGCATTTTTACAATGATGAATGGGCGGATTCCTCGACGGACAAACCGGTGCACAACGGACTGACGGATTTCGGGAAAGACATCGTGCGGGAGATGAACCGGCAGGGAATCATGGTGGACATCTCGCACGTCAGCGACAAGACGTTCTATGATGCGCTGGAAGTCAGCAAGGCGCCCCTGATCGCCTCGCACTCCTCCTGCCGGGCACTCTGCAATCACCCGCGCGACATGTCCGATGACATGATCAAAGCGCTGGCCGCCAAAGGCGGGGTCATGCAGATCAACTACGAACGGAGCTTTATCGACCAGGCTTACAAAGATGCTTCGGAAAAGCTGACGGGTGGAGTGGTTGCCCAATTCGATCAATTCAAGAAAGAATGCGGCGACGATCAGGAATGTTTTGGACGGAAGATGGCAGAACAGGAGAAAAAATTCATCGAAGAAGGGAAGCTGCCGCACGTGAGTTGGGAAAAGATCATCGAGCACATCGATCATGTGGTGAAGCTGGTCGGCGCGGATCATGTGGGTCTAGGGTCGGACTTCGATGGTGCGGACATGCCGGAGGGAATGGAAGACTGCTCCAAACTGCCGAAGATTACCGAGGCGCTGATGCGCAAGGGCTACAGCGATGAGGACATCCGGAAAATTCTCGGGGGTAACACGCTGCGGGTGATGGAACAAACGGAAAAGGTGAGTAGGGAACTGCTGGCGCAATAAGAGATGGTCGGGATCTGTGGAGAATGAGAGTTGAAATGTTGCGAGCATTGCTTACGGCAGGGATCCTCGTGTCAGCCGCGGTTTTTCTGGCGGCGGCCGTGACGGCGGACGATATCTCCGCGCGCGCAAAAAAACTGCATTTTTCTTCCATCGTCGTGGATACGCACGACGATACGACTCAACGCCTACTCGATGGCAAGTTCGATATCGGCGCGCGCAACGATACAGGGAGCATCGATATCCCACGAATGAAAGAAGGCGGGCTCGGCGCGATCTTCTTTTCCATCTGGATTCCCAGCAAAGTTACCGGCCCGGAAGCCATCAACCGCGCAATGGCGCAAATCGACGCTGTTCGCGAGCAGGTGCGTACTCATCCAAAGGATTTAATGCTTGCCACGACCGCAGCTGAAGTCCGCGAAGCCCGCAAGCAAGGTAGAATCGCCGCGCTGATGGGAGTCGAAGGCGGGCACATGATCAACTCGAACCTCGGCGTGCTGCGTAGCTACGCGGCGCTAGGCGTTCGCTATATGACGCTGACTCATGGTGGAAACGACGAATGGGCGGATTCTTCCACGGACAAGCCTGTGCACAACGGGTTGACGGATTTTGGCAAAGATGTCGTTCGCGAAATGAACCGGTTGGGTGTGATGGTGGACATTTCGCACGTCAGCGACAAGACGTTTTACGATGTTTTGGAGACGAGCAAAGCGCCGCCGTTTGCTTCGCACTCCTCCTGCCGCGCGATTTGCGATGCAGCTCGCAATATGACGGACCAAATGATCAAGGACCTTGCGGCCAAAGGCGGGGTCATTCAGATCAACTACCACATCGGTTTTCTGAGCCAGGAGTTTCGAGACGCCGAGAAAGCGAAACCCGAACTTGAAAAAGAGATTCAAGCGGAAATCAACAGGCGCTGCGGCGAAAACGAGGCTTGCCAACTCATTGAAGGTGACCGTGTCGTGCGGGAGTATGTCGTTGCGGGGAAATTGCCGCGCGTGGACTTTGCGAAAATCATCGAGCATATCGATCATGCCGTCAAACTGGTTGGCGCGGAACATGTGGGGCTGGGATCGGACTTCGATGGAGCTATGATGCCATTTGGAATGGAATACGCGACGAAGCTGCCGAAGATTACCGAGGCGCTGTTGCAAAAAGGCTATTCCGAGGGTGACGTAAAGAAAATTCTCGGCGAGAATACTCTTCGGGTGATGACCGAAGTCGAGCGGGTCAGCCGCGAGTTGAATGGCGGGAAGTAAATCCAGCGTAACCGGAATTGCAGTAAAAACCGAGGGGGGCGTTTGAATATGAAGCGAGCAAAGTGGTTTTTGGTGGTTGCGGGTATGGGACTGGCGTTGTCGGGATGCAAGAAAGAGCCAGCCGCCGAAGCAACGCCACCGGAGCAAACCAAAGCCGAGGTGCCAGCCCAGCCAAAAGCGGAAACCCCGGCTCCGCCAACCGCGGTGCCTGATGCCCCGGCGACCGCACCCGCAGCGGCAAGCTCACCTGCGGCAGCGCCGAAACCAGGTTTTGATCGCGCGCTGCTTCGCACGGCTATGCTGAAAGACAAAGCCCCAGATACCTTCCAGGTTAAGTTTACGACCACGCGCGGCGAGTTCACTGTAACCGTGCATCGCGACTGGGCGCCCCTAGGCGCCGACCGGTTCTACAATTTGGTGAAACACCATTTCTATGACAATGCCAGCTTCTTCCGAGTGGTCCCCGGCTTCGTCGTGCAATTTGGCCTCAGCGCGTATCCGCCAGTATCGGCTGCCTGGGAAAAGGCCAACATCATGGATGAGCCTGTAACTCAATCCAACAAAAGGGGTTACCTGACGTACGCCAAAACCAGCATGCCCAATACCCGTTCGACGCAGATATTCATCAATTTAAAGGACAATGCCGGGCTGGACCGGCAAGGCTTTTCGCCTTTCGGCTTGGTGGACACGCAGGGGATGAAAGTCGTGGACATGCTTTATGACCAATATGGAGACAACGGGCCAGAACAGGATCAAATCTCGAAATTGGGCAAGTCGTATGTCGAAAAGGGCTGGCCGAAGCTGGACTCCATCAAGATCGCGACGTTGATTGAAGGGGCAGCGGGAGGCACCAAGCCTTAATAAAGGAAAGAGCGGCGTTGATTACTTTTTCGAATGCGATGCATCTAAAGTTTGTAGGGGAATCCCTTTGACAAGGGGTCTGCCCGGAAAGTATTCTTCAGTTTCATGATGAACTGTCGCCAGATGATGTGCTGTCCGTGCCTGTGCAACGCTGCGTGTTGCATGTGCCCCATCTCTGGCCAGAGGAGTTTCCGGACTTAAGCGGTAGCTGAATCATAAAGTTCCGAAGCCCACATGCCAGAGCACCTGGTTATGTGGGCTTTTTTCTTTAGATCGAAGAGTTTTCGGGAGACAGGCATCTGGGAGCCAAGGACCATGAGCGTCGGAACCTTAACCGAAATTGAAGAACGGCACAGCCGAGAAGCGATTGAAACGGAAATCGCGCGCTTTGAAGAGCGCGCCCGGCAGTTGCAGAACGGGGAGATTACGGCGGAGCAATTCCGGCCTTTTCGGCTGAAGCATGGGACTTATGGACAGCGGCAACCCGGTTTCCAGATGTTGCGCGTGAAGATCGCCGCGGGAGTGCTCAAGGCGGCTCAGCTTCGTGTGCTGGCGGACATTGCAGATGAGTATTCGACGGGACGTGGCCATCTGACAACGCGCGAAAATATCCAATTCCATTTCGTGAAACTGGAAAGTGTGGGCGCAGCGATGCGTTTGCTGGCCGATGCAGGGCTGACCACGCGAGAAGCTTGCGGGAACACGGTGCGCAATGTCACGGCGTGCCCGGTGGCAGGGATTTGCCCGGGGGAGGCGTTTGACGTCACACCGTATGCGCTTGGCGTTTCAAGATATCTGTTGCGGCATCCGGATTTTCACGATTTGCCGCGCAAGTTCAAGATTGCATTCTCAGGCTGCGAGAACGATGGCGATTGCGCATTGGCCGGGATTCACGACGTCGGACTCATTGCGCAAGTTCGCGGCAACAATGGGACCTCACGCCGGGGCTTCAAGGTTCTTGTCGGGGGAGGGCTGGGAAGCTTGCCTACTGAGGCGGCCGTTCTGAAGGATTTTTTGCCGGAAGAGGAGTTGCTCCCTACCGTCGAAGCGGTGCTAAGAGTCTTCACGGAAACGGGGAACCGCAAGAACAAGCTGCTGGCGCGATTGAAATATGTATTGCGCGCGAAAGGAATCGAGGAGTTTCGCCGGCTGGTGGCGGAGAAGCGTAAGGTCTCAACGGCTCCGGCGGAAAAGTTTGTCGTGCCGTCGCCGATTCAGCCTTCGCTGGTGACCATCGCGCCGATACCTCTGTCTACCCCTGCTGCGGAAAAGCAAGACGATCCAGAATATGACCGATGGGCTGAGCACAATCTGATGTCGCAGCGCCAAGCTGGGTACGGCGGCGTCTGGATCAAGCTACCTGCGGGAACCTTTCACAGCAATCAAATGCGCGGGCTCGCCGATGTATTGGAAAAGAATGACCTGAGCGGCGTACGAATTGCGGTCAATCAGGATCTGGTGATTCCGTGGGTTCCGTTTGACCGCGTACGCGCAATTTACGATGAGTTGAGCGCACTAGACCTGGCGGCGCCAGGGGCGCGCACGATTTCTGATGTGACGGGATGCCCGGGAGCCACGACCTGCAACCTGGGGATTACGCGGTCGCTTACGCTGGCCGACGTGCTATCGCGGGAGCTCGACGGGTACAGAGATCCGGAAATTCAAAAGTTGCGCATCAAAATCAGCGGATGCCCCAATTCCTGCGGGCATCACCACATTGCGGATATCGGATTTTACGGAAATGTCAGGAAGGTTGGCGATCAGCAGGCGCCTTACTATCAGCTCTTGCTAGGCGGTAAGGTGAATGCCGACGGCGTGCGCTTCGGGCGGCAGATCATGTCCGTTCCGGCACGGCCCATTCCGGCAATCATTCGGGAGCTCCTGGCGTTATATCAATCAGACCGGCGGGCAGGGGAATCGTTTTCGGCGTGGGTGACGCGCACGCCGGACAACGCCATCAAGGAGCGGCTGCGGCCACTGGCGGAAGTCAACATCACCACCGAGGATCTATTTGTGGATTGGGGCGATACGGAGACGTATTCACTGAAGCTCGGGCGTGGGGAGTGCGTAGCATGAGCTGCAAGGTCTACCTGATTGGCGCAGGACCGGGCGACCCGGAACTACTTACCCTGAGAGCGGCGCGGTTGCTTGCTGAATCGGACGTTGTGCTGCACGACGCGCTGGTTAGCGAGGGCGTTTTGGCGAAGGTCTCGCCGGCTGCGGAGATCATCAACGTGGGCAAACGTGCGGGGCACAAACTGCTCACGCAGGACGAAATCAACTCACTGCTGGTTTCCTTCGGGCGGACTCGCGGGACGGTGGTGCGGTTGAAAGGCGGCGATCCATCTGTCTTTGGGCGCGCCGGGGAAGAAATTGAGGCACTACGCCACGCGGGAATTGAGTATGAAATCGTTCCAGGAATCAGCGCTGCACTGGGAGCAGCGGCGGCGGCAGGGATTTCGCTGACGGATCGCCGCGTGGCTTCGCAAATCCTGTTTGCAACGTTTTCGCGGGGAACCGACGGCAGTGCGATGGACTGGGCCTGCGTTACCAGCACGACGACGCTGGTTTTGTACATGCCCGGTGCGGATTACGCGGAAGTCTCCGAGCGATTGCTCGGAGGCGGGCTGCCCGCGGACCTGCCCTGCGTGATTGTTTCGAAGGCAACGGGTGATCAACAAAGAGTGCACTGGTCGAATGTCGGGCGCCTTGCAAGCGAAGAAAAGCTTCCGGCGCCGGCCTTGTTGATTGTGGGCCGAGTGGCTTCGCATGATGTTCAGGAACTCAGCGCGAAGTTTTGGGACGCGAATCGAAACGATCGCGCTGTACCACATACCACGGTGATTTAGAGAGTCAGGAGCAATCCTATGAGTGCAGAAGCAGCAGAGAAGCCGAGAAGCCGTTGGAAACTGTCGCTGGACACTTGGGCGGTAGTGGTGGCGTTGCTTTTGGCGCTGCTGGTGCGCACTGGCGTATTCAAGCACGTTCCTTGGTGAAGATTTTCAGGAAATGGAGATAGCGAAACATGGCTGATGTCGTCACGGTTCCGCAGGTGCAGCCGGTCCAGCCGGCTTTGCGATTTTTGCGCGTGATTCCGGGCATTCTGCTGCTGGCGGCGGTCGGCTATGCGGGCAAGTTGTTGGAGCAAAACGTTGGCGCTTATGCCAAGGTGCATCACTGGACGTTTCCGAATATCGAATACGTGCTGTGGGCGATTATCCTGGGGCTCGTGATTTCCAACACTGTCGGCGTCCCCGCGATTTTCCGGAGCGGTGTCGCGACGTATGAATTCTGGCTGAAAGCGGGAATCGTGTTGCTTGGGGCGCGGTTTCTTCTGGGAGATATTCTGAAACTTGGCGGTGTCAGCCTGGTTCTTGTGGCGATTGAGATTGTCGGTTCACTAGCGTTCATGACGTTTCTCGGGAGGCTGTTCAAGCTCAAGCCGAAGTTGACGACGCTGCTGGCGGTGGGCTCGGCGGTATGCGGCGTTAGCGCCATTATTGCTACCAAAGGCGCCATTGAAGCCGACGACGAGGACTCGTCATTCTCCATCGCGGCGATTCTTGCGTTGGGCGCGCTGGCGCTATTTACATTTCCGGTGATCGGACATTTCCTTCACTTGAGTGACAAGGCGTATGGGCTTTGGGCTGGATTGGGTGTGGACAATACTGCGGAGGCTACGGCTGCGGGAGCGCTGTATTCCGATGCGGCTGGAAAGGTCGCGGTGCTTGTCAAGTCCACGCGCAACGCCATGATCGGATTCGTGGTGCTGGCTTACGCGATTTATTGGGCCAGCAAAGGACAGGCGCAAGCGGTGGGGAACAAAGCGGCATTCCTGTGGCAGAAATTTCCGAAATTCGTGCTGGGGTTCCTGCTAATTTCGGTGCTTGCGACGTATCATTTCTTTAACAAGGATCAGGTTGGGGCGCTCGCCAACCTTTCGCGCTGGGCGTTTTTGCTGACATTCGCGGGCGTTGGGTTGCGAACAAATTTCAGCGAAATGCGTAAGCAAGGTCTCCGGCCGTTCGCTGTCGGCGCCATCGGTGAAGTCGCCATTGCCGGCTTCACCCTGGCGCTGGTTTACGGCGCGAGCAAGATCTTCGGCTGGTAGGCAAGGGAATGCGCGAGGCAAGTTCTATTGCTTGAGAAGTGCTTGTGAACTGAAAAGCTAGTTCGCGCTGCGCTGGTGCACGCCTTTCGCGGCACCGAGAATTAAATTGTAAGCGGCTTGGCGCGAGACGCCCGTTTTGTCCTTCTCGCCGTAGGGCGTTGAGGCCACTCCGAGTGCGCCGGCTTTTTCATACTTAAACATTTCCGTCAAAGCGGCACCCAACTCAAGGCTCGTTGGCCCGCCTGGAACCGTTAGCGGGTGGCCGGGCACTTCGCGCGGGTCAAGTCCGTCCATATCCACATGGATATAGATGACGTCAGTGACTTCAGAAAGGCGCTTCATGGCGTTGCGAAGATTCGCCGAGCGCGTGCGCACGTCTTCCAGCGTGAGCTGCTGAATATCGGAGCGGTCGAGAAGTTCCTGCTCCAGCGGATCGGTGTCGCGAACGCAAACCTCGACGATGTGACGCGTCGGGACAGCGGGTTCCAGGCCGGTCTTGAGGCGCATGCGAGTGAGGCATTGTCCAGCAGCGATCGCGACGGGCATGCCTCCGAGCATGCCGCTCAGCGTCGTCTCCGGCGTATTGAAGTCGCCGTGAGCATCAACGAAGACCATTCCCACACGCAGAGGCTTCGCGCTGGGGCCGGAGTGCTGCAGCCCGCTGAGCATTCCGAGAATCGAACTGCAGTTCGCCAGGAGCCCCACCGGCAAATTACCGCTGCGCCGCTCGTCGGCGACAACTTTGGCAAGCTGGCCCTCGGCTAGTGCGAGTCGATTCCAGGAGCCGTAGGCTTTTTCTTCGTCAGCGGACAGAGCCACGGGAGACGAGAGCTTAGTCTGGAATCCTTGGTCTTCGAGAAGCTTGCGAAGGCCCCCTTGTTCCAGGTAGTCCGGTCCGCCGGAGAGTTCTGGGACATTGCGTTCGCCAACGTAAGGCATTTTGACGAGCGCGACGCGAACAGAATTCCCGTTGCTACTTTTATTTTGAGCGAATGAGGCAGCCAGCAGTGGCAGCAGACCGAGAAGCAATAGCGTTACCCGGCGTTTCATCATGTTTTTCTCTGCGGACTCCGTGGTCCGAACTTCGTGCCCTCTGTGTTAAATCTTCTATCCGAAACTACAGCCCCAACACAGTCACGAGTTCACGCACCGAGGCCGACGACTTTTGCAGCGCCCCGTTTTCCTCCGGCGTCAACTTGATCTGGATGATCTCTTCAACCCCTTTAGCGCCGAGTTTCACAGGTACGCCGACAAAGAGACCTTTGACGCCGTACTCTCCGTCGAGGTAGACCGCGCAGGGCAGAATTTTCTTTTTGTCCTTGAGGATGGCTTCCACCATTTCGACGGCTGCCGCCGACGGTGCGTAGTACGCCGAACCAGTCTTTAGCAAATTCACAATTTCGGCGCCACCCTTGCGCGTGCGCTCAACAATGGAGTCAATACGTTCCTTGGGCAAAAGATCGGGGAGGGGAATTCCTGCCACGGTCGAGTAGCGCGGCAGCGGCACCATGTCGTCGCCGTGACCGCCCAGCACGAAGGAGTGCACATTTTCCACGCTGACATTGCATTCCATTGCCACAAACGAACTCATGCGCGCGGAGTCCAAGACGCCGGCCATGCCGAGCACACGATTTTTCGGGAAACCGCTGACCTTGAGCGCGGCCTGCGCCATTGCATCCAGAGGATTGGTCACCACTATGATGATGCAGTTCGGGGAATGCTTCACGATCTGTTCCACAACGGCTTTTACAACATCGTAGTTGGCCTTCAGCAAATCGTCGCGACTCATGCCGGGCTTGCGCGGGAAGCCGGCGGTGATTACAACGACGTCGCTACCTGCCGTGGCCGAATAGTCGCCGCTTGCCGTGGAAATACCAGTGGCATGCGAGTCCGTCCTCGTGATCGGCCCGGACTCCACCATGTCCAGCGCCTTGCCCGCGGGTGGCCCGTCCAAAATGTCAGTCAGCACAACATCAGCCAGCTCTAAATCCACAATTCGTTGCGCTGTGGTAGACCCCACGAAGCCGCCACCCACTACCGTTACCTTTTTTCTACTCATGCCTCTCCTTGTCTCCAACAAATCTTTCCTTGGCGAATTCTCTGCGATGCCCGAGTCTCGGCGTTTAATCTTCCTCTGAACTATCGAGCAACAGCGGCGCCCTTCATATTTTCGATGATGGCGGAAGCAAACGCAGACGTGCCTACCTTCGTCGCGCCGGGCATCAAACGCTCGAGATCGTAGGTCACGCGCTTTTGCTGGATGGTGCGGGCGATGCCATCCTCGATTAGCGTGGACGCTTCCTTCCATCCAAGAAATTCGAACATCATTGCGCCCGAGAGCATCACCGAACTGGGATTGATGACGTCCTTATCCGCATACTTTGGCGCGGTTCCATGCGTCGCTTCAAAGACGCCGAACCCGTCTCCGATGTTTGATCCCGGCGCCATGCCCAGCCCGCCCACCTGCGCGGCGCAAGCATCCGATAAATAATCGCCATTCAAGTTGGAAGTGGCCAGCACGCTGTATTCATCCGCGCGCATCAACACTTGCTGGAAGACGGAGTCTGCGATGCGGTCGTTAATCATGAGCTTTTGTTTCCACTGTGCTTTTCCGTGTGTCGCGTAAATTGAATCCAGGGTTCGCTTGACCTCTTCGTAGATAGCTTTCCTGAAAGTATCCGTGGCTCGCTCGAGCCCCGGCTCGATCATGGAGGCATTCTGTTCGACGGTGAGCGAAGGATCCTTGTCCAGATTGTCGATAATCCAGCTTTCGCGCTCGGTTACGGTTTGCGCTCGGAACTCTTCGCGCGCCAGGTCATAGCCCCAGTCCCGGAACGCGCCTTCAGTAAATTTTTGGATGTTGCCCTTATGCACAAGCGTCACGCTTTTGCGCTTATTTGCCAGAGCGTATTTGATCGCGCGGCGGACCAGTCGCTTCGTCCCCGTCGGCGAAATCGGCTTGATGCCCACGCCGGAGTCCCAGCGAATCTGCTTCTTCCCATCTTTCAGCATTTCGTTGTTCAGGAATTCGAGTAACTTCTTCGCCTCCGGAGATCCGGATTTCCACTCAATGCCGATGTAGACGTCTTCGGTATTCTCCCGGAAGATGAACACGTCCATTTTTTCCGGTTCGCGCACGGGAGAAGGGACACCCTGGAAATAGCGAACGGGCCGTTCGCAGGAATACAGATCCAAGAGTTGCCGCAGCGCCACGTTCAGCGAACGGATGCCTCCACCAACCGGGGTCGTGAGCGGTCCTTTGATCGCCACACGGAAATCACGAATCGCGTCGACGGTATCGTTCGGAAGCCATTCATTGAACGTCTTGAAAGCCTTCTCGCCTGCGAAAACTTCGAACCACGCAACGAGACGCTGGCCTCCGTAGGCTTGCTCCACTGCCGCGTCAAATACGCGCCGCGATGCTTTCCAGATGTCGCGACCCGTGCCATCCCCTTCGATGAATGGAATAATCGGTGAGTCCGGCACTTGCAGTTCGCCGCCGCGGTAACCGATCGGCTTGCCGTCCGAGGGGACAGCCTTCCCGTTATACGAACTCTTCATGAATACGACTCCTTGGAGTAATTTCGACTCTTTTGCGGTCCACAAGGAAAGGGGTGCACCGCGCGCTGCTACAAACACCCTTCAACCCGGCAGGCTGGGGTGAACTGGAGAAGATATCACATTCGTGTCGGCCGGGAGTATAATCGCGCGCGATTCTCGCTTCATAAAATTAGGAGAGATGACCATGGTCATAGATTGGAATCAGTACCATAAGGAAATTGGCGCCAAAGTTGGCGAGCTTGGCAAACTATCGCCAGACACCCTCCAAGGGTATCTGACACTGAGCGGCGCTAATTCGAAGACCACCAAGCTCGGCGAAAAAACGCGCCAGCTTATTTCCCTGGCTGTTGCCGTCACCACTCGTTGTGACGGTTGCATCGTATTCCACACCGACGCTGCTCTGAAGGCTGGCGCGACCAGGGAAGAGATCTCCGAGGCCCTGGGTGTTGCCGTCAGCATGAACGCGGGGGCCGCGCTGATTTATTCGGCTCGCGTTCTTGATGCTGTGGAAGCCAAGTCCGCCGCGGCTCACGCTTAAGCCCAACAAGCTAGTCGTAATACTCCTGCCCGAGGTGGGTGATGAGGTCTTCACCCTTCATCCACCGAAGGGTGTTTTTCAGCTTCATGGACTGAATGAAGAGGTCGTGCTCGGGGTAAAGCCCCGGCGCGGTCATCGGCGACTTGAAGTAGAAGCTGAGCCATTCCTGAATGCCGCGCATTCCCGCGCGCTGAGCCAGGTCCATGAACAAAACCAGATCGAGCACGATCGGCGCGGCAAGAATGGAATCGCGGCAGAGAAAATCCACCTTGATCTGCATGGGGTAGCCGAGCCATCCGAAAATGTCGATATTGTCCCAGCCTTCTTTGTTGTCGCCACGCGGGGGATAATAGTTGATGCGCACCTTGTGGTGCATCTTGCCGTAAAGTTGCGGATACAACTGTGGCTGAAGAATATATTCCAGCACGCTGAGCTTGGATTCTTCCTTGGTCTTGAACGAGCCCGGGTCCTCGAGAACCTCGCCGTCCCGGTTTCCTAGAATATTTGTTGAAAACCAGCCATCGAGGCCCAGCATGCGAGCCTTGAACGCCGGGGCAAGCACGGTCTTGATTAAAGTCTGTCCGGTCTTGAAATCTTTGCCGCAAATGGGAACGTTGTGGTCGAGTGCGAGCCGTTGCATTGCGGGGATGTCCACACTGAGATTCGGCGATCCGTTCGCATAAGCCACGCCACTGGTCACTGAGGCCCACGCGTAGAGCATTGACGGCGCGATCGAAGGATGATTGGACTTCATCCCTTCAACAAATTTTTCCGGCGTGGAGTGCACATCTTCTGGCTTGACGAAGGATTCCGTCGAGCCGCACCAGCAGGTCACCAGCCGCGAAACACGAGAAGTCTTGCGGAAATTGGCGATGTCTTCCTTGATTCGCAGCGCCAGCTCGTACTTGTTTTTGCCCTTTTTAATGTTCGGGCCATCAATCAGCTTCACGAAATCGTGATCGAACGCTGCCTTCATGGGCTTGATGGTGGAGAGATACGGCTTCACTTTTTCCAGATCCTGCGGATTCAATACACCCGCGTTCGCCGCCGACTGGTACGCGTTGTCCTTGAAAATATCCCAGCCGCCAAACGCGAGATCCTTCAATTCGGCAAGCGGCACGAATTTATGAATGAGCGGGGACCGCCCCTCCGTGCGCTTGCCCAACCGAATCGTGCCCATTTGCGTGAGCGAGCCAACCGGCTGCGACTTGCCTTTGCGGACCAATTCGACGCCGGCCATAAATGTGGTGCTGACAGCGCCCATGCCCGGAAGCAGGACTCCGAGTCTTCCCTTGGCGGGCGCAATTTTTGAAGGCTTTTCCATGCCACTCCTTTATCAACGATCCTGATGCGATCGACAGAGAAAAATGAAATTAGAACAAGAATTGCCGCAGCGGAAGCGTGCCGCGTCCCCGAACAAATAAATAATAATGAGGGATGCGGATGAGATTTGCAAATCAGGCAGTGAAAGGGCATTGGTCCCAAGACCCGTCGGAACGGTATCACTGTAGACGTTCACGACAACCGCTTTGCCTTTGACGATTCTCCTGCGAAGAGCCTGAGCGTAAAGTAAACCAAAGGTCGGCAGGCGACCGCCACGGAGGAGCCCCTAATGAAATTCGCAAATCGAACTCGAATTCTTTTCATCGCGCTGGTCATCGGGACCATAATGTTTGGCCCAGGAGTGGGCGCTCAAGATGAGGGCTGGCGCATCATTCACGCTGAATACGGCTATAGGACGCAACGCGCCGACGTAACCAGTCTTCTGAGTGACCTGATCGCTCGTGGCGGAGACAGCGGCCAAATCTATGTCAACGACGGACCCCTGGGCGGCGATCCCGCCCAAGGGCATGAAAAGACCCTGTATGTCCGGGCTAGGAATCGGAATGGCCAGGAACGCGTATTTGAATACAAGCAGCACAGCTTCCTAGATGTCCGCCTCTATGATGTCCGTCGCGGCGACCGCGACGACCGGCCCAACGGAGACCGGGACCGCGATCGTGATCGGGGGGATTCCGATTTGCGCATCATAGGCGCCTACTATGGCGTGCAGGGCCAGACGGTAAACGTCACCGACCTGTTGCGCAGCCGCGTTCGTGACAGAATGCTGAGCTTTGTGGTGACCAACGGCGCGCTGGGCGGGGATCCGGCCGCCGGTGTCGAGAAAGTCTTGATCGTAGTCTACCGCTATCGGGGCATGGAGACAGCGACAGCCGTTCGCGAAGGATATCAGCTGACGATTCCGTAGGGAGTTTTTAGCTAGGGGACCACGGTGTGGGTCGCCAGGTCCACCTTAACTATATCCGGAGCCGGCGCCGCACCGCCTTTGCTTACCGGACGGAATTCAATCCGAAGCTGCGCGCTGTTGACGATGATCCGCAAGTAGCCGTAGTTCGTCTGGTCGTATTGAGCGATGGTGAGCCCTGTAGCCTTCACTACTGGATTGGGATCCAAATAGTTGACTTGCGTTCCAGGAGCGGGCGGCGGGGAAGCAGAACCTCCACTCGCGTAGACGATTGATTTCACGTTGAAGCCGCCGTCACCGGCAACAATGAATGGCACGCTGTAATTCTTCCCGGCGAAACTCAATTTTCGGGTGTAGCGCTGATAGTTGTGGGCGTGCCCGGAAAGAAAGGCGTGAGGGTAAACGCCCTGCGCCTGGCAAATCGTATCAATCTCGCGGAGCATCAGGGTGTTGCCGAGGTGCGTGCCGCCGCCACCCTTGCTCGTGGCGTAACTAAACGGCGGGTGATGTACGGCGATCAATACGGCACCGGTGTAATTCTGAGCCTTGATGTTCTTCAGTTGGGCAGTCAAAAACGCGAGTTGTGTGTCGGGAACGCCGGGCCAGGCCGTCTTCTGACCTTTTTGGCTGGAGATCAAGCCGGGATCCTCCAAGGCATTGCTGAATAGACCGATGATGCGCACGAACGGAGCATCCAGCGCGAAATAAACGCCGGGCTGGGTCATCGCCGTACGGTGAAGGGAACCGGCTTCGGCGGTGACCACGGGGCTCGTCGCGCAAAAATTGCGGGTGAAGGCTTTGAGCGGCGTATTGGCTGCCGTGGTACCGGGGATCACGAACGAGTCGTGGTTGCCCGGCACAGCCAAGATGGGCGCTGGGTAATTGCGGAATGGCTCGTAAAACTGGTCGTAATAATATTGCGGCTCTCCGAAGTTGTAGATGATATCCCCCAAATGGAATAGAAAGGCGGGGCGATTCGCTCCAGTGGAAATATGGAAGTCATTGGTTAGAAGGTCGGCTACGTTTTCTTCGTTGACAAGCTTGCCCAGGGAAGAGGCTCCCGAGTCGCCTATGGCGTGAAAGACGATCTGCCCGGCCTTCTGGATGGCTGCGACGTCGGCAGGCCCCTGCGAGCCGAGAGCGCTCGCCAAGCTAAAGACATCGCCGGGATTTCCTCGCGCCGGGTCGAAATTAACCGTGTCTTTCGTGAGCAGAGCCTGCACCTGCTTGTAGAGCTGATTGTCCACTTTCGGGTCATGATTCGTTCGAAACGTTGTCGGATCGGGGGTCGGGGCACCATTCTCGTTGAACACCGGCTCGCTAAACATCGGCTGAGGAAGCGGGGCCTTCGCTTTTCTTGGCATGGGAGCGCTCCTTTTAGGGCTGTCTGGATTGAATTTGGGTGACTTAGCGTATGAGATAACACCGCGGCCTCGAAGTCAAGGACTGCCGGATAGTGCGCCAAGAAGAGATTTCGTTTCGAGGCGAAAATAAAAAAAGACGAGTCTTAGGAACGCTTCTTGGGGAAGCGTCGAAGCTCAAAGATAAGGTAAGCAACCACCGCGAGATTGATCGCCAGCGCCAAAACTTTGCCAACGCTGGAGTGCCTGGCGAGTTCGTAGAGTTCCAGTGGAAGCAGGGAAGCCGTGCTGACGATCGTCAGGTACTCTGCCCAGCGCTTGGCCAAGGCCAGACCGATGCCTTCCGTAAGAAAAATCACGGAATAGACAAACGTGCCGGCGCTTAGTTCTTTCAGCCGCTTGTCGTCGAGAATCGAAAATTTGGCCAAGAGCAATTGCATGTAATGACTGTGCGGGTCGACCTGAAACATGTTGATCCAATGCTCCACGATGGCTGCAACGTCCTTGTGGAGAAGATGGAGCGCTCCGATTCCCAGCGTGAGCAAAGCGAAGCCCTTCAGGAGCTTGAATGCAGCGATGAGCCGCAGGCCGCGGCCGTGGAGTCTGGCTTGTGTCATTTTTCAGGCGCAATTGTATATCAGAAGGAACCTGGTCACTCGCTGGACTGGACGGCGACAATTAGTTACCGCCTGGGTGAAGCGTCGGACTCCGAAGTGCACGCGGCCAAAGGTTAGCGCCATTTCTTTAAGTTTGGCCAGACTTCGGCTAGGGTTCCGAACTTGGCGCCGCGGCAGATGAAGACGGGTATCTCTCGCTCGAGCGCATAAGGATTGTCGGTCGAGGAGCCTGCGTATTCGACATGCTCGAACAGAGTCTCCAACTTCTCCCTGGAATCGTCGAGCACGATCATGCAATTTCCCGAGTAGCCGCGCGGGCCCCAGAGAAAATACGTCTGGTGGCCACTTAGCACGGGGGGCAGGCCGTAGCGCCGTCCAAGGAAGTCAATCGCGCCAGCTTGCCCATAATCCTGCGCGAAGATAACGCAGCTTGGGCGTTCCTGTGCTGCGAGCTTCAAGTAGGCTTCGTTGGCTTTAGCGACGATCTCCTCCCAGCCGAATTGATCCGCATAGTGCTGCGGCAAAACAGCGCGCATGTGGGAGTGTTCGCTGCGCGGCACCTTGAAGGGCAGTTTGTTCATATAGGAAATGAACTGGTCGACGGGCAGCACCGGCATGACCACGGGAGCGATCCAAGCTCCGCTGGCGAGAATCAGCACGACGAGCGCCGGCTTTAGCCAGACTTGCCTCGTCCGTACGATGAAACTCTCAATCACTACAGCGCCAGCTGCGAAGTAAACCGCGTAAATCGGCCCGAGATAATAATTTTTGCCTTTAAGAACGACGAACACGGTGAAGGCGACAAGGTAAGTCCAGCCCAGGAATCGGTAGGGCTTCAATCGTGCAGAAAAAAGAAAAGCGAGTACGCCGATGATCCAAATGGGCGCCAGGACGGGGTGAATGATGAGCACCTGTTGAGCGAAGTACACGCCCGGGGACAGCACCACGTCCCGGCCATCAGCCTTGATGTTGTGCATGAGCTCCGCAAAGGGCCAATGATGCTGAACGTTCCAGAGAAAATTCGGGAGAAAGATCAGAAACGCGACCGCGCCGCCGAGCCAGAACCACCTATGCATAAGCACGCGGCGCTGCGCGGTAAGCAACAGCCCCGCCACAATGGCAAACCCAAGTACGGCAATCGAGTATTTTTCTTCCAGGCCGATTCCTGCGACCACGCCAAACCACAGCCAATACCGGTGATCGTCGCGCTTGATCGCGAGGATCGCGAAATAAACACAGCCCATCCATAGCAGAGGCTCGAGGCAGTTGGTGGTCAGGAGGCTGCCATCGGACAGCGAGATGGGCGACACGATGAACGCGAGCGTTGAAAGAATAATGGCAAACCGGTGGCCACCGAGTTCCCGCGTGATCATGCCTGTCACGACAGCGGCGGCTGACGTTGCCAGTGCGGGGATGAATCGAATGCTGCGAAGCGAGTCTCCCAGCACAAGCCGGCAGATCTTGATTAGGAAGGGAATCAGTGGGGGATGATCTACATATCCCCACGCCAGATGGTCCCCGCAAGCCATGTAGTTGAATTCGTCGCGGAAGTAGCCGTACCGGTTGTTGAAATACAGGTGCATCAGGAAATTCGCGAGCGCAAGAAGCAGCACGATGAAAATGCCATCTGCGAAAAACGATTGCTTTTGACTTTCGAGAGCCGTGGTTTGGTAACTAATGGTTTTCATTTTGATAGTTGTAGTTAAACAGGCGCGCTGAATACCTTTCAATTCTGCGAGGGGTTCACGGCAGCGTAAAGGCGATGACGTAGTCGCCCTGCTTCGTCCCCAGTTTTCCGTGCCCGCCTGCGGCAATCACGACGTATTGCTTGCCTTTCAGCGTGTAAGTCATGGGCGTGGCCTGCCCGCCGGCAGGAAGCTCAAATTTCCAAAGCTCTTTTCCGGTTTCCGCATTGAAAGCGCGAAGATAGTTGTCCATCGCCGCGGCCGTGAAAACCAAGCCGCCTGCGCTAGCCATGGGCCCGCCCAGTGTGACTGTCCCCGTATTCTGGCCCGGAATCCAACTTCCTAATGGGACATCCCATACTTTTTCCCCCTCGAACAGATCCACAGCCGCAACGGTTCCCCACGGTGGCGCATTGCAGGGAAGGCCGCTAGGCGCAAGCAACGGCGTGCGGAACATGGCGAACGGAGCGCCCGTCTGCCGCGCAAACTCACCGTGCAACCGGTCGAGATCGCTCGCATTCTTCCGGGCTTCGGCCAGTTCATCCCTGGGGATCAACTTCACAAAAATTGGCAAACGGTTGGTGTCCACAAAGAGCAAGTGCCGCTGCGGGTCGTACGCTGCGCTGCCCCAGTTCACGCCTCCAACGTTACTCGGATAGATCAGCGTGCCCTGCAGACTCGGCGGAGTGAAAATCTCTCCAGACCGAGCGGCTTTGATTTTCTCCGTGCACCATTGCTTCTCCTGCGCATCTTTTCCCCAGGCGTCTTCCGGCGACAATTTTTCCGGCACGAGTGAAATCGTCGAAGCCGGCTGCGTTGGCCAGGACTCCTCGCCAGGGATATCGCTTTTTGCCGCGGCGCGCTCCTCAACAGGTAAGAGCGGCGCACCCGTCAGCCGATTGAGGACGAACACGCGGCCCATCTTCGTCGTAATGGCGATCGCCGGCGTGCCGTCCTTCCAAGCAAAAAGCGTCGGTTGCGACGCAACGTCATAGTCCCAGATGTCATGGTGCACGACCTGAAAGCCCCACACGAATTCTCCGGTGCTGGCGCGTAGCGCTACGACTGAATTGGCCCACTTGTTGTCACCCTTCCGGATGCCACCGTAGTAGTCAGGGCTGGCGCTCCCCGTCGGAATGAATACGAGGCCGCGTTCGGCATCCACCGAAATGGTTGACCAGGCGTTCCCCGCGCCCGTCCGGGGAGTAGTCTGATACGCCCACGGCGCAATGGGATCCCAGGTCCAGCGAAGGTTGCCGGTTCGCGCGTCAAACGCCCGGACAATCCCTCGCTCCACGGTTACCGCGCGGTTGTCTCCCAGCGACGAGCCGGTAATGACCGTATCCCTGAAAATTGCCGGTGCAGAAGTCACTTGATAGTCGCCCGGATCGCGCAGTCTCACTCCGTTCGTGAGATCGACTTCGCCATCCACTCCGAAGTCAGCGCAAGGTTTTCCGGTATCTCCATCCAGAGCGATGAGACGCGCGTCGAGCGTCCCGATAAAGATCCGCACCGCGCAGGGTTTGCCTGTTTTGGAGCGAGTATCACGCCACGCTGAGACACCTCTCGATGTGACTTCCGATGCTCCATACGGCAGCTCCAGCTTCGGGTCAAGCTCCCAAATCTTGGCTCCCGTTTCCGGATTCAAAGCAATCACGTGATCGTAAGGAGTGCTTACGAAGAGTTTTCCATCCACGAGGATCGGCGTAGCCTCAAACGCGGCCTTCTTGTCGAGTTCCTCCTCATGTGGCAGCGCGCCGGTACGGTAGGTCCACGCCACTTTGAGTTGGGTCACGTTCGTGCGGTCAATCTGAGCTGCCGGCGAATACCGCGTGCCTCCGGCGTCGTTTCCGTAAGCGGGCCAGCTGGCGTCGGGCTTGCTTTGGGCATGGGAATTAGCGGCCAGCCCCAGCAAAAGTGAGCTGAGCATCATGTTGTGAAAGGCCCGGGGAAGAGTATCGTTTTTCATGGCTAGAAGAAATACAGCGACGTCTTGTGACACGCAACACATCCGGGACGAACGGGCTCGGGACCGGGACGACTGGGCTTTCTGGGTAATCCAGGGGTTGTCAGGAAGGTTTCAAGATCTCAGGCCGTTGCGAAACGTAGCGGCGCGACCAGCGCAGCTCCGTATCGTCATGCAGCATCACTTTGTATTCGCCGTGAAACCACGGCAGCAGTTCGCGGATGGCATCCAGCTTCACCAGCGTTCCCCGGTTGATGCGCACGAACAGCTTCGGGTCAAGCAAGTTCTGCAAAGCGTCCAGCGTGCTGCGCAGCGTATGAGTTTTCTTGCCACAATGCAGCAGCAAGTAGTTCCTGTCGGCTTCTACCCAGGAAATATCCTTCACCGGCACGAAAATCGATCGCGAGTCCTCTTGGATCAGCAACCGCTCGGGAAGCGATTTCTCCCGCTGCAGTTGTTCGAGCATTGCTGCGAGGCGGGACGCGTATCCATCGCTCGATTGTTCGTGCTGCATCCTTGCCCGGCGAAGCGCCTCTCGAAAGCGCTCTTCCACGACAGGCTTAAGAAGATAGTCGAAAGCATGCACCTCGAAAGCGCGAAGCGCGAACCGGTCGTGAGCCGTGATGAAGACCACACGCGGCAGCGGAATATTGGCCGCATGGAGCGATTGAATCACGCCGAAGCCGTCCATTCCCGGCATCTGCACATCGAGAAAAACCAGGTCCGGTCGCTGCTTCTTGATTGCAGCAGCCGCTGCTTCGCCATTGTCTGCTTCGCCGAGGATTTCCACGGAGGGTTCGTCGCGCAGCAGCCGCAGAATTTTGCGTCGAGCCGGCGCTTCGTCGTCAACTACCAGGACGCGAAGTGGCGGCTGCGGACTCATTCGGCAGTTTGTGAAATGAGCGCGGAACTATGCAGAGGAACCCGGAGCGTGACTTCCGCGCCCCCGCTGGACCGGTTGGAAATGGAGAATTGCTGGCGATCGCCATAGAGATGCGCCAGCCGATCGCGGATGTTCGAGAGCCCCAGGCCGCGGCCGAACACTCTCGAAGGATCCATCTCCCCAAGCCCGGAGCCGGTATCAGATACCTGCAAGACCAAGCTGCCGTTCTCGCGGTGCGCTGCAATGGAAAGATCCATCGCGCTGCTCCCGGCTTTCATCCCATGCCGCAGTGAATTTTCCAGCAACGGCTGGAGGATAAGTTGTGGCACCAACGAGGCATTCAAGCTCGGGTCAACTTCGTAAGACACGCGCAACTTGTTTTCAAAACGCTTCTGCATCAGGTCAAGATAGAGTCGCGTGATTTCCAATTCTTCAGAGAGCGGAATCTCATGTGCGCGCGAAGCCCGCAATGTGAGCCGCAGCAGATCGCTAAGCTGTTCGATCATGGCGTCGGCCGCCCGAACGTCCTCATACATCACCGACGAAATCGTGTTCAGAGTGTTAAACAAAAAATGCGGCTGCAACTGAAGCCGCAAATTTTCCAACTGTGCCTGCACCAGCTTGGTCTGCAATTCCGCCGAGGCCAATTGCTGCGCCTGGGCGATACGCATGCGCTGGTAGAAAGAGTAGGCGCCTACGATGACAGTGAATCCGATCAGGTCGTTCGAGAATTCCATCGGATAGCGGTACGACATGATGCCGTAGTCGTACGGACCAAGCCCCATGAGCGGCGCTAGAAAATGCCGGCTGACGGCCATCAGCGTGGTGTGCACAGCGGAGAAGGGAATGGCAACCGCCAGATGGTAGAGCGCGAGTTTGACCCAGCCCTTGCGCTCATACAGATAGACGCGTGCGAATTTGAAAACCAAAGGCAGCAACAGAAAAACGGAATAAACGCCTGTGCCTTCTTCCAGCAGGCGCATGTAAAAAGTGTCCGGACGCTCCCGGGAGAGATCGTCCAGATACCGGTAGCCGGTCATCAGCACGGCGATCAGAGTGTAAATGAGAAAAAGAATAATCCACGTGCGCACAGGCCGCGGGTTCGATGGACGCGCGGCCGATTCGTTGATGGCTGTATCTGCCATAATTCTGGATGCGATTATGCTTTACCAGGGCCGTGGGTGAAAAGAGTCTTATGGAATTCCTGAATCCGGGAGCTAGATGTGGCAGGAATATTGAGGATCAGCGGCGGCGGGTGTGCGAGAAATCGATGGAACTAATAAAGGTCACCGCAACAAGCAGAATGACGGCGGCCAGCAAAGCGTAGACAATCACCAGATTCTCCTGAAGCCCAACCAATGGAGTGCAAGCGGGACGCCAATTGTTACGTCGCTTGTTTTCAATGAGTTCCAATATCGGGAGTGTGCAGGAAAGTCGCCAAAACGGGACAGCTGTGGCCCGCAGTTCACGACAGGCCAGTACTGGAACTAGGCGGGCAAACTAAGTCGTTTTTCCCGCCCAATCGGCATCTTTAAACCTAGCTCTTGCTCAACCGAATCGACCCATCGCCCGTGTGGATCGTCAAGGGCTGACCGCCGCCATTCATCTTGCCGTGAATCTGCGAATTGCTGAAAGTTCCCTCGACCGTGACGGGTATTCCCAGGCTGATGTGGCCGTCCCCCGTGCTGGCATCAATGTTCGTCTGGAAATCCGATGGCAAAACTAGGTCCACGCTGCCATCGCCGGTCCGGATGGTCCAACTTGACGCCATCTTGGAACCCGACTGAACTCGCGTATCCACGCTGCCGTCCCCGGTCTTGACGTTCAGCGCATCAAAACGGCCCGCAATCCGAATATGGCCGTCGCCCGAATCAGCATCCACCTTACCATCCAAGTTCCGAGCTTCAATCGAACCATCCCCCGTGTGGAGCCGGATATCGCCCTTGAGGGCATCCACAGTGATGCTGCCGTCGTTGGTGTGCAGATCGATGGTCCCTGCAAGTGTATTGGCCTTCACCGAACCGTCACCCGTATAAACTTTCACGGTCCCACTGACAGACTCGACCTGCACGGATCCGTCACCGGAATGGACATCGAGGTCGCCTTCCCGCGGCATGCGCACTTCAATGTGGAGCCGGCGCATATTGTGCCCCCAGGAAATCCCCCAATGACCGGTGACCCGGGCAATCAGCTCAACCTTGTCGCCGTCTTGGTGAGAGTCGACGTGAAGCGTCTTGCCAACCTCATAGCCTTGGTATTCCACGCGGAATTCAACCTGTTTTGAGTCGCCCGTCCGGACGCTGATACTACCGTCATTGGTTTCCACGCGCACATTAGCGCGCCCATTGACAGTGAATGGCTTGACGATCTCTTCGGCGCGCGCTCCAACGGCGGAAGCAGCCAATAGGGCGGCGCAGGCGATTCCCAGCCGGATGGCGGTCGAGCGGTGGGGAAGTGCGTTCATATTCAATACCCTCCGTAAGATAGCGTTCTGCCTGTAGATACGATGGCTTGGGAGAAAATGTTCCCCTAGACCGGCGACCGGCGGTGATGCTCTTGGAAGATCATCAAGTCCCCTTCGCCGCCCGTTTCTTTTGTCCTCCCGATTGAGCCTTCCCGGGCTTGGGCCGCAGGGCTGCCAGGAATTCATCGGTCGACAGCGTATTGATGACATCTTTGTTTTCCAGCCACCCGCGCCGTGCCATGGTCACTCCGTGGCGGATGAAAGCCAGATTGGCGCTCGTGTGAGAGTCGGTCGAAATCACCACTTTGACCTTCCGTTCCTTGCACATGCGCAGATAGACGTCCTTCAAGTCCAATCTGTCAGGGTAGGAGTTGCACTCCATGGCCACGCCATGCTTGGCGCAAGCATCCAGGATCTTTTCCATGTCGTAGTCGAGAGGGTCGCGCCGGAGCAGCAGGCGCCCCGTGGGATGGCCGATGATCTGTGCATAGGGGTTTTCGATGGCGGCGAGCATGCGCTTCGTCATGGCCGCGCGGTCCAGGTTGAAATAGGAGTGGATTGAGCAGACGACCACGTCGAGCTGCGCCAGAATCTCGTCAGAGTAATCCAGCGCGCCATCCTTCAAAATGTCGACCTCAGCACCCGCCAAAACGCGGATTCCCAGTTCCTTCTCCCGTAGGGCGTGAATCTTTTTGATGTGCTCCGCCATGCGCTTTTCGTCCAGGCCATTGGCCACGGTGACGGCTTTCGAATGGTCGGTGATAGCAATGTACTGGTGGCCCAGTTGCCGTGCCGCTTCCGCCATCTCCTCAATCGTGTTCTTTCCGTCGCTGGCCGTTGAGTGCATCTGCAGGTCGCCCTTCATATCCTTCAAGGTGACCAATTGCGGCAGCTTGTGGTTTTCGGCGGCGGCAATTTCCCCGGTATTCTCGCGCAACTCCGGCGGGATGAAATCCAGCTTCAGCTTCGAGTAGATTTCCTCTTCGGTACGCCCAGCGACGCGTTTCTCCCCCTTCAGAGTAGCCAAGGCATATTCATTGAGCGTGAGCCCCATTTCGTTGGCGCGCCCGCGTAACGTCACGTTGTGCTCTTTCGACCCCGTAAAGTAGAGCAGGGCAGCACCGAAATTCTCTTTTTCCAGCAGCCGCACGTCGACTTGCAAACCGTTTCCCAGCGTAAAGCTGACCTTGTTTTCTCCGTGCGCTAGTTTCTGGTCGATCCCAGGGAATTTGAGAATGTGCTCGGCAAGCGCATCGACCTGTTTCTGCGAAGTGTGTCCATCGGCAAGCGTGACGAGAAGATCGAGGTCACCAACCGTCTCTTTTCCACGTCGCAACGACCCGGCAGGCGTAACCGATTCCACAGCCTTTCCCGCCTTCTCAATATGCGCGCCAATCGCCGCTGCTGCATCCTCAGCGGTGTTAATGAGAAAGCGTCCGGTCGATTTCTTGAAAACTTCCACCGCTTTCAAAATATTCTGTTCGCTCTTTTCGCCAAAGCCCGGCAGGTCTCGCAGCTTTTCTTCTCTAGCAAGTTTCTCCACGTCCGCGACGGTGGCAGCTTTGAAGTTCGACCAAAGAAAGGCAACCTTCTTCGGCCCCAGCGACTGCAATTGCAATATATCCAAAAGCGTTGCCGGATATTTCTTCAGCAGCTTTTTGCGCAGAGAGTAGTCGCCCGTCTTCACAATTTCCTGCAGGTGCTCGACCATGCGGTCGCCAATCCCCGGGAGTTCCCCAAGCTTTTCCGGTTCCTTCACCAGTTGCTCGATCGATTCCGGCAAGCCGTCAATCAGCTCCGCAGCCTTCTCATAACTGCGATAGCGGCCAATAATGGCGCCATCAATCTCCAGGAGTTGCGCGGTTTCCCGCAGCACGCGTGCAATCTGTTTGTTGTCCATGGTGAAGCGATTATAAACCCAGGTGCAGGGGGTTAAGGAGGCAAAGGCAGTCGAGGACGGGAAGTGGCCCCCAGCGCAGAAGAGCGTGGCGTTGTGCAACGTTTCAGCGAATCGGCGCACTAATCTACAGACGGATTCCGACCGAGTGAAGTCAGCCAGAAAGTTTCTCCCCATCAGCTGGTTCGCCCGATTGGTTTGACGGAGGTGTCATGTCCCGGACCCATTCATCTCTCTTTGTGTTTCCAAACGTAGTTTTTCTCTTGGTGTGTAGCGTCGCGCTTTCGTTGGAAAGCGGCGGCGGGGTGTTGGCGCAAACAATGCAGCCGGCCCCTCGCGTGGAAGCGAAATTGTCGGTGGAAGTCGAGCCGTACTGCAGCGAAACCAAGCTGCGAACGTCGAATGCGCGAATTCGCTGGAGCATGCCCAAGGAAGCACTGGAGGCGCACAAGCTAACGGCGCTTGCGGGAGCCAAACAGAGCCTGGAGGCTACCGTCTATCGGGACGGCTTCGAGAAGGGACTGCTGGTATCAGTCCCACTCGCGCAAGCTTCCCCGGAACGTCCCCTTGCGGCGCTGGTCCAGGAGAAAAAGCCAAAGGTACGCGCATTCCAGTTTTCAGTGATCGGCTACGAACAGCCGAAGGAGGCGCGCGCCGTGGAAGGTGGTGGCGCGGAAATGAGCGCGGTAGTGGAAGGGCTGGAGCCGGGAGTGAATTACACCTGGCGCATCGCCATCGAAACGGAATCGGGACGAATCGTGTCCGAGTCGACTACCAGCCGCGCGATGGTTTGCCCGGCGGACATGGTGCCGGAGAAGCCCGCTGCAAAACCAACTCCCCGGCCGACGGCGAGGAGGCAGCCATGACGCGCGCGTCGTTTTTAAGGACCGCTGCCTTTGTCTTCGCGGGTCATCTGCTGGCTACGTCGGGACGGGCGCAGCTGACGGTCACGATCAAAGATATCAATCCAAACCAATCGAACAACTCCGACCCGGACGGCGCCTCCGGCGGGCGTGTCAACCACGTGCGCGTGGATCCCAGCAATGCATCCAGAGTGTTTGCGGCGAGCGAGTTCGGAGGACTGTTCCGCAGCACGGACGGCGGATTGACCTGGGCCCATCTGGACGGACACGTGCCGACGGTGACCTGGGACGTAAGGGTGGATCCAACGAACTCTAACAAAGTGTATGCGACTTCATTCTACGACGGGCGCGTAAACAGCCAGTCGGGCATCAACGTGAGCAGGGACGGCGGAAATACCTGGACGCACCCGCCGAGCGCGACACCTCCCGCGGGGTTCTGCACGACCACGACGCGACGGAGCGAACTTGCGGCGTTCGGCATCGCGATTGACCCGGCGACTCCCAGCCACGTGTTCATCGGCACAAATTGCGGGCTGGCCATCAGCCTGGATGCGGGAGTGACGTGGAATTATATAGATCCCACGGCGGCGACAAAAGCCAACGATATTGGTGACGTGGTGGTGCATAACGGAGGAATCATCGATCTCTGCGGCGATGACGGACACTTGCGCTCTGCCGACGGAGGAGCCACCTGGACCACAGCAACAAGCCAGCCGCTGCAAACGGGACGATGCTCGATCGCTGTATCACCGGATGAGTCGTATGTGCTCTTCGCAGTAGTGGGAACTTCGATTTTCGAGAGCGATGACGGGGGACAGAGCTGGCCGACCAGTTACACCAACCCGGCTTCGCAGGGGCGCATCCCGTTTGTGTCTATCAATAAGCGGTCGGCACCCAATTTCGATTTGTGGTTCGGAGACGTGCGGCTTTTCCGCGGGACCTGCACAACGCCTTCGCCCGCAGCGCCCGGCGGAGCACAAAGATGCACGGCCTCGACGGCCTGGTCGGGGCCGTTTACGCGGAGCGTCGGGGCGCACGACGACTCGGGCAGCATCGCTTTCGCGCCTGGCGTGGCGACCAATGCATGTCCCACCTTCTTTTCATCGGATGGCGGAGTGTTCAGAAACACCCTGACGACAAGTCCCGGTTGCCACACGCCCGTGTGGACCCAACCGAATGTGACTCCGCACGCTCTGTGGGACTACACATTCTCTGGAGTACACCGACCCGGAGCCGGACCGGAAGATCTATATATGGGCAATCAAGACGATGGGCCGTTCGGAACGACGAATGGCGGCGCTGCCAGCGTCACATGGAACAACCCAATGTGCTGCGATGCCTTTGACGCGAACGGCGAGGCCACGCGCGGTTTGAGTACGGTGTGCTGCTTTGGGGGCCGCGCGACACGCCTGTTTCTTAGCGGCGCTGGATTGGCTGGAGCGCCCGCGGAGATTAACACCTATCCAGCAGGGAACATGAGGGCGTTCGAGCAACTGGAAGCCATTGTGAACCTTAGTACGAACGCTTACGCCGTGGCCACGACGTCGGGAGTCTTTGTCACCTCGGATGTAGGGGCGTCGCCCGTGGTGTGGACGCAACTAGGCGCTGCGAGCTCGCAGCCAGGAGCGCCTTGCGGATTGCAAAAGTCTGTAAGCGGCGGTACGACCACGCTCTTTGTAAAGAACGGCGGTTGTGACGGCGACCGGCAGGGAACAATGTGGAGGTATCAGGGGACGGCCCCGGGCGGAACGTGGCAGCAAGTGCCGGCGCCGGGATTCGGGTCATTCGGTGTGTTCGCGGTCGATCCGAACAATCCCAACCGGATAATCGCTTCGCACCTCGGCGGCTTCAGCGGACCAGAGATGGTGTTATCGCTGAATGGCGGAACGACCTGGGACCGCCTCTTGGCGCTGGACTTGATGATGACCGGGCACGGTGTTTTTCAATATGCCAATTTCACCGGACCCGTGGCCTTCACGAGCTTGTTCGGATATCCACAACCAACGCTCGTCGCTTTTGATCCCGCCGATCCAGACATCCTGGTGGCTGGAGGAGCGGATTCGGGCGTGTTCATCAGCACGAATGGGGGGACTCGCTGGCAGTTAGTGACGGATCCGTTTGCACCAGGGACATCGGGAGTGGCACACATTCCCCGGCCGTACTACGCGCACTTCGATCACGATCCGCCGGCTGGTGACATTAATTTGTTCCTGGGCACCCGCGGCAGAGGCGTGTGGAAACTCACTTTCAAAAAAGTGCCCATGTCGGAAATTCAAGTGCCCGCGCCTCCCACGTTCAAGCGCGCGTGCCTGGGCGACACGCAGCCAGGCACCTTGAAGGTATGCAACACCAGCGCCGGAGATTTGATCATCACGTCGATCACGTCGTCCAATCCGGAATTTACAATCGATACTCCGTCGGGCGGTTTCCCGGTAACGGTGAGCCACGATTTCTGCTTCCCATTCACCGTGCTGTTTAGGCCCACGGGGACAGGTGTGCGCACGACCACGTTGACGATTCAGAGCAACGACCCTTCGATGCCGACACTGACGATCGCCGTGACCGCTCAGGCAGGAGCTGGAGCCATCGGAACAGCGGCCAGCGTACGTTTTGATCCCACCGTGGTTCACAGTATCGGGAATTGCCATTTGGCACGGCCGCTAGTGATATCGAATACGGGAAGCTGCTCCGTAGAGGTCACAGATGTCTCGATCAGCGGAACCAACGCCAGCGATTATTCGCTGTCTGGATTGCCAGTGTTGCCGGTGACTCTCGAACCCGGGCACGAAGTTGGCATGGGAGACCTGAAAGCCGTGTTCGCGCCAGGGGCAGTTGCACGAGAACGCACGGCGCAAGCAACCGTGACATTTATCCCGAACCCGCTGACTGGTGCAACAAGCACGCAGACCGTTGCCCTGTGCGGCGAAGGTGTGCGAACCGGCGCGCGCGTCCTGGTGACTCAGGGAGGAGTCCCCATGGCGCACGTCCACGAGATCGAACTGAAGCGGCTGGATGCCACCGTGGGTGGCTTCCCCAAGGAAGTGGACGAACAACGAAGTGTCGCTCTGCAAACGGTGACGCCGACGCCCGGCAGCGGGTGCGCGGCATTCCAGTTCCACCGGGAATACGGCGGAGCCTCCAATCTCAGGCAGCTTGTACCCGGCGTGTATCAACTGAAGATTGAGGCCACGATTGCCGGCAAAGAGGAAGAAAGGAAGATGTGGTTCCAGGTGGAAACCTGCGGATTTGACGGAACGATCGTGGTGGATTACTAGAGCCGGGTGCCGCACCTTTCGGGGTTGGTTCTTGAAAGGTGCGGGTTTAGAGTCAACTTCATGCTTCACGTCGTCCGCTTCAGCAATCCCGCTCCAAATAAAAAAAGCCGGCAGGGGGCGCGACCCTGCCGGCCAAATGATTGCTTTCTGCTTCAGCCACCGGCCTTTGAGACGTTGGCCGCTTGGGGACCTTTTGGTCCTTGCACAATTTCAAATTCGACCGGGTCTCCTTCTTGCAAGGTGCGATAGCCATCACCTGCGATGGCCGAATAGTGTACGAAAACATCTGGACCATCCTCGCGCCCGATGAATCCGTACCCTTTGGAATTGTTGAACCATTTCACAGTTCCTTGCACTTCGCTTTCCCTCCTGACAGGGACTTCAAGATTTCGCTCCGCAGCGCCAGGAATAACCCTAACGCTGTTAAAGATACGAATCGCGCGGAGTGTACCAGAAACATTTGTTGAGTCAATAGAACAATCGCCTCCTTTGCTATAAAAAAGTAGGCTTGATGCTGTTTATAAAATCGATTTAAGCTAATTTTGTATTCTTAACCGATTTACCGGGCAAGGAACCGGAAATAAAACAGGAGGCCGGCGATGGACTTGGCGTCGTGGAGTTTGCCGCGCCGAATCATCTCCTCTAGTTCCTTGGGTTTATAGGCGCGGGAAATTATTTTCTCGTCTTCTTCGGGCTCTGCTTCGCCGGCGGTCAAGCCTTCAGCTAGGAGCAGGAACATCCGCTCTTCCAGGAAGCCGGGCGTCGGGAAAACGTCGAGGAAAACACGAAACCGCGTCGCGCGATAGCCCGTTTCCTCAATCAATTCGCGCGCCGCCGCTGCCTTCGGAGTTTCGCCGTGGTCAATCCGCCCGGCCACTAACTCCCATAAATACTGCCGAGTAGCGTGGCGGTACTGCTGGATGAGCAGGATTCTCTTGTCGGGAAGTACCGGCAGCACCACAACCGAACCAGGATGCGTAATCACTTCGCGGATCGCTCGCACGCCGCTCGGCTCGATCACCTCGTCGCGGCGAAGCCCGAACACCGGCCCCTCATAAATTGTTGTGCTACTCAGCACTCGCGCCGTCCCACTGCCTCTCCCAGCTACGGATTTATTCATATTTTCGTCCTTTTTCCGGTCGCCGGGGCCAAGGACACCCGAAAACCTGCTCTTGCCTTCTTCGGCCTGGTCGTACCTGAAGATTTTTTCATTTTCCTCGTCCTTTGGAGTGCGGAATCCTGTTCACTCTGAGCGTGGCCGATCGAAGATTCCGACGTTGTCGGAAAGGGCTCCGCTTTTCTTCCCTCTGAGTTCTGCAACTGGTCGCCCATGATACCGGGAAACGAGAAATTCGCCAGCGCACCCAGGCTCCGGGCTTGTTTGCGTGCGAAGAGGTGCAACGCCTATACTCGCCTTTATCACCGTGTTGACTACTCATAGAGGCGAGCGTCAGCTCGGCCGCTTCGAAAGCAACAAGAATCAGGTACGTTGTGCTAGGGAACATGTCTATAAACACAATCATTGTCGATGACGAAAAACCAGCTCGGGACGAATTGGCATTTCTTCTGAAGGGTTTCCCCGAGATAAATTTGATCGGTCAGGGGAAAAACGGCTTCGACGCCGTTTCGCTGATCAAGGAACATTCTCCCGACTTAGTTTTTTTAGACGTGAAAATGCCCGGCCTGGATGGCTTTGGCGTCTTGAAAAAAATCGTCGCCGGCAAGATGAAAATGCCGCACGTCGTGTTCGCAACTGCATTTGACCAGTATGCGGTACAGGCTTTTGACGTGAATGCGGTGGATTATGTTCTAAAGCCATTCGACAAGGCGCGGGTCGCGAAAGCGATTGCGCGCGCGCGCAAAATGGTGGAAACACAAACTTCGACCACGGAGCGGCTGGAACAATTGGTCAGCCAGCTTGGCGCTTCGAAACAGAATTCCACGCCACCGGTGAAAATTCTGGTGAAGTCGCAGCAGAAACTGCTTTTGGTGGACAGCGAAGATTTGATTTGGGCTTCGATCGATCGCGGCGCGATTTCCGTGATGGCGCGCGATGTCGAAGGCAGTTCGAATTACCGCACGCTCGAAGAGCTGGGCGAAGCGCTCGATTCCGAATCCTTTTGGAAGCCGCACCGCTCGTTCCTCGTGAACATTCACTACATCAAGGAAGTTGTGCCGTGGTTCAACTCCACGTTTATGTTGAAGATGAACGACAAGAAGCACACCGAAATCCCCGTGGGCCGCTCCCAAGTCAAACGTATGCGCGAACTCTTCAAACTCTAGCGTCTCGCAAACGGGGAATAAGCCCTGTTCAATGCTGATGATTTTTTGGGTGAAACACTAAGGCACCCTTTCGCGTTATCTCTCTAAGAAGGGTCAATGTCCTATTCGCCCATAATGCTTGTGCATCTTTGCGGCGGGAGCGTGGGGTTGCTGTCCGGGACCGCTGCAATGGTTTTCCGCAAAGGCTCTCCTCGTCATGTGCTGGCGGGTAAGATCTTTGTCGCCTCCATGCTAACCATGGCTGTTGGCGCGGTGTACCTTGCCATCACCAGGCATCAACCCAATAACATCGGCGGCGGGATTCTGACCTTTTATCTGATCTTAACGGCATGGTTGACGGCCAGGCGCAGGGACGGGGAAACGAGCCGTTTTGATTGGATTGCGATGCTGGTTCCCTTGGCGATTGGCGTCTTAAGTTGGATGGGTGGCATAAAAACCGTGCGTAGCGGAGCGAGCTCGCAAGACGGAGTTCCGGTCGGAATGACCTTCTTTATGGGTTCCATCTGTCTGCTGGCCGCAGCGGGGGACACTCGCATGCTGGTGCGCGGCGGTGTTTCTGGAACAAAGCGCATCGCGCGGCATCTCTGGCGCATGTGCTATGGACTGTTCATCGCATCAGGATCTTTTTTCCTGGGGCCGCAAAACCGCCCGCTGAGATTGCTTTCGTCCGTAGGGATTGGGCAACATCTGCCCGCGGCTCTATTTAGCACCACGTTGTATTTGATTCTCACCGTGCTTCCACTGATCTTGCTGATTTTTTGGCTAGTCCGAGTCCGCTTCACAAACGCGTACAACGGAAAGTTGATACCGCCGGGCAGGCTTGCGCGATTTGCAGAGCAAAAACCCGCACCCTGAAATTATTCTTATGGAGCGGCACTCGGTCCTGGCGGCGTGGTCCGGTGTTCAACTAAAGATTCGTCGGCACGCTATAGTGCGATGCAATGAGTTGCCATTTTCCGGCGGTTCTCATCCACACGTCCGTCAGTCGATCGTGATAGTCGTAGGATTTCCCGCCAAACACGCCGCGCTCATGATAGGCCGCTGTCACCACCGCTATGTTTTCGTGTACGCGAATCTTGACGTCCGCCAACTCGGCAACGTCCACGTGCAATGGTCCAGCGTTGTAGCTGATGAAGCCGACCTTCCCGTACGTACTGCCGTCTTCCAAAGTGATGACGTAGTCATCTGCCAGCAGCGCCGCGACGGCGGCGATTCGCCGCTGTTTATAAGCATCTACCCACTTCGATTCCAGGGTACGAATGCTCTCCACGTCCGGTTTTTCTTGCGCCAGGTCACGAACGGCGAAACATCCAAGCAGACAGAAAATCAGGAGTGAAAATATTCGAGTATGCATATTTTTAGCGGAATCCGCCTTTGCCCTCGAGAATTTCAGGAAGTATACGCCGAATCTCCTGCTAGCAATATGTGAAACGGAGGTGCGTTCAGACAGGAGTCAGTTTGGTGCTGTCGCATCGTCGATCACGGCGATGGCGCAGGTGATGTCGCCTGACGCGAACTTGTTGCAGTTCGCGAGGGCTTTGCCCTCCGCCGCCGCAGTGGTTCGCTGACCGTAGCTAAACCCGAAAGCGCCACTACGCGAGGTCGCGAACGCTTTGTGCGGAGCATTCAGCAAGTACGCCTCGAACTGTTTGCGCGCGTCGCGGCCAAGATGGGAAGGTGTTGCCACGTCAGGCAGTGGATCCGGGAGCAGCGCGTCTCTCAACACGAGATTCTGGCTTAGCAGGAACTCATCGACGAGAGGCGTCCAAATGGGCGCGCCTTGCTGAGAGAACAGTTCGTGGCCATCGGCGCCAAACGGGCCGGTGGCGATGAAACGTACGTTTCCACCATTGTCCAAAAACGCTTGGTAAAACTGTTGCGCCAGTTGCGGGCCGAAGAAGTGGTCGTTCGCTGCGTATAACCACAGCGTGGGAACCCTGGAACGCTTGCCGAGATCGCCAAACGTTCTGACGAGCGCGTCCGGATTGCAGACATGATCCTTGCCATCCGATCCGCGGCCGCCCGCAAAATTGATGACGGCCTTCAATCCCGAAGGCGGGTCAGCCGAAAGCCCCAAGATTGCCAAACCGCCCGTGGAAAGCCCGACGCCAATCATCCGGGAACCATCGACTTCAGGTCGAGCGGCGAGATACGTGGCGGCCTCGCGAAGATCCTTCGCTGCCTGTTCCGTCGACCAGGCAGGGTTCGGAGACTGGCTGCACTCCTCGGCATCTTCCATGTAGATCCCGCCGGAATCGCCAAATCCCCGCCGCATGACGATCACTACGGTCCACCCGCGCCGCGCGAACTCGCGAGCTTGAGGAATGAAGCGCAGGGGAGTGGATTGCGAGCGTTCCGCCGGACCGCCCCAGGTCCCATGCGTCATGAGCGCCAGCGGATGCGGCGCATTATCATCCGGGCGCACCATGACGGCTTCGAGACCGCGATAGTCGGAGTCGCTGGTAGGAACGCGGAGTTCCGTCACAACCAGGGTCGGCTTCTGCGGACGGCGGCACGCCGTCGGCATGAGCGCAATCAGGACCACTGCAAGAAATGTTGCGAAGCTGCAGGGGCGCCCGCCGCGGCGGGCGTCCCCCGGCCTGAGACTGAATCGGTTGGCGGCAAGTGTCATAGGTGCGAGATGAACCGGTACCCCGAGCGTTTTCCGCGAGGGGCCCCACCGCCAATCCGCTCCCCCGCAAAGGTCGGCCACCACTTCACCCTGCCAACCTGTAGGGGAGGGGCTTGCCTCTCCCTCTGCCGCAGTAGTGGCACGGGAAATTTATCACGACCCTGTCGGGAGCGCGTCCTCGCTTTAGGAGCGGGTGCGCCACACGCCGCGCTTGCGTGTGGGGATTTGTGCAGTTCTATTGGTTATCCAACGGATCGCCAGTCTTGTGTTCCTCAATTTGGAAGCGCAAGAATCGGTGGATGGCCTCAAGGGCTTCTTTGTTCGCGGAGGAAATAACGACGCGTCCCCCTCGCGGAGTTTCCTCCAATGAATAATGAATCTCTTTCTGTAACCGTTTCATTTCCGGTACTCCGGGCGGAACGGTATCGTGAACAAACATCGGACTGTCGAAATCGCCATTTTGAAATGCTCTTGCGATGTGTCCCAGGTGCATCCTGATTTCGTCCCGATTGGCGGCATCGGCGGAGTCTTTAGCCTCGACTTGAATCACTCCTCCATTCAAGTTCAATAAGTAGCGATGGGTGGTGGCAGTTTGAGAAAAACCCATGCCTTTTTCGCTGCGCTCACTCATCGGAGCATGCGCAGCGTGCATAGGGCACTCAGTTTGCGATTCCGGTTTCTGGCTTGATTGAGTTGGAATTCCTACTGTGAGCGCGATTAGAAGAATCAGCTTCATAGCTCTCCCCGTCTTCGGATGCCGCGACCTAAATGTTGCGCTTGGGTCTTCGGGTGAGTCCTAAAATTTTCCAGCAGCCGAGCCTGTTTGCCGCGAGGTGTCTTGGCAAGCATCCGGTCCCACGTTAAGAGCGTCGAGCGCAATTCGCGTCGCCACGATTGCAACTCGCGAAGTCTTTCTTCGAGGACCGCAAGCTTTTCAGCAGCCAGCTTACGAACGCGGCGACAGGGTGCGCCACCGTTGTTTCGTTCGCTGAAGATGTCCGCCAATTCCGCAACGGAGAATCCGATAGACAGTCCGGCCCGGATCATTCGCATTCGAGCGAGACTACCTGGCGAAAACACCCGGTAACCGGCGGAAGTTCGTGCGGCGGGAAGCAAGAGATTCCGCCGCTCGTAGAAACGAACCGTGTCCGCACTTACGCCGGAAAGACGGGCCAGGTCGCCGCAATACAGGGGTCGAGTTGTAGAAGCCTTGGAACTCACAGGATTAGCCTAAAGCTTGGAATCGATTCCAAGGTCAAGCAAATTCTCACTCTACGCCATATTGGCGAGTAGCCGCGCCTTATTTCCGAAGCGCATCTGCGTAGCCCACTCTTTCTGCGGTTTCAGCAGAAAGGATGGGGCTGGTTTTCGCCAGCCTCTTTTCCATGCCCCGACTTATAATGGGCTAAAACATGAACAACTTAACTCTTCCCACGGTCATCGAAACAGACGAAGACGGTTTTTTCGTTTCTTGTCCTCCGCTCCAGCTGTTATTTATCGAGTCTTCAAAGATAGCGTGGAAATCGTCAACGTAATCCACGGCGCACAGAAATGGTCACCAAAGGATAGAGATAGAAATGAAAGAGAAGTGGCCTTGGCCCTCGCGAAATGTGCTCGGGGCATACGAGTGGCGAGCGACCAGGTCGTCGGACTATTATGGATGGGCTTGCGAATGCGCTTAATGGTGCTTGGGGAAGTGGCCCCTCGCAAAGACCGCTCGGGGTAAAGGGGAGGCAAACGATGCCGTTGGAAATAACGCAGCGGGAGATTAATGGAATCTACCTTCTGGCGCTCAATGGGCGTCTCGTGCTGGGAGACGAGAGCAGCGGGTTGCTTACCGCGATCGACAATCTGCTCGCATCCGGCGCCACACGGATGGTCATCAATCTGGAGCAAGTGAATTACGTTGACAGCGCGGGGCTCGGCGCACTCATCGAAATGCATCGGAAGACAAAAGCCAAAGGCGGAAGCTTGAAGCTTTGTCATCTCCGCCCGAACTTGAAGCAGGCGCTGGAAATGGCCCGGCTGCTGCCCATCTTCGAAACGTGTGCGAGTGAAACTGCTGCTGTTGCAAGTTTCTGAGGGCGCTGCGTAGGCCAGGCTACTCTTCGTTGTACAATGCGAAGCCGCATTGACGTGGGAAACGCCCAAATAGAAGACCCGAGCTCATGCCTGGCATCCACATGCACACAACTATTCTTGCTGCATTTTTAGAGATTTCTCGCTCGGCGGTTTCGATGTGCGCCGCCGGCATCCTGCTTTTCCTTATTGGGGGTTTGGCTGCGAAGACCGATATCGCGCGGGCCAGCGGCCTAAACAAGATCGTAGCCTTGTCTAATTTGTGTTTCGCCATCCCCTTGGCGGTCTTCGGCGCGGAGCATCTCTCGGGCGCAAAATTCATCATGCTAAGCGTGCCGTCGTACATGCCGGGGCGTTTGTTTTGGGCGTATTTCGTCGGCTTTGCGTTGCTGGCCGCGTCTTTGAGTATTGCCACAAAAATTCAGTTGCGCTGGTCCGGCCTGCTATTCGGGATCATGATGTTTCTTTTTGTGGCGATGTTGCATATTCCGCGAGCTCTCGCCAGCCCCACGGACAGGATTCCATGGACGATTGTCATCCGCGAACTGTCGTTCGCGGGCGGAGCCTGGGCCCTTGCAGGAAACGCGATGAGCGGGCCAGGCAAGAGCAAGCTCATTACCGTGGGCCGCGTGTCGATCGCGATCGCCGCAATATTTTTTGGCGTTGAGCATTTTCTGCACCCCGCGGGATGCCCCGGAGTTCCGCTCGAAAAACTGACGCCTGCTTGGATTCCGGGACGCTTAGTCATTGGCTATCTGACGGGCGCAATTCTTCTGGTTGCCGGGGCGAGCATTCTGCTGGCCAAGAAGACGCGGATGGCGGCAACTTATCTCGGTACGTGGATTTCGCTGCTGGCCCTGTTCATCTATGTGCCGATCCTGATCGCACAGATTTCCGACCCGAGCGCCGCAGTCCAGGTTGAGGGAATCAACTACTTTGCGGACACGCTGCTGTTTGGCGGAGCGATTCTCGCGCTTGCCAGCGCGACGCCAGAGAGTTAGGAACAATCATGGCCCATCCAGCACCACTGAAATATGTTTTCTACATTGCTGCCACGCCCGAGAAAGTGTGGGAAGGCTTTGTTTCGCGGGAGTCGAACCGCGTCATCTTCGCGGGCGCCGAGTTTCAGGCGGAGCTTAAGCCTGGCGGCTCGCTCGCATGGGTCGGCCCGGGACCCGATGGCAAACCCATGAATTACGTCCAAGGGAAAGTCTTGCGGTGTGAGCCGCCAAAAGTCTTTCAGTACACTTTCGCGATGGGCCAAAACGATAAGGCGTCGCGCGCAACGATCGAACTGGTGCCCGAGACCGAAGCCACCAAAGTAACGGTGACTCACGACGAGTGGGCCGAGGATGACACCACTTACGCCGCCTGCGCCGATGGATGGCCGCGTATTCTTTCCCGCCTGAAGACGCTGCTTGAGACCGGAAAGACATTCAAGCCGCATTGATACCGGGTGCGGGCTGTACTTGCAGCCCGCCAGGTGCCCCGTACGCCGTTCTTGCGTATGAGGTTTTTGATTTTTGCGGCGCGTGGGACAAGCTTTATTCGTCCCTCCCCGCCTTCTGCTTGCTGCTGGCCTGTGCTAGCATCGTGCGTACCCCGCGTACACTTTAACGATGGATTTTTCGCTTAACGACCACCAAAAACTGATTCGCGATGCCGTCCGCCAATTCATGGAGGCGGAAGTGCGCCCGTTCGTCAAGGAGATGGAGAAAGCAGAGAAATTTCCGGTGGAGGCCATCAAGAAACTGGGCGAGATGGGCTGCTGCGGCATGTTGATGCCGGAGGAGTGGGGCGGGCCGGGGCTGGATACGATTTCGTATGTGTTGATGCTGGAAGAGGTTGCGCGCGTGTTTACCGCGATGGCCACGGCCATCAGCGTGACGAATTCCGCGGTGCAGGCGCCCCTGCTGATGTTTGGCACGGAGGCGCAGAAAAAGAAATATTTGCGGCCGATGGCGACGGGAGAAACGCTCGGCGCGTTTTGCCTGACGGAGTCTGCAGCCGGTTCCGACGCCGCGGGCATTCAGACCACCGCCCTTGCTCGCCACTCGTCACTCGCCACTCGCCACTATGTTCTTAACGGAACAAAAACCTGGGTGACCAACGGCAGCGTCGCAGGCACGTTGCTTGTTTTTGCCAAGACCGATCCAGCGGCGGGCGGGAAGGGCATCTCTGCGTTTTTGGTTGAGCCAAGCTTCGCAGGCTTCCGCGTTGGGCGCCACGAGGACAAGATGGGGCAGCGCTCATCGCCCTCAGTAGAGATTCTGCTGAATGATTGCGTCGTGCCGCTGGAGAACCGACTAGGAGAAGAAGGGCAGGGGTTGAAGATTGCGTTGAGAGCGCTGGATGGCGGACGGATTGGGATCGCCGCGCAAGCAGTCGGGCTGGCGCAAGGCGCGCTGGACGAAACCGTAAAATATGCGAAGCAGCGCAAAGCCTTCGGAAAAAATATCAGCGAATTTCAGGCCATTCAGTGGATGATCGCCGACATGCAAACGGAGATCGAAGCCGCGCGGGGACTGTTGTACTACGCGGCGTGGCTGAAGGACGCGCATCCCACGAAAATGGGCGCGAGCGCTTCGAAAGCCAAGCTTTACGCCAGCGAAATGGTCAACCGCGTAGTCTACAAAGCAGTTCAAGTCCACGGCAGCGTAGGCTATTCGCGCGAGACCGACGTCGAGCGCATGTACCGGGACGCCCGCGTGATCACCATTTACGAGGGCACCAGCGAAGTCCAGCGCATGATCATCGCGCGAGAACTCCTGGGCAAAGCAAGCTAATTGCGAGGATTTGAGTGGCACAGGCACTCTTGCCTGTGCGGTTTTGAACAAATGAAGAGCACAGCCAGGAGTGGCTGTGCCACAAAAGACTTTACCGTGTAGGGGCGCGCTTCAGTTTACCCAGAGGAACGAAGGGCGCGTCCCGGCCTTCCTCGAATCTTGTAGTGGCGCAGCTCGCTGCGCCCAACTTGTAGAGTGGAATGAGAGTAGAGCTAGGGAGAAATGGTGACAACAGGGGCAGAGGGGAAGAAAAGCACAGTGCTGAGCGGCATGCGGCCGACAGGCCGCCTGCACATCGGCCATTATTTCGGCGCGCTGCAAAATTGGGTGCGCCTGCAAAACGATCCCGCCTACGACTGCTTCTACTTCATCGCCGATTGGCATGCGTTGACCAGCGACTACGCGGACACGTCAGGCGTAGCCGAGAACACCCTGCAAATCATGATCGATTATCTGGCCGCGGGGCTCGACCCACAAAAGTCAGTCCTGTTTCAGCAGTCCGTGATTCCCGAACACGCCGAACTGCATTTGCTGCTGTCGATGGTGACCCCGTTAGGCTGGCTCGAGCGCGTCCCGACATACAAAGAGGCGCTGGAGAACGTCAAGGACAAAGATTTGCACAATTACGGGTTCCTTGGATATCCGATCCTTCAGTGCGCCGACATTGTGATTTATAGCCAGGAAGGAGCGCAGCTTTTCGTGCCAGTGGGGGAGGATCAGGTTTCCCACGTCGAACTCTCCCGTGAAATTGTCCGTCGTTTCAATCACTATTTTGGGCAGCAGATCTTTGAGGACGAACTGGCAAATAACCAAAAGCGACCAGTCGCTCAGGAACTTTACGGTCTCCTCTTTCCGGGAGAGAAGAAACCGAAGGAAATCACGCCCGAAACTGCCAAGAGAATGGTCGAGACGATGCGAAAGGCTATCCTTGAAAGTGGCCTTTCCAACTTCATCGAGAAATTCGTCGGTCAGCATGCGTATTTCAGCAGTTTTGTCCGGGCTAGAGAAATTTTGACCGAACCTAGTGTCATGCTGACGAAAACGCCGAGGATACCGGGGCTCGACGGGCGGAAGATGTCGAAGAGTTACGGGAACGCCATCACGTTGAGCGAGACGGATGAGGAGATTCGAAAGAAGACCAAGGTGATGGTGACGGACCCGGCGAGGAAGCGCCGGACGGATCCGGGAAATCCGGACGAGTGTCCCGTCTACGACTGGCATAAACTGTTCTCTGCGGAAGAATCGGGCCGCCTGGAGTGGGTGCGCCAAGGTTGCACCACCGCAGGAATCGGCTGCATCGAGTGCAAAGCCGCGATGGCCGAAAATTTGATCAAGTGGATCGCGCCTGTGCGCGACCGCCGCGTGAAATACGAGAACGACCCGAAGGGCGTCCTCGAGATTTTGGACGAAGGATCGCGGAAAGCGCGCGCGGTAGCACAAGGCACAATGGAACGTGTCCGCGAAGCGGTCTTCGGGTGGGAGAAGAAGAGAAAAAACATCGCTGGCAGGAATGCATGAACGTCCCAGCTATCTTACGGTTCGTAGGTTGTGGTGTCATCCTGAGCGCAGCGAAGGATCTCACCTGACGAGACACCTCGATTGAAGTGAGCGTTGATGACAAACAGGGAAAAGGAAAGAAGGGCACCCGCCGCGGCGGGTGCCCCTACGGGAAAAGATAAGACATGGCGACGCCATACAAAATAAATATCCCGATGTATGAGGGGCCGTTGGACTTGCTGTTGGACCTGATCCGACAGCAAAAAATGAGTATCCTCGACATTCAGATTTCGAAAATTACGGCGCAATACCTCGATTACCTGCACAAACTCGAAGAGCTGGACGTGGATGTGTCTTCGGAATTTATTTATATGGCGGCGACTTTGATTTACATCAAGTCGAAGATGCTGTTGCCGCCAGATCCCCTGGCTAGCGAAGAAGAACAGGCTGACGATCCACGAGCGGAATTGGTGCAACGCCTGGTAGAACACGAGAAATTCAAGAACGCGGCGCAGCTTTTGTATCAGAAGCAGCAGATTGAAGAAAACGTGTGGTCGAAGCCGGACAAGTCGCTTTACAACGACGAAGGGACTGAGGGCGAGCTGGTGGTTTCGCTCGTAGATTTGGTGAAAGTGTTCCAGCAGGTTTTGGAGCGGAAGAAAGAAGTTTCGCGGATCGAGCTGAAGCACGAGCAGTTTACCGTGGCGCAGATGATTGCGGCTTTGCGGGCGCAGATTATTTCGAACGAGGAAAACTCGGTCAACTTGATCCAGTTTTTTGAGGCTTGCCCTTCGCGGCACGCGATGATCGTGGCTTTTCTCGCGGTTCTGGAAATGGTGAAATTGCAGGCGGTGGCGCTCGTGCAGGAAAAACAGTTTGGGGATATTTTGGTGCGGAAGCATAAGATGTTTGATTTGGTGTTTGATGAAAGCGGCGGGATTAAGTTGATTGATGAGGAGTACAAATAGGGAGAAGCCATTCTAGGCGAAGGATCGCGCACAAGCGTCGTCCCCGGTTGAAGTCGACGTTGAGATCCTTCGGCTATCCTCATCGGATAGCCTCAGGATTGACAGTCGTGCGGCTGCGCGAGGGATTGAGACACTATGACAAACGAAGAGAGAAAAGCGGCACTCGAAGCTATTATTTATGCGGCGGATGAACCGGCGACTCTGGACCAATTGGCGAAAGCGCTGGGGGAAGAGAAGCTGGCGGTGCAGGCTTCGCTGGATGAATTGGTGGCGAGCTATGCGACCGAAGAGCGCGGGATCGAAGTTCGCGCGGTGGCGGGCGGGTACAAACTTTATACGAAGCCACAGCAGCATGATGTGGTGCGGCGGTTTATCAAGAGCTTGCGGCCGCCGCTACGGCTTTCGATGCCGGCGCTGGAGACCTTGGCGGTGATTGCGTACAAGCAACCGGTGACTTCACCGGAAATTTCGGAGATCCGTGGGGTGAATACTTCGGGGGTGATCAGCACGCTGCTGGACAAGCACTTGATTACGACGGCGGGGCGCAAGGAAGTAATGGGGCGGCCGATTTTGTACAAGACGTCGAAGGAATTTTTGATGCGGTTTGGGTTGAGCGATTTGGAGGAGTTACCGAGCTTGAAGGAGTTTGAGGCGCTGGCGCGGGAGGCGTTGGGGAGCGATGAGGGATTTGCGCCGGTGGAGAATGGGTCGACGGACGAGGGCAGCATTGGGGGCGTTGCATCTGAAGGTAATGCAGCAAGGGGGCATACCCACAACAGCGTGACCGAGGCCGTCACGCACGTGGCAGAGGAACTTGCCGAAGCAGAAGCTTTTCGCGAACACGAGGCATTGGCGACAGCCGAGGGTATGCCGTCGGGTGAACTCGATGAAGACCCGCCGGTGCCTGCCGGGAAATCGCCGAAAGTGGCCGCGGCAGGGGAGTGAAAACGGAAATCAGAGAATAGAAAATGGCGGAAGGTTCGCCAAGTTCGCACCGTGTTAGCTGGTGTCCGAAACGGCCCGCCTCAGAAGGCGGGCCCTACACAGAAAAGACAAAAACGAGAATGGAAGAGAGACTGCAGAAAATTATTGCGCGGGCGGGGATTGCTTCGCGGCGGCATGCGGAGTTGCTGATCACGAGCGGACAGGTGCGGGTGAATGGGCGGGTGGTGCGGGAGTTGGGGACGAAGGCGGATGCGGCGAAGGACCGGATTGAAGCGGCGGGTAAGGTCGTCGAGGCGAAAGAGGGACGACGCGTTTACATTGTGCTGAACAAGCCGCCGGAAGTGGTTTCGGCGATGGCGGACCCGGAAGGGCGGAAGACGCTGCGGAATTGTTTGCGGGGGTTGCCGGAACGCGTGTTTCCGGTTGGGAATCTGGAGTATAACGCATCGGGGCTGGTGTTTTTGACGAATGATGGAGACCTGGCGGCGGAGTTGCTGAAGCACTGGGCGAAATTGGAGCAGGTCTATCAGGTTAAAGTGAAAGGGATGTTGACGCTCGTGGACCTGGAGCGGCTGGGGAAAGAGATTGGCGTCCGAATGCAGACGGTGCGTCAGCCGGATGCTACCAGGGGGCGAGCGGCGAATTATTGGTATGAAGTGCGGATGCGGGATTCGAAGAAGGAAGTGTTGCGGAGGATTTTGTTCAAGGAGAAGCATCCGCTGGAGAAGTTGAAAAGGATTGGATTGGGGCCGCTCACGGTGGAGGGAATTCCGCCGGGAAGATATCGGATGATTGAGCAGGAGGAAGCGGAGAAGCTGCGGAAGTTTGAGGCGGGTGCGGACGGAAAAGAAAAAAACAAGAATTTCAGGCAGCGGACGCAGAGAAGAGAGGAACGAGCGTGAAGTATTACATGATTGGAGAAGTGGAGACGACGGACCAGAGTTGGGTGCCGGATTACGTTCAGAATGTGACGGGGATGGTGGAGCGATGGGGTGGGCGGTACCTGGCGCGCACGCCCAAAGTCGAGAAGGTCGAGGGCCAGCGGGCGCCTCAGGGAATTATTGTGATTGTCGAGTGGCCCTCCAAGGAAGTCGCAACGGCGTTCTATGAAAGCGAAGAGTATCGGCCTTACCGTCAAAAGCGCCTTGCTGGCGCCAAGAATGAATTCCTGCTGGTTGCGGGAGAAGACGTTACCACGACGGCTCACATTCCCGATTAGCTTTGGTTTCCATGGCTTCCGAAAGACTACAGAAAATTATGGCGGCTTGCGGAGTTGCGTCGCGGCGCAAGGCGGAGGAGATTATTGCGGCTGGCCGGGTGACGCTCAACGGAAAAGTGGTGACGGAGCAAGGGACGAAAGCCGATCCGGATGGGGATTTAATCTGCGTCGATGGCGTGCCGCTGAAGAAGAAGGAGCGGCTTTTGTATTTTATGCTGCACAAGCCGAAAGGTTATGTGACAACCGTTAGCGACCCGGAGGGGCGGCCGACGGTGATGGAGTTGATGACAAATTGTCCGGAGCGCGTGTATCCGGTGGGGCGACTGGATTACGCGAGCGAGGGATTGTTGCTGATGACAAATGACGGGGCGCTGGCGCAGAAGTTGATGAAAGCGGGTTCGCATGCGCCGAAGACGTATCTGGTGAAGATCAGCGGGAAGCCGGATGAACGGGCGCTGGCGCGTTTGCGGGCGGGAATTGCGATTGAATTGGAGGATGGGGCCCGGGTGAAGACTTCGCCGGCGAAGGTGCGGTTGATGGAGGATGGGGCGAATCCCTGGTACGAGGTGGTTTTGATTGAGGGGCGGAACCGGCAGATCCGGCGAATGTTTCAGAGTGTGGGGTTTTTAGTGGAGAAGATCAAGCGGGTACAGTTGGGGCCGCTGGTGCTGGATGTGGCCCCGGGGAAGTATCGGGCGCTGACGGTGCGAGAAGTGGCGAAGTTGAAGAGCCTTTGAAGAGAGGTAAATGAGGTAGAGGAGGTTAAGGAAATAAAGGGAAAGAGCGGAAGACTCGGCCCCAAGGGGTGGTGAGAGTAATGGTTGACGTTGAGGTTCTTCGGGCATCCTTGTCGGATGCCCTCAGAATGACTGTTTTAGTTTTGCGCTAGGCGGTTAGAGAATGGCTACTGGTGCAAGTGGAGATTGGCGGAGAAATCGCGGAGGAAGTAGACTTGAGTAGATGAACCGCACGATTGAAGAGCTGATTCCGGATTACCTGCGCGGGCTGCCAGTCTACGTGCCGGGAAAACCCATTGAAGAAGTTGAGCGCGAGCTGAAGATTTTTGCGGTGAAGCTCGCCTCGAATGAGAACCCGCTGGGGCCTTCGCCGATGGCCATGGAAGCGGCCCGAAAAGCCCTGAGCGAATCGCACCGGTATCCGGACGGAGGGACGCAAGCGATCCGGGAGATGCTTTCAGAAAAGACCGGAGTAGCCTTCGACGAAATCTTCGTGGGGCTGGGGTCAAGCGAGATTATTGACCTGGCGGCGCGAGTTTGTTTGCGCGCGGGCTTACAAGGAATCACGTCCTTTGGGAGCTACGCGCCGTTCTCGGTGGCCATTCGCGCGAGCGGGGCCGAACTCGTGCTAGTGCCTCAGAAGAATTATGCGTTTGACCTGGAAGCGATCCTGCTTGCCGTCACGCCGAAAACCGGCGTGATTTACATTGCCAATCCCAACAACCCGACGGGAACAGCGTTCGGCACGGCGGAGCTGGAGAATTTTATTGCGCGCGTGCCGGACGGCGTGCTCGTGGTGCTGGATGAAGCGTACGTGCACTACGCGCCGAGCCTGGACCGGCGTAAATCCGAAGAGATTTACCGGCGACGCAAGAATGTGCTGATTCTTCGGACGTTTTCGAAGGTTTATGGGTTGGCGGGTTTGCGGATCGGCTTTGCGTTTGGGCGGCCGGAGTTGCTCGCGGCGATGAACCGGTTGAAAACTCCGTTCAACACGTCGGGTGTAGCACAAGCGGCGGCGCTGGCAGCGATGAATGATCGCGAGCATGTCGCGCGGTGCATCGAGACGAACGCCGTGGAGAGGAAACGGTTGAGCGAGGGCTTGGGGAAGCTGGGATTCCGGCCGGTACTGAGCGAGGCGAACTTTGTGTTCATGGAAGTGGGGCCGGATGCGAAGGTGTTGTGCGATGAGTTGCTGCACATGGGCGTGATTGTGCGGCCGCTGGGGTGGATGGGGTTTCCGGAAGCGATGCGGATTTCGGTGGGAACGGCGGAAGAAAATGATAAGTGCTTGTCGGCCATGGCGCAGGTGATTTTGAAGCGTGCCGGCAAGAGCGAACTCGCAGCGCGATGAGAGTGACACTCCCTGATGGTGCGTCAGCAAGAGCTGACGTGATTCTCGAAATCCTGAAAAAATACAAGACCATTGCAGTGGTCGGATTGTCTTCGAATCCGATGCGGCCGAGTTTTGGCGTGACGGAGTACATGCAGAGTGAGGGATACCGGATCATTCCAGTGAATCCGAATGAGACGGAAGTACTGGGAGAGAAAAGTTACGCTCGGCTGGAAGATGTGCCGGAGAAAATCGACATCGTGAATATTTTTCGACGTGCGGAAGAAGTGGCGCCGGTGGTGGAGAGCGCGATTCGAATCGGGGCTAAAGTGGTTTGGATGCAGCAGGGAGTTGAGAATGAGGAGGCGGCGCAGATGGCGCGGGCGGCGGGGCTGGTGGTGATTGAGGATGCGTGCATTTTGGTGGAGCATCGGAGGAGAGTTGGAGAATTGAAACGATAGGGCAGTGACAATTCCAGTTAGGAGCGGCCCGCGGATGTCTTTCGCGGGCCTTTTGTTTTTAGGAAGAAAAGGATTTAAAGCGGAGGAAGAGAAGAGGAGGCGCAGAGGTCGCAGAGAAGAGCGTAACAAGCAGATTCCTCAGGCCTGAAGGCCTGAGCTACAGCTCGGGATGACAATTCTGCCGCTGCAAGAAGAGAATCAGCGGGGGAGGGGGAAGACGAAGAGGTTGCGGCGGCCGGTGATGACGCCGGCGAGGGAGCGGCCGTCGGGGGAGATAGCGAAGTCGCGGAAGAGGTAGCCGCGAAGGACGGGGATGGGCGTGGGCTCGGCCACGGGAACTTCGTGCGCTGGCGCGGCGGCGAGCGGGGGGAGATCGATCCAGACAAGGTCGCCGGATTTTTTTTCGATAGCACGCTTGAGGACGATGCGGGATTCGTCGGGCGACCAGTGGTAGATGCCGAGGCCGATGCGAATGCGGGCTACGTGATTGAGCGCGGCGAGATCGCGAATTTCGAGGACTTCCTTATCAATGTAGTAGGCGACTTCTTTTCCGCTGGGAGAAACGCTGAGGCCGCCTTCATAGCCGTCCAGCGTGGCAAGCTCCTTGTCGTTGTCGGTGAAGAGATCGAGGCGCTGGAGGCGATTGGGGCCAGTCATGGAGTGATCTTGCTCGATGGCCACGACGGAAATCGATCCGGGAATGGGTGCGATGTCCCGGAAAGTGCGGCCCTCATGTGGAGTTTTGAGGGTGCCGATGTCCGCCCGGGTGGCCTTCAAAGAAAAAAGTTGGCGGGGCTTCACCGTTTCGGAAAGATAGCCGATGGTGACATTGTCGGGAAGGATGAAGGGGCTCGAGGCGTCGAGGATGACGTTGTCGCCTTTGTTGATGTGGATTTCGCGGCCGGAGTCATCGAAGAGGAGCGTTTGGAAGGAGTCCGTGGCACGGTCGGAGTCGTCGACGGTAGTGGTGAGCAGCTCCGCGGCAATCATGCGGCCGTTTGGGGACCAGCGGAAGGAATTGACGATATAGCTGAACTGCTGATTGCCGCGGACGTATTTCGGACCTTCGAAGATGCGCCGACGCTTGCCGCCAGCGTCTTGAAGCCAGATATCGTCGTGCTCGAGGTCGTAGGCTTTGGTTTTGACTTTGCGGTAAGCGGAGTAGACGAGGCGGCCATCCGAGGAGTAGGCGAAGGCGGTGACTTCTTCATCGATGGTTTGGAGAGGCTTGTCGAGATTTTGCGCTTTAGCGGATGGAATAGAGCAGCAACCAAGGATAAGGCAGAACAAGGAGCAGAGTCGGCGGAGCCAGGGAGAGCGGCTGCGAGAGGAAGGGCAATTCATGGCTTTGGGTGTGGTCCGCTGTAGGGATTGCAGCAGGCGGGCTGCGCGGGCTTGTACTCCATGAACTCTACGCGGGTCATGTCGGGATCGTAGATGTCGAAGGACCATTTGCCGTCGCGGCCAATTTCGGGCTGGTCAGTGGTTTTCAGGCCGTGGGTGCGGAGGCGCGCGTTGCAGGATTGAATTTTGTCGACGGCGAGAGAGAAATGATTCTGCACACCACGCTCGTTGTGGTCGGCGTTGGGCGGGATGTTGAGCATGTACTCGATCCAGTCGGTGCCTTCGGGGACTTGAATCTCCCACCAATCGTTGTCGGCGTCCTTAAAGCCGCCGTGCCAGTACATGCGGAAGCCGAGGAGGTCGCGATAGAAGCGGTCTTCGGTGGCGCGGTCCTTGACGATGAAGCCGGCGTGAAGCATGCGAGTGCTGATTTGCTCGCTGGGGGCGTTGAAGAAATGTGCGGCAGGGAGTTGCACGAAGGCGATGTGGATGCCTTCCGGGTCGCGCAGCTCGAAATGTTGCACACCGTAGGAATCTTTTGTGATGGCGCCGGCGGTGACGTTGTGTGCGCTTAGGTAGCGGCGCATCTGCTCGACGTCGGGAGTGGCGAAGGCGACTTCGGCGAGGAGATTGTCGGGCGAGCCGCCGGTGACTTGCAGCAACTCGATTTGCTGGTGATCGTTGACGGTGTAACACGGGAGGATTGCGCCCATGCAGCCAGCGGTGCCTCCGGCCATGCCGAGGATGTGGGAGTAGAACTCGCGAGATTTATAGAGGTCGGTGGAGTAGAGACGGACGTGGGTGATGCCGGTGATGGGCGGTCGCGCGGGCTGGTTTTGGGCCGCGAGGGGTAGGCAGACGGAACAGAGTAAGAGTGGCAGGGCGATTCGGATCATTTGGTTCCAGAAAGATTTTGACACGGAACGAGATTCTTCGAGAAGCCGATCACTGTTTAGGTCCCGGATGAGGGCCTGTGAATTCGGAGCAGCAGGGTTTTTCCCTCGGATTGAATTCCATGAATTCGACGCGAGTGTCGTCGGGGTCGTAGAGATTGAGCTGCCATTTGCCGTCGCGGCCGAGCTTGGGCTCTTCGCCGGGGGTTCCGCCATTCTTGATGAATGCAGCCTTGGGGGCCTGAATGTCTTTCACTCCCAGGGCAATGTGGTTCATCACTCCGAGTGTGTGATGGTCAGCTGTGGGGGAAATATTCAGCATGTATTCAACCCATTCCTTGCCGTCGGGAACTTGCATGGCCACCCAGCTGTCCTCGTTGTCTTTCATGCCGCCATGCCAGTACGGTCGGAAGCCGAGGATGTCCTTGTAGAAGTGGTCGATGACGGAACGGTCTTTGACGACGAAACCTGCGTGAATGATTTCCACGAAAAAAGGATCCCCGGGCCCCGGGTCGTCAATCGGGTAGCCAAATCTTTGGGTAAAGGAAATCGAGTGGCCTTCGGGGTCGCGAAGTTCAAAATGACTTTCCAATTTGCTTGTTTGGTATTTCTCCACCTTGATTTTGCTAACCGAGACTCCCTTAGAGACCAAGTAGCTGCGCATCTGTTTGACGTTGTCTGTTCGGAATGATATCTCGGCCAGCAGATCACTTGTTGGCGTTGCGGGAGTCTGCTGTAGTGTGATCATTTGGTGGCCGAACCAACCAACCGTAAAGCAACGGTTAGAAGTGTCAAAGCACTCGCTCGTTTCAGAGCGCACTCCGTATAGCTTTTCGTAGAACGCCTTGGACTTTTCAACATCCGTCGCATACATCCGAAGATGGTCAATGCCTGTAATATGAGGGCGCTTCGGAGATTCCTGTGCGGGGGCCGACAAACCCTGCAGCGCTACAAAGAGAAACCAAAAAAAGCAGATCCCTCGGCCGCAAAATGTGCGGCCTCGGGATGACAGTGATGAGTGAGTGGCGAATCGCAAATCAAGCATTGGAGGCTCCGCGGGATTTGATCTTACGAATATAGTCGAGGCGGGCGCGGAGGCGCTGCTCGAAGCCCTGGTCAGTGGGCTGGTAGTAGGTGCGGTCGGCGAGATTGTCGGGGAGGCAGGTCATGTCGGTGACTTTATCATCGAAATTGTGGGCGTACTTGTAGCCTTGGCCGTAGCCGATGTTTTTCATGAGGCCGGTGACGGCATTGCGGATGTGGAGGGGGACAGGTTCGGCTTCGGTTTTGTGAACGTCGTCGATGACCTCGCCGTAGGCGGTGTAAACGGCATTGGATTTTGGCGCTAGCGAGAGATAGACGGCGGCTTGAGCGAGAGCGAGATGGCCTTCGGGTGCGCCGAGGAAATCGAAGGCGTCTTTCGCGGCGAGCGTGACGGCAAGAGCGCCGGGCTCGGCGAGACCGATGTCTTCGCTGGCCATGCGCACCATGCGGCGCGCGAGATAGAGCGGGTCTTCGCCGGATTCGAGCATGCGCGCGAGCCAGTAGAGGGCGGCGTCAGGATCGGAGTTGCGCACGGATTTGTGCAGAGCGGAGATGAGATTGAAATGCTCTTCGCCGGCTTTGTCGTAGCGGAGGAGTTTGCGTTGCAGGATGTCTTCGAGGAGTTCGGGTGTGATGACGTGCGCGCCTTTTTCACTTGGTTTTGCGCTACGGACTGCGAGTTCCAGCGTGTTATAGGCGGCGCGGGCGTCTCCGTTCGCGTAAGATGCCATGCGGAAGAGAATGTCGTCAGATACTTCTGTTGCGTCGCTGCCCAGGCCATGCTCTTTGTCTTTAAGGGAGCGGCGGAGGAGCTCGACGATTTGCGGCGTGGTGAGGGGTTCGAGAACGTAGACCTTGGTGCGGGAGAGCAGCGGTGAGATTACTTCGAACGAAGGGTTTTCCGTGGTCGCGCCGATGAAAATAATATGGCCGGCTTCCACGTGAGGGAGAAATGCGTCCTGCTGGGCTTTGTTGAAGCGGTGAACTTCATCGACGAAGACGATGGTGCGATGGCCCGCTTTCGCGGGTAAGCCGGAGCGGGATTTGTGCTCGGCGGCGGCCATGACCTCCTTGATTTCCTTGATGCCCGCAAGGACGGCACTGAAGGAAACGAATTCGGAACTGGTCAGGCGCGCGATGAGGCGGGCGAGTGTGGTTTTGCCACAGCCTGGCGGACCCCAGAACAGCATGGAACCAAGATTGTCGCTTTCGATTTGCATGCGGAGGGGTTTGCCGGGGCCTAGAAGCTTTTCCTGGCCGATGAATTCATCGAGGGTACGCGGGCGCATGCGTTCGGCGAGCGGCTGGTTGGCGGCTGGGACGTCGGGCTCCGGGGCCGGCGGCGGCAATTTTGAGAAGAGGCTCATGATCGGTTAGATGCGGCCCGCTTCAGAAAGCGGGTCCTACAATACTGTGCGAATTCCGTTGGCGGGCGGCTTCGTAGAAGACGACCGCCGCGGCGGCAGCGGCGTTGAGGGACTCAACGCCGCTGGCCATGGGAATGCGAATGCGCGCATCGGCGCTGCTCTCGATCTCTTCGGGAAGGCCGGAGCCTTCATTGCCGACCAGCAACGCCACCGGCTGGCACCAATCCACCTCCCACGGAGCAAGGGGTTGAGAGGCGGCATCTACGGAGGGGGACGCGCTTAAGCGCGCCCCTACATCTGGCAGAACTGATGCGTTTTCACGGACGCTTGTCGCTAACGTTCGGACGCCGGCGACCTTTAGTTGTGCCAGCAGAATGGAAAGCGACATCCCAGCGAGGATTGGAAGATGCAGAGCGGCACCGGCGGAGGCGCGCAGGGCTTTCGGCGAGAACGGATTTGCGGTTCCGCTGATGCCGGATGCGGCGGTCGCGGCGCCGGTCGCGCCAAGAGCCGCAGCGGTGCGCAGAATCGATCCTACATTGCCTGGATCCTGCACACCGGCGAGTACGACAAGCAGCGGAGCGCAGGCAGAAAGCGGAGCGTGCACGAACTCATCGAAGGAGGTTTCACGGGGATGAACCAGTGCGGCGACACCTTGCGGATGTTCGGTATCAGCGAGACCTTCGAAAAGCCGGTCAGTGGTTCTCAGGACGGAAAAAGCCATCTCTGGTCGGTCGATAAAGGAGGAGAGGCGCTCGTGATGGCGCTCCCCAGATTCGCTGAAAAGTACCGCCTGAATGCGGCAGCCGGAGCGTAGCGCTTCCTCCACGAGTCGCACACCCTCGACGCCTACGAACCCGCTTTCGGTGGGCAGTCCGCCGCGAAGAGCAACGCGGAACTCCTTCAACCAGCGATTGTCGCGGCTAGTGAGGAGCGCGGGCTCGCTTGCGGAGCGCGAGTTGCGAGCAGACTTGCCAGGCGTGGCCATTACCGTGGAGGGTAGCAAACTTTCGAGGTGTGAAGCCAATTCCCAAGTGCTGAACGTCCTCCTCCAAGGGAACTGCTTCATCTGGAAGCTCTTATTGCGTGTGTGGAAGGGGTATGGTAGCGTCGCCCCAATAAGGGCAGCGCAGGCAGGCGCTGCAGGGTGGCGTCACGACTTCGCCAAAAGGCCAAAAATTGCCAGCCGAGCTGCTGCGCGTCAATTCACAATCTCCAGAAGCGGAACTGCTGCGTTATGCGGCGGATTTTATCGCGAGAGGAAGTGTGATTGCGATTCCCACGGATACTTTCTATGGCTTGGCGGCCGATCCGTTCAATTTGGCTGCCGTGGATGAAATTTACAGAGTGAAAGGGCGGCCAGAAACGCGGGCACTACCGATTCTTGTGAATTCGATCGAACAAGCCATTTTGCTCGCGCGCGAAGCGCCGCGAAAATTCATGAGGCTTGCGCAGGCATTTTGGCCTGGGGGATTGACGCTGGTGGTGAACGCGGCGCAGCGCATCCCGCTGAAAGTGACTGCGGGCACGGGCCGCGTCGCATTGCGCTGGCCGAACAGTGTATTGGTGCGCCGTTTGATTGATGAATTTGACGGCCCGGTCACCGGGACGAGCGCCAACATTTCTGGGTTCCCCTCGTGCTCAAATGCGGAGCAAGTGATGAAGCAACTCGGCACGCGCGTGCCGCTGGTGCTGGACACTGGCGAAACCGGCGGGACGTTGGCTTCTACCATCGTGGAATTGACCGGCGACACCTGGAGAGTTGGCCGGGAAGGCGCGATCCCAGTGGCGGAGATTGAGAAAGCGCTGGAGTAGACTTGCGCTTCTCCCAAAACGTAGGCTTTCTCTTACACACTTTGAGTTGAGATCCTTCATCTATCGTCGTCGGCGCCTAGCGCGGTGGAGCATAGGATATTTTGCCGAGGATGGCAGGGCCGTGTGCACCGGTTGCGGAGGGAAGGTTCGCAGGACGCTGGTGAAACGTCTCGTACGCGAGGAGCGCAAACGCCAAGGCCTCTTTGGCGTCTTCGGGAACGCTGAGACGCGAAGATGGCAGGACTTCGATACCGGGGAGCGCGGCGGAGAGTTGAGCAAGGATCAGTGGATTGCGAGCGCCACCGCCAGAAACAACCAGCTGGTGGATTTTCGTTTTGGGCAAAACGAATCGATTCAGGGCATCAACGACCGACAGCGCGGTAAACAGCGTCGCTGCGCGGATGAGATCATTGGACTTGGCGCGGTGGCGACGGCCGAGAGCAAGGACTCTCTTCAAGTAGGCGCGGCCATAATATTCGCGCCCAGTGGACTTGGGAGGTGCGAGCTTCAGATAAGGATCGCGCATAAGTTCGTCCAGAAGCGCGGGGAGGCTGCGCCCTTGCATAGCGAGTGCCGCGTTCTTGTCGTATCGGGAACGGCTGTCCGTGAAATGTGAAACGAGGGCGTCAATCAGCATGTTGGCTGGACCAGTATCGAAGGCGAAGACTTGTTGCGGTTTTGCCGCGCGCGGGAGAACCGTGACGTTGGCGATGCCACCGAGGTTCAGCGAAATGCGGCCCAATTTCGCGTGGCGATAGAGGACATAGTCCACATAAGGGACTAAAGGCGCACCTTGACCTCCGAGTGCGATGTCCGCGGTGCGAAAATCGCCGACGGTCGTGATCCCAGTCCGCGCGGCGATGACCGATGGCTCTCCGATTTGAAGCGTTGATGCCGTCGGCGATCCGAAACACGCGACCGGGCGTCCTTGATGGAAGATGGTCTGGCCGTGGCTGCCGATCAGCGCGATGCGTTTCGCCGAGACACGGAATTTGTGGCAAGCGGCGAGAGCAGCGTCGGCAAAGAGTTTCCCCAAGCGAAAACTCAACTGACTGAGGTCTCCTGCGGTAATAGGGTGCTGTTCAGCGACGCGCAGAATTTCTTTGCGCAGTGCAGGAGGAAATTTGACGGAGGTGTGGTCAAGGAGCTTCGTACTTAGTTTCGGTGGTGCACCCGAAATGCGAGCGAAGGCGACGTCAATGCCATCGGCGGAAGTGCCCGACATCATACCCAGGACAAGCATGAACTTCTCGCTCATAAGATTTGCTTCTTCAGCTCGGCGAGAAGATTCAGCGCATCCAGCGGTTTCAGTTGGTCGAGGTCTGTGCCGCGCAGCTTTTCGAGTACTTCGCGGTCTAAAGCTGTGAACAACACCTGTTGATTGCCGTTCTTGTGTGCGAGGTCGGAAGCGCCCGGGGAAAGTGTTTCGCTGAGTTCGTGTTCGCTCTGTTCGTGTCGCCTCAAAACTTCGCGGGCGCGCTCAATTACGCTGCGGGGAAGCCCCGCGAGCCGCGCCACCTCAATACCGTAACTCTTGTCCGCGCTACCAGGCTCGACGCGGCGCAGAAAAATAATTTCGCTCGGCGTTTCTTTCACTGAGACGTGAACATTCTTGACCGCGGGGAGCAGATCGCCAAGCTCAGTCAATTCGTGGTAGTGCGTGGCAAAAAGCGTGCGCGCTCGCGTGTGTTTCTGCAAGTGCTCGACAACCGCCCACGCGATGGACAGTCCGTCAAAAGTAGCAGTGCCGCGGCCCACTTCATCAAGCAGCACCAGGCTAGCGGGGGTCGCGTGATTCAAAATCGCAGCGACTTCACTCATCTCCACGAGAAAAGTGGAACGCCCGCGCGCTAAATTATCACTCGCGCCGATACGTGTGAAGATTCGGTCGGTGATCGGCAGCTTTGCCTGCCGCGCTGGTACAAATGAACCCATCTGCGCCATCAGGACTATCAGCGCGGACTGCCGAAGATACGTAGACTTGCCTCCCATGTTCGGTCCGGTGATGAGAAGTAGCTGCTGCCGCCCAGCCTCGAAGCAAAGATCGTTGGGAACAAACCGCTCGCCCTTTTGCCGCAGTAGTTCCTCAATCACTGGATGGCGTCCGCCAATGATGAGCAGCTCGCCCGTGGAATTGAATTCCGGCCGTGTATACCCGCGATCGGCCGCCAGTTTTGCAAATGAAGTGAGAACGTCCATTTGGGCGACAGCCGCGGCGGTGCGTCGCAAACGCACGGCCTGTGCGGCAACGGTAGCCCGCACTTCGACAAAAAGTTGCCGCTCGATCTCCAGGATGCGTTCATCGGCGGCGAGAATCTTTCGCTCATATTCCTTCAGCTCAGAAGAAGTAAAGCGCTCGGCGTTCACCAGCGTTTGCTTACGCTCGTAGTCTGCCGGAGCGAGATGCAAGTTGGCTTTCGAAATCTCAATGTAGTAGCCAAAAATTTGATTGAAGCGAATCTTCAGCGAGTTGATGTTCGTCCGTTTGCGCTCGCGCTCTTCCAGCGCGGCGATAATTTCCTTGCTGTGCTTGCTAAGGTCGCGGAGCTCATCGAGCTCGGCGTGATAGCCGCCGCGGATCATTCCCGGATCGGTAGCCAGGGCTGGCGGCTCGTCGGAGATCGCGCGTTCCAGGCGCTCGCGGACGTCGGCAAGCTCATCGATCTCCTTATGGAGATGTCGAAGCAGTTCGCTGCCACCCGCGGGAGGCGGCGTAAGGAAATTCTTCAGCACGGGAAGTTGCACGAGCGACTTGCGCAGCGCCACAAGCTCGCGCGGTGTCGCCAAGCCGAGCGTGATGCGGCTGGTAAGTCGTTCCAGGTCCTGTATGCCTTTGAGTTCCTTGCGAATCTCGCCGCGTACCACGGTTTGCTGAACCAAGTGCGCCACCGCGCCCAGACGTGCATCGACGGCCTCTCTGTCAATCAGCGGTCGCAGAACCCAGGAACGCAGCAGTCGTGCGCCCATTCCGGTGACCGTGACGTCCAGCGCCGCGATCAGAGTCGTTGGGCCGCTGGTGCGCCCTGCTTCCTCGGTAAAAATCGGCGACAGTAACTCCAGATTGCGCACCGAAACAGGATCGAGGACCAGGGCATCGTGTTGTTCGTAATAACGTACACGGTCGAGGTGCCGTAAGGCTTCAACTCCTGAAGCATCCACCTTTTCATTGGCAGCCCCGGACCGGTCGCCTCGAGCCGAGTTTTCCCGGAGGTAGTGAACGATGGCGCCGGCGGCGGCTAGCGCTTGCGGATGATCGTCTAAGCCGAAACCGGTGAGCTCGGCGACGCCAAATTGCTCCCGCAAAATGCGCTCGGCGTAGTCGCGCTGAAAAATCCAGTCTTCGAGGCGCGATTCCACGCCGCCGACCCCTTCGAGCAGTGAAGTCTTGGCTGTCTCGAAGAGTTGCTGTGGACGGGGAAGCAGAGTCTCTCTCGGACGAAGGAGTTGCAACTCGTCGCGGAGGGATTCATCAGCGCGAGGGCCGCAGAATTCGGTGGCTTGAAATTCACCGGTGGAAAGGTCGACGAAAGCGAGGCCGATTGGCGAACCCGACGCATGCTTGGCCACGGAGGCGAGGAAACTGTTCTCGCGAGCGTCCAGGAGCGCACCGTCCGTGGCCGTACCGGGCGTGATAACGCGTACGACCTCGCGGCGGACCAGCTTCTTGCCCGGGCCGGGCAGCTCCATCTGATCGCAAATCGCAATCTTGAATCCAGAGCGAATCAGCCGCGCGATATAGCCTTCGGCGGCATGATACGGAACTCCGCACATTGGAATGGGCTGGCCCTTTTCGCGATTGCGCGAAGTGAGAGTGATTTGCAGCTCGCGCGCCGCGATGATGGCGTCTTCATAGAAAAGCTCGTAGAAATCGCCCAGGCGGAACAGCAGCAACGCGTGCGGATAGCGCGCCTTGATGGCGTGATACTGCTGCATCAGCGGTGTTGTCGGCTCGCTCATTTTTAGGGGCCGCCTGGCGTTTACCCCGACCGTGTCGGGGAGGCGGGCCGCTCTTCCTAAGTCATCCGGGTAACCACCCGGTCATTCGTTAATTCCCAAATGCGTCAGCAAAAAAGCATAATCCAGCGCAATCTCCCGCAAATAATCGTACCGCCCAGAAGCGCCGCCGTGCCCGGCACCCATGTTGGTTTTCAGCAACAGCGGATTCGCATCGGTCTTTAGCGTGCGCAGTGTCGCGACGTATTTCGCCGGCTCCCAGTACATCACCTGGCTGTCATTGAGTCCCGTCTTCATCAGAATTGCGGGATAAGGTTTCCGTTCGAGGTTCGTGTACGGACAATAAGACTTCATGTAGAAATAGTCTTCCGCGATTTGCGGGTTGCCCCATTCCTCATACTCCCCAACGGTCAGCGGCAGAGACGCGTCAAGCATGGTATTCAGCACGTCGACGAAAGGCACGTGGCTAATGACCATGCGAAAAAGGTCGGGGCGCATATTCGTGACTGCGCCCATCAGAAGACCACCTGCGCTGCCTCCTTCAATGACGAGTTTTTCCGGCGACGTATAGCGTGCGGCAACCAGGTGTTCCGCCGAAGCGATGAAGTCCGCGAACGTGTTGCGTTTGTTTTTCATCCGGCCCGCGTCATGCCATGGCTTGCCGAGTTCTCCACCGCCGCGTATGTGCGCGTCCGCGTAGATGACACCGCGGTCCAGCAAGCTGAGCCGGTTTGAGCTGAAATTGACCGGCACGGAGATGCCGTAGCTCCCGTATCCGTAAAGAAGCAGCGGAGCGGAGCCATCTAGTCGTGAATCGCGGCGATAGACGATGGAAAGAGGCACCCGGGTGCCGTCGGAAGCAGTGGCGTGCAGCCGTTCGCTGACGTATTGCGAGGGGTCGTGGCCGCCCAGGACAGGTTGCTGCTTCCGCAGGAATCGTTCGCGCGAACGAACGTCGTAGTCAAATACCGAGCGAGGCGTCACGAACGATTCGTAGTTGAAGCGCAGAAGGGAAGTGTCGAATTCCGGATTTTCACCAATGGAAGCGTTGTACGCCGGCTCATCAAACTCAACGCGATGCGACGACGCGAGAAAGTCGGGGGAGTCGGCGGCCAAATCTACGATGCGGAGATAGGGCAGGCCGCCCTCGCGTTCGAATAGCACGAGATGGTCGTGAAAGGCCTCGGACGCGGCAACCATAACCTCTGGCCGATTGGGAATCACCTCGCGCCAGAATTCTCGCCGCGGGTCGCTGACCGGGACGGTCACAATGCGAAAGGTGCGACCGCCCGAATTCGTTCGAATGTAGAACAGTCCGTCGTTTGCATTCGGCGCCAACCCCGGATGGTGGTCCGCGTAATACTCATGGTTGTCTTCACGCGGCGCAATGAGCCGGAACCCACCGGCCGGCTGGTCGCCGCGCAGGAAGCGGACTTCGCTGGACGTGTGACTGGCGATAGTTAGAAAAAGAAAAGCGCTGCTGCGCGTGCGTTCCACTTCGATTCGGAAGCGCTCGTCGGTTTCCTCGTACAACAGAGGGTCCGGTTCCGTGGCTCCCAAGACATGTTTGTAGAGGCGATGAGAGCGCTTGGTCGTCTCGTCTTCCACCGTATAAAACAACGTGAGATTGTCCGAAGCCCAGGCCGCGCTGGTGACGCGTTCGAATCGCTCTGGGAAAGTGGACTCATTGCTCAGGTCTTTGATGTACAGCGTGTACTGACGAAAACCCGTCGTATCAGTGGAATAGGCCAGCAGGCGATTGTCGTCGCTCACCTCGTAAGTATCCAATCCCAGAAATGAGTGGCCTTCCGCCAGCGCGTTCAGGTCCAGAAGGAGCTCTTCCGCCACACCCTCGGCATCACACCGTCGGCAGCGGAACGCGTACTGCCTTCCTTCTTCGGTCCGCGTGAAATAGAAATAGCCGCGCAGCTTGCAGGGAACGGAGAGATCTGTCTGCTGAATGCGCCCCAGCATCTCCTGATAGATCTTTTCCTGGAGCCGTTCCGAGGGTTTCAGGATGGCATCCGTATACGCGTTTTCGGCGTTCAGATAACCGATTACTTCCGGGTTTTCTTTCTGCCGGAGCCAAGCGTAGTGATCGACGCGACAGTCGCCGTGCAACACGTGTTCCACCGGTTCGCGCCGGGCGACCGGGGGCTTGAGAGTTGTACCTTCTGAGTTTTCCTGGGCTGAGACACGCGTCGCGGTGTTGGCGTCTGGAATCATGCGCGTCCGCTATACTATCGGAACTCCGCGATGGGAGAAAGCAGCCCGCCGCGAGGGTGAGCAGCCCATTGGCGAGAGAGACGGAAATCAAACTGAAAATCACCGACGTGACAGCGTTTCATCGTGCGCTGGAGCGCATGGGAGCGCACCCCGTTGGCCACGGAATTTCCAGAGTTCACGAAGAAAATGTGATTTTCGATACGCCAAAGAATGGCCTCGCCAGGAAAGGGCAACTGCTGCGGATTCGCACGGAGACGCCCGACGTCGCCGGGGAATTAAAGCCACCGGGGCCGAAGCAGAGAGTATTACTGACGTTCAAGAGGCCAATCGGCAACCAAGACTCGGAAACGGTCAGTGAGGCTTATGGCCCATACAAAGTCCGCGAGGAGATCGAACTCGAGGTTGCCGACGCGGGGATCCTAGCTCGAATATTCGAGGGGCTGGGGATGAACGGGTGGTTCTGTTATGAAAAGTATCGCACCACGTTTCGACTGCCGGATTCGAACCTCTGGGCCAAGGGGCTCCTGATTGAACTCGACGAAACACCCATAGGGACCTTTGTGGAACTGGAAGGCCCCGCCGCTGCGATTGATCGAGTGGCCGAAGAGCTGGGGTTTTCGAAGCGCGACTACATTTTGCAAAACTATCTCAGCTTATACGTGGAAGACTGCCGCCGAAAAGGACAAGAGCCGCGTCACATGCTCTTTCCAAACCATAAAGAACTCTCTCGAAATAGCAAATAGCAATTTCCCAATAAAAAATCGCTTCGCAAGTTCATTTTCCCTTGACTTCGCAAAGCACGCAGCTTATCTAGGTACTGTGACGCAATTTCGTCACAAAACGGAGTGAATTTCCTCTCGATGAGCGCGGGCACCGAACTCCAACCTGGGCCGAGACGGTCTGGGCGGCACTTGGGCCAGAAGATGGACCAGCGGTCGGGATTCCAAATGATGTCGCGCAAGGCGCAAGCCACAGCGCGCGCGGTCGGGTGGGGAGGGTTCACTGGCGGCTAAGGCTAAGTCCATTTGTGTGAGGTACTTGCCCGCCGCCGAGGTTCTTCGGTGAGCGGGTTTTTTATTGCCCCGATGAAGTGGTAGTGGCCGGTCTTCAGACCGGTGCTTTCGGCGCGGCGTGTGCCCCAAACGAGACCGCAACCGCGCGAGGAAGGAGAGCGCATGGACATCTACGCGACAGAATTGATGGGCGCCAAAGCCTACGACGTGGAAGGGCACTATGTCGGACGTGTGCGCGAATTTTTTGTCGAGCCGGCAGAGGCGCCGAACCGCATCTCGCACTATCTCTTGTCCCGCGGCAATTTTCAGCCGCTGGTGGCCAAACATAATCAAGTAGCCTCAGTGGCGGCAGGCAAGGTGGAGCTAAGCGTCAGCGAAAGGGCGCTGGAGCTCTACCGGCCGAATGAGTCGTTGTTGGCAGTCCAAAAAGATCTGCTGGATCAACAAATTATTGATACGCGCGGCCGAAAGGTCGTGCGCGTCAATGACGTCGATCTGACCCCGTTTCGAACAAACGGCAATGTCGAGCTGCGCCTAACCCAGGTCGATGTGGGACTCCCCGGCGCGGTGCGCAGGTTACTTCAGGGTGTGGTGCCCTACGCAGTGGTTAGAAAACTCCAGAGCAAATTGCCGCAGAGTGCCATTCGGTGGGAGTTCGTCAACCTCGTCGAGCCGGACCCCATGCGCCGGGTAAAGCTGCGCATCACACACGAAAAACTGGAGGATTTGCACCCGGCGGACATTGCGGAAATCATGGAAGATTTGTCCGCGGCGGAACGCCAGGGAATCATCGCATCCCTGGATGAGGAAACAGCCGCGGCCGTTCTCGCGGAATTGGACGAACGGCTCACCACTCAAATCGTCGAGAAGCTCGACCCCGAAAAGGCTGCGGATATTTTGGAAGAAATGGCTCCGGATGCCGCTGCCGACCTGCTGGCCGATTTGTCTAAGGAGACCTCGGAAGAGCTTCTGGAGGAAATGCCTGGCCAGGAAGCCGACGAAGTCCGCGAACTGTTGGAGTTCGACCCCAAGACGGCTGGGGGCATGATGAACACGGATTTTGCGTTTGTGGGAGAAGCTTCCACCCGCGACGAGGTGCTGGATTGGATGCGTGGTCAGGATCTGAACTTCGATCAGCTCGATACCATCGTTCTGCTGGATAGCAACGCTCAGTTTTCCGGAACTGTGCCCGTGGCCCGGCTGCTGCTGGCTTCAGCTGATCAACGGATGACGGGATTGAAGATGGAACCGCTGCTTAGCGTGCCTGGGAATGCAGACGACAAAGAAGTCTTCGAAATATTCGACAAATACAATTTGCGGATGTTGACGGTCATCGACAAAGAGAACCGGCCGATTGGCGCGATCACCGTCGACGACGTGGTGTCAAAACTCGTGAAGGATTAGGAAGGATTTCGAGCGGAGCGATGAATTGGACCGCCATTTCCGAAAAATTTGACCGCGTGCGGGCGGGGGATACGGATTTTCTGAGAAAAATCCGTGGACTGCGGCGACGGCTGACGCTGTTGCTGGCTGTGGTGGGCCCGGGACTGATCACGTCGAACGTGGATAACGACGCGGGCGGAATCTCGGTTTACACACAGGCCGGAGCACAGTACGGTTACGCATTGCTCTGGTCGCTGATTCCCATGACGATTGCGTTGTACGTCACGGAAGAAATGTGCGCGCGGATGGGAGTGGTGACCGGCAAGGGGCTTTCGGATCTCATTCGGGAGGAGTTCGGGTTTCGCTCGACGTTTTTTGTGATGATCACCGGCTTCTTCGTGGACCTGGCGAACGTAGTAGCGGAGTTTGCGGGCGTCGCGGCGTCCATGGAGATTTTTGGGGTTAGTAGGTTCATTGCAGTACCACTCGCGGCCATCCTCGTTTGGGTTTTGGTGATTCGAGGCACTTACCGGCAGGTGGAAACTATTTTTCTGTTCGCGTGCATCTTGTATCTGTCTTACGTGTTTTCCGCCTTTTTGGCGAAACCGGACTGGCTGATTGCCGCGAAACAAACGGTGATTCCGAATCTAAAGTTCGAGTCGCGCTATTTGTTGATGTTGACCGGCCTTGTGGGAACCACGATTGCCCCGTGGCAGTTTTTTTATCTTCAGGCCGGATTCGTCGAAAAAAAGGTTGGGCCGCGTCAGTATCCACAAGCGCGCGCGGATGTCCTCGTCGGCAGCATTAGCTGCATGGCCATAGTGTTTTTCATCATCGTTTGCACAGGCGCGACTCTTTACGTTTCGGGCCACAGAAATATCACGGAAGCCAAGCAGGCAGCTGAGGCGCTGATTCCGTTGGCCGGGAAGTGGGCTGGCGGACTATTTGCCTTTGGACTGCTGAACGCATCTCTCTTTGCCGCTTCCATCCTGCCTCTTTCCACGGCCCATGTGATCTGCGAAGGGCTGGGCTTTGAAGCCGGGCTTGACCACAAATTCAAGGAAGCGCCGATCTTCTATTGGCTCTATACAATTTTGATTGTTGTCGGGGCTGGTGTCGTTCTGTTGCCGAATGCGCCGCTCTGGAAGATTTTGATATTTTCGCAGGTTGGCAACGGGATTTGGCTTCCCGTCGTGGTGATTTTCATTCTGCTGCTGGTGAACCGGCGCGACTTGATGGGCGAGTACGTCAACACAATGGCTTTCAACATCGTGGCTTGGGTGACAGCGATCGCGATGATTGCGCTGACGTTGGTGCTCACATACACCGCACTCTTCCAGCAAAGCGCGCCGCCGCCGTCGTAATGCTTGAAATAGCACGGCAAGTTGCGCCGCCACGGAGCGTATGTTAACTTTGCGTCGTAAAGAGGTTTCTCTAGAAAGCCGCAAAAGACACCGTGTCCCACAGCCACAACCCAAAAACGCTGCACGTCGCCACAACTAGTTCGCTCGGTCCGGTCACGCCGGAGGAAGCGAATCTACTGGAAAAGCTGGATTTGGCGCGGCTGCCGAGGCACGTCGCCGTGATTATGGACGGCAACGGGCGGTGGGCTCAGAAGCGGCACCTCCCGAGGATTGCGGGGCACCGTTCGGGAACTCAGTCGGCACGGATTACGATCGAAACCTGCGCGCGATTGAAGATTGAAGCGCTGACACTGTATGCGTTTTCGGTGGAGAATTGGCGGCGGCCACAGACAGAAATCGACTTCTTGATGGCACTCTTGCGCGAGTATTTGCGCAAGGAGATACCGCTGCTCCAGAAGAACAATATTCGCATGCGGTTCCTTGGCCGCATCGACGAACTTCCAGCAGGCGTCCAAAAGGATGTGCGCGACGCCATGGAGAAGACCGCGGGGAACCAGGGCATGGTCCTTTGCGTGGCGCTGAATTATGGCGGCCGCGCGGAGATTGTCGATGCCATGAACGCGGTTCTTGCGGAACGCAACGGGCAAGGCGCCACTAGCAAAGTAACCGAAGAACAGCTTTCGCGGCATTTGTATACCGACGGCCTGCCGGACCCCGATCTCCTGATCCGAACGAGCGGGGAGATGCGGGTGAGCAATTTCCTGCTCTGGCAGATTGCCTACGCCGAGATCTTTGTGACCGAGACGCTTTGGCCGGACTTTAATCGCGCCCGGCTCCTGGAAGCCTTGCTGGAATTTCAGAAGCGCGAGCGGCGATATGGCGGTATCCGCGAAGACGAGCCCTCCGACGAGAAGCCGGCTAGGGTTGCGGGCAATTGATTTCAGTTAACGTAATACCTTGTCTACCTGCCCTTTTTCATAGATGTTGATTCGCTAAATATATTATCGCCCTTGTTATGGCAATGAGTGAAGTAGCTGGGCGAGGATATTGTTGCCAGTGAAAGGGGTAAGTTTCACTGGCATTGGCCTTTGCAAGGACGGGATTACTGACTATGGCTAGTGTGTTCGGCGACGAAAGTGCCGACGAGACAAAGCAACGGGTGTTTGCGGTCGCTGGACTTGAAGGCAGGTGGCGCACCCTTTGGTATTTGGTTTTCCAAAGGGTGCGGTCTCTAGCTCTAAGCAAAGGCGAGGCAGCCGCGCGGGGCGGGCTGGGAGTCGGGAAAAAGAGAAACTGGAAGGCAGAGACTAGAAAAAGAAGAAGTTATAATCCGGGAACTGAGTCAAAGAGCGACGTCGTGGGCAGCCTGGGTGGCAAGCAAGAAGGTCTAGGGGAAGAAACCGCGACCGCAGATCTTGAATGAGCCGAAGTCCTTGTACCAATCGCCATCCGGTACTTCCGGCTGCGATTCAATCCAAAGACGAAGTTGATTGAGGTCGGCGATGCTGATGGACCGGTCGCGCAGGCGCTCAACCAAGTGCTGACGGACGTTCGCCGGAAAATTGTCCCATCGTGCGATCTTGGGCATTAGCCGCCAAAGACCATGTGGCTCAGTTCATCGCCAAGGCGCTCCGCTTCCTTGGGGTCGGTGGCGTTGCGAAAACGCTCGGCTAGTTCGAAGAACTTCTGCTGCTTGCGCTTTTCCGCCTCGATGCCGTTTTCGATGAGTTCAACGAGCATGCGGTTGGAACTTAGCCTCCGGGTCTTGGCCAAGGTCCGGACCTGTGCAGCGACGTTTGCAGGGAGACTGACGCTTTGACGAACGGTCTTGTTTGCGGGGCTCATTGCAGCAGTATGCACCAGAATGGTGTAACCAGGCAAGTTTGTATTCTAGGGTTCGTTTGGTGCACAGCTGTGTTCCCGAATCTGTTGTAAGCTGTGGCGATTTTGGAGGGGACTGATGCCGCGTTTGTCTCGACGATTGGCTTGGGTGATTACGCTAGCTGCTTTCCTGGCTTCCGCCGCGGAAGCGCATGTCACGCGGATGGAAGTTATCTCGCGCGTGGATGTGCAGGACGGGCGGGCGTTTGGGTTGGCGGGGGCTTACGAGCGGATCATCGGGCGTGTCTACTTTGCGGTTGATCCGGCGAACATCCACAACAAACAGATCGTGGATTTGGATAAAGCTCCGCGGAACGCGCAGGGAGAAGTGGAGTTTTCGGCGGACCTGTGTCTCTATAAACCCAAGGACATGAACAAAGGGAATGGGGCCGTGCTGTTCGAGGTTTCCAACCGCGGCGGCAGAGGAATTCTGCGGCTTGTGGATGGCGGGAACTCTTCGGATCCGAACGGAGAGGTGGGAGACGGATTTCTGCTTCGGCAAGGCTACACGGTTGCGTGGCTTGGGTGGCAGTTTGACCTTGCAGAAGAGGGAGAGAAGGTTCGGCTGAATGCTCCGGCTGCTCATGAGGCGGGAGGAAAAGAGATTCGAGGGTTGGTGCGTTCGGACTTCACACTTTCGGAAAAAAAGGACGACACGCCGCTGGGGCACATCATGCTGGGTCCCAATGGAGGAAAAGGCTATCCAGTCGACGATCCTGCCAGCGCAAAAAACGTCCTGACGGTAAGAGATACGCCGACTGGAGCACGGCAGAACATCCCCCGCAACCAGTGGAGTTTTGCGCATTCCGTTGAAGGGAAGCTGCTGAACGATCCGCACTTCGTTCATATGGAAGGTGGATTTCAAACCGGGAAGATCTACGAGATCGTCTATGAGGCGAAAGATCCGGCGGTTGTGGGCACGGGGCTGGCGGCGGTCCGCGATTTCCTTTCTTATCTCAAATACGATCCGCAGTCGACGGCTCCGGTGCGGCGCGTCTATGCCGTGGGAATTTCGCAGAGCGGGCGATTCCTGCGCCATTTTCTGTATCAGGACTTCAACGCCGACGAGCAAGGGCGCCAGGTGATGGACGGCGTGATTGCGCATGTGGCTGGCGCGGGGCGAGGGAGTTTCAATCATCGATTCGCGCAGCCTTCGCGGGATGCGCAGCCGCTGTCGAGCATTTTCTTTCCGACCGACGTGTTCCCGTACACCGACCAGCCGGAAACGGACCCGGAAACAGGCGAAACGGCGGGTCTTTTGGACGCGGCGACCAAGTCGCACATGGTGCCAAAGATTTTTTTCACCAATACTTCCTATGAATATTGGGGCCGCGCGGCTTCGCTGATTCACACTTCCGCTGACGGATTGAAAGACGCGGCGCCGGGCGAAAATGTGCGTATCTATTTTCTTGCCGGATTGCAGCATTATTCCGTGCCATTCCCGCCGCAAAAGGCCGCGGCTGGCTCAGAGTTAGCCTCTCAACAGAAACCCAATCCGAACCCTGTGCAGTGGTTCTGGCGGGCGCTGATCACCGATATGGATCAGTGGGTGAAAGACGGGACCGCGCCGCCGCCGAACAACTATCCGAGAATTGCGGATAGCACGCTGGTCCCCCTGAGTAAGTGGATGTTTCCGAAGATTCCCGGCGTCAACGCACCACATGAAATGAATCTGGGATACCGTCTAGACTTTGGTCCGCAATGGAAAGCTGGGATTGTTTCACATGAGCCGCCGAAAGTCGGAAAACCATTTGGCGTTCTGGTTCCGCAAACGGATGCGGATGGCAATGACCTGGGAGGCGTGCGGTTGCCGCAATTGCAGGTACCGCTAGCGACATATACGGGCTGGAATCTGCGGGATCCGAGTATTGGCGCGCCCGACTTGCGGCTAAGCTTCCTGGGCGCGTTTATTCCGCTGGCTCGGACGGCTGGGGAGCGACAAAATTCTGGGGATCCACGGTCGTCGGTCGCCGAGCGGTATGGTTCGCGGGAAGAGTACATGGGAAAGTTTGCTGAAGCTGCGATGAAATTAATCCATGACCGTTTTCTGCTGAGAGAGGACTTGGCGTCCGTGATGGAGCGGGGTGAGCGCGAGTGGCAAGAACTGGCGGGAGAGAAAACACCGTGACCTGGAAGCGGGTGGTGACGGCCGGGGTGTTGATTCCGTTTGCCGTGGGGATTGTTTTGTGGGGATCGACGGCGATGCTGGCGCTGGCTGTCGCGCTGGTGACATTGCTTGCGCTGTTTGAATATTTTGCGCTGGGCGAAGCGATTGGGCATCGGGCGTACCGTTTTTGGACGGCCACCTGCATATTGATTCTGATCTTCGTTCAGTGGTTTGCGAGGGTTGAGCCCAAGTATGGGCTTCCCCGGCGGATAACCTTTCCCCGGGAAATGAATTTCTTTTTTGGAATTAGCCCGACCGTAACTGATGTTTTTTTCTTGTTCGTACTCGGAGTGGCGGTGCTGACCTTGTGGACGAAACGTCCATTGGTTGAAGCGCTGCCGGCGGCAGGGATCAGTGCTAGCGGCCTGATCCTTATTGGTTTCCCTTTGTCGTACGCTGTTCTCCTCCATGGTTGGCCGGTGCAAGGGCCGCCCCTGCTGCTCTTCGCACTGGTGATTACCTGGGTGGGAGACTCGGCCGCGTATTTCGTGGGGCGATCCATTGGGAAACATGCTCTGGCGCCACACCTGAGCCCTAACAAAACCTGGGAGGGGACGGTTGCGAGTTTCGTTGGCTCGCTAATAGTCGCGCTTGTCTTTGCGCGGTTCATGACTGTCCCTTTGCCTCATTTGCTGGGAATGGCGGCGGTGGGAAACGTGGCGGGGCAGGTGGGGGACCTCTTGGAGTCGGCTTATAAGAGGAGTGCGGGGATTAAGGATTCGGGGAGCATCTTGCCGGGGCATGGTGGGGTGCTGGACAGGATTGATGCGTTGATACTGGCGATTCCGGTTGTCTGGTATTATTGGATCTTGGTCTACGCGCCTCGGTCATAGGTTTGAGGGCTTCTCAGCAGCAACCGCGAATGACGGAAAAGCGGGAGCAAGCTCCCGCGCTCCACAAAGGATTCCTTGAAACAGTTAGCCATTTTAGGTTCGACGGGATCGATTGGACGACAGTGCCTTTCGGTGGTAGAGGCTTTGCCGGAGAGATTTGGTGTAGTTGCCCTGGCGGCGGGGGCGAACCTGGAAGAGTTAATTGGGCAAATTGAACGGCACAAACCGGAGGTGGTGTCGGTTGGGGATGCGCAGAAGGCCGGCGAGTTGTCGCGGAAGCTGCGGGAAAAGGGCCTCGCGCGATTTCCAGAGATTCTCCACGGCGCTGAAGGGATGTTGGCGGTCGGCACGCATTCGATAGTGGACATTGTCGTGTCGGCAGCGGTCGGTGTCGTTGGGCTGGAAGCGACATATGAGGCGGTGAAGCTGGGAAAGACGGTTGCGCTTTCGAATAAGGAAGTGCTAGTCGCCGCGGGCGAATTAGTGATGGCTGCAGCGAAGAAGGCCGGGCGCGAACTGCTGCCGGTCGATAGCGAGCACAACGCAGTCCATCAATGCCTGCGCGCTGGAACACACGGGGAAGTCCGGAGGCTGGTGCTGACGGCGTCAGGTGGGCCGTTTCGAAAGACGCCGCTCGCGAAGCTGGCAAACGTGACGACCGAACAAGCGTTGGCACATCCGAACTGGCGGATGGGAAACCGCATCACCATCGATTCGGCAACGATGATGAACAAGGGATTTGAGATTATCGAGGCGCGCTGGCTGTTTGGAATGCGCCCGGATCAGATTGACGTGGTGGTGCATCCGCAGTCGACGATCCATTCTATGGTGGAATTCGTCGATGGTTCCGTTTTAGCGCAACTAGGGCCAACCGACATGCGCATGCCCATCCAATATGCGTTAACCTATCCAGAGAGGCTGGCATCTAAGGAAATAGCCCTCGATTGGCCGAAACTTAAGCGACTGGATTTTGAGAAGGCATCGACGCGGCGATTTCCGTGCCTGCGGCTGGCGCGGGAGGCGATGAAAAAGGGCGGGGCGCTGCCGTGCGCGTTGAATGCCGCGGATGAAGTGGCAGTGGCGGCGTTTCTGGAGAAGCGGCTGCCGTTCTTGGGAATCGCGGAAGTGATTGAAAGAGTGCTCGGCAGGACTCCGCGGACAAAGTTTGAAAAGATGGAAGATGTACTCACGGCGGATGCTGAAGCGCGTCGAATGGCGAGGGAAGAAGTGGAACGGCTGGCGGTGACGGCCGCGGCGGCGTCAACAAGTTAAGGAGAACCGAAGCGTATGAATTTGTTACTGGGCGTCGCCCTAGTGCTGGGCTTGATGATCATGATCCACGAATGGGGGCATTTTATCGTGGCACGCTTGTTTAAGGTGCGGGTGGATGTCTTCTCAATTGGATTTGGTCCGCGACTTTTTGGGTTGAAGCGCGGAGCGACGGACTATCGCGTGAGCGCGCTTCCATTCGGTGGTTATGTACGCATGGCCGGGCAGGATTTGTCCGAAGTCGATTCCAATGATGTGGCACCCACCGGCGCACCGGACGAATTGATGAGCAAGCCACGCTGGCAGCGAGCGTTGATTTCATTTGCTGGACCGGCGGTCAATCTGATTTTTCCAATATTTCTGCTTACGGGAATGTTTGTCGCCGTAGGCCTGCCCTATTCGGCTTTCCTCGACCTCCCAGCGCAAGTGGTTGCGCTTCCAGGAGACAAGGCGGGGCAGGGGAGCCCGTTGCAAGCGGGCGACAAACTCGTTTCCATCAATGCGGTCCGGAATCCCACCTGGGAGCAAGTACAGAAGGCATTGAAACAGGCTGCCCCAGGGGACAAATTGAAATTGGAAGTTGAGAACGCGGGTAACAGGCGTAGCGTTGAGATGACCACCAATAACGACACGACTCTAGATCGTGTGCTCGGTTATCCCCCTCTCGTGCCGGTCCTTGACGAGGTGGGACCTGGAACTCCCGCAGAGCGCGCTGGTCTAAAAGAGGGCGATCGAATTCGCACGGTGAATGGGAAGAAGATTGAGTACTGGGGACAGTTCGTCGAGCAGGTCCGCAGCTCGAAGGGACAGAACGTCAAGCTCGAACTTGACCGCAAAGGCCAAACGATCTATGCGGATGTGACGCCGCAGGCGGCAGTTGCCGACTCAGGAGAAACTATTTACCAGGTCGGAGTAGCAGTCCTCGACCGGATATCCTATCGACGGATTTCTTTTACAGATGGTGTTCGCGATGCTTTCGTGACCACCGGGGAGCGTATCCAAGAGACCATCGGGGTAGTAGGAAAGCTTTTTAGCGGGCGCGTTTCTGTGAGGCAGCTGCAGGGCGCGGTAGGTATTTCACGCGCCGCCGGCGAGGCTGTTCGCAGAGGACCGTTGGCAGTGATTTCATTAATGGTGCTGATCAGCGTAAACTTGGGAATCTTGAATCTACTGCCTATCCCAATTCTAGATGGGGGAAACATTCTTTTGCTCACTTTGGAGGGGATTCGCCGCCGCGATTTCAGCCTGGCTTTCAAGGAACGCTTCGTACAGGTTGGCTTGGTGTTCCTGTTGGTTCTCTTTGCGTACGTTATGTACAATGACGTAGTGCGGATGCTTCCCACACATTCCTGAGCGCCAACAGCCGTGCGAGCGGAGAACAACGAATGGCTGCATCGCCATCTCACCGTGTTTCCACAGGTGAGCGCCTCAACACCGCGGAAACAACCGGCAAACTTCAGCAGGCCATGGCCGCGCGCGGCATTCGAATGACGCGGCAGCGGCGGGTCATCCTTCAAGTGATGGACGACGCGGAACAGCATCTGGACGTGGACCAGATCCTGGCGCGCGCGCAGAAAATCGACGCGGGCGTGCACCTAGTCACGGTCTACCGCACGATTGATCTACTTAAAAAACAAGGGTTGATCGATGAGCTGGACTTGCTGCATCTTCGCGGCGACCGGCACTACTACGAAACCCACGGGCCGCGGGATCATATTCATGTGGCTTGCCTGCGATGCGGGAAAGTTCGCGAGTTCGAAAGCCGACTGTACGAACAATTGAAGGAACAGATTGCTCGCGATTTTCACATGAAGGTGACGGTATCGCGCACGGAAGTCGGCGGCTATTGTGCCGAGTGTTTGCAAAAGACAAAAGAGTAGCACTGTCGAGTTTTTTCGTGGGTGTAATATTCCCCTTTTTTCGCTTAATGCGGACTCGTGTTGAAGACCACATCGACCCAGTAGTTTGCAGATGCATGCGTGCTCGCAGGAAAGACACTGCTGCTCCCGTAGGCGAATCGCCCATTGGGTACGCCGCCGGTCCCGTCGGCCGGGGCATGCAGGGGTGGATTATCGACACTGAAGCCCGCGAAATAACTCCAGCTCCCGCTCCAGTGACCGGCGTTGACGTGG
>DATEHF010000010.1:0-4256 GCA_035279725.1 Candidatus Acidiferrum sp.
TCGTGTGCCGCGGCTGCCATGCGAAAGGCCAGCGCCGTGGATGAGGCCAGGGCCTTGAATGGAAAAGTCGCTTATATTCTCGCCGACAAAAAGCGAGTTGTGCCAATGGTTGTGTCCGAAGTCCTGGTAGGGCTCCCACGGCGTATTCGGCTCGGCCGCATCATACGTGCCGCCGCGATAACCCGTCGTCTCACCCTGTTTGGGTGAGTCGGCGGCGAGGATCGTGCATCCCTGCGCAAGGTAAATGTCTACGTGGTTCGCCAGATGGATCGTGAAGCAGACGTAAGTGCCTGCGGGGAAGTAAAGTGTGCCTCCGCCCGCAGCAGCTACTGCTTCGATCGCGCGGTTTATCGCCGGCGTGTCGACGGTTTTCCCGTCGCCCACTGCGCCGTATTGATGAACATCGAATACGGTAGGTTGCGCAGCGGCCTTCTTCGCCTTTGCGCCAAAGGCGATAGCGGGTAATGCGGCTCCAGCGGCGCCGAGGCCACCGGCGCGCAGAAAATCACGTCGTAGCGAATCGAAACTCTTCACGGAATATCCTCCTTATTTACCCTGAGCGCCCTTGCGAAGGGTTTACCCTGAGTGCTCTTACGAAGCGTTTACTCTGAGTGCCCATGCGAAGCGTTCACCTGAGATCTCTCACAAAGGGTTCACCCTGAGTGCCTTTGCGAAGGTTCACCCTGAGCGTCCTTGCGCGAAGGGGCAGCGCCCCTCGGTCTTAGTGCAATTTTGGATGAAATAACAAAACGCACGTATGCTAACTCCAATTGCACCAAGTTCAACCCTTTTGTTCTCGGGATACATCACGTGGCAAGCAGTTGTTTCACTCTGTCAAACGTCAAACGACACGAATCAGACTGCGCACACACGTGCACCATCCACGGACTCATGCGGTTCGGATTGCGCTTGCTGCTTTTCTCTTTGGAAAGTTATGCCGCTCCGGCCGCCCTCTGCGCTACCCGGGCGATGCCTTGAAATTCCAGCGGCAAATGCGCGTCCACGAGCGAAGCGCCGCCGTCCACATCAATCGTTTGCCCAGTGATCCACGCCGCCTCGGCAGAACAAATCAACGACACGGCATTGCCAATATCCAACGGCGTTCCGAGTCGGCCCATCGGAGTCCATCCGCATTCCTGCCATTCTCGTATCCCGGTTTGAAACACTTCCGGCAGCGTATTCAACACACTGTCTTCCACCCATCCCGGACTGATCGTATTCACCGTAATTCCGCGTCCGGCCAGCGCCACGGCAAAGTACCGAACGAGAGATTCCATTGCAGCTTTGCCCGCGCCCATCGCGACCCACGGCTGCCAACTGCCAAATCGGCCGCCCGGCGAAAAAGAGATTGCGACGATCCTCCCGCCATTCGGCATCAGCGGAGCGGCTTCACGCACCGCAACGAGGAAAGCTCGCGCCTGCGAATCGACCGCCGCGTCCCACTTTTCCAGAGTAATTTCCATCGGCGCCTGATAGAACAGGGCCGCTTCCGGACGCGCATTGCTCACAAAAATATCCAGCCGGCCAAACTCCGAGCGAACACTTTCAAACATGCGGCGAATCTCATCCGCTTGGCACACGTCCGCTTGAACGAGAAATCCATCCGACCCTCGCCGTCGGATTTTTTCAAGCGTCGCCTCGGCAGCCTCACGATTTTGATAGTAGTGCACTCCTACGCGCGCGCCCTGTTCCGCCAGCTTTAGCGCGATCCCTCGGCCGATTCCCCTGGAACTTCCCGTGATCAGAGCATTTTTCCCTTGGAATGACATAGGCAGGACCTCCTTTGCCGCGGATATTAGTCCTTCCATTCGCCACCGTCAATCTTGGACCACATCGGGGTAGCGTGCGGCAAACTCACCAGTACGTGCGCTGGAGGAGCTGCTTAGTTGAGACCGTATGCGCCCGCAGTTGGGAATCAGCGCCGTAGGCGCGACACAAACTTGGCGGGTGGACCCACGCATTCCCATTTGTTCTTGCTCCCGGTGCCTCCCGTGCGCCAACAGGGCACCGATCTTACGTTAGAAAAAGCAAGGACGAACGGAACAAATCGACGCGCCCGGGCGTAAGTGGAGATGAAGGCGGATTAATTGTATACAGGAGCGCAAAATGAAAAGGATTTTTCTATTCCCCGTGCTGTTGGTCGGGATGTTGCTCGGTTCGGTCTTGTCGGGACCACGTGCGCAATCCTCAGCCTCGCCTCAATCGCTGTTCGATACTGTGCAATCACTTGATACGAAATTGTTTGACGCGTACAACCACTGCGATTTGACGACGGTTTCCTCCATGGTGGCGGAAGATCTGGAGTTCTATCACGACGTCACAGGATTCAGTGCTGGCCGGCAATCTCTTCTGGATGGCCTCAAGGAAAACATTTGCGGCAAAGTAACGCGCGAGCTGGTTCCCGGTACGTTGGAGGTCTATCCCATAGCGCACTATGGTGCCGTGGAGATTGGCGTTCATCGCTTTCATCATCCCGGCGATCCAACGAATATTGGAGAAGCAAAGTTCATCACTCTCTGGCAGAACGAAGATGGAGTGTGGAAGATCACTCGGGCGCTCAGCTTCGATCACCATCCCTTCACAAAATGAATCGGATTGTCGACAGCCTTCAAGACTCGTGTTCACTCAACGTGGGAAAGCAACGAGCGGCGGACATTGAAAAATCGGGTAAACCACATATTCCTGCTCATTCTTGCTCCTGGAAGTTCCCGTGCGCCAAGCACCGGATCGATCTTGCCTTAGAAGAAACAAAAACGTAGCCTGACGCACATCTTCGGGATGTTCAAGAGCGCGCCTGTAACTTCTATTGAGGCTAGTTTGGCGACGGGCGGGAGACGTGGTCGATGATGAGAGAGTCGATGGGAGCCTTTGTCGATTCCAGTCTTAACCCGAGTTGATCTTGGATCACGGTGAAGATAGAGGTACCGTTGGGCTCGGCGGAGATTTCATCGGATTGCTGCGTGTTGGCGGGCAGGTCGAATTCGTCGGGAGTCCATTTCAGGGTAAAAGCGTAGTTTCCCATTAGGCCGGTACGGTCGAGGACGGGACGGCCGATTACTTGCGCGATGAGGCGCACGAGAGTTGACATTGGCGCACCTTTGAACGTGAGGAGTCCTCCTCCCATGCTGATCGGCATTTCAGGCCGTGCTGGCGGAGTGGCTTCTTGGAATTTGGGGCCATTTTTCGCAATGGTAAGCGCGTAGACCGGGCCTTCCTTCGTTTCGTGATGAACGGCCAACTGGAAGCGGTCGGCGAGGAGCGCCTGGAGCATGAGACGGCGCTCAGCCTGGGCCTGTTCTTTCGTTAGCGTTCGCAGATGGCGAGTTTCGGCGTCGTCGATTCTTGCCGAAATGTCATATTCCACCTGGTTAGCCCATTCGGGTGCGCCCTCGATCTGGTAGCTCTGGACTCCGTAGGCCTGGCGGATAAGAAGTTCGAGCGTGACATTCGAGAGCATGGGGCCGTCAGGAGTCTCGCGCCAAATGACTGGCCGGCTCGGATCTCCATTGTCGACTTTTATGGAGGCGACTTCGTAGGAAGGTGCCTGCGGGGCTTGCCCGTAGAGCCACGACGCGGAAAGAAAAACAGACGCGATTGCTAGCAGTGTGCGTGCGGCCATGCTGACGTCTCCGCGTGGTTCGAAACAAAGTATGCACGCGAAATTGGATTCCGTGCGTGATTTGTGGGTTGGGCGGGTGGCGTATGCAAATTAGCCGCACAATTTCGCAGAAGCACCGGATCGATCCAACGCCGCAAATCAACCAACGCTGGGTGCCGCAGCCCATTGCGTGCAGTTTGCAATGGGTGCGGGTGTTCATCGCGGCGCGCACTAAAGTCGCGAGATAACGCCAAATTAGCTGAACATGCGATTTTGCTGGTTTCCTTTGCCTCCTATACCTCCTCTGCCTCCTCTACATCCTTTTACCTCATTGCCCACGCTTCAATTCCACCGTCTTTCCAGTTCGCGCCGATTCTCGCGCGGCATCCAGAATCCGCATCACAGTCACGTTCGTATCGAGCGCGCTCAAATCCCCGTGCGGCAGAATCTGCCCGCGCACAACCGCAGCCAGGTAGTGCAAAGAAGTGTCTTCCGGTGCAGCAACCGGCGGTTCAGTCACCGTCTCCTCGGCCGCGGACTGGCTGAACCGCTGCCGCACCTCGGTAGGATTCACCGCAATTGCGTACGCCTGCGTTCCGTAGACTTCCATGTCTTTGCGATTAAACGTCCAGTTCCACGAAGGCATCAGCACGGCCTG
>DATEHF010000011.1:0-27873 GCA_035279725.1 Candidatus Acidiferrum sp.
CCGCCGCGTCCTTTGGCGTGCCACTTGTCGTGATAGGTGGAAGGTTGACAGACACTGCTGGCCTCACAGTAGCGTGCATTGGTTAAGCCCTCGGAACCGCAATGCCTCGGGAAAGAATCGCCCGAGCAACGATGTTAATGATCAAAATCAAACCAAGCAAGATGAGACCCGCGGCCCAAGCCTGGCGATGCCAATCGTCATAGGGAGAGATGGCATAAGCATAGATCATCGCAGGCAAAGAAGCAGTGGGCTGATTCCAGCCGTTGCTCCAGAAGCGGTTGCCAAAGGCGGTGAAGAGGAGTGGGGCGGTTTCACCAGCAACGCGAGCGAAAGCCAGGAGGATGGCGGTGAGAATGCCGCGATAGGCGGCGGGGACAATGACCGTGGCGATCGTTCTCCATTTGCTGGCGCCGAGAGCCATGGCCGCTTCGCGCAAAGCTTTCGGAACGCCGCGAAGAAATTCTTCGGTGCTGCGGAGTGTGATGGGAATCATCATGAGGCCGAGAGCAAAACCGCCGGCAAGCGTTGAGAAATGCTTGAAAGGAAGAACGGCGAGGGCGTAAGCAAAAATACCGATGACGATGGAAGGTACGCCGTTCAGCAGGTCGGCGGCATAGCGCACGATAAAGGCGGTAGTCCCTCCGCTGAATTCGGCGAGGTAAATAGCACCAAGAAATCCGATGGGAACGCCAAAGAGTGTGGCCAAGAGAAGCAGTTTTCCGCTGCCAACGATTGCGTTGGCCATGCCGCCGCCGGTTTCGCCGACGGGAGAGGGCAACTTGGTGAAGAAGTTCCAACTCACGGAGGTGCCGCCGTGATAGACGAGATAGCCCAGGATGAAAAAAAGAACGGCAACAGAAATCAAGGCGCACACGCCGGTCATGGTCAGCATGAAGCCGCTTATGAACTTGCGCCAGCGAAGGCGGGCGTTCATGCGTTCCCCATTCCAGTGCCGCGCTGAGAGGTAGCGACGATCAGGAGGCGGGCGAGCCCATTGAGGACGAAAGTGAGAAGAAAGAGGACGAGTCCCAGCTCAATAAGGGATTGATAGTGAAGATTGCTGGTGGCTTCGGTGAGCTCGTTGGCAATCACAGCGGCGATGGAATAACCAGGGGAAAAGAGAGAAGCACTGATGATGGGGTTATTACCGATGACCATGGTCACGGCCATGGTTTCGCCGAGGGCGCGCGCGAGGGCCAAGAAGATGGAGCCCATGATGCCCCCGCGAGCGAAAGGCACAACTACTTTCCAAGTAGCTTCCCAGCGAGTGGAGCCGAGAGAAAGGGCGGCTTCGCGCTGGTCGCGCGGGACGGAGAGCAGCACTTCACGCGAGACTGAAATAATGTACGGAATAACCATGATGGCGAGGACGATGCCAGCGGTCAGAAAGCCGACGCCATAAGCAGGACCTTGAAAAAGCGGGAGGAAGCCGAGAGAGCTCTTCAAAGCCGGCTGCAGGAAATCGCGCATTATGGGAACAACGATAAACACGCCTAGCAGCCCGTAGATCACGCTGGGAACAGCGGCAAGAAGATCAATGAAGAACTCGAGCGAATCTGAAAGCCTGGCGGGGGCCAATTCCGCGAGAAAGATAGCCGCGCCGATACCCAGGGGAACTGCGATCACCAGAGAAACTCCGGCGGTGACGAGCGTCCCGTAAATGAACGGGAGCGCTCCGAACTGATCAAAAATGGGATCCCATACGGACGTGCGGAAAAAATTGAAGCCGAACTTGTGGCGCGCTAGGACGGAGCCCTGCCACAATTCAAAAACCAGGAGCAAAGTGATAAGAACAACGGAAGCAGCGAACAAGAAGGTGATCATGCGGGCGATTTCATCGCCTTCACGTAGGCGGGAAAGAAACGAGCGCGAGCCCGCAATGGGGCCCGCGCTCGGCACGGTGGTAGTTGTTGTCGCCACGCTTTCTTAGCCGAATTTACTGAATCTTATCGACGGCCTTCAATTCCTTGCTTACAACCTCTTTAGGCAGCTTCGCGTAAGAGAGACTTTCCGCATAGCCTTGCCCTTCTCCCAGCGCCCACTTCACGAAGCCCTTGATGGCGTCGCGCTTGGCCGTGTCCGTGAACTTCTCTGGAATCAAGAGCCAAGTGAACGTTGAAATCGGATAGGAGGCCTTGCCCGGCGCATTGGTGATGGAAACGCGAAAGTCGTCGGGCATATCCTTCGCAGCGCCAGCCGCCGCCGCGCTTACGGCGGAGAGCGAGGCCTTGACGAAGACACCGGCGGAGTTTTTCACGTTGCCGTACGGAATTTTGTTGGACTCGGCATAAGTCAGTTCCACGTAACCGATCGAATTGGGAGTGTTCTTGACGGTACCGGTGACGCCTTCACTGCCTTTGCCGCCGAGGCCAACGGGCCAGTTCACGGAGCCGCCTTTGCCCACCTTGGTTTTCCATTCATCGCTGACCTTGGAAAGATAGTCGGTCCAGCAAAAAGTTGTACCACTACCTTCGGCGCGATGCACGACCACAATTTCGTTGGCCGGAAGATTTACACCCTTATTTGCATCGGCGATAGCGGGGTCATTCCACTTGGTAATTTTTCCGAGGTAGATTCCGGCAAGGGCCTCGGGAGTGAAGTTCAATTCCGAGGTGACGCTGGGAATGTTGTAAAAGGGAACAACGGCGCCCATTACCGTCGGGAAGTGAAGAATTCCGGAGCCATGCTTGTCCGCATAAGCTTTGAGCTGCTCGTCATTCATAGGGCCATCGGAAGCGCCAAAGTCCACAGTGCCTTCCGTGACCTGTTTGATGCCGCCGCCGGAGCCGATGGATTGATAGTTGATCGAGAGATTGGCGTTCTTCTTGTGGTACTCGTCAAACCACTTGGAATACATGGGATAAGGAAATGTAGCACCAGCGCCAGTGATCGAGAGCGTGGCATCAGCCCACAGAACTCCCGTAACAACGAGAATTACCAAGAGCATTCCTGCGATTCGCTTCATTTGTATTCTCCGTCTCAACCGAATGGTCATTAACCCGGGAAGGCCAAGTATGTCCGCCGATTGTTACGGTATTGTTACAAATGATTCACGGTTGCTTGAATCAAGGCAATTTGGAAGTCGCGACCTGATCTAAGGCTCAACTGGTGAGAGATTTAGCTACGCTGTAAACAAAAAGGGCAGCCCGCCGCGGCGGACTGCCCTTTTCCGCCCCCAGGGGAGGAGCGGAGCGCATTGCCTGCCGGAACTACGGCAGGTAATAGCGGAAGGAGGTCCAAAACATGTTATCGACGGCCTTAGGTTGTAGGCTGCCCGCGCCCGACCAACCCGTTCTGGTCAAGTAGGAATAAGTCGCGCCCCAGCGGAAGCCACCCTTGGGCCCCTGGTAGATCTTGTGCCAGAAGCCGAGTGTACCTTCGATGATTACGCGAGTGTCTCCGGCGCAGGTGCCGCCGGCGTTGGGTGTGAGTTGATTGACAGGAGGATTCTCAGTGCTGCAACCGGAGTTGTTTGCTGCCGGGTTGCCGTAACCGCCAATTCCTCCAATAGAGCGCGCCACTGTCGTGTTGACGAGGTTTGGTGCGCCAGCGACGCCATTGGGGTTGCTAATCGACACCGTCGTGATTCTCACCGACTGATACCCAGTGTAGGCGGCGCGCGCGGCGTACTCGGCACCTCCGTAGCCAAAGATATCCAGCTTTGGCGTTGCGTGGAACTCGAGGATGCCGAGGCCATGCCCAGTGCGAATGGGAGCGAGAGTGCCATCGGGGCGGGCAGTAGCATCTGGGAGCTGAGAAGAGCCGAAGCGACCGATGCCGTCGCCGTACACGCCCTTTGCACCAACGTCGAGCTTCTTGGAGAATAACGGCACACGGAAGCTGGCTCCGCCTCCCCCACCGGTACGCGAATCATTGAAAGCACCGACTGCAGTGGGCGCCGTGGCTGTGGGAGTTGCGGCGCATGTAATGGGAGCTCCCGTGAACGTCGTCGTCGAGCCGTCGGCATTGGTTACCACGCCCGCCGCCGTTGCGCTTACGACCGCGCAAGGATAAATGCGAGCGCGGAACTGGCTGACAATTCCGAAGATTTCATAGTGGCCAAAACCAGGATCAAAAGCCGCCTTGAAAAAGATGTCCGGCGCGCGGTTCTGAGCATATCCCGTAGGGTCGAAAGCATTGTTTAATCCGCCGCCGTTACCAGGTGCGGCGTACCAGAAGTTTTGCGAGGTAGCGCCCGCCGCGTTGGTGAAGGCAGAAAAGCCGCGACCGCCGAGCGTTGTCTGCGGACCTTCGATCGACACACCTAAGGTGAGTTTGCTCTCAAACAGCGTCTGGGTCACCCGGAGCGCATCAGCACGCTGCCAGGTGAAACCGACAACGTACTGTGGGTCGATCATCATGGGCAAGGCTTCCTGACGGTTCTGAATGCCTTTGCGGTTCTCCGTGGCAAGACTCCACATCTGGCCTCCGGTGATGGAAAAACCGCTATCGAAAGCAGCTTGCGCCCACAATTGGCGCTGGCGGAAAACATAGCTGTTGCTCTGGCGATTGTTGGAGGTGGTGCCTGCGCCGAGGAAGTCCATTTCGAAATAGCCTGTGAGCTTCGCGGGGCCAACCTTCGACTCGACCAGCATGGTGGGACGGGTCTGGCGAGCGGAGAAAACGTTCTCGGAGACTCTGCTCAACGAATTGCCCGGGTAAGGGATGGCATTGAGCTGGGAGTTGATATCGGCACTCTCACCACGCTGACGATAAGCCGTTTCCGAAGCGATGAAGCCGCCGGGAGTGAGGCTGACACCTTTGTACTTGATCGTGGTGGGACCATCTTCGGACGCCTTCTTAGCGTCAGCTTGTTCCTTGGCGACGGTAGTCTTCAAAACTTCGTTGCTCGCCCGAATGTTGCTGACCGTGGAGTTAAGCGCCACTGCGGTGGACTTCACTTCGGCGGTCGTGTTTACCGCTTCGGTGGCTTTGGTGTTCGCATCGGCAGCGCGAGCGTTGGCCGCCGCGGCCGCCTCGCGCGCTTCATCAATTTGACGGTCGCGCTTGGCGAGTTCTTCCTTCAGCATCTGGAGCTGTTCCTGTTGCGACTGAAGGGTCTGGCGAAGCTCTTCGAGCTGTGCCGCGATGGCTGCATCGGACTTATCAGCCTTCTTGGCCGCCTTGGGCTTTGCCGGTTGAGCCTTGGCAGGTTGCGCGTCGGCATCTTTCGGAGTATCAGCAAAAGCTGTTCCCGCAGTGAGGAACAGCGACAGTGTGAGTGCTGCTAGTTTTTTCATTTCCTCTCTCTTTGGAGCAAAATTCGACCCGGTACCGAAAAGAATGCGTACCACCCCGCGGCTGAAGGTAAAGGCCCCGTCTTACAACTACGTCAACTGAATGTGAATATCCTGTAACAATACCCGGGTATCCACGGGAAACCATTGACGTATCAGAGGTTGCGGGACTCATCGGAGATTCAACAACAGCGGCCAAAGGTCGAGACGAGCCGAAAAAAATGTTCCTGGTGGGTGTCTCTTCCGGTGGCGGGTTGTACGAAAAACCGAGTCCATCTGCAATCTCCGAAGGGCGGCTTCCCCTCGGCACCACGAGGAGGGACCTACTTCGGTGCGGAAATGGTATAGGCGAGGACGATTTGGGTCAAGCGATATTGGTAGCGGGCATCGGTGTCGGCGATGTCGGCCTCAGTTTTCTGGAGTTCGGCCTGGCTGAATTCGACGATGGAGCCGAGACCGAGGTTGTAACGGGACTGCGCGAGGTCGAGGGCCAGCCCAGCTTGCTCGCGCAATTGCTGGGTGACAGAAAGACGCTCAAAAGCGCGGTTAGTATCCTGCCAGGAAGTGCGCACATCGCGGGCAATGTTGTTGCGGAGGTCGGCTAGCCTTTGACGATTGACATCGGTTTGAAGGTCGGCAGCCTTGGCGCGCGCGCTAAGAAGAAAACCATTAAACACAGGGATGTTGATATTCACACCGACAGCGCCGTACCAGTTGGGGATGTGATTATCGCGAACGGGAGCTTCGCCGACGACGCCGAGGGCGTTGATGGTGGGGCGCTGCAGATCATGTTCGGCGCTGCTGAACTTTTGCGCGGCGGTGACTTGGTCCTGGAGGGCAGCGACTTCCGGCCGTTGCTGAAGGGCTTGCTGGATGAGCGGGGCGACCTCGAGAGCAGGCGGAGCGATGGTGACCTGCTCCTCAACGAGGTGGAAATTTTGTTCGTCAGGATAGCCAAGAATCGCGGAGAGCGAGGCGAGTGAAGCTTGGTAGTTATTTTGCGCTTCCAGAAGCAACAGCTTTCCGCGGGCGAGATCAACGCGAGCGAAACTCAGGTCGAGGTCGGACTTCAGCTTGGCGTCTGTAAGGGCTTTGATCTTGTCGACAAGGATTTGGCGAGCATCGACGGTCTGTGACGCCACGGCAACCAGGGCCTTGGTTTCCAAGGCGTTGTAGAAAGATTGGTCGACCGCCAGGATGATTTGAGCTGATGCAGCGATAGCGTTTTGATCTTCGGCTTTGGCTTGCGATTCGGAACTGGAAAGCAGATTCGTGGAGCGGCCAAAGTCCGTGATCAACTGACCAACGGTGGCGCCCGCCGCGGCCCGTGGGAAAAGGATCGGATTGTTGAGACCACCTGCGGCAAGGCGGCTACCGGGATTGGAGTCCACGGCGGTCACGCTGAGGTAGGCGTTAGGTAGCAATGCGGAACGAGCTTCGCGGACATACTGGTGGGCAACGAGCGAGCGCAACTTTCCAATAGTGATTTGAGGATTGTTTTTCAGGGCGAGGGCTTCGGCTTGGGCCAACGTTAGTTCCCTGCCGGCCGGAGCGGGAGTAGCCTGCGGGCTGGCGCGCATCTGCGTGACAAGCGGCGCGCAGAACAAAATGGAAAGAATGCTGGAAGCAAGAATATTGCGCATCACGCCTGCGCCTCCTGAGGACTCGCCTCTTTCCCACGGTGCACGATGAGGTAGGCCGCAGGCACGAGATAGACGGTCACGACCACCGATACGAGCAAGCCGCCGATGATGGCGCGGGCCAGAGGAGCGTAAGCTTCCGAGCCAGTGCCGAGCTTCAGGGCCATGGGAATGAGACCCAAGATAGTGGCGAGTGAAGTCATCAACACCGGACGAAGGCGCAAACGCGAAGCGAGGGAGATGGCTTCTTTGAGAGGTTTTCCTTCGTGGCGGAGATGCCGGGCGAACTCCACGATTAGGATGCTGTTCGAAACGACAATGCCAACCATCATGACCACGCCCATCAAGGACATCACGTTAAGCGTCGTGCCGCTAAGCAGAAGGACCAGCAGCACTCCGGCCAGGCCCGGGGGAATGGCCAGCAAAATAATGAAGGGGTCCCGCCAGGAGGCGAACTGAGCCACAAGCACTAGATAGACGAGAATCACGGACAGAATCAGCCCCAAGCCGAAACTCTTGAACGAGGCCCGCATTCCCTGCACCGAGCCTCGCAAGTCCACGCGCACTCCTTCAGGCAACGGTGTCCGTTTCACTATTTTTTCAACTTGGCTGGTTACCGCGCTCAAATCCTCTCCTGCCGTCGAGATGTATAGATCGAACACGCGGCGTAGCTGGTAGTGATCCACTTCCGTGGGAGATTCGATGGGCTTGATGTTCACCACGGAATCGAGCGGCGTTGGATTGGCACTGCCTGTCGCGCGCAGTGGAATTTGCTTCAAGTCGTTCAGCGAGTGCACCTGATTCTCCGGGTATTGCACGGTCAACAGGTAATCGTTGCCGCTTCGCGGGTCCACCCAATAGCTGGGCGCGATCATGCCGTTGGAAACGAGTGCGGTGATGACGTTATCGACGACCTCTTTCTGCTTGAGACCGAGAAGGCTGGCGCGTTGCCGATCGATGTCCAGGCGCAACGCGGGGTAATCCATATCCTGCGGAATCAGCAGATCGTTGACTCCATGTATCTTGCCAATCTGGCCGGCGAGGTCCAGCGTCGTCCGGGACGTCCGCTCCAGGTTCATGCCGCTCACCTGTACGTCGATGGGGGCTGGCAAACCCAGGTTCAGGACCGCGTCGACCAGACCTCCGGATTGAAAGTAGGTGCTGAGTTCGGGCAAATCGTTTCGCAGGCGTTCGCGTACGCGGTTCATGTACTCATAGCTTCCGATCTTGTGGCCCTCCTTCAAGCCTACCTGGATGAAGGCGGTGTGCTGGCCCGAGTTGCTTGTGTAAATCGAAGAGAATCCGGGTGTCACTCCAATATTCGAAACGATGATTCGGAGTTCGTCCGGAGGCACCACCTTCCGGATCTCATCCTCGACGCGTTGCACATAGTCATTGGTGACCTCCAGCCGGGAGCCCGGCAGTGCTTTCACGTTGATCACAAACTGTCCCGGATCGGTCCGTGGGAAAAACGAAACTCCAAGCGCGGGATAAAGTGACATGGACAGAAGCGAAACACCCGCGAGACCTACTACCGTCGACACCGGCCGCAGCAACGATTCTCCAAGTGTCCTGTCGTACCCCAGCACCATGGCGTAAAAATAGTGGTTGAACTCTTTCACTATTCGTCCAAACGCCGAGCTTTGTTCTCCGTAAATCTCCTCGTCTGCCTCATGCTTCTTGATGAGTTTCCTGCAATACAAAGGCACCACCGTCATGGCCACGAAATACGAGGCAAAGAGGGAAAGAACGACGGCAGAGGCCAGGGCCAAGAACAGAAACCGGCTCACCCCATAGAGGAAAATGACTGGAAAAAAAACGATTGCCGTCGTGAGGGTCGCAGCGAGAACCGCGAGTGCAACTTCCTGGCCTCCCTTTTCCGCCGCAACCTCGGGTGTCTCGCCCATTTCCAAATGCCGGAAAATGTTCTCGAGGACGATAACCGAATTGTCGATCAACCGCGAAAACGCCAACGCCAGGCCGCCCAGAACCATTACATTGACCGTGCCTCCTCCCGCGTTGATCGCTAGGAATGCCGCCAACGCCGATAATGGAATGCAAAGGAACACGGCAACGGTAGCCCTCATGCTCCCAAGAAACAGCAACACCATCAAGCCCGTCAGAAGAAGACCTATCGCTCCTTCGTGCAGCAGGTTCTCGATGGCGGATTTCACAAAGAGCGACTGGTCGAAGACCACTTTGGCGGAGAGCTGCTTCGGCACATCTGAGAGGGCGGCGACGGCTGACTTGACGCCGTCCACAACCGCGATGGTATTGGTATCTCCACCTTGCTTCATCACCGGGAGGTAAACCGACTTCTGCCCATCCACGCGGACGACGTTGACTTGAATCTGCTGCGCATCCTGGGCGCGCCCGACGTCACCAACGAGGACGGAAGCGCCACCGATGGTCTTGAGAGGAAGCGCATTGATCTCCGAGGTTGTCGGCAATTGGCTGTTCGTATACAGGTTGTAGTCGATGTTTCCGATGCGCACGTCCCCGGCCGGCAGGATGAGGTTGCTGTCATTCACAGTGCGGACCACGTCCATGAGGCTCAATTGATGGGCTTCGAGCTTCAGCGGATCGACGTAAACCATGATCTGGCGGTAACGGCCGCCAAAGGGCTGGGGAACGCTGGCGCCCGGTACGTTGGCCACCTGGTTCCGCACATTGTATTGGCCGAGATCGCGGAGCTGTGTCTCATTCAAGCCCTCACCTTTGAGAGTGATTAGACAAACGGGAAGACTGGAGGCGTCGAATTTCAAAACCACGGGAGGCAGCGTCCCAGGAGGAAGGCGCCGGAGATCTGCCATGGCGAGGTTCGAGATAGTGCTGACCGCAGCGTCCGCGTCCAGACCTGGCTGGAAATAGACTTTGATGAGACTTACGCCTGGCAGCGAACGCGATTCGATGTGGTCTATACCGCTCGCCAGCGTGAAAAACCGCTCGAAGCGGCCAGTGATGTCGCTTTCAATCTGCTCCGGCGGCATTCCCGCATAAAATGTCGCCACAACCACCACCGGCATATTGATGGGCGGGAAGAGGTCTACGGGCATCCGAACGAGCGTGACACTGCCAACAATCGCGACGATGAGGCAAATCACAACGATGAAGAAGGGGTACTTGATCGCGAAGTGGGACATCAGTGCTCTCCCGCTGGTTTCAAAGCGCTTGAGCCGACTTCTTTCGGCTGAATCTTCTGCCCGCTGCGGAACTGGCTGCGGTTGCCGATAACTACGCTATCCTTGTCAGTTAAGCCGGAGAGCACCTCAATACGGACACTGTCTTCAAGTCCCAGCTTCACGTGACGCTCTTCGATGCTGTTGTCGGGGTTGACGGCGAGCACGGTAGCGTCGTCGCCGTTGCGCGTGACGGACTCCAGCGGAACGGTGAGAGCGTCTTTTTTCTCGCGTAGAGAAAGCTGTGTTTCCGCGTACATGCCGGGAATCAGATGGCCATCGCGATTGTCGAAATCGATTTCTGTCTCCATGGTGCGCGTTTGCCGATCCAGGGAATCCGCGAATCGTGAAACTTTGCCGACGAAATCCTGATTCAGAGCCTGCACACGCGCTTTTACCGGGTCGCCCAAATGAATTTGAGCAGCGACCGATTCGGGAATGGGCAGAACGAGGCGCAGCTTAGAGATTTCAGCCAGCCGCACCACCGGCAGGGATTGCGCGCTGTTGGAGGTACCCGCGGCAATGAGAGCGCCGGTATCAGCAAAGCGAGCGGTAACTACGCCGGAAAAAGGCGCGACAATACGCGAATAGTCTGAAAGAGCAGCGTATTGCTTTTGATTGGCTTCGGCGACTTGAAGCTGTTGCTGCGCCGAGGAGAGCGCGGCGTTCGCGCTGGATACCTGAGCTTCCGATTCCAGATCCTTCGCTTGCGAATCGTCAATTTCCTGCTGGGCGACCAAGCCAGCACGAGCCTCCGCGGCTTGTTTCAAGCGTGAATAAGCGGAGTGGGCGGCAGAGTGCGCCGATTGCGCGCGAGCGAGGTCTCCTTCCGCGCGGCGGATTTCCTCTTTAGAACGGCGCACGGCGGCATCGGCGCCGGAAAGTTCGGCGGCCAACTCGGGGATTTCCAGGACGGCAAGCGTTTGGCCAGCCTTCACATGGTCGCCGACATCGACGTAAATGACCTTGATGTAACCGGCGACCTTGGCGTGAACACTGACGTCTTGAAACGGTTTGAACTCGCCGGCGATAGTCAGCGTGTTGCCAATGCTTCGGCGTTCAGCGCGCGCGACGGCCGCGACGCTCTCCGACGAGCCAGGCGAGTGATGATTCGGATCGTCAGCTTCGGTCGGCGCGTGTCCAAGCCAGCGCCAAGCCAGAATGACGACCGCCAAAAGAACGAATACGGCAATCCACAGTCTTTTTTGAGTCATTACCTGCGTCCTGGCAGGAGATGGAACCGGCGAAAGAAGAGTACCGATTCCAGACACCTGCAAAATTGTTCGAAATGGCCTGACTGAAAGCGAGACGGCGACGGACTTACCCGGCCGCGGAAACTCTTCTTTTTAGCGAGAACGAAAAACAGCTAGGGAGCCGGCGGAGGCCTGAACCACAGGCTCGAGCCGAAAAACTGCTGCGCCGAAAAGACTACCTGCGGAAAAAACTCTAAGGTTTTGGAGGAAAGGTCTGGAATTCGCAATAACTGTTCGACGGAGGCAACCGCATGCGTTGAAAACTTGAGTTTCCCATCGGCGGGCGAAAAGTGCTGTAACTCGGAGGCACCGACGGTCGCGCGGTTGCTTGCCGGATGACGGACATTTAGACCATTCGTCGAACCGGGCGCAGACATGTACGGGTTGTAGAGTAAAAGAAGGGCGAGGCAGAGACATACTACGGCGTGCCATTTAGGCATTGCGTAGCCATCACGCGCATGAGCAACCTGATGCATCTCGACTCTCTCTACGACGATAGTAGGACTGCAGGGCTCGGTCAAGAGGATGCCTGCAGGGTGTTGCGGGATTTCGGAAGGGGGGAGATGGGGACCGGAGCCAGGGGTGCACCGATCCCCGAGGTAGGACTTTAGGTGAAGATCAAGCGCGTTCAGCCTCGCAAGCCGGGGTCACGTCCGAATGAAGGGCGTGTGAATTCTCGGTGATGCTGAAATCGGCCACATCGCCCTGCTCCGGACGGACAGTCAGGCCGCGGCCATGGCGCACGTCGAGACCCCGGACCCAAAAGATGATGTCCTCGGCAATGTTGGTGGCGTGGTCGGCGATGCGTTCGAGGTGGCGAGTAGCCAGAATGAATTGGAGGCCCGGGCTGACGAGAGTGGGCTCTTTCGTCATGTGCTGGAGGAGTTGCTCGAAGATGCGATCACGATATTGATCGACGACGTCGTCGCTTTCGAGAACCTGGGTGGCCATTTCGACGTTGCGGAAAATAAGGGCACCGAGGCTCTTGCTGACCATGGCGCGCACGGCGGAGGCCATGGGAGCCAACTCTTCAGGTACTTGGGCACCCTGCATCTCGCGAAGCGATACGACACGTTCGGCGAGATTGACGGCGATGTCGCCAATGCGCTCAAGGTCGTTGGTGATTTTTAGAGCGGCGACAATGAGGCGCATCTCGTCGTCCGAAAACGAACCGCGACGAAGCAGGCGAATGGCATGTTCGTCGATGACAATTTCCATTTCGTTGATGCGCGGTTCGAGCAGAAACACTTCGCCGGGGAGTACCGAAGTACGTGGATTTTCCAGGCTGACGATGGCATCGAGCGCGCGGTTCATAGCGCCTTCGACGGTGCGCGCCATGGAAACGAGATAATTCACGAGCGTGTCATAGAGCACAACTTCCGTGAGTCCGGCAGTGCTTGCCATTGGTCCCCTTTCGGAGCAGAGGGCGAGAAGTCACACTTCCGCTCGTAAGCCAAATCGTGCCACGCAAATGGTTACAATTTGTTCACAACAATATGAAAATGCTGAAACAAGGGGAGTTAGGGGAGAGAGACTCTCGCCGCCGTATCGCCTCGCTGGCTAGCGACCAGGCCGGCCCGCATTGCGTTCCAGGTCAAAAATGGGGACGGTAAAGTAAAACTGCGAGCCTTGGCCCACTTCGCTTTCGACCCAGATACGGCCACCATGGGCTTCGACAAGATGTTTGGAGATGGAAAGTCCTAGCCCCGTACCGCCGACCTCGCGGGAGCGCGCGACGTCCACACGGTAGAAGCGCTCGAAAATTCGGGACTGATCCGTTCGCGGGATACCGATGCCGGTGTCAGAAACCGTGAAGGTTACGTCATCGCCGTTTGCCGAGGCCCCGACCATAATCTGGCCGCCGGCTGGCGTGTATTGCATGGCGTTGTCCAGCAAGTTTTGAAGGACTTCAGCAAGACGGCGGCGGTCGGCGGCGATGTCCGGCAGGGGCTGCTGAAGATGGACGGAGACGCGCAAGTCTTTTTCAGCTGCCGTCCGCTGAATAGTCTCGATGCAGCTCTCGACAAATTGAGAAACGCTCAGGCGGCGAATCTCCAGTTCCAGCCGGTCGGCATCCATTTTCGAAAGTTTAAGCAAATCATCGGTGAGCCGAGCGAGACGCCGCGAATGCTCGAGAATGATTTCGAGGAAGCGCAGGCGATTTTGCGGGTCGTCGATGGCGCCGGCGAGAAGCGTTTCCGCGAATCCTTGTATCGCGGTGAGCGGCGTTTTGAATTCGTGGGAAACGTTGGCGACGAAATCCCGGCGGACGCGCTCCAGCTTGCGCAGTTCGGTGATGTCGTGCAGCACGATGACGGCGCCGAACGTTTCCGCGGCGCGAACCGATGCGACCGTGACGGCAAAGAAGTGCTGGCGGAGAGTACCGGTGACAATCTCGGTTTCAACCCGGGACTCGCCTTTCAAGACAGCGCGAACTGCCTCGATGAGCTCGGTCTGGCGGACAACCTCGACTAGGGCGCTGCCAGATTGCGGCGGAAGATCCAGGCCGAGGATTTCTGCGAAACCCGTATTTGCAAAGAGCAAGCGCTCGGAAGAATTCACCACCGCCACGCCTTCCACCATGCTGCCGAGAATGGCGGAGGAAAGATTGCGTTCTTCAGTAAGCGTTCGAATGGTGCGGTCCATCCGCGAGGCCGTCGCATTCAGTGAGACGGCCAGCGCCTCCAGGCCATCGCCTGTGCGATCTGCTTCAATCGGGCGAAAATCGCCTTCGGCCACGCGAAGGGAGAATTTCTCCAATCGTTCCACCCGGCCGGAGAAGGACTGCGAGATCAACAATGACGCCATTCCCGTTACAAACAACATGACCAGGGAGGCCAGCCAAAGGCGACGGCGGAACGCCCATAGCTCCTGGTCCACGGTCTGCAGCGGCAAGGCAAAACGCAATACGACAGGCGGCCCGCTGGGAACCGAAAAGCGCACAGCATAATATAAGAGGTTGTTGTCGAGCGTGACGCTGTGTCGGATGGACTGGCCGTCGCCCTTCGCAAAAGCATCGCGGATTTCGGGACGCCCTGCATGATTTTCCATCGTCGAAGTATCCGACTGGGAGTCCGCCAGCACCTGGCCGTCGGCAGCGATCACGGTGACACGGACCTGGCTCGCGGCTATTTTCGCCACCCAACCGCGAAGGCCGCTGGAGTCAGCGGTTTGGGATTGCGAGAGGGAAGAAGGCTGAGGAGGATCTGCCAGCGCGATACGCGCGACGGCGGCGAGTTGTTCGAACCCAGCGCGCTCGTAGTCACGCCGAAGGGCGCGCTCAGCATAGAAATCGACGGGGAGCAGAACCGCGATCAGCAGGGCGAAAAATGCAAAACCGAGTTTCCAGAAAAGGTTAAGCCGCACGAGTCTCAAACAAATAGCCCGCGCCCCGGACCGTTTTCAAATACAAGGGGTTCTCCGGATCGGATTCGATTTTTTCCCGCAAGCGGCGGACATAAACGTCCACGCTGCGCGGGGTGACGAATCGATCGGTTCCCCAGACCGCATCCAGCAATTGATCACGGGTAAAGACACGGTTTGGGCGCGAAGCAAGGTAGTAGAGCAGCCGGAATTCAAGCGTACTGAGCGGCACGGGCTTCCCGGAATGACTCACGCGATAGGATGCCGGATCGATCGCCAGCTTCCCGATCTCAATGGTGCGCGGCGCGTCGGCGGGTGGCTCGGCACGGCGGAGCAGCGCCTTGACGCGCGCGAGTAATTCGCGCGGGCTGAAGGGCTTGGTCACGTAATCGTCGGCGCCCATCTCCAGCCCGACGACGCGGTCGGCTTCTTCACCGCGCGCCGTGAGCATGAGAATCGGCAAACGATTCAGCGAATCATCCCTGCGAATCTCCCGGCAAATTTCCAGACCGGAAAGTTTCGGGAGCATGAGGTCGAGAAGCAACAGATCGGGAGGCGTTTTTTTCAAGGTTGTCAGGCCGGTGCTGCCGTCTTGCGCAGAACTGACCTGAAAGCCTTCGTTCGCAAGATTGTAGCGGACCAGTTCGACGATATCGCGATCGTCTTCGATGATAAGAACGCGTTTCATTCGGGTTGATCGCATCGCACGCCGGCTTGGCGGAAGTGTACCGTATAGCGGCGGGTTGCGATAGGCATTGGGAAGTTTTTGATCACTCGGGCGTTGATGCACCACGACTGATTGTCGCAGGGCAGCCGATGGTATGGGTCACGGTGCGCTTACATTCATGTGAATGTAGTGTTAAAGACGAGCAAGCCTAGTCGCTGCTTGAAGTTGTGAAGGCGAGCGCCATGAGCGTCTTTTGTTCCATTTCATGGGCTTTGGCGGAGCCTGTTGCCGGGCTGGCACTGGCGGAACGTTTTACGGAGCGGAAGTTGAGCCCACGGGCTTTGGCGATGCGCTCGAAGCGCGGCAAAACGTAGCCGGCAGCGCCCATGTTTCCTGGTTCTTCCTGGACCCACACGATCTCGCGGGCATTGGGGTGCTGGTCAATAGCGGTGCCGATTTCCGGCCTTGGAAGCGGGTAAAGCTGGTCGAGGAAGAAAATGGCCGTGCTGGTATCCTTCCGGCGACGACGTTCAGCCCGCAGTTCGTGGCCTACTTTGCCGCTGGCGATCAGGATACGCTTCGCGTCTTGCACTTCGCTGTCGGGAACCAGGGGCAGGAAACGCGGCTTCGTGAATTCCTCTATGCTGGAACTGGCATCCGGATGGCGCAGCATGCTCTTTGGTGTAAAAACGATGAGTGGCTTGCGCCACTGTCGGCGTACCTGACGGCGCAGCATATGGAAATACTGCGCAGCGGTTGAGGGCTGGCAGATCTGGATGTTGTCTTCGGCAGCGAGTTGCATGAAGCGTTCCATGCGCGCGCTGGAGTGTTCCGGTCCCTGGCCCTCGTAGCCGTGCGGGAGGAGCATCACGATTCCGGCCGGCAAATTCCATTTGTCTTCACCCGCGCTGATGAACTGGTCGATGATGACCTGCGCGCCGTTGGCAAAATCACCGAACTGCGCTTCCCACAAAACAAGAGCCTCTGGATAGTCGCGGCTGAAGCCGTATTCGAAACCAAGGCAGCCGGCTTCAGAAAGTGAAGAATTGTAGATTTCGCAGAACGCCTGATTCGGCGATAGATGCGAGAGCGGAAGGTAATCATGCTCGGTCACCGTGTCGACGAGCACGGCGTGGCGCTGGTTGAACGTGCCGCGCTGCGAATCCTGCCCGGTTAGCCGAATGGGATTGCCTTCCAGAACGATAGAGGCGAACGCCAGTGCTTCCGCGAATCCGTAGTCAACGGCGCGCTTTCCATGGCCCATCTCGACGCGTTGCTCGAGCAATTTTGCGATCTTCGGATGAACATGGAAGCCGTCCGGCACGCGCGCTAGCCCTGACGTCAGTTCTTCGAGTTTTTCCCGGCTGAGGCCGGTGTCCACTTCATACTCCGGTTTGTAGCGGCCGTGGATATATGGCGCCCAGTACTCGGGAAGCTTTCGAAGATGCGGGATCTTTTTCAGCGCTCGGGCTTTGGTTTGTTCTTCTTCGTATTCTCTGCGGACCGTTCCCGCGACCTGTGTCGAGTCAATGCCGGTGCGGTCGGCGTAAATCTTCCAAAGCGGCGCGTGGTTTTTGATTCGTTCGTAGAGCAGCGGCTGCGTGATGGTGGGATCGTCGACTTCGCTGTGGCCGTGGCGGCGGTAGCCAATAATGTCCACAACTACGTCGCTTCCGAAGGTGGCGCGATATTCCGCGGCGAGTTTACCAACGCGCACGACGGCATCAGGGTCTTCCGCGTTGACGTGGAAAATGGGCACGGACTGGCGCTTGGCCACATCCGAGGCAAAACGTGCGGAATGTTCCTGCGTCGGTCGGGTTGTGAAGCCGATGAGGTTGTTCACAATGATGTGAATCGTGCCGCCAACGGTGTAGGCGCGAAGATCCGCGAAGTTGAGCGTTTCCGCCCAGATCCCCTGGCCCGCGAAAGCGGCGTCGCCGTGCATGACGATGGGAATGACTTTGTTTTGCGTTTCGCGTGAACGGTCGACGTAGGGACCGCGCAAGCCATAGCGGGTCTGCTTCGCACGCGCACGTCCGACTGCCACGGGATCGACAGCTTCCAGATGGCTCGGATTTGAAACCAGATGGATGCCGATTTCCTTGCCGCTGGTGGTGACGTACGTTCCCGTCGCGCCAACGTGGTACTTCACGTCGCCTGCGCCCAGGACGCTGCGGGGATCGACGTCTTCAAATCCTCCGACTACTTCGTGGGGCACCTTGCAGGCGGTGTGCACCATCACGTTTAGGCGGCCACGATGGCTCATGGCCATAATCGAGGATTCCGCACCGTGTTCGCCCGCCTCGTCGAGAATCGAGTCGAGCAGCGGTATCAGCGCGGTGACGCCTTCGAGCGAAAAACGTTTGGTGCCGAGGTAGCGCGCCTGCAAAACCTGTTCAAAGAGGTCAGCACGAATCAGGCGCTCGAGGATTTTGTGCTGATCAACCTGGCTTGACGGAGCTTCGAGGCGCTCGGCGATCCAGTGGCGGCGCTCCGGTTCCGGCAGGTGCATGAAATCGGCGCCGATCGTATTGCAATAGATGCCGCGGGCTTCTGCGGCGGCACCGCCGGTCAGAGCATCCAGGTCAGGCTGCTTTAGCGGCTCGAACAGGCCGAGGGGATCGAGCGTTGCTTCCAAATAGCCCCAGCGGCGGAAGGCGTCGAATACACGCTCACGCTCTTCGTGGCCAGTTGCTATCGCGAGGCCATTTGCGGCCGGTTTCTTGGCCGCCTTTGGCGTTTTTGCGGGGCGTTCTTCCTCTAATGTTGTACGGTGTGCCATGAATCGTTCTCTTTGAACCTACTATTTTGCCACAGAAGCTAGCCGGTTGCTTGCGGGGGTGCTGCGCGGTTTTCCCGCGGTTATGGTTAGATGCGCGGTGACAGTGCAGATTTACAGCGGCCTTCTTTCTAGGTCGGAGTCCTGCCGTGGGTCGCACCGCGTCGTGGGGGCGCCCTTACAAGGAGCGGACCACCGATTCGAGCCCGTGGGCAATTTCTTCGGGAGGGGTGCTTGGCGGAAATGTTACGGGTGCGCCGACGCGGACGGTGATTTCGCCGAGGCGGGCGAGGCGGCGATGCTCGCGCTTCATTTGCCAGACGCCGTCGAGTCGCATGGGAACGACGGGGATGCCGAGATTTTCGGCGAGCAGCCCGATGCCGCTCTGGAACGGCGCCATGCGGCCGTCGTCGGTGTTGTTGACCACACCTTCAGGAAAAACGAGCACGCTGTATCTGCGGTCCACGGAATCGCCAGCGAAGCGGAAACTTTCGCGGAAGCCGGAAGATTGGGGCAGCGGAAAAACATTGAAGAACAAGGTGGCGAGCCAGTAGCCAAGTTGACAAGCCCAACGGAGGGCAAAGAACCAATCACGGGGCGGATTACGCATCTCTTGCAGGGTCTCGCCACCCATGGCGGTGGCGAGGCGGTGGCGGAACCGCGGGGGCAAAGCGGCGAGAATCAGTCCAATGTCGGCGCGGCGGGTAATGTGATTTGAAACGAGCAGAATAGGACCTCGCAATCCGCGCAAATTCTCGCGGCCAACGATGCGCGGGTGGCCAAGAATCTGGGTAGCAGGCCAGACCAGGGCGTAATAGACCGCAAGCCGCAGCCAGCGAATGGGTTCCCGCTGCGTCCAGCGTGGAAAGACGTACTCGGTGCGGCGGACGGCAGGCTGCTGCAGCACGCGCTCAACGTCGGCCACGGTTTTCGCGTTGGCGAAGGCAGCTTCGTTGAGTTCCACGTGAAACCTTTCCTCCAGGGCGCTTAGTAGCTCCACCCGGTCGAGGGAAGAGAGGTTCAGTTGCTCTTCCAGGCGACTGTCGGCTTGTGGGCCATCACCCCTCGATTTGCCAAGGCTTTCTAGTAATTGATCGACGGTGCTTCGCGGCGACGATATCGAACTGAAGTCCGCCGCTACGTTCTCCAGGCCAGTTCCTTGCCGGCTATCAAGGATTTGCTCGGCGCGGGCCGAGATCACTGAGAGGCGGGGCTTCCCGGTCGGCGTGCGTGGAAAATCCAAGTCGGGCCAAACGATCCAGGATTGAATCTGCTGGTATTCGGCGAGCGAGGAGTTGGCTCCTTCAATTGTCCTGGCAGCGAGTCTCTTATCAGAGTTCTCTGCTAAAAGAACTGCACACGGCTCGGCGTTACCACCGCGTTCCAGCGGAATAACCACGCAATCGCGCACACCGGGTTGTTTGCGAAGCGTGGCCTCCAGGTCGTCTGGATAGACGTTCAGACCGGCGGGGGTGACAATCACATTTTTCTTCCGACCGCGGAAGCGGAGGTTGCCTTCGGAATCGAGTTCGCCTAGATCGCCCGTCCGCAGCCACCCCTGTTCAGCCGCGGACCGAACGGCACCTTGTTCCCAATAACCGCTGGAAACATTTTCGCCGCGGACGAGAATTTCGCCGTCTTCCGCAAGCTTGAATTCCCGCCCGGGAAGAATTTTCCCGACCGATCCTTCCGTGGCGCGAAAGGGGTGGTTCAAGCTGATCAAAGAAGCCGTCTCCGTCATGCCATAGCCTTGCACGACGGCGTAGCCCACACGCTTGAAAAAATCCTCCGTTTCCTTCGAAAGCGCGGCTCCGCCGGAAATAAATGCCCAGAACTTCCAGCCGAAACGGCGATGGATTCGTCGAAACATACACACGCGCTTGAGAAATTTTCGGCCCTTTGCGTTTTCAAGGGTGCGCTGCAGCCACGCCTTTTCGCCTTGGCCTTCGAATTCTCTCTCCATGCCCCCGCTCAGAAGATCCAGCATGCGCGGCACCGCGATGAGCGCAGTGGCCCGTTCTTTCTTGACGGTACGAATGATCTCTCCGGGGTTGCCGGATTGTTCGAAAACAACCGCCGCTCCGAGCAACGGCGGAACAAACAACGCCATGAATTGACCGAAGACATGGCTCAACGGAACAAGCGTGACGAAACGTAACGGGTGAAACCACCGCTCGTATTTACGATACCCATTGATCCCGCGCTCCAGCGGCTCCAGATTCGCCAGAAAATTGCCGTGCGTGAGTACAACGCCGCGCGGCTCGGCCGTCGTCCCCGAAGTGTAGAGTATTTCGGCAATCGTGCTGCGCGTGGATTCATCTCCCGGATCTACACCGGCATTGGAACCGGGCCGAGGGCTTGTAACAACATCCTTCAAATCGTTGATGATCACTGAGGACGGCACGCCCGGCAATTCCATTTGCTGACGGTCGCGCAGAATGAGCTTCACGCCAGCATCCATAATCACGCGTTGCACGAACTCGGGTGCCGCGCCAGCATCCATCGGGACGACCACTCCGCCTCGCAATAGAATTCCCCAGAAGCAAGCCACCCACTCGGCCGAATTCGGGCCCCAGAGAAGGACGCGATCACCCGGGGCAATATTTCGGCCCGCGAGCACATAACTCCAACAAAGGATACGAGCATAAAGCTCGGTATACGTCAGCTTTTCCCGGCGGTAACCGCGTGTTTGGACGACGGCCACATCGCTGCCAAAACGGGCAAATTCTGCGAATAGACTCAGAAGATTTTTTCGCGGCATAAGTGCAGTAGTTTCTTTGCCTTTGCTACGGCTCGATTCTACCCCCGAAGCGACCGCGAAGCCGTTCGGGGCGATCACAGACTCCGTTTGCACTGGTAGCTGCATCCCATCGCAAGATGCACTTACCGTGCCACGAAGGAACAGCCGCTTGCATCTGAGTAAAGGAGCCGAGCGGAATTTCTCGGTTCTCGGTTACAATAGTGACTTGTGATTTCCGTTACAGCAGGAGATCCTGGGGGCCTCGGTCAACCCCTATCCAGTTTCGGAGATAAATAGAAGAGATGCCGGTTCCGATTTCGCAGATGTGGACAGTGGCAACGTACGTCCTCAAGCAAAAGCTGAAGGGGCGCAAGCGCTACCCCTTCGTGCTGATGCTGGAGCCGCTCTTTCGCTGCAACCTGGCATGCGCCGGCTGCGGCAAAATCCAATATCCCGCGCACATTTTGAAAACGGACTTGAGCCCGGAAGAATGCTTCAAGGCTGTAGATGAATGCGGAACCCCGATGGTTTCGATTCCCGGCGGCGAGCCGCTGATGCACCCGGAGATCGATAAGATCGTCGAAGGCTTGGTAGCGCGCAAAAAGTACATCTATCTCTGCACCAACGCCCTCCTGTTGAAAGAAAAGTTGCATCTTTTCAAGCCCAGCAAATACCTGACGTTTTCCGTTCACGTGGACGGGCAAAAAGAACATCACGATTTTTCCGTTTGCCGCGAAGGCGGCTACGAACTAGCCATCGACGGCATCCGTGACGCTGTAAAACAGGGTTTTCGCGTCACCACGAACACCACGTTGTTCGACGGCGCCGATCCCAAGAGCGTCCGCGCATTTTTCGACGAAATGATGGAGTTGGGCGTCGAAGGCATGATGCTATCGCCCGGCTATTCTTACGATAAAGCGCCCGACCAAAAGCACTTCCTCGGAAGGGCACGCACGCGGCGCTTGTTCCGCGCCATCTTGTCCAACCGCAAGAAGAGCTGGCAGTTCAACCAATCCAAGCTATTCCTCGAGTTTCTTATGGGCAGGCGCACTTATGCCTGCACGCCCTGGGGAATGCCTACTTACAACGTTTTCGGATGGCAAAAACCCTGCTACCTGCTGCAGGACGGCTACGTGGATACCTTCCAGGAACTGCTCGACTCCACTGAGTGGCAAAACTACGGCACCGAGTCCGGGAATCCCAAGTGCGCCAACTGCATGGTGCACAGCGGCTACGAGGCTTCGGCCGTGGATCATACCTTCAGCGGCCTGCGCGGGCTTTGGGAGACGATAAAGGCGGAGTTGTCCACCAAATATGACGATTCGGACGCGCTCGCTATGCTCAACGAACCGGCGAAGCCGGTGCACTCCTACAATCCGCTCGTTCAGATCCAATCAGACAAGAACCAGCTCGAGGAGACCCGCGCGTGACGGGTCCGCGTCACGCAGATCGGCCCAGCCATGTCGCTCGTTTTACGAGCGCCAGTACATCCGAAGGATCTCCACTGAATCCTGACTCGCTCGAAGTGGCTCCGGGCACAGTTCATGAGAGCGTTCAAGGTTGGATACCGGCGCTGGCTACGGAGGAAGAGTTGCGCATCGCTCTTGAGAAAGCCTTCGACTACCGCGGCGATGTCACGCTGACTCTCAAAGACAATTCGAAAATCGAAGGTTATTTGTTCGATCGCACACCAGGGCCATCTCTCAAAACCAGTTTTGTGAGAATTCTACCCAAAGACTCCCACCAAAAGCTGAAGATTGCCTACGCCGAAATAGCGGCACTTGCCTTTACGGGCCGAGACACCGCCGCCGGAAAAAGCTGGGAGGCTTGGGTTGGCAAGTATTGGGAGAAAAAGGCTTCTGGCGAGGGGGACCTGAGCCTTCAGCCCGAAACCCTCGACTAGTGCTTTCTATCGCAGCGGCCACCCCCCAGACTCCTAATAACGTGCTTTTTTTCATATACTTAGATGTCACAAACGCCCCTGCCGTACTTGCTCCAAGTCATGGACAGATGGGCCTTTTTGTGGTACCATGGTCCTAGCGTTTGGTGCTCTTGTAATGCTTTTTGGCTCGCTCGAGGCTCTGTAAAGACCACCTCTTCCGTTACCAGGAAACGCATCAGGAGACGCAACGCAATTCCAATATCGTCGATCCCGGCACGGCTGGGGTTGCGCGTGTGAGGCTGGCAAGTGAAGGAACAAGGAACCGTTAAGTGGTTTAATGCTTCAAAGGGCTTTGGATTCATCCAGCGTCAGACGGGAGAAGATGTTTTCGTGCACTTCTCCGCGATCACTATGGACGGTTACAAGACCCTCAACGAAGGTCAGGCAGTGGAGTTTGAAGTGAAGAAGGGCCCCAAGGGCCTTCAGGCTGAAAACGTTACGGGCATCTAGCCGTTGCGATGAGAGCCTCCGACGGGTTCGGGGGCTTCGTCTTTAAGAGATTCGAATCGGGATTCTTAGTGAGCGTGGTCCAAGGAGGACGTTGTGCAAGTAATGCAGGAAGGTCAGACTATCAAGCATGAAACGTACGGCCTGGGTATCGTGACGGCTTCCGACCAGGAACGCACCGCTGTGGATTTTGACGATCATGGCGCCAAATTATTCGTAACGAGCATCATGACCGCCGAGTTGATCGGCGAAGCGCCGGCCACACCGCCGAAGACCAAGCGCCGCCGCAAGGCTTCCACGGCAGCCAAGGCTGCGAAGAAAGCCGCAGCGGCAACAGCAGCCAGCCGAGCATAGGTTTCCTGTTCTCGTTTAGATACTGCACCCCCGCGCCCGAAAGGCGTAGGGGGTGTTTTTGTTGGTATCCCACATGCAAATCGCGGCACATATGATAAGTTTTGTACTATGAAACGACTTCCACTCTTTCTTGGAATCCTCCTCGCAGTTTTGGGTGTAGTTGGACTTGTCCATCCGAACTTCAGTTATCACCAGCGAGAGGAAGTAGCGAAAGTCGGTCCATTCAAGGCTACCGTGGATGAAGAGAAAACAGCGCAGGTTCCGGCCGCGGTATCGATCATTGTGTTGACGGTTGGCATAGTGATGATTGCTGTCGGATCCCGCACGAAATAGTACCCTTCATCGTTCGAGAGTCTCCGCTAGCACCCCAGTAACCTACCCCTCAGTGTAACAATTACCTGTACGCCTCCCCCCGCTGCGAGCGCATTGACATCCCTTCGCAGCAAGACTAAACAATGAGAAAGAGTAGTTCTGCTCCAGGGGAATGCGTTTCAGAAACGGAGAAAAAAAATGAAAGCAAGTACGCCGAGGTACTTGGGCCTCAGTGCGGTCTTTATTTGCCTTTTCGTGGCCGGCACGCCACTGCAAGCGCAAAGCGCTCCAGGCGTTACCGAAAACGAAATTCTCATAGGGTCTTGTTCGGCTCTGGAAGGGCCCTCGCATTTCCTCGGAACTGAAACGGTGACCGGTGCAAAGGCGTATTTCTCCATGGTTAACGAGGCCGGCGGGATCGAAGGCCGGAAGCTAAAGCTCATTGCTTATGACGACAGCTACGATCCGGCAAAAACAGAGGCGTGTTTCAACCGCCTTATGGAGCAGAAAGTATTTGCGCTCGGTTTTTTCGTGGGTACACCCACTGCGGTCAAGTACGTTCCCATGGCGGAGAGCAACAAGATTCCCCTCGTCGGGCTTTTCACCGGGGCGCAGACACTGTATACGCCTTTGCGCCACTGGGTCGTAAATGTCCGCGCATCCTATTTTGATGAAACACGAGAGCAAATCGACGGCATGTGGGGAACACTGGGCTTCAAGAAAATCGGCGTGATCTATCCCGAGGATGCTTTTGGCGCGGCGGTGCTTGATGGTGTAAAGGCGGCACTGAAAACTCACGGTGCCGAGCCGGTCGCGGTCGGATCCTATCAGCGCCAGACCGCCCAAGTTGGCGGAGCCATCGACACCGTAAGAGCCGCGAATCCAGATGCGGTCGTGGTGGTCGGGCCTCCCAATACGGTTGCGCCAATCCTCAAGCAGTCGCATGCCAAGGGTTGGAAGCCGTTGTTCCTAACCGTATCCTTCGTGGGAACGGATGAGTTGATCCGGGAAGCGGGCCCTGATGCCGAAGGCACGGTGATTACACAGGTCGTGCCACCGTATTATCTGACTGATTACAAGACTGTAACGCTTTATCGCCGCGCGCTGACGAAATACTCCCCCTCGGCCCAACCGAATTTCGTAAGCCTGGAAGGCTTCGTCGACGCCATGGTGCTGGTGGAAGGGTTAAAGAAGGCAGGGAAAGATTTGACGCGCGAAGGGCTGATCCGAGGTATCGAGTCGATCCATGAAATGGATCTGGGCCTCGGGCCCCAGCTCAAACTGAACTATTCGTCGAAAGAACACAAAGGGTTCGACCACGTGCTCCCCACGGTGATCCGTGGCGGCCGCGCCGTCCCCTTCACCGATTGGTCCACCGCCACACCAAAATAGCCTTCGCAGCGAGCATTTTAGGCCGCGGCGGAAGGAACCCCTGGAAATAGGCAGCGCATGCGACGTTACACGCGATATATCCGCTCAACACCACTTCCGCCATAGAGCCATGTGGATTCAACCTGCGCCTCGAATAGAGTGGCCGAAATCCTGGCTCTCGGTTACCGAAACACACAGGTCCTACCCTAATGCGGGAGACCGATCCGTCGCACTAGATCCTGCCAGCGCGGATCGGGCCGCAGGTTGTCAAACATCGGAAACGTCAGCTCGATGATTCGGAAAACACGTTGTTGATAGGCCTGCTCCAGCAGTTGGAATGTGGTAGTCAGGTCACCGAGTCCGGCGTAAATGACGGCAATATCAAATGGAGAGATGTACTGTTGGTGCGACAAGGTCTTCAGTTCCTCGAGGATGCTTTCCGCCTTCGCCCGTTCACCTGCCTGTGCGTAGGCGCGGCCAAGCAATGCCTGGCAAGGAGGTCCGGCACCAAGGCTGAATGCTGGCCCACTATCCCAAGATACTCGCTCTCCTTTGACCGCCGATTTCTTGAAAGAATCGTTTTGGATGTCTAAGTTCTTGCGGATTCGGCTTGATCGAAGGCGTGGTAGGAAGAGCGCACCAGCGGGCCGGCTTCGACGTGCTTGAAGCCCATGGCCTCGCCCAGAACTTTATATTCGGCAAATTCATCGGGATGCACGTAGCGGACAACGGGTAGATGCTCGCGAGTGGGCTGGAGATACTGCCCGAGCGTGAGAATATTCGTTCCCTGCGCCGCGAGGTCTTGCATGGTAGCGAGGACTTCTTCTTTTTCTTCTCCGAGGCCAAGCATCAACCCCGTCTTGGTCGGCACTTCCGGATGCGCTTCTTTCGAACGCCGCAGCAACTCGAGCGACCGCTCGTACACCGCGCCTTTACGCACCTGCCTGTAGAGCCGCGGCACGGTTTCCGTATTGTGGTTAAGAATATCCGGCCGCACGGCAAGTACGACGTCTAGCGCATTCCAATCGCCGCGAAAATCGGGAATCAGCACTTCGACTTTGCAGCCGGGAACACGACAGCGAATCTCTTCGATGGTGCGGGCAAAAATGTGCGCGCCGCCGTCAGGTTGGTCGTCGCGGTTCACGGAAGTCACCACCGCGTAGCGCAACCCCATCTCGGCCACGGCTTCCGCCACGCGAAACGGCTCATCTTCATCCGGCGGGCCTACCGGTTTGCCTGAAGACACCGCGCAGAACCCGCAAGCGCGCGTGCAAATGTCCCCCAGAATCATGAACGTGGCCGTGCCATGCTCCCAGCACTCGCCCATGTTGGGACAGCGCGCGCTCTCGCATACGGTGTGCAGATCGAGCGTGCGCATGGTGCGCTTCAGTTCCTGGTAGCGCTCGCCCCCGAAAAACTTGACGCGCAGCCAATCCGGCCGCGGATGCGCACCCGGCGCAGGCACCGGCTTCGCCGGCAAGTTCGAGATGATGTTAAACGGTGTAGCCATCAATAATGCTCAATCGATTGATTTTACGCTGATTTCTAGGACGGCACAAACCGCAGCGTCCGGCGTTAGTAGGTCAACCTCCGATAACCCGAACTAACCAGGCATTGAACGCCAGGATGTGGCTCAACCACACTTTATGCCCACATAGCCCAATAGGGCGCCTTCTCTGGCCAGAGTTTGGATCGAACCGGAGCCATGAATTTGGGCATCCTTGCGGACCACTGTAAATTTTGACAGTTGATTATAAAGCGGGAGCTTCGTTAGATTATCGCTCCATGACGCCAAAGGCCGAAACTTGGCCCGGACTGAGTCACGCGATTCCAATCCGCGTTCTTGTCGTGGAGGATTTTCTACCCTTTCGGCAATTCGTTTTATCGACCTTGGCGAGCGTGTGCGACTTGCAGGTCATCGGCGAAGCCTCTGACGGATGCGAAGCGGTTCAGAAGGCGGCGGAACGGCAGCCGGATTTGATTTTGATGGACATCGGCCTCCCAAGGCTGAACGGAATCGAAGCCGCTCGTCAAATTCGCAAGCTTGTCCCGGATTCTATAATCATCTTCTTAACGCTGGAATCTTCTCCTAGCGCGGTGCAAGAAGCTCTTAGCCTGGGCGCACAAGGCTACGTTGTCAAAACAAAGGCCGGAAGCGAGTTGCTCCCTGCTGTGGAAGCAGTCCTTTTGGGAAGGACGTTTGTCAGTGGCAATATGCAAAGTCCTTCACAACCGACGTCAATTCAGTCTCCGGGATGATAAATCGAGAGGAGCCGCAATCCAAGCAGACTGTGAGATTCGGGAACACTAAGACGCCAGGTTTGTCGATATTCTCGAGTCCTGGGAAATGGATGAGCATCTCGGCTGTCAATTCGACCTGCTTGGCTGAGCGGCATGAGGGACAGGTCATAACGCACCTCCAATCAGATGACCATGGGGGGCAACACCGGCAAATACCCCCACTAATACCATTCCACAAACAAAAACGTCTGTCTGTTCAAAACTGCACATATACCCCAAATGGCTGGGCCTGGTCACCAGGAACCAAGAACAACGATGCTTGCTAGGGAGGCCGACTAGGAACTAGTC
>DATEHF010000012.1:0-133268 GCA_035279725.1 Candidatus Acidiferrum sp.
GTCGAAGTTGAATCACGCTGCCTCCTTAACTTCTTCAGACGCAGCAGCAAAACAAAAAGCTACACTTCAACACCGCACTGCAAACCGGAAGTCCATAAATACTGGCTACAACGTTTTATTTTTGCGACGGAAAGTAGCTAAGCCAGTCGTATAATCCGTATAAAAACGTATTGATATAGCGACTATTCCTGCGGTATTCTGCTGATTCACTGGAGGCCGCTCGTGCAAAAGCTCTTGCCGCCGCGGGAAGCAGCAAATATTCTTGGCATCAGCTATCCCACTTTGAAGCAGTGGATCTACCACGGAAAGATCAAGTCCGTGAAAACGCCCGGCGGCCACCACCGCATCCCGGAAAGTGAAATTGACCGCCTTTTTCCGAAAAAGCTGAGTTATGGCGATATCGAATCGCGGCGTGGAAACTTCCGCAAGATCAGCGGGCGAAATCAGCTGATCGGTCGCGTCCTCGAAGTGAAGTATGGCGGCCTTTTGGCGCAAGTGAGATTAGCTATCGGAGAGCAGCAAATTACCGCGCTCATCACCGCGGACGCCGCCAAAGAGATGCGCCTCAAGCCCGGAGAGCGCGCCGCCGCCTTGGTCAAATCCACTGAAGTCATGATTCTTCGGGTATGAAATCTTTCACGAAAATCATAATTATTCTGATCCTCTCGGCCCTGTTTTCAGCCGTCTCCAGCGCACAGGGGCAGGAAATTCGTATCGCGGCGGCCGCCGATCTGAAGTTTGTTATGGCTGAGCTGTCCGAAAAGTTTGAGAAGCGAACCGGGAACAAAGTGAGCACGACTTATGGCTCAAGCGGCAACTTTTTCTCGCAGGTGCAGAATGGTGCTCCGTTCGACTTGTTTTTTTCGGCCGACATTGCGTACGCGAAAAAACTCGAGACGGATGGCCTCGCCGAGCCTGGGACACTTTACGAATACGCAGTGGGCAGGATCGTACTCTGGACGCCTGGTGATGCCCAGGTCGACGTGACGAATCAGCGATGGAACGCACTGCTGGATTCAAGGGTGCAAAAGATTGCCATTGCAAATCCGGAGAATGCGCCTTACGGGCGCGCGGCGGTGGCAGCGCTGCAAAAGGCCGGCATTTATGAGCGAGTGAAAGCCAAGCTCGTCTACGGCGAGAATATTTCTCAGGCCGCTCAATTTGTACAATCGGCCAACGCCGAAGCGGGAATTATTGCTCTTTCCCTGGCCAGTTCTCCTCCGATGAGGGGCGGAAAGAGCTGGATAATTCCGGAGAACATGCATCCTCCTATCGAGCAGGGAGCAATTCTATTGAAGGGCGCGAAGAATAAGGATGCCTCTCGCGCTCTTCTGGATTTTGTGAAAAGCAAGGAAGGCCGAGCCATCTTAGAAAAATACGGCTTTGTAACTCACGGGGCAGACCAAAGAAGTGCATCGCCGTCATGAATATGGACGCTCTGTTCCTTTCTTTACGTTTGGCGCTCTGCGTTTCGGCGATTCTTTTGATTATCGGGATGCCATTGGCCTACTGGCTCGCGTATTCGAATTGGCGCGGAAAATTCCTGCTCGAATCGCTGGTGGCCCTCCCACTTGTGTTGCCGCCGACGGTTCTCGGGTTTTACGCCCTGTTGGCTATGGGACCACATGGACCGCTCGGGAAACTATGGATCGCTTTTTTCGGGCACGGGCTGGCGTTCACCTTTGGCGGGTTGATTCTAGCGTCGGTCCTCTACAGTTTTCCGTTTGCAGTACAACCGCTAATCGCTTCCTTCGAGGGGGTCGACCGAAGGTTGCTCGACGCCTCCGCCGTTCTGGGCGCGGGTGGCGTGCGGACATTTCTCCGAGTCATTCTGCCACTGTCACTCCCCGGTGTAGTCACAGCGGCGGTTTTGAGTTTCGCGCACACTCTTGGTGAATTTGGAGTCGTCTTGATGGTCGGCGGAAATTTGGCAGGCGTCACGCGAACGGTTTCCATCGACATCTACGATCACGTGCAGTCCCTGGAGTACGGTGAGGCCAACCGCATGGCCCTTCTCCTTCTCGCAATTTCCTTCGCCGTGCTATCCGTAGTCTACGCCGTAAATCGCCGTGTCTGGACGCCATGGACAGCGAAGTAAACGCCAGGATGCTCATCGCTCAAATCCGCAAAGTACAGCGCAGCGCGGGTGCTTCCTCTTTCGTTCTGGATGTTTCCATCGAGGTCCCTGCCGGCATCACGATCTTGTTCGGTGCTTCCGGTGCCGGTAAATCCACTCTCTTGGATTGCCTCGCGGGTCTGTTGCGCCCTGATGGGGGAAAAATTGTGATAGGAAAAGACGTCCTGTTTGATTCCGCGCGCGGAATTCATGTCCCCGCTTCAAAGCGGCGCATCGCCTACGTTTTTCAGACCCTCGCACTCTTTCCCCATCTGACTGCGGAAGAAAACATTGCTTATGGATTAAGCGGTTTGCCAGAGCAAGAAGCCCGCGAGCGCGTCGCTGCGGTTCTCAAAGCGTTCCGAGTCGAAAAAATCCGCCAACAAAAGCCTGGCGAAATTTCCGGAGGCGAGAAGCAGCGTATCGCTCTGGCGAGATCGCTCGTAACCGAACCGCGTGTCCTCCTGCTCGATGAACCTCTGACAGGTCTTGATGCCGAACTGAAATCCGCGATTGTGGACGATCTCCGCGTGTGGAACGCCGCGAAAGCAATCCCGATCTTGTACGTGACACATAGCCGGGAAGAGGTCGATGCCCTCGGCGAGCACGTGATCGCGCTGGACAGGGGCCAAGTGGCAAAAACAGGTGCACCAATGGACGTTCTAAATGCCCCACGCCGGAAAAAAGTGGCGCAAGCTGCGGGCTTCGAGAATCTGCTAAGCGCCACCGTGCTTGATCTTCGCGAAACGGATGGCGTCATGCGCGTCCGCCTGCAGGAGAGCGCTTGCGAAATCGAAGTACCTCTCGGCTACGCCACTGTCGGGAGCCGCGTGCACGTGGCAGTGCGCGCGGGAGATATTCTTCTGGCAACGGAGCAGCCACGAGGCTTGAGCGCGAGAAATGTCTTGGAGGGTCTTATTGTCACTCTTGAGCAGCGTGGCGCAATCGTCATTGCTCGCGTCGATTGTGGCATCACATTGGTCGTGCACATTACCCCTGGCGCAGTTCGCGCACTGGAGCTGGCAGAGAGGTGCCGCGTTTGGCTGATTTTGAAAACGCACTCCTGCCATCTAGTGGATTAGGGCAAGGCTCAAGGAAAAAAACCTAAGACTTTGGCTTAGCGGGAGGTGCCGTCGCAGGCTTCAACGCGCTACGGGCGGAGAACTTCACTTCGTCCGCCTCAAGAGCATTGTTCTTTGGCGTCGCGTGAATCACCACCAGGTCGCCGACCGCAACGTCCGATAGATTGGCCGGTTTGTCCTCGTTGAGGTCCGCGGGCTTGGCAGTCTTGTTAACCGTATGAGAGAGATAAACGGTCGAAGCAACAAGTTTCACTTCCACGGATTTCCCATCCCGCGTCTTGACGGTCACCGAATCCGCGCCGATTTTTTCTACCATTCCACTTACGTGCACTTTATTGCCGTGTGCAAATACCACGCCCGTCACGAGTGCGAACAACAAAGCCAGCGACAACAAACGAAGCTTCATGAAAGCCTCCCGTTGCACGGAGAATCCATCTTCCACCTCTTCATTCCGGACGATGATCTTGTGATTCCGGTTTCTGCTGTGGGGTTGTTCCATTCAAAAACTCATTCTCCTGCTGCTCTTCCGCGCGATCCTCTGGCCCCTTAGGATTATACCGCTCCATTTCGATCCGCTCCGCGGCCGTCAGATGAGGCAGGTGCCGGATAAAGTGGACCAGTTTCCAGCTGTCCTGCATGCCTCCATGCTCCCCGCCATTGGAAAATGCCGGCATCCCCGTAAATCGCACCCCATTCTCGATGGTCCAAAACAATTCGCCGTCGGTAAGATTTTGCGTTTCCGCTGAGCGCAGATCGGGTGGCTTGGGATAGAGGCCTTCGCCCACCATGGTTTTTCCGCTGCCATCGTTGGCGTGGCAAATGGCGCAATGATCCGCAAAATGAATCCGCGCATCGCGCAGATCCTCCACTGAAGCGAGCACCGGGTTCGGAGTCGTCTTCGCGCTCGCGGGGATTGCAAAGTGACGCACGCTGCGCGCTACCCTGGTTTCCCATCGACTGGGCGTGGCGCGCGCGCTGAGGCCATCATGCAAGAGCGACGCCCCAACGGCGATTGCAGCGCCGAAGAGCGCCAGTGCAATCGCCAGGATTATCAATGTTTTGCTTTTCATGTCCTTCGCATATGGTAATGGATGCTCGCCGGAGCGGCCAGCGCTGAATCTTCCGTCGTGTGCCGCGAAACATAGACTGGTTTATGCCTTCCGCTATTCCCGATGTGCGCCGGACCCGCCGAATAAATCAATGTCTCCTTCTCGGGATGTTTCTCAATTTATGTTTGCCGCTATCGGCGATTGGAATCGATCCCTTGCGAATATCGTGCGTTTCCGCGCCACTTTCTACTAAATTCAGATTCACCCGTCTGACTATCACGCTAGACGCGCACCTCTGGTAGGATACTCAAGAAATGGCCATTCCCACGATCTCCGGAACGGCGTTGCCCCCGGTGGAATCCTGCCCGGAAGCGGTCCGTGAAATTCTCCACGCCGCGGCGTCTGGCGTAGAGTTGACCTTCGAACAAGGACTCGTTCTTGCGACCGCGGAGGGCCCAGCGCTCGACGCACTGATCGCCGTCGCGGATCACTTGCGGCGGGAGGCCGTCGGCGACGCCATCACGTACGTTGTGAATCGCAACATCAACTTCACCAATGTCTGCTTCGTGGGCTGCAGCTTTTGCGGTTTCGGACGCGGACCTGGGGCCTCTGACGCCTATTCGCTCTCCCTTGAAGAAGTCGTGCGGCGCGCCCGCGAGGCCTGGGATCGCGGCGCTACGGAAGTGTGCATCCAAGGCGGATTGCCGCGCGACCTCGACGGATTCTTTTATCGTGATCTGCTGCGTACCATCAAGCAAGCGATTCCCGCGATGCACGTCCACGCATTCTCTCCAATGGAAATAGATTACGGTGTTGTGAAAACGGGAATGTCCCTGCGCGACTACCTGCAAATGATGAAGGATGAGGGCCTGGGCAGCATTCCCGGCACCGCGGCGGAAATCCTCGATGATCGGGTTCGCCAGGAATTGAGTCCCAACAAACTGCCCGCCGCGCGTTGGGTAGAGATCATTACCGCAGCGCATGAGCTTGGTATTCCCACCACATCCACAATGATGTACGGACACGTGGAAGAGCCCGCGCATTGGGTGCGGCACATGCTCCTATTGCGCGCCATCCAAAAACGTACTGGTGGATTCACGGAGTTCGTGCCCCTTGGATTCATCCATGAGAACACACGCCTCTATCGCCACGGTGGCGCAAGGCCCGGAGCGAAGCGCGAAGAACACTTGCGAGTGCACGCCCTCGCAAGGATTCTTCTGCACGGTGCGATCAAGAACTTGCAGGTCTCCTGGGTAAAGCTCGGTTTCGAAACCTCGCTCGCTTGTTTGCAAGCTGGCGCGAACGATTTCAGCGGCACGCTTATGGAAGAGAGCATTTCCAAAGCTGCCGGCGCAACTTTCGGCGAATTCGTGTCGCCGGAAGAATTTCGCGCCAGGATTCGGTCTATCGGCCGCATTCCCGCGGAACGCACCACCACTTATAAGATTCGCCGTCTGTTCGATCAGCCTGAACAGGACCTGTTGTCCAACGCGCCACAACTCCCGATGCTTCGGCTGGAGAGTCACGTGGCCTACAGCGAAGACGCCTACTAAGCGATTACCATGCGAGCGCTCCTCCTACCCGTCAAGGATTTAAATAACGCAAAGAAGCGTTTGACCGGTGTGCTCTCTCCGGAAGAGCGGTTCGCCCTGGCCGAGGCCATGCTCGCGGACACGGTTCGCGCCGTGCAGGGAACTCGCCGTGCCGAAAAAATTTTTGTCGTTACGAATTATGTTCCCGCCATGCAGCTTACCGAAGAAAATGGTTGGGAGATTCTGCGCGAAGAAGAGCAGATTTCCGAGAGCCATTCCGTTGATGCCGCATCAAGGATCTGCGAACAACGGGGCGTTACTGGATTGCTTCGCATCCCGCTCGACCTGCCGCTCATTCAATCCAGCGACATAGATGAACTGCTCACGGCTGATTGCCATGGCCCAAGTTTGGTAATCGTTCCCTCTCGCGATGGAACTGGCACCAACGGCATTTTGCGCACTCCACCCACGCTTTTTCCTTCGCATTTCGGCGCCGGTAGTTTTGCAAAACATTTGGCCGAAGCCGAAAGCGCGCGTGCCCAGGTTGTGGTTCGCCGCAACCCGCGTAACGAAATGGACGTGGACGACGAAACGGATTTGCGCGCCCTGTTGGAACATGATCTATCCGCAACAGAAACTGGCCGCTGGCTGTACTCGAGCGGCGTAGCGTCAAGGTTCCTGCCAAGCCTGCGAGCTGGAGCAACGAGCGCGCGATGAAGAAGAAACTCTACGCCAGTCTCGACACAGTGGTCGCCGACATTCCCGACGGCGCTCGAATCATGTTCGGCGGATTCGGCGGCGCCGGCTTTCCAAATAATCTGATTCAAGCGCTCACGCGGAAAGGCACGAAAAGCATCACGGCCATCAGCAACAACTGTGGCACCCGCGAGGGCGAGCTCGGCCTCATGTTCAAAAACAATCAGATCAAACACGTGATCGCCTCCTTTCCCGGACCGCATGCCAATTATTTCCAGGATCGTTTCGCAGCAAAAGAAGTAACGTTGGAGCTCGTGCCGCAGGGAATTTTGTGCGAACGCATGCGTGCCGCCGCCGCAGGCCTGCAAGGCTTCTACACTACCGTTGGCGTGGGCACGGAAGTCGCCGAGGGAAAGGAAGAACGCCTCCTGCAGGGCCAGCGCTGCATTCTCGAATTGCCAATTCAGGCCGACTATGCCTTCATTAAAGCGCAGCAAGCCGATGAACTCGGAAACCTCACCTACCGCTTGGCCGCTAGAAATTTCAATCCCATCATGGCCATGGCCGCGAAGACAACCATCGCCGAAGTGGAAGAAATCGTGCCCGTCGGTTCCATCGATCCGGAAAGTGTCATGACTCCGGCCATTTTCGTCCATCGTATCGTGCAAGCGAAAGGGCTCCGTTATGCCGGGTAACGGCATTCAAGATAAAGCCGCGCAGGCTAAGCCTCGCCTCACACGCGAACAAATTGCGCAACGCGCCGCGCTCGAACTCCCCAACGGTGCCTACGTGAATCTCGGCTGGGGAATTCCCAATCTCATCGCCGACTATGTGCCGAAAGAAATCACCGTCTACTTCCACAGCGAAAACGGAATTCTCGGCATGGGCCGCCGCGCAAAACCCGGTGAAGAAGATTTCGATCAAGTCGATGCCATGAAAGTCCCCGTTACGTTGATTCCAGGAGCTTCTTTTTTTCATCAGGCAGACGCCCATCTCATGTCGCGTGGCGGGCATTTGGACGTCGCTGTTCTTGGCGGATTTCAAGTCTCCGAAAAAGGTGATCTGGCGAATTGGAAAATTCCTGGCGCCAAAGGTTCCGGCGGAATCGGCGGCGCGATGGACATTGCTGCGGGCGCCAAGACCTTGATTGTCTGCATGGAGCACACCACGAAGGACGGCGCTCCGAAAATCGTGAAGCAGTGCACTTATCCGCTCACAGGTCTGACCTGTGTGGATACTATCGTCACCGATGTCGCCGTGATCGACGTCAAGCCCGAAGGCTTGATTCTCCGAGAGGTTGCTCGCGGCTGGACCCCGTCGGAAGTACAAGCGTTGACCGGAGCGACCCTGATCGTGAGGCAGAAAATTCCAGAAATGATTCTCGTTTGATTTGAGGAGGCAAAATGTCCCAAGTAATTCCAGAAAAATATGCCGATTTGCTCGAGAAGCAGGCATTTGGAAATCTAGGAACGCTGATGAAGGACGGCAGTCCGCAAGTCACCCCCGTCTGGGTGGACTACGACGGGAAATTTGTCCGCATCAATTCCGCCAAGGGCCGCGTGAAGGACATGAACATCCGCCGCGACCCTCGCGTCTCCATCTCGCTGCAAGACCCTGCGAATCCTTACCGCTACTTGGAAATTCGCGGCAAGGTCGTGGAAATTACGGAGAACGGCGCCGACGACCACATCAACAAGCTCTCTAAGAAATATCTCGGCAATCCGGTCTATCCCTTCCGGAAGCCCGGCGAAGTCCGCGTAACCTACAAAATCGAACCCGAAAAAGTCAGCTCCATGGGCTGACAAATGCGGAAACTGGAAACTCGAAATTAGATTTCGAAATCAGCAGCAACTTACGATCCAGTTTCTATTTTCTAATTTCCATTTTCTAATTTTCATTTCCTGTTCCATCACAGCCGTGCCGCGACTCGCGCGGCCCTTCGTCCATCCGGCGTACGGATAATCAACACCAGGCGATCCGTCAGCGGCACTCCCGCGCTGGGGATGTCGAACTCCAGAATCCATCGATATTTTTTCGGCAGTTCCTCTTTGCTCTCCGTGTTGAAGGGCTCGATGGGTTCGGCGGCCGCGGCTGGTGGCTTCAGATTTTCAATGTGCCGCAACTCGATGCCCCGTTTCCAATAGAACGAAAAGCGTAGCGACTTCATCATTTCTCCCGTCATATATTTACGGGGGCCAGGCTGCGCCATCTGGCTCTTGCAGGGAATATCGAACATGACGAAACCAACGTGAAGCTCTTCGGGAAACTCGGTAGCGATTTCCTTTCCGCTTCGATACTCCGTTCCGTTTTCATCATCGATGCGCTTGAAATCATCGAAGAAGCCGGGCGCGGTAACGCGGCCGTCCAATCGGAAGCAGGTCAGCTCGGAGAGACTTCCCTCCGTTGCGAAAACAATGCCGCCGTCAAAATTCAGTACTTGTTTCTTTAGAGGTTTCTCTTTTTTGTCCGGTTTTTGTTTCTGCTGGCTCGCGTCCAATGACGGAATCAGCGGCAACAAAAAAGCAAGAGTTACGGACAAAAGTCTTGGGAAAAGGCGGCCCATCCCCAGCTTTCAAAAAAATCAGTTTGCTCCTACGGCCCCGGTCTTCAAAAGAAATGAGATGCCCTCGGTGACGTACAGGGTTTTTCCGTCCTCAGTTTTTTGCGGCGGCACTTTTCCGGCTCGCACGGATTCAAATGCGGTGACCAGCCTTGGCAGCACCGTTGGCTCGGCCACTGGAATGTTGTGCGCTCCCAATACCAGTTTTACTTCTGGCGCCAGAGCTGCAAGGCGTTTCACGGATTTATCGTAGGCGTCAAAATCCGTCTCCGGCCGAAACAGCCAAATCGGCGCGGGATAATAGGTATCGCCCGTGAACAGCAATCCGTTTTCGCGGTCGATCAGCGAAATTGCATCCGGTGTATGGCCCGGAGTGGACAAGACTTCCAGCGTGCGGCCGCCGAGATTGACCTTGAACCCATCGTGTATGAAGTGAGAGATTCTCCACGGTTTTGTCGCGTATGTTTTTGGGTTGAAACCTTTCGGCAAATCGCCGCAAAGCTGGTCGGGCGTAATCTCCGCCTGCGCATCTTCGCGCGAACCTTTTGCGTTCTTCCTGGTGAAATCCGTGTCCATGCCGAAAATATACGGAAACCGCCAGTTGTCGCCGACGTGATCGTCGTGCGTATGCGAGTTCAGGACCACCACCGGGCGCGAAGTCAATCGAGTCGTGACCCTGTGAATGTTGTCGATGCCCATCCCGGTGTCGAAGAGAACGGCTTGTTTGTGGCCGACAATCAGGTACGCAATCGTTTCTTCCGCCTGCTTCGGTTCGTAAATCGCAAAGACTCCCGGCGCAACTTTGTAGACCTCGAACCAGGGATCATCCGGAAGAACGCGCTCTAGCGCTTTGTATTCCGGCCGGGGCAGCGGCTTGCACCACTCCGGTTTCTCCTTGGACTGAGCCCCAAGCGACCCTGCGCAAAACACGAGTGCCAGCAATGCCAATGCGCTTCTGCAGCTCACGATTCCTCCGGCTATCAAATTGGGGCGGGGCTTTCTGGTTCATGTTAGCCCGGAAATTGCGGCGGGCAAACTTTCCTGTACGGAAAGTTTCCGAAAGAGCTGTCTTGGCGCAGCATGCTGCGCCACTACAAAGAGAAACGCGAAAAGCAGATCCCTCGCTCCGCAGACTCCGCTCGGGATGACGGAGGTGAGCGCCCCTACAAGAGAGCGCGTGCTCATTTGTTTGCGCCTACGAAGATGGATTTGGGGAGCATCATGTGGACGCCTTTATTGCCGTCGACGAGTTCGGTGATGTGGAGGTCGGCGGCGACGCTCGAGAGCATGTAGGCGTCGTCGCGGGAGAGATGCTTTTCGGTGACGAGGAAATCAATCATTTCGCGGACGGCGAGCGTGGCGCAGGCGTTCAGGTCATCGTTGAGGCCCATGGTGATGAAGTGCGTGGGCGTTTCGGCGCGCGGCCACTTCAGGTGCAGGTCCTTGCGCACAATGAATTGAAACGTGCCGATAAGCGAAGTTTCGAGCGCGGTGATGTCCACTTCGCCGTCGCCCTGGCCGGCATGGCCGTCGCCCACTTCAAAGAGCGCGCCGGGCGCGTGCACGGGAATGTAGAGCGTCGTTCCGGCGACGAGGTCCTTGTTATCGAGGTTGCCCGCCATGATCCACGGCGGAGCGCTGTTGAAGCGACCCGCGCTTTCGGGCGGCGCGTCGCCCATGCTGCCGAAAAAAGGATGCAGCGGAATTTCGATGCCCGGCGCGAATTTCGCCACCATGCGCTTTTCATCCAGCGGAATGATTTTGATTTTCGCGTAAGGATAATCGTCCGGCAGATAGCCGCGCCCGGGGCCGAAAGCATTGTAGGCGTAAGGAATGGCCAGTTTTATGGCGAGGATTTTCACTTCGAGCACGTCGCCGGGTTGCGCGTCTTCAATGTAAACCGGCCCCGTGAGAATGTGCCCGCCCGGTCCTTTGTCCTTCACCTGGTCGGTGATGTCGCGCAGCGATTGCTCGACCTGCTCCGGCGGCAAGCCCGCATCTTCCAGCCGTTTCGGACTGTTCGTGATCAGCGTTTGAATCTCCACCGTATCGCCCGACTTGACGCGCAACACCGGCGCCGCCTTCGCGTCGTAGTAGCCCCAAGCCACCGTTTTCGGCGTCGGCTTCAGCGTGTAGGTCGCCTGCTGTGCCGAAAGCGAACTTATGGAAACGAGAATTCCAAGACCCAGCGAGATCATGCGACGAGTCATGCAGGCTCCTATTTAACAACCTTCTTGGGTGGGCAGTGGTCACACTCAGGAGGAATCGCTGTTATTGTCACTTCGTCCGGCAGATTCATCACCACCCAGTTGTCAGGCAAGATGTCCTCGTTGTCCAGCCGGTAGTTAAACCTTATCGTGTGCTCGAAAGGTGTGCTTGGTGGACAGCCGACACATCCAAAAGTCCACTTCCTGACCAACTTTTCTGCGTCACTTCGAAGAATCGGGAAGCCAATAGTATTGTTATCTCCAGGCGCGGATTCCACTTTGAGAACGGTTCCGTCGGCCGCTATCGTAAGTTTAATTGCAATTGTCCCATGCAGCACCGTTTGGCGGGCAAGTGGCGGGTAGCCCCGCGGTGGCACCAAGTGCTTAACGTAAATGATCGGATGCTTCTCGTCCTGAGCTGCCGTCGATCCGAGCAGCGTCTGCATCTCCACCGTGTCACCCGACTTGACGCGCAACACCGGCGCCGCCTTCGCGTCGTAGTAGCCCCAAGCCACCGTCTTCGGCGTCGGCTTGAGGGAATATTTCTCTTGAGCATTATTCTGTCCCGAGCTCAACAGTCCCCACGAGAGTGCTAGGGAGATGAGCAAGGGGAATCGGCTGGTCACTTGGCCTCCTCGACTTGATTGCAGCGAGCTCAGCATTTTCTTATTTCCTTTTCAGAGTTGCGACAAAGAGATTATGTGGCTTGACATCATGATGCCTATTCTGTAAGCATCATGATATGCGCACCACCCTTTCCCTCGACGACGACGTCGCCAAGCTCTTGCGCCGGGAACTCCGCCGTTCCGGCGCTTCGCTGAAAGCCGCCGTGAACCATTTTCTTCGCTTGGGTTTGATGGCTTCCGCGAAACCCGCACCAAAACCTTTCCTGGTTCATCCCCGGCCCTTGGGGCTGCCTCCCGGTCTTAGTTATGACAATGTGGAGGACTTGATCGAAGCGCTGGAAGGCCCGCTGCACCGTTGATCGTTCTCGACGCCAACCTGTTGCTATACGCTTACGATTCCGATTCGCAACAGCATGCCAAGGCTCGCGCATGGGTCGAACAGACGTTCTCGAATGCGGCGCCGGTTGGTTTACCATGGCAGACGGTGACGGCCTTTCTCAGAATCGTCACCAACCCAAGACTCTCCGGAAAGCGGTTCACGCCCGAGGAAGTCGTCCAGATTGTGGATCAATGGCTGGAGCAGCCCAACGTGCGTCTCCTGGCAGCCGGAGATCAGCATTGGAGTCTGCTCCGGCAAATGTTGCTGGAGGGCCAGGCTCGCGGGCCGTTGATCAGTGACGCCGACCTGGCCGCGCTGACCGTCGAGTACGGCGGCATCCTCCACACCACCGACCGGGACTTCGCTCGTTTCCCCGGCTTGCGCTGGACCAATCCGCTCGAGTAGCTGATTTCGCGGCGTTCCTCGAAAGCTCTCAAAACTCCTCATCGTAGTATTCCCAAGTCACAGTTTTCGGCGTCGGCTTCAGCGTTTACGCTTGCTGCCCATAAGGCTGCAACACGAAAGATGAGCACGGCGTAGCGAAAAAGACGAGTCGGCTGATCACTTGACCCTCGGTGCCCGGTTTCGGTGGTCATTCCCATTTCCACGCGCCCCGAAGATCATTTGTCGAATACGGACCGCTATAGGTACGCTCGGTGCATTCTGGCCGTTTCTCCTTGAGTATCTCCAGTAGCCAGTCTCCGCCGATCGTGATTGAGGATTCGTGAGACGCGTACACGACCCAGTCTAGTCCTGCCGCCGTGCAATACTGCTCTCCGCCCCAGCGGTATGCGGGCTCAAAAATCGAGAGTTCAATCTCATAGTCAGGTTCATCCGGACCAAATTCATGGAGTTCAAGGACCCGTGAGATGCCACGTTGACCGAGGGCATCATGCAAAAGCGAAAGTCCGTCTATTGCTTTAAAGTAGTCCAGGTGAAACGCCAAGACGTTCGGCGGACTTTGGGCTTCCCTAAGCGGGAACCAGTAGCCCTCTCCAATAGCCCAAGTCAGCTTTAATTGGTTCCAGAGTTCTTTGCTTTCCTTTTCAGCCAGGACGCGCCGGAAAGGGAGACGTGCAATACTGAGAAGATCGCCTTCACTCAATATGCGAATGTACGCCTTGCACTCTTCCGATTCTTCTCGAAGAGCCTTGCGTGCGATTTCGTTCTTAAATTCCGTGAGAAGCCGACCTTCGGCGATATCACATGCACTGATCAATCGAGACCGTAATTCCTCAAGACTATTGCTTGATTTCGGCGCTAACCTTTCCACTTCTATCTTTATGGCCTTGTCAACACGATATCGAGGAAAAACTCCGTATGCTTCTTCTGAGTAGTCCCAACCAGGCTTGAATTTGTTCTCTATCTGTACATTTTCTCTTGCCTCAAGCTCAGTATAGATCTGGGTCCACTCCGAGAAACGGTCCTCACAATACCTCCTTGCCGCCGCGTGAAGAGCGGTTTTGTTGTCCATGTGTTCCGGGATTGAGCGTCGAGAAGCTGTCATGGATGGGTCATGTCCTCGGGTTTGACGAGGGCGTCGAATTCTTCGGCGGTGACGTAGCCGAGTTTGAGGGCGGCTTCGCGGAGGCTGATGTGGGAGTGGTGTGCGGCTTTGGCGACCTGGGCGGCCTGGTCATAGCCGATTTTGGGGGCGAGGGCGGTGACGAGCATCAGGGAATTGTGGACGTAGTGCTCGATCTGCGTGGTGTTGGCTTCGATGCCCTGGACGCAGTGGGACACGAAACTGTTGCAGGAGTCGGCGAGGAGTTCGACGGAGTGGAGATAGTTGAAAATCATCACCGGCTTGAAGACATTCAGTTCAAAGTTGCCTTGCGAGCCGGCAAAGCCGATGGCGGCGTCATTGCCCATGACCTGCACGGCGACCATGGTGAGAGCTTCGGCCTGCGTGGGATTTACTTTGCCCGGCATGATGGAAGAGCCGGGCTCGTTTTCGGGAAGAGTGAGTTCGCCTAGGCCGCAGCGCGGGCCAGAGGCGAGCCAGCGAATGTCGTTGGCGATTTTCATGAGCGAAGCGGCAAGCGTTTTTAGCGCGCCGGAGGCGAAGACGATTTCGTCGTGCGCGGAGAGCGCGGCAAATTTATTGGGATGCGAGCGGAAGGGAAGGCCGGTGAGTTCGGCGATCTTGCGCGCGGCACGAACGGCAAATTCGGGATGCGCATTGAGGCCGGTGCCGACGGCCGTGCCGCCGATAGCCAGATCGTAGAGGCCGTCGAGAGCGACGGCGACCCGTCCGCCATCACGGTCGAGCATATTGACGTAGCCGGAAAATTCCTGGCCGAGGGTGAGCGGCGTGGCATCCTGCAAATGAGTGCGGCCGATTTTTACGATGTCCGCGAATTCCTTGGCTTTGGCGTCAAGCGCGTCGCGAAGATTCTTCAGCGCGGGAAGCAAGCGGCGCGCGGTTTCCGTGGCAGCCGCGATGTGCATAGCGGCGGGAAACGTGTCGTTGGAGGACTGCGACATATTTACATCGTCATTGGGATGGATGGGCTTCTTGCTGCCCATTTCGCCGCCGGCAATTTCGATGGCGCGGTTGGAAATGACCTCGTTGACGTTCATGTTGGTCTGCGTGCCGCTGCCGGTTTGCCAGACGCGCAGAGGGAAGTGCTCGTTGAGTTTTCCTTCGATGACTTCATCGGTGGCGCGGGAGATCAGGGAGCACTTTTCATGCGAGAGCTTGCCGAGATCCAAATTGACGAGCGCGGAGGCCTTTTTGAGGATGCCGAAGGCGCGGATGAGCTCGGGCGGCATGGTGTCCTTGCCGATGGCGAAGTGGATGAGCGAGCGGGCCGTTTGCGCGCCGTAGTAGCGGTCGGCGGGGACGTCGATCTTGCCCATGGAGTCGGACTCGGTGCGGGTCGGGACGGTCATTGCGGCTTGCATGGCTTCAGACATGGGGGACTCCTTGAATGGTCGCTGCCCCGATTCTAGCAGGAAGTGAATGGGGATTCGTGATCCGTGACCCGTGTCCTGCGATCCGTGGGAGACGGAGTTGGCGCGGGGAGGTTGAAAGTCCCGACAGGGTCGGGGTCTTCGATCGAAAGTTATGATTAAACCTCCCCCAGATGCCCTTGTAGTTGCCTCTCCTGGAGCGGGCCGCGCTGGCTATGAAGGCCGCTATGGAGGAAGTGGTCGAAGAGCACGCTAGAGAAGGATTGCCCCTCTACATCTGGCGTGATGGGAAAGTGGTGGCGGTTCCTGCCGAAGAGTTCCGGAAGAAATCCTGAAGTAAGCCTCGAAGCGGTTGAAAAAAGCAGGTCCCTCGCTTTGCCTGCCTGCGGCAGCCAAACTCGGGATGACAAATTAATGCTTACTTGGCGGCCTGCTGGGACTCGAAAACGACCGCGCGGGGTGTTGCTGAATCAAATAGATGCTCCGGCGGGGACGGGCGGTGCTAGAATCCGGGTGCGAGACGGCCTACCTAGAGCAGCAAGGAGAATTCCCTAACAACCACAGAGTGCCATCGGTACGAGGACACGCCGAAGGCCGGGCGGAATGCGAAAGGAGAGGGTCAATGAGGAAACATGCAGTGGCATTGGCATTTTTTCTTATTCTCCTGGTGGCGGCGATCATTGGTGCGTGCGCGAAACCTTACCATGAGGAGACGGAGAAGTATTACTTCGTAGCGACCAACATCAACTTGCCGTACTGGCAGGAAGCGCAAGCGGGCTTCATGGATGCGGCCCAGAAACTCGGAGTCAAGGCCGAAATGGTCGGTCCGGAGACGTACGATCCGGGCGCTGAGGCCACCACGTTCAGAAACGTTGTGGAAAGACAACCGTCAGGAATCTGCCTGTCGGCGGCGCGAAAGGATTTTTTTCAGGCGGACATCGACAAGGCGGTGGCAGCAGGCATACCAGTGATTTGTGTCGATTCCGATGTGCCGGAATCGAAGAGGGTGCTGTACATCGGGACGGATAACGTGAAAGCGGGGAGGGAGAGCGTAAAGCAGATGGCGGCGCTGGCCGTCAAGGGAAACATCGTGGTGATTACGATTCCGGGGCAACGCAACTTGGACGATCGCCTGGCGGGAGCGGCCGATGCGCTAAAGAATTTTCCGGCGTTGAAACTGACGAAGCTCCTGGATGACAAAGGAGATTCGCGCAGCGCGTTTGACCAGATTTCCGACTTGATTTTGAAGAAAGAGAAAATCGATGGAATTATTTGCCTGGAAGCGACGGGAGGTCCAGGTGCGGCCGATGCGCTGAAGCGGTTCGATATGGCGGGCAAGATGCCGATCGTGGCGTTCGATAAAGATCCAAAGACCCTGGAATTGATCGAGCAGGGGGCGATCTCGTCAACAATCGCGCAGAAGCCGTACGTGATGAGCTACTACGGGCTGAAATTTTTGGACGACCTGCATCACAATGCTGTGAAGGAGTTCAAGGATTGGAGAACAGCTCCAGCACCACCGCTGCCGAGCTGGGTGGATACGGGCACGGCGGTAGTGGATAAGAACAACCTGGCGGTATTCCGCGAAGCGATTGCAGCGCATCCCAAACCACTGTGATTAAGTGAATTCCCGGCTGCGCAAGGAAATGAGAAAGACGCACGTCAGGCTTGCGCAGCAAACAGATCGAGACGAGTTGTCTCGAATGAGGGCGGCGCTTTGGCCGGAGGGGCCGCTCGAAGAGCACGCAAGAGAACTTCAGCTCATTCTAAGCTGCAAATTCCCTGGAACAATGCCGCTGGTGGTTTTCGTTGCTGAGGCGAGCGATGGGACGCTAGTGGGATTTCTAGAAGCGGGACTACGTTCGCATGCCGATGGATGCGACGAATCGCACGCGGTTGGCTATGTGGAAGGCTGGTACGTCCGCGACGAACTGCGTCAGCAGGGAATCGGAGCGGAGTTGCTGCGGGCGGCAGAGGACTGGGCACGCAGCCAAGGTTGCAGGCAAATGGCGTCGGATGCGCAGATCGACAATGTGATTTCGCAACTGGCGCACGAGGCACTGGGATTCGAGATAGCGGAGCGCAGCGTGCTTTACCGCAAGAGACTATGAGCCATGCTGGCTCGGTTATTCGTAGCGCAGCGCTACCATAGGGTCGACGGAAGCGGCGCGGCGTGCGGGAACGAAACAAGCCAGAGCGGCCGCGAGGATGAGCAGAAGCGTTACGCCAGCGAGAATGAGCGGGTCGCGGGAGCTCTCCATCACCCACTTAGTGGCGAGCTTGTTGAAGGTGATGCTCAGCAGAAGACCTACAGCCAGCCCGCCACCTACATTGAGTGCCGTCGAAGACATGACAATACGGAAGACGTCGGCGGCTTTTGCGCCGAGGGCCATGCGAATGCCGAACTCGTTAGTGCGCGTCGCCACTCCGTAGGATACGACGCTGTAGAGACCAACGGTGGCGAGTAGCAGCGCCAAAATCGAGAAAATGCCAAACAGGGTTGTGACGAGCCGCTGCTGCGCATACTCCTGCTGGCCGGTAATCCATTGATCGAGGTCACGGACGCGCATGGTTTGCTGTTCCGGATCGATTTGCACAATTTGCGCGCGAATATCGTGTAAGAGAGAAAGCGGTGGGACCCGCGTGCGCACGAGAATTTGGGTAAACATCCACATCTGCGTTGTAAAAGGAATATAGACCCCAGGCTTGACGGGATTCCGCAGGCCATCGTCACGCGCGTCGGCAACGATACCAATGATCTGTAGCCAACCATCGCTTCCAGGAACCGCACGCTGATAGGGTGGCTGGTCCTTAAGCATGGGTATTCGCACCTGATGGCCAATGGCGTCGTCATTGGGCCAAAACTGGCGGGCCATCGTTTGATTGATGACGGCGAGGGGCGCGCCGCGCATGGTTTCCGTGTGATCCCAGAGGCGGCCTTGCGCGAGAGGAATCTTCAGCAGCGGGAAATATTCCGGGCTGACGAAATTCACGCGCACTTCAGGTTTCTCCGAGGCCGCGTTGCCCATGATTTCAATGTTCTGGCGCCAGCCGCTCGAAGGTGGTGTTGCATTGGTCGAGATGCCCGCTGCCAAAACCTGCGGCATCGCAGCGAGTTTGGCACGGAGTTGCTCGAAATACTCGGCCCGGTCTTTCCAGGTGACGTGCGTGTTTTCGTGCACAGGAATGGGAACGGACATGGCATTGTGCGGGTCATAGCCGAGATCCGCATGCACGAGGCGGAGAAAGCCTTTGCCCGCGGCACCAGCCGCCGTGAGCATGAGAAGCGTCAGCGCAACTTGAGCGCCCACCATCGCGCCGTGGCTACGCCTCGCTCCTACGCTTCCGGCCACGCGGCGCGAGCTGGTCTGCATCAGCCGTGCGATCTCCGGCCGCGAGAGCTGCAGTGCAGGCCAGAGTCCAAAGACAACGGCCGTGCCAAACGCCAAGCCAACGCTGAAGAGTAATACGGGAATATTCACCTTGATGACGGATTCGGCGGGAAACGAATTTTCCGGCAGGCGCGATACCAGGAACGACATCCCTCGCCAGGCCAGGAGAATGCCCAGCGCGGCGCCGGTGGTCGCGATGCCGAGCGCCTCCGTGAGCAACTGGCGGATGATGCGGAGGCGGTCGGCTCCGATGGCGGCACGGACGGCAAGTTCATGCTGTCGCTCCGTGCCTCGCGCCAGAAGCAAAATGGAGACGTTCGCGCAGCCAATCAGCAGCAATGACGCGACCGCGCCCAACAGCAGATAGAGTGTAGGCCCCAATGGCCGCGCATACACCTCCACGATGCTGCGCAGCTTGACTTTGAACTTGTCCGGATATTCCGTGGGCGCCTGCTTTGCGAACTCCTCTATGATGGGCTGGAGTTCGGCGCTGGCTTGCTCCGGGTTCACGCCGGGCCGGAGTTTGATGGAAGCCGCGTAGTGGATGTTCGGATCCTGCGTGACCTTTAGCGGTACGTACATGTCTGGGTTGCCCCATTTGAAGCGCGGCGGCATCACGCCGACGATTTGATACGGCTTGTGTACAAGCTGAATGGTTCGCCCAATCACGGTGGGGTCGCCCATGAAATAGCGCTGCCAGAAATGGTAGGTCAGGACCACGACGGGCTGCGGCGATTGTCCAGGCGGCGCGTCCGAGGGAATCAGCCAGCGCCCCATCAGCGCGCGGATGCCCCAGTGATTGGGGGCGTTCGGGTCAATGTACATCGCTTGAACGTCTTCGGGGAGGTCGCCGTCCGTTGTGGTCAGATTCCACCAATCCATCAGCGTGACGTCTTCTACCGATCTAGCCTTACGAAGCTGGTCTGCTTGTTGGCCGCTGGTACCAGCGAAGCGATCGCTGCCGGACTTTTCCACGAGCCGCAGTTCCACAATCCGATCGGAGCCAGGGTATGGGAAAGGATCAATCAGCACCGCGTAAATAACGCTGAACACGGCACTTGTCGCACCAATGCCGAGGGCCAGAGAGAGGACAGCGGTCAGGGTGAAACCCGGGCGCTTGCGTAGTTCGCGTGCGGCATAGAGCAGGTCAGCGGCCAAGGATTGCATAGGCACCTCGTTGGCAAAGGCGCGTCTACGAAGACTTTCGGAGGATTGGACGACGGAGGCGTGCCAATGGTTAGGTGGGGCTGAGGGTGATTACAGATCATTTATGAGCAATGAAGATTGGGTGCCAGGCCGTGATGAGTACAACTGTTCCTAAGGCGCATTTCGGGATCGCAGTTGTAACTCCCCCCCGGCATGAACTGAGAGTAGACTGTTAATTTGTTGGGTCTTCGTTTGGACGATGCTTCGGTTTCACGGAAGAGGCCACGTGCAAGATTCTTTCCACCCTCGATATTCGGAGAACGACCCCACACAGCGGTCTTGGTTCTCTCGGAATGCAGAAGTCATCTTCTACTGCGTCTTAGGGGTCTGCATGTCGCTATCGGCCAGTTGGGCACTCGGGCGCATCACGAAAAAGTTGACACCGCCAATAACTCGGAAAAACACGGGTCAGAGCAGTCCGACCGTCGGCCGAAGGGTCGATTCGGTCCAGCAAGCCGAGGCGGAAGGGCTTTTGCGACGCCTCGCGGCGAGAGACAACGCAGCCGCGGATCAGATTCTAAGGGAATCAGACAGCTGGACCGGCAATACCACCCGCACGCAGACCACGGACCAATTGATCGCCAACGGGATCAACCTCCCCGACTTGCATCTGCGCGCCGCAGCGATCCAAGCTCAGTTGGCTTTGGAAGGTGTCCCCAGGAATAGGGCTGGGTTCATAATGCTGGAACGGGCCACGGGGAATCCAAACCAGCGGGCATGGGCTTTGTGGATGCTGGGGGCTCTTGGGAACCGTGGCGAGGATCCGGACCACGCGGCTAAGGTCATTGGAGCGTATCTGGATGATCCAGTGGTGACGAACCGAGCAGCGGCAGTGAATGGCCTCGCCCTTGTCGGCACCGATGAGACCATACCGATGCTGTTGGATCGGTTTCGCAACGACACTTCTCCCATTGTCCAGGAACGTGCCGCCTGTGGCCTATCGGAGGCCGGAATGTATCAGCCGCAGCAGCGAATGGTTGCAGCCGGTAGCCTGGTAGGCTGGCTGGATGACTCTTTGCTGACTTCTCAGCAGAAAACCTGGACGATTCAGGCCCTTCACGATATTTCGGGGAAGAGTTTCGGGACGGATGCTGCGGCGTGGCATCGTTGGTATGACAGCAATCGCTGAGACGGTGTAAAAGATTCATTCCTTCACTCCACGTAACACGGAAGTCGCACGAGGAAGTTCGAGCAGTCGTGTTGTGTATAATAAGTGGTCAGGGGAAAGCCGAAAGATTGATGAGCCAGGGATACGGGAAATCGCATGCTTCGCTAAGGGTGTGGTTTTGGCGCGTGGAGCGCTTCTTGCACACGCGCGTGCGAGAGCTGCGCGCCATCGCTAAGGCGCTGCTTTCCACGAAGCATCCGTTCCTGGTGCACATCATCCCGACGCGGCGATGCAATCTGGCCTGCACGTACTGCAATGAGTTTGACGATTTTTCCCAGCCCGTGGCCCCGGAGGAGATGAAGAAGCGCCTGGACATCCTTGCGGATATGGGGACATCGATCATCACCATCAGCGGGGGCGAACCCCTTTTGCATCCGGAAATGGATGAAATTATTCAGCATATCCGGCGGCGCGGAATGATCGCGGGCATGATCACCAACGGCTTCCTGCTGACGAAAGACCGGATCGATCGACTGAACCGCGCCGGCCTGGAACACTTGCAGATCAGCATCGACAATACCAAGCCGGATGACGTCTCCTTGAAGAGCTTGAAGACACTGGACCAAAAGCTCGAACTGCTGGCGAAGTACGCGTACTTTCAGGTGAACATCAATTCGGTGCTGGGGAGCGGCGTGAAAGATCCAGAGGACGCGCTGCGGATTGCACACCGCGCCGTGGACCTGGGCCTGACGAGCACGGTGGGGATCATTCACGACCACAATGGGCAACTAAAGCCGCTGGGGTCGCGCGAGATCGAAATATTTGAAGAGATCATGTCGCTGAGCAAGCGGTCCTTCTCGCGATTCAACGATTTTCAGCACAGCGTAGCGCGCGGGAAAGAGCACAACTGGCGCTGCCGCTCGGGCTCACGGTATCTCTACATATGCGAAGACGGGCTGGTGCACTGGTGCTCGCAGCAGCGCGGGTATCCGGGGATTCCGCTGTCGCAATATACGCCGGAGATGCGCCAGCGCGAGTACTCGACGAAGAAGTTCTGCGCGCCGCGATGCACGGTATCCTGCGTGCAGCAGGTGGGAATCCTGGATAACTGGCGCGATCCGCAGAACTTAAAGCCTATCCCGATTGCCTCGCCGGTAGCCCCGGCAGCGGAATTGGTACAAATTGGCCAGGTCCGCAGCGACTCCTGATTTCACATAGATACTTCTCGCCGGTAGCCTTCTCTATAGTTTCTCTCCGTGCACACCCCTAGGTTGAGCGATTGACGGTCGGGCTTGGCATGCTAACAATGAATGCATGCCAGGTTTAGCGATTGAGATTGAGAATCTGACCAAGGAATATCCCTTCGGGTTTCTTCACCTCAAGAAGAAGACATCGCTCGAAGGGTTGAATATGCAGGTGGAAACCGGCGAAGTGTTCGGTTTTATCGGGCCGAACGGCGCTGGCAAATCCACTACGATCAAGCTGCTGATGCGGCTGATTTTCCCTTCTGCGGGGAGCGCGCGAATCCTCGGCAAGCCGATTAGCGACGTGGAAATGCACCGGGACATTGGCTACCTACCCGAGCAGCCATACTTCTACGATTATCTGACGGCGGCGGAAGTGCTGGACTATCTCGCGCGGTTCCACGACCTGACTGCCACCGACCGAAAAGAGCGCGTGGCGCGCATGTTGAAGAAGGTCGGCCTGGAAACCGCGCGCAAGATCCAGCTTCGTAAGTATTCCAAGGGAATGCTCCAGCGTGTGGGGCTGGCACAAGCGATTTTGCACGATCCCAAAGTGGTCATTCTGGATGAGCCGATGTCGGGGCTGGATCCGGTCGGCAGGCGCGAGGTGCGCGACATCATTCTGGAATTGAAGAAGGATGGGAAGACGGTGATGTTTTCCACGCACATTCTTTCCGACGCCGAGATGTTGTGTGATCGTGTGGGCGTGATTGTGGGCGGAAGGCTGCGCGGAGTCGGTGCGCCGGGCACGCTCGTGGATATGAAGACGCAGGGGATGGAGATTCTTTTTGAGCTTACGACCGAAAGCAATGCACCGCTGTTGTTCAAGGCGACACGCACCGGCGACCGTTACCGGCTGCAAGTGGCTGAGGAAGAGCTTTACGCGGCAATCGAGCAGTTGCGAGCCGCGGGAGCACGCATCCTTTCTGTGTCGCAGGTGAAAGCGACACTCGAAGAGTTTTTTATGAATTTGGTAGCGGCAGACCGCTCGCAAGCTTCGGCGGTGGAAGTGAGCACCGAGAAATGACGCGCGTCGGCGTAGTGGCATTGAACACGTTGCGCGAAGCAGTGCGCGATCGCGTGCTGTATAACCTGGTGTTTTTTGCGCTGTTGATGATGACGGCGGCGATCGCGGTGGGGCAGATTTCGATCGGCATCGAGCAGACCGTCATCGTCAGCCTGGGCTTGACCGCCATTTCGGTGATTGGGCTGTTGATAGCCATTTTTATCGGTGTCGCGCTGGTTTCCAAGGAGATGGACAAGCGTACGCTGTACGCGCTGCTGTCGAAGCCGGTGCGGCGCTGGGAATTTCTGCTGGGAAAGTTCGCGGGGCTGGTGCTGACGCTGGCGGTGAACACGGCAGCGATGGCGCTGGGACTGTTGCTGGTAATGATTTTTGTGAAGCATTCGCTGGAAGGTGCCGATGCCGCGGTGCTGGTGGCAGTGTATTTCATCTGGCTGAAGCTGGCGCTGGTCGTAGCGCTGGCGCTTTTGTTTTCCTGCTTCACGACACCGCTGCTGGCGATTCTATTCACGGTGGGCTTATACATCGTGGGTTTGTACGTGGTGGAGTTGCGGAACCTGCCGGTCGAAGTGATGAGCCCGGCGATGGCCACCTTCACAAGCTGGCTTTCCTACTTGCTTCCCAACTTTGAAAATTTCAACGTGATGGCCATGGCTGCGCACGGGCGGGCAGTGCCTGGCGCATTGATCCTGCAAAACACGCTGTACACCATGATTTATTGCTCGATCGTGTTGACAGCGGCGGCTGCGGTGTTTTCGCGAAAGAATTTGAAATGAAGTCGCAGAATCCCATCGCGTGGCTACTGTTGCTGGTTCTGCCGCTGGGATTCGCGGGTGTTTGGCGCTTGCAGCACGGCATCGACGCGCAGCGCCAGTCGGTCAGCCAGGAGCGCGACGACGTCCTGCTGCGCTCTGGCAAGCTCATGAAAGTGATGAGCCTGGAATATGCGCCATTGGTCGCCGACATTTATTGGACGCGTGTGGTGCAATACTACGGAAACAAGCACGCGCGCGGGCAGGCGAACCTCGAATTGCTCTGGCCACTGCTGGACATCACCACGACGCTCGATCCGAATTTGCTGATTTCCTACCGGTTCGGCGCGATGTTTCTCAGCCAAGCGCCTCCAGCCGGTGCGGGAAGGCCGGACCTCGCTGTGCAACTCATTCAGCGCGGCATCCTGTCGAATCCGGATTATTGGCGGCTCTACGAAGACCTGGGGTTTGTTTATTACTTCGATCTGAAGGATTACAAGAAAGCTTCGGAAGCTTTTCTTGAAGGGAGTAAAAAGCCGAACGCGCAGCTTTGGATGAAAGTGATGGCCGCCAAAGTTGCGGCGGAGGGGGAGTCGCTGGAGACTTCAGTCTTCTTGTGGAAGGATATCTATAATTCGACGAGCGACCCCTCGGTAAAAAAGAATGCGCTGTTGCATCTTCAATTGCTAAAAGTGAAAGAAGACTGCCGGCAGCTGGATTTGCTTGCGGATGAATACGCGAAGCGTTTTGGGAAGAGGCCGGCGAAAATGAGCGAGATGGTCCAGGCGGGGTTGCTGCGCGGAATTCCGGGCGACCCGCTGGGGTTCGCTTATGTTTTGGGCGAAGGCGGAAAGGCGGCGCTCAATTTGGATAGCCCGCTTCTAGAACAACAGTTGTTACTGGAACGTTTTAAATAACAACTACCAAGAATGCCCGAATTAGTCCAACTCACTGTTGTTTTAATGTGTAGCTGGAAGAAAAGCGACATCAAGCTACCGCACCCCAAATGGTGGTTCATTCCGACGTGCAGAGCAAGGTCATTTGCGAATCAATGATTATTTTGCGCGGGGGAATTTGAGTGTCGAAGTGAAAGGATGTTTCCGGCCCGGCGGCAATCACCGTGCCGAGTAGTGAGCCGCGTCCCGAACCGCCGGCATAGAGCGGAACTCTGGCGATGAACGAGCGCGGCACACCCGTCTGGTAGAGCTTCCCGCGAATCTGATAGCCCTTCTCCGTGTGACGGACCGTGAACTCCGCGCGGTAGTGTGGAATGCCAGTCCCGCGCACCCACTCTTCGAAAAACCACTCCATGGAGCGCCCGCCTTCGAGGTCCATGGTGGGAGTCATGACGGCTTCCACTTCGTGCCGCAAGTCATCAGTGGAGAGGGCGCGGTAGGCGTATTTTGTCACCAGCGTCTGCAAGAGTGCCGTGAATCGCGCATCAGGGTTCCTAGCGTTGGGCTGACGCAACATTTCCCGGAACATGTGAATAATCCAGGTGCCCTTGCTGTAGACAATTTCTTCGTAGGCAGAGGGGGACTTCGAGGAATCGAGGCGCGAGCCAAGAGTGAGAGCGCCAATGTCTCCCGCGGCCTCGGTAGCGCCTGGCAATTTTTCAGCAAGTTGCTGGCGGTAGCGGGTGAGCCAGACCCGCAAGGTGCGGTCCGGGTTCTTTTGGGTGTCGGCGAAAAGCACGGCGAGATAATTTGCAATCGCTTCGTCAATCCACTGGTCGCGGTAGCTCGACCAGGCGACCACGTTGCCCCACCACTGATGCGCCACTTCGTGGTAAGGAACCAGCTCCGTGAAGTGCTCCTGGCTGGCAACGCTCAGTCCGGCGCGTTCCTGGGCTTCGGGGCGCAAGAAGGAATAGGTGGAAACATAAAGCAGGCCGGGCCATCCCTGGCCAAACGTTCCGGGAATCTGCGAGACGCTCAGGTTGTGAAAAGGAAAGGGGCCGCTGAAAGTCTCGTAATAACGGATTGAGGAATCGATCTCTTTTCCAAGTTGCTTGAGCGCATCGGCGGGGCTAGGAGCGGGAACAGGAGAAGGAGCAGTAGGATGAATCGAACGGCCTCCGAATTGCGTGGAAGCGCCGAAGAGAGCCTCCGCGTTCAGTGTGGCCATGCGCCTTCGAAGATCTTCCTCAAGCTCTCGATTGGCATAAACATCAATGGAATGAGCCCCGGAGTTGACGGTGACCGAGGCGTACTCACCAAGATTAAAGCCCGCGACGGAAATCGGTTTTTCCGACTTCCAATGCCCGACGCGGAAATCCCCTTCTTCACGCTCTTCGATCTTGGAACCGGTAGCGACCAGCCGAAGCTTGCGCGGCCAGCGCAGCAGGAATTCGTAGGAAGCAAATTCCGTGCTATCCCCCAGGTGGGGGTACCAACTTTCTCGGGAGCCGACAAAAAGCACACCGTTGCCAGCGTCCTGGATCACGTTGCCGCGGTAGTGAAAATGGAGTGTGAATTCCTGTTTTGGTGAGGGAGCCTGCGGTAGAACAACTTCCAAATAGTCATTGCCGTGCGCGCTGCGCTCCTGAAGGGTCATGCCTTCATTTTGAAAAAAGGCCAGGGGCTCACCTTGCTCGCTAGTGACGCTGTCGATGGTCAGAGCGCGTGAAAGCTGGAAAGAAAGCATGCGTTCCGTCCCCGTTTCCGCGCGCAGGAGCACACTTGCGGTGGAGTCTAAAGAGTTGTTGGGGGGAATCGTGGTCTCAATCGAATAGTGCAGCGCACGGAAAGCGACGCGTAGCACGGGAGAGTCTGGAGGGCGATGGGAAGTCCAGACGTCGTAAAATGTCTTGCCGCCGACTTTGTGAAGCTGGCCAAGGACGAATGGTTCGTCGCGCTGCGTGTCTAGCACCACATCGAAAGTGCCGGTAGCCACGCCTTCAAGCCCGGCGTAAAAACAGGGCTTGGGATTGGACGAAAGACGATCAGCCAGAATGCGCAGGCTGTAACTGGGATTCAGTTCCGCTACAGCGGAATCCCACTGCGCTCCCACGGAGGCATCCGTCTGAGGCTCAAGATGTGCGGCGCGGAACTGGCCAAGAAGTTGGTTCGCGGTGTCGTCGGTAAAGCGAAGATATCCGTTGACGATTTCCTGGTCGAGTACCGGAGCACCGAGAAAACGTCCCATTTGCTGTTTTTCGACGGGATCGCGTGGAGCTGCCAGAATGTGACCGCGGCCTGAAAAGACCGCACCGGTAATTTGTCCATCAAGCGGAGAGAAAAAAGCGAGCGTGCCTTCTTCAAAAGAAATGACGGCATCCCCGCGCCGCAATTGGATGTGATTGGCGGGGATGATGCGATAACCGTTGGTGGGATCAACGTGCAGCGCTTTGAGGGCCTCGTACAATTCATGCGGCGTTCTCTCCTCGGCGGGAAAGACTGGTGATACAAGTAGAAACCCGAGCCCCAAAAGAATCGCCCCAACCCTCATACAAGAAGTGTAGTCACTTTCGGCATGAGGGAACAAGGCGGCAGCGTGCTTCCGGTTGTCGCGGACTAAAATGAAAAGATGCGGCAAATGATTTCACAGGGACAAATTCGCGCTGGGTTGTTGTGTTTCGCGCTCCTTTGCATGAGCGGCAAGGCAGTGGCGGACACGATTGTGCTGAAAAACGGACGGCGCATCAGCGCGCTCAGCGCGGTTGAAGAAGGCGACAAAGTGAAGTATCTGACCTCCGCCGGTGAATTGAGCTTGCCGAAATCCATTGTCGATCATATTGAGAAGGGCGGGGTGGTGCCCATGGCGGGCGGGCCGGGGGCGGATGCCGCGAACCTGGCGATTGCGCCTCCGTCAGCACAGCCCATCGGCGGTGGGGACAGCGACGCGATCGAGCGAGCTGTAGTTCACGACGGATCGATCGACCGCTCCGCCATCGCCAAGCTCGAGGGTGACGCGCGCGGAGGCTCAAAGCAAGCCAACTTCAATGCAGCGATGGGGCATCACGCGGCGGCAACGTTTGAAATCTCACACGGCGACATGGAACACGCCCTCGCAGATGAACGCACAGCTCTGATCTACGACCCTGACGAGCCAGTGCTGCTGATGAACGTGGCTTACACGCATCTTCGGCGCAGCGAGTACAAGCAGTCGCTGGAATATCTGGATCGCGCGCGGCGGGTGGCTCCCGATAATCCTGACGTGCCAAAACTGGCGGGCTGGGCTTACTACGGATTGAATAAATTGGATCAGGCAGTCGCGGAATGGAAGAAAGCGCTGGCCTTGCGGCGCGATCCGGAAGTGCAAACGGCGCTTGACAAGGCGCAACGAGACAAGAGGGAAGAAGAAAACTACAAGGAAAATGAGAGCAGCCATTTTACGTTGCGCTATAGCGGAACAGCCGCGCCGGCGCTGGCGCGCGACGTCCTGCGCACGCTGGAGATGCACTTTTCCGCTATCGAGTCGGAGTTGAACTATTCGCCGCCGGACTCCATCGGAGTAATTTTGTACACGCAGGAAGCGTTTGCGGATATCACCAAGGCTCCCGGATGGGTAGGCGCGCTGAATGATGGGCGCATTCGCGTGCCGGTACAGGGACTGAGCGGAGTGGACCAGGAATTGTCGCGCGTGCTGAAACACGAATTGACGCACAGTTTTGTTCAGCAGAAGACGCATGGGCATGCACCTACTTGGATTCAAGAGGGCTTGGCGCAATGGATGGAAGGTCAGCGCAGCGGCGAAAATGCGGCGGCCCTGGCGGAAATCTACAGCGTCGGGCACGCGGCGCCGCTTGGCAAGCTGGAAGGATCGTGGATGGGAATGGGTGGAGACGGGGCGCGCTACGCCTATGCCTGGGCGCTGGCGAACGTCGAATACATCGTGCAGTCCAATGGGATGGGTGATGTCGAGCGAATCCTCGACCGCATTGGCGCGGGAATGGCCACCGAACAGGCTCTAAAGGAAGTGCTGCATAGTGATTACAACGATGTGTCGCAGGCCACGGCGGAGTATTTGCGAAAGAACTACAGGCGCTGATCTATTTCATCCGGTCGTCTAGTTCTTGTTCATCCCGCACGCAATCCAAGACTCAATGCTTTAGTTCGTAGCAAGGAGCGCGGCGAGCAGAGCGGCGCGTGTAGGCATGGTGTTGATTAGGATGTGCTCGTGGGTGGAATGCGCGCCGTCGCCGACGGCGCCGAGGCCGTCGAGGGTGGGAATACCGAGCGCGGCGGTGAAATTTCCGTCGGAGCCGCCGCCGACGGTGCATTCGCCCAGCGTGAGGTTCATTTGGCTTGCGAGCACGCGGGCGCGTTCGAAGAGCGTTGCGCTCATTTTGCCTTCGAGCGGAGGCCGGTCGAAGCCGCCGGTGATTTCCAGCCGAGCGCCCGATTGAATTGGACGCAGGTCACGGAGGCGATCTTCGAGGCTGCGCATGTCGGAAACGCGAAGCGCGCGTAGATCCAGAACGGCGCGAGCGCGTTCGGGAATAACGTTGGTGCGCGTGCCGCCTTCAATGATGCCAGCGTTGACGGTGACGCCATGGCGAAGATCGCTCCATTTTTCGATGCGCGTAAGCTGCCTCGCCAATTCATGGATGGCGTTGACGCCCTCTTGCGGCGCTAAGCCCGCGTGAGAGGCACGGCCGTGCACGATCAATTCGGCTTCGCCGACACCCTTGCGGGCCGTCTTCAGCAGGCCCTGAGGACCAAACGATGGCTCGAGGACGAAGACGGCATCGCTGCGCCGCGCTTCCGCTTCCAAGAATTTACGCGAGGCTTCGCTGCCAATCTCCTCGTCGGAATTCCAAAGAAAAACGAGACGCTTGTGAAGCGGCGCCTTGGTTTCCTGAAGCGCTCGCAGCGCGAAAAGGGCTTGGACGATGCCGGCCTTCATGTCGAAAGTTCCCGGACCGTACGCTTTGCCGCCTTTCACGCGAAAAGGCATCCTGCCGAGCGTACCGGTGGAGTAGACAGTGTCGTAATGGCCTAGAACCAGAAGCTGTGCTGAAGGGCGAGACAGGCCTCGTGAGTGGGTGATGCGGAGCACATCGCCACGATGTTTCTGCGCGATTCGTTCGACGCGCGCGCCTTGTTTCTTCCATTCCGCGGCGATGACACCGCAGCAACGATCAGCGGCTGCCTTTTCCAAGCTGGGCGATTCAACCGTCACGAACTGGCGCAGCGTCGCCAGCATTTGCGTTAGGCGTGGCTTAAGAATCTGCAAGAACTGCTTTGGAAGAAGGGATTCAGACATGGTGCGGAGATGCTATCAACGCGCTGCGATCCGAGCAATCAGGCAGTCCGGCGCCTCGTCTGCAGTGGGGCCAGCGGGGGCGTCTACCGAATACGAGCGCGTATCGCGAAGGGCCGCGGTTCGCTTATAATTAAAAGTTTGTGGGGGACAGGCCAGGCGCCGCAGAAGGTGTGCGCGGCGAGACGGAGAGCGCGAAATGGTGCTGGACATCGTTGAAATTCAGAAGCTGCTGCCGCACCGCTATCCATTTCTGATGGTAGACGCAATCGTCGAAGTGGAGCGGCTGAAACGCATCGTGGGCATCAAGAACGTCTCGATGAACGAATATTACTTTCAAGGACATTTTCCCGGGAAGCCGGTTATGCCGGGCGTGCTCATTATCGAGGCCGTGCTGCAGACGGGCGGGCTCCTGCTTCTGATGGATATTCCCGATCGTGCTAATAAGCTCTTGTTTTTTGTGGCCGTGGATGGCGCGCGATTCCGGCGTCCGGTGGTGCCCGGCGATCAATTGCGAATCGAATGCAAGGTGCTTGCGTGGCGCGGCGACTTCTGCAAATTGGAAGGCAAGGCTACCGTGAACGGGGAACTGGCCGCGGAGGGCACGGTGATGTGCAAGATGATCGATCGCGAGCCGCCGGCCCAGGCTGAAGAACCCGCGAAATGACGAAGAGCGAGATCCATCCGCAAGCCGTTGTGGCGGCGAGCGCAAAACTTGGCGAGGGCGTCAAGATCGGCGCTTATGCGGTGGTTGGCGAGGACGTGGAATTGGGTGATGGCTGCGTGTTGCATGCGCATGCGACGGTCGGCGGGCCGTCGAAGTTCGGCAAGAACAATGTGTTTTATTCGTTCAGCGTAATCGGCGGCGACCCACAGGACTATACGTTTCGGGGTGAACGCACCGAATTGGTGGCAGGCGACAAGAATATTTTTCGCGAATACGTCACGGTAAGCCGTGGCACGCAAAAAGGCGGCGCCAAAACTGCATTGGGCGACGGAAATTTCTTTCTGGCGTACTCACACGTTGGGCACGACTGCATGATCGGCAGCAACACCCTGTTTGTGAATGGAGCAACGCTCGCAGGGCACGTGACTGTGGAGGATTTTGTGACCATAGGAGCGTTTTGCCCGGTGCACCAGTTTTGCCGGATTGGGCGCTATGCCTACATCGGTGCTTCGACGGTGATTACGCAGGACGTTCCACCTTTTTCGAAAATCGTCACCGAACGCGAGACGAAAAGCTTTGGCATCAATACGATCGGCCTGGAGCGCAAAGGATTTTCGCCCGTGCGGCTGCAGGCATTGAAACGCGCGTATCGTTTGCTACTGCGTGCGAAACTGAATACCTCGCAGGCGCTCGACGAAATGCGGAAAACGCTGAGTGATTCGGCCGACGTGCAGGAATTAATCAAATTCATCGAGAGCGCCGAGCGCGGCATTGTGAAGTAACTCCTGACCGCTGATTTCATGCCCGACCCAAATACCAATTCGACAGGCTGGGGACTCATCGCCGGGAATGGGCGCTTCCCATTCCTGGTGCTGGAAGGCGCGCGCAGCCAGGGAATTGACATGGCGGTGATCGCGATAAAAGAAGAGGCCTCGCCGGAACTGGAAAAGATTGCCAAGCGACTGCACTGGGTGAGCCTTGGAGAATTGAGCAAAACCATCGACTTGATGCATGAGGAAGGCGTGAAGAAGGCGGTGATGGCCGGGCAAGTGAAGCACAATAAGATATTCAGCGCCATCCGGCCAGACTGGAAATTGGCAAAATTGCTGTTTTCACTTCCGCGCAAAAATACGGATTCGCTCATCGGGGCAGTCGCGCGCGTACTGGAAGAGGACGGGATTCGCTTGGTGGATTCGACGATGTTTCTGAAACCGCTGGTGCCTGATGCCGGCGTCCTTACGCGGCGCTCTCCGAGCGAGCACGAAGCGGAAGATATGGCCTATGGCCTCGGCGTAGCGAGGCAAATCGCCAGCATGGATATCGGACAAACTGTGGTCATTGCCGATCGCGCTTGCGTCGCCGTGGAAGCCATGGAAGGCACCGACGAAACCATCGCGCGCGCCGCTCGCATCGCCAGCGGCAAGCCGTTGGTTGTCGTGAAAGTCAGCAAACCCGGCCAGGATATGCGCTTTGACGTACCCGTGGTCGGTTTACCCACCGTCGAACAGATGAGGGGGACGGGTGCGACTGCTCTTGCCGTGGACGCAGGGCGGACGCTTCTCTTCGACCGAGCAGAATTAATCGAATTGGCGGATGGAGCGGGAATCGCCATTCAGGCGTTTCCCCCGATCGACGTGCCGGAACCAAATGCTGCTCCGAAGGGAATTAATAAAAAATGAGCGGGGCGACTGAAGAGTCGAAGAGGATTCGCGTCGCCGTTGTCGGTACCGGCGAATTCGGACGAAACCACGCGCGAGTTTACAGGGAACTCGAGGGCGTGGATCTTGTTGGGGTCTACGACGAAAGCGCAGAACGCGCTCAGTCTGTTGCGCAAGAATTTCAGACGACATCGTTCCATAGTTTAGGAGAGTTACGCGGGCGCGCGGATGCCGCGAGCGTGGCCGTGCCCACCGTTGCCCACGCGGAGGTGGGATGCCAGCTAGTGGAAATGGGGCTCGACGTTCTCGTCGAGAAGCCCATGGCCGTGAATCTCGCGGAAGCCGACGCTCTCCTTCAGGCGGCGAAGAAAAACACGCGGATTCTGCAGGTGGGCCACGTGGAGCGTTTCAATCCTGCTGTCGTTGCGGTTGAGCCGATCGTAAACCGGCCTCTTTTTTTTGAGGTTCACCGATTGGGTGTCTTCACCCCGCGCAGTCTCGATGTGGACGTTATCTACGATTTGATGATTCACGATCTGGACATTTTGCTTGCGCTGGTCAACGAACCCGTGGTGGAAGTTAAAGCGGTCGGGATTCCCGTCTTGACCGAAAAAGTGGACATCGCGCACGCACGCTTGGAATTTGGTGGAGGAGCCGTCGCTAATATCACCGCAAGCCGGGTTTCCACCGAACGCGTGCGCAAGATGCGCTTTTTCCAGCAGCACGAATACATTTCGCTCGACTATGCGCGGCGCGATGCGCTGCGTATTGGCGTGAAGAAACCCGGTCCGCAGCCCGAATTTGGATTTGAGAAGCTTAATGCGCCTGCCGTCGAGCCGTTGCACGCGGAACTGGAAGCGTTCGTGGAGGCCGTGCGCTCGCGCAAGGAGCCGCGAACCAACGGGGCCGCGGGGCGCGCGGCACTCGAATTGGCCAGCCGCGTCATGGCGAGCATCCAAGAGCATGCGGCACGCGTCCAAATAGGCAAGTTCGCCACGCAAGACAAAATGAGATGATTCCACGGATTCTGGTTCCGACTGATGCTCGTCCCACTGCCGCGCTGGACACCCCAACGCAGCGCCGCCGCCCCACCACCATGGATGAGCGCACGCTGGTGCCGGCCATGCTGCCCATCGTTCAGTTGGACGGGCACTCGACGATCCCCACCAATTTGCCGCTTGAGTCCATCGCCGCTCGCGTGGTTGTGCCTCGCGACGTGAGTAGCGAAGCTTATAGCGTTAAGGAAGATCGTTCGACGCCACTGCAGCCAACGGACATGGACGAGCGCATCGTCCTGCCGGCCGGTGCCGCACCGCTGGAGATGAGTTCGTTTCCGCTGCATGTTCCGGAAGACTTGGTGGACCCGGACATTTTCAGCACCGGGGAAGTGCAACTAATCGTTCCCGAGCAGGCCGACAAGCAAACGAAGTGGCAACTCATCACGCGGCTTTCCTCCATCGGGTTTCACGCCCTGCTTTTTGTCTTTTTGCTTTTCCAATCGAAGCTGTTTCCAGCGCATCAGCCTACCCAAGCCGAGATGGAACTTGCGCGGAGGCAGATGGTAATGCTGCTCCCGCCAGGGGCTTTGGAATCGCTAAAGCCTACGCCTCCTCCGGCTGCGCCACCGCCCCATGTCCAGGTCAATCCACGAGTTTTGCGGGAAGTCGCCCCGCCCATCGTTCCAACGCCCGTGCCGGCGCCACAGCCAGAACGTCCGGTGAGAGAATTGCCGAGTGCGCCAGTTCCAAAGCAGAACGTTACCCCCCCTGATACACAGCTTTCGGCGAAGATCGAAGCGCCAAAGCCGGCGCTAAGGCTCGAAGCGCCGGATACGCCGCAGCCTAAAGCTCAGTTGCAACTTCCGAGTGAACATTCACCTGGCCAAAGCCTTCAAGACATCTTGAAAGGAACACGGCCTTCCGGTCCACGCCCGATCGGTGGTGGCGGCCAGCTTCCAGCAGGCGGTGGAAGGGGCAGCGGCGGCGGTGGCACGGCGTACGGTGGCATTGAAATGCTGACGCCAGATGAAGGTGTGGATTTCAACAGCTACCTTCAGCGCGTGTACTTCACGGTGAAACGGAATTGGTTTGCGGTGATGCCCGGTTCGGTCGAATTGGGTGAGAAAGGCATCGTCTATCTCACCTTCAGGATCAATCGCGATGGCAGCGTGCCGGCTGATGAACCCATCATCGAGCGCAACTCCGGAAAAGAGCCGCTGGATCGCGCGGCCTTTTCGTCTGTGCGCGCTTCAAACCCTTTTGAGCCTTTGCCTTCCCAATTCAAGGGGCCTTTCATCGAATTGCGCTACCGGTACTATTACAACATCATGCCGAACGACTCCAACTAGCCCCATGAAAGTCACGCGCCAACAGGTGTTGGGTAGTCTTCTCCTGGCTATCTTCTTGTTCATCTTCATCCTTGTTCGCGCGCGGCATCTTCTCTTTCGATGACTGAAGAAAAAGCCCTCCTGCCGCTCGTTGCCATCGTGGGTCCGACGGCATCGGGAAAGTCAGCGCTTGGCGTGTACGTCGCTGAACGCTTTGGCGGGGAAGTCGTGGCCTGCGATTCGACGCAGCTCTATCGCGGGTTTGACATCGGCACTGCAAAGCCCAGCCTTATTGAACGCAAAGGCATTCCCCATCATTTGATTGACGTTCTTGCGCCGGCGGTTGCGGCAACCGCGGGAGGTTACCGCGAGTTGGCTTTGCAGATGCTGTCAGACTTGCGACGGCGCGGACACCTGCCGGTATTCACGGTTGGGACAGGATTGTATCTTCGCGCGCTGTTGGAAGGTCTTGCGGAGGTTCCGCAACGCTCCGAAGAATTGCGCGAGCGGCTCCGCGCAAGCATTGAGGATCATCCGCCGGGTTATCTGCATCGCTTACTGAAGCGGTTGGACCCGGTGGCGGCTGGGAAAATCGCGCCCGCCGACGAACAAAAGCTCATTCGCGCTATCGAAGTGTGCATTTTGACGCGCAAGCCGATCTCGGAACTCCACCGCGCGGGGCGAGTTCCGCTGGAAGGTTGGCGCGTTCTAAAGGTTGGATTGATGCCACCGCGTGAAAAGCTCAACGAGCGCATCCACGCCAGAACAGATACCATGCTGGAGCACGGATGGATTCACGAAGTGCAAGCGCTGCTGGAGAAGGGCCTGGCTCAAGATGTAAAACCGTTTGATTTCATCGGGTACCGCGAGTTGCGTGCCGTATTGCGTGGCGAAATGACTTTGCAAAAAGCGCGGGAAGCGATTCAGCAAAACACGCGGCGGTACGCCAAACGTCAGTTAACGTGGTTTCGCAAAGAGCCTGCAGTGCACTGGTTCGCAGGATTTGGAGATGATCCCGTGGTGCAAGCGAACGTGATGGAATGCCTTCAAGCAGAAGGCCTGGGACCACAAAGTCCTTTCGCCTAGACCGAATATTTGGTTTCTCGGGCCAAACCTGCTTCGCGTTGCGCTATTTTGTTGGAGCCTCTGCAGGTTTATCCTTGCCCTGTATCGAGAGAAGTTCAATTTCAAAAATGAGAGTTGCGCCGGGCCCAATTTGCGGGCCTCTTCCAGGGTCGCCGTAAGCTAGGTCTGATGGAATGAAAAGCTGCCATTTCGATCCCGCAGGCATGAGTTGCAGGGCTTCGGTCCAACCCTTGATGACTTGAGTCAACGCGAAGGACGCCGGCTGGCCGCGTTTGTAGGAGCTGTCAAACTCCGTTCCGTCAATGAGCGTTCCGCGATAGTTGCAGCTGACAGTGTCAGCCGCGGTGGGCTTTGGGCCAGTGCCCGCTGTCAAGACTTTGTACTGCAATCCGCTAGGCAGTGTTACCACGCCATCCTTCGTCTTGTTTGCCGCCAGAAATTCCTCGCCCATTTTCTTGTTGGGCTCCGCGGCCAATTTCATTTGTTCTTCTTGTTTCTTGCGCGCCTCGAGCGAGAGCTGCATCAAGACTGTGCGTTCCTCTTCCTCCGTCAACAGCATCTTGTTGCCTGCCAGAGCATCCTTCATCCCCCTCAGTAGGATTGCCTGGTCCACATCTATGGGTTGCTGTTTCAGTTTTGCTGCCACACCTTTCCCAATGTTCATTCCTATTGCGTAGCTGGCTTTGTCCTTCGGGGTCTTGAGCGTAAATGGAATTACGGTTCGTGGCTTGGTTGTTGTAGCTGTTTTCGCCGCTGGCGCCTTTTGAGCAACGGCCGCGCGAGTCTGTGCGGCATTTGCCGCTGGAGTTGGTTGAGGACTGGCCGCCGGGGGCTGTTGTGCCTGGGTGTTGCCCATCAGAATCATTCCTGAGGCCAGGAAAATTAGCGCAGGGATATTGAGTTTTCGCATGACCTTATCTTCACACGGGTCCGTCGGCTTCGCAAAGCTCCGCGGACGTGCATGTTCCCGAAGCGACTGAGGGCAACTCGCCGCGTTTGTTTGAGAGGCGTATAATCCCCATTTGGAGGTTAGCCCGCTCAGAAATGCGCACGTCCCGCACGATGACTCCCGGCCTATCTCAGTGACCAAGACCCAACACCAAGTCTCGAATGCAGAACGCGCCTTGCTCGTAGGCGTTGGATGGAAGCGTGCGCCTCGTTTCCCTGGGATGCCGGCCGGCGGGCAGAGTCGCGAATCGCTTTCGGAGCTGGTTGAACTGGCGCGTAGCGCGGGAGCGGAAATTGCCGGAACGGTTTTTCAAATGCGCGATTCCGCCGATCCGGCAACGCTGGTGGGCCGCGGCAAGCTGGATGAAATTCGTGCCGAAGCCGTGGCGCATCGAGCGCCGCTGATCATCTTTGACAGCAATCTCTCTCCCGTGCAGCAGCGAAACATCGAGGAAGCCACGGAACGGCGGGTAATCGACCGCACCCAATTGATTCTCGATATTTTCGCGCGCCATGCCCGAAGCCGCGAAGGCCAGCTGCAAGTGGAACTGGCGCAGTTGAACTACATGTTGCCTCGCCTGACCGGGAAGGGCACGGCGATGTCGCGCTTGGGCGGCAAGAGCGGCGGTGGTGGGGCTGGTGGCGCGGGTGGGGGAACCGGGAGAATCGGCGTGCGCGGTCCGGGCGAAAAGAAATTGGAAACTGACCGCCGGCGCATTCGCGACCGCGTAAGCAAAATCGAGGCGACCATTGATGAAGTCCGCAAGCAACGGGCGCTTCGGCGCGAAGCGCGGAATGCGGTTCCGCTCGGCACCATCGCACTTGTGGGCTACACGAACGCGGGAAAATCCACGTTGTTCAATGCCCTGAGCCGCGCCGACGTGCTGGTTTCCTCGAAAATGTTCGCGACGCTTGATCCTACGATCCGCGCCCTGCGCCTTCCCTCTAACCGGCGCGTCCTGGTTTCCGACACTGTTGGGTTTATCCGAGATCTACCAAAAGGACTGCTGACGGCTTTTCGCGCCACACTCGAGGAAGTGCAGGAAGCCGCTTTGATCCTGCACGTGAGCGACGTCTCCAATCCGCACCACGATGAACTGGACGAGGAAGTCGACAAGATTTTGCGGGAACTGGGCGTAGACGGCCGGCCTCGGTTGCGTGTGCTAAACAAGACGGACCGTCTTTCTCCCGACGAACGAAATACGATCACGAGCAGCTCAGGAAGAAACTCCGGGGCATGTGGCTGGCCGGTGCTGGTCTCCGCCCTCACGGGCGAAGGAATCGAGGAATTGCTGCGGCGCATGGACGCCGAGATGCCCACCGATCCCGTCGTATCGCTTTCGATTCGATTGCCGCTGGCGGAAGGCCGAACCCTGGCGATGATTCATGCACTGGGTCGCGTGCTGCATTCGGAAATCGACGATTCCCATATGCGTCTCGATGCGGAAGTGCCTGCGTCCATTGCCAAGCGCCTGCGGCTCAACGAGTACGCTGTAGAGGAAACCTTTCCGCGCTTGGTCTCGTAAATATAGAATAGAGGCGGTTCGATGCCCGCAAATTCTGGGTATTGGCTCTACTGCCACAAAGCGAGGTTGACATGGCTGCTTTCTTCTTGTGGATCATCCTGTTCCTATTGTGCTGGCCGATCGCGCTGCTGGCTCTCGTGCTGTATCCCATCGTTTGGGTGCTGACGCTGCCTTTTCGCATTGTAGGAATCGCCGTTAACGGAGTTTTCGGACTCCTCAGCGCCATGTTCATGCTTCCCATTCGCCTGCTACGAGGCCCGCGAGCCATCTGAGCGGCGCGCTTTGCTCTGCTACTGAGTTACTGTGAAGTAAAACCACGCAAAATCTCTGTTTTTACTAACTTGCGGGCTCCCGAGGGTGGTTTTTTGCTCCTGTTCTGGGCCCTTTCTGCTGTGGAAAACTTTGTGGAAAGTGTGATTTGGCCGCGAAACAAGTCTCGGTCGATTTTCAGAGGCGTCTCCAAACTTAAAGATCTAAGTCCTCGTAAGTTAATGAAAATAAGACTGTTATTTGCAAAGATAGGCTAACCCAGATCCTTTTCTCGCTGCCCAGCAGGCAAAAGGGCGCTTTTCACATTTGCACAGCTTTGCAGCAGGCGCGTAACGAAAGAGTACTGCATTGTTCGTATCCACTTTTGGGACAGAGGTTGTCAGGAAGTAACTGCCGTAACCCAAAAAAGCCAATGAATTGAGGCTCCCGGAGCGCCGCGGGAAGCGCCTCTGGCGTGTTGACGCATCCTTACACCAAGTCTATAGTGAAACTGCAGTGATTGATACGCGAAGCGGCACCCCCGCTGTCATGCACTCATGAACCTTCCTAACTCACTGACGCTGCTGAGGATTTTTTTCGTTCCAGTCCTCATCGTCATCCTGCTCACGCGCAGCCCCAATCTCGAGTTCTGGGGATTCTCAGTGCATTTCGAGGTTTGGGGAGTCTTGATTTTGCTCCTGGCGGCCGCAACCGATTGGGCGGATGGATATTTGGCCCGCCGGCGGTTGCAGGTCACGACGCTTGGCATTCTTCTCGATCCCATCGCCGACAAACTCCTGATCTCCGCCGCGTTCATTTCGCTTGTCGACATGCACCTTGTGAAGGCCTGGATGGTGGTCATCATCATCGGCCGTGAATTCACGGTTCTCGGTTTGCGAAACATTGCTTCCGCGGAAGGCTTCACCATTGAGGCTTCTACCCTCGGAAAGACAAAAATGGTTTTACAGGTGTGCGCCGTAGCAGTCTTGATCGCTGGCGCCGGGCGCCGTGAAGCACACCCATGGTTGTACGGGCTGGCGCAAGTGCTGCTCTGGCTGGTGGTTGTTAGCGCACTCGTCTCCGCCGCCCAGTATTTCCGGCGTTTCTGGAGCCACGTCGACGACAGCATCAAGAAGCGCCGCCGGCTTCGCATGCTCGAAGCCCGCAAGAAGCCCGAGGATGCCGTTCCTCTCTGAAGCAGACCGGCGCGCCGCTCTTCATCTCGCCCGGACGGCCGTCACCGAAGCTGTCACCCACCGTAAACTTCTGGAAGGTTCTCCTCGCGAAGGAGTTTTTGCGGAGCGCCGCGGTGTCTTCGTCACCCTTCAAGTAAGCAATCGACTGCAAGGTTGCATCGGCGTAATCGAGGGGAAGGAACCGCTAGGACAAGCCATTGTTCACTGCGCCGCAAGCGCGGCTCTGGAAGATCCGCGTTTCGCCCCGATGAAAGCGGATCAGCTCGAGGACCTAAGCATCGAAATCTCACTACTTTCGGCCATGGAACCGATCTCCCCGAAGTCCATTGAAATCGGGCGTCATGGGCTTCTCGTTCGCCTCCATGCACAACGCGGGCTCCTCCTCCCGCAGGTTGCGATTGAGCATCGGCTGACACGCGAACAGTTCCTCGAGGAAACCTGCCGGAAGGCTGGATTACCGCGTAACGCCTGGCGCGATCCCGAGGCTCACCTTTCTGGATTTACTTGCGAAGTCTTTTCGGAGAGTTCACATCTCGAGCGGGCTTAAAGGTGACAACAGGGCAGGATGAGTCAGGACAAAAGGCCCGCCTGGGAGAAGCCGTGGCGGGCCTGAACTATTTATTGATGCCTTGCGCTTGCGCGACTATTCGATTTCGACGTAATCACCCGCGAAGACTTCAATGTTACTGAAAGTGATCATCATCGTCGAAGAATTGCGGCTAACGCTGATGACAATGCCCTCGCCTACGACTTCGCGCGGCAAGTCATTCCATTCATAGCGCTGTGGCGCGCTCCCGAAGCCGTACAACTTGTATTGGTAGCCGGGGTCGAGATAAGTTGTCTCCGCACGCGAGCCTTGATAACGGAAGATTCGCAAGTAATCGCCGACTTTGACGCCTTGAGTGGTCCCCAGGTTGACGTAAACCGGATTCAACTTACCGTAGAGCTGGCTGTAGTCTTTGCCACCCACCACCATCGCCACCGGCTTGCCGCTAACCGGCGCAAAATGATCAAAGGCGGCTGGATCCTTGAACGGCGGCGCCGGACGATCCTGATATGGCAGCACAATATCCCCGCGTTGCATGAAATCGCACGAGAAGCTGACCCGTGCGACAGAAACCTTGGGCTGCACGCTGACTACCCGCAATTGTCCCGCGTCCATGTAGAGCGTGCCCATGGCTTTCAGGAGCTTCGCCTGCCACTTGAACCACGGGATGTCCTGGGGGTCCTTGTCCGGGCGCACCACCGAGAAACGGTCGCCGACGCGCACGCCCTTATCCAAGCCGCGATTGATGTGCACATAATCGCCGCGCGCGAAGGTGATCTTGTAGTTGGACTGTTCACCGGAAATGATGCGAATCTCGTCCGGGACTTTCGGGTCGGTGACGAATCCGGCGCAATTTACCGTGCTGTAGTCGGCTTGCGGGATTGGAGCAACCGGAGCGGCGTTTTGCGCCGAACTTACGGCCGCACCCAGCAAGACCGACAAAGACAAGACAGCTATTCTAGCGCGCATTCCGTAACTCCTTCGAAAACACGCCCCTCAGGGCCGTGCATGGACTTTTCCTAGCGAAAGTATCAGGGCTAGCCCTATGCGTCAACCAATTGGCCAGGGTCGTTTTACACTTTTGATACGGGCGCGGCCACCAGATACGGCATACTAGGTAGCTGTATTTTCAACGGATTGCCGGCATAGGGCGGGTATGGGCATCTTTGGCACGGGATTACAGCGAATTTGTGCGGTCGCGGCAGCCTCGACGGCGGCCGAAATGGCCAAGCTGGTACGAGTTGGTCTAAAGCAAACCAGCACCTTTGAGCTTCGCCTAGACTGGCTGAGCAGCGACGCCGAACGTGCACGATTCCTGCGCTGGCTCCGAATCGGCAGATTTCGGAAAGCTATCTTTCTCGCCACCTGTCGCCGTCGCGAGGGCGGAGGCAAATTCGCCGGAGGCGTCGACCGCGAACTCTATTGGCTGGTTCAAGCTCGCGAAGCCGGTTGTCAATGGTGCGATCTCGAAGTCGAGACTCTACACAAGCTCCCCGGAAGGTCCGTTAGCGGATACCCCGTGCCTCCGCGTGTTTTGCTCTCACTCCATGACTTTGAGCGCACACCCGATTTGCCTAGAACGATGAATCCTCCGGCAAAGGCCGGCGTTGATGCCATGAAGCTCGCGGCCAAGGGCGGCAGCATTCAGGACAGTGTTCGGCTCCTGCGCCTGGCGCGAAATTCGAAGAACTTTGTCGCCGCCCCTATGGGCGAGTTCGGTCTGCCAGCGCGAATCCTCGCATTACGAGAGGGAAGCGCACTGGCGTACGCGCCCGTCGCCACCGCGACTGCTCCAGGTCAAGTTTCCCTCGACGACTTGAAGTATCTTTATCGCGCGCATGAGTTGACGCTGCGCACGCGGGTCTATGGAGTGATCGGCGAACCGGTCAGCCATTCTCTCTCTCCGTTACTGCACAATACTGGTTTTATCGAGCGCCACGTTGACGCCGTCTATCTTCCTTTCCTTGTGCATGACCTTCGCGATTTTCTGGCCGTCGTGCCCGAGTTTGGCGTCCGCGGATTCAGCGTCACTCATCCGCACAAGCAGGCCATTCTCAAGTATCTGAAGGAGTGCGATCCACTCGCTGCCGAAATTGGCGCGGTAAACACGGTTGTCGTTCGCCGTGATGGCTCTCTCGTCGGCTCCAACACGGATTACTTGGGCGTGCTCCGCGCGCTCGAAAAAAAGCTCCGCATCAAAGGCAGTCGCGTCTTGATCTTTGGGGCCGGTGGCGCATCGCGGGCAGCTGCTTTTGCGCTGGCGAGGGCCGGCGCAGCCATCGCCATTTGCGCTCGCCGCGAAAAAGCCGCCAGGGAACTAGCGCGTGCTTTTGGCGGAGAAGTAGTGCCCCGGGCTGCTTTGCGGAGCGAGTTCTTCGACGCGATCCTCAACACCACGCCCGTTGGGATGTATCCCCATGATGGCGTCTCCCCTCTCGCCCTCGGTGAGTTACGATGCCGTTTGGTCATGGACATGATCAACCGCCCTCAGAAGACCCAGCTCTTGAAACTCGCCGCCAGCAAAGGCATCGCCACCGTGCCCGGTGTCGAGATGCTTCTAGCGCAAGGTTACGCCCAATGGGAACTCTGGACCGGAAAGTCCGCCCCCGAACCCGCCATCCGCCGCGCCGTCCTCGTTGCATTACGCCGAGCAGAAAATTCTACTCAGCGCCGCTAATCCGGAAATGCAATAATATTCGCTCTTAATCTTGGCCCTAAGCCGTCGACCGCGAACCACTCCCATGATCCAGCCGGACTTCCGCGAATTCCAGCGCCTCGCCAAACAGGGCAACCTCATCCCTGTCTACGACGTTTTTTCTGCGGACCTGCTGACTCCCGTCAGCGCCTATTTGCGGATCGCTCGGGGCGCGCGCTACTCCTTTCTTCTGGAAAGCGTCGAAGGCGGGGAAAAAATCGCACGATACACCTTTGCGGGTGCGCACCCCGAGGAAGTTTTCCGTTACGCCAACGGCGCCTGCGTCCTGGAGAGCCGTGACCGCATGGTTTGGGAAGAGCGCGATCCCATCTCCTTCTTGCGCGAGCGCATCGAACGTTTTCGCCCCGTGCGCCTGCCTGGTTTACCTCCGCTGGTCGCCGGCGCCATCGGTTATTTCAGCTACGACATGGTGCGGTTGATCGAACGCATCCCCAAGCGTCTCCGCGATGAAATCGGTTTGTACGATGCGATGCTGATGTTCTATCACGGCCTCGTGGCTTTCGATCACGTGCAGCACCGCTTGTGGATCGTCCGCAATGTTTTCACGGAAGGCCCTGGGTCGCTGCGGGCGAAGTACAACGCCGTTGTGCGCGAAATTAAGGAAACGCGGCGATTGCTCGATGAGCCCGTGGCCGCGGAACGCCCGAGAAAACAGGGGAAGGCAAGGAAGCATGGACCACTGAAAATAACTTCCAATTTTCGCCGCTCTGAATATCTGGACGCGGTACGAAAATCCAAGCATTACATCCGCGCTGGCGACATCTTTCAGGTTGTTATCAGCCAACGCTTCTCCGCGAAAACAAAAGCCGAGCCTTTCGAGGTTTACCGGGAACTTCGCGCACTGAATCCCTCGCCCTATCTTTTCTATTTGCAGCTCAATGACGTCGCCGTCGTCGGCAGCTCTCCCGAAATGCTGGTCAAAGTGCAAGGACGCGAAGTTTTCTACCGGCCGATTGCCGGCACGCGTTGGCGGGGCAAGGATGAAGCCGAGGACCAGCGCCTTGAGAAGGAAATGCTGGCTAGCGAAAAGGAGCGTGCCGAACACATCATGCTTGTAGATCTCGGCCGCAACGATCTTGGTCGCGTCTGCGATTACGGCACCGTGAAGCCTGAAAAGCTCCTCACCGTCGAACGCTACTCGCATGTCATGCACCTGGTTTCCAGCCTGCGCGGCCGCTTGCGTGAAGATGTGGACTGTTTCGACGCGCTGATGGCCTGCTTCCCGGCTGGCACGGTTTCCGGCGCGCCCAAAGTCCGCGCCATGGAAATCATCGAGGAACTCGAGCGCACGCGCCGCGGCATTTATGCCGGCGGCATTCTTTATCTCGATTTCGCGGGCAACCTCGATTCCTGCATCGCCCTTCGGACCATGGTCATGAAAAACGGCGTCGCCTATGTCCAGGCGGGCGGTGGCATTGTTGCGGATTCCACGCCCGAAGGCGAGTATGAGGAGAGCGTGAATAAGTCGAAGGCGCTCCTCACCGCCCTGGAAAGAGCGCATGGAAGGAGAGCCTAAATGGAAACGACTGTGTTGGCGGCTGCGCTCGGAATTGTCACTCTCTGGATTGTGGGCGAGGCTAGAGATGAACACTATCGCGTGGGCCGAATGGCCACGACGATGGTGGTGGCGTGTGCGTCTGCGCTGCAAGCTTATTTCATACGTTATGCGATCCGGACAGATCCCTTCTACCTCCCGTGGCCTTTGGTAATCACAAGCCAATTACTGATGTGCTATACGATGCGTTTGGTCGTCACTCGAGGGCATTCTAAGCCGACTCGCGCGGAGGCCTATACAAGACAGCCTCGTCTAGCGGAGAAACTACGCCAGTTGGAAGAACAGAAGAAGGAGAAGCTTGCGGCATACAATTTGGTTCTTTCCGATGAGGGGCTCTGACAAATAGGATTCGAGCACAATGATCCTGCTTCTTGACAACTACGATTCCTTCACCTACAACCTGGCGCAGTACCTCGGCGAACTGGGTTGCACCGTTGAAGTGCATCGCAACGACAAAATCACCGTAGAGGAAATCGTCAGACGTAAGCCGGAACGCATCGTCATTTCACCCGGGCCCTGCACGCCTCAAGAGGCGGGCATTTCGGTAGAGCTGGTCGAGCGCCTCGCCGGAAAATTTCCCATCCTCGGCGTCTGCCTCGGCCATCAAGCTATTGGCGCCGCGTTCGGCGGCAAGATCGTACGCGCTCCGAAACTCTTCCACGGCAAAACCAGCCAGATCCATCACGACCACAAAAATATCTTCCGCCAGTTGCCGGATCCCTTCACCGCCACGCGCTACCATTCCTTGATCGTCGAAAAAAAATCGTTGCCCCGCGAACTCACCATCACCGCCGAAACCGACGACGGCATCATCATGGGCTTCCGCCACCGCCGCTACAAAATCGAAGGTGTCCAATTTCACCCCGAATCTGTCCTCACCGATTCCGGCAAACAACTCCTCAAAAACTTTCTTTCTCTGTAGAGGCCGGCTTCAGCCCGGCTTATTCAGACAGGGTCACCAATTCAGATCCGCCAGAATCGCCCCGTAAATCTCCATCCCACGCCACAAATGTCCCAGCCGCAAATTCTCATCTGAGCTATGCTGGTGATTGTCATAGTTCACGATCGGCACACCAATCCAAGGCAAATTCAAATCCTCAAAAATATACATGGGCACGCTGCCGCCCAATAGCGGGGCGATCACGGCCGTGCCTCCGGTTGCGTTTTGCATCAGCTTCGTCATTGCTTTGGACACCGGCAAATCCATCGACGTACGCGACGCCGGATAGTTCCAGACATCTTTCACAACGCGCACGACATGCGGATGCGCCAATCGTTCTTCCCTGGTCGGGACTTCGGTCGTGACGTAGAAACCCTGCTTGCGGATGAATGCGACCACTTGTTCGAATTTTTTATCTGGATCTTCGCCTTTCACCAGACGGACATCGATCGCCGCTACCGCTTTGTCCGGCACGATGTTTTGCGCTTGGTCGCCGACATAGGCACAGCGAATCCCGCGAATGTTCAACGAAGGAAGTTGCAGCAACTCGACGAGGCGTTTCCCCTCGCCCTCCGCTTTCCCGAATTGCAACTCGCTTTCCAATTCCACGTCGTTATTCGGCATCGCATCCAACGCTTTTCTTTCCGACTCGCCCAACGGGATCACATCATCGTAGAAGCCATCGACTAGCACGCGCCCTTCTTCCGTTTTCATGGAAGCCAGCAGCCGCGCCAAATGAAACGCAGGATTCGGCGCCCAATTTCCGTAGTGCCCGCTATGCAATGACCGGATTGGTCCGTAGGTCGTCAGCTCAAACCCGAGAATCCCGCGATTGCCGAAGAAAACCAGGGGCCGTCCGCTTTGGTGTACCGGCCCATCGCCCGTGATCAGCAGATCCCCGCCGAGAAGATTCTTGTGCAGTTCCAGCGTGCGCTGGAGATTTGGCGATCCCGCTTCCTCTTCGCCTTCCAGGATGACCTTCAGATTCACGCCGAGTGGAATTTTCTTTGCGTGAAGCGCGTCAATGGCTGCAAGAAGCGCAACAATTGGCCCCTTGTCGTCAGACGCGGACCTCGCATAGATTCGCCAGTCATCCGTGTGGGCCACGGGCTTCTCGTCGGCTCCTTTGCTGGGCGCAACCTGCTCGTCGCACGCATCCTTGCCGTTGGTCCAAATCCTGGGCTCAAACGGCTTAGCACATTTCCACGCCGCCGCATCGACCGGCTGCCCATCATAGTGGGCATAAAAAAGTATCGTGCGCTTTGCCTCCGGAACCATCAGCTTGCCGAATACCACCGGGCCGCGGCCCGTGATCGGAAGCAGATGAGTCTCGATCCCGCGTGCCTCCAGCATCTCTACCAAATGCGCTGCGTTCTTCTGAATATTCGCCGTGTCGCTCGCGATATTGGGAATTGAAAGGAATTCCGTAAGTTCCCGAATGATGCGGTCTTCATTCTCCGTCCGGTATTCGCGCACCGCCTGCGCGACATGCTCTGGAGCGGGAGGAACCGCCTTCTGTGCGAGCACCGCACACGGCATCACGCTGATCCACAGAATACCCACGGCTGTTCTCAAAGAGTTCCTCCTGGATTTCACTTCCCGTCAGTCATACCAGTTCGCCACAGTCCGGCAGCGATTCTATCCGACTCGGCCAGTTTCTGCCCTTTACTCAGGCTCCCAGGGATTCGTCCGAACGCCACGGGCCCGGCTATTTCGCGGCCAGAGATGCGCGGATCGCTAGCAACTCATTGGGCACAGTACCATGGCCTACGCCATTGGTCCTTCTAGACTTAGAGTGCATCTCTCTAGGAGGAAGCGCACAGTTATGCCTCGCCGCACTCTGGCAATGATACTTGTGTTCCTGCTAGCAGGCGGCATACCCGTGTGCGCTCGATCCGCGGGCAATCCGAGTTTACTTCCTGTCGGTACAGTGACCCAGGCTTCGCGCGCTCATTTCAACACCGCCAGCGTCTCCGCCGGAGCCACCATTTACGACGGCGATGGTCTATCCACCGAGGCCGAGGGCGCGCTCCAATTCCGCAGCCCTGCGGCGCTGCTCTATCTGCCCGGGGCCAGCGGTGTAACCCTCCATGGACTTGGGAATGGCATGCAAGCGGGGCTTCAAACGGGTACCGTCGTTTTTTCCACAGCCCGTGCAGCAGGCCTGGAACTCATTGCGGATGAAGCGTTTATCCGTCCTGTCGTCGACGGTCCGACGGTGGCTCAGGTCACTATCCTCGGCCCGAAAGAACTGCAAATCAATGCGCGCCGCGGGGACCTGCAGTTCTCGTACGGAGGAGAAACAGAGAAGCTGGCCAGCGGCGCGAGCTATCGAATTCTGCTCGACCAGCCGGAATCCTATCCGTCGCAACGACAGCCACCTCAAGTAGCGGGACGAGAAAACAGAAAGTTCAAAATCGTCGTAATCGTTCTCGTCGCTTGGGCCACTGAATGGGGTCTCCACGAAGTCTTCGAAAGTCCCGACCGCCCGTAATTCCGTATTGTTCCAAAGCAGCACCCACAATCTAAGTTGACCTCTCGTTAGTGAACCCAACCAGATGGGCCAATTTTTCGTTCGCGGCGCCTGAAGAAATCACAAAACTTGCTAGCCCCGCTCCTGCGCGAAAGTTCTCAGCCACTCCCGCCGCGACCAACGCCGCGGCTGCGTTGACCACCACAATATCCCGTGCTGGCCCGGCCTCGCCCGCCAAAACGCGGCGAATCAACGCCGCATTTTCCGCGGCCGAGGCTCCGCGGATGGCTTCGAGCGGCGCACGCGCCACGCCGAACTCTTCCGGCGACACGGTGAAGCGCCGAACGGAGCTGCCCCGGACTTCGGCGACTATGGTTTCTCCCGCCAGCGAAATTTCGTCCAGGCCTCCTCCGCCGTGCACTACAAATGCATGCTCAACACCTAGTTCCGCCAGCGCCGCTGCGACCAAGTCCATCACGTCCTCGGAAAAAACTCCCACGACTTGCGATTGCGCGCCAGCGGGATTCGTCAGCGGCCCTAGCAAATTGAATACCGTTCGTACGCCGATCAGTTTGCGCGCCGGTGTTGCGTGTCGCATCGCCGTATGCGCGGTTTGCGCGAACAAGAAGCCAATGCCAATCTCCCTAATGGCCCGACCATATTGTTCGAACGGCAAGTCGATCCGCACATCAAGCGCCTCCAGCACATCCGCTGAACCGCTCCGTGAGCTGGCCGCGCGATTCCCATGCTTTGCAACGCGAGCGCCCGCCGCCGCTGCTACGATCGCCGCCGCCGTCGAAATGTTAAATGTATTCGCGCCGTCGCCGCCGGTTCCGCAGGTGTCCACCATGTTTGCGGGCAACGCTTCGCCATCCGCAAACACGCGCGTGGCGTGCCGCCTCATGACTCGTGCGAATCCCGCTAGTTCCTGCACTTCCACCGGCCGTTGATTCAGCGCTACCAGCAACCGAACAATCTCGTTCGTCGCCACGTGTCCCAAAAGCAGTTCCTCCATCATCGCTTCCGCATCCGCGCGATTCAAGACGCGTCCGGCCTCGACTCGCTCGATCAGTGCAAGTGTCATTGGTGGTAGTGGATCAATTTCCTTCCGAGCGCTTCCTGATTCGATTCAGCGCAAAGGCCGACGCCATGACCAGGGGCCATGTAACCAGAACACTACTGAAATGCCATGTGCCGTAGTCGAATATCTGTTCGTTAACCTCGAAGTAGCCTTTATGCCCTGATTCAGTGCCCGGGCCATAAAAGTAGTAATGTCCTCCCTCGACTTTTCCGTTTAGAGCCTCGCCTCCCAAATAAGTAGCAATGGCTACAAATATGACGAAATTCATCATGCCGAGGGCAACCACGACCCAGCACGCGGTCCGAACTCGTCTAGTCCATGCCTCGCTCATTTCGCGCGTCCTTGCTCCGCTTCCGCCTTGCTAGTAAACTTCTATGTTTCAAATGTCGTCGAAATTCTAACACTAGCGGACTGTTTCAAAGTCGAACGGAAAACGGAACCTCGATGAAGATTCACGAATACCAGGCCAAGGCCATCCTAACCCGCTATGGCGTCACTACGCCTCGTGGTGAAGTTGTCTTCACCAAAGAAGAAGCGCGCGAGGCGGCCCACCGACTGAGGGCGCACGCCACCGTTGTTGTCGTCAAAGCGCAGATCCACGCCGGTGGCCGCGGCAAGGGCGGAGGCGTAAAACTGGCGCGTTCCTCCGACGAAGCCGCCGATCTTGCCAGCCACATGCTCGGCATGAAGCTGGTCACTCACCAAACAGGTCCTGCTGGCCGTATCGTCAAACGCCTCCTCATCGAAGAAGGCCTCGACATCAAGCGCGAACTTTATCTCGGTCTGCTCGTCGATCGCGGCACTGGCAACGTCATCTTTATGGCCAGCGCCGCGGGCGGCATGGAAATTGAGGAAGTTGCCAAGGAAAATCCCGCCGCCATTTTGGGCGAATCGATTCACCCCGCGCTCGGTTTGCAGCCTTATCAGGCCCGTAAAATCGCTTTCGGCCTCGGATTGCCAGGCGAAGTTGCCAACGCGGCGACACCATTTCTCCAGTCTCTTTACCGTGCCTTCATCGACACAGATGCTTCGATGCTCGAAATCAATCCTTGCGTGCTCACCGGCGAGGGCAAACTCGTCGCCCTCGACGCCAAGATGACTTTCGACGACAACGCGCTTTTCCGCCACAAGGATCTCCGCGAACTCCGTGACCTCGATGAAGAAGATCCTCTCGAAGTCGAAGCCTCTAAGTATGGCCTCAACTACATCAAGCTCGATGGCAGCGTAGCCTGCATGGTGAATGGCGCCGGTCTCGCTATGGCCACCATGGACATCATCAAGTATGCAGGCGGATCACCTGCAAATTTCCTGGACGTTGGCGGCGGCGCTTCCGCCGACCAAGTGAAGAATGCATTCCGCATTCTCATGAGCGATCCAGCTGTGAAAGCGGTGTTCATCAATATTTTCGGCGGCATCCTGCGGTGCGACGTTCTTGCGACCGGAGTCGTTTCCGCCGCCAAGGAATTGCACGTGCAAATTCCTATTGTTGTGCGCATGGAAGGAACCAACGTGGAAGTCGGCCAGCAGATTCTCCGCAACAGCGGCCTCAATTTCACCATCGCCGACGGCATGAAGGACGGCGCGCAAAAGGTCGTGGCTCTCGCGGGAGGTGCGCGATGAGCGTCCTGGTCAACGAAAAAACGCGCTTGATCGTGCAGGGATTTACTGGGCGCGAAGGTACCTTCCACGCCCAGCAGATGATCGAATACGGGACAAATGTAGTCGGCGGTGTGACGCCTGGCAAAGGTGGGACAAAACATCTCGAGCGGCCCGTATTCAACACTGTGTCCGAAGCCGCGAGAGCCACCGGGGCCAATGCCTCCGTGATTTTTGTTCCACCGCCCTATGCCGCTGATGCCATTTTAGAAGCCGCTGACGCCCAACTCCCTCTCACCGTCTGCATCACCGAAGGCATTCCGGCGCTCGATATGGTGCGCGTCGCCAACGTCGTGGACTTCAAGAAAACGCGCCTCATTGGCCCGAACTGCCCCGGCATCATCTCTCCGGGCAAATGCAAGATCGGCATCATGCCCGGGCGCATCCACAAGCAGGGAAATATCGGCGTCGTCAGCCGCAGCGGCACCTTGACCTACGAGGCCGTCCATCAACTGACGCAACTTGGCATCGGCCAATCCACTTGCATCGGCATCGGCGGCGATCCCATCATCGGCACTACGTTTCTCGACGCTATCCAGTTTTTCAACGATGATCCGGACACGCACGCCATCATTTTGATCGGCGAAATCGGAGGCAACGCCGAAGAGCGTGCCTCCGAATGGATCAAGGCCAACGTGAAGAAGCCCGTCGTCGGCTTCATTGCTGGCCAAACCGCGCCGCCGGGACGCCGCATGGGCCACGCCGGCGCCATCATCAGTGGGGGCCAGGGCACTGCCAAAGACAAATACGCCGCGATGGCCGCCGCCGGCATCCGCACCGTTGAAACTCCCGCGGACCTGGGCAGCACTCTCGCCGCCGCACTTAAGTAAGCAAACTATAGCTCGAGCCTTTAGGCCCGAGGCTTTCTCTCAATTTTGTAGCGCCCGGCATCTTGCCGGCGAATTTGCGGTCTCAATTTGGAGGAACTTTATAGTGGCACTCGAACGCACTTTTGCAATCATTAAGCCCGATGCGGTTGCTCGGAATCTCCAAGGTGAAATTCTCTCGCGGATCCACAAGGCTGGCTTCCGCATTGTGTCCATCAAAACGATGATCCTCACCCAAGGCGAAGCTGCTGGCTTTTACGCCATCCATAAGGAGCGCCCATTCTTTGGCGAACTGTGTAGCTTCATGTGCTCCGGCAGAATCTTCGCCCTGGTCCTCGAAGCCGAAGGCGCCATCCTCAAGTGGCGCGACACCATGGGCGCCACCGACCCCAAGAAGGCCGCCGCCGGCACCATCCGACACGACCTCGGCACCAGCATCGGCAACAATTGCACTCACGGCTCTGATGCCCCGGAAACCGCCGCTTTCGAGATTAGCTATTTCTTCTCCGGCCTCGAACAAATCTAACGGCTTCGGTAGTACGGACTTGAGTCTGTGCGCCTTTCCACCAACGTGCCAGGGACTGCAGTCCTACGAGGAGCGGCCAATCGTACCTAGGGCCGGTCGGGACTCACATAGTCTGATCTGAGCGCTAGCGGAATCCAAATTCCCGCTGTGGCTGCAGCTGGCACGGCAATGAGTACAAGCGCCTTCCCACCCTTTCTCGGGGATTTCGTGTCTGAGTCCTTGGAGCCGTCGCTGGGTTTTGGAATCCTAAGGAGTGGCTGAGCTAGCAGAGTTGCCGCTTCCATACGTTCTTTCTTCTATACTCTCTTTGTGGAATCGCATCGCGAATTCGGCCGCGCGCTCATCGCCATAGGCATTTTCCTCTTCTTCATCGGCGCACTCTTATATTTTGGCGGAAGGCTCCCCCTAAGGCTGGGCCGCCTTCCCGGCGACATTGTCCACCGCGGCGAACACACCACTTTTTATTTCCCGATCGTCACGTGCCTCGTTTTGGGCGTCGTTCTCTCTCTACTTTTCTGGCTCGCCAGCCATCTGCGCAAGTAACTCGCTCTTTGACCTTTACACCCTCACTTCTCAACTTTGAACACCGCGCGAATAAACGCTTTGATTCCTTCTTCACCCGTCAATCGCAGGCAAACTAGCTTCCCCTGGTTCTCTAGATCGATGTGAAAATCAAAAAACGGGCAGCACTTGCTCTCCATCGCTGCCCATTCCGCAACTTCGGCCAGCGATACGTCCGCGGGGCTGTACTGGAATTCGTACCCCGTCTCTGATTCCACGACCTTCTTTCGCGCTGCCATCAGCTTCTCGCTCAATTGTTTGTGTCGCGCTCGCTCCTCCGCCGTTAGCGCCTTCGTGTTGCAGTAAAAATTGCTTTGCACTGTGGCCACCTGCCTCTCTGGCCGTACGAGAATTGCACTCCCTTGCGACGCCAGCCCCATCGCTCCACTGCTTCCGATGAGCATTGCCAGTCCCGTACCTGTTGCAACCTTCTTCATTGCAGTCACAAACTGTCTTCTATTCTTCATGGCTTTCCTCCAAATTAGGATTTGCCACGCCCATGTACAAATGCTAAAACTTAAAGTCAACTTTAAGTCAAGCATCTTTGATAGTTCTTTGGAGAGCGGCGGCTTTCCTCAGCGCGAAAGAAGGAGACAAACGTGAAAATCGGCCAACTCGCTTGCAGCGCCAACCTCAATGCCTCCGCGATCCGCTACTACGAGAAATGCGGCCTCCTGCCGCCGCCCCAGCGCCTTGGTGGGCAGCGCCGTTACCCTGCCGAGGCCCTCCATCGCGTCCTTCTGATCTGCTTTGCCAGCGACATGGGCTTCACCCTCTCCGAAATCAAGCTGTTCCTCGGCGGCCTCCGCGACGACACTCCCGTCGGCCCCCGCTGGAAAAAGCTCGCGGCGCGCAAACTCATCGAAATCGAACAAAACATTGCTCGCTCTCTCAAACTCAAAGCGCTCTTGCAAGGTCTTTGCCACTGCCATTGCGCGTCTCTCCAACAGTGCGTTCATGCCCTCGGCCTGAGCAAAAACCTACGCGCCCTCGCACGCCACTCCAAATGACTAGGCTTCTCGCTTCCCGCTGCGGTTCATTGTCCCCCTGCCGCCAACCAGAGTCTCAAAGACGGCGGGAACTAAATCGCCTGCATCGGTGTCTCTTAAGCCATCTTTGTGAAACCGGCTTGTAAACTCCCGCGACCGAATCCGCATCTCACTTGCGATAGACTCAACTTGAATTAGCCATGCGACTACACCGGCATCCAATGATTCGTTTACTCTTCTCTGTTTTTCTTTTCGTTTCTCCGCTGCTGCATGAATTACGGCTCGCAGCTCAGCAGTCCGTGTTGAATTCTTCCCCTTGTCCCTGCACTCTTCGCGGCGCGGTACTCGATTCCGTCACCGGCAATCCCATCCACGGCGCGCTCGTACAGTCATACGCCCGATCCGCTTTTACAGATTCTGAGGGCAAGTTTCAGTTCGACGCCGTTCCTGGTGGCCCCACCAATATCCAGGCGGCCAAGCCCGGATACCTTCCCGATGATCAGTTCGGTGCCCGCTCTCCAAAATCTTTCACTATTCAACTGGGACCGGATGCGCCTCCTGCAATCCTCAAGCTGACACCGGAAGGCGTCGTTTTCGGACAGGTCACCGATGAAAACGGTGAGCCACTCGAAGGTTTTACGGTCGCACTGGTCTACAGCAATCCGATTGGGCGAGGTCTCATGCGGAGCCCCAGGCTGCGAGCCCTCACCGATGATGAAGGCAAATATCGCATCGCCGGCCTGCATCCCGGCACCTGCTTCGTGGTGATTCGCCCGACCGAAGGCCCCGCGCAGACGTCCGTCAAGGGCACCGACGTACCTCAGGGCTTCGTGCCTGTCTTTTATCCCGCGGCTTCCGACATGCGTTCCGCAACGCCAGTTAGAGTCCGTCCGGGGAATCCGGTGCAGGCGAATTTTTCACTGAAGCGCGAGCCTTTTGTCCACCTCTCAGGAACCGTTTCCGGCTACAGCCCCGAACAACAAGTGGGGCTTAACTTACAGGATTCCCTGGGAGACCCCTTGCCGCAGCAAATTATCTTTGACTCCTCCATTGGCAGCTTTCACACCAAGTGGATTGCGCCTGGTGCTTACACGCTCTCCGCGCAAACATACGTTCCCTCTTCCTTCGATGCCTCGATGGCCATCTCTTCCGCACGCCAGCCTGTCGCCGCGCATTCGACCCTTTCCAGCATTCACCTCGTGCTCCAGCCAACCGTCAATATTCCCGTCGTGGTTCGCGGTCTTCCCTCGGTCGCCAGCGAAAATGAATCATCACCGGCCCTGATGCTTCTTCTTCTCTCCAAAGATCAAAACTCAGGTGGGGCGTCCCACTACGCTACGACTGCCAATCGCTCACCCGATGATTCCTCTGGCCTTCCGTCCCTAGTCGTTGCTGGGGTCGATCCCGGCACCTACGATGTCAACGCTACGGTTTACCGCGGCAGTTCCTACTATCTCGAGTCTGCTACTTGGGGCTCCACAGACCTGTTGCACGACCCGCTGGTCCTCGATTCTTCCGGAGCCGTTCCTCCCATCGACGTTGTCGTTCGCGAAGGCGCCGCCACTCTCAGCGGCACCGTGCTCTCCGGCGAGCAACCCGTGTCCGCGGCCGTGGCTGTGTTCTCCTCCGACCAACGAATACCTCCTGGTTTCGTTTTTTCCCGTCCTGATGGCGCTTTCCAATTGCAAAACCTCGCTCCCGGCACCTACCGCGTAATCGCACTCGACAATTACTCGAGTCTCGATCTCGAGAATCCGACTGTCTTGACGAGAGTTTCTTCCAAGGCCCAGGAAGTTGCCTTGGCTCTCAAACAAACTGCTTCCATCCGGCTTCAGGTCTCCACGGTGGGAGAGTGACATCCATGCGCCACCTCCTCGCTTTCGTCCTTATATTATTCACGCCGACGTCGATGCCACTCTCGGCGGCCACCCCACCCGATGGTTACCGCGTTGGCGGCATCGTGGTTGATGCCCTCATCGGCCAGCCGCTAAGCCTTGCCGAAGTCACTCTCGCCCCTGTGACCGCTCTCGACGATGTCCAAACTTTCTTGACCGCCCCTGATGGCCACTTTCTCTTTGCAAATCTTGCTCCCGGCAAGTATCGCCTTATGGCTAGCCGGCGCGGTTACGCTGTGCAGGGTTTCCAACAGCATGAATCCTATATGACTGCCATCGTCGCAGGACCCGGCCAGGACTCCGAACACATTCGATTTCGCCTCTCTCCCAGCGCTGTTCTTGCAGGTGCGGTCACCGACCAATGGAACGATCCCGTGCGCGACGCCGCAGTCATCCTTTTTGAGCAAAGCTGGTCCGCCGGTTCGCGCAGCCTCCATCCGGTCAATCGCACCACCACCAACGACTTGGGACACTATCGCTTCGCCCACATCCTCCCCGGTACCTACGCCATCGAAGTGATCGCCCGCCCCTGGTGGGGCGACTTCGTGTCTCAGCCCCTTGATTTCGCGCGGCATGCGTATGTCCTTTCCAGATTGGGCGCGCAGTTTGGTTCCTCAAGCCGCGGAGATTTCATTGCATCTCTTGGGAGTTCAACGAATACTGCAGACACCAGCGTCTTAAGCGATCCGGCTGTACTCGAATACCTTCGGAGAGTTGCCTCTGAACCGATTGCTCCAAACCCTGTGTTCGATCTCGTCTATCCGTTTACCTATTTCCCCAATGCCACCAGTCTTTCCGATGCCGCCAAGCTTTCCCTTCGGCCCGGAGTCACGGAAACCGTTGACATCACCCTACGGCCGATCCCTTCCATTCACTTGCACGTTCGTGTGCCTCCGGCGTCCCCCGGCGCCGAATCTGTCAGTGTGCAAACTGAGGACGCTGACGGCGAGGGAAGTGTCCCCGTACAGAGCGAGGGCACGACAAATGTCGAGGTCTCCGCCAATACGGGCGGAGATGCCCCGCATCCCATTTTTACTTTGCGGTCTGAAATTTCTCCCGGTCTCATCGAGCTTTCAGGAATCCCACCCGGCGACATCACCGTCTCTGTAGGTGGCTCTAAGGGCGAAACCGAAGTGACGCGCACGCAGTCCCTTCAACTCACCTCGAACACGGAGCTCGACCTCACCTCTCACGGCGCGCTTGTGGACGTTTCTGGAGTTGTCCTCATCCAGCAGGATGCTCCTGACCCGCAGACTGATGTTGCCGAGCAGGACTCCAGTCCCATGTCCTTCATGCTCGAATTCCGTTCGCGCAAGACCGGCGAATCCTTCAAGACCAGCGTTTCCCACAAAGGTGAATTCTCTCTGGCGGGTTCAGCTCTTACTCCCGGCACCTACGAAGTAGGGCTTTCAGATAGTCCAACTTTCCAGATCAGCTCCCTTGAAGCCACAGGTGCCAGTGTTTCTCACCGCACCATCGACATCCCCGGCGGTCAGCCCGTCAAACTGACCATTCATACCGCGGAAGCCAAGTGCTCCCTAAACGGCATTGCTCTCAAGGACGGAAAACCTTTTGCCGGCGCTATGATCCTTCTCGTTCCCCAGGATGCCGACCAGGATCCTGCTCTCTTCCACCGCGATCAGTCCGACTCCGACGGCTCTTTCGCGATGGCGCCCCTTTTCCCCGGACGCTACACTCTTCTCGCCATCGAAAACGGCTGGGACATCGAATGGTCCAATCCTGCCGTCCTCTTCAAGTACCTGCCGAACGGTCCGCCCGTCGAAATCAAGCCCAACGCCAGCGCCAATTTCAACGCGAAAGTTCAATAGCTTGATGAATGGAAGTTCGACCGCTGGAATTCCCTCAGAAAGAAGGTGCGGATTGTTCGGTGGCTCTCACTCTGCGCGAAGAGCTTGAATGACGTCGATGCGCGCCGCGCGCGCGGCCGGCACCCAGGAAGCAACCACCGCGGCCGCCAGCAGCACGAATGCAGAGAGGACCACCGGCAAGGCGCCCGGCATTTTCATGTCTGGGAAATAACTTCCCGCCAAACGGGCCAGCACGAACCCCAATGCCGCGCCGGTGAGAACACCCGCCGTGGCCATCAGGGCTCCTTCGGCGATCACACCTTTCAGAAGATTCCTTGGCTGCGATCCGAGCGCCAGCCGGATGCCGAATTCGCGTGTCCGTGCGCTGACCGAGAACGCCAGCACGCCGGCGACTCCAACTACCGCAATCGCCAACGCCACCGCGGCGAATACGCCGAATACCAACGAGTTCAATCGGTCGGGAGTGAGTACCTCCGCGCGGACGTCTTCAAGAGTGGCAGCGTGTTCAATGGGCTGATCGGCGGACATATCACGAATAATACGTGTGACCGGGGTGACAAGCGAATAAGGATCTGCACTGGTATGGATGAAAAGGTGCCCGCCGAAGACGGGACCCTCTTCAAAGGGACTATAGACGGTGAGGATGGGTTCGGGAATGATGTGCTGGTCGTCAACATCGGCGGTGACGCCGATGATGCGATGCGGTGCGGGGCTAATCCCGGGAGCGAATTGCAGCACGGGATCCGTCCAATAGACGTGACGATCGATGGCATCCTGATTGGGGAACATGCGCTTTGCGAGAGTCTCACTGACGATAACCACGGGCTCTGTACCTTTTTTGCCGTTGGAATCGTTGAAATCGCGGCCGGTGATGATGGGCACGCCGAGCGAAGCAAAGAATCCGGGAGAGATGATGCGCCACTGCGCTTGAGGGTCTTCTCCGGGGGTATGGACATGACCGTCGGCCGAGAATTGCATGCCAAAGCCGGTATCGCGCCAGGGAATCATCATGCCAAAAGCGGTCTTGTTCACGCCGGGCAGCGCGTCAATGCGGCGAATCGATTCCTTGTAGAAATCTACAACTTGCTCGGGCGTTTTTCCGTAGGACATAGCGGGAACATTGATCGTGAGGACACGGCGCATGTCGAGGCCCGTCTGCGCCGTTTGCAGGGCGATCAGCGTAGTGACCACCGTACTTGCGCCGGCCAGCAGCACGAAGGATGCAGCGATTTGCGTCACCGCGAAGATCCGCTGGCGGCGGCTGGTACTGCCGGTGATCCGCGCCGTGCCGCTCGATAGACCGTGGCCATTGGACGTGTCGGCCGACGGCAGGCGTGGGACAAACGCCAAAATCACCGCGGCCACGACGGCTAGTCCCGCTCCCACCCACAGCAGGCTGGAATCAACCGTCAAATCGAGCGCGCGGACCGAGAAGCGCGAAGCGTAGCGGGCCAGGACGGCCACCAGCGGCTGCGCACTCCATACACCGACTGCGGCCCCAGCGCCGCAAAGCAGCAGGCTTTCGGCTAGCAGCATGCGGCGCAGCGCGCCAGTGCTTGCGCCGAGTGCCGCACGGGTCGCCAGCTCGCCTCCACGGCGAACCGTACGTGTAAGAATCAAGTTGGCGACGTTGGAGCACGCGATGATGAAGACAAGCGCGGACGCGGCGAGGAGCACCAGCAGCACGGTGCGGGCGCCCGAAGTGATCTGTTCGCGAAGGAGCTTGGCGCTGATCTGGTAGTTCCCTTTGGCCGGATAGGCTTCGGGATGCGATTGGGTAATGGGCCCGTAGACGGCGCGCAACTCGGCGCGAGCTTGATCGAGGGTCGCGCCTGGAGCTAGACGGCCAAAGAGTTCCGTCATGCGATGGAGCCGGCTAGTGACCATGGTTGCAGAGAGGTGGTGCGGACTGGTGACGATGTTCGCAATGATCTCGGTATCTTGGGGATAGGGTACACAGGGTTCGAGGACGCCGATGACGGTGGCAGTTCGATCGCCCATGGGTCCCCAGCCGAGGCGAACGTTTTTGCCGATGACGCCCGGATCTTTCCCCAGAGTGGTCGCCCAAAAACGATACGTGAGAACGGCGACACCGGTAGCTTTGGGACCGTCGTCTTGAGGTCCAATGAGACGGCCGAGGACAGGGTGCAGCCCCATAACTTCGAAGTAGTTGCCGCTAACCACGCCGGATTGAACTACGCGGGGCTCACCCAGGCCGATCATGGTGAATTCGAGATCCGAGAACTCGCCCAAAGCGCTCAGGGTTTTAACGCTGGCGCGCAAATCCTGGACTTCCGGCACGGAGAACGCCGAGTTCACATCGCCGGTGCCCGGGGCGCTCTGGCGGATGTAGATCAGCCGGTCCTCGTCGCGGTTGACGAGCGGCTTCAGCAGCACACCGCGCACCAGGGTGAAGATTGCGGCGTTGGCGCCGATACCCAGCGCCAGCGTCAGGATCACGGTCAGTGCCAGCCCCTGCGTCCGGAGTAGTGAGTGGAATGCGACTCTCAGATCGTGGAAGAACATAGCTTTTGCCCTTCCTTCCTAGAAGCACGGTGCTAAGCAATAAAACCAACCGCCAAATTTGCAGCCGTTTTGCTCTGTTTGATGAGCTGATGTCAAGAATTGAAAGTGCAAGTAGCAACCCACCCTAGCCATCGACATAAGCTCTTTCCTATGATGAGTTTAGTCCGAGTACTCTGTACCTTCTTCATGCCTCAAATTGCGCGGTTTTGGGAAGTTTTGTCCAGTTTCGGACAGCTTCTGCTAGCCAACACATCGCGCAAACGACTTACGCCACCGCAGGGGCGGCCTACTTTGCGAAAGCGGCGAGAGGGATGGCTTCTCCCATGGCCTTGTATCCCGCGGGCGATGGGTGTAGATGATCGCCGGAATCAAAAGCAGGCAGCAGTTGATCGGGATGCTCGGGGTCGCGCACGACAGAATCGAAATCGATCAACGTATCGAAATGCCCGGGAGCGCGAATCCATTGATTCACCAACTGGCGGTCGGTTTCGCTCAGCGGCCCTGGGTGATAGTAATTCGAGCCTACATATGGAGTTATTGTGGCGCCAAAGACGCGCAGGCCGTGAGCGTGTGCACGTTCGATAAGCTGCTGATACGCTGAGAGAATACGTTCAACCAATGCCGCATGCTCGGCTTGCGGCACTTCACCATTCCTTGCCAGCCCGCCCAAGTCGTTTACTCCTTCAAAGACAATGAGCCATCGAACGCCGGCAGGTGCCAACACGTCCCGATCAAAACGCGACAGCGCATTTGGTCCGAGCCCATCGGTTAACAGGTGATTTCCGCCGATGCCCTCGTTTACGATCCCGATGTTTCGTGTCTTGGACGAGCTGACTAATCCTGCCGCAAGCACATCGGTCCAGCGGTCATTTCCGTTGGTTGTGGCTCCGTGTCCATCGGTGATGGAGTCGCCAAGCACCGCCACGGACGCCGCTTCCGCTGTTGCTTGAACATCGATCTCTGAAATCTGGAACCAATGATCAACGTGCTTCGGTTCAGTGAGATTCGCTGCGCCAACCGAGTCGCCGTGGACGTAGTAGGTGGTTGCCCGCGAGCCCGGATGACTGGTCTCGCGCGCCGGGGGAACATCAAGGTGAAACGTCACCGCAAGATCCGATAGTGGCGCGATAGCCAGGTTGATGGGATCGGAGACGAATTCAGCTCCCGGAGGAATCACTACATCCTTCTTTCCCGAGAAGGTAAGGGGCCGATCGCTCGACGGGTCGATCGTCGGCGCCGAGGTGGAGAGTGGGCGTGCGATGTGCAGGGAAGTCATGCGCAACGCTTCCGTTCCGAACGCGTTCGATACATGAACCCGCAGCGCGGAGCCACCCACGGACAGGTGAAAGATCTGCCGCACGGTTGCATCGCGCAAGTCGTCCGGCGGCAACGCGTTCTGCGGTTCCGGAATCTGCTGAGAACAGCCCCAGCTGGCTACCCACACTTGTGTCCTGGATGCAGCCGCTGGAGGCAGCCCTTGGGCCGGCACAGAACTCGAAACGGAAAGGAGGCCTATTGTCGCGAAAAAACTACGTGCGCGGTTCATAAGGAAAGAATTAGCATAGACGCCCGAAGCAGATCGATTTTCAAAAACGGAGCAAGCATACCATTCGGAGCATGCGCATGCCTATTTCGCCGAAGTTCCTGCTTTTGTGTGGGTGCCTTCTACTGATTCTTGTCAATTCTTCTTCCGTGCTTGCACAAACTGTCGCAGCGCAGCCGTCGACTACATTTGCGGCCGATGAGGATCGTCAGAACATGATGGATCAGTTGGGCATTAAGGTTCTTCGGCCTGGCTATAGTGGAAATGAGAAGGCGCCCAATCACGCTAACTATGAGGAATCGAAAGCGAACCCATTCCCCAATGTTCCCGATCCTCTCGTGCTGAACAACGGCCAGAAAGTGACCACGCCCGAAACGTGGTGGAACATTCGACGTCCCGAACTGCTCGAGATGTTCTCCAAATATGTATACGGTCGAGTCCCACAAAATGCGCCCAAGGTCTCGTGGACCGTGACGACCGTGGACCACGAGATGATCGGCTTCACTCCGGTAATCGCCAAGGATCTCATCGGAGAGGTTGACAACGCGGCTTATCCAGCCATCAGCGTGAAGATCCACATGACTCTTGTGACGCCGGCGAATGCCAAAGGTCGAGTGCCTGTGCTCATCATGTTTGGCCGAGCCGGTTTCCCGAATCCGAACGAGCCTCGCGGCGAGGAACTCGATCGCATTAATAAGGCATGGAAGGCGATGCTCATTCAGCAAGATCCTTCTCTCAAAGACGTGTTTGCGCAGCACCCAGCGTGGGGGCCGGTGAAGGCGACACCGTTTCAGCCTCCCCAGTTGAACGAAGACGGAGACTTGCCCAACGCGTGGCAGTTGGTTGCGGCAGGTTGGGGATTTGTGCTGCTGGATCCGGCGAGCGTCCAAGCAGACGATGGAGCGGGCATCACACGAGGAATCATTGGGCTGGTGAACAAAGGCCAGCCGCGCAAGCCCGAAGACTGGGGCGCCCTTCGTGCTTGGGCGTGGGGAGCGGGCCGTGCGCTCGATTATCTTGAGACCGATCCGGGTGTCGACGCAAAACACGTCGGCATCGACGGCGTTTCGCGTTACGGCAAGGCGGCGCTCGTCACTATGGCCTTTGATCAGCGCTTCGCCATGGTGCTGGTCGGATCCTCCGGCAAAGGCGGGGCTACCTTGTTGCGGCGGAACTTTGGCGAAGGAGTTGAGAACCTTACGGGAGGTGAATACTACTGGATGGCCGGAAATTTCATGAAATATGGCGCTTCGGAAGCGGCTTTCGGCAGCATGAATCCCGGTGACATTCCAGTCGATTCGAATGAACTGATAGCATTGTGCGCGCCGCGCCTTACATTTATCAGTTACGGGATTCCAGAAAAAGGCGATGCCAAATGGCTGGATCATCAAGGCAGCTTCATGGCCACCGTGGACGCCAGCCGGGTGTTTACACTGCTCAGCGCAAAAGGAATCGATGCAGGTGGAGACTATCGCACCGCTAGGATGCCACCGGTGAATCAGGGCCTGCTCGAAGGACAGCTCGCTTGGCGGCAACATGATGGCGGCCACACTGATGCTCCCAACATGAAATGGTTCATCGAATGGGCCGACAAGTTCATCGGACATAAGCCCATGTGACGTCCCGCGACGAATTTCTGCGTAGCGAGCCAGGCTTTTCGAAATCCACCAGAATGGCTCGTGTTCCGTGATTCAAAGAGCGTCAATCAGCTGCTTGGAAATGCTACGTGGGAGCACCATCTCAATTGTTGCGCCTGTACGCTGCGCCGCGTTAGATGTCGTGCTTATCGGAGTTTACGAATCCACTAGAGCCATGGTCGAGAATCGTTACGCAATCTTGCGATGTCTTTGGTCGGCGCACTCCCAAAGAAGCGGCTGTATTCTCGACTGAACTGCGAAGCGCTCAAATAGCCGACGCGCTGGCTAGCAGCGCTTGCGTCCATCATTGCGGACAACATCAGACGCCTCGCCTCTTGAAGCCGTAGCACCTTTTGATAGTGCAGCGGGCTCATTGAAGTGACGGACCTAAAGTGCTCGTGAAACGAGGAAACACTCATGTACACCAGCTCCGCGAGCTCTTCGACCTTCATGGGTTGCGAGAAGTTGGCACGAAGCCAGGAAATCGCCTTAGCCAACCGGTGTACGCTGGATTCGGCGAAGCCCATTTGGGCCACGCGAGCACCAATCCTGCTGCGTAGTAAGCGAATCAAAATCTCATCCAGCACAAGTGGGGCGATGAGTTCAACGTCCCCCGGCTGCGCCAGGCACTCCATCAATCGAGTCGCGGAGTTCACAATGCTCGTGTCCACCGGACTAACGTAAACAGCTTTTCTCTCTTGAACAGGAGGCAGGCCATGCGGAAACACCTTTAGGACCAGTTCGGCAATCTTTTGCGGATCGAGATCCAGCCTTAAAGCAAGGTAAGGTTCGGAATGGCTGGCTTGCGTGACCTGGGCGGCAACGGGTAGCGCCACGGAGTAAACCAGCATGCGCGATGCGTCGTACTCGTAGACTTCCTGGCCGACGATGACCGTCTTCGCTCCCTGCGCGATGATGGACAAGCAAGGCAGCCGCAGTGCATGCACGCATTCGCCATTGGTCCTTGAAAAGCGGCTGGCGTACAGGCCAGCGACGCGCATCTCAAAACTGCCGTCGTGAGGGGCATAGGCGGCAATCAGGTGCGCCAGCTTAGCCGTGTCTTGTTCCTCTGAGCCTGCGGACGTGTATGCCAGCCGCGCAGCTGCCGTTTTGCCGTTGGTCCTCACGCCTTTTAGAATACCTCCCTTGCGATTATTGTGGGCTCATTGCATTTGGACGACGATGGCAACGTCGAACTTTGAATAGTACTTCTTCACGTCGCCTGCCCCATACTTGCCGCGGAATTTCTCGACCACGGACGCGACCTCCTTGGCATCAGTGATAGATTCGGCCTGAAGTTTCGCCTCTCCTTCACGCGCCTCGATTCGAATTGACAAGTTCTTGATCACGTTCTTGTACCACTGCGTGTCGGAACCCTGCACCGGCAGCAGGTAAAGTTTCTCGCCCTCCAAAACAAACCAGACTGGGATCGAAATGCTGCGTCCCGACTTTCTTCCGGTCACGCCAATACTAACTTCGCTGGATTGGGAAAGACGGTTTTTTAATGCTAGCGGCGTTTTCACTGGAATACCTCTCTGGCGATGGCGACAGCGCTTACCGCGCTAGGCCACCCTGCGTAAAAAGCCAGATGCGTGATTTCCTCAACCACTTCATCCTTGGTTACGCCATTCTCGCGCGCTCGTTGCAGGTGATGCCGCAGCTGTTCCGGCCGATTTAGAGCAATCAGGGCTGCGACCGTGATCAGACTGCGATCGCGCTTTGAGAGCCCTGGACGTTCCCAGACATCGCCGAATAGCACCTTATCGGTTAACTCCGCCAGCTTGGGATCGAAGTCACCCATCAGTTTCTGCGCCGCAGAAGGCTCTTTAGTATTGTTCATAACTCCTCCCGATTTGGACCCAGAATTCCCGTACTGCTCGTCGCTCACCTCTTCCATCCATTCGACGGTCTTCCCATTGAGATTTTCCTGGATCGCGATGTGCGTCATACTCGTGCTGGCCGTAGCTCCATGCCAGTTCTTCACCCCTGGTGGAATCCAGACGACGTCACCTTGCCGAATTTCCTCGATTTGACCGCTCCATTGCTGAACCCAACCCTTGCCAGCCGTTACGATCAAAGTTTGACCCAACGGATGGCTGTGCCATGCCGTGCGCGCCCCCGGCTCGAAGGTATCGCGCCCGTCAGACGTGTGCGAGGAGGGATTTGCGCTAAAGAGGGGATCGACGTGTACGGAACCGGTGAAGTGTTCAGCCGGGCCTTCGGAGGGTTGCGCGCCACTTCGCCTTATTTTGATGCTCTGCCAGTCTTGCAGAGACGCTGCCCGGGGAGCATCAGAGGCCGGCGGGACTCCCACTTGGGGAAAGGTGGCCCCCGAAGCGAGTAAAGAAAACGCCGCGACCACTGTGACGCGCAGTTTCATCTCCGTCCTCCGGTTCATTGATTCATGGTTGGAACATAGCGCATCTTCTGCACACCTTCACTTTCAAGTTCCTTTTGACCTCGATTTTGCGCAGGGCGCCTAGTAATGCTCCCAGGCAACTCTCCAGTGTTCCTCAGGACGAGTCGACTTCACGATAAGCTGCTTTCCCGACAACTCAAATGCGCGAGGCAGATCTTTGCCGATAAGGGTCCGCACCAGCGCGCCCTCGACGTGGAACATGAAGGTGTGAGTGCTCTCGTCGACTTCGTAGGTGCCGAAGGAAGCCTCGTAGCCGCCTTGCGAATACTGCTCAGGCCCAACAGGAGCTTGTGGCGGCGGGTTGGGCTCCATCACCTGAACTGACATGTGGCCGTCGCGCGTGAATACCAGCAGCCCGATGGAGTCGCCCTTATGCAGTTTTCCATCCGGACCCGGCGCTTCGAGCGACGCGAGACGCCAGGCTCCGACGAAACGATCCTTGACGCCCTCATTTCCTCCACGATCCTGGCTGCCGGAGACCGTCATTGTGCTCATACCGATGAACAAAGACACCAAGCCCAGCGAAAACATTCTTTTCATCTCCAACTCCTCTTTACTCGGCTATGCCTTCAGAAGCGTCTGCACATAAGCGCGTTTCAGAGGAAGCCGCCGGCTGACCTTTCCGGTTGCGTCGTGGAGAGCGGCTGCGATCGCCGGAGCAGCGAGCGCGTTCGCTGCTTCCGAGCCTCCGCCGTAGGTGCCGACTTTCGGGTTGTGGAGCAGGACAACTTTGATCTTCGGAGTGTCCCCCATTTTCAGGATGGGATAAGTGTTCCAGTCTCGTGACGTGATGCCGCTCTCATCAAACATCGCTTCTTCGAGCAGCGCCTGGCTGATTCCCATCACCGCGCCGCCTTCGACTTGCCGCTTCAATTGCATCGGGTTCACAACAATTCCTGGATCCACTACAACCGTGTACTTCTCAACCACGATGGCACCCGTACTGGGAGTAACGGCAATCTCGCAAACGCAAGCCCAGTAAGTGCCCGAGCGGAACATCGCGGATACTCCCCGACCGCGGACAGGAGTTGAACCGGTGTAGATTGCGTTGTGGCGAGGCGAGGGACGCGTGTCCCAGCCGGAAGCGTCGCGGACTTCTTTAAGCACCGCAATCAGGCGCTCTTCCTTTGCATGGTCGATTCGAAACTGGATCGCGTCCGTGCCCGCGAGTGCGGCGGCCTCGCTCATCGCCAATTCGCGGGGATAATTCTGTTGAAACTGTCCCGGAGTACGCATGCTGTGATCGCGGATCCCGACGGCTAGAGGCGAAGCTTTTTGGCCGATCTGGAATGTGCCATGGCCGCGCTCCATCACGTTCGCAACGGTGCCGTAAACCCATGGATCGGAAAGTCCGTTGACGGTTGAAGTAACGGATTTGGACTCCACCTCGGGAGCCGGCATGGTGGGTAGGCCGGCGAGTACCGCACCTATGGGGCGATCATCCTGCATAGCAGGCATGTAATGATCGATTTGATATCCCGCGATCTTGCCCTTTTCGTCTAATGCCAGCTGGATATCGGAAAAGGCAGCCGCAGATTGCGTGGACCACTGCAAGTCTTCGGCTCTCATCCACTGCACCCGCACTGGTTTGCCGAGCGCTTGCGACAAAATCACCGCCTCATCTTCAGCGCCTGCATTTCCGCCGTTCGACCTTCCGTAATGGCCGGCTCCCGGATGCGTGTGCACGATCACGTGATCGTGCGTCGTGCCAAGCATCATGGCAATTTCGCCGCGCAGTGCCTGCGGATTCTGGTTATGCGTGTGAATGTGGACCGTGCCGTCAGGCTTGACGTCGGCCACGGCCATCGTTGGGCCGATCGGCGCGTGCTTCATATACGAGAACTGATAGGTGGCGGAAAGTTTCTTGTGCGCAGAGACGAGTGCTGGCCCTGCGTCACCTATGGTTGCGTTGCTTTTTGTGACCTTCGCCGATGTCCAATCCGATTCCTTCCTGAGGTACTCGTAGAGCTTTGCGCTGCCGGGCAGGCCCTTCCACTCTGTCCATTTCGTGCCGTTGGCAACCTGCTGGGACGCCTGGATGGCTTCCCACTCGGTTGGCGCGACCACTCCGACGAGATTGGCTTTCACAATGACTTGCGAATTCGGGAACTTTGTCTTGTCGAGTTGGCCCACAGATACGAGAGTCGAGCCAAGCGTTTTCGGATGCACCATGCGTGCGTGCAACATGTCCGGCAATCGCACGTCGGTCGCCCAAGTCTCCTTCGCCGTCACTTTCGAACGAATGATGGAGTTCGGCAAGGACTTGCCAATAACCGTGTACTCGCTCACGGGCTTCATCGGCGGATCCCCTTCGACTCTCAACCCAAAGATGCTGGTGAGATCTCCCCTGACGGGAATCGTGAGCTTCAACTGCTGGTCCTTGACGAGATCACCGTACGAGATGCTCTTGCCGCCGCCGGAAACGATGCCATCCTTGCCGGAGAGCTGGTCTTTCGGGACACCAAGCTTCTCAGAAGCAAGATCGAGCACTGCTTGATAGGTATAGGCAGCCGCTTTTCGAATGTTCGGCGTTCCTCGGCCCAGGAAATCGAAGGCGCCACTTCCGTCCGGTGTACGATCGGTATCTCCCGCTATAACCGTGGTGATCGCTTCGAAGGGCACGCTCAACTCGTCGGCCACAATTTGCCGGTAAGCCGTAAACGTCGTGCCCTGGCCGAAGTCACTCTTTCCGGTGCGAATCAAGATAGTGTTGTCCGGGTGAATCTCAATCCAGGAGTTAGGAAGAGTAGGATCGAGTGAGTTCATGAACGTCGCGGCTTTCACCGGATTGCTTTTCAGCAGTTCCGCTCCAACAATGCCGAATCCCACGAAAAGCGCACCGCCTGCTCTCACGAATTGACGGCGCGATAGCGTCGCTCCGCCAACCGGCACTGGTCTTTCGCTTGTGATTGTCATTGCCTACCTCCCTTTCGCCATGATTGCAGCGGCATGTTTTACGGCGTCGATAATGGCGGTGTAACTTCCGCAGCGGCACAGATGAGGCGAAGGCCCGGAGGTGGTGAACGCCGCTTTGATTTGCGCGGTAGTCGGACTTGGATTGCTTTCGAGCAGTTCCGTGGCGACAATCATCATTCCGCTCTGGCAGAACCCGCACAGCGGAGTTTGCTCCTCGATCCAGGCTCGTTGCACAGGATGAAGCGTTTCTCTCGCTTCTTCCGCCGAGAGGCCCTTTTGCTTTGCCCACCTCGCTGGCAGTCCTTCGAGTGTGGTGATTTCCTGATTCGCGACGGTCGAGACAGGCGTGACGCAGGAGCGCACTTCCTTGCCCTCGATCAAAACGGAACAGGCGCCGCACTGTGCCAGTCCGCAGCCGAATTGCGGGCCGGTGAGTTGGAGCTCGTTGCGCAAAACGTAGAGCAGAGGGGTGTCGTCAGGTGCGTGGACCTCCCGCCGGGCTCCATTTACAGTAATCGTGACCATAGAAAGCTCCTCCTTCGAATGCGCCTTCCGGATTCAGAAGACTCTTTTGCGTTTAGCTATCGTACTCCCCAAAGTGATCGAACCGGTACACCCGTGCACGTACAACTCGCACTAGGATCGCCTTCCTAACTTCCTGCCTGTTGCCTCCGGGCCCAAATGCCAATTCGCACGCGGTTGTACTTCACTTTCATCGCTCTCTTCCCGCTTAGCGCCCCACCATTTTTTGTAGCGCTTCGGGGTACCGAGCTCCTTGCACCGTAATCTTTGAAACAGCGCTGTCGATTTGGCGGAGATCTTCGGGTGTGAGTTCGAGGGCAGCCGCTCCGTTATTTTCTTCCAGGCGCGCCAGCTTGGTGGTGCCAGGGATCGGAACAATCCAAGGTTTCTGCGCCAGCAACCAGCCGAGCGCGATCTGCGCGGGTGTCGCCTTCTTTTGTCCTGCGATTTTGCCAAGCAAATCCACCACGGCCTGATTCGCTTTCCGGGCCTCTGGGGTAAAGCGAGGGACGATATTCCGGAAGTCGGTGCTATCGAACGTCGTCTCCTCGTTGATCTTGCCTGTGAGGAAGCCTTTGCCCAAAGGGCTAAACGGAACGAACCCGATCCCTAGTTCCTCAAGTGTCGGGATCACTTCTGCTTCTGGCTCCCTAAACCAGAGCGAGTATTCGCTCTGGAGTGCGGTGACGGGCTGAACTTTGTGTGCGCGGCGAATGGTCTGCACGCCAGCTTCCGAAAGGCCGAAGTGCTTCACCTTGCCTTCCCGGATCAAGTCCTTCACCGCACCAGCCACGTCCTCGATGGGCACATCCACGTCAACCCGGTGTTGATAGAACAGATCGATCACGTCGGTTTTGAGTCGTTTGAGCGAAGCCTCCGCGACCTCCTTGATGTGCGCGGGCCGGCTGTCCAGACCAGCCTGCTTGCTGGTCGCCGGATCAAGTTTGAACCCGAACTTGGTGGCGATGGCCACCTGTCCACGGAATGGCGCGAGTGCTTCGCCCACCAATTCTTCGTTCGTGAACGGGCCATACACTTCCGCCGTGTCGAAGAATGTGACGCCCTGCTCCACCGCCGAGCGAATCAGTGAAATACCATGCTGCTTGTCAACGGCCGGACCGTACCCAAAGCTCATTCCCATGCAACCCAGCCCGAGAGCCGAGACTTCCAGATTGCTTTTTCCAAGTTTGCGCTTCTGCATTGATTTCTCCTCGAGAAGTGTTGAACGTTAAAAGTCGAATCCCTTCGTGCCCGTTCTCCGCGATAATTGCAAGAATGCTGGGTCAACAACGAAGAGTGTAGTCCGCTTACGCCTCACATGCTTGCCTATTCCGCCAGAGTATTTGCCCGATCCTCTGAGTCTCCCGCGCGATTGGATACAAACCAATCGTCGGGGAACTTAGCCGGGCTAAGTCGTATAAACGTACAAGTGCCGTCGGTCCCGATTCAACCGTCAACAGCACGCATGAAATTTACTAGCGTTGTCTCTGTGGCTCAACTTCAAGGAGTGTAGGCAGTCTTCAGATTTTTCACTTAGGTACTGCCTTCGGATGGAACCGTCGAGCTTTTAGTTCTCCGTTGGCGCTATGTAATAGCCTTGCCGTGCACGCACCTTCAGATCCTTGTTTTTCACGTACACTTTAATTTTGTGGTATCCAGTCTTTTTTGTGCCTTCGGGCGCGTAGGTCAACGAATACTGTGAGTGTAGCTCCGCGCCAATCTCGTCCACAGCTTTTTGCGTCGTGGTGCCTCCAAATGTGGCGATATGTCGGCCCCCGGTCTGCGTGGCAGCTTTCTGAAGGGCGTGACCGGTAATTTGGTCTTTGACATTCCTCACCGTCCACACGTTCAAGTTCATCAGGTTTCCGTAGCCATAGCGAATGTCTTCGGTGGGCGAGATTTGCACAGTTCCGGGCATCCCAGGCTGTGGAAAAATACCCTCCGGTGTAATCACGTGTCTGACGTCCTTTGGGTGTGCCATCAATAGCGCCAGGGTCGTCGGAATCCCTACGGAATAAACCTGTATGTTGTAAAGCTGCGCTCGCCGCACCACCGCTTCTAGCCGCTCATCACTGCCAACGTCGGTCGCCTCTGACATAGCCACTATGACGAGACGGCGCTCTCTCAAATCAACCGCCGACGGCCGCTGTAAACGAGTGGTCAGAATGTTCACTCCCGTAGCCATCGCATCGAACAACTTTGAACGCTCCGTACCGCACTTCAAATTGCTTATCGTCTTCTGGATGACGTCGTGCTCGGACGTGAAGTCTGCCAGATGATCCACCGAATCATTGAAGCCCACCACCGCTGCCTCGTCATTCGGGCCCATCAGCACATCCGCGAAAATGATTCCGGTCTTGCGCATTTCCGTTAGCAGGGGCTCAATACGCGAACTGGTTTCTAACAAGAAAACCATAGAAAGCGGGGCGGGTCCCAAATCAAGATACATGATTTTCTGTGGTACGCCGTTGTCAGTGAGTTGAAAATCTTTAGCTTCCAGATTGGAGACCAGTTCCCCTTTTTCCTTCGTGACTGTAAGGGGCACTTCCACCAACAGAACGCGCTGCCGGATTCTCCCTTCTGGCCCTTGTGTTACTGGCGTCCTTGGCTCTCGAATGATTGGAGCGGAAGGAGCTTGGCCTAGCATGGGCATGGCCGCGGTCAACACCGCAATGCAGGCTAAAATCCAGGAAACCCTATGCTCTTTCATAGTTCACCCCCTCTACCGCTGGAGACTCCGGAGCGGCCGATCTTCGTCCAATCAATTTCTACCACTTGTTATAGAGTCCGAGACTGTCAGTTCAGACAGTGCGCCAGGGAGCATTGCTGGGCAGCTGCCTCGCGGGTGCAGCAGAATCGATTTGCGCATGGTTCGATTCCTACGACAAAGGGAAAAAAGGGACTACCACCCCCTACCGGCGCGTGCCAATTTTCCACTTGCGCGATTACCAGGAGGTGGCAGGTTTTTATGATTCGCTGCTGTGGTATATTGCTTGACCTCCTTGGATGTCTCTGACAGACAACAATCCCGCACGTTTTTGGCGAGAGGTCATACGCGCATACAGCTTTCCGGATCGTAATGTTCTCGCTTGCAATAATTCCTGTTCTCAACTTCACATACTCAGGCCATGGTGGACCTTCTTGGCTCATTCTTCCATTGTGCTTTCCGTGGGTGGGCTTTCGGGCAATTCTCAAAATCACGAAGGGTTCCGAGGAATCTCGCAACTGGTTCAAGACGTTCTACAAAACTACGCTTCCGACCTACATTGTGCTCGCACTCCCTAGTTCTTGGGCGGCCACAACCTCTATCCGAGCGACGTTCGGGCTAACAGTGTCCCCTTGGAAGTTCTTTGCAATAGTGGTTTCTCCTTTTCCATGGTGGTATTTCACCTGAAACACAGGAACTTTGTCGGGCGCGGGCCGGTGAACATTCAAAGATGCAGATGCATCAGTACTAGTCACCATTTGTGCGGTTAGCGTTTATCAGGCCTCCCCGTTAGCGAAAAACGCTTGTCATCCTAACTCGGAACAAGAAGAGCTAAGGTCTTTTTCACCTGCTGTGCTTTGTGAGTTTTCTGTCAAGCACTGCAACCAGGGACTTACCTTCAGTCGTTGGTCGAACACCGGTTTCGCGCACAATATTGGTTGCAGTCAGCGCCTTGCCATACAGGCGGTAGTTCGCGTCATCGTCTGGTTCCACCGTTGCACCTCCCAAGGATACGCCAGCGAACAATCCCTTGGCCTTCCCGTAGGTCAGAATGTCGGCGTCAGACGCACTAGCCGCGGTGGCGCCGGGGCCCGCCGCTGCAGTTGCATCCGTACCCATCTTGGTCTTTCCTTTCAGAATCTGATTTACGACTTTCGGATTCATGAGTAGGAGGACGAAATCACTGGACGAGCCACCTACCTGGAAACCAGCGCTAACACCGCCGACTGAATACACGGCAGGCGTGGACCACTTGCCGTCGAAGTTTCGGCCACTGCGGCAGAGCAAAGGACCGCGGCCACCGCTGCCGCCGACACCGAAACCGAACTTCTTTACACCAGGTAGAATGAGCACGCAATTAGCCTTTGACAACGAGGCCGTCGAGATGTCTTTGCTGTTGAGAAAACCCTGTAACACGAGGTTGGCTTGCCGAAGGGTGGCTTCGTCTTTCTCTTTGTCGCCAGCAAACGCAGGCAGAATCATCAACAGCATTATGGAGGTGAGGAAGCAAGTCAAATCTTTCCTGTTAACCCGCTCACTCTTTTTTTTATACGCAGTTCGTAGCATGGGCCATTCCTTTCCGACATAAGGTACTGCCTGGCCGAATCTTGGCCGAGCCCCGCAGCCGTATTACGAAGAGTCATGCAGAGGTTGGCAGGTTGGGGACTGTCAATCCATACAGAGGCGCACCATCAACGTGATTCGGGGGCATAGAGAAACGTGAAAGGCAGGTGGGGATTGTGGCACTGGCACTTCGGAAGTAATCCTTCCAACAATCCAATTCCACATGCCTGGTTTGAATGACCGGACAAGTCCCGTATCAGAACTTGGGTCTATCAGTTCCCCTGACCGGGTTTGCGGATAGTATGCTTGAAAGATGAAGGGGCCCGAGCACATTGTGACGGCTCGACTGGTGTTGCGGAAACCGACCGCGGCGGATGCCGAGGCCATCTACACGCAGTATTCTGGCGACACAGAAGTTACCAAGTATGTGGGCTGGCCCCGGCATCAGTCCATCGAACAAACCAAGACGTTTCTAGCCTTCAGCGATGCCGAATGGAATCGATGGCCTGCCGGTCCCTACTTGATCGAACGTCAGGGCAATCGGAAGTTGCTTGGCGGGACTGGGTTGGCTTTCGAAACACCAACAGTCGCCAGCACTGGGTACGTACTCGCTCGCGATGCCTGGGGACACGGCTACGCGACCGAAGCGTTAGCTGCGGTCGTCGTTGTAGCCCACGATCTGGGAGTCCAGCGATCGTATGCGCTTTGTCACGCGAATCATCCGGCCTCGATCCGCGTTTTGGAAAAGTGTGGCTTTGTGCTTGAGGACCGCTTACCAGGGTTTACAGATTTTCCAAATCTCGGTTCCGGGCAGCGTGAGGATTGCTTACGTTACGTAAGTTGGCAAACCGCCCAAGTTCCTTCCAATATTTGACATGGACGGTAAGCGCGTTCTATCAGACTTAGGGTCGCACTCATTCCCGTCTCAGCCCCGTAGTCGTCACTCAGGTAGATCGTCCGAGCGAATGAGAATAGATCCATCCACTTCGGTGTCGCCAGCAACATATTTCCGCCGCACCTCCTGCTCGATGGCTTGGCGGTTCGCTCTGAACACCTCGAGTTTATCCTTACCGTCTCCATGGAAGTGATCGTCCAGGGCTTCCCCGCTGATGACGCACCGCGCGACCGCCTCGCCATCTTGCCCGTAGAAAAGGACAAGGTCGCGACCGAAAACGAGACTTTCCATGGGCGCAGGAAATGTCAGGTCGTGCCGCTCCAAACGCCATTGCACGCGGTGGTCGATGAAGTTCGCGAACGGATGGATGTCCATTTCGATGCTGGCGCGGTCCAGGGAGCTCAGATAGGACTTGCGATCCCTGATGCGAATCACTGTCCAGGGATAGCCGCCCGAAGCCAACATAACGTTCATCAGAAAGCGCGCCATGCGGCCGTTCCCATCCGAGTACGGGTGGATGTAACCAAAGAGCCAGTGTCCCAGCACTGCGCGTACCGCAGGTTCGGGTTCTTTTTCCAGAAGGTCGAAGAACGCCGGCATGGCGTCGCGTACCGCTTCCCACCTCGGTGGAACGTAGCGCGACCCGCGCAGAAACACAGGTGTGTTCCTGTATCCGGCCAATGATCCCGCTTCGAGCAAGCCGGCTGTGACGGAGGGCTGAAACAATTCGCGATACCAGTCGTTGTGCACAGCACGCACCAGCCCTGTGGGGTTTTCACCGGCGATCACTTTCTCTACTTCTTTTTTTACCAGCTGGAACGCTTGCCAATATCCCCGCGCCGCGAGGGCATCGCGATTTCTGCGATCACCAGTGTCATGCTGGGGGTCCCAGTCGCCGTGCCGCACTCTCTCCACCATGGCAGGCGTGACGGAATAGCCTTCAATGGACAATGAGTGATAGGCGTCGGTCCGATAGATTTCGTTGACGAAGCGAAGATACTCTTCCTTGTCTGCCGGAAGGCCTGGCGCTTTTGGGAAGGCCGCGAGAACCTTGCCACGCATCGAATCCCAAAGCATTTCAATGCGACCCACAATCGGGGCGGCGGGACGGCCCAGCCTTGCGAATATATGCCTGGCTTCAAATGGACTGCTCTCTCGCACGTCGTAACCGGCGCCCTTCATCGCGCGGAAAATCTCGTCCGCCAGGTCGGCGCGCCCGGTTTGCCGGAAGGCTTTGGCAAGATAGCCAGCTTTCGCGGAATGGCCGCCGTTCAGGAGAAATCGAAGCACGTCGGAGGCGTCAACGAGGCTCGCCATCACGACTTGCGTCTCGACGGGATACTGGAGAAAAAATGATTCCGGCACGCGTACCAACGCCGCTGCCGGCGAAAACAGACGTAATCCGTCCCTCACGGTGATAGCCCCGGCCGTGGGCATCTCCGCCACTTTCAGATCGTAAAGCGTTGTGCCGAACAGAAGCTGGATGTCGTTATTCGTCGCTTTCGGGCTGTGCACAACCAGTTGATCCGGGATCACTGTTCTCTCGCCGTGCAAAAAGAGGGACTGCTCCGGCGACAGGTGCCATTGTTCGCCAAAACGCTCGTCGCAGTAGCGTGAACAGAATTCCCAGAACGACGCATGCCACGGGGTGCTCTCGCCAGCCTCTGAGTCCGGGCTTGAAGAGATCAGCCAACCCTTCATGACTTCTTGCAGGAAGCCGTTCTCCACCAGGCGTTCCCGGTGAACCCGGCTCAGGTCGTCGGAACGGAACACGCGTCGGTTACCCTGCTGGAGCGTCTCGAGCGCGTCGAGGGATTCAGCCAGTTTTTCGTTTGGTGATGGCATGAAGCCTCCTCATCCTCCACGAGTCATTTCAAGTTTATTGTGCTGCGTAAGTACAAGTATATACTGTAGTGTGATTACAAGTCAATTGTGCCGTGTAAATACAAGTATATCATGTAGTATAACTACAAGTCAATTGCGCTCTGCCTGACGCTAAAGTATGTATTTTAATATAGTTATGGATGATGCGTTCCTGCTTCTTCAATACTCATTGCCCGCACGCGCGGTCATTTCAAACGTTCTTCCTGGATCAAAGCGGGGGTTGCAACCCGCTATCTGGTAGACGCCAAATCACTTACTATTAACCTCTTGACAAAGTATAGAGATGTGATATACTGGTCTTTGAGTTTCGCGCGGCAAACCCGTCCGGCCATCCACGCACCGGTCGAAACTTGTCTTTCTCGCAAGCAGCTACGAGTGGCAAATCACGAGCCGCCACTCACGAATCAACACCTCTGCCCAAGCGCTTCGGGTTCACTAACTCTTTTAGAACTAACACTTAGAAACTGTTTAACTGTTGGCAAACAAGCCGAGGCCATAACCCCCTTAGAATCTGCACTTACAAGCCACTCCCAACTCATTGAAAAATCATATACTTTAAGTCCCGCAGAGTCCGCGCTTACGGACATGGCCAACGCAACTCCTGTAGATGCAACACTTACAAAAAGCACGGGGGGTGGGGGGGACGCTCCTTCTCAACTTTCAACTTTATACCTCCTCCCGCTCTCCACTCATCACTAGCCACTTCCTCCGCAGGACACTCCTCATGACCCAACAACTCACCTTTAACCTGATGCCCGACCGCAAGACCTTCACCGTCAGCGAGTTGACTGGTAAAATCCGCGATCTCCTCGCCAAAAACTTCACGGACATTTCCGTCCAGGGCGAGGTCTCCAACTGCCGTTTAGCCCAGTCCGGCCACATCTATTTCACGCTTAAAGACGATCGTTCCCAAGTAAAGTGCGTTTACTTCAAGCAACAACAGCGCGGCGTCAAGTTCCGCCCCGAAGACGGTTTGCAAGTCACTGTGCGCGGCAGCATCAGCGTCTACGAGCAGCGCGGCGAATATCAGATTTACATCGAGAAGATCGACTTGGTGGGGCAGGGCGCGTTGCAGCTTGCCTTCGAGCAACTGAAAAAACGTCTCGAAGTCGAAGGCCTCTTCGATCCCGCGCGCAAGAAACCATTGCCGCTTCTCCCCAGCCGCATCGGCATCATCACTTCACCAAAGGGCGCAGCGGTACGTGACGTTGTCCGCATCCTCACGCGACGCTTTCCGAACGTGCATCTGACGGTTCTTCCTGTGCGCGTGCAGGGAGAAGGCTCCGCCGAAGAAATTGTCAAAGCCCTGAAGTTTTTCAATAAAGGGAAATTCGTCGACGTGCTGATCCTGGCGCGCGGCGGCGGCTCCATGGAAGACTTGTGGGCCTTCAACGAAGAAATCGTCGCGCGTGCCATTTTCGGTTCGGATATTCCTGTGATCTCCGGCGTAGGCCACGAAACCGACTTCACCATCGCCGATTTTGTTGCCGACGTTCGCGCCTCCACGCCATCCGCCGCCGCCGAACTCGTCGTGCAAACGCGCCGCGAGTTCGACAAGCATATCGCCACTCTCCGCGATGCTCTCGCTGAGCAGATGCGCTACCGCATCCTCGTTCTGAGCCGCCGCGTCCACGAACTTTCCGCCGGCCCTGGCTTTCGCCGCCCGCTCGATCTCCTGCGCCAGCAACGCCAGCGCGCCGACGAAATGACTTCGCGCCTCGCGCTCGGCCTCCGCGCGCGCCTCGCGCAGTCTCGCCAGCGCTTCACCGCCGCCCATCTGCGCATTGTCTCCTTCGATTTTCGCGTGAAAATTTCCGCCTTCCGCCTGCGCCTCGAAAAACGCACCGCCGAACTAGGCACCCGCGCCGACCGCCTTCTCCGAACCAAGCGCGAACGCTGGCAACGCCTCGCCCTGCAACTCCAGGAACGCAGCCCCCTAAAAGTCTTAGAACGCGGCTACGCCATCGCCACCGACGCCGCAGGCAACCTCCTCAGCTCTGCTGATCAGGTGGGAATTGGTGACTCCGTCGCCATCCAACTCCACCGCGGAAAACTAGGTGTAGAAGTGAGGAAGAAAGAAGGATGAAAAGTCTATCGGTAGACTTCCTTGCGATGACGGATCCGGAGAATCGTGACAGTCGAGCGGCTGTCATCTATGTTGTAGAGAACGCGATAGGCTCCGACGCGAATCCGCCAGTCTCCACTATCTTTCAGTTTTTTGCATCCGAGTGGGCGCGGGTTTTCAGACAGCGCCAGCAGTCTCTCTTCAATCGATTCGTACCAAGGCGAGGGAATGGTTTCGTGGTCTTTCAGGGCCACTGGCAAGATGAGTACCCTGTATCTCACTTGCGATTTCGGCGATTTTCGGCCAGAGCCTGCTCCAGAGGGATCGGAGTTTCACCTAGGGCTCGTGCTTCTTCGCATGCCCGAATGTCTTCGAGATCTTCTAGCTCTTCGAGGATTTTTTCGTATTCCTCGATGCTGATGACAACGGCGACCTTTTCACCGCGCTCGTTTACAACGAATTGGCGCTCTTTTCCCATTTGGCAGCTCACTGAACGCAGTTTACTCCCGACTGTGAAGGAGAACAATCGAAACCGCTTGAACTGTTCCGAAAACTAAAAACTAAGAACTTACAACCAAGAAGACGACCGAAACCGTGAATTCATTCCTCGTCGGAAGAGGAAACCTTGAGGACGGCGAGGAAGGCCTCCTGCGGGATGTCAACCTGGCCGACGCGCTTCATGCGGCGTTTGCCTTCTTTTTGTTTTTCGAGAAGTTTGCGCTTGCGGGAAATATCTCCGCCGTAGCACTTGGCGAGAACGTTTTTGCGGATGGCCGCGACAGTTTCGCGCGCGATCACGCGGCTGCCGATGGCAGCTTGGATCGGCACTTCAAACATTTGCCGCGGAATCAGTTTTCGCAAACGCGTCACCAGGTCGCGCCCGCGGTCCGTCGCAAAGTCGCGATGGATGATCAGGGCGAGCGCGTCGACCGGTTCGCCGGCGACCAGCACATCCAGCTTGATCAAGTCGGATTCGCTGTAGCCCGCAAGGTGATAATCGAGTGAAGCGTAGCCGCGTGAAGTGGATTTCAACCGATCGTAAAAGTCGAGCACGATTTCGTTCAGCGGCAATTCGTAGGTGAGCATCACGCGCGTCGGCGACAAGTACTCGAATTTTTTCTGCATTCCGCGTTTTTCCTGGCAGAGCTGCAGAATTCCACCGATGGAATCGTCGTTCGTGATGATCATCGCTTTGATGATCGGCTCTTCGATTTTTTCGATGTCGCTGGGGTTTGGAAATTTCGATGGGCTGTCGACTTCGATCACTTCGCCGGTCACACGCGTGATGCGGTAGCGTACGCTCGGCGCTGTGGTTATAAGGTTCAACCCGAACTCGCGTTCGAGCCGCTCTTGCACGATTTCCATGTGTAGCAGTCCGAGGAAGCCGCAGCGAAAACCGAAACCGAGTGCCACGGAATTTTCCGGCTCGTAGAAAAAGGCCGCGTCGTTCAATTGCAATTTGCCAAGCGCGTCGCGCAGCGGCTCGTAGTCGTCGGCCAGCACCGGAAACAGTCCGGCGAAGACCATCGGTTTGATGGCTTCAAATCCTGGCAATGCCGCGGCTGGCCGCGCTACTTCGATCACGGTGTCGCCCATGCGCGCATCGGCCACACGCTTGATATTCGCGACGATGAAGCCGACGTCGCCGGCTTCGAGTTCGTCGAGCGCTACGGGTTTGGGAGTGAGCGTGCCGAGCTGCTCGACTTCGTAGGTTTCGTTTCCGGCGACTAGTTTTACTTTTACGTGATTCCTGACGCGTCCTTCCATCACGCGAACAAGAACGACGGCGCCGCGGTAAATGTCGAACCATGAATCAAAAATCAGCGCCTGCAAGGGGTTTTCTGCATTGCCTTTCGGAGGCGGTACGCGCGCAACGATCGCTTCGAGCACGTCCTCGACTCCGAGTCCGCTTTTCGCGCTGATCAGCAAAGCGTCTTCCGCGGGAATCGCGAGCACGGATTCAATTTGCTCTTTCGCAAAATCCGGTTGCGCGGCCGGCAAATCAATCTTGTTGATCACGGGAATAATCGTGAGGTTGTGCCCTGCGGCGAGAAACGTATTCGCGACGGTCTGCGCTTCCACGCCCTGCGACGCGTCAACAACCAGCAGCGCGCCTTCGCAAGCGGAGAGCGCACGGGAAACTTCATACGAAAAATCCACATGCCCAGGCGTATCAATTAAGTTCAGCCGGTACGTATTTCCATCTTTCGCCTTGTAGTGCAGGCGAATGCTTTTTGCTTTGATGGTGATGCCGCGCTCGCGCTCCAGGTCCATGGAGTCGAGAAACTGTTCGTGCATTTCGCGCTGCGAAAGCGCGCCGGTCATTTCCAGCAAGCGGTCAGCGAGCGTGGATTTGCCGTGGTCGATGTGCGCGATGATGCAGAAATTCCGTATGAACTTCGGGTCCATGAAATTTGCTTACCGCTTTCGTATTGCGACTGCTTTGAATTGTTCCGCTACCGGCAGGAGCCGCATGCTTCGAGGAGCCCGAGAAAACGGGGCGCGCAAAACCGTGCCGTGTGACACTTCAGTTTGCCATATTTCGTGGCGCGGCGCAGCCGATGGGGGAAGCCTTCAGCCCCATCCTCATCTGCACACGTCAAATTCTTGCCTGCCAGTGTTCACCGAGAATCTTTGCGGTGTGCCGTGCGGCTTACTTTTCCGCGCGTCTCGTGAAATCGCATTGCGGCGCGCAGAAATGCCAGGAAGAAGCGATGTGGAGATTCGGGCCGTGAAGAGAGCTGCGGCTGAAAGAGCGTGGCGATGAAGAAGCGATGTCCCGGAAGTTCGACGGCGCGTGTTTCGCCGTGAATTCCACGGGCACTTACGCGGAGTCCGGCGGCCTGAAACTGTTTTTCGTATTCCTCATTCACGCCGTAGTTGCAGTAATACTGCTCTGAATGGTCTTCACTGCCGCAAATGGAATGGAGGAGCGTTCCCGGGAGAATCTTTAAGCGTTCCTCGCCGGACGCCTTGGGCCCATCGGCGCGGCGGTTGGGCAGGGCACAAGAAAGTGGCGTGACCACGATGTGTGACGACCCAGAATTATTTTCTGCGGAGTCCGCGTCGGCAATCTTTAAAGCATTTCGCGCATACTCTACCAGAGTATATTGGAAGCCCCCTCAAGTGCCGACAAACGGCCAGTCCCGCGTGCGCGCGAATTCGATGCCGCGCAGCATCCCGCCGAAACTCTTGTAAGGGCTTCCCGGCGAAGCAATCAATCCGTCCCAACGCCGCAGAATTTTTCCCGCTGCCGGGCTTTCCAGGAAAGGTGTTGGCAGCCAGCGTACTTCTAGGGGAACTTTCAGTTTCGTGGCCGCGTCGTAAAGCGCGGCATTCGTTGCGAAGTGGGAATGATAGGCGGGCTCGAAGTCCCCCATGATTCCAATGCGAATCGGTGCACGCATGCGTTCCCCTTTGCCAATTCCTCAAAACCTGACGAACCAATTTCTAAAACCATTAAGAACATTGCTGATTTCCTATGTCCAGAGCCACATTGGATTTCGTGGAGTGCATCGAGTCCGGTGACACACATCAGCAGAGCGACATTGCTTGACGCCCAAACGTTCTCACCATAGAGTCTCGGCAATCCTTACACACGCGTGGCCGGCGGCGACGGCTGCGGGAACTTTTCGATCGGGACAAGCACATACCGAGGTGATGGTGGCCAGGGAAGCAAGCACCGCTGCACTGCCCGACGAAGCAAAAACTATCCGCAAATTGCAGATACGGCTAATCCCATTCCTCTTCGTGCTTTATGTCGTTGCGTACGTGGACCGCATCAATATCGGGTTCGCCGCACTGACGATGAACAAAGAGCTGGGAATCAGCAGCCAGCAATATGGATTGGCGGCGGGCATTTTCTTCATCGGGTATTTTTTGTTTGAAGTGCCCAGCAATCTGATGCTGCACAAGGTCGGGGCGCGTGTTTGGATTGCGCGCATTCTTTTGAGCTGGGGACTTGTTGCCACGCTGACTGGGCTGGTGCAGAGCGTCCATCAACTGTACATCGCGCGCATTTTGCTGGGAGTGACCGAAGCGGGTTATTTCCCTGGAATCGTTTTGTACTTGACGTATTGGTTTCCGCAGAGGCATCAGGCGCGAACACTTGGGCTGTTTTTGACAGGCAACCCGATTAGCAGCGTTGTGGGAGCTCCAGTCTGCGGGTTCATTCTGGATCACGCGCATTGGCTGGGGATGGGAAGCTGGCGATGGCTGCTGATTCTTGAGGGATTCCCAGCGATCGCGCTGGGATTGCTCACATACTTTGTGCTGCCGTGCCGGCCAAGCGAAGCAAAATTCCTGACGCGCGAGGAGAAAGATTGGCTTGAAGGGGAACTGGAGCGTGAAGAGCAAGTCAAGCTAAAGCAACGGCAACACTCGGCAATGGAGGGACTGAGGAACCCGAATGTGTGGCGCCTGGTCTTGATTTATTTCGGAATGATGATCGGCGGCTACACGATGGCGTTCTGGATGCCGCAGATGGTGAAAGCCCTGTCGAGCAAATACTCGAACAGCATGGTGGGAAGCGTGGTCATGATTCCTCATCTGGCTGCGGTTGCGGGACTGATTCTGGTTTCGCGCAGTTCGGATCGCAGGTTGGAACGGCGGTACCACGCGGCATTCTCATTGCTGTTGTGCGCGATTTCGTTTTTGGCGCTGACCGGAACTTATTCTCCTATCGTTACCGTAGTTCTGCTGTCATGCCTGGCGATTGGCTATTGCAGCTCTCTCAGCCCTTTCTGGGCATTACCTAGCGAATTTTTGACGGGTTTTTCGGCCGCAAGCGGCATAGCGTTGATCAATGCCACGGGAAATCTGGGAGGATTTGCCGGAACCGCGGTGGTCGGGTATATCGGACAGAAGACAGGAAGTCTGGACGGCGGGTTGGCATTTGCAGGGATATGCATGCTGGTTGTCACGGCGCTCGTTTTGCTGCTTCCGAAAACAAATGACGTCCCACGGAGCGCAGAAACGCCGCCTGATTCGCTGAGGTGAAGGTGAACAACGACACAAACGCCATCGAACCGCGCGACGCGGACAGAATAGTGCACAAACTGCGAATCAGGATTATTCCGTTTGTGTTCGTCCTCTACATCATTTCCTTTCTCGACCGCATCAACATTAGTTTCGCGGCGCTGACTATGAACGCGGAGCTGGCAATTACCAGCAAGCAGTTTGGATGGGTGGCGGGAATCTTCTTTTTTGGGTATTTCCTGTTTGAAATTCCAAGCAACCTGATGCTGCACAAAATTGGGGCACGCATCTGGATCGCGTGCATCCTGCTTACCTGGGGATTTTTGGCGACACTGACCGGGCTGGCGCATTCGGTGCACCAACTCTATGCGGTGCGTTTTTTGCTGGGGCTGGCGGAAGCGGGCTATTTTCCTGGAATCGCACTGTATCTGACGTATTGGTTTCGCCAACGGGATCAGGCACAGGCCATCGCGCTCTTCCTGGCAGGCATTCCCGTGACCAGCATACTGGGCGCTCCGGTTTCCGGATTCCTGCTGCAACACGTGCACTGGATGAACGTCAGCAGCTGGCGATGGCTGCTGATTCTAGAGGGAATTCCGGCCGCCGTTGGCGGTGTGCTCACGTACTTTCTGCTGCCCAGCTGGCCCGCAGAAGCTAAATTTCTGAACCAGAACGAAAAAGACTGGATTGCGGCGGAGCTGGGGCGGGAAGAACAGGAGAAACTGGCGAGCCACAACATCTCAGCGGGGCAAGCGCTGATGAACCGACGGATATGGCATCTTGGATTCATTGGATTTACTTTGAACACCGGCATGTACTCGATGAACTTTTGGATGCCGCAACTGGTGAAGTCCGTGTCAGGTGGAAGCTCCTACAGTTTGCTCGGGCTGCTGGTGATGGTGCCGCATCTGGTGGGGTTGCCGGTGATGGTGATGGTGTCGAGGAGTTCCGACCGAAAACAGGAGCGGCGATTTCATGCGGCGATTCCAGCCGTTGTGGCGGGAATCGCTCTGGCGTCGCTGGGCGCGGTTCCATCCATATTTCCAACGATCCTGCTTTTGTCCGTCGCCGCACTCGGAATCTACAGCGTCTATGGCCCTTTTTATTCGCTGCCGGGCGATTTCCTGACGGGATTTGCGGCCGCGTCTGGGATTGCGCTAGTGAGCTCGCTTGCGAATCTTGGGGGATTTGCGGGACCTTACGCAACGGGCTGGATCAGCCAGAAGACGGGGAGTTTGTACGGAGGATTGGCGGTTGCGGGAGTGTCGTTGTTCGTGTCGGCGACGCTGATGTTGTTGTTGCCGAGAAGGCTGCGCGGGAAACTAGGTTCAAATGGCTGAGGACGCGCTGTGGTCGAAAGTTGCCAGCTTTCCCTGAAGACCGGGCCAAGCAGGAGCGGCCCGCCTCAGAAGGCGGCCCCTACAAAGAAAATTCAAGGCATGGCGGAAGTGCGGATTGCGGGTGATGATGCGTGCCGTGATGCATAACGCATCAGCGCGTTTTCGGGGGTTTGGCCACCTCTGCCCGGAGGTATATAGTTAAGAAGGATAGGCTCGGTTCATCACGAAATGTAGCTCGGAATCGGCTTTTGGAGGCGCTTAATCAGCGCTGAGTCAGCATCTTGTCGACAGTTTTCAATCTCCGCAAAGGCAACCTGGACGGATGGCCGCAGACGTAAGCAAACATCTGGATCGCGCCAAGCGTTTCCTCGAGAAGAACCGTGTCGAGGACGCGATTGTGGCGTATCTTGCGGTGCTGGAAGAGGCGCCGCAGCATCAGGAAGCGACGCAGGCGCTTGGGGACCTGTACGCGCGGATGGATCAGCCGGACCGCGCGGCGGTGTACTACGGCCTGCTCTTTGACCTGTTGATCGAGCCAAAGGACGAGTCGAAAGCGCTGGCGATTTACAACCGGTTTCTGCGCGCGGGGCTTGGCCAGCAGCCTCCCGAACGTATTGCGCGATACGCCTTTCTGCAACAAAAACAAAATCACCCGGATGAAGCTATGGAGCAGTACGGCAAGGCCGGGGAGTTATTTACGGCCGCGGGCCGCGATGAAGATGCGCTGTTCTGCTGGGAGAGGATTGCCCAACTTGATCCAGAGAACCTTGCGCGGCAGATGAGGCTAGCCGAGGGGGCCGAACGGATCGGCAAGAATGCGCTGGCGGCTAGAGCGTTTCTGAGAGCCGGGCAGCTTGCGACGGCGAGTGGCGCTTCGACTGACGCACTGCATATTCTTGGGCGCGCGTACAAACTCGCGCCGCAAGAACGCAGCGTAGCGCTGCTTTACGCGCAATCGAACCTGCAAGCAGGAAATGCCGTGCGTGCCACCTCGTTGCTGGAACCCTTTTCCACTTCTGAAAACGATGCTGCGTTTCTCGCGACTTACAGCGAGGCATTGATGCGCTCGGGGAACCTCGAGAAAGCGCGTGAACTACTCGACAAGCTGCTGCGAGAAAAAAACGAAGGGATGACGCAACTTTTCGATCTTGCGGACCGTTATGTTGCGGCCGGACAGGATCAGAAAGCTGCGGAAATTCTTCAGACGTTGAAACGGCGCATGTTTGCGGACAAGCGTCAGAATGATTTCGCCACGTTGATGGACGGCGTGGGAGCGAAGTATCCTCACTCGCAAGCCATCCTGGAGTTCTGGGCTTCCGTTCACAGCGAATTGAACCGAGAATCGCAGTACTTCGAGGTACTGATACGGTTGTTCGATGTGTATCTGACTTCCGGAAACGTCAGGAAGGCCGCGGAATCTCTCGAGCGGCTGGTGGACATCGACGCGTACGACTACCGCAACCAAGAACGGCTTGAGCTGCTGCGCGGCAAAGTGGATGAAACGCACCTGAAACGAATCGCCAGCCGGCTCATTAAATCGAGCACGCCGACGCCCGGCCATACTCCACAGGCGCCCGCGGCCCAGGCTCCCACCGCGCCTTCGCCGAGCAGTGAAGAGGGCCGGCAGTTGCAGGCGCTGGAAGATTTGATCGTGCAGACAGAAATTTTTTTGCAGTATTCGCTACAGAACAAGGCGCTAGAGCGATTGCAAAGAATTGCCGCGATGTTTCCGGGGGAAGAAGAGAGGAACGCGCGGCTTTCGAATCTTTATCAGATGGCGAATTGGTGGCCGCCGGGATCGCCGAAGCTGAAGACAGAGAATGCGGCTTCGCCACCTGTAGCGCCGGCAGCGCCCGTTGCACCAGTTGCGCCGCCCGTGCCTGTTGCTGAAGTACCCGCTCCTATCACGACCAAGACAGGAGTTTATTCTGCGGAAACGCTCCGGGATCTTTCCAAGATTTCCGAGGTCAATCAAAAGATATTTCGTCAGCAGACGCCGCGAGCCATGCTGAACACTGCGGTCAGCGAAGTCGGGTCCTATTTGCGGGGGACACGCGCGCTGGCAGTAGTGGGAACGCCGGGGCGTCCGCCGGAAATGGCGGCGGAATTTTGTGCGCCTGGAGTGAAACCGGCTCCTGGAGCGCAGGTGGTGCTGCTGCTTGCGCACATTGAGAAGGCTGAGCCGGACGAATTGGGCGGGCTCGTAGTGAACGCGGCGGAGGGATCGATTCTGAGCGATTTGGGCCTGGCTACGGCGCTGGGCGTCATGATCACGGACAAAGAGACGCAGATGCCCGCGGGAATGTTGATCATCGGGCACGCTGACCCGCACAAGTGGCGGCCGAATGAGGCTTATTTTTTGCAGGCCATTGGCGATCAGATGCTGATGAGCGTCAGCCATACGCGGCTGCGGTCGCTGGTGCGGCGCATGGGCGTTTCGGACGAGCGCTCGGGTTTGCTGAGCCGAAGCTCGTACCAGAGCTGTTTGCTGACGGAAGCGGACCGCGCGCGGTCGCAGGGGACGCCGCTGGCATTGACGATTTTGCAGATCGACCGCGGGGCGGAGCTGCTCCGGCAACAAGGGGAATCGCCGCTAGAAAGATTTCTTGAGCAACTCGCCCGGTCGCTGCAGCCTATCGTGCGGCAGAACGATGTGGCGGTGAAATACACTTCGTGGTCGCTGGCGTTTATTTTGCCGGATACGACGCTGGCGGGGGCGCAGAATCTGGCCGACAAGTTGCGGCGGGCGGCGAGCGGGCTGCGGCCGCCGTGGGACTCGACGCAGATTACGCTGAGTGCGGGAATTGTGGAGGCAGTGGCCAAGCACGATTACGACAGCGAAGACATCGTAACGGATTTGATCAACCGCGCGGAGTTTTCGATTGAAGAAGCGCGGAAGCGCGGCGGGGATACCGTGGTAACGCTGGAAACGCCGAAGCTGTAAAGTCCACGGGTTCTGGTTCCAGCCTCCATACACTTGAATTTGGCGTCGAGCATGCAGTTGAGAGGGAGTTTGCCTGGCGATTCTCTGCGCCAAGGGCTGACAAACATTATCGGTCATGATAAGATGACCATGGACACGAAGAGGACACCATGAAAGAGATGCGAGCGAGCGTATTCAAGGCACAATGCCTGAAAGTGATGAATCGAGTTCAAAAGACGGGCGAGCCGGTGATTGTGACGAAGAGGGGGAAGCCGGTGGTGAAAGTGATTCCGGCAGAACAGAAAAACGACGATATCTTCGGGTTCATGAAAGGAAAATTCAAGATTGTTGGTGACATTGTGTCCCCTGTGACCCCGATCGAAGATTGGGAGGCATTGAAAGAGTGATTCTATTGGATACGCATGTTTTGATCTGGCTGGCTCAGGAACCGGGGAAAATTTCGGCCGCAGCTCGTACCGCGATTCGCGAAGCGAAGGGCGGGTTAGCGATTTCTGACATTACGATGTGGGAAATGGCGTTATTGGCTGCGAGAGGCCGAATATACCTGACCGGCACCATCGAGGCATTCGTGGAAGAGATCTGTTCGCGGACCGCTATACTGCCGGTAACGCCGCGGATCGCGGCGCTGGCGAGCCAGTTCCCGCCAAGCTACCCGAGGGACCCTTCCGACAGGCTGATTGGCGCAACAGCAATTTCTGAGGGGATCGAATTGATTAGCGCCGACGTGGGAATCCAGCGGACCGGAATCGTTCGAACGATCTGGTAGCTTTTCCAGAAGATCGCACGTCTTTCCATCTCTCATTGCTAATTTCGCTGGCCCGAATGTTCGCGGCAAATATGTGGGCGGCAGAAATAAATGAAGGCAATTTTTGAAAGTGAGGAAGTATGTTTCCGACGGATGTGGTGATTGTGGCGGGGGCGCGGACGCCGATGGCGCGGTATACCGGGGCGTTTTCGGAAGTGAGCGCGATTGAGCTGGCGGCGCAGGCTTCGAAAGAGGCCATTCGGCGGTCGGGTGTCGATCCTGGGGAGTTCGATCACGCGATTTTTGGGAACGTAATGCAGACGAGCGCGGATGCGCTCTATGGCGCGCGGCACGTGGGATTGAAGGCCGGACTGAAGATTGAAACGCCGGCGGTGACGGTGAACCGCTTGTGCGGATCGGGGATTGAGGCGATTGCGCAGGCGGCGCAGCGGTTGCTGCTTGGCGAAGCGAACATGGTGCTGGCGGGCGGGATGGAGAACATGACGCAAGCCCCCTTTGTGGTTCGCGGGGCGCGGACGGGATTGAAGCTGGGCGGCGGCACGCTGGAAGATTCGTTGATGGCGGGATTGACGGACACGTATTGCGGGTTACCGATGGCGCTGACGGCGGAAAAACTCGCGGAGCAGCATGGGATCACGCGCAAGGATGCCGATGCCTATGCGCTGCGCAGCCAGCAGGCGGCGGACGCGGCTTATAAAGCGTGCCGAATCAAGGAAGAACTGGTGCCAGTGGAAGTGAAGCAGGGAAAGAAAACGATTGTGGTGAGCGAAGACGATCACCGGCGGCCGGAAACGACGATGGAGACGTTGGAGAAACTGCCGTCGTCGTTTAAGAAAGACGGGATTGTGACGGCAGGGAATGCCAGCGGGATTGTCGATGGCGGAGCGGCTGTCGTGGTGACCCGTGAGAAGATCGCGAAGGAGCGGGGATTGAAGCCGGTGGGTCGTATCGTGTCTTGGGCCGTCGCCGGAGTGGATCCCAGCATCATGGGGATTGGGCCGGTGCCGTCTTCGCAGAAGGCTCTGAAACTGGCGGGGCTGACGCTGGAGCAGATGGACCGCGTGGAAGTGAACGAAGCATTCGCGGCGCAGTATTTGGCGGTGGAAAAAGTGCTGGGGCTGAAACGTGAAAAGACTAATGTGAATGGTGGAGCGATCGCGCTGGGGCATCCACTAGGAGCTTCGGGAACGAGGCTTGTGATTACGATTTTGAACGAGTTGCGACGAAATGGGTTGCGGTATGGCCTGGCGACAGCGTGCATCGGCGGCGGGCAGGGGATTGCGATGATCGTCGAGGCGCTGAACCAAGCGAGCAAATAAGGCAAGGGAAGTAAGGACGTAATGAAACCGCGTCTCTGGTAGAATCTGGGCGCGGACGAAGAGGGCCTCCGCCGCGGCGGATGCCCCTACGGGTGCAAGGATAAGCGGCTCCTCCTGCCGGCGTGGTGGGCGGCAACTCCAAGAGGGAAAAATGGCGATTCAAAGAGTGGGTGTCGTGGGGTGTGGGCTGATGGGGTCGGGGATTGCGCAGGTGGTGGCTGCAGCGGGTTTTGAAACCGTCGTGCGCGAAGTGAGCGCGGAGCTGGTGGCGAAGGGAATCAAAGGCATTGAGAAGAATCTGAACCGGCTGGTCGAGAAGAGCACGATCACAGAGGCCGTGAAGGGTGAAATCCGAGGCCGATTGAAGGGTACGACTTCGATCGATGACCTGAAGAGCTGTGATTTAGTGATTGAGGCAATTATCGAGCAGCTCTCCGCGAAGCGCGAACTGTTTGGGGCCCTGGACGCGATTTGCCCGGCTTCGACAATTTTTGCGAGCAACACGTCGTCGCTGACGATTACGGAAATCGCGACGGCAACCAAGCGTCCGCAACGATTTGTCGGGCTGCACTTTTTCAATCCCGTGCCGGTGATGAAGCTGGTTGAAGTGGTGCGAACAATTGCGACGGAGCCTGCCGTTTACGAAGAGATGGTGGTGTTCGGAGCGAGACTGGGCAAGACGCCGGTGCGCGCGCATGACTCGACAGGCTTCATTGTGAATCGGCTCCTGGTGCCGTATCTTTTGGATGCGATCCGAGCGCTGGAAGAGGGCGTCGGATCGATTGAGGACATCGATCATTCGATGAAGCTGGGCTGCGGGCACCCGATGGGGCCGCTGACACTGCTGGATTTCGTGGGACTAGATACGACGTACTATATTTCGCAGATCATGTTTGAGGAATTCAAGGAACGGCGGTTCGCGGCGCCGCCGCTGTTGAAGAGAATGGTCCTGGCTGGTTGGAATGGGAGAAAGGCTGGGCGCGGGTTTTACGATTATTCGGATCCGCCGAATCCGAAAGCGCAGAAGTTTTGAAGCGAAAAGCAAAAAGCAAGAAAGAGATAACGCAGAGACGCAGGGTACGCTGAGGAACGCAGAGCGAGGGAAGAAAGAGAAGAGATGGGCTACGAAAATATCTTGTTTGAGAAGAAAGATGGGATTGCGTACATCACCTTCAACCGGCCGAAGGTGCTGAATGCGCTGAATCGCAAGACGGTGGAAGAGCTGCAGCATGCGCTGCTCGATGCGCGCGGCGATGACTCCGTGCGCGTGTTAATCCTGACAGGGGCGGGCGAGAAGTCTTTCGTGGCCGGCGCGGATATCGGCGAGCTGGCGGTGCAGACGCCGGTGAACGGCAAGGAATTTTCACTTTTCGGGCAGGGTGTTTTCCATCTGCTCGAAACGATGGGGAAGCCGTCGATCTGCGTGATCAATGGATTTGCGCTCGGAGGGGGTTGCGAACTGGCGCTTTCCTGCACCATTCGAATCGCCAGCAAGACGGCGAAACTTGGACAGCCGGAAGTAAAGCTCGGAATTCTTCCCGGTTACGGCGGATCGCAGCGGCTGGCTCGGCTGTGCGGAAAGGGTGTAGCGCACGAACTTTGCCTTACTGGTGAGATGATTACGGCGGAGGAAGCGCTGCGTATCGGGCTGGTCAATCACATTTACGAGCCGGCAGAGCTGATTCCCGCGGCGGAAGCGATGGCGAAGAAAATCATCGCGAACGGGCCTATCGCCGTGAAATTCACCATGGAGGCGATTGAGCGCGGCGTCGAAATGGCCCAAGAAGAGGGATTGTTTCTGGAGGCCACCCTTTTCGGCGTGGCTTGCGCTACCGAAGATATGAGAGAAGGCACGAAGGCGTTCTTGGAGAAGAGGCCGCCACAGTTCAAGGGGAAATAAGAGAAGTAATGAGGGAAAGGAAGTAAAGGATCGGATCGAACGAATTCGCGATGGCGGAAAAAATACAGCCCGGGAAAATTGATGGTGGCTTGAGCGCGGCCGGCTTCCGCTATGGCATTGTCGTAAGCCGCTTCAATAGTTTTATTACCGAGCGGCTTCTTGCTGCGGCGGTGGACGCGCTGGAGCGCGCGGGGGCTGGCAGCAAAGATGTTGATGTCGTTCACGTTCCGGGAGCGTTCGAGTTGCCGCTAGCAGCGAAAAAACTGGCGGCCACCGGGAAGTACAATGCGCTCATCGCCATCGGTTGCGTGCTGCGCGGTGAAACGACGCACTACGATTACGTTTGCTCGGAGACGGCGCGGGGGCTGCAACTAGCGCAGATGGACAGCGGGTTGCCAATTATCTTTTGTGTGCTGACGTGCGATACCCTCGAGCAGGCCATCGACCGCGCAGGGCTCAAGGGCGGGAACAAGGGATTTGAGGCCGGGCTTGCAGCCATCGAAATGGCGCAACTGTCGCGCAAGCTTCGCGCGGCTGATTCAAATGCGGCGCCTGCCGGAAAGCCGCGGCGCAAGTAAGTGTCCCTCCGCACAAAATCCCGCGAGTTCGCTATGCAGATGCTTTTCCAATGGGACATGAGCCAGCAGGATTTCACGAAGTTGGAATCGAAGTTCTGGAAAAGCGCCAAGGCCGCCGACAAAACGCGCGCCTTCGCAAACAAACTGTTTGAAGGCGCTGCGAAGGACGTTGCCATTCTCGATGCGCTGATTGTCGGACATTCTGACAACTGGCGGTTTGAACGGCTCTCGGCCATCGATCGTGCCATTCTGCGCTTGGCGATTTATGAGATTAGCAGTTCGGATACGCCGCCCAAGGTCGTGCTGAACGAAGCGGTCGATCTGGCGAAGAAGTTTTCTTCCGAAGAGGCAGGCGGCTTCGTGAACGGCATCCTCGATTCAGTCCATAAATCATTGAAAAAAAGCTAGTTATAGGCCTTTCATTTCTTTTAACTCCTCATCAAGAAAACGGTGTATGGCTGACGAAACTTTGCAGCGTGCCCTGGGTTGGACTCTGTAAGTGTGGTGGTAAGTCCAGGAACACGTTAAATAGGAGAGAAGAAAATGAAGGCAGAATTCACAGTCCGTCGAGGTTTGCTCGCGATTGCGTTTGCCGGTATGCTCGCAGGTGCCGCGTTTGCCCAGGACCCGACCCCGCAACAGCAGGACGTCCAGAACGATAAGAAGGACATCCGCAACGATAAGAAAGACCTGGCGAAAGATCGTGCCGATCGCAATTCCGACCAGCGCGATATCAACCACGACAAGCGCGACTTGGGCAAAGATCGCGCGGACCGCAATGCCGATCAGCGGGATATCAATCACGATCGGGCGGACCTGAACAAGGACCGTGTGGATCGTAACAAGGATCAGCGCGACATCAATCATGACAAGAACCAGCTCGCGCGGGACGACAAGAAGTACGGTGCTAACAGTTCGCAGGCGCAGGCAGACCGCAAGGACCTTCATTCTGACCGCGTTGACCGGAACAAGGATCAAAGGGACATCAATCACGATCGCACGGACCTGAACAAGGACCGCGCCGACCGCAATGCCGATCAACGGGACATTAATAAGGACAAGAAGGACTTGTCCAAGGACCGGAAGGATCGCAACAAGGACCAGAAAGACATCAACAAGGACAAGGGAGACCTGCACAAGGACCGCAAGGATCTGCGCCACGACAAGCGCGGGCACTAAAAGCAGTTTTTAGCTTTCAGTTTTAAGTTGGCAGTTTCGTAAAAAACGAAAAGGCCGCGCAGCAAAATCGCGCGGCTTTCCTTTTCTCCTATTTCGAGTGTTCGGTCGGTTTATTTCCAAAGAAACCGGATGCCCGCCGCAAACCCGCGAATCAAGAAGCCAAAGATCCCCATTAGGAACAGAATACGGAACGTTGCGAGAAGACCTTGACCAAAGCCTTTAACTCCATGAGTTGCTAGGACAGCAGCGAGCAAGTACCCAAGGAACGTGAAATCGAAGGCAAAAACAAAGGCAAGGGCTAGATAGATGTGCGCGGATGCTGCTTGAAACCGTTTCATCAGGGCAAGAATTGTCGCCATCGTCAGGGGTGAGATAAAGGCTCCGAAGGCCAGGACGGCGTTTATAGTGTCTTCCACTGTACCTGCCAAACGAGGCTCACCAGCCAAAGACGGCACTATCGAGGAAATGCGGATGGAACCTGAAGGATCACGGCGCAGGCAAAGACCGCGATGACCATTGCGGCAGGAAGGTAATTAAATTCCACAGATCGAAATACGCCGACGATCCAACTCTTATCATCTTGTAATGAAACGCCCACTCCTCTACCAAAGAGTTTCAAGAGGTACGCGACGGAGAGTCCCACTCCAAAGTACAAGACAAGCTTGCCTTCAACGACGCTCGGATTCTTTTCGGCAAAGGGCTGCAGTGCCCTGCGGGGACTGGTCGCGAAGTCGATCCAAAATTGCAGGTAGCCTGCAAGGCTATCGGCAAGGTGGTCCAAGGTTAGACCAGAGGGTTTCGCTGCCTCGCTCATTGTTTCTCCCCCTGCGTTGCAACTCCGTAAGAAAAGTCAGGACTGGGTTTCGCAGTACATTTTACATGCTTAATGTTCCTTCGAAAATCTTAACGGCGGCACCGCTTACGCGAGGGACGAGTTTTTTGGCGGTCTGCGTGACTTCTACTTCAATGTGGCTTGGACGGCCCATTTCTTCGCCCTGAAGAATGCTGAGGGTGTGGCCTGGTCCAAGCTTGCCGTGTTTCACCAAATAGGCGCCAAGTGAACCGGCAGCAGATCCTGTCGCCGGATCTTCGTAGATTTCCCAAGGGAGCATGCCGCGGGAGAAAACCTTGGAATTTCCGCCCTGCGCGAAGCAATAAGCCATCGTCGCATTCTTGCCAAGAAGCTTACGCAGGTTGAACATGTTCATGGAGATCTTGCCGAGTGCGGCGCGACTGCGGAGTGGCACCATCAGATTGAAGATGCCGGTGGAGACACATTCGGGATCGAGATGGGGATCAAAATCTCTAGGGGTAAGGCCGAGCGATTTGGCCAGCGCGGCTTTCTTAAATTTGATAGGACGAAATACGGCCGGCATCTGAGTCATGGTAACGCGTTGCGGTCGTCCGTCCTTGAAGCGAATCTCGACGGGAAGCACGCCGGCGCCAGTCTCCTGCATTACATGGACACCACCTTCCTGCGCAGGAACGACGCCTAACTCTGCAAGAAGAAACCATGTGCCGACGACGGGATGGCCGGCAAGCTTCAGCTCTTGCTGGGTGGTAAAAATGCGCAAGCGTGCCAGGGCGCGTTCGTCGCTCGGTTTTTGCACGAACACGGTTTCAGCGAGATTCATTTCCCGCGCAATAGCCTGCATCTGATCGTTCGAGAGGCTGTCGCCGTCGGTGAATACGGCGAGCGGGTTGCCTTCGAAGCGATTGCTGGTGAAAACGTCAAGCGTGTGGAAGCGGTGTTCCATGGCTGGTCGTAGGTCGCCGCGGGAGCGGATTTCAGATGCGCTCGAGCTGGGCGACCGTCCTTTCGTTCGTGATATTTCCCGTATTTAAAGTTGATTTTGGTTCGATGAGGATAATGTGGACTTCATCGTCGGCAACGGGGCAATGTTCAACACCGCGCGGCACGACGACCAATTCGCCTTCGTTGATGATAGCTTCATGGCTGCGGAACTTCATCCGCAGCGTGCCCTTCACGACCAGAAACAGTTCGTCTTCATTCTCATGGTGATGCCAGATGAATTCGCCTTTCAGCTTGACGGCTTTCACCTGGCAATCATTCACTTCGCCGATGATCCGCGGGTTGCAGTAGTCAGAGAAGAAGCTGAATTTTTCGTTTAGGTTGATCGTTTTCATCAGCGCACCTAGAGATTGTGAACCATCTTCGTTACCGTTCCGAGAACGCGCCGAGTTGTCTCGGGCCTGGAAGTTTCGGAGTAAACGCGCAACAGATTCTCGGTTCCCGAAGCGCGCACCATCACCCAGCCGCCATCGCTCAGATACAGCTTGATGCCGTCCATATCTTCCCGGTGAACCACGGGAAATTCTAGGATGCTGCTTAGCTTGCCGTTGGAAAAGTGAGCGATGGCTTTTTCTTTCTGGCCTGGCTTCAGATCGAGGTCAACGCGTCCGTAGTGATATTCGCCGAATTCCGAATGGAGCGCAGCGAGCAATTTGCCGAGGGACTTGCCGTGCCAGGCCATCAATTCCGCGAGGAAGAGCGCGGAAACCGTGGCGTCCCGCTCCGGCAGGTACAGGCTGGTGCCAATGCCGCCGCTTTCTTCGCCGCCGATCAAGATATTTTGTTCGAGCATCAGCTCGCAGATGTACTTGAAGCCAATGGGCACTTCATGGAGTTTACGGCCGAACTTGGCAGCGAGTTTGTCGATGAGTTTGGTAACCGAAAAAGTTTTCGCGATGTCGCCTGGGAGATTTCTTGTTCCCGCCAGGTGCCAGACGAGCAACGCAAAAATCTGGTGCGGGTTGATGAACGAGCCGTCGCGATCAATCGCGCCGATGCGGTCGCCGTCTCCGTCGGCGCAGAAGCCGGCGTCATACTTTCCAGTGAGGACAGCCTCTCGCAGGGCTTCGATGTGGGGCTCGATCGGCTCCGGGTGTATGCCGCCGAAGCGTGGATCACGCGTTCCGCGGATTTCATCGCAGGTGATGCCGTTGCGCCGCAAAAGCTTCGGCAGCAAGCCTGCAGCCGACCCGTGCATCGGGTCAAAGACGAAGCGGAGCCCCGCGTCGCGCAACTTCTTCCAATCCACCAGTTTTTCAAGTGCATCGAGATAGGGCGCCCGCGGCTCGAGAGGCTGAATCAGATCCTGCCGCGGCGGCAGAGGTGGCACGCCCCTGCGTTGCACTTCTTCGAGTTCCTGCTCGATCTGCGCAACGATGGAAGGAAGCGCGCTGCTGCCGTAGCTGGCCTTGTACTTGATGCCGTTCCAGTGATAGGGATTGTGGCTCGCGGTGATGACGATGCCGCCGGCCGCGCCGCGTTGCCTCACCAGATACGAAATCGCCGGCGTTGGACAGGGCTTGTCGGTCAACCACACGGGGGTTCCGCTGGCGCTGATCACTTCTGCGGCCGCAGCAGCAACGCGGTCCGCGCCGTAACGATGGTCGTAGCCGATAAGCACGCCCTTGCGCGCGTCTTCATTGCGCACCACGTAGCGCGCAATTGCGTGCGCCACCATGCGCGCGCTCGCGAACGTAAAATCTTCCGCGATGATGCCGCGCCAGCCATCGGTGCCGAATTTGATTGGATTCATCAAAGACTGAGTATAAGCGAAGGGGAGTCGGCGGAAACAGCCGCATTGGCCGGGGTGGGGGACGGCCCGCCTCAGAAGGCGGGCCCTACAAGAGCTTCCTTTGTTTCTGTTCTTCCAGCCATTTTACGATTTTACCGACATCCTGGGCGCGGTCGCGCGGGCAAATGAGCAGCGCGTCAGGAGTTTCGACGACGACCAGATCGCGCACGCCAAATGCGGCGACGAACTTTGACGGGCTCCACAGAAAGTTACCTTCCGCATCTAGCGTGTGACCTGGCCCGGCGAGGACGTTCTCACCGGTTCTTTTGGCCAGCAATTCGTAAACAGCGGCCCATGAGCCGATGTCGCTCCAGCCAACTTCCGCGGGAATCACAAATACGCGCGGCGCTCCATCCACGCGGGTTGCGGGCTCGAGGACCGCATAGTCTACGGAGATGTTTTCGAGTTTGTGATAGATGGCGCGAAGCTGGCGTTCGTAACCGCGTTTCCCGATAAATCCAGAAAGCTTTTCGAGAGCGCCGTGCGTTTTTGGCAGGAAGCGCTTCAGATTTTCGAGAAACGTTGAACCGCGCCAGAAGAACATCCCGGCGTTCCAGTGATAATTTCCGGAGGCGACATACTCTTGCGCGAGCTTCAGTTCGGGCTTCTCCGTGAATCGCCGCGCTGCAAAAACAGCGAAGCCTCTCGAATCGAGCGGTTCACCCGTTCTTTCGATGTAGCCAAATCCTGTCTCGGGCCGCGTTGGAGGGATGCCAAGCACCACCATTCGCCCCGGCTCGCGAGCCACGTCGAGCGCGGCGACCGCAATCTCTCGAAACTTTTGCGGCTGTTCGATGTAATGATCGGCAGGAAGCACCGCCATCAAAGCGTCGCCATTCGCCGCATGGCGAATATGAATGGCCGCCAGCCCAATGGCCACAGCGGTGTTCAATCCCATCGGCTCGATCAGCACGCGCTTGCGTGCTGCCGGCGGAACTTGCTTGCGCACCGCAGCGGCTTGCTTCCCATTCGTCACAGTCCATATTCGCTCGGCTGGAATCAGAGGCCTCAGCCGCGCCGCGGTTTGCTGGAGCATCGTGTCCTTGCCAACGATGTTCAAAAGCTGTTTAGGCTTGCACGTGCGGCTGCGCGGCCAGAATCGCGTCCCGCGCCCCCCGGCAAGGATCACCGCATGGACGGCAGGCTCTTCAGTTGGCATCACGCCTCTTCTCTGAACCATGCCTTGGATTGCGCGGAGAGGCTATCAGCACACTCGTTTTCTTCTTCGTGTAGAAGCCATGGCTTCCAATCGCGGCAGGAACAAGCCAACACTCCCCCTGGTTGTATTGAAAATCGCCAGAATTGTACCTAGACATATCGTGTGGATTGCAAGACCACCCAACTACTCCTTCACCTTCTAGAAATATCCACAAACTAAATCGGACTGGTGGGCCAGGGAGTAAATTAAAGTGAACCAGTTGGTCAAACTCAAGCCGCTCCGTCTCGAAATAGGGGCAGTCAACTAAGTATTCTCCGAGCTTCCTGTTGGCGACTAAATGTGGGCGGGGGTCTACCTTTCCTCCCCCGCTCTGGCCGAAATTCATAACCTCCAAGGCTTTATCCACATGGAGTTCGCGCGGTTTGCCGCTAGGATCTCGGCGGTCATAGTCGTAGAGGCGATAGGTAAGGTCAGAATATTCTTGGACCTCGCAGATGACCATACCTGGTCCAATGGTGTGCGGCGTTCCGGCAGGAATGAAGAACGTATCCCCCGCGTTAACTTCGTAAGATTGAAAAAGATCTTCCAACGTGTGATCGGCAAGCGCAGCGAGAAACCTTTCCTTCGTCACACCTGGTTTTAAGCCTGCCAGCAACCGAGCGGCGGGGTTTGCGGAAACTACATACCACATCTCGGTTTTGCCGCGGCCGCCGGCAGCGGCTTCGTGTGCAGCGGCGTAGGCGTCATCGGGATGAACCTGAATAGACAGTTTGTCAGTAGGGAAAATAAATTTTAGGAGAAGAGGGAAGTCTGCCTCGCCTTCAAAATTCGAGCCCCTCCACGGTATCGTCATCTCTTTCCAGGCTTGGCCAAGCAACTGTCCAGCGAACTGGCCGTTGGCGATGCGGCAATCGAGACTAGTGAGCCATGCCTCGCCAATTGGTGATTTCAGGCCGCGCATTTCGGGAAAAAAAGGCAAGAGCGAGCGTGAACCCCACAGACGCTCCGAGAATACAGGCTCAATGCGAAAAGGCTCGGGAGCGATCGGCCAGGCGCTCACGTTTCAGGCAGCGGCTTCGGCGCGCGAGAAAAAACGTTCGAGGCGGCGCAGACCTTCGTCGATGCGTTCGATGGACGTGGCGTAGGAAAGCCGCAAATAGCCCGGCGCGCCGAAGGCTTCGCCGGGCACCAGCGCGACGTGCGCTTTGTCCAGCAGCAACTTCGCGAGATCGGTGCATGTCTTGGCATGTGCGTGCTTGCCTTCACCCAGATGAGCCGAAATATTCGGAAACGCATAGAACGCGCCGCCCGGCCATTCGCAAGTGACGCCGGGAATCGCGCGCAAGCCTTCCACGATGCGTTTGCGGCGCTTCGCATACTCCGCGAGCATCACTGGAACGGTCTCCATGGATCCGCGCATTGCTTCGAGAGCGGCGTACTGCGCGATCGACGTGGCGTTGGACGTGGACTGGCTTTGCAGCTTGATCAGCGCCTGGATCAAGGCTTCCGGCCCCAGCGTGTAGCCGATGCGCCAGCCGGTCATCGCAAACGTCTTCGAAACCGAGCCGATGATGATGACGCTTTCTTTCGAGCCTGCCGCGCTGGCGACCGAGTACGGCTTGTGTGGTTCGTAAGTGAAATGCGAATAGCATTCGTCGCCCATCAGCCAGACGTTGTGCTTTTTGCAGACCGCCAGGATGCGCTCGAACTCATCCGGAGGAACTACTCCGCCGGTGGGATTGCTGGGTGAGTTCAGGATTAGCAATCGAGTCTTCGGCGAGATGGCTTTTTCAATTGCTGCTGCCTTTACGCTAAAGCCATCTTCCGGCGTCGTCCCCACGAACACCGGTGTCCCGCCCGCATATTTCACGATGTCCGGAAAACTCACCCAGTAAGGGGCGGGGACGATCACCTCGTCACCCTGTTGAATCAGCACGCTCATAACGTTGAAGATGGAATGCTTGCCGCCGACGCTCACGACGCATTCTTTAGCCTCGTACGACGAGCCGAGCTCACGTTTATGCCACGCGCAGATTGCTTCCCGCAGCGGCGTAATGCCGCCCGCCGGAGTATATTTCGATTTGTTTTCCTCGATCGCCTTGATCGCAGCCCTCTTGATATGGTCCGGAGTGGGGAAGTCCGGTTCGCCGGGGCCGAAGTCGGCGATATCCACTCCACGCGACTTGAGTTTCTCTGCCTCGGAGATTACCGCCGCTGTCGGCGAGATTTGTATGCGATTGATCCGGTCCGTGAATTGCACCTTTGCTCCTCAAATGAAGTTTCAGTTTATGGTTGCTGATAAACTCTTTTACGAAACTTTGGCGCGCATGCGTTGTTCCACCACTTCCGGCACCAAGCCCTTCAACGAAGCTCCGAGCTGCGCAATTTCGCGAACTAGCTTCGAACTCAAATAGCTGTACGTCAAACCCGGTAGCATGAAAACCGTTTCCAGCCGCGGCTCCAGTTTTCGATTCATCAGCGCCATCTGTAATTCATATTCATAGTCGGAAACGGCGCGAATCCCGCGCAAGATGACCCCGGCGCCGCGCTTCCGCGCGTAATCCACGAGCAGCCCATCGAACACATCGATCTCCACGCTCGTCCACTGTTTCGTTACTTCCCGCAGCATATCGACGCGCTCAGCCACCGAAAATAGGGGCTGCTTCTCGGCGTTCCGCAGCACCGCGACGATTAGCAGGTCGAACATCTTTTCCCCACGCTCAATCAGGTCGAGGTGGCCGTTAGTCACCGGGTCAAACGACCCAGGGTAGATGGCGATCGAAGTTTTCATCGGTAAGTCATTAGCTCCGCCAAGCTTGGTTTATTCTAACTCAGGCGAGTAAGACCGCGGCTTGCAAACTTGGCGGAAGGCCAAAGTGGATTGTTTTGCCCGTGCAAGGAATCCTCTTCGCAGGAGGGCGAAGATATGACAGTATGCCAAGGCTGTGCTACATAGCAGTCATTTGAGACTTACTGCCCTGCTTGGGAGGATTTTCCGGACCATGGTTCAGAATGCCCGGTTGCGAGTTCTTGGCATACTCATTCTTTGCGTTTTGTTGTACCCGGCGATGACGACAGCTCAACAGCCCACACTGAATCTGATGCCACTTCCCGCCAGCGCGCAGTCCGGCTCGGGAAGTTTGGCAGTGGACTCATCGTTCTCAGTAGCGTTCACCGGCTACACGGAGCCGCGGCTGGAGCGCGCCGGCGAACGATTCCTGCGCCAACTCGCGCGCCAAACGGCCCTCTTGATTTCTTCCAAGCCCTCCAAGTCAGCCAAAGCCACTCTCGTGGTCCAGACCGATCACGCCAGCAAGGAAATCCAGGAAGTCGGCGAAGACGAAAGCTACGTACTGGAGGTGACCTCCGAAGGAGCGAAACTGACTGCGCCAACACCCCTCGGCACGATGCATGGCCTTCAGACCTTCCTCCAATTGGTAGATGTCTCGCCAAACGGCTTTGCCGCGCCCGCGCTCAAGATCCAAGACCGGCCCCGCTTCCCCTGGCGTGGTTTGATGATCGATTCGGCTCGCCACTTCATTCCTCTCGACGTTATTCGCCGGAACATCGAGGGCATGGAAGCCGTGAAAATGAATGTTTTCCACTGGCACCTCTCGGAAAATCAGGGTTTCCGGGTCGAGAGTAAGAAATACCCAAAACTCCACGAATTGGGCTCCGACTCCCTCTACTACTCCCAGGATGAAATCCGCGACTTGATCGCCTATGCCAGAGATCGCGGCATTCGAGTCGTTCCGGAATTCGATATGCCCGGACACAGCACAGCGTGGTTCGTCGGCCATCCCGAACTTGCCAGTGGCAATGGACCTTACGGTATAGAGCGGAAGTGGGGCATCTTCGATCCGGCAATGGACCCCACCAACGAGAAGGTCTACAAATTTCTCGATGAATTCATCGGCGAGATGGCCAAACTTTTTCCCGACCACTATTTCCATATCGGCGGGGATGAAGTGAACGGCAAAGAGTGGGATGCCAGTCCCAAGATTCAGGCGTTCAAGAAAGCGCATGGCCTCAAGAACAATGACGCGCTGCAGGCGTATTTCAGCGGGCGCGTTCAGAAACTGGTCGTAAAGCATGGCAAAGCGGTGATTGGCTGGGATGAAGTGCTCGTGGAAGGCGTGCCAAAGGACATTGTGATTCACTCGTGGCGCGGGCAAGCTTCGCTGGCGAAAGCTGCCAAGCAGGGTTATCGCGGGATTCTTTCGAACGGCTATTATCTGGATTTGGGTTGGCCCGCTGCGCGCCACTATGCCGTCGACCCCTTGAGCGGCGACGCCGCAAATCTGTCGCCGGAGGAGAAGCACCGAATCTTGGGCGGAGAATCGTGCATGTGGGCGGAGTACGTGAATCCGGAAAACGTGGATTCGCGAATCTGGCCCAGAAATGCCGCGATCGCCGAGCGCTTGTGGTCTCCTCAGGAAGTCCGCGATCCCGCGTCCATGTATGCGCGCTTAGATTTTATCAGCGCACGTCTGGAGTGGCTGGGCCTCACGCATCGAACTGCATCACGCCACATGTTGCAGCGTCTTGCCGGACCGGCGTCACCAGTAGAATTTGCTGCCCTCCGCACGCTGACCGATGTCATTGAGCCTGTGAAGGATTACACGCGCGAACAGACCGCTCCCGCCGAACCAACAAGCGCGACGCCCTTAAATCGCGTCGTGGATGCCGTCCCTCTTGAGAGCGATGCCGGACGCCGCTTCGGGGAACTGGTCGATCAGTTCATTGCCTCGACTTGCCGTGACTCTGCATTAGAATCGCGGCTGCGCGCCCAACTCGCAACTTGGCGCGATAACGACGCGTTGTTACAACCTCTCGTCCAGCGTTCGTTCTTTGTGAAGGAAGTAGCAGTCAACTCCCAGGATCTTTCCGCTTTGGGCGTAGGGGGACTCATAGCCCTCGACGCCATCTCGAAAGGCCAACCCGCTTCCGATTCCTGGAAAGCACAGCAACTCGCCATTATCGACCAGGCCAAAAAACCGAAGGCACAGCTCCTGCTGATTCCCGCGCCCGCCGTGCAGAAACTAATCGAAGTCGCCGCTACGGGTGGTGCCTGCTCCGGCGCAAAGCCTTAGTAGGTTACTCAATCAATCAGGACGCAAAAATTGTCATTCTGAGGGCATCCGACAAGGATGCTCGAAGAATCTCAATGTTAGATACTCAACCACCCGATGGATAGATGCCACTCACTACTCTTTGCCAATCTCTCCTTTGGGGCAGGGCCTACTGTTCAGTCTGTTTCGCTCTGATAGTTGTGGCAAGCCTCGCTACCAGCGTCATGAAAGTTCTTCCCCTCTTCGGGGATGAATTCCCAAGAATATTTCCTTGGCGAAAGCGTGAGCTTCAGCACGCCATACGTATCCCACTCGCGCACTTCGCTGTTCGGAGTTGCAAAGCCCAGCAGGTCGTGGCTTCGCCCCCCGGTCCCAACCACGATTTCTCGGATCCCATTCGCGGCGTCTGCTCTGCCTTCTGGGTCCTGCAGCGCGAATCGCTCGTAAGAATGTTCATGCCCGGCAAGAACCAGATCGGCGTGGGCAGCGTATAGGTCTCCCCAAAGCTGCTTTAACTCTGGATGAACGGCGTGCTTCTTGAAGACCCCGCTACTGAACAGCGCGTGGTGCCCATACGCCAGAATGCAAGCACTAGGGCGCTTCGCAAGATCCTCTTTTAGCCAAGTCTCTTGCGGTGAGCCAGCCCCGCATCCGCCCAAGCCCTTGGCATCGCAATTTGTATTCAACACGACGATGTGCCAGTCACCCAGCTCATAGCTGTAGTAGCCTTTGCCCGGTGGCCCCGCTTGTGCTCCCCAATATTGAAAATAGGCCGAGGCCGTTGGATCGACGTACTCATGATTCCCCAATGCTGGTTTTGTCCTGTCTTTAAAGCGGCCCCAAGCCGGGCCATAGCACTTCTTGAATTCTTCCGCGCTTCCTTTTTCGTAGGCCAGGTCACCGGCGGCAAAGACCGTTCCTGGTATCTGCTCAATGAGTTTGGCCGTCGCCGCCGCGCCTTCCGGATCCTTGCAACTGGCAATGTCGCCGGCTCCAACGAGAACGAAGGTCCGTTCTGAGGCGCGTTTTTTCCTCGGCTTGGCCGCAGCCTGTTTGGAAGAGCCTGCGGCAGGTGGCTGGTCCGTCTGCCCTTTCGTTTCCAGTAGAGGGAATAGAAGCAGCAAGAACAGCCCGCAGAATAGCCGATCCACTGGATATCTCTCTTTGCCCATGTATCCGAGCATCCGTTTCCCCCATCGAAAGTCTAGGCTATCACGATGCACGGAAAACTCATTGACCCGCCGTTCGACGCAAAATCTCGGCCGTTCGCTGCATCATATGACCGTTCACTGGAATCTGTTTGGAATTAAGACTGTTTTAGTCGCACTATAAGTTGCTAGAAATACAGGGGTTGTACTGATTTTAGATAGATAGCTGGGTTGACTTTTTGGCTCTCGGGGGGATATACTTCATGTGCGACCGAATCAGTCGCATATTCGGAGCACGCAGAGAGTCACTCGAACGATGTTTAAGCTTTCTAAGAAGGCCGATTATGGCCTGATCGCCGTCAAGCATTTGGCTATGCATCGCCAGCAACACGCGTGCAGCGCCAACGAAATTGCCGAGGAGTACGGAATCTCCGCGACTCTGATGGCCAAAGTTCTGCAGAAGTTGGCGCACCGCTCGTTGGTTGCCGCCAAGCACGGCTCAAGCGGGGGATACCAGTTGGCCAAGGACCCGTCGCAGATCAGCGCGTTGGACGTAATTTCGGCGATTGACGGTCCCGTTTTGATAACGTCTTGCGTGACCAGCCACGGGAATTGCGATGCCACGGAAAGGTGTTCGGTCCGCGAGCCGCTGCGCCGCGTAAACGAAAGCATTTTGAATGTTCTGAGCACGGTAACGATTTCGCAGATGAGCGAAGAGCCTTATGAGCCCGCGCTCGTTGCGCTGAGGACTTAGGAGAAGAGGGAATATGGCCGTCAAGCTACCGATTTACATGGACAATCACGCGACTACGCCGGTGGACCCGCGCGTGATCGAAACGATGCTGCCGTACTTCACTGAGAAATTCGGCAATGCCGCCAGCCGCAACCATTCCTTCGGCTGGGCTGGCGAAGAAGCTGTGGAAACGGCGCGCCAGCAGATTGCTTCGCTGATCAACGCGACGCCGAAAGAGATTATCTTCACCAGCGGCGCCACCGAATCCGACAACCTGATGATCAAGGGCATCGCGGAGATGTTTCGCGAAAAAGGCAATCACATCATCACGCAGGCCATCGAGCACAAGGCGGTGCTCGATACCTGCAAGAACCTGGAGAAGCACGGTTTTGAAGTGACTTATTTGCCCGTCCAGCGCGATGGCCGCGTGAACCTCGATGAATTGAAAGCTGCAATCAGGCCCACAACGATTCTGATCACCATCATGTACGCGAACAACGAAATTGGCGTGATCAATCCAATCGCGGAAATCGGCAAGATTGCCAAGGAACACGGGATATTCTTCGCCGTAGATGGCGTGCAAGCCGTTGGCAAGATTCCCGTCGACGTCCAGAAAGACAACATCGACCTCCTGGCCATCAGCGGCCACAAGATTTATGGGCCAAAGGGTGTAGGCGCTCTCTACGTTCGCCGGCGCAATCCCCGCGTGCAGCTTTCCGCCATCATTGACGGCGGCGGACATGAACGCGGCATGCGTTCCGGCACGTTGAACGTGCCGGGCATTGCTGGCCTCGGCAAGGCCTGCGAAATTGCGCAGAAAGAAATGCCGGAAGAATCCGCGCGCCTGCTGGGGCTTCGGACCCGCCTCCAGAAGGGCCTCGAAGCCAAGCTGGACGAGGTTTTCATCAACGGTTCGATGGAGCACCGCCTGCCCAACAACTTGAACATGAGCTTTGCCTATGTCGAAGGCGAATCGCTGCTCATGGGCATCAACGACATCGCGGTGTCCAGCGGTTCGGCCTGTACTTCGGCAACCCTGGAGCCCAGCTACGTACTCAAAGCATTAGGCGTCGGCGAAGATCTCGCCCACACCTCAATTCGGTTCGGTCTCGGCCGGTTCAACACGCAGGAGGAAGTCGACTACGTCATCGACAAGATGGTTCAAGTCGTCACTAAGCTGCGCGAACTGTCCCCACTCTATGAAATGGCCAAAGAGGGAATCGACATCTCTAAAGTGAAATGGCAGACAGCCTAAAGGACAGGAATAAAAAAATGGCAAGTGAAGGTACAATTCGCATTCATCGCTCCATCGGCGGCACTGGCGCGGCTTTTCGCGTGACGTTCGTGCCCTATGGCGGAGAAGGGGAAGAAGCTGCCGTCGCCGGCGAGCGGTCTTTCCATGAGCTTCAGCAAGTGCGCGCCTTTCTGAAAATGCTCGGGCTCGGCGCGGAGTTTATCAAGGACGCTCTTCGTCAGTTGACGGCGGGCCGCTCGGCTTCCGTGCCGAACGTTTCGCTTTCGGACAAAGCGGTCAAGAGCGCAGGTTTCGGCAATCTCGTGAATATGGCAAGGAGCAACGGCTAATGGCATACAGCGATAAAGTGGTCGATCACTACAATAATCCCCGCAACGTCGGCAGCCTCTCAAAGGAAGATCCCAACGTTGGGACCGGCCTCGTTGGCGCGCCGGAGTGCGGCGACGTCATGAAGCTGCAGATGAAGATCAATCCGGACACCAAGGTCATTGAAGAAGCCAAGTTCAAGACCTTCGGCTGCGGCTCGGCCATCGCCAGCTCTTCGCTCGCCACTGAGTGGGTGAAGGGCAAGACGGTCGAGGAGGCGCTTTCGATCAAGAACACGGACATCGTACGCGAGCTTTCACTCCCGCCGGTGAAGATTCACTGCTCCGTGCTCGCCGAAGACGCCATCAAGGCCGCCATCGGCGACTGGAAGAAAAAGCACGGTGTCGAAGTTCCTGTTTCCGAGAAGTCTTCGCACTAAGCTATCTTAGGACTGCAGTCCCTCGCTCTTCCTTGTAGTGGCGCAGCTTGCTGCGCCAGAGCTTGGCACGACTGAAGGCGTAAGGCATTTGGGGTTATTGAAAATGGCAACAGAAGTCTCAAGCCCGACCATCGCGAAGATCCACCTGACCGAGCGTGCCGCGCAGAAAATCCGCGAGCTCCTTGAGAAGGACGGCGTGTCCCCCGATGTCGGCGGCCTGCGCGTCGGCGTCCAGGGCGGCGGCTGCTCCGGCCTCTCCTATGCCATGAGGCTGGACACGCAAGCCCGCGACCGTGACAAAATCTTCGAGGAATTCGGCGCGCGCATCTTCGTCGACCCGAAGAGCTTTCTGTACCTGAACGGCACGACGCTCGAGTACGAAGAGACGCTGATGCGCCAGGGATTCGTCTTTCAGAATCCCAACGCGGCGCGCAACTGCGGCTGCGGCAGCTCCTTTACGGCCTAGTAGCACAGGCTTCAGTCTGTGCTCTTCGCCGATGATTCGGTTCCGGTTGGGGGAAGAACGCAGGCGAGTCTGACAAGTGGTTGGCAGCCGCACCCGCCAGCCACTTTTTTTGTGCCTTTGGGGGGATTTCTTAGAGAGCGTTTCATGAGTACTGCGCCGACATCCACGACCCAATCCAAGACCGCGGATTACTTCGCTATTTTTGGATTGCCGCGCAAGCTCTGGATCGAGATGAGCGCGCTCGAACAGAAATTCCTGCAAATGAGCTGGAAGCTGCATCCAGACAATTTCGTAAACGCGTCGGAGCAAGAGCGCGACCTTTCCTTGAAGCGCAGCTCCGAACTGAACGACGCCTATCGCACGTTGTGTGATCCCGTCGGCCGCGTCGAATACCTCCTGGCAATCGAAGGCGCCCGCAAGGAAGGTGAACACAAGCAGCAGGCGCCGCCGGAGTTGCTCGAGGAGGTTTTCGAGTTGAACGAATCGCTCGACGAGCTTCGCGAAGCGAAAGCTTCGGGAGGCGATCTCGCCGCGCTGAAATCGCGCCTCGATTCCGCGGAGAAGAATTTTCAGCAGAAACTCGGTGAGGTCGACGAGCAGCTGCAAGCCGCCGCGCGCGAATGGGACGCCGCCTTGCAAGGTGAGGCCGCCACGCGAGAAGGGGTTATGGCGAAATTGAACGACTTGCTGAATCGTCGTTCTTATATCAGGAATCTGGTAACCAACGTCCAAAAGGAGCTTTTGTAGGGGAGGGGCTTTAGCCCTCCCGTTTTCACCATGGGCAGAATTGTAGGAATAGATCTCGGCACGACAAATAGCCTCGTCGCGTACGCCGACGCGCAAACAGGCCAGCCGAAGTGTATCCCCGGTCCCTATGGCAGCACCCTTTGCCCTTCGGTAGTTAGCCTGGATGCAGATGGAACCATCGTTGTCGGCGAAGCAGCTCGGAGAAGGCTCCTCACCCAACCCGAGCGCACCATTTATTCCGTGAAGCGCCTCATGGGCCGTGGCCCCGCCGATATCAAGGATGAACTGAAACTGTTTCCGTTCCGCATCGATCCATCAAGCAAGAATGTCATCCGCGTCATGCTCGGTGACAAGGTCTTCACGCCACCGGAGATTTCCGCTTTCATTTTGCGCGAACTGAAAAACTGGGCGGAAGCCCATTTCGGCGAACCCGTCGATCGCGCCGTTATCACCGTGCCAGCCTATTTCAACGACGCCCAGCGCCAAGCCACCAAGGACGCCGGCAAAATCGCCGGCCTCGAAGTTCTCCGCCTCGTCAACGAACCCACCGCCGCGGCGCTCGCCTACGGTCTCCACGAAAAGCAGCGGGGCAAAGTCGCCGTCTACGATCTCGGCGGCGGTACCTTCGACATTTCGGTGCTGAAACTGATTTCCACTACCGACGGCGACATTTTCCAGGTCCTTTCCACCAACGGCGACACGCACCTCGGTGGCGACGACATCGATAATCTCCTGCAAGCGTTCGTTCACGAACAAATTCTCCAGCACGACCAGCTCGATTTTTCGCCGCACGGCGAACTCGCGCAGGAGCTTCGCAAAGCGCTCATCGACCTGAAGCATCAGCTTTCCGAAGCGGAAGCGGCCACCCTTCGCTTCGCTTTGCCCAACGGCAAAACTTTCACTCAAGAATTCACGCGCGGGGCGCTCGACGCCCTGATTCGCCCGGTAGTTGACCGCACCATGGGCCCCGTCAAACAAGCGCTTGCCGACGCGCAACTCAAGCCCACGGACATGGACGAAGTTGTGCTCGTCGGCGGTACCACTCGCACTCCCCTGATCCGCCGCACGGTGCAGGAATTATTCGATCGCAAGCCACATATCGAGTTGAATCCCGACGAAGTCGTCGCGCTCGGTGCCGCTGTCCAGGCCAATATCCTCGACCAGGGCGTGAAAACCATGCTCCTGCTTGACGTCACGCCGCTTTCCCTGGGCATCGAAACCTATGGCGGCGCGGTTGCAAAAATCATTCCGCGCAATTCCACCATTCCTGCGAGCGCGCAAGAGCTCTATACCACCGGCGTCGACAATCAGACTGGCATCGACATCCACGTGCTCCAGGGCGAACGCGAATTGGCCAAGGACTGCCGCTCGCTCGCTCGCTTCACGCTGAAAGTTCCGCCAGCGCCTGCTGGCCTGCCGCGCATCGAAGTGAAATTTCTCATTGACGCCAACGGCATCCTGCAAGTCGGTGCCAAGGATCTCCGTACGGGCGAGCAGCACTCCATCGAAGTCCAGCCCAGTTACGGCATCAACGATTCCGAAATCGAGCGCATGCTCGAGGAATCCATCGAATACGCCGAGCAGGATTTCGCCGAGCGCCAGGTTATCGAAGCCCGCACCGAATCAGAATCGATACTGACGGCCACCGCAAGAGCGCTGGCAAATCCGCAAGTCGCCGCGCTGTCCGCGGAAGAAGGCACCAGAATCGCAACCGCTGTCGCGGCATTGAAAGAAGCCGCGGCCGGTAATGACTACAAGTTAATTCGCAAGCGCATCGACGAGCTGAATCAAGCCACCGAGCACCTTGCGGAGTTGCTGATGAATTCCGCAGTATCGACGGCGCTGGAAGGCCGCAAGCTGGCCGAAGTTTAAATCTTCTTTGTAGGGGCGCAGCACCGCTGCGCCCTCGCTAGCGCGATGTAAGCGCTGCAAGATCAGGGGGACAAAAATGGGCGGCAGCAACCCATACATCGAAGAAGTCAAATACAAACCCGCGACGAAGAAATACAAAGTCACATTTCTTCCCAGCGGCAAATCCATCGAGGTCGACCCGGAGAAAATTCCCTACGGCCACAACGGCCTCCCCGGCAGCATCCTCGACATCTCCGAAGGCCTGAAAGCCGGCCTCGACCACGCTTGTGGCGGCGTCTGCGCCTGCTCCACTTGCCACGTCATCGTGCGCGAAGGCCTCGAATCCTGCAATGAAGCCACCGACGCCGAACTCGACGAACTCGACGAAGCACCAGGCATCACGCCGAAATCTCGCCTCGGCTGCCAAACCGTCCCCGACGGCACCACCGACATCGTCGTCGAAATTCCCGACTGGAACAAAAACTACGCCAAGGAACTCGATCACTAATTGTTGAGCACCTGTAGAGGCGCGCTTTAGCGCGTCCTGTTAAGAGGGGGACGGACATAAAGTCCGCCCCTACAAGGAAGATGACATGCCGCCAACATTCGGTTGGGACAACCTCGAAGACGTAGCCATCGGCCTGGCCGACAAATTCCCAGACACTGATCCCCTCACTGTCCGTTTCACCGACATGCACAAATGGATCACCGAACTCCCCGGCTTCTCCGGCGACCCCGCCGCCTCCAACGAAGCCAAGCTCGAAGCCATCCAGATGGCCTGGCACGAGGAGTTTCTTGATCGGCAGGGTTAACCAATGCAACCCGCAGCACGCGGCCGCCGTCTAATAATTTCCATCAGACTCTCTTCTACTCAGGGAGGCGCATCATGAAGAGCATTCCTTGCCTTCTGCTCTCGGGGTTCCTGATCCTTCCAAACTCGGTTTCCTTGGCGCAAACGCCGCAGCCACCGGCGCAACAACCCCAAAGGCCGCCGGATGGCGGCACTCGTGAAGTCCTCATCAGTATCCTTATTCCCTCTAAGGCAAACGCGCCCTTCACCGCCACAGTGAACACGGAATGGATTCGCCAGCTCCCGGACGGCAGCGCTATCACCTTGAAGAATCACCGGGCCATCGCGCGCGATGCCGCTGGACGCATCTTCCAGGAACGCCGCGCGCTCGTTCCCGACGACGTCAAGGTTGCGTCGGGCGTCACGCAAATCGAGATCAGCGATCCCGTCGCACACGAACTTTACATTTGCATGCCCTATGGGCAAACCTGCCAGTTGGAAGAATTTTCTCCGCGCGAGCCCGCGACCTACGGCGCGCCTGGCAAGCCCCATATGATGCAGGGTTCATCGGTGGAATCGGAGGGCCTTGGCAAACAATCCATCGGCGGAATCGAAACGGTCGGTACCCGAGAGACGACGATCATCCCTGCCAACAGCATCGGAAACAACAGCCCGCTGATGTTGAAACGGGAGTTTTGGTATTCGCCTCAACTGGGCGTGAACCTCATCAGCAAGCTGCAGCATCCGCTGTCCGGCACGCAGAACTTCGAAGTTTCCGATATCACTTTGGGTGAGCCGGACGCCAAGCTCTTCGCGCCGCCCGCTGGATTCAAGATTCTGGATCTGCGCAAGCCTCAGGAGATGTCTGAGGCTGCCAGACCATAGTCCTCGTAACTTACTTAGAATCAACACTTGCAGAAGTGTTTATACTAAACAACTTAAACTCCCTTTAGAATGAACACATTTGAAAAAAGAGAGAGGGGGCCCCGATTATTGCTAACTAAGAATTCCTCGTCCACAGAGGCTCATGGAAGGAACTCTCTTGCCGCGCTTGTGAGCGCGTGCCATTTCCCGTATCCTATTAATGTCGTAACCACAACAAACTGTGGCGCTATGGTGCAACGGTTAGCACGTAGCCCTTTCAAGGCTAAAATACGGGTTCGATTCCCGTTAGCGCTACCAATATTTGCTGGCTGAATTCCTCGCTTTCCTGTTTATCATGGACTTGAACCACTCGTGGTCGTAGTCCGACCCAGCACACTTGGATGCGTCGCTGTTACTGTATTCGAGGAGTTGTTTTGAGTTACGTCGAAAAGCATCTGATTCCAGGCGAGACCGTCCAGTTCCAGACCAAGCTGCATTGGATTGTGATGCTCGGGCACGTCGCGATCGCCGCTGTCTTCGAGCTGCTCGCTATAACGTTTCTGATCACTTCCTTTTCCAGTTCCGTGGGAGCCAAGGGTATGCCCTCGCGTGGAGCCGTGTATTTTGGGGCCTTCCTTTGCCTCCTCGTCGGAGCCGTCCTCTTTTGTATCGGTCTGCTGAAACGCAACGCCACGGAGATGGCCGTCACCAACAAGCGGGTCATCGCAAAAACTGGCGTCGCGAATCGGCGAAGCATCGAAATCCTTCTCTCCAGAATCGAGAGCGTCGTGGTCGATGAGCCCGCCATGGGAAGGATTTTGGGTTACGGAACGGTCATCGTGCGAGGCACTGGCGGTACCCCCGAAATATTCGAAAAAATCTATCACCCTTTGGATTTCAGGGAGCAAGTCCAGCGCCAAATCGCCAGCGATCCTAAATCCTCCTGAACGATTTTGCTTTGTATGGGCGCGATGGAACTTTCAGATTCCTGGACGTAGAATTTAGATTAGAAAAAAATGATCGGCAAACAATCCATCATCGAAAAGCCGGTACTCACAAATCGTTTTGTGGAGGCGCTTGGTTACGCGGCGGAACTGCATTTGCACCAGCGCCGCAAGGGCAAAGGCCAGCCGTACGTCGGGCACCTACTCGGTGTTGCCGCCATTGTGATCCAACACGGCGGTAGCGAAGACGAAGTCATCGCGGCGCTGCTTCACGACGCCGTGGAAGACCAGGGCGGTCTCCCGCGGCTCGATGAAATCCGCGAAAAATTTGGGGAACGCGTCGCTCTTATCGTTGATGGCTGCACGGATTCCTACGAAGTTTCCGGTGAGAAAAGGGATTGGGGCGAACGGAAGCGCGCGTACATTGAAAAAATCGCTCATGAGCCCGAAGACGTCCGCCTCGTTTCCGCCGCCGACAAGCTGGCAAACGCCCGCGAAATCCTCTCCGACTATCGTGTGGAGGGCGATGCCGTGTTCCATCGTTTCAGCGGCCGCAAGCAGGGAACGCTCTGGTACTACCGCACTCTGGTCAATGTATTTCGCAAAGCGGGCTCTAATTCACTGATCGATGAACTCGATCGCGTGGTCACGGAACTGGAACGTCTCGCGAAGTAGGTGCGCCGCCGCCGCAGGGGGGCGCTGCTGCTTTTCAGAACGTCAGCTTTAGGCTGGCAGAGACGCTCCGCGGCTCCCCAATTGCCGTCCCGGAAAACAAGCTCGCAAAGTTAATCACGTTGAGCCGATTCGCCAGGTTCACCACTTGAATCAGCAGCGCTGCGCTTCGTTCTTCTTTGCGATAGAGTTCGGCGCCTGCCGCAGCGTCGAGCGAAAAATTCGGCTTTACGCGTGCACGAGGGAAATCCACACGATCGAGAATCTGTTGTCCGAAGGCCGCCAGCAAATCATTTGCATTTGCGTTGCCACTATCCGCCGGCAACCCGCTACCGTACTGCGCCCCCAGCGCCAGCCACGCGCGGCGTGGTGCTTGAAAACGCACGCGAGCCCGCAGCGAATTCCGTTGATCTTGCGTTACGGCAAACTTGCTCGTATCTGTCAACGAATTGGCCGCGTCGCTTCCAAGAAATAATCCGCCGGTGATCGGGCCTTGCCCAATGCCGGACTGATTCGCATAGCTCAGATATCCGGAGAATCTTCCCCATTGCGGAACTTCCATGCGTATTTCTTCTCCGAAGATTCGCGCCCTCGCGAACGCAATCGGAAAACTCACACCGGTATCCAGCAGTACATCGTCATCGGAATACTGGCGAAAATCACGGCGAAACACGTTGGCATCCAGTCGCAGCTTGCTGAAGAAAGCTTTGGTTACGCCGCCTTCATAGAAATTTCCTCGTCCCGGCCTTACCGGCAATCGCAATACGGACGGGCTGATGGCATCGAGCAACGGCGAACTTGCCAGAAGCAGATTCTCCACTGCGGGCGTTTGAAAAACGCGATCGTAGGACGCATGAAGAAGTAGGTTAATCCCAGGCACAAATCTCGACACGCCGATTCTCGGACTCCACGCCGATTCGTGCACTACAAATCCGTAATGATCAAACCGCAGTCCAGCGCTGATGTTCCACTGGCCCAGCCGCAGCTGGTCTTGCGCGTAAATCGAAGGCTCGACATCCCATTTCCGCTGATCGGGAAACACAAAGTTCAGGTTCGTCCCGGGATCGAATTGTGTTGGATCAGTGATCTTGTATTGCAGCGCCTCATGCACCGGGCTGAAAATCGCGTCCACCCCCGTCTTCCAATCGTGATGTCCGTGATGGCCCGCAAGATCGGCTCGCACGTACCCTTCGTGGTAGCCGCGATCCTGGAAAACAATCACGGGCGTCGCCAATGGATTGGACGTCAGAGTCGCGCTTGAATCCCGCACGCTCCCGGAAAAGCTGAGAAACAATTCCGGCGAAATCGCGTGCTGGAAATAGATCTGCCCGCTGGTCTCTATGTTCTGAATATCCTGCCGTTGGCCGGCTTGTTGCTGCAGCAACTCGTTTGGCACCAGGAAGCGTACGGTATTGTGCGTCACGCTCACGCGCAGCCGGTCGCTTTCCGAAAAATCGTGTTCATACGAAACCGAAAAGCCTCCCGCGTTTCCTCGGTTCGTGTAATTCGCGAGCACGGGCGGATCAAGATAACGCTCCGTGTGAAATCCCGCGCCGCTCGCCGAAAAGCGGTCTGTCCCTTGTGCATAGGAAATGCCTGCTTCACCGTTCAGCGAGGAGAAACTTCCGCCGCCCGCGTCGAATCGCCCGTGCCGTCCCACTTGAGCATCCTTGTTGGTCGTGACCTCGACAACACCACCGAGCTTCCGCCCATATTCCGCTGGAAAACTTGCAGTCAGCACGCGCAGTGACTCGACATCTGTTGCATCAAACGAAGGCGCGAACGCCGGCGATCGATTCTGCGTGAGGGGCAGCCCGTCCACCACGAATTGCACGTCATATTCCGAGCCGCGGGGGTGCAGCACGCCGTTGGCTTCGTACAGCCAGCCCGGCTGTTCGGAAACCAGGTCCAGCAATTCGCGCCCTGCTTGCGGTGCTTGATGCTCCTCAATCGATTGACGCCCGATGGAATAGAGCGTTCCCGCCACATAGGGGTCGACCAGCGTCGCCGAGTCATTCACTTGGACCTGCGTTGTGACCGGCGCGACCCCCAGCGTTACCACCACGTGCACCGGCACCTCGGAGCGAACCTCCACCAGGTTGCTCCACGTCGCGAATCCCTCCGCCTGCAAACTAAGCCGGTAGACGCCAAAGGGAAGATCCTGCGCCACGAAGCGCCCGTCTTGTCCGGTTACAAATGCCCTTCGGACTCCATTGGCCCCGCTGACGAGCTCGCCCTTGGGCGACACGGCTGTCCCTTGCGGATCATGCACTTCCAGCCGCAGCTCGCCACGCACGCGTTGAGCTCGCGCGACAGCGGCACAGGAAAAAAGTAATGCCGTCATTCCAATGCACCGTATTGTTTTTCGAGCGAGCATTTCCATCAATCCACACGAAAGCAAGCGCGATCGACAGTTCCCTTACTTCGACGCGGCGAAAGTCACATCCCGCCCCCACCGGAGTAACCTTTTTACGTTAGCATGAACTTCATTTCCCGCTGCGTTTCGCCTCCTCCTTCGGATGCAAAATAGCAACACGGATTCAATTCTTTGCGGCGATTGCAAGCCCGGTGACACTTCTTGACTCTTGTTTTACTCGAAATTGCTAAACTTTGATGTGGAAATAAAGAATTAGACATTTGCCGTAAGCCGGCCCGAAGAGGATCTTTGAGGACCCAAGGATTTGCAAGCGTTAATAAGCCCCAGGCCGCGAATGTGGCTGAAGTGTTGCTTGTTTCTTCTGCAGTAGCCACTGGTTCGCGGATCATGGCGGCAGAGGACGTGGATCGCGCTTTTGGGATGCCCGTGGGGAAACTCCGCGGACGGGCTGGCATCGCGTCGTTAGCTTACGTAGCTGAGGGCGAGAATGAACTGAGCCTCGGCGCGAGGGCGGCGGAAGAGGCGTTGCGCGCCGCCGATTGTGGAGCGCAGCAGCTTGACTGGATCATCGCCACCAGCGAAACACATCACGATTACCCAGCGCTTTCGGCGCAGTTTCATTCCAGGCTGCTCGCCCGCGAAAACTGTGCCGCGCTTGATGTCGGCGGTGCTTGCCTCGGTCTGCTCAATGCACTCGCTGTTGCGCAATCGCTGATCGGTTCAAGGCAGGCCAAGAACATTCTTGTAGTGACCGCGGACGTGCATAGCCGGACGTTGACTCCCGGCCGCGTCGCGGGCGAATTCGGCGGCCTGTTCGGGGATGGCGCGAGCGCCTTTCTTCTTCGCGGCGCCAACAGTAACGGAACTCGCGATGGCTATCTGCTCGGGGAGTTTATTTTTGGTTGCGCTGGTCAGTACGCCGCGGCAATTCAGGTCAGCGACTCGCAGGATGGAAGCCTCCAAGTGCAGTTCGACGGCGAAGCGCTCTCTCTCGCGGCCATCACGCGCATGGAAAAAGTAGTTACTGCAATAGAAATGCGCAGTGGAATCCAGCGGACGTCCGTTGGCGGTTTTGCGACGCACCAGCCAAACCCTCGCCTTGTGACTCTGCTCGCGAAGCAGTGCGGCGTTCCGAAAAGCGCGTTTCCCCCGGTCGCGCGTGTTTCAGGAAATCTCGGCTCGTCCACCTGCGGTGCGGCCTTGCATGAGGCATTGCGCAGCGCTTTCAAGCAAGCGCCCGGCGAGCGGCAGCCGATTTTTCTCGCTTCGCTCGGTCCCGGCCTTCTCTTTGGCGGAGGCTGGCTCACTCCCCGCGTTTGAAGACACTCTTCAAGGTCCAGGCCGCGTCCGGTTAGTAAAAACTAATGTCTGCCGCAGGCACAACGCATCCTTGCAACGGTGGCCAGCCCGGATCCGTCATGACGTTGCGGCATATGGAATTAATTGCGTTACTGATTTGCGGAGGATCAACCGCGCCATTCAGCGCCTCCGCGTATACCGTGTAGCTATGCCCGACCGCAAGCGCATCAATTTCATACGTGCCGTCGAACTGCACAAGCCCGGGCGATACACAGCTCCATCCGCCAAAGGATGCTCCCGCCACCGTGCCGGTGGCTGAATCCACCGCCACCACTTGCGCGCCGAATACTCCAGTGACACCTGGCGGCGAAGCTGGTAACGCCAGCGGATTCGCTGGAAATATATGCCCGCTGATGGAACCCTGGTGCACGACATCTGCGGGATCGGGATAGAGAACGCGCAATCCGGCGCGGTGATCTTCGCCGAGCGGGGCATCAGCCTGCTGCGTTGTTGGCCGCAAGCCGCGGCAGTGTCGGTTGCATTCGTAACTGTTGCCGTGAAAGTGGTCTGGGCGCCCAGCAAGACCGATCCATTTGCCGGTGTCACAGTGACTAGGATCGATGGGGGAGGCGGAGGAGGTGGCGGAGGCGCACCTGCTGAGCCGCAGCCGAGTGTGCATCCGCACTCGGCAAGAATTGCAGTGAACAGAATTGTCCGGGTGATGGATCTTTTTTCATTGAGTTGCGAGAGGGGCCGCATGCCTTGCCAAAGGCAGGCGAAGGGCCAGCGAAGAGGAAGCGTTTGCCGTCAGGGAATAGCGGAACGACAAATCACCGCGAACGGAAGAAACTGAATTGAATCAGCACCTTGGCGATTTCTAAGAAACAGGTCCTGCACGCTTGCCGCATAGCGAGTTCGGTCCCGGCAAGACATTTCGAGTGAACTCGTTCTAATTTGGAACCGACCAGGTACAGCGTTGTTTCAATCCGGAACCGGCCGCTCAAACAAATTCCTGCGTTGACTTCCTTCCCCTACCCTCCAATAATCCGCGCATGCCCCGCCCGGATGCTGTTCGCCGCGTCAAGAGCTACTCCGCTGCCGACGGGTACGTTTATCAGTACTATTTTTTTGAAGGTGATCGAGCACAGCTGCAGGGCAGTGCCGGTGGTGAATTCACCTACGTTGTCTCCTCCAACCGGAAATCGGCCTTCCCGTTCAAGATCTTCGTCAAGCAATCCGCTCTGGATGCCTGGGCCAAGGTGAACGGTCGGCCGCTCACGAGTAGTGAAGAATATGCCGTCGCAAAAATGCGCCTCTTTCAGGCGTTCGACGAGGGCTCCGTCAAGCCCGCTCCCGAAGGCCAGCAACCCGGGGAAGTGCTCGTCGACGAATCCAACCTGGAAGAAATGCTCGGCCGGCTGGGGATCTAAACCGATAACTCTCAAGCGCTCGGGAAACCGCCTTTTCGCATCGAACCAATTCTCAAGTAGTGGCGTCTGGTTAGTTGTACGGAGAGAGCGGCCAATCGAAGCCCGCGCAGGATATCCAATGCAGGAGCTGGTTCTGGTCCAACCAGGTCGCACGGTCGGGGATGATGTGCAGAACGCCGTCGCCCAAGCTGACGTGCGGCGCGAGTTCGAGGAGCGGCTCTCCGAATGTGGCCCACTGGCCTATCGAGTTGCTCGCGGCGTCCTGCGCAACACTGCGGACGCCGAAGACGTTGCGCAGGAAGCGTTGCTGCGCGCCTATCGCCGGTTCGACCGCTTGCGCGACCACGGCAGGTTTCGCGCTTGGCTTGTTCGAATCACGTTTCGCCTCGCGCTGGACAGATTGCGCTCCCGCAAGCGCCGCGAATTGCGCGATACGCTCTGGTCGCAGCCGGAACACCACCCGCCTGCCGCGAATGCCGAGGAGCTCGCCGCTTCCAACGAATTTCAGGCACATCTCGATGATGCTCTCGCGGAATTGCCGGAGAAATTGCGGCTGGCGCTTTTGCTCGCGGCCATGGAAGGCCACACGATCGATGAAATCGCCGGGATGCTCGGTATTTCCACGGGCACGGTGAAGTCCAGGATCTTCTATGCTCGAAGACAGTTAGCGGAGAAGTTGCGATGCCATGTAAACCTTATAAAGACGCGTTGATCGAAGCCGCCGCCACTAGCACTGAACCGCAAGGCGAACTGCGCGATCACCTCGACGCTTGCCTCGAATGCAATGCCGCATTCAGGCAGGAGCAAGCCCTCCTCGCCTCCATCGACGCCGGCCTTCGTGTCACCTCCAACGTCGATGTACCTGCTTCCCTTTTGCTGCGCGTTCGCGCTCAAATGAGCGATTTATCAGCTTCGCGAAGATCCTGGGTTCCGGCGTGGGCGGTCCTTGCAGCGACCGCCGCGCTGATCTTGACGGTCGTCGTCGTTCGCGGCTGGCATCAGAAAGCCTCCGGACAGGATCCGCAGAACAGCGCGCTTGCACACACTGACTTTCCTGCTGGGATTCCCGCAGTAGCGACCGGTGCCCCGCCACGGACCAACTCCGGACAGCGGGTGAACAAGCGCAGCTTGCCAGCTAAGATTCAGGGCTCTGCATCGATCGAACATCTCCCTGTGTTGCTTCCGGCCGGACAGAAAGCAGCGTTTGATGCGTGGCTCGATGGTTTGCGGCGAGGCAAAATGAAGGCGAACGATCTGCTTGCGCAGAAATCTGATTTGCCACTGCAAGATTTGCAAATTTCTCCACTCGATCTTTCCCCGATTGAAATGAAACCATTGGCAAACGTGAGCGGCGAGTCGCCGTCACAAGGCGGGGATGCAAGACGTTAAGACTATCATTGGATTCCAAAAGGAGGGTTCCATGAAGAAGGCTGTCTTAGGAATGTTGCTCGCAATGCTGGTGTTCTCCGGTCAGCGTCTCTGGTCGCAGGAGAAAGGAAAATCCGAAGCAACCTCCAAGCCCGTGGAAGTTGAGAAAACCGTTACGCCAGTTCGCGTCCAGGTTGTCTTTACCGAATACGAAGGCGAGAAAAAGATCAGCAGCCTGCCCTACACCCTCCTGGTGAATGCGGATGATCGCGGACCTTTGGCCGCCGTGCGTATGGGATTGCGCGTTCCCATTGAAGTGAACTCCAATCAATTCCAATACCAGGACGTGGGCACCAACCTGGACGGCCGCGCGGAGAAGGCGGACGATGGCAGGTTCCTTCTTAAACTAAACGTGGAAAAAACTTCGGTTTATGCGCCGGGTGCCAGCGGGAAGCCCGCTTCCCCCGGAGGAAGCGAAGTCGCCAACAAACAACCAGTCGTCCAGCAATTCCGCACCCAGGTAAATCTGCTCATCCGGGATGGCCAAACGATTCAATCGACGGTCGCTACAGATCCGGTTACGGGGCATATTCTGAAGGTGGACGTAACGCTTAGCGTGATTAAGTAGGCCGCACAGAAACGCTTACTTCGCGGCAAGTAATGCGGCGAGAGCACTCTTTATATCCGCGTGCAAGAACCGGTAACCCAGTTTCTCCAATGCTTGCGGTGCGACGCGCTGGCTGGATAACAGCAGCGCGTCCGCCACTTCCCCAAGTACGATCCGCAGCGCAAACGCGGGAGCAGGGAATAGCGCAGGCCGGTGCATCGCCTTCGCAAGCACTCTTGTAAATTCCGCGTTCTTCAGCGGCTGTGGCGACACAATATTGATCGGGCCTCTTACAGAATTGTTTTCGATCGCGTATCGCAGAATCCCGACGACATCTTCGAGCGCCACCCACGACATCCACTGTTGCCCGAATCCCAGTCTTCCACCTACGCCCAATTTGAATGGCAGTAACATCTTCGGAAGCGCTCCGCCATCACGCGCTAAAATAACCCCGAATCGCGCCAGCACCACGCGAATCCCCAGCGCCTCGGCCTTCAAAGCTTCCGCTTCCCATTCCTGCGCCAGACCGGCCAAAAAATCCACTCCGGGCTTACTCTCTTCGGTCAATGTTTCGTCACCGCGATTGCCGTAAATGCCGATCGCCGAAGCAGACACCAGCACGTTCGGCCGCGCATTCATCCTCGACAGCGCATTCACCAGCGCGCGTGTCGTATCGATCCGGCTCGTCCGCAGCAGCTCTTTTCTGCGCGCTGACCAACCCCCGTCGGCAATCGACGCTCCCGCAAGGTTTACAACCGCATCCGCGCCAACGCCCGCGCCACCCAATTCTCCTGTCGCTGGATTCCACGCCACCGCAAACCCTTCGTTCGCTCCCTCCCCAGCCGCGCTCTGTGGCCGCACCAGCCGGCACACGGTGTGCCCGGCTTTGGCCAAAGTTTGTCCAAGCGCAGTTCCAACCAATCCTGATGAACCCGTCACCAAAATCTTCATTTTTCCTCTTTTTTTCCGTACCGAGGGCGAAGAAATTTTTCAGCTAGCATCACGCTACGCATCCACCACTGCCCGGTCAAGCAATCGAAACTTTCAAAATGTATTGTGGCTATGAAGGTGTTGAATCAGTTGTAGGTCCCGCCTTCTTAGGCGGGCCGCTCCGCTCCTAACCAAGCTGCGCCACATGCCGCCCATCCCACTGGCCCCCTCGCGGACCGCAGGTTACAATTCCCCTGTGCCACCTGTCTCACAAACAATTCGCGTAAAGGTCCTCTTTTTCGGCCGTCTTAAGGAACTTACCGGCCGCGCCGAGGATGCCGTGGAATTTGCCGAGGGCACTACCATCGAGCAGCTCTTCGCGCTCTACTCCGCGCGCCATCCTGAGCTCGCAAAATATCGCTCCTCGGTGGTCGCGTCGCGCAATCAAGAATTCGCGAGCTGGGATACCCCCCTCCGTTCTGCTGACGAGGTCGCCTTTCTTCCGCCCGTGAGCGGCGGCTGACGCATTCCCATGGCGACTCTTTCCCACGGTGACATCTACCAACTGGTGCGCGAGCCCATCGACATGTCCGCGCTGGCCCGTCACGTTCGCGCTCCCGAAGACGGCGCGATCGTCACCTTCGACGGTTTCGTCCGCAATCAATCTCACAATCGCCCGACTCTCTATCTCGACTACGAAGCCTACGAATCCATGGCCCTCGCCAAGATACAAGAAATAGGTGCTCAGCTTCACGAAAAATACCGCATCCATCGCGTCGCCATGGTCCATCGCCTCGGCCGTCTCGAAATCGGCGAAACCAGTGTGTTCATTGCTGTCAGCGCGCCTCACCGCGCCGCCGCTTTTGACGCTTGCCGTTTTGCTATCGACACTCTCAAGCGCACCGTGCCCATCTGGAAAAAAGAGTACTTTGAAGACGGCGCGGTCTGGGCCGACGGCGAACTCCCGCCGGCGCCCGCGGCGACACCCCGTGCAAAACCTGCATCCTAATTCCCAATGTCGAGAATCCACATTCCTCCGATGAGGCGAACTGACTCGCACGCTTCCTCTAGGGCTAGCCTGTCGCCTGCCCCGACTCGGTCGGGGAGGTGCGCCGCTCCCTCTCAACGTGCTCTACATCTGATCTTTCTGCTCCCGCTTGTCCTCACTCTGCTCCTTGCCGGGTTCGCTTTCAGCCAGGACAAGCCCGACCGCCCTCCCTGGGCGCAAAAATCGAAATCCGCTTCCAGCCCCAGCACGAATTCCAAGCCGAACACGGGTTCGTCTTCAACTTCACTTCCGGACGGCGAACCAGGAAAAATCGTTCAGCCCACGCCATCCGAAACCGCGAACGATCCTCAAGAACTATCCGGTCAACGCGGCCGCATCCGCGTCAACGTTAATTTAGTCAATGTTCTCGTCAGCGTTCTCGACGATAAGAACCGGCCCGCCCCCGACCTCCCCAAGGAAGCCTTCCAACTTTTTGAAGAAGGTGTCGAGCAGCAGATCAACAAGTTTGAACCGGAAACTTCGCAGCCGCTCGACTTGGCGATCATGATCGACGCCAGCCTCAGCGCCCACAAAGAAATCAGTTTCGAGCAGGAAGCCGCAGCGCACTTTATTCGGCAAGTATTGCGTCCGGGCGATCGTCTATCGGTATTCTCTTTCGATGAAAACGTGACGCAGCTCGCGGCGTTCTCGGACAACGTCCCCGAACTGCAAGCTGCCGTTCGTAAGATGCCGCCCGGCGCCGGCACTTCGATTTACGACGCCGTGCTTCTCGGCTCGCGCGCCCTCGCGCGCCGCGGAGAAGACCGCCGCCGCGTCATCATCCTCGTCACTGACGCTGGCGAAACCACCAGCCGCGCCGACTTCGAAGCCGCTCGCAAGGAAGCCGTTAGCTCCAACGCTCTGCTTTACACCATCGTCATCCGCCCGGTGAAAAACGAAAGCGGCCGCAACACCGCCGGCGAACACGCCCTCGAAACCATGACCGACACCACCGGCGGCGCCATGTTCTATCCCGACACGCCCCAGGAACTCGGCACCATCTTCGATCGCATCGACCGCGAACTCCGCACCCAATATCTCCTCGCCTACTACCCCACGCCGCGCGGCCCCGCCAACACCTACCGCTCCATCGTCGTCACCGTCGACCCCTCCTCCTACAAGGTCCGCCACCGCAAGTCCTACCTCACCGGCCCCCAGTAGCCTCCTCTTGTAGCGGCGACTTCACGTCGCCATCTTTCTTTTCTTCGCCCCGCACTCCGCCATCCCTCTCGTCGTTGTCGGCGCTGTCCTCCCGAGCCTGCCTGCCGCAGGCAGGCGCAGCGAGAATCTGCCTTTCCTCCTCCCTCCGCACGTCATCTCGAACGAATGTCAGATCTGTCTCTCTTCCTCACCACCCGTCACTCGGCAGGTGGGCAACCCTTTTTGAGACTAGAGAGGGGGTGCCGCACCCTTTGCGGTTTTCAAAGGGTGCGCTCTTGGTTTTTCGCTTCTCGTTTCTTTCGTTGTTCGGTTTTCTTCTTGGTTCTCCTAACCCTCAGTCAACGACATCCATGCGAATCAACCCTTCTTCCCCTCTTTCATAACTACTCCAACTACTCCAAGCCCAATTCCTGGGATGCTTCACCAGCCTTCGCACGACTGGATTCGCATGCATATAGTTCATCTTCTCTTTCAATTTTCCGCGGCTCCAAACATTGAAATCATAAAACCTTTTTTGCCAAAACCGCTTCGGCTCGCTTCCTTCCACAAACGGAAGACTAAGTTGGCCCCTAATCTTCCGTCTCTTCAACCGCATCCGTCTCGACACTCTCTGCTTCAATACCTGGATCACTTTCAACGGCGTACACTTGGCCGGTTCGCTTAACAAAAGATGCACATGCTCTGGCATCAGCACATATCCGACAAGCTGGAACCGGTACCGCTCTCTCACTTCCCCAAGAATTGTGACGAAAAGATTTTTGGCGCGGCCAGACCCAAGCAGAGGCCTTCTTTCGTAGCAACTGAACGTGATGAAGTGTAGTTCCCTTTGCCCGTAGTACCGTTTCAGTTTGTTCTTCATCGAGGGAAACCCCGCGCACCCTTTGAACACCGCAAAGGGTGCGGCACCCCCCTCTTCTATCTACATGGGATAGTGCTGGATGATATACTCCCCTCTGTGTCGCACAGCCAAATAAAATCTCCAGGAGTATTCTCTTGGCCACCCGCCGACCAAATAAGCTGGGCTGAGAATCCCACCGTCATCGACGGACCGCCCTGCGTCGGCGCCTGCCCCGACCCGGTCGGCGTGTTTCTGTGGCTGACCCGCATGCTTCTCCGCTGCTGGTGGTAGAGTGATGAAGATCTCTGCGACCAACAATTCTTGTAGGGGCGCAGCTTGCTGCGCCCTGCCTTGGCGCGAAGTCAGCTTCACGCGGACATCCTATGCGCAGGAACTATCTCGAAGCCGCCGTAGAAATTGCCCAGGAAGCCGGGAAAATCCTGGTGGAAGAATTGTCGCGCCCGCTGCACCTCGCCTACAAAGGCGACGAAGTGGATCTCGTGACGCAAGCGGACAAGCGCTCAGAACGCTTCATCGTCGAGCGCTTGACCAAATACTTTCCCGAGCACGCCATCGCCGCCGAAGAGGGAACTGGGCATGAGAGCGCTTCGGCTTCGGAGTTTCGCTGGCACGTCGATCCGCTGGACGGCACCACGAATTTTGCGCACGGCTATCCCTGCTTCTGCGTTTCGATCGCGCTCGCTCGGCGGGACACGCTGCTCGCCGCAGCGGTTTTCAATCCTTCTTACAATGAACTCTTTACGGCCGCGCGCGGCGAAGGCGCAAACTTCAACGGCAAGAAAATCCACGTCTCCAAGAACGCCACGCTTTCGACCAGCCTGCTCTGCACCGGTTTTCCGGTGCGCAACCGCAGGCTCAGCCCGAATCTTCAATACTACGGCGACTTCACCCAGCACTCGCACGGGGTGCGCCGAGACGGCTCCGCCGCGCTGGACCTCGCCTCCGTGGCGTGCGGCCGCTTCGACGGCTTCTGGGAGTTCGGCCTAGCCAAATGGGATGTCGCCGCCGGGATCCTCCTGATCGAAGAAGCCGGCGGCAAAGTGAGCGATTTCGCTGGAAATCCCTACCAACTAGGGGGCCCTGTCATCCTCGCCACCAATGGCCTAATCCACGAAGAGATGCGCGCCAAGGCCCAGGAGATTTCCCGCCGATCCGCCGCGCCCTCGCGGCCGTGAACACTCGCTCCGCTTTTCTCCCCGTTTGATTTCTTGTCGCGCCTCTCAAGTTATTGAAAAATAAAGCCTTTAGAAGCCAATTACATTCTTACGCCGGACTTACGATTTCCTAACCTTCCGAACGCTAGCATTCCGAGGCAACGAAGCAGCACACTGGCCTGCCAAGCTTTGTTTCCGCTATGCGTTGACAAGCATCGGTTATTCAGGAGAGAAAGATGCGCGCGCTCAAACACGTTGAAAAACTATTACTAATTCCTTTTGCAGCATTGCTACTCGCCATCATTTTTTCAAATCGCTTGCTGGCGGACGACAAAGACGCGAACAATTCGCCTGCAAAGTCCGCGCCGGTAAAGAACGATGCTTCAAAGATTGAATCGTCCGCTCCGCTGACCGAGCGCGAGCGCTGGATGCTCGATCGTATGGAGCAACTCGAGAAGCGCGTCGCGGAACTGGAAGCAAAAAATGATCCCGCTACGGCAAAAGCATCAGAGACAACCGCGGCCGAACCTGCTCCCGCGAAGGCCATGGAAACAGCGGCGGCACAACCATCTACGACACAACCAGCACCTGCAAGCGCAGCGAGCGCAGCACCGGCTGCGGCGAACGTCGTCAATCCAGCAGCAGCGGTGGCCTCAATGAAATCGCAGGAGCAGATGAGCGCCACGAAGCCGGAAAAAGCGGAGCCGTTTGCGTTTGCGGACTTTACCTGGCTGAACGGCAACGCGCGGACAAAAGAATTAGCGATGGATACGAAGTTCTTCACGCCGGAAATTCGGAGCGACGTGGACTACATTTATGATTTCAACCATCCTAAAGACAACACCATCAGCGGATCGAGCGAAGTTTTCCGGGCCAACGAAGTACAGGTGACGCAGCTCGGAGTCGGCGGCGACTTTCATTACGACAATGTGCGGGCGCGCTTAATGACACAATTTGGGATGTACTCGCAGACGACGCCACGCAATGACGCCAGCCCTGCACGCGGTCAATGGAACCTTGCTGACGCTTACCGCTACATCTCGGAGGCGTACGGCGGCTATCACTTCAACGCGCTGCATGGAATTAATGTCGACGCGGGAATCTTCATGTCGTACGTGGGATTGTTCAGCTACTACCAGTTTGACAACTGGGCGTACCAACCTTCGTATGTTTCCTCGAACACACCCTGGTTTTTCAACGGTGTGCGCGTGCAGATTTTTCCGACAGAGCACTTGAAGATCGAGCCGTGGTTCACGAACGGCTGGCAATCCTACGGACGTTTCAACAGCCGGCCTGGCCTTGGATTCCAGATCCTCTGGCGACCAAATGTCTGGCTCTCGGTGCTTGGAAATCAGTACGCGCTAGGCGAGGATGCGTTAAACACACCGGGCCGCGTGCGCTATCACACGGACGACAGCATCGAGATCAAGTATTACGACGACAAGGAGAAGTTTTTGGATAAGGCGGCCTTTTCGCTAACTGGAGACATGGGGTGCGAACACGGCGGCGGTGTCAGTTGCGCCGGCGGTTCCGCGAAGGGACCGAAACAAAGCTTTCTCGGATATATGTTGTACAACCGCTTTTGGTTTGACAACGACAAGTATGGCCTGACGCTCGGCGGCGGACAGATCAACAATCCCGGTCGGTATCTCGTTTTGCTGCCGCCGATCAATGGAGCGACGGCTGCTTCGGGGACACCTTATTTCACTGAGAATCCGGGCGATCCGTACAAGGCTTGGGATGTGTCGGGAACGTTTGACTGGATGCCGAGCCAATACATTACGTTCCGCTGGGAGTACAACCACCGTGCAGCGAATGTACCGTATTTTTCCGGCTCGGGTGGCGTAACGCCGCCGGGCGGCAACAATAACGCGCCCGGTTCGTTCGTGTGCCTCAGCGGATTCACGACCTGCAATGGTTCGCCGGCAAATACTTGGTTCCCCGATCTGCACAAGACGGAGAATCGGCTGAACATGGCAATTCTCGTGAAATTCTAATCGCGCTAGAAGTCTTGCCAGTAGAACAATTCGAAGGAATTCAGGCCTCCCGCTTCTATCGAGCTGGAGGCCTGAATGTTTTGAGCGCCTTCGATTGCGCGGAGCAGTTGGTTCCAATGCCGGAGATGCTCTGACTTCGCAGGTTGCTCTCGATGTACAAAAGTTTTGATGCAAAGAATTCCATTTGTTTCTGCTCAACGAGAACTAGTACGTGAGTCAGTAAAAAAACCTCTGCAAGCACGTTGAACTTTCCATCGAAATCTTTATAGGTTCCTAACGCTTCGAAGCCTACGTTGCTCATCACGAGGTGTCCTATGAAAGCAATTCAGGTCAAGCGTTCACGTTTGGCGGTGGTTTGTCTCTCGCTCTTTTAATGCGGGTGTTACCCTTTCGGCTCTACTGAGTTTTCCTAATTCAGTGACCAACGGGACGCCGGCGTTTCAGTTTCCGCAGACCTCCATTCCCGGCCAAGTCGCGCTGGGTGGGGCTCTTTCGAGGAGGGAAATAATATATTCCTTAAGGACGCTACCGCCGCGCAATGGAATCTGACCTTCGAGCGGCAGGTTACTCCGAGTACCATCGTTCGCCTCAGCGACGTGGGTCAGGGCACGTACCATCTTCCCGTTACCGTGGACCTGAGCCAGATCCGTCCGAGCACCACGCCTTTTGTAGCCACTCTTGCGGCCGGGGAACCAAGCGGTATTCAGCCTTGGGCCGATCCACGCTCCCCGTATCCGCAGTTCGGCTTGTTGATGTATTCGGACAGCGTCGGAAACGCAAACTACGAGTCCGGAGTAGCCGAAGTACGGCATCGGACCTCTTACGGATTGACGTTTCTGGGGAGTTATACCTGGGCGAAGAATATCAGCAATGCGCAAGGGAGCGACGCGCCCACCGTCTTTGCTGGCGAAGAACCCTACGCCGTAGAAATTGCAAACCGTTACAATCTCCGGTACGACCGCGGCAACGTGGTGGGAACGCCCCGGCAGCGTTTTCTGTTCACCGGCACGTACCAAATGCCCTACGGACCCGGGCGGCACTGGTCGGGTGGCGGCAAAATCCTGAGCACCGCGTTTTGGGGCTGGAGTCTCAGCACGGTGACGCAGCTACAAACGGGCCAATGGCTGACACCTACGATAAGTCCGATCTCCGATCAATCGAACAGCAATCTGAACAACCTACGCTTTTTGGGAGGGGCCATTGCGAGACCCGACTGCACCGGCAATCCCGTCCCCGCGAATCGGTCAGTGCTGAACTACTATAGCTTCAATGCTTTCGCGGCCCCGCCAAACAACGCTGGCCGATTCGGCACTTGCGGCGTGGGGATACTGCAAGGCCCCGGGAGAGATCAACGTGAACGCGGGTCTCGCTAAGCAGTTTTCTCTGACCGAGCGTTTTCATTTGCGGTTCGAAGCGACCTTTACCAACGTGCTCAATCACCCGAACTTCGCGCCGCCTTCGCTGAACATCAGCAACCAAAGCACTTTCGGCTTGCTGACGAGCACGTTGTCGCAAGGGCTTGGTGGCAATCGTACGGAGCAATTGGCGCTGCGCCTTGATTTTTAGAGGGCGCCTGCTACATAGCCCGGGTTCGGCCTCGCAATTTTTCATCATTGCTGATTCGTCGTAGAATGGGCAGGCGCAACAGCACGGAGCACAATCTATTGCTACGGCGTGGTGATGAAGAAATCCAAAGGCAGCACCAGGCGAACAAAGAGCGCGAAATCCGCAATCGGATTCGCTCCAAACGGGACTCACTTTGGGGAAGCGGCTGCGTCTCTGGCGGAAATTGGCAAAGGATTTCACGCGCGCGGGTGGGTTTTGGGGACGAGCGGGAACTTCAGTGCGGTGATTTCCCGCGAGCCGCTGCGTTTGGCGATTACCTCGACGGGCCTAGACAAAGGCAGCCTTTCGCCGGCGCAATTTCTGGAGATGGACGATGCCGCGAACGTTGTGAGCGGCGATGGCAGGCCTTCCGCGGAAGCGCTACTCCATCTTGCCATTGTGCGTTGCGTCGATGCGGGAGCGGTTTTGCACACACATTCGGTTTGGAGCACGGTGCTTTCGGGCTCGCATGCGTCGCAGGGCGGCATTGCGCTGGAAGGTTACGAAATGCTGAAGGGGCTGGAAGGAGTTCGGACGCACAAGCACCGAGAGTGGCTGCCCATTCTCGAGAATTCGCAGGACATGGTGGAACTTGGGGACCGCGTTTCAAAAACCCTGCAAGCGAGTCCCGGTCTCCATGGTTTTCTTTTGAAGGAGCATGGGCTTTATACTTGGGGTGCGGGCTTGCAAGAAGCCAAGCGCCATGTTGAGATTCTGGAGTTCCTGATGGAAGTGCTGGTACGCTCCGGCGCGGCGCAAAGCGTCTAACACTGCGCTGCTTTAGCTTGGGAGATGACCACCGTGGCTGTTCTACGAATTCCCGACGAAAACCGTTCACTACGTGAACACGACGAGGTACGCGACTATCTTGCCGGAATGGGCATCGACTACGAACGCTGGGAAACTCCGGCTGATCTGCCTGAGGATGCTTCCGCAGATGAAGTCCTACATGCCTACGGCGAGCAAGTCGAAAAACTGAAGCGTCAGGGTGGCTACGTCACGGCAGATGTCATTGATGTCAACGCGGACACTCCCGGTCTGGATGCGATGCTGGCAAAATTCAACATCGAGCATACGCACGATGAAGACGAAGTGCGCTACATCATCGCCGGGCGCGGACTGTTTCATATTAATCCGGAAAAGGGCCCGGTTGTGGCGATCGAAGTGGAGGCGGGTGACTTGATTCGGGTTCCTCGCGGCACGCTGCACTGGTTCGATTTGTGTAGAGATCGCCGCATTCGCGCGATACGGCTTTTCCAGGACAAGTCCGGCTGGACGCCGCACTATACGAGCAGTGGCGTGGACCGGAATTATGAACCCGTCTGCTTGGGACCTCGATACATCCCGACGCAGACGGTGACGAAGTAGTTGGCGTGTCTCTGATCGACGCATCTCAAATTCGCGTTATTCTTCTGGACATCGAAGGAACGACCACTCCCGTTGAGTTCGTTTACCAAACACTTTTCCCGTACGCGAGCCGCAAGCTCGAAGTGTTTCTTCGAGAGCATTTTCAAAATCCCGAAATCCAGTCTCTGATTCAAGATTTGCGCGCGCAGCACGAAGCGGATCAGAGCAACGGCCTTAACCCGTCGGGATGGATGGACCACCCGGAAGAAGCACGGCTGCGTTCGTGTGTCGCCTACGGCCAATGGCTGATCGTGCGGGACAGCAAGTGTCCGCCATTAAAGTCGCTTCAAGGAAGAATCTGGCACGAGGGATTCGCGAGCGGGGAACTGCGCGGAGCCGTTTTCCTCGATGTGCCAGTGGCATTCGAACGCTGGCGGCGGCAGGGAAAAATCATCTGCATCTATTCGTCCGGAAGCATTCTCGCGCAACAAAATCTGTTTCGCACCACAGGTTTCGGTGATCTAACAGCGTATGTTTCCGAATTCTTTGACACGCAAATTGGAGCAAAAGTCGAAGGGGAGAGCTACAAGAAAATCGCCGCTTCGTTTTCGTTTGCACCGGGGCAGTTTTTGTTTATTTCTGATGCGGTGAAGGAAATTGAAGCGGCGCAGTCGGCGGGCATGCAGGCACTCCTTTGCGAACGCCGCCTTCGAGACGCTCCGCCTGACCGCCCCATAATTCACAACTTCGACGGAGTACTCGCCGATTAGCGCTTCGGCTCACGCGACTGCCGCTTGCCATCACCAAAACCGTGCCGCTATTTCGCCTCCCACTCCGCGTAGAGCTTCAGAATCGTTGGCCCCACCGAGAAATCCCAGGCAAAAACCGAAGTGTTCTTGAATTTTTCCGGGATCACGTATAGATCTTGCGCCTCGTCGGCCGGCACTCCGGATTTGCGCATTTTCTGAGCCTGCTCCTCAATATCATCGAACATGGAACGAAACAGGGCAACACCATCTTGCCCGCAAACCGGCCCGTGGCCCGGCACAAACAAAGTGTCCTTGTCCCATGAAGCGAAAGTTTTGAGCGTTTGCCTCCAGCCGGAGACCGTGGCTTGCGTGTCAAAAGTTACCGGAAATATCCCGCTAAACAGCAAGTCGCCCGTGTACACCACGTTCTGCTCCGGAACTCTGACAATCATGTCCGTGCCCGAGTGCCCCGGATAGTGTTCGATGATTGCCGTCAATCCACCCAAATCCACCTTCAGGGGCAACGCCGCCAGATCGATGGGATGATTGGGCAAGCCGATCACCGCCGCTTGTGTAGCGTTGAAGACGTTTGTGAATGCGCTCACACCACTCGTGCGATGCTGGCGAGCCGTCTCCGTCTTGGCTTCTTTCATGGCCTTCTCGAGCGGCGCCAGTACCGCTGCTTTTCCATCGCGCTGCATCGCTGCGTAGTTTGCGATGATGCGTTCCGCAGTATGGGGATGTGCCCACAAAGGAACGCCGTTGGCGCCGTAATAGGAATTCCCCATCGTATGGTCGTAATGATAGTGAGTGTCCAAGGCGCACTTGGCCGGCACTTGCGTGACCATGCGTAGCGCGTCCATTTGAAAAGCCGCACCAGGAGCGCTGATGAACCCTTCAATCAGCATGGCTCCATCTTTCCCGATGAGAAAGCCCCCGTTGCTTAGGGTCTGAAAACCCTTCGAGGGATCGGATATCGTCGCGTACAACCCTTCGCCTATTTTTCTGACGGATGCGAATCCCTTATCCACGAGCGGCGTTGCGGATACGCGGGTATCCGCGGCTAGCTCCGCCGCCAGCGCCCGCAAAGGAACCAGTTTTGCCGCCGCGTAAAAGGCGCCGAAAGCGGACGTCCCGGCGAGAAAATCGCGGCGCGAAAACAGACCGGGTTTGGCAGCTTTGTGGCCACTTTTCGATACGTCGATCATACGTCCTCCCGTGAAATCAGGCGTTCGATTGGATAACCGAGGATGAGGGTAGGTTATTCTAACAGAGACTTTCCGGGGAGAGGATTTCCGATCCATCCATCGTTGGAACGCACACAGGAAGCTATCGTTCAAAACACGCTGGCCCTGCAATTGGTTGATACTTCGAACTCCCGTTACGTAACATGGTGTGTCAGTGGCAACTCATTCTTGAGTTATTCCAGCGGAATTCCATCTTTCCCTGAGGGGAGGCACTGCACCATGTTGAAAATCAGATTTATGGTGGCGCTGGCTGTCGGTTTGTTGCTTGCTTCCTCCCAGCACGCGCAACAAGATGCCTGGCGGGATGCGTGCATTCAGCGATGCGTCAGTCAGCCGACGCTGGGAGACCCTGAAGTGCAGCGACAGGAAATCACCAGCCTAGAGAGAGAAGCGGCGCACGCCATCCAATTGAGCAACGGGACCTTTTTCCGCCGGGTATACAGCGATGAGTTTGCGGGGACCCTCTCGCACGGTCAACAGATCAACCGGGACCAGTGGATTGCGGCGGTGGAAACAGCTTCGGTGAAGCGCGAATCGTTTAATGTCTCCGACATCAAAGTCCGTATTTTTCAGGAGACGGCAGTGGCGACTTGCCTCTGGTCGTCCCGGTTTATCATCAACGGACAACATCTGAGCAGCCAGCTCCGTGTTATCCATGTTTACGTCAACACGCCGAACGGTTGGCACGTTATTTCCGGGCAGACCACCAACCTGCCGCCCGACGTGCAGCAAGTGCTCTAGCGCATTGCCGATTTCAGCGCGAGCCTCGCGTGTCAACGCAAAGTAGAAATGTCCGGTTTTCCGCCCGATAGAAATGTCCGCTTCCAAGGTCTCCTCCAAGGGTGCTCTGCAGGCACATGGTATTTGGGTTTGCTTTGGTTTTTGGGTTTCGGGGTTCGTTCCGCAAGTCCTGGAGGCCGTAGGCCGGAAGGACTTGCGGAACGCCGTGCCGGTTCGGGGCAGGCGCGCAGGTGCAGATATCGCCCTCGGTAGCGCAACCAGTAGCTTCCGT
>DATEHF010000013.1:0-8209 GCA_035279725.1 Candidatus Acidiferrum sp.
ACCGGCAGCCCTGGATCTACGCTCTGAATCGCGCCGCGAATTTGCGCTTCCAGCGTGCTTGTGGGCAAGGAAGTTCGCAGCGTCAAGCTCAACGACCGCCCGAGAAATTGATTCAGCGGAACATAGAGGTGCGGCACGCCATCGACATCGAGCCCGTCGTGCTTGATATTTTTCACCACGCCCACCACGGTGCTCCATGGATTCACGGGATTCTGCCCGAAACGCAAGCGGATACGAAGGCGCCGGCCTAGTGGATCATGATCCGGCCAGTAGCGCCTTGCCGTCGCCTCGTCGATGATCGCCACAGGGAGCTTGCCGTTCTCGTCGTCCTCGGTGAAGAAGCGCCCTTCAACGAGCGGTGTTTGTATCACGCGAAAATAATCCGGGCTGATGCGGATCACTTCCGCGCTCAAATCTCCCGAGGATTCCGTGGGCCGGTCTTCGATGGCCAGCGAATTGTGATTGGTGGTGCCGTAGGCCGCCGAATCGCTGTTGATTGCGTCGGCGGCCGGCAAATTAGACGTAATCGCCGCCAACTCCACGCCGGGAATCGCGCTCGCGCGCCGCAGCAGTTCACGATGAAACGGAATCTGCTGCGCGAACGTGTGATATGGATCGAGCTGCGGATCATTCGGGTTCGGCAGATAGATATTCGCCGTCACTACTTGCGATGCATTGAAGCCCGGGTTCTGCCGCAACAAATCGCGCAGCGTTTCCAATAGGAGCCCCGCGCCGATCATCAGCACTACCGCAAAAGCCAGCTGCGACACCATCAGTGCGTCGCGCATGCGCCCGGCCTTCGCGCTGTAGCCCGAGCCGCGCGAGCCCTCGCGCATCGTGCCCGCAAGTCCCGCCTTCGAGGAATGAGTCGCAGGAGCCAGCCCAAACAGTAGACCGGTCGCGAGCGAAATCAGTAGCGCAAATCCCAGCACCCGCCAATCAATGTTTACTTCGCGCAGCCGCGGAAGATTCGCCGGCACAAATCGCAAGACGGCTTTCAGCGTAATCACCGCCGTCGTGAGCCCTGCGATTCCCCCGATGAAAGCCAGCAACAGCGATTCGGTGAGCATCTGCCGGATCATTCTGCCCCCGCTCGCTCCCATCGCCGCACGCACTGCCATCTCTTGCTGGCGTCCGGAGGCGCGCGCCAGAAGCAGACTGCCAATGTTTAGAGACACGACGAAAACGATTAAGATCACGGCAGCCATCAACACGACCAGCATCGGTCGGACCTTACCCACCAACGATTGCTGCAACGGCACAATCTCAACCGTCCATTTGGCTTGCGGAGGGTAATCATTCGCAAAGTCGCGACGCAAATTAGCAGCCATGGCATCAAGCCGCGCCTGAGCTGGCGCTACGGTGAGGCCCGGCTTGAGACGACCGATTGCCCCGGGTAATATGCGCAGGCCACGCGCCGGCGCTGGGAACGGATCGCCACTGAATCCGCAGGTAATCCATACCTCCACGGCTGGAATGGTCGGTCCGGGGTGGCGAAATCCGGGAGAAAGTACACCTACAATCGTATATAGATCGTTATCGAGGCGGAGGCTCCGGCCGAGGACGTCAGGATCAGCCCCATAAGATCGGCGCCACAAGCCATCGCTGATCACGACCACGGGCGCGAAACCAAGCGCGAAGTCCTGGTGACCAAATAAGCGTCCTAGTTCAGGAGTGGCGCCGAGCATGGAAAAGTAGTTGGGAGAGACCTCCATCATTTCCAAATGTTCGGGCTGTTTGGCACCGGTCAAGTTTGTGGGGCCCAAAACGATGACACTCACATCTTCGAACACATCCGTCTGCGCTCTAAGATCGTCGAATTCCGGCACGGAAAACCGAACGTTCCGCAAACCCACGCCTGGATTGTTAAAGTAGATCCTTACAAGACGATCGGGATCGCGGAACGGAAGAGAACGGAGCAACACGGCGTTCACGATGCTGAAGATCGCCGTGTTGGCCCCCACGCCCAAAGCCAGCGTCAGGACCGCCACGATCGTGAAGGTGGGGTTCTTGACCAGCATGCGCAAACCATAGCGAACATCCTGAAGTAAAGCCTCCATGTGGACGCTTCCTTTCGGCCCTCTGCCGGGACCGGCGGAGGACATCACTTGAAACTCCATTACCAGTTTGCGATCGGCGGACTCTCCTCCTCCCACAGTTGCTGGCCCAGTTGCTCGGACCATAGGAGGGTCCATTGGTTGTCGTTCAATTTTCCCCAGCCATCCCGTACAACCCCCATGACGTAGATCTTGCTCGTTTTGCCACTGTTGTCCTTAATCTCGCCCTCTAGTTTCTCAAGTACGAGTGCCGCCCAGTCGTTGCCTCTGGGTTCGACCGTGAGCACAGTGGCGTCAAATCGCGTTAAGGTATACGGGCGGGAGAAGATTGCATCGATAAACTCCTGCCGTGTTAGTTTTCGGTCGGGAGTTTGCACGTATAAATCCGGAGCCAGCATCCTCTCGATTGTGTCCTTGTCCATCGCCACACGCGCTTGAATCGCTTTTCGCGCTTCTGCCGAACTGACGGCAGGAGCCCTTTGCGCCCAGGCTGCAGCCGTTACGATTACCGCCAGTAACGTGGAGACCGGAATGCGCCCCCTCAGATTCATGCACAGAAAGCTAGAGCGTATTGAAGTTGCCAATCTCGATTTCATTCGCTTCTTCTCCTCTTGTAGGCCCTGTCGGCCACAGCTTCATCCGAGGCCAATACGATGCTCACCAGTTTGCGATCGGCGGACTCTCCTGCCACCGTTGCTGGCCCAGTGGCTCGGAGGATAGGAGGGTCCGCTTTGGGAGCGCTCTGTCCGACAGCCAGCAGCGTCAGGCTACCAGCGACCGCGAACCTTGCGATCGTCGCTGCTCTAATGCAAATTCCCCGCATAAGGACCCAATTCTCTTTTTCCGGCTTGCCGTCCTGCCCGCGTGTTATCAGGTTGCGTTGGATGCGAAGGGTCGTTATCGCATCGGCGGCGGCCAGATCACCCCGCGGCGCTCCTACTTAGACCAGGGCGGAACCACGCCGTTGCTGCGCGCGTACGCGATCGACTGCCCCAGATGCTCGTGTTGATCTTCGAGAATCAGCATCAGCGCGCCCTGCTTCGTCATGTCTCTTCCGAACAGTTTCACCGGCGCCTGCAGGTCGTTGTCGGAAAGTCCCGTAATCGCTTTTTGCAGATTGACGTAAGAAGCCTTCAGAGCTTCCTGCAATTTCTCCGGATCGGTGATGGGCGCGGGCTGTGCCCCCGTATTCGGTGTGCCCGAGAGCACGCCGATGAGCATGCCGTTCTCCCTAACGATCAGGTTGAACACGTCGCCAACGGAGCGAACGCCCTGGCCGGGCTTCCAGTCGTACTTGCCCGACATAACGCGCGCGAGTCCGGTGAATTTGTCGGAAAGCGTTCCGGCATCTTTTCCGAAGGCGGCCTGCATTCCTGCCGGCTGCCCCTGCGCCTGCGCCAACGGCACCACCAGAGCGACCGCAAGCGCGCACACTCCGTACTGAATCAGAATCTTCTTCATGTGGAACTCCTCTACGTCACTTAAAACGACTCGTGCTGTTCGTAACGACGAATGCAGGTCTCAACACGGCGTTTGTTTTACTCCCCTGATCGACTTCGTATCCGGCGACCAGGCGAGTTCGCCGATAACCGTCGTCCTCTGTGTACGGTGTAATCTGGCGCGCTTTCGCGCCATGCGAGGGGTCTGCTACCCAGATATTACTGCAGCCCTTCGCGTTGAATACCCACGCCACGGCTGCCCCCGTGGGCGCGGCCAGCATGTACGACGGAAATGGCGCCTGCATCACATCGTTGAGTGTAAAAGCCGCTAGATGGGTTCCCGCAGCCTGCGTCATGAATAGGCCTGCGCAGGCTGCCGCCGCGCTCCAGAGCCGCAACTTTCCCAAACCGAAGTCAATCATGTGTCTTCAGGGTTTCCTAAACTTCTGGCTCTTTGTAACGGAGAACCCATAATTCCACAAGTTCATTATCATCACAATGATGTTGCCGTTTACGCACGATTCTGCTATTCGTTGGAGGAGGCTTTAGGAGTACTTTAGGAGGTTCCCTTGCTCGATGATATACGCGCCCTCGTAGAGTTTGCCCAGGCCGGGTCCATCGCCGGTGCAGCCGATCGTCTATACCGGACACCCTCCGCTATAACCCGGCAACTGCAAAGGCTGGAGGCTGCATTGGGAGCTGAGTTGCTCGACCGCTCAGTAAAGCCGCCGCGCCTGAACTCTCTGGGCTCCAGGGTGCTTGAACAAGCGCGAGATCTGTTGCAGCGGACGGAGGCGATGAAATCTGTTGCGTCGCGCGACGCCGAACCTCACGGCCTCTTGCGCATCGGGCTCGCGCATGCCTTGGCCGAGGGGACGCTGATCAAACCTATTCGCGCGCTGACTGAAAAATACCCCAAGGTCCGGCTGCGGCTGTTGAGCGCACTTACCGGTGAATTATTTAACCGGCTGCTCGCCGGTGAACTCGACGTTGCTGTCGTGTTTTTGCCCGAAGGTAAAACCGCGCCTTCACCTCTTCTGACGAATATCATCGCTAGCGACCGCATGGAGATCGTTCAAAGCGCCGCAGGCAACATTGACGATGCTTGGGAAAGTTTGAGCAGAGCACCCTGGGTGCTCAACCCGTCTGGGTGCTTGCTTCGGGCAAGCCTCATCGATCAGATGGAACGTGCCGGCTTCACCCCCATGGTTGCGGCTGAAATCCACTACAACATACATTTGCAGCTAGCGCTCATTCAGTCGGGATATGGAGTCGGGCTGCTGCCAGCCCGCTTTATTGCCAGGAAAAATTGTCGAGACACGGTTGAAGTGTTGCGCCCCCCATCATTTGACTTGCGCCTGTCCGTGGCGATAACGCGGATTGGACAACTGGGCGCCCTGGAGAGGGCCGTCGAGCTGTTGGAACACGGCATTCGGCATTTGTTTGAGGCAGCCGACACCACGAAACCCGTAACGAGGAGCCGAAGGCGTGTACCCGCGAATCGGCGGGGGGCGCGACCGCGCAAGTAGTCGCCGAGCGTCGCCTGTTGCAGCCTCTCTATCCACTTGCGTTGGGTCATGATTCTGGCCTGTCCTGAGACTCGAATCGGACTGCCGCGACAAGCGGGGATTTCGGCAGAATCCGAAGCCGATCCAATCCGTCCTTAGTGACCACAGGCTGTTTGTGGTTCACATTCCTCAACCACCGCCGCGGCAGGTCCGGTAACATAGTTATAGGCATTGTGATCCCATGCAGCGGTCAGCCAGTCCGCATCGAGCGCCGCCGGCAGCGCACCGCCGATGACCCGTGCAAAGGCTCGGATAAACTAATGGATCGCTCGGCTAAGTATTTGAAAAGTTTGGTCGGGGCGCCCGGATTTGAACCGGGGGCCTCCTGCGCCCAAGGCAGGCGCGCTACCAGGCTGCGCTACGCCCCGACAATGACTGCTTTATTTATTCTAAGGCACTTTCCAATTTTACTCCTAATCCGAGTCGTCACTTTCGGGCCTCGCTGTGCCAGAATCCAGCGGCATCTCATTGGCTTGGCGGTTCATTTTCTCGAGAGCTTCGCGCTTGATCCGCAACTTCATCCGGGAATACTTCATGAATACTTGCACGTCGCCCTGACGAAGCATCTGGTCACCCCCGTCGTCGGCAACTCCTCCCGCCCTCAATCTTGTCGCCAAGGGTGTTAAGGGCAACCTCTGCGATGCGGTTGCCGGGTATCCAGAGATTCTTAGGCCAGCCTCAGTAAACGATCCGGACGATGTTGGCAAGGTAGTTCGGACCAAATTGATACGCACGTACTTTCCAGTCAAACGTTGTTTTCCCTGAGCAGGGAAGTGATGCTGCCAAGTTCCGGTGGCCAATTTTTTTCATAGTGGGACGGGCCCCTACCTGCCGAGCAGAAGTGCAACAAAGCACGGAGCGATGACCGGAGCAATCTGCTGGCGTTGATGATAGACTTTTGAGATTGTGCCGCGATTCGTAATCGAACGAGAGATAGCTGGAGCCGGATCACTGTCGGAAATACAGATCCGGGAGTTGTCACTGCGTTCGTTGCAAACCTTGAAGGAAATGGGGCCGCAAATTCAGTGGCTCCACAGTTATGTCACCGAGGACAAATTCTACTGTGTCTACCTTGCGCCGGATGAGGACACTATTCGAGAACACGCGCGCGCAGTGGGCATTCCTACAGATCGCGTTTCCGCGGTACGCCGCATGATTGACCCTGCTAATCTGAAATAATAGAGTCCACCTCTTCCAAAGAGTAGTGAACACTTTTTTCCAGACACATGGCAGATCCTTCTGCCCAGGCGTCCTTCCCCTCTGACGTGCCAAGTAAATTCCAAGCTGGTAGTAACTTCTGATCGAATTTGAGTTGTTCTGCTTGAGGCAAAGGAGCGCTGATCAATTCGCGCAAATGAGCTGCCGCCGCGGCCAGCGTCAGCGCGCGAGCGGCGCGTCCTTGAGCCAAAGCCAGACAAGCGAACCCTTCGAATGCCCGCGCCATACCACGACGGTGCCCCAAACCCACGAAGGTTTGCAGGGCTTCGCGATATGCATCACGCGCAGCCAAATGATCTCCCTGTTCGCAGTTGACGTGGCCCAAGTCAGTAAGGGATCTGGCAGAACCCCAAGAGTCGCCAGCTTCTCTAAATACGGCAAGAGCACGTTGATAGAATTCCCGAGCTGCCGACAAGTCATTCTGCTCGCGAGAAATGTCGCCGAGTTGGTTGATGGACCAAGCGGCGCCGCTGCGATCCCCGAGTTCCTCGAAAATGTCCGTTGCCTCGCGCAGCGCCCACCGAGCGCGTGGATAGTCTCCACGAACCTTGACCACATTGGCGAGGTTGTGTAGGCAGCGCGCTATCGCCGACCGGTCCGGGAGCAGGCGCCAACACGCGAGACTCCGCTCAAAATTGATTTGCGCGGAGTCGTAGTCGCCACGATCTCGCGCCGAAACTGCCAGGGCGCTTAGAGACGCGGTGATCCCTGACTGATCTCCCAGTTCTTCGTAAAGAGAGAGGCTTTGTTGGAGATAGCGCTCCGCAGCGGGATAGTCGCCTTGAGCACTTGCTAAGCCTCCAATAAAATGCGATACCTTGGCCCGTTCTTTGGTGTATCCAGTGCCGGCGAGCCGGAGGATCGTTTCGAGCCGGGCACGGCCCTCGGTCAGGTGTTCGCGCATATCCCAGAATCGAAACAGAGCCAGGCAGAGACGCAAACCCCAATCCAGTTCGTGTGTTTGAAATAGCCAGTCGAGCGCGTAACGAAAATTATCGATCTCAACATCGCATTGTTTGAGCCAACGAACCCTGTCTGCGGGGGCCAGTTCTGGATTGCCCTCTTCTGCGAGCACAAGACAGTAGGCCGCGTGGGCGCGTCGTGTGGCTGATTGTTCATCGCAATCAGTAAGGCACTCAAGGGCATACTCGCGAATCGTCTCCAACATCGTGAAACGCGGTTCGACTCCTTCTCCGCCCGTGTGCTGAACTAAGTTCTTGTCCACCAATGAGGACAGACCATCAAAGAGATCCATGCGGAGGTCGAGAGTTGTGTTGCAGACTGCCTCAGCTGCTTCCAGCGTGCAACCGCCTACAAAAACGGAAAACCGGCGGAAAAGTTTCCGCTCGGCTTCGTTCAATAGGTCGTGACTCCAATCAATAGTGTTGCGAAGCGTCTGTTGTCGTTCGGGCAAGTCCAGAGAACCGGCGGTCAACAATTGCAAGCGGCTTTGCAGCCGATCCAGGATAGCGCTTGGAGAAAGCACTTTGGTTCGGGCGGCCGCCAACTCGATTGCCAGTGGTAGTCCGTCCAGCCGCAAACAGATTTCCTGAATCGCGGCTGCATTTTCCGGAGTAATTGCAAAATTGGGCCAGATGGCTGCGGCGCGTTGCACAAATAACTGAATTGCTGAACCCAGCGCAAGCGGAGTCACCGGGAATTCCTGCTCGCCATAAATTCGCAAGCCCGATCTGCTGGTGACCAGAATCTTGAGGGATGGGCACGCATCCAATGTTTCAGCTACTACCGTCGCGGCGCCAAGGACCTGCTCGAAGTTGTCCAGCACGAGCAAGAATGGTCCCGAGTTGCGAAGCTGCTCGCCAATAAGTTGCGGAATGGTTCGGTTGACGACTTGCTGGATTTCGAGCGCATCCGCGAGGGCGGTTGCTACCAGGTCAGGGTCGGTGATGGAAGCCAAATTGACAAA
>DATEHF010000014.1:0-190109 GCA_035279725.1 Candidatus Acidiferrum sp.
GCTGGAGATCTTCCAGCATCATTTTTCTGAGATGGGTCACGGGACACCTCCTGTGACCCACACTTACATCAAACCGTTGAGCAACCAACGCTCCACTACCTCACGCGTAGCGTCTGCCGCCGGGTGGCTTCGTTCAAGTCCGCATGTGGGAAGTCAGCGAACTCAACACGTTCAGTTTGGCCAGCCGCTCTTGAGGCGATGGCATTCGTGCCCGTTAATCGGAAGCGTGCTCCAGAGGGACACGGTTATAGGACAGGAGCAAACAAATGTACCTTGAGTATTAGGTCGATAGTCGCGACTGTCACGAATATGTCACGCAAATCGGGGAAAACAGCGGCAAAAGGGAAGAAAAGTGCGATAAATGAAGGAGAAAGTGGTTTGCGGGAATTCGCTCCAACTTGCTGATTCCGTTCGATTAGCCACTCCTCTGGCGAGATTTGGCAAAATAGTTCGACCGGCTTCTAAGCAGAGGGTCGGGAATTCGAGTCTCCCCGGGCGCGCCACTTAATCTTGGGAATCCAATTAGTTGGCGAAATGGCGTCTGCTGTACTGCTACGTTCTTCAGCGTTTTTGGCAGCACTTGGGAACACTTGCTAAGAAGCCGGTGGCGGATCTTAGCCTGGATAAAAGGATCCGCCATTGCGATCCTCCCCGTTCCGCAGAATCATATACACTTTCCTGCGGATTTGAGGGGAGCAGTTCACTCACGTGGTATTTTATCGTCTATCGTCGTGTAGGTGTTGGACTGGGCCACGGCAAGGATTACCGCGAAGACTAAAGCATTGGCTGGAATGTACAAATTAAAGTCGGCCAGGCTATGCAGCAGAATGGCAACAATACTCCCAATGCAACCCAGAGAAACCGCTCGGACAAAACGGTCTCCGGGTTTCGCGTAATGCCGAACGGCATGGACAAGGACCCAGAAGACCGACCCAAACAGCAAGACAGCGCCCGGCAAACCGAGTTCAGTCGCGACTTCCAGGTAATCGCAGTGAGCGTGGTCAACGAGGAGATTAAGAAAAGCAGTTTGCACGGAGGGATAAACGACGGTAAAGGATCCGAATCCGGTTCCGACGAAGGGGTGTTGCCGAGTCAGCCCGATGGTATCGCGCCAGATAGAAATGCGATTCTGACCGTTGAAATTGTATTCCTGGCCGAGCGTCTCAAAACGGCTCATCACGGGATCATTGCCAATCCACACGACGACCCCGAGGACACTGAGAAAAAATAGCGTGGCGACTGCCACTCTTGTTCGCGTGCGCGTGGAGGCAGTCCCCGCGAGCGCGACAATGGCAACGAGCGAAACAACCGCCGAAATAATCCCCATGCGAGAGCGTGACAGCACAACGGCAGAAAAGAGCAGAATGACAACAAAGAACCAGAACATCAGCCGAGGCAGCTCTGAGCTGGAGAAAAGTCTGCGAAGAGAAGTTCGCTCTCCCGAATTGTTCTTAAACAGAAGCTCGGCCGAGAGCAAAGTAAGAGCCACGGCAAACGGCAGGATCATTTCCAAAAAGCCAGCGAAGTGATTGCGATTGATATACGTGCCGGTCGCGTCGTCCAAGTAGTATTTCTTGACGTAGGTCCAGATGTGCTGCCAGCCAGCCAAATACTGAACCAGGCCGTAGAGAGCTTCAAACACTCCGAGCGACACCAGGGCGTAGACGAGGCGTTTTTTCGCACGGCGGCCCCTGCATAGCACTAGGGTCAGAAAGAAAGCCGTCAAATAGGCCACCAATAGCAAGAGATGCGACGCGGTTTGATACGGCGCCATGCTGAGAGTGAAATGAGACGCGCCAGGCAGCCCGCTGGGTGCTCTCCCGAGCAGCGGGGCCAACGAGAGGGGAAGCGGGCAAACCTGCAATAGCACCAAAGCGATCAACAGGACAGGGCTTGCAATTGGAAATTGGACCGACGATGAAACCTGCGAAAACTGGTTAAACAGAAGGGACAGAATTCCTAGTTCCAGCACAATCAGTTGCGTCACGGCAAAAAAAGAGGGAACTGTGCCGCCGAAGCCCAAAACTGCCACACAGACAGCAGCGACGAGGCCAACTTCGAGCAACCTAAGCATGGAGAGCCTGTGACGGTTCAGTCGCCCGCTTTTTGTTGGGGTGGCATCTCGTAGTTCGCGGCCGAAAGAGTTTCTTGCGAAGGAACGTAGGCATTCGGACCATACGGGCCATAGTTATAGTAGCCGTTGGTGCGAATGTCCACGTTGTTCAACACCACGCCGAGCAGATTTCCATCCACGCTTCGAATCCCTGACTGCGCGTGCTGCAGATGGTCGCGAGACGTTGTACCGCACTTCACCACGAGGAGCACTCCGTTTACCAGCGGCGCGAGGATGCGGCTGTCGGCTAGGGCAAGCATAGGTGGGGAATCCAGGATTACGAACCCGTATTCCGTGATGGCGGAGCGCATCAGTGTTCCCATACTTTGGGCAGAAAGAAGCTCAGAGGGATTAGGAGGTACAGGGCCACAGACCAAAACATCGAGGCCAGGCGCGCCAGAAGGACGCACGGCGGTGCGCCAGTCCTGTTGGCCGGTCAGATAGCTAACCAATCCCAGGCTCCCGCTGATACCGAACAATTTGTGCATAGAGGGAACGCGCAAATCCGCATCAACAAGCAAGACGCGATGGCCGAGCTGCGCCAGAGAAATCGCCAGGTTGCACGCTACAGTAGTCTTGCCGTCTGCAGGTTGCGCACTCGTGATAAGAAGGGAACTCGGCGGCCGGTCCGGAGTCGAGAGTAATACGGAAGTGCGGAGACTGCGAAACGCTTCGACCAGGGGGGCATGTTGGGTTCTATCCATATCGATGCGGAGCCAGGAAGAGCGCGAATTCCTGCCAGCTCCATTGCTTTTGACCAGCACAGCTTTATCACCTGGTAGGAACCGTTGAATCCCATGCTGGTCCCCATTTAACGGCGGCACAATTGGAATCAGGGCCAAAGACGGAATTCCGATCAGCCTCTCGACGTCATCATCGCCCTTGAGTGTGTCGTCCATTCGTTCCTGGAAAAGCGCGGCGCAGATACCGAGCCCCAATCCGAGAAACATAGCGAGAGCTAAATTTAGCGATGTCTTGGGCTTAAAAGGTTTAGCAGGGGGCTCGGCGGAATCCACGATCCGAATGTTGCTGGCCTTCAGGCTAGCGGAAACACCGGCCTCTTTCAGCCGTTGCAGCAAGCCCTCGTAGAGCTGCTTATTTGAGTCAACCTCACGCTTCAGAATGTTGTACTGGACGGATTTTTCGGCCACAAAGTTTACTTCCCTTTGCTGCGCTTCCAGCGCTTGTTGCAACAGATTCTCGCGTTGCATGGCGGCGGAGTAATCGTTGACGATAGTGTCGGCCGCGCGCTTGCGTTCTTCACGAAGAGAGGCCTCAATCTCATCGATTTGACTTTGGATTTCCTTCACTCGGGGATAGTCGGGATTAAATGTTGTGGACAATTGAGCATGCTCGCGCTTGAGTTCAGCCAGGCGTTCACTCAAATCCTGGATCAACTTATTTTGGAAGACTCCAGGCAAGGCTTCGGGCTCGCCGGTCTGAACCAAACGGTAAAGCGCTTCCTTTTCGTATCGCTCCGCTTGCACTTTCGTCAGCTGTTCCTGCAACTGCTGGAGCCGCTCGTTGGCGACGTTTTGGCTAGCGCCTTTATCTGTTTCCAGGTACACCAAGCCGTTGCGGCGCGCGTAACTTTGCATCTCGTCTTCTGATTTCTCCAGCTTGGCTTTCATGCCCACGAGTTGGTGCGAAAGCCAATCGGAGGCCTTCTGGGTAGCCTGCCACCGCGCTTCCAGGCTCTGATCAACATAATCCGCGGAAAGGGTGTTGACGACGCGCGCGGCAAGGTCTGGGTCGCGCGCGTCAAATCGAATGGCTACGAGACGGCTGCGGCTGACAGGATCAATGGTCAGCCGATCCTGAAATCGCTCAAGGACTCGCCGGGAGGTCTCCCTATCATCAACTTGGGGCATCAAGCCAATTGCAAAGGTTTGCGCCGTGGAAGGTTTTTTAGCCTCTCGCCAAGGCCGCCACCACGGAGGGGAATTGAATTCGGGGAGAGTTTTCAGATGGAGCTGATCAATGACGCGACGGGCCAGACTTTCACTAGTCAGGATGCTGTACTGCGTCCTTAGGTATGCGTCGGACACTTCCTCGAGCTCATAGAGTTCCTTGATGGTCGGGATGTCCGGGTTCTCTTTTTGAATTTCCAACAATGCTTGAGCCCTATAGGCGGGCTTTTGCTTGAGCGTCGCAATGAGGACTGTAGCGAAGAGCATGAAAAAGACGATGAAGACTGTCTGCCGGCGCTTGCGAAGGATTCGGGCATAACCGCGAAGGTCCAAGGAAAGGTCAGACTCCAAGATGTCGTACGAATCGGGCAACTCTACAATCCGCGTCTCGAGAGCGCCGGGTCCCCGTTCGGACCGGTGGCCGCGGCTGTAAAGCTCGACTTGATTTTGTTTGTCCATATTCTTACCAATGGAAAATCAAGAGACCGGTTAGTGTTTGCGTTGCAACTTCAGCCCCCCGTCCCAACGTACTTTTGGCGGCGCTGTTCGGCACGAAAACAATGTCCTTCGATTCAAGCATGGGGTCCGGAGCTTTCCCCGCCAAAATTTTTCCCAGATTAATTGGAGTCTCTTTTCGTTCGCCACTTTGCGGATCGGTTCGGATGATTCGCGCATTGCCTTTCGCGGCTGTGCGCGTGAGGCCCTCACTCAACGCTAGCGCCTGCACGACGGAAATATTCCCATTCGATTTCAGCGCGAATCCGCCGGGCTTTCGAACTTCGCCAATCACGTAAACGACACCGGCGCGAGTGACCTTGACGATATCGCCGGGATGAACCACAGGATTTTTGCGAGGATCAGCCGACTCCAGAAGTTCTTTCAAGCTAACCTGCTCCACCGTTCTTTCAGATTCAGACGGATTGCCGCTTGGGGCCGTGGACACGGCTAGCAATTCGCCGGCGTTTTGCGCGCGCGAGGGGGATTGCTCCGTGAGCGCGGTCCGATCCACGGCCGGATCCTGCTCCTGGGCCAACGCTGCGCCTCGCATAATGAGGACGGTTTCTCCAGCATCGTCGGCCAAGCCTTCTGCTAAAGATAGAACCTCAAGCAGTGTTTTGCTTCCGCGAATTTGAAAGACACCGGGCCGCCTAACTGCTCCCATCACGGAGACGGGATGGCTTTGCACCTCGCGAACAAAGACACTGACGTGAGGATCTTTCATGTAAGTGCGGTGAAGAAGTTCCTGGAGGACAAATTCCAACTCGCGAGGAGTCATTCCGGCCGCTCGGACCGACCCCAGCAAGGGCAAGGAAATCTCGCCGCTGGCCGAAACGCGCACTTCCCGGTTGAGTTCTTGGGCCTCGAACACATTGATACTGACCACATCTTCTGGACCGATGCGGTATTCATTGGCGCTCGCGGACAGCGCATTGGGATTTGAGTTCAATAGTGCCGTCAAACGGCGATTCCAATCCTCAGCGGTTTGCAAGTTAGGCTGAGGCGCATTCTTGCTCTGATCCGTGGATTGTTGGGGGGAGAGGGCCTCTTGTTCGGCTGGAGTGGAATGAACCGATTTGCCGGCAGAAGCCGCGTACCACGGGAAAAACAATATGCTTACCGCGATTGCCAAGATGCCAAGAATCATCCGATTAAAGCTAGTGGTTTCCATTCGAGATATGCGTCAACTCTTGACTCGAAACGCGAACCGGGCAAATGGAGACTACCGGGTAGAGATGGACGAGTCGATAAGGTGCGGCCTTGAATTGAGATGCAGGTGAAGACCTGAGATTGAAGAGGGCGAACTCCCGGCGAGGCAAAACGTTAGGCGCGCGCCTGGGGGTCTGTTGTCCGCTGGGCGCGCCAACTGCCTCTGGCACCGAAATTCCTTAGCCGCAAAGTGTCAAGCGCCACGCAAGCGACAAACTGCGCTCCGTAAACGAGATAGCGCCGCCACAATCGGCCCGGCTCCTGGATTAACCGGAACAACCATTCGAGGCCGTGTTCCCGCATCCAAAGGGGAGCCTGCCTCCGTTTCCCTGAAAACATGTCAAAGGCCGCGCCAACTCCAACCATCACGGGCACACGCAAACGCGATTTGTGCTCGTGCATCCAGCGTTCCTGCTTGGGAGCGCCCAAGCCCACCCACAGCACATCCGGAGCGGCCCGGTTTATCAATTCCACTAATTCTTCATCTTCGGAAGCATTCAGCTGCCGAAAGGGAGGCGAGCAGGTTCCAGCCACATGCAAGCCCGGGAAACGCGTCTTAAGCGATTCCGCGAGGCGCTCGGGAACCCCCGGCTCGCCGCCTAAGAAAAAATGTCGGTGACCCTCTTGGACGCTCTTTTCACAAAATGCGAGAAGCAAATTCGGTCCGTAGACGCGCCGGCGCAAGTGGTAACCTTGACGGCGCCCCAACCATACCAGCGGCATGCCGTCGGGCACTACCAGGTCCATGGCGTATAGGAGTGCTTTGAAAGAAGAATCACGCTGAGCTTCCACGATGCCGTGCATGCTGGTAGCGGCGATGGAGTGGCAGCGGTCCCGTTCGCGAATCCATATTTGCATCCGGTGGACGACTTCTTCTATCTGAACGGCGTGAGTGCGAACTCCCAGCACGTCGAAGGTCGCTTTTTCGAGTCGATCATCGTTTGGCTCTCGCGGCACTTTCTGTGTAAGCCGCGAAGGCTTGGTCAAAACCGCATAAATGGAGACGCCCAGACCGCTAAGCGGAGAATCCTCCAAACGCGAAGCGATCTGGCGGTAGCTGTCCTTGAACGGAAACGGAAAGGAATCGAGCGGGGGAAAGATAAAGCCGGACTTTTGAATTTGAAATCCGATGTTCCGCGCCATGGAGAAAAGCGCGCGTCGAGTATAAATTCGTGCACAGCAGAGGTGCCGTCGGAGCGATCCCGGCAGCCAAGAGACCAGTGGGACGTTTCGACCAAGCGAAAAAGTGCCCAGCCTGCAAGGATGACTCTCAAACGGGTAGTATTTATTCGGAACAAAAAGGACCAATACGCCTCCTGGCTTCAATACACGAAAACACTCCGCCAGCACTTCCGTGTCGCAATTCGTGTGCTCGAGGACTTCAATCATGGTGACGGCATCGAAACTCTCTGACGAGAAAGGTAGGTGCTCTCCGGTTCCCTGAACACGGCAAATGTTTTCTCGAAACGCCTTTAGGTGGGGCATATGAAGATCAATTCCGCAAACATACTCTGCCCGCCGAGCAAGTTCAGCCGTATACGAGCCGTTACCGCATCCGAGGTCGAGGACGCGCATGCCCTTGAGATTCATCGTCGCATCGATTTTTTCCATGCGCTTCTTGACAGCGTACGATCCATAAGAAGCAGGTCCCCCATACCTGACCGAGTCCTGGGTTGATGATTCTGCTGAGTCTTTCTTTCCGGGGGTCTTCATATTACACTTCCAATACGCATCTGCCGGCTGCGGCGTCTTAACTCCTGCCAAGGAATTCCGATGAAACTCTGTGCATGGCAACCAAGCTGTTCGGGAATATTCGAAGACCAATCTTTCGAACACAAGCCTCTGGAAATAGAGCGTAGAGGTCCCCACTAGACAATAAATTAATCTCTACGGACTCTGTTATGTACCCAGGCGAAAGGCGTGCCAAACGCCTCTGTTGCCCCGATGGTAGGAACTGATAAAACGGAAGCAGTGTGTGAGGTTCGATCGGAAAATACTTGTTTGGCGTCGCCACGAAATACCCCCTGGCTGCGACCCGACGGATCTCGTCCGCAAAGCACCTTTGTCTGGTAGAGTTACCAACGTGCTCAATCACTGCATTTGAGAATATCCAGTCAAAAGATTGCGACCCGAACGGAAGTGCACATCCATCAGCACTGATGGACCTGATGTGCGCGCCATTCGGAGTTTCCAAAGTAGATATATTCAAGTTGACGACCACGACTTCGGCAAAGCTGGCATACATGCGCAGGAATTCTCCATCGATCCCCGTTCCTCCTCCTACATCCAGTAATCTGTATCGGAATGAAGGAGTTCCAACTAGTCGCAAGAAGAGGTCTATCTTTTCGTCCCGCATTCTCCGATGAATCGGCTTGACCCAGCGCAGCAGCTTGTCCCGAAAAAGGCCCATTACCACACCCTTGGCGGAAGAATGTTGGTGATTTTGGTCATAGGTGGGCTGTCTTTCACCTTCGCAATCCCTCCAGGATCTGACTCGTTTTGACAAGAAGCGCGCCGCGCAATGATCTTGAAGCTTTCTAAGAGCCGAAGGCGTTTGTTCAGGACCCGGATGGGGGTGGTTCTTCCGGTCGTGTATCTCTGGCGCTCAACAATTTCGAATTCATTTTTTTGCAACAGCCGTATGATTTCCTCATCACTTACGCCGGTACGGGCATGGTATTCCGCGATGTCACCTGGGCTCACCACCCTGCGGCCAACTGAGGGATCCCTGGGCGAGAAGAGCTTGCGCAAGCGACGCCTGATTCCGGGAAGAACATCTTCTGAATTATAGATAAGCTTGCCAAAAGCGATGTCCAAGGAATCAAACGCCCATGTCAAAGTCGGTAGTTTCGGGACGACCGGATCATTGTTCGAATAAAAGATCCCACCGGAGCAAACACGGGACACAGCCTGCTGCACAACGGAAGTGTAAGAATACAAGTGGTGTAGAACTGCGCTGAACGCGACAAAATCGAATGTCTCGGGACTCGATTCGAAGAACTGCTCGATTGGGGCTCGGATGAGCGTCGGCGAATATCCCCGTATACGTGCCTTTTCTTTCAACAAATCTAACATCTCACTGCTCACGTCCACGACCGTAACCGTCCACCCTCTCGCGCACATCTTCAAGGCGACATTACCAGTTCCGCCACCGCAATCCAGGCAAGAAGGCGGCCGTCTCAGCGATACGAAATGCGACCCGATCTTGTCCAGGTCTTCTTCGAGTATCCTTTGGATAACCGGGTCCGACATGCCGGTTTCGTACTGGTCATACTTGCTCGAAACCTGACGATAAAACTCTTGGTTGGCGGCAGCGACTTTGCTCCCGATTGAGCTTGCGTCATTCAATCGCTGACCAGTTCTTTTGCCAAATACGGCGTCAGGAACTGTCTTTACTGCGGGCCGAGTGTGGACGTTAGCTTCCAATTGGAAATCCCTGGCCTACGGCTGCTGCTGGCATAGCGGATGATTTTTTCCCCGAGTCGCCAACTTGCACAACATCACGATAGATGTCCATCAAAGCGCGGTAGCTCTGCTCGGGTGTGTACTTGGCTTCATACTCTAATCGGCACTGACGCCCCATTGATACTAGCCGCTCACGGCGCGTCCACATTTCCTCTACTCTTGACGCCAGGTCCCGGGCATCTCCGGCAGTGAAGTGCAGACCCGTCCGTCCGTCTTCGACCACCTCCGCCATCGCGCCTAAACGGGAGGCAATAACCGGAAGACCACAGGCAAACGCTTCCAGGAGTGTTAAGGGCACGCACTCGTACCATTCGCTGGGACAAATGAGGAAAGCCGCCCGCTGCATCATGGCCCGTAGCGGGCGGCTAGAGAGCCATCCTTCGAACCGGACATCGGAAAACTGTGCCAGGTTTCTCTGCGTCTCTAATTCGAGGCGCAACGGCCCATCGCCTACAATGCGCAAGGGAACTTTGCTTTCCAAGAAGTTCCAGGCTTCGAGAAGGGTCCGCACCCCTTTCTCTGCTGCGAGGCGCCCAATAAACAGGGCGTATTCCCCTTCTCCTTTTCGTACGCCTGGGTCCAAATGAACGAAGTGCGGTTTCACTGCAATTTTCCCTGTTGGCAGTCCTGCCTCCAAATATTTCTGACGCACAAAATCTGTGGGCGCAATGTATTTGTCCACCATCTCAAACCAAGTTTTCAGCGATTTATGCAACCTCAACATGAAAGCAACCGCTGCCGTCGCTGGACGCGAGTCGCGGTAGCATGAATAGCGCACGCTGCGCAAAAGGCTGTGGCTCATACACTCCTGACAGATCTTGCCGCTGCGAAAAAAAGCGCCCGAAGGGCAAAGCAAACGATAGTTGTGAAGGGTTTGAACGACTCGCACTCCTGCTTCGCGACACACGTAATACGCAGCGGGGGAGATAAGTGGAAACGTGTTGTGAAAATGGACGATGTCGGGATCCTCTTTCCGTAACACTGTCCGAAGCATTCCAGCGCTATCCCAAGCCCAGCTCGTCCGGATTCCGATGCTTGCTTTGCTCCAAAAACCATCGGTGACGATTTCTTCGTTCCTTCTCGTAAACTCCGACACACGATGCCCTGCAGCCAACAAGAGTTCTTTCTCCGCGTGGAACACGTAATCCTCTCCGCCGGGCTGCCTGTAGAGTTCGTGCACCAGCAGGATCTTCATCTTGTTCCCCCCAAATTGGGGGATGATGGCGTGTCTTGAATGGTCGGATATGACGGCGTGACCGTCCCAACTCGACACTGTGTTCCATCTCGGATTTTGGCTAGTGACCTAAGCGCATCGGCCAATCTCTCTCTAAAATGCACGTGAGTATGTTTGCAGCTTAAACTCTTGTAGCCAGCTTCTCCAAGAGAGAGCCTGCGGCTCGAATCGGCCAGAAGCCCTACAACTGCTGCGCTGATTTCTTCGAGTCTGTCTGGGCATACGAGAAGCCCGTTGACACCGTCCTGGATCACTTCAGCGCTGCCGTCTTGGTTACCAGCTATGACTGGCAGCCTGTGTTCCCAAGCTTCTAGAAAGACAATCCCGAAACCTTCTCCTTTAGATGGCAGTATGAAGATGTCGCAGTTCTGATAGACGGCGTCTAGCATAGAATCGTCCACGTAGCCAAGGAAGTGAACGTTCGCAGCCACGCCAGCTTTTTCAGCGTGCATCCTCAATTCTTCCACCAAAGGCCCGTCACCCACTATGTAGTAATGCGTTTCGGGGAAGCGGGCGAGGATAACGAGCATGGAAGAAATGACCTTGTCGTGGCCCTTGTATCGGTCCTCAAGGCGCGCAACGGTTAGCAAACGATGTTTCCCCTGAAAGGCAGTCTCAACTGGACGCTTCATCTGTCCGTTCAGCTTCAGGTCGATCGCGTTTGGAAGAACAAAAAACTTATTACTATCCAAACCGTATGCCTGCCGCATCTTGACAGCGGTGAATTGGCTGACAGATACAATGCAGTGCATGAATCTCTCGACGATTTTGCGTTCGAATAGTTTGGGTCTGCCCCAGACTTCCACGCCGTGAACAAATAGCGCCTGCTGAGTTCTCGGTACCAAGAGTCGCGCGATAATGGCCATCGGCCCGAGCAGCGTGTGACCATAAACGATGACATCTGGTCTCTCTCTTAAGACAGTCCACACAAAACGCAAAAGCATGTACACCTTATGACGAGCGCATGGTAAGTATTTCACGCCTTTAGGGGGTTTGCAGCGATCCCGCGGCTCATCCCAAAGGACTAACACAGTGGGTTTCGTTACAAACGCACTTCGCAACTCGGCGAGGCAGGTTACGACTCGTTGGTTAAAGCGCTGGATTCCTCCCACGCTAGAATAAATTCCGAGTGCGCAGAAAAGTACCTTCACTTGAACGCTCTAATCAAAAGATTCTTCGTAGGAATACGCGGCCTCGTACTGCCCTCGGCCAGCCAAAAAACCAGGTGAAGTGCACGCAGATATAATTCGCGCAGGTAGCCCAGCAACGTGGTGGCATTCCACGACGGTCGGACTTCAATACAATCCTCTTGGAAACCAGCTGTCATCAGCAGAGTAACTGCCGAACTTTCCGTCACTCCGAATTCGTGCGTAAGATCATGGTATCGGTGGAATAGCCCTGCGATACTGCCCATATTGGGAGTTTGTAAAACGACATGGCCACCTTTCGCAATTCTCGCGTAAACCTGGCGAAGAAAAGACAGAGCATCCTCTTTCGCTAGATGCTCGAGCACGTCAAAGCAAAAAATCACTTCGTACTCGGCTGCACCTGGAAAATCCTCCAGTCTTAGGGCGTCGTTCAACTGCACAAATGTGAGCCCTCTTTGACGGCAGATTTCGACGTTTTCAGGAGACAAGTCGAAGCCCGAGAGATTGGTGTACCCGCGATCCCGAAGAAAAGCTAGCAGGACTCCTTCGCCGCAGCCGATATCGAGGATGGATAAATTCCTTGACTCCGGGAGCCAGGACCCCAAGATGCGCGCGAAAGATTTGAACATCACCCTACGGCTATGCGGATCCAATCCCGCGTTGCGCCTTGTGAGCGTGTGATAACTTTGAAGAAGAGTTTCTCGGGTGCTCTCATTCGTCATTTGCTGTTCACATAAAACTGCGCGCTCCGTTCCGGTTGTCGTTACAGGGCTGCACTGCACACCATGTTCGGTGAGAGAGCTCTTTTCGAGCTTTACCTCAGTGAATCTTGAGCTCTTGTTCCTGCTTTGATGCTTGGCATTCAACATTTTTTCCTCAGTGGCCATGGAGTAATTCTTGGAGAGGCCTTTCGAGTTGCAGCATTCGTATCAAGCGCAGAATGAGACCGCTCGAGGTCCAAAAAAGTGAGGCAAGGAACGGGCTCTCAAGCAACAAATTAGCCATGCCGTAGAGGCAAAAGGCGGATTGTGCAAGGAGGACAATCACTAAGAAGCCGATGTGTTTAGTCTTCTTAAAGTGGCGCAGGGAATGAAGACCTCTCCAGGACGAATAAATCAGCAGAGAGATGAGTGGAAGGAAACCGGTCAGCCCCATTTTGTAGAGCACGGTCAAGAATGTGTTGTGCGGTCGAGGGTCATTTTCAAGCTCCAACCCTTCAAAACTGAAGGGAACCCCGAATCCTTCTCCAGCCAGCGGGTATTCTTCGAAACGCCTCCAAGCTTCCTTCCAAGCAGAAAGCCGAAATTGCCAATTGTGGTCCTCTGCGGAATTGAGAACCCCAGAAGCGAGATCTTCTACTGAGCGTTCGACAAACTCACGGCCGGTCTCACTGCGAAATAAAAGGAACGCCGCGCAGCAGACCATGACCGCGCCCGTGACGAAGATCGACACTGAGCCCTCAACTAGGATCTTCCCGTGCATTAGTATTCCGGCGAACAATCCCAAGAAACACAGGACGCCCAGGGATATGAATAAACTTCGAGCGTTCGCCAGTAACAGGCCAATGCAGAGCACACACACGAGAATCCACGCAATTCTTGGCGGAAGCTGGCGGCATGCCATCGCAACTATTACGCCAGTCAGCGAAATCAGAATGTAAATTCCGTAAAGTAGGAAGCGTCTTTCGGAAGGTAAGCTGATGAACCAAGCCGCAGCACCTAGCGCGCTCAACGCTGCCCCGAGCACGAACCACACAGCCACCCTTTTGATAGAGAGCCAGTTGCGGAACAGGTGAAACCCGATCAGTAGAAAAAGGGCGTACGCAACCAAAGCTGAATCGCGGAGGACCATCATTAGGTCGCGATGTCCCCAGAGACCACGCGCTGCCGACAGAGCGCCTCCCCCCACAAACAACAACAGAAATACACTCACGGGCACAGGAACTCGAGAACTACGAGGTCGCCGTAAGAGATAGATAGAAGCGAGTAGAATAAGAAGGACGATATCAGTGATAAATAAAGGCGCCCCAGGAAAACGAATGTAGGAAAAATCCTTTGTATAGGCTGCTGTGCAAAATACGAACCATAAAAACAGTCCTTCCGTTAGTGCAACTCTGGCGCTGCGTGCATAGGCAATCATCAAAGGCAAGGTCAGCCCTGCAAATAGAACAGCACCTTGGTATGGCACATATTCCATCGGCCCGTTCCAAGCTTCTGCTCGATCGAAGATCGATATTCGCGTCAGTCCATCTGCAACGGCAATCATCGCACCGACGAGTACAGTGACTATCAGCCAAACGTTTACGATGCGCTCACTCGGGTGCCTTCGGATCAATATCGAGGCGATGGTCGTCCGGTCAGTGGCCCCAACAACACCGTTCGAGGACCCGGACTCGAGCGCCAGCGCCCCATCGCTATTCATGCGATTCTCACCGCAGCCAGACAAATGGATCTTGCCGTTGGATAGATTTCCCCGCGAATTCAAACGCCACGAGCCTCGCATTAAGATCCCTCTCCCGACAGCACCGTGGGAACCGTACGCATCAGAATCTTGAGATCGAGCAGCAAGCTCCAGTTCTTCATATACTCAAGATCCAGCGCCATGCACGTTTCAAAGGAAGGATTCGTGCGTGCGATGACCTGCCAAAGCCCCGTTATCCCGGGTTTCACGTCCAGCCGTCGGTGATCTCCTGGACGATATCGCGCGCAATCGTCCAGGGGATGTGGCCGTGGACCAACCAGGCTCATATCCCCTTTCAACACATTCCAGAGTTGAGGCAGTTCGTCGAGGCTGTATCTGCGAAGAAAGCGACCGAGCCGGGTGACCCGAGGATCATCAGCGATTTTGAAAAATGGGTCTTGGCGCTCGTTGAATCGGCGCAGGGAATCTCTTAACCGGTCAGCCCCCTTGAACATCGTCCGGAACTTGTAGCAGAAAAATGGTTGTCCCATCTTCCCCGCTCGAAGCGAGGCGTAAATGACCGAACCAGGCGACTCCAGCTTGATGGCCAAGGCAATCACCAGCAGAAGCGGCCAGAGGAAAAAGAGCGCAATTGCCGACAAGGAAATGTCTATGATCCTTTTCAAGATCAATCCGAAGAGGATGGTGCGCTCGCGCGTGACCCTGAACTCAACTCTTCTCCGGCAAATGGCAGGTCCTGCCGGAGACCGGAGGGAGAGAGGATTACTCGACATGAAATCTGCCACCTCGAGATCGCGAGTTGCCGGAAAATACGGTCAGTAGGCGCACTTATCCACACACCATAAGAACAGCGCCAGCCACTGCCTTTCCTCACGCATCAGCGTTGCCAAGCGTAGAGAATGCAAAAGAATCAGTCGATAGGGCCTAGACCGTAATCGAGACACGGGTGAAAACCTTAAGAGGCGGTTTGGGGATTGCCACTCTCTCCGAATCTCGCGGGCGCAAAGGCGTTTGTCCGTTTTAAGGGCTATAACCCTTAGCTTGTTCCAGTGACTTCCACGGGTGCCCTAACAGGTAATCTCCCTATCGACAATGAACAGTGGAAATGATAAATAACTTTGTGTCAGCCCTCCTCGACCATTCGGACAGATGCCGGTGACTCTGACTTCCATGCCGCCTTGGAGAGCAAAACAGACACGCAATCGCGGTCTTTCTCTTGGTTCCTTTCAGTCTCTTGCTCTGCTGTTCTTTCTTTTTCCCGCGATCAGCCGCGCCCAGGCAGTCCAGGCAGCAGTGCCACAGAACCATGAGCGAGAGCCCCTCGGTTCCCTAACTAGCGTGGGAGAAGTATTTGTAAATAACTCGCCCGCCCCCGCCGAAATCACGGTATTTTCTGGTGACCACGTGCGCACTGCGGATTCTGGCTCCGCAACCTTCAATATGAGCGGCAGGGGCTCTCTCAAAATCTCTCCGCGAAGTGAAGTCATCTTCTCCGGCAAATATGAGTACACGGCTGAATTGCAGTCGGGAACGGTGTTGATGACTTCCGTTAGGGGACCAAGCGGTTTTACACTGCGAATTGGAAATGATGTTGTGGTTCCTTCGTTCAAGGAGCATACCGCCTCTGCGTCGATTGAGAAGGCGCCGGATGGCACTTTCGTCGTCAAGTGTTCGGATGGCGCGATGGGGGTTTTGGCGTTGCAGGGCTCCTCCGGCCAGTTTATCCAGGTTGGTCAATCCGTGGCGGTTGCGCCCAACGGAGCATTATTTGCCGTAGCGCAACCAGGCGCGGCGCCGGCAAAGACAGCTTCCTCAGCGCGACCACAAAAACCTAGCCACGGTTATGCGGAGTGGGCATACCTCGGTTTGGGGGGTGCCGGAGCGACGGGAGTTGTACTTGCTTTGGGCCACGGGGGCGGAAAACAATCCATTAGCCCCTCTACGCCCTAAGGTTGCTGCCGGCAGTTTCGAGTTCAATCGCACGGCAGCCGCTAGACACACTCATTGCTGCCGCGCAAGAATCCGTGAGCTACCCAGGACCTACTGACGGCCACTTGCTGTTCACACCCACTTAATTCTTCGGGATTGACTGTCCGGCCAATCGAAACTTGACCACAATATCTTGCTCTGTTTCTACGGGTTGCCCGCCGAGCAATGTTTGTGCGTATCGCCATTCGCGGACCGCGCCCATTGCCGCCTTCGCAAGCGAACTCGGGCCGCTTATCGGCTCGACGCTCTGCACAGTGCCGTCGCTGCCGACAACAATGTGTAATTTCACAGTCCCTGCAATTCCATCGTGCTTCGCGTCCTCGGGATAAACCGGTTCAAGACGCGAGATTACGTGGCCGATCAGCAGACTTCTTGCACCAGTCTGTTTTTGCGAACTCACTTCCTGTGGTATTCGAATCGATGGGTAAGGATCAGCGCTGACCGACACCGACCCTATTGGTGCCGCCGCTGGTTGCTCCAGAGCAGGTGCCGCGCCTTCTTTTTCTTTCGCATCAGCGAGTGCTGTTCCGCTCGCGACACTCGTGGGCAGGTTCTTTGCCGGTGCCGGGGCGGTTTCCGTCGGATGAGACGGAAAACTTTCGGCAATTTGGTTTCGCGTGCTCTCTACCGATGGAATCGGCGTAGCGACAACATTCCGGTCGGGAAGTTTTGCAGCCTTATTCTTCATCAAGGAACCTGCGGTGCCATGAAGTAAGCTCTTCACAATAGACTTAGCGGCAGGATGTTCGATGTCTCGTACCGGTGGACGAGCGGTTCCAGAAACCTTTGCAGGACCAGGTGTGCGGCCATTGGTGGACGTTGGCTCGAACGCGCGGGTTTGAGAGCTCTTATCCTCTGCTTGTGAAGCGAAGTTACTGGCAATCTTATTCGCGAGCCGGGAGGCTTTGAGCTCAGGTGGCGTGTTTGTGCCCTCAGTTTTCTCAGCGATCAGTGCTGCTGCATGATTCCGAACGCCAGGCCGGATTGCAATCCTTCCGAAACCCGCTGCCGTTGCTACAATTAGCGCGAGTGCGGAGGCGAGGCGCGTCAATTTTTCAGTAGGTATTCTTGATCCATGAAATGCAGGTTTTTCTTCGCGTCTGAACTTGCGTCGCTTTAGCCGCGGCGGTCCAACCTCATTCGATACGTCCGCTGCGGCCGGTAGCTCGATACGGCGTATCTCCGGCGGGGCAAGAGGCGAAAGGGCCAAGCGATCTTCGGAGAGGATTGCCTCCAGCATCCGCTTTTCGACCAAGCTGTTTGCCTTCAGAATCTCAGGGAGAACGGCCATGGGTTTCTCGTTCGCTGTCTCGCCGGATGGCTGTTGTTTTGGCTTAGCGGGCGTTCTCTTTTTCAGTGGAACTTCGCTACTCAAGGTTTCCGAGGCAAGCCAGTCTTTGATTCGTCGGCGAGCGTCTTCCGGTATGCCAATGAAGGTTATGCCTGCTGTCTTCCCGGACTCACTTTTCCACGCTACCTGCCCCCCTACTTCGACCCAGCCCTCAGCATGTGGTATTTGAATCCTCAGGATCACCGGGTGATTGCCGTCCATCGATCGAGCGGCAGTGAGGGCTAGGCCAACTTCGCTCATGTTAAAGGCGAGGCCACCGTTTACGTTGTCCAAGTTGACGTAGATCGGAGGGTTGATACGCGTCCGAATCTGGACGCGGCGTTCAGAGGCTTCCGGAGCAGCTCTCGGGCTTGCAAAGTTGTCCGACTTGACTAGCGCGTGTTGCGGGCTAGGCTTGGCCAAGGCCATCTTCGTCTCAAGGCAAGTTACTGAATCCGCCGGGGCACCCACGCCCTGCTCTTCCGCAATCACTTCGGAGTTCGCAATTTCCAGAACCGCGCTATTCGACGCCCGCACGCTCGCAATATCCACAACGCTCTGTTCTTTTTCGAAGGGCTCGTTCTCAGCCACGCTAATTTCTCCGGGTGGCGCGACTCGGAAAATCCAGTCCTTTAGTCGCTGACGAGCGCGATCTCTCCCCTGGGGCCGTTGTGCGCCTATCTCCTTCTCGGCTCGGAATTCCTCACTTGGTGTTTCAGGGACCGTCCAATTCGGTCCCTGGCTTGATCCCTCCGCCACAACAGGTAATCCTGCGCCGGCGTCTTTCCTCTCCTGAGATTCCCATTGTGATGCTTCCGCCGCAATCCAATCGCTTATTCGGCGGCGTGCTTCCTCCGCCAGACCAACAAACCGAACTCCTCCTTCCTTCTTTGAACTACCTCTCCAGGCTATCGCTCCCCTTGCTTCTATCCAGCCCTCGGAGTCCGGCAAAAGAATTCGCATGGTTACGAAGCCAGCGTCAGGCAGATCCAAGGCAGCCGTAAGGGCAAGTCCGTCTTCGTTGATATTGAAAACGAGGCCCCCATTCAAGTTGTCCAGGTTGACGTAGATGGGAGGTGTGATCTGCGCCCGAACACTAGCGCGGCGTTCGGCGATCTCGAGGGCGCTTACCGAGCTATAGGAGGTGCCTGGCATACGCCGTATTCATCGACGAGGAATCTTGCAAGTAACCTGCCATCAAGCACTTAAATCCTAGGTCCGCGCAACACTGCACTGCAATCAGGTAAAACCCTGAACCGCCCTCAATTCAGGGTCACAAGGCGTGTGGCATTCCTTCTCATTTCAAAGCGGGTGAGGCTAGTTTTCCAGGGTGAGGCTAACTCGATCAATCCAGACAGTTCCGTCGATCTGGTTATCAAACTTAGTGCTCGGAGGTCGGGCGATCCTGACGATCAGTAAGTGCGTATCAACACCGGTCTCGAACTCAAGTTGCTGCCGCGTCCAGCCAATGGTACCCACGACGTTTCCGGTTGACAGAGACAGCTTGCCAGCGTCGAAAGCATCGGAAATCTGAAACCTGACACCGCTGTCCGTGGTAATTCCGTTTGCGCGCAGAGAACCCGAAAACTTGTACCGCGCGTTTGGTTGCACAAGTACGTACTGAAATACGTGTTGGTAGTCAAGATTGTGGTTCCCGTTGAACTCGATTCGAAGAGCCCGAGATCCTTCGACAGAATCCTGGGAATCCACGCTGACTGTGGCGCCGTCGAGAGCGATGACGCGCCAATCCAAACCCCCGTTGAGAATATCGAATTTGAATTCCCCATTTGTAATCAAATTGGGAGCATTCGTCCGCGGCTTGATTTGTGCAGGGAAACGCTCAGTTAGTGTGGACCACGCTGTTGCAAGGCGGCTCACCTCGCGATGTTGGATGAGCGCGTCGAGATAAGGGAAGGCCTGGCGTAGAGCAAACGGCAAATTCAGTTGAAGCAACCGCAACCAAACCTGTTCCGCGGCAACAAGGTTGCCCTTCTCACTTTGAAAATTGAGATAGTCAAGGAATGTGGAAGCCTGAAGAGGCAACATCTCTTCTAGAATCGCCCCATTGTCATGTGTTGCCCTTGTAGCAAGCAAAAAAACGTCGCGGTGCGCTGGAGTGCCGCCTGCGAGAACTATTCGAAGAGCCTGCAGCCCTTCTGGAACCCTGTGAGTCCTAAACGCAAAATTGGCGAATCGCCAATTGATCTCAGGCGAATTTGGGAAGAGACGGATGGCGCGCTCGAATGCGCTCGTTGCATCGTTGGTTCGTCCTGCCCAATCGTAGGCGGCCCCAAGGTCGCTCCAAAGGTGTGCATCGTAAGGACTCAAGCGCGCTGCTTTCTCATAGGATTCAATGCTGGCATCTAAGTTTTTTGTATTCCCATAGATGTGTATGAGAGTCCCCAGCGCATCATAATATTGTGGGTTATCACCGTCCCACTTTATCGCTGCTTGAATCGAAGCCGGCGACTCTTTCCGAAAATACCAATCGCCGATTCCTCGCCTGGCTACTTTGTAGATGCCGAAAAGCAAACAAAGCGACAGGACAATTCGAATCACAAGTGTGACTAACCGCCCGTTTCTCAAGCTCCACCGCCGGAGAATCTTCCTTTTCAATCCCTCTCGTTGGTTACGGAAATTCTGACCCGTTCGGTCCGGGCATGCAAGCTCTCTTGTGGGGTGCACTCTGCTGGACGAACGCGAGACTTCCTCGGGGCTGCGCCGACAAGGTTGGTTGCACCCTATTTTACGTCCAGCTCGCGCATCGCCATTTGCCTGTGGTCCGGCCTTCACTGCTTGAAAGCAACGCCAGCATCGGCTCCAGCCTGAACGGCGGAAACCTCTAAATATCTTGTCAGGTAGGGCACCAGTGGGGTCACCGCGAGTCGTTGTTTCAATTTGGGAAAGTCGAAACCCGAAATGGAACGATTTCCAATATTTGATAACCGTCGCAAAAGGTGGCTTCTCAGACTTGTGCCCCATCCCCGCTCTCAGTAAAATGTTCCCGCTTCGCTTCCCGCATCTTTTCTTTCACTTTTGAGTCGCACCGGAGTCATACCGCATGGGGCAGCACTACGACGTTATCGTCATCGGCGGCGGACACAATGGTCTGGTCAACGCCGCGTACCTTGCCAAAGCAGGGAAGAAGGTTGTCGTGCTGGAACGGCGGCACGTTCTAGGCGGCGCCGCTGTCACCGAAGAAATTATCCCCGGCTTTCTTTTTTCGGAATGTTCCTACGTCGTCTCGCTCCTCCGCCCGGAAATCATTCGTGAACTCGATCTCCCGCGTCATGGTCTGGAGATTCTCCCGCTCGACGGCACTTTCTCTCCCATGCCCAGCGGCGATTACCTTTGGCGAGTCAACGACCATGCCAAATCCATCCGCGAGATTCGCCGCCATTCTCGTCTCGACGCCGAAGCCTACGACGAGTTCTCGAAGATGATGACGCCAATGTGTCGCTTCGTGAAACCCATGCTCTCCATGATTCCGCCCGACCCCACGACGCTCAATCCCAAAGATCTCAAGCAGCTCCACTTCCTTCTTCAGCGCTTCCGAGAGCTCTCATCCGACGAGCGCTACACGCTAGTTCAGCTAATGACCATGAGCTCCGCCGATTTCCTCGACCAGTGGTTCGAGACCGACGTCCTCAAAGCCACCATGTCCGCTTCCGGAATCATCGGCACGTTTCTTGGCATTCGCTCGCCGGGCACTGCCTACGTTCTTTTGCATCACTATATGGGCGAGATCGACGGGGCCTTTCGTTCGTGGGGCTTCAGCCGCGGCGGCACCGGCGCCATTTCCAACGCTATCGCCGATGCCGCGCGCGAAGCTGGTGTGGAAATCCGCACCAAAGCCCCCGTCGGCAAAATCCTCGTCAAAAACGGCCGGGCCGCCGGCGTCGTCTTGCAATCCGGCGAGGAACTCTCCGCCAATGTAGTCTCCTCCAGTGTCGACCCGCATCTTACTTTCGAAAAATTTCTCGAGTCCAGCGAATTGCCCGGTGATTTTCTTGAAGGCGTCCGCCGCTACAAATTTCGCGGCTCTTCCGGCAAGGTGAATCTCGCGCTCGATGCGCTTCCCAATTTCAAATGTTTTCCCGGACCTGGCGCGCATCTGCGAGGCGCCATCTCCATTTCTCCGAGCATGGAATACATGGAACGCGCTTACGACGACGCCAAGTACGGCCATTTTTCCCGAAGACCCTACATCGATATGGTCATTCCGAGCCTCACGGATCCCAGCGTTGCACCTCCCGGTAAACATGTACTTTCCTGTTTCGTTCAATACGCGCCCTACAAACTCGCCCAGGGCACCTGGGACGAACAGCGCGAAGCCTTTGGCGACAACGTCATCAACACCATCGCGGAATACGCCCCCAACATCAAAGACATCATCGTTGGTCGCCAGATCCTCACACCACTCGATCTCGAACGCGAATTTGGCCTCACGCAGGGCAACATTTTCCAAGGGGAGCTTTCTCTCGAACAGCTTTTCTTCCTTCGTCCCGTCGCCGGATGGGCCTATTACCGCACTCCGATCCGCAACCTTTATATGTGCGGCTCTGCCACACATCCTGGTGGCGGCATCATGGGGGCAAATGGCCGCATCGCCAGCCAAGTCATTTTGAAAGAGTGGAAAGGCGGTTCTTCGTCCTCCATGGCGACTGCATCCAAGGCGGCCAACTGACCATGCCCCTCGGACAGCGTGTAGTTCTCATCGGTGGCGGTCACAACGCTCTCATCACCACTTTTTATCTCGCGAAGGGCGGCTTCAAACCACTCATCCTCGAACGGCGTGAGATGGTTGGTGGTGGCGCCATCACCGAGGAATTTCATCCCGGCTTTCGCGCTTCGACTCTCTCGCACACGCTCGGGCCGCTTCGTGCAGACATCGCTAAAGATCTGCAGATCGCGAAATTCGGCTGTGAAATCCTATTACCAGACCCGCGTGTCTTTGCCCCAACGCCTGATGGCAAGGCGCTCTATTTCTATAACGATGTTGCCAAAACCGCCGCTGCCATCAACAGTTTCTCTGCCAAAGACGCAGCGAAATACTCACAATTTGCGGAATCGCTCGTGGAAACCGCCGGCTTCTTCACGCAGCTCACTTCCATCACGCCTCCGGCGATCGACAATCCCACTCCCGAGGATCTCTGGAATCTCTTGAAGACGGGCCGCGGCGTTCGCGGCCTAGGCAAGACGGGCATCTTCGATCTTCTCCGCTGGGGGCCCATGGCGGTTGCGGACTTCGTCGCTGAATTCTTCGAAACGGAATTACTGCGCGCTGTCATCGCTGCGCGCGGGATTTTCGGCACCGCACTCGGCCCGTGGTCGGCTGGTTCGACTGCCGTTCTTCTTCTGCGCGCCGCTGCTGACTCCCATCCCGTAGGGTCTGCTGCTTTTCCGCGAGGTGGACTCGGCTCCTTCACCCGTGCTCTTGCTGAATCCGCGAAACAAGCCGGCGTTGAAATCCGTACCGACGCCGAAGTCCGCCATATTCTCATCAAAGACGGTGTCGTCGCTGGCGTCGTTCTTGCCGGTGGCGAGGAAATCGCTGCCGAAGCCGTGGTCTCCGGCGCCGATCCCAAGCGTACATTCTTCAATCTCGTCGATCCCTCGCAGCTCGACCCCACGTTCGCTAACCGCATGAAAAACTTCCGCGCCAACGGCACCGTCGCAAAGGTCAATCTTGCCCTCGGTGGCTTGCCGGCTTTCACCGCGCTCGACGCTACCGAGAGTTTTCTCAAATCGCTTTCCGGCCGCATCCACATCGGCCCCGAAATCGATTATCTCGAGCGCGCCTTCGACGCCTCCAAGTATGGCGAATTTTCGAAAGCGCCCTATATCGACGTCACCATTCCGACGATCCTTGATCCCTCGCTCGCGCCCGACGGAAAGCACGTCCTCTCCGCCTACGTTCAATTCGCGCCATTCAAATTGAGAGCCGGGAATTGGGATACTCGCCGCACGGATCTCGGTGACACGGTAATCAGAACTCTCGCCACCTACGTTCCGAATCTTCCGGACTTAGTCGAAGGAATTCAGGTCATCACGCCCAAAGATCTTGAGACATCTTACGGTTTCACCGGCGGCCACATTTTCCACGGCGAACTCGCTCTCGATCAGCTCTTCACCATGCGCCCCGTCCTCGACTGGGCTCGCTACAAAACGCCCATCCGCGGCCTTTTCCTCTGCGGCTCCGGCACTCATCCCGGCAATGGCCTAACCGGCGCCAGCGGCGCCAACGCCGCCCGCGAAATCATCCGCGACCTCCGCTAATGAGCGCCTAACATGGAATACATCCTTGTTCTGCAATGGCCGACTTCTTCGACGGTGGATGACCTGGACTTGTTGATCTCGCTCGAAGAGCAAATCATGCAGGACATCGGTGACCACGGAAATGTTGACGGCCATGATATCGGCTCCGGCGAGATGAATATCTTCATCTTTACCGGGAACCCGAAAGCGACCTTCGAGCGGATCAAGAATATTCGTTCAATTCCGAATCACATGAGCAATTTTAAAGCGGGGTACCGAGAGGTTGGCGAGGATGATTTTGTTCCGCTTTATCCTGAGGGCCTTGACCAATTTTCGGTGAGTTAGAGCTACTCTGATGACTGCAATAGGCCGCACGAAATTGAAACAACTTCACTGTCGCGAAGAATCCCGCTTCCTCTCCGATCATCCCAACTCCGCCGCCCTCTACCAGCGCGCCCAATCCTCCCTCCTCGGCGGCGTCCCCATGAACTGGATGAAAAAATGGGCCGGCGCATTCCCCCTCTTCGTCAAATCCGCCAAAGGCGCCCATTTCACCGACGTCGATAGCCGCGACTACATCGACCTTTGCCTTGGCGACACCGGCGCCATGACCGGCCATTCTCCCGATGTCGTCGCCGAAAGCGTAGCCCGCCGCGCAAGAGACGGCATCACTCTCATGCTCCCCACCGAAGACTCCTTCTGGGTCGGCGAAGACCTCCAGTGTCGGTTCGGCCTCCCCTACTGGCAATTCACGCTCACCGCCACTGACGCCAACCGCTTCGCCATTCGCATCGCCCGCGAAATCACCCAGCGCACAAAAATCCTCGTCTTCCACTACTGTTACCACGGCACCGTCGACGAATCCTTCGCCACGCTTGAAAACGGCGTCGTCGGCCCACGCCGCGGCAACATCGGCCCGCCCGTCAATCCCGTCGAAACCACGCGCGTCGTCGAATTCAATGATCTCAACGCCCTCGAAGCCGCTCTCAAGCATCACGACGTCGCCTGCATTCTCGCCGAGCCCGCCATGACCAACGTCGGCATCATTCTCCCCGACGCCGGTTACTGGCCCGCTGCTCGTGAACTCGCCCGCCGTTACGGCTCGCTCCTCATCGCCGACGAAACTCATACCATCTGCGCCGGCCCAGGTGGCTGCACCGCCGAATGGAAACTCGATCCCGACATGCTCGTCTTCGGCAAAGCCATCGGCAGCGGCATTCCCGGTGCCACCTTCGGCGTCTCCGAAGAAGTCGCCCAGCGCGTCTCCGCGCGCATGCATCTCGAAGATTGCGACGTCGGTGGCATCGGCGGCACGCTTGCCGGCAACGCTCTCTCGCTCGCCGCGATGCGCGCCACTCTCGAACACATCCTCACGCCCGCAGTGTTCGAACACATGATTCCGCTAGCCAAGCGCTTCGCTGATGGCGTCGCCGAAAATCTCCGTGCCACCGGCCTCCCCTGGAACGTAATCCAGCTAGGCGCCCGCGCCGAATACACCTTCGCCGCAAAGCCCCCGCGCGACGGCGGCGAATCCGCCGCTGCCGCCGACTTCGAACTCGAGCGCTTCCTCCACCTCTACGCCCTCAACCGCGGCGTCCTCTTAACGCCCTTCCACAACATGGCGCTAATGTGCCCCGCCACCACCGAATCCGACATCGACGCCCACACCAAAATCTTCGCCTCCGCCGCCCATGAACTTACTTCCCAGTAGGACAGACATCCAGGAATTCCGCGCCGCCGTCGACATCTACCATTCTCTCGGAGAACTCTACAAGCTTCAGGCCCGTAACCGGATCACTCCTCGCCGCGCCGCCGTCATGGCCTATACCTGTAACCTCCTCCTTCGCACCCTCCCCGCTATCGCCTGTGACAACCATCCCGAGCCTCAGCAACGAGGCCTTGAGCTGGATTTCAGCGACCGGCCCGAACCCACGGACGGCTCTGGCATCAAGGGTCCAGCCTGCTATCGTCGCGCCGTCCAAAACGGCATCCTTCCTGAGACAAAGAAGACCGTCGTGAACTTTTCTTTTGATCACCTCGGCGGACAGCCCGGAATGCTCACCACGCTCTATCTACGTCGCCAAAACCGCGGTACGATACCGTTCCGTTTGCTCCGGCAAAGGTGCTCTCAAAAATGATGATCGCAAAAACCTGCTCGACATTGATCTTCTTCGCGTCCTACCTCTTAGCCGCTCAGGAAGCTTCGGCCCCCGTGCCCGTGGAAGACGAACCACTCCATCACGTGGCCCTCAAAAACGACTCTGTCGTCGTCATTCACTTGGTCCTGCCGCCCGGCGAGCGCACGCTCTACCACATCCACACCCACGATCGGATCGCCATCCCTCTTTCCAGCACTTCCATCACGCAGCAAGTATTCGGTGAAAAGGAAGGCTCGCCATCAACTTCCGAGGCAGGAACTTTTTCTGCGCTCACTCTTCCCGGTAGCTCATACACCCACCGTGTTCACAACGTAGGCGCGAATCCTTACGATGTCCTGGACGTCGAACTTCTGAATCGTCCACAAACACCCTCGACGGTCACCGCCGCCGCGGTTGCTGCGGAAAACCCCAGCGCCCGCATTTACAATTGGGCGCTCGCGCCCGGTGCCACCTTGGCGATGCACACGCATGCGCGCCCCTACCTCATCGTCGCTGTAACGGGATTCACTCTGAAAATGACAGCTCCCGACGGGCAAACCCTCACGCACGAAATCAAGGGCGGCGATTTTCACTGGGTGGACACGAAAGTCACCCATACTCTCGCCAATGCCGGCACCGCTTCCGGTCAAATCCTGGAAGTTGAATTGAAATAGATGCTGCACAAAGAAAGAAGAGTAGAGCGCTACACATGATCGAGGATTTATCGCACTATCATCAACCAGTCGGCAAACTCTTTCCACGCTCTTCCCCATCCGACGAGTGGGAAAAGTACCGCCTGAGCGAAGCGCAGCTCGACTTCTTCCACGAAAATGGATACCTGAAGGGCGTTCGCATTCTTGTTGACGAGCAGATTGAGATTCTGCGCGCGGAGTTGGAACAACTGATGAATCCGGCCCATCTCGGCCATCATCTATTTCATGAGTACCACTCCAACGAATCGACGGATCCGAACCGCGTTGTATTTCATGCTCTTGGCGCGTGGCGCGTTCTGCCCGGGTTTCATGATCTATTGTGGAATCCTGCATTTCTTATCCCTGCTTCTCAGTTGTTGGGAGGTCCGGTGCGCTTTTGGCACGACCAGCTTTTCTGCAAGCCGGCAAAACATGGCGGTGTAGTGGCCTGGCACCAGGATTATTCCTACTGGACAAGAACCACGCCCTTGGCGCATCTCACTTGCTGGATTGGCCTGGACGACTCCACTCGTGAGAATGGCTGCTTGAATTACATTCCCGGAAGCCATAAGTGGCCCGACTTGCCGAAACCTGTTCTGACCGGGGAGATGGATGGGATCCGCGAGAGTCTGCCGGAAGAATTAAAAGAAAAATTCAAACCCGTCGCCGTGGAGCTGAAAAAAGGCGAAAGTTCATTCCATCACGCGCGAACTATGCACGGTTCGCGCGCCAACGATACACCTGCACCGCGCCGCGCCACCGTCATCAACGTGTTTCGCGATGGCGTCATGTCGAACGCGGACGAGGCATTACTCTCTGGCGTTCCTATAATCCAGCGCGGCAGCAAGATGGGCGGCCAGTTTTTTCCGTTGTTGTTCGATCCACAGCCAGGGCAGGCGTAGTCGCGATGAAGTGAAGACCGTATTTTGCGAATGCGGAAGTGGCTGTCCTGCCAAATAGAGCTACGGCTCGAACAAAAATTTAACCGGGACCGTAACGTGGGCGGCAACGGGTTTGCCGCGAAGTGTGGCGGGCTCGTAGCGATACTGTTTGAGGGCATTAATCGCGGACTCTCGCAAAGACGCCGGACCCGAGAGCACTTTCATGGATTTGACGCGGCCGGTGGCGTCAACCACGGCATCCAGAGTCACGGTAGCCGTCTTGTCATGCGCAAAATATTCCAGCGCGTTCGGCGAAGCGATCGCACGCACCGACTTAATCAATTTGGGCGGCACGGTTGCCGTTCCTTGTGAAGGCACAGCAGCGGGAGAAGCGGCCGTCTTGAGGGACGCGCGCGGAGTTGCGCGTTGCAAGGTAGCTTGAGTGGCTCCGGATTCTACTTGCGGCCCCAGCGGATCCACGGTGGCATCTGCGTTTGCGGACATCTCGGATTTGGCGAGGGTAGAAGGCGCAGGGTTTTCTCCCGCCGGCGCGAGTTGCTCCGCATCGGCTTTGGCCGCAGGCGGCACGGCACCTGAAGCAGGAGCGGGTTGCGCTGCGGGAATGGGGGGCGCGCCGGCGGAAACTGGCTTGGGTTGGTCCAGCCCGGGAATCCAATGAAGGTACCAGGCCACGCCAAACGCAGCGACTAAAGCGGCCGAGGAGAGCAAGGTAATGAGCAGGGGTTTCGCCCGAAAGCTGCCGCCAGCGCTCGGTCTTGATTTCGTGGAGCGACTGATCCGAATCACCGGCTTGGGCGTGGAAATAGTCTCGGAAAACGAGCCACCTGGCTCGATTGGGAATGCAGAGGACTCGGGCGGCGCAACTGGTGGATGGCTTGGCGGAGTTTCGGACGCTTCGTTTGGCAAATTGGATGACGTTTCGTTGGGTACGCTAGAGATTGTCTGAGATTGAGAAAGTGATTGTTCGGGACGCGCTCCCGGCGGGACGGGGCTCGGCGGAGGATAGGAAATCACAACGGGAGCAGGCGCATTCGCTGGCGCCGATGGACTCGCAGCGGCAGCCTGTGTTTGTAGCAGTTTTAACTGCTCGCGCAGGGTTTCCACTTCCTCCTTCAGCGCAGTGACTTCGTGTGTGCTGGGAGCGGGCGCAGTTGGTTTGCCGGAGACGACTTTGGCGGAACGCACCAGTTCGGCTGCTTCTTTCTGGTGCAGGGTGACAGGAGCGAGTTGTTGCGGCGTAACGGGAAAATCAACACCCCAGAATCCAGCGGAGGGCTCACTGAATTCCACTTCGACGTAACAACTGGTTGGTTTGAAGTCCCGCTTGCGCGTGACCTGCGCGACGACTTCGCGCCGGGTTTCCTTGTTGGTGAGAAAAAGCAATTGCCCGGGAGCCACTGCGGCGGTGAGGCGAAGGACGCCGCCGTTTTCGAAAACCAAAACGGTGGCGGTTTCTTCGGTAAAGAGTTCGCGCTCGCCGGCGTTTCCAGGGCGGGCGCCGGTGGCGATCACGGCCACTTCGTGAGCAACGGAATTTAATTTGGGATCGGATGGAGAGGACGCCCCGGGCGTCTTGCCAGAGCTGGCCGGAGGCGAGGCGTTCGGATGACGAGCGTCGACTGCGGAAGCCACGATTGGGTTTTCCCTCAGCGCCGGGGGGCGACGCATCCTGAGCAATAAAAGTACGGCGGTGAGCCGTCTACACGGCGGCCCAGCCGACTTGTAATTGTTACAGGCGGCCAGTACCGCGGCCATAGTACAAACGTACCGTGTGGAAATCAGGGAAGGCGGCGGGGACTGAAAGATAAAGATTGACAGAATATTCGGAAAGCGATATATCGGACTCCGAGTATGAAGGAAAACATCAGCCAGTTCTTGCCTTTATCGCCCGCGGCGCTGCACATTTTACTGGCGCTGGCGGGCGAGGATCTGCATGGCTACGGAATCATGCTGGAAGTGGCGCGACAATCCGAAAGGCAATACAAGCTGGGGCCTGGGACGCTGTACGACAATTTGAGAAAACTAATGACGCAGCGCTGCGTCGAAGAAGTTCAGAAGCGGACGGCGGACGATGATCCTCGGCGTCGCTATTACCGGCTGACAGGTTTGGGGCGGCGCGTTCTTGCGGCCGAAGTGGCCAGACTCGAAGGAGTTGTCCGGGAAGCTAAAGGGTTTCTGGTCGGATCCAAACCAAGGAGAGCATGATGGCCCAATCCGTGTGTCGCTCTCTCTATCGCTTGTTGTTGAAGCTTCATCCAGCGGCCTTCCGGGAGCGGTTTGCCGAGGAGATGCTTTGGATTTTCGATGAGGCTGCGGCAACGCAGGGAACACCGCGGCTGTTTGCGGATGCGTTTATTTCTCTGATGCGACAGTGGGTCGTGCGTCCGGAATCCTGGCACTTGTCAGTTGCCGCGGCGCCGCCAGGCACAGGATCGACCGGATTTTCTTCGTGGGACCATTTTGAGTTTGTGGACGTGGAACAACATCTGCCCTTCCGTCGGTTAATGCAAGGCGGTGTGATTTCTTTAGGCCTGTTGAGCGCGGTGTGGTTGATGGCCGGTATGCGCGGGCGCGTACCGAATCTGCTGAACGACTCGACGGCAATGCGAAGTTCAAAAGCCTCGTGGGCATTGCCGGCGCAGGGTTCGCCGGATTCTTCAGGCGAAAACATTGTGAATGGGCCCGGTAGCGGAGGCTACGGTCCCTCCGGAGCGTCCGAGAACGTTCGTACACGGCAACTTCGGCAGCAGGAACAGGCCGTGCAAGTGGCCATCGCAGGGCGGAGCGTGCCGGGCAGCCCTCGCTATGTTACCGATGTGCGGACAGGTGTTGATGTGCCAAAGACTCCCGCAGGCGAGCAATTCTCCGCTTGGCTTGCAGCATTGAACAGCGGCGACCGGGCGCAAATGGAGGAAATTCTCGGGCACTTCAAGGACCGTGGCGACCGGGAAGTGAACGGCATGATGAGGTTCCGGCAAACGACCGGCGGGTTTGATGTTAAGAAGATCGAGGAGTCGGCTCCCCTGCGGGTCAGCGGGCTGATGCAGGAGAGGGATTCGGATCAATTCGCACGATTCACGATGGACGTAGAAGCAGAAGCGTCGCATAAGATCACCCGGTTTGACGTGAATGCAATTCCCCGCCCTGCGGAATTTCTGGTCGAGCGTATGAGTCAAGAGGCGTTGCTCGCGGCTCTGCGCGAAAAATTGGAGAAGGATAGCGCGGCGGATAAATTCGCAGGTGCCGTGATCGTGGCCAAGGACGGGAAAGTTATTTTCAAGGGCGCTTATGGGATGGCGGACCGGGAAAAGAAGATTCCGAATGCGCTGGAGACGAAATTCCGAATTGGATCGATGAATAAGATGTTCACGGCGACTTCTATTCTCCAATTGGTGCAGGCGGGGAAGATTTCGTTGAATGATCCTATGGGAAAATATATTACAGACTATCCCAACAAAGAGTTCGCATCGAAAGTCACCATTCAGCATTTGCTGACACATACGGGAGGAACCGGGGACATTTTCGGGCCGGAGTTTGACACCCATAGAAAAGAATTGAAGACGCTGCAGGACTATGTGAATTTGTACGGGAAGCGCGGGCTGGAATTCGAGCCGGGGAGCCGCTGGGAGTACAGCAACTACGGATTCCTCCTGTTGGGTGTAGTGGTTGAGCGCGTGAGCGGAAAAAGCTATTACGACTATGTAACCGAGAATGTTTTTGGCCCCGCGGGTATGAAAGATAGCGGCTCCTTGACGGAAGACCAGGTGGTGGCCAATCGTTCGATTGGATATACGCATTTTGGTGGGAACAGGCTTCAGCCGAATACGGATACTCTGCCTTATCGTGGAACTTCGGCGGGCGGCGGTTACTCAACGGTCGAAGATTTGTCACGATTTGCGAATGCGGTGACGAATCATAAATTGCTGGACGCGAAACATACGGAATCGCTGACGACCGGGAAGGTGAATACGGCGCGCGGCGTGAAATACGCCTTTGGATTTATGGATGACGACACGGACGCGACGATGCGCCACTTCGGTCACGGCGGTGGAGCTCCAGGAATGAACGGCGATCTGGAGATTTATCCGCAGAACGGCTACGTAATCGCAGTGTTGTCGAACCTCGACCCGCCAGCAGCAAGCCGCATCTCCGATTTCGTGTGCAATCGGTTGCCAAAAAACTAGATCTCCCGCCGATCCCAGCCCAAGGACCCGACTTCTAACTGCGTGGAAGGATCAAGGCTCGGATCCTCTGGCATCAGTGGGATTTAGTGTTTAGCAGCCGGGCAAGACCCATTTCCGCAGGCGGAGCGCTCACGCCGAGGACGGCGTCAGCGACCATTTCGCCCATCACCGGGCCCTGCTTAAAGCCGTGGCCGGAGCCGCCTCCAACAATCCAGACATTTTGCGCCTCAGGATGGCGATCCAGAATGAAATTGTGGTCTGTCGAGTTTTCGTACTGGCATACACGGCTTTCAACCAAAGGAGCGCCGGCCAGTGCCGGAAACCGCATTCGCAGGTATGCCCGCGCCGCTTCCAATTTTTCCTGAGAAATTTGACGCTCCATTGTGTTCGGATCAATTACCGGCCCGCGAGTGTCGTCGGCAATCTTGAAGCCGCGCCAGTGGTTTCCAGGTACTCCGAAGAAAGGAGTTTTGCCGCCGTCAATCCATGTGGGCAGGCGCGCTTCCGAGAAACGAAGGTCGCCCGCAGGCGTGCCGAAGAAAAAAACTTCCTGACGAGTGGGAGTGATCGAAGGCGCGAGGAACCGGAAGACTTTCCCGAGCCAAGGGCCAGGCGCGAAAATATATTGGTCCGCTTCCAGGGTTTCCTCAGCACTCGTGCTAACTCCTTGCATGCGATTGTTCGCAATTGGGCCGGGCGTGACCTCTGCCTGGCGGTATTGGCCGCCTTCTTTTAGGAAGGCGTTCAGAACGGCTTCGCAAGCGCGGCGCGCGGCAAGAAAGCCTGAATCAGGCTCGTAAACGCTCCAGGAAACGCCGTCGAAGTTTACTTGCGGCCAGCGCTTGCCGCATTCGGTGGAGGAAAGTTTCTCAAAGCGAACACCGGCTTCTTGCAACACCGGCAAGGCGGCGCGTTCGTAGGAATCGTCCGTGCCGGCCATGCGAAGAGCGCCACCGCGGAAGAAAAGCTGCAGATTCCATCGCTGCTCGTACTCCTGCCACAATTTCAGGGCTCTTGCCACCATCTTCGCGTACATGCCGTGGGTGGGACCATAGGTGGCGCGGATGGTGCGAGTTTCGCCGCCGGAGCTTGCACGCGAGTTGCCCGGCCCCCAGGCATCAAGCAATGTAACTTTAGCGCCGCGTTGTGCGAGTTGGAGTGCAGTCCAGCCCCCGAACGCGCCAGCGCCGACAATAATCACCGAAATCGGCTCAGAGCTGGCGCGCGCGGGTGAACCGGCCAAGTAAGCCGCCCCCGCGACAGCAGTGGTCTTCAGAAAAGCTCGTCGCGAATTCTTGGTGTCCATGAAATTTGAAGGGCAACAACTCTGAGTGGGATCATTCTAACGCGTCATCTGCACTTCAGTCGACTAGGCAAAACAGACAGGCAAAGAAGTCTAACTAAATGCAGACTGAGCTGACTGCCAGCAAGCAGCAATTCGGCGAAACGCCGCGGTTACTATCCTTGTGATAAACTCTTGCGCTAAATTCCAACCGGGCAATCCTAGCGATCGCGGATTGCTGTGCGGCGGGGGCTGAGAGGAGGCTGTCATGGCGGCTTTCGATATTTTTTTGCCGATGCTGCTGAAATTCGAGGGCGGCTATGTGGATGATCCGGAGGATCCGGGCGGCGAAACGAACAAAGGTGTGACGATGGGGACATTCCAGAATTGTTCGCATGAACTGCTGGGAATTGACCCGACTTCGGACAATCTGAAAGCGCTGACGGATGCGCAGGCGGGAATCATTTACAAGGCGCTGTACTGGAACAAAATTCAGGGCGATGACATTGACCAGCAGGATTTGGCGAATATTGTTTGCGATTTTTATGTGAACGCCGGATCGCACGCTACAAAACTGTTGCAGAACGTGATGGTTCAGATGGGGGCGAATGTTGCGGTGGATGGAGTGATCGGGCCAGGGTCTATTGCGGCGCTCGAAAGCCTGCCGCAATTGGAAGTTTACCGGCAATATAAACAAGGACGGATCGCGTACTACCGGGCGCTGGGGCAAAAGTTTCCGAGGTTTTTGCAGGGCTGGCTAAACCGGGTGAATGCGTTTCCGGATTTGTAGAGGGATGGCGATTTTTTGGGAAAAGCGGTTGATGTGTCCGCGCGTGAACTCATAACAATAATTGTTTGGATCCTTTGCGGTTGAGGTTCTTCGGGCATCCTTGTCGGATGCCCTCAGAATGACAGGTCTAGCTATTTACATTTCTGCCGAGGATAGCGCGGGTTAGTGAGTGGGTTCGAGGACTAGTTTTTGGATGCGCCAGTTGAGGAGCTCGGCAACGTAGAGTTCGTTTTCGGAGGGGCAGGCGATGGCGTGAATCCAGCCGAATTGGCCAAGCTGCTTGCCGGATTTTCCGAAGACACCGAGAACTTTTCCGTCAAGACTGAGTTTGTAGATGCGGCCGGGGAAAGCGTCAGACGTGAAGAGGACTTGATCGGGACCGGGCGTAATGCAGAGAGTCCAAGGCGCGCCGGGGGACATAGTGCCAGTGGTGGAAGCGGGCTTGTTGCCGATGGCGGGGCGGGCATCGGCGGGGGCGGGAACGTCGATGGTGATTTGGCGGAGAAATTTTCCCTCGGTGTCGAAAACCTGGATACGGCGATTGCCGCGGTCGGCGACGTAGACATTATTTTGAGCGTCGATGGCGATGCTGTGCGGCGTGTTGAGCTGGCCGGGCTTGTCGCCGGGCTCGCCCCAGGACTTGAGCCAGTTGCCGTCTTTGTCGGCTTTGGCGATGCGGGAATTGATGTAGCCGTCGCTGACGTAGGTGTTGCCGGCGGAATCCCAGGCCATGTCGGTGACTTGGCGGAAGAGGCCGTCAATGGGTGGGAGCGGCGGCTTGGGATGCTTGAGCGGCTCGGTGCCTTCGTCGGAGGCTTCGAGCTTGCGGCCGAAGACCATGGCGACGCGGCCATCGACGTTGAATTTGATGACCATGTCGGAACCCTTGTCGGCGACCCAGATGTTGTCGTCTTTGTCGATGCGCACGGAATGCGCGAAGGACCAGGCGTAAAGATTGTGGCCGATTTCGCGGATGAATCTCCCGTCGGGAGCGAACTGGAGGAGTTGCGCGGCGGCGGCTCCATAGGCGGGGCCGGTGGAGTTGCCACGGGAGAAGACGAAGATGTGGCCTTTGGAGTTGACGGCGACGCCGGCGACTTCGCCGAGATGAATGTCGGGAGGGAGCTTTAGGAAATTGGGAACGGATAAGAAACGGATTTCGAGCGGCTGCTGTGCAAAAAGAGGAGTAGATGCGATGAGGCACAAAGCTAAGAGGGAGCGTTTCATCGGATTCAACCTCGCGATTTCGTTGGAGTGCACCCGCATCATACGCGGGTTTGGGGAATCAGTCGCCGGTTAGAAATTTATATTGGGCGTCGGTGAGGGGAACAACCGAGAGGCGGCCTTGGCGAACGAGGGGTGAATCGGCGAAAAGTTTGTTGGATTTGATTTGGGCGAGAGAGATTGTTTTGGCGAGGGGTTTTCCGGCTTTGAGCTTGACGGCGGGATCCTTGGGGTTGGAAACGTCGACGGAGAGAACAGTGGCAGTGCCGACGGCGGATTTGTGGTCGCCAGTTTCGTAGATGATGAGGCGAGTTCCGTTGGTCATTTGGGAGAGGTTGCGCAGGGCGACGGGATTATGGACGCCGTCCCAGACGGTCTCCTTGTCGCGCTGAAGATCAGCGAAGGAGTATGCGGAGGGTTCGGTCTTGAGCAGATAGCATGTCGACATTGAGACCTCGCTATGTTTTGGCTGAGCGGGGATATTCTACATGCGGTGCAAGAGAAGGAATAGTGAAACGCGGAGATACAGAGGGCGCAGAGGAGGGCATAGACAAGAATATCTGTCCCACCTAGGTGTGCGCGATTGATCGAGCAACACGCGACGCACGTAGTAAGCCGACTCTGTCGATCTTTGCTTGCGTTCCGACTCTCGAATTGGGATGCGGTTGGCTGCCCGAAGGAACGAAAAGAGCCGACCTGAAAGTCGGCCTCTACAACGGCCAGCACAGCAGGCGCTACTGGCGGGGGCGGAGGAGGCTTAGGGCCATGGCGATTTGGCCGGAATGGTAGATGGTGTGTTGGACGATGCCGGGGAGGAGGGTCTCGAAGGGGTAGGTGCGGCCGGGGACCTGTTTCGGTAAGTCGGCGATGGGGAAATTGCGGATTTTTTCTTCCAGCAGGTCGCGGCTTTGGTTCCAACGGGTGACAAGCTCGTCCCACGGGATGGGCGGCTCGGCCCATTCCTTTTCGGCTTCCCAACGCGGCATTGGATTGCTTTCCGAGGTGTTGCGGACCCGTTCATTCCAAAGCAGCAAATGTTGGAGCAGAGCGGAAATTGTATGAGCTCCCGGAGCGGGCGGCTTGGTGGCAAGCTCGGGAGAGATTTGCGCAAGCAGCTCGGCGAGCGAAGGTCCGTACCAGGCGCCTTTGATCGTCACGGCGCGGTATGAATCGGCGATTTGTTGGGTTTGGGTCATGGGTGTGCTCATGGGGGGTGTCCACAGATACGCGAGGACAACGGCGGCGTCTCCGGCGGGTTTAGTTTACATCAGGTGGAAAGGGAAACGAGAAAGTAGAAATTGGAAAATTGAAAATGGAAAGCGAAGAGGGCACGATGTTCCGGCTGCTGCCAAGGAATCTCCGATATCGTGCCCCTGCACGATCGCGGGGGCGGGACCCTGAAGAGTGGCAGGGTGTGCAGGAAGAGCTTATTGCTTTTGGGTTGTGAGGAGTTTGCCGGTGGAGGAGGCGGCGCGCTGCTCGGCGCGGCGTTCTTGTTCGACGTGCTGGGTGCAGTCGGCGATTTCGTCGTCGATGGATTTGATTTCGCGGGCAAGATGGATGTTTTGAGGGTCTTTTGTGTAGGTCTCGAATAGGGAGTCGCGCTTCTTTTTCAGGTCGTCGCGTTTCTTTTTCCAAACACCGGCTGCTGCAACCATGGGTTTAACCTCGGGAGTAGTGTGCGCTATTTTGTGGTTTGAGGATAGGGGCACGGGGCGAGGTGTTTAGGTTCATGCGCGCACGACGGTAAAGCCCGCGTTGGGCAAGCATTTCTCCTCACCCAGGTCCAGAAGCTCACGCTACAAAAGCGGGAGCCGGACTGCCGCGCTCCAAATTAAGAGCGGAAGAGGACGGATTCGCGCTGGAACATTTTTATCGCGATGAATAGGGCGGCGGCGGCGTAGACACAGTTGGAAGCGAAGATAATGGCGATGAGATTCCAGTGATACGTGCCGGCGACGAGCTCTTTGCACAGGAGGCTAGTGCCCAGAATGGGGACGAGCGAGAGCTTTGCATTGAGCTCGACGCCCGGGAGCATAGCGGCAATGGCGGGGAAAATCACGACAAAAGTCATCGGCGTGAGGTAGCTCTGGGCCTCTTTGTAAGTCTTGGCGAAGAGAGCGATGGTCATCAGTGTGGCGGAGAAAAGCACCGCGATGGGAAGAGCCATGAAGAAGACAGCAAACACGGTCTTGGGACCGAGTTTGAGGAGGAATTCAGCAGCGGCAGCCCGACCGCCTGCGGTTTTCCCTGTGTAGTGGCCTAAGACAGAGAAAGAAACGCCCATCGACAAAACGGAGAGAGCGGCGGTGCCCAGCGCCGCGGTAAGGATCAGAAAAAACTTGCCGAGGACAAGGTGCATGCGAGAGATGGGGCTGGAGAGAATCGTTTCCATGGTGCCGCGTTCCTTTTCGCCGGCGGTCAGGTCCATGGATGGATACATCGCGCCGGTCATGCAGAGAAGAATGACCATATAGCCGATGATGCCGCCAAATGCGGCGCCGCTGACTTTTTCTGGCGGCGCGACGTTCTCACGTTTGAATTCAAAAGGCTTCAGCACGCCGACGGGCAAGTTCTTGGCAGCCAGTCGGTTTTTGACTACAGAGTCGCTATATTCCTTCAGATAGGTCTCTACTTTGTCGCTGGCAAATTCAGATTTCATTTCTCCTTGATAGTTGAAAACCTTGACTGTGTCTGATTTTTCTTGAGCCACATCGGCTTGAAAGCCGGAGGGAATCTCCACAGCGGCACGGATTTCCTTGTTGACGATCTGGTCTTTCCAGCCGGGTGTCTCCGGGACAATTTCGATGGTGTCGAGCTTCTTAAGCCCTGCGACAACAGTGGGAGAGTCTTCTCCACCGCGAAGCATGACTTTGGGAACTTCCTCCTTGGCCTTGCCCACAAGGGCGACAGCGAGGGAGCCAAAGCCGACGCTAAGGACCGGGAAGAGCAACAGCGGCACGAGGATGGTGGAGATGACCGTGCGGCGGTCGCGGAGAGCTTCGGTAAGTTCCTTGCGATAGACGATGCCGACGTTGCGAAGGGACATGTTAGTTGGCCTCCTCAGCGACGAAGTGCGGCGTGACGACTTTGACGAAGATTTCTTCGAGTTCGCGCTCGGCATATTTGTCGCGAAGCTGCTCGAGGGAACCTTCGACTAGGAGCTTACCGGATTGGATAATGCCGATGGTGTTACAGAGCTTTTCGACTTCGCTCATGATGTGAGTGGAGAAGATCACAGTCTTGCCGTTGTCGCGGCATTCGCGGATGAACGAAGTGATGGTGCGAGCGGTCATGATGTCAAGGCCGTTCGTGGGCTCATCGAAAATCATGACGGGAGGATCGTGAACGAGGGTCCGGGCGATGGAGGTTTTCTGCATCATGCCGGTAGAAAGTTTGTCGCACCGGCGGTCGCGGAAGCTGTTCATGTCCAAGCGATTGAAGATATCGTCGACGCGCTTTTTCAGGGTAGCTTCGTCTAAACCATTGAGGCGTCCGAAGTATTCGACAAATTCCTGGGCAGTAAGCCGGCGGTAGAGGGCCGTAGCGGTGGAGAGAAAGCCGACATTGGCGCGAACTTTTTCGGGCTGCTCGATGACGTCGTGGCCGCAGATGATGGCGGTGCCATCGGTGGGCTCGAGGATAGTGGCGAGCATGCGGAGTGTGGTGGTTTTTCCAGCGCCGTTGGCGCCGAGGAGGCCGTAAATCTTGCCGGGCTGGCAGGTAAAGGTGACGTTATCGACGGCGCGGATCTCGCCGCGCTTCTTGTCCTGGAAACGCTTGGACAGACCACGAGCTTCGATCATCGAAGGACCCCTAGTTGGGAGTACGTACTACAGACGCAAGACCGTTCAGAGTGTACTACGCAGCGGGTAGGGAATATGTTACGGGCACATGGGGAAGCAAGGGAAGGCGCCACGACTGCCGGGAGGGCGCTCAACCTTTGTGACAGGTGGGGCACTGTTTGGCATCAAATCTATCGGGCGTAACCGGGAACATGTTGTTGCACTGGATGCACACGCGGTGGATGACAGGACTGACAACGGCCCCGGGCTGGGTGGGTTTGGGCGAGCCACTCGAGGTTGGAGCAGCGGTTTTTTCTGCGGTGCTTTCAGTGGACATGGGCGGATTCTAGCATGCCCAGGTATCCGGTCCATAATGGCGTGGCGGTACGGCATCCCGTGACTACGAAAGTCGCATCCCTATCAGGGTCGAGAGTTGCATCGGGTCAGGGACAAGGGACAGCAGGGCGCAAAATAAGCAACGCAGCCCAAGGAATCTAGAGAAAGCCGCGCTGCTCTTGTTAGAATGATGGCCTTGGGGCCTTCCTGACAGGGGTTCAGCAAGCCACGGACAAGTAGGAGAATAGGCTGCGCCTGAGGGATGCGTCTCTGCGTCCCGTTAGGTAAGAGGTGCGGGACGGCGCAATATAGGAAGATATGGATCGAAAGCTGCGAAATCGGATTTTGCTCTACCTGGCGCTGGCCGGTGTGCTGGCCTACGTAGGGATCGAATACAGCGGGCGAAAACCGGTGCCGAGCATTCATGCGGTGACGCCGATGCGGGAAAACCTGGTTTCGTCGATCAGCAGCAACGGGAAGGTAGAGCCCATCGCGCCGTACGTGATGCGCGCGCAACTGGATACTTTTGTAGAGAAGGTGAGCTCGACGGAAGGACAGCAAGTCAAGAAGGGGCAAGTAATACTGGAATTGGATGTAAAGGATGCCTCGGCGAAGCTTGCCGAGGCGAGGGGGAGACTTCTGAAGGCGGAGGATGATCTGAGATCCGCAATGGCGGGCGGGAAAATTGATGAAGCAGTGAAAATCGCGAGCGACCTGGCGAAAGCTCAAGCAAGACGCGAGCGGTTGCAGAAGAACAACGAAGTGCTGCAGCGCCTCGTGGCGAAGCAAGCGGCGACACAGGATGAGCTTGCGGCGAACGACCTTGCCATCATAGAAGCGCAGGCGGAAGTAGCGCGGCTGGCGGCGGCCAAACAGCAGTTTGACCGGAGCGTGAAGCTGGATTCGGATCAGACGCCACTGCGCGTGCAGCAGATTCGAGACGAAGTAGCCGCGCTTGATGAAAAAGTGAGGCAAGGGCGCATCGTCGCGCCTGCGGACGGAACCCTCTATTCGCTAGGCAAGAACGCAGAATCCACGCCGCTAAAGTCTGGGGATTACGTGAAGGTGGGCGATCTGCTGGCGGAAATGGCGGACCTGCACAAAGTGCGCGTGCGTGCGTTCATCGATGAGCCGGAGCTTGGGGCGCTGGAAGAGAACGAGCCGGTGAAGATTACCTGGGATGCTCTGCCGAGCAAGACCTGGCCGGGGAAAACGGAGATTATTCCGAAGCAGGTGGTGCCGCACGGGACACGAAGCGTCGGCGAATTGCTCTGTGCAGTGAACAACGACCATCTGGAGCTGCTGCCCAATATCAACGTGAACGTGCGCATCAATTCGCGGGAACGTATTGGCGTTTTGTCCGTGCCGCGAGGCGCGGTGGAGGCGCAGGGAGGGAAGCGGTATGTGTTCGTAGTTAGAAAGAATCAGCTAGGAGTGGGTAAATCGACGCTGGAAAAGCGGGAGATTCACGTGGGCATCGCGGACGCCACGAATTACGAAGTGGTGAGCGGGCTCAAGGAGGAAGACTTAGTCGCACTTCCTGGAGACGTCGATTTGCGGGATGGTATGACCGTGACGGTCATTACAACGGAGGTTTTCATTTTTGCGGAACGATGGAATGGTTAGGCGAACGACACTGCTTTCCGTCGCGCTCTACGTGGTCTACGTGGCGAGCGGTGCAGTTGCGGCTACAACCCTCAAGCAGGACGCGAACCTCGAAGCGGGGAGGCGCGCTTACGAAGCCAGCGAGTATAGGAACGCCATCCTGGCGCTGCAGGCTGCCGCAGCCAAGGAGCCGCAGAACGGCGAAGTCCAACTGCTGCTGACGAAGAGCTACCTTGAGCTGGAGGAGCACGACCCGGCGATCAAGAGCGCGGAGCATGCCGTAGCGATTGACCCGCAGAATTCGGTTTACCACGAGTGGCTCGGCAGGGCTTACGGAGAGAAAGCGGATCATGCGGGATGGTTTTCCGCCATTTCATTCGCGAAGAAGACGCGCAAAGAGTTTGAGACGGCGGTACAACTCGACGCCAGGAATTTCTCCGCCCGGCAGGTTTTGATCGAATTCGATTGCAGCGCCCCAGGAATGGTAGGCGGCGGCGAAGAAAAGGCCTTGCCGCAAATCAGGCAATTGGCGGAGATGGACGCCGCCGAAGGACATTTTGCGGCGGGGAATTGTCGGCGGCAGAAAAAGGATTTCACTGTTGCGGACGAGGAATTTACGAAAGCGCTGGAGAGCAACCCGAAGTCGGCGGAGCTGATCTACGACATCGGGGACTACGCGGTAAAGCGCGGCCAGGCCGAGCGGCTTGAGGCCGTCGTGGACGCAGGGGAGCGCGTGGCGCCGGATGACCCGAGGGCAATGTTTTACCGTGGCGTGGCGCTGATTCTGAAGAAGACAGATCTCGGGGAAGCCGAACGATTGGTGAAGGAATACGCGAAGAAAGCGCCAGTGCGATCAGGATACCCGCGGCCAGCCACCGCCCATGCTTGGATAGGGCGGCTGTATGAAGGGCAAAATAAAATGCAAGAGGCCGAGCAGGAATTTGAAGTTGCTCGCAAGCTCGATCCGAAAAACAAATTGGCGCAAGAAGGTTTGAAGCGGCTGAAGAAGGGCTAAGAGTTTCGCCGCCGCACGGGAAATATTCCCGTCAAAGGGAAACTATGGACATCCGCGAGACGGTGTCGGTAGCGATCGACGCGCTGCGAGCGAACAAGCTGCGCGCGATTCTGACGTCGCTGGGCGTGATTATCGGAAGCGCTTCGATCGTTCTTGTGGTCACTGTGGCTCTCACCAGCAAGACATTCGTGCTTTCCCAAATCGAAGCTGTTGGCTCCAATCTCGTCCAGGCGGAGCTCGTCCAGAGGCCAGATAAGCCGCAGCCGCTCAATTACGAAATTACCCTGCAAGACATGGAGGCCGCCAGGTCCATTCTCAGTGTGGTCGAAGTAGCAGGAACACGCGAGCTGGAAACGTCGGTGGTAATGGATGGCGTGGAGCGGCCAGTGCATCTGGTCGGAGTGACGGAAGGTTATCAGGCCATTCGCCGGCTTGTCGTAGTGCGGGGCCGCTTTCTCGATGCCGGTGATATGGAGATGCGCAGCAAGGTTTGTCTGATAGCCGCGCAGCTCGCGGACAAGATTTTCGGGCAAGACAATCCGGTCGGAAGACCGATTCGGATGGGGGAGTTGACGTTTACGGTGATCGGCGTTTTCCGTGAGCGTGTGGAGACTTTCGGCCTTTCAGAGATCCAGGAAAATACGGTCGTTCTTCCCTTCACGCTCATGAAGTATTACACCGGCACGGACGTGGTGCGTTTGTTAAGCGTCCAAGCAGCGCGATCCGGAGATGTGCCGTCCGTCGAGCGGCAAGTTGGGCAATTGTTGCGGAGCCGGCACCCGGCGGAAGCGGAATACAAGGTGCAAACGTTGACGGCGATTTTGAACGCGGCGAGAAATATCTCGATGGCGCTGACGATCGTGTTGATCATCATTGCGTTCATCGCACTGGTCATCAGCGGGATCGGCATTATGAACATCATGCTGGTGACAGTGACAGAACGAACGCGGGAGATCGGGATTCGCAAAGCGATTGGGGCGGCGCGGCGCGAGATTATGTACCAGTTTCTGATCGAATCATTCGTGATCAGCGGTGGCGGGGCGGTGGTCGGAATTTTGATCGGCATCGCTGTGCCAGTGACGGCACAGTTCTTCCTTCCGGGAAATCTGCGGGTTCCGATTTCGCCACTGAGCGTGGTGATTGCATTTGTTGTGTCGTGTTCCACGGGTCTTTTCTTTGGATACTTGCCGGCCAACCAGGCGGCGAGCCTGCAACCGGTTGAGTCGTTGAGATACGAGTGAGCCGTTCCGAGCGTTGCGGCAGCGGGAGGGGCAAGCCCCTCCCCTACAGGAGCATGAAATGAAATTATTGGGACTTTGGGGGGGGATGACAGCACTGTTGGTGTTGTGCAGCAGCGCCACGGCAGCGCAGGAGGTGTCCGCGCAGAGTGCGAATCAGGCTGCGTCGCAGGATTCGCCAAAGGAGGCGACGGCTGTCGCGTTGACTTTGAAGCGCACGATTGAACTGGCCCTCCAGAACAGCAAAGAGATTCAAGTCGCCAAGATTCAGGCCAGTGTGGCGGATCACGCTGCGCAGATCACCAAGTCGCAGTTCATGCCGAATCTCTATGCAGGATCCGGCGCGGGCTATACCTACGGCATACCGGAAACGCCCGGAGGGCGCGCGCCTTCCATTTTTAATGTGACGTACACGGAACAGGTTTTCAATGAGCCATTGCGCGGCCAGGCAAAAGAGATGCAAGAGCAGTCCAAAGCCCAGAAGATTTTGCTCGAGGATGCAAAGAACAGCGTAATCACGCGGACGGCGATGGCTTATCTGGAATTGGGAAAGGTGCGCCATTCTCTCGAGCTGTTGCGCAAGGAACAGGAGAGCGCCGAGAAAATTCTGCAAGTGACGCAGGAGCGGCAGGGGGAAGGCTACGAGCTGCCGGTTGAAGTGACGAAGGCGCAACTGACTAGAGCGCAAGTCATCCAGCGGATTTTGCAGCTCGAAGCTCGCGAGGATGATCTGGAAGTTTTTCTGAGATACCAACTCGGATTGCAGGAGACACAGGCGATCGAGGTCACACCCGAAGAGCTGCCGGGAGAAGCCGAACTAGCGGGAGATAACCTCGTGGCGATGGCCATGACGCACAATGCCGGGTTGCAACTCGCGGAGTCCGACGTTCGTGCAAAGGAGTTTCGGCTGAAAGGCGAACGGCGCGGCTATTTGCCGACGCTGGAATTCGTGAGCATTTACAGCGTACTGGGAAAATTCAACAATTACTCGCAATTCTTCAGCGCGTTTCAACGCAATAATTTCAACGCGGGGGTTGACGTGCGCGTGCCGATTTTCAGCGCGCAGACAAAAGCTGCGATCGGGCTGGCACAGATAAACTTTGAAGCGGCCAAAGTCAATCTGGCAAACAAGAAGGCTGAATTGTCTACGGATGTCCGCCAAAAGACGCGGCAGGTGCGCGAGCGCGATGCGGCGAAAGAAGTAGCTCGGCTGGAATTGCAACTGGCACAACAAAACGTGGCTGTCTATCAATCGCAGTTTGGCGAGGGGAAATTGAATCTCCGCGACGTCGAGAAGGCCAGGCTGGAAGAGAACGAAAAGTGGATGGCCTATCTGGATGCGAATTTCCAGAAACAGCAGGCGCAGCTGGAGTTGCTGAAGACGGCGGGGCAATTGGACAAAGTCTGGCAGTGAGGAAGTGACTTAGGGGAGTGACTGGTGGCTTCGTGACTGGTGACTGGTGATGCTCGATCGGGAAAGCCTGACGGTATTCACGGATGTTGCGAAAAAGCTCGATAGCGGATTCGAGAGTCTTCCCGAATTTCAAACCCAACCGGTGGAGTTGGCGCGCCTTGCCGAAGTGCTCGGAGTAACGGCCGAGCGTCTAAAAGACAACTATCCGTATTTTCATCCCTTGTATGCAGGACAGATGCTGAAACCACCGCATCCCGTGGCGCGGTTGGCGTATGCCCTAGCCATGTGGATCAATCCAAACAACCACGCGTTGGATGGCGGACGCGCGACGTCGGCGATGGAGAAGGAGGCTGTTGCGGAGATTGCCGGCATGTACGGCTGGGCGAATTTTCTAGGTCATCTTTGCGGTGGCGGAACGATGGCCAATCTCGAAGCCTTGTGGGTCGGGGGACAATTGCATCCCGGAAAAAAAATATTGGCCAGCGAACAGGCACATTACACGCATGGAAGAATCAGCGGAGTTCTGCAACTGCCATTCGAAGCGGTGGCGTGCGACTCAAAAGGCCGGATGGATTTGAATGCGCTGGCGGCACGAGTGGAACGGGCCGATGTGGGGACGGTTGTCGCGACAATGGGTACCACCGCGACTGGCTCGGTGGATCCGCTTCCCGATATTTTGGCACTTCACGAAAAACACGGATTTCGAATTCATGTGGATGCGGCCTACGGCGGCTATTTCGTGCTTACAGAGAACCTCGGAGAAGAGGGCGCGCGAGCTTTTGCGCGAATTGGGGAAGCCGACTCCATTGTGATCGATCCGCATAAACACGGATTGCAGCCCTACGGGTGCGGCTGCGTGCTCTTTCGCGATCCGGAAGTCGGCCGATTGTACAAACACGATTCTCCCTACACCTATTTCAGCTCCGCCGAATTGCATCTTGGGGAGATCAGCCTGGAGTGTTCTCGCCCTGGCGCGGCGGCCGCCGCCTTGTGGGCGACACAACGACTGCTCCCTCTGAAGAAGAGCGGAGAGTTTGCACGTGGATTGGAGCGCGGCAGGGAAGCGGCGTTGGCGCTGTTCAAAAGAGTGAGCGCGGATGAACGATTTGTGGCGGCGTTTGAGCCGGAATTGGACATTGTCGTGTTTGCGCCGACCGCGGCGAGTGTGAGCGAGGCTTCCGCGTTAAGCCGCAAGATATTCGACGCGGCGGCAAGGCGCGATCTACACCTCGCTGTAGCGGAGTCGCCGGTTCATTTTTGGAAAGCGAATTTAGGAAGGATGAAGCGCGACCGCGAAACCATAACTTGCCTGCGGTCGGTGCTTATGAAACCAGAACACCTCGATTGGGTGAGCCGCATCTGGAATTTGCTATCGTCGGCTGCCGGTGAAGTGATAGGCGCCCCTAATAGACCCGCAACCCAAGGCCTGTAAACGCCATCCAATGCTGTAGATTGCCGTTCGCTGCCTGATAACACCCGATGGCAGAAAGGTTTGAGGCGGTAGAACGAAGTCAGGTAGAATATATGTATAGATGGGGGGCCACAGTCCGCGTGCTTGCGCGACCCTACCATTTTGCAGGCCGTCCGCGGAAACAAGAGAGTTGGAGCGGACCATTTTATTGCGTGAAGGCTGAGGGTGAAGAATGCCGGATGTAATGAAGACATTGCTGATGAATCCGCCAAGTTTCGAGAATTTCGACGGCGGAGCGAGTTCGCGTTGGCCCGCGACACGGGAGATTGAGTCTTATTGGTACCCGGTTTGGCTGACCTATCCCGCGGGAATGATTCCCGGCAGCAGGCTGCTCGATGCCTCTCCCCACAAGGTCGATTGGCGGCAGACCATCGAAATCTGTAAAGACTACGAGTTTCTGGTCCTGTTCACTTCCACGGTCGGATTGGAAAGCGACGTCAAACTCATCCGGAAAATCAAAGAAGCCAACCCAAGCTTGAAAATTGCATTCGTCGGACCGCACGGGCACATCAAGCCGGATGAGACGCTGAATGCCAGCGAGGATATCGATTTTGTGACACGCGGCGAGTTTGACCATTCCGTAGTCGAGTACTCACACGGGAAGCCGCTCAGCGAAATTATGGGCGTCAGCTACCGCAAAGACGGAAAAATCGTGCACAACGCGGAACGCCCGCAACTGCACACGGAAGAGCTGGATGCGCTGCCGTTTGCCACGGACATTTACAAGCGCGACCTGGAAATCGAACGTTACAACGTGCCGTTCCTGCTGCATCCATATGTTTCGTTCTACACCACGCGCGGATGCCCGGCGCTTTGCACCTTCTGCATGTGGCCGCAGACCATTTCAGGGCATGCTTGGCGAACGCGTTCGACGGAAAACGTGGCGCGAGAAGTGAAGCAGGCGCTCGGCCATTTCCCGCAGATGAAAGAGATTTTCTTCGACGATGACACTTTCAATATCCGCAAGGACCGCGTGCTGGACCTCAGCGCCAAGTTCAAGCCGCTGAAGTTCCAGTGGTCTTCGACGGCGCGCGTGCACAGCGATTATGAAACAGTGAAAGCAATGGCCGACGGCGGGGCGCGGCTTTTCATCGTGGGCTTCGAATCCGGCGAACCGCAAATCCTGAAGAACATCAAGAAGGGCGCTACGGTGGAAATGGGCCGCGCCTTCATGAAGAATTGCCGTAAGGTCGGGATCAAGGTCCACGGTGACTTCATCATCGGCTTGCCGGGCGAGACCAAAGAGTCGATTCAGAAAACCATTGAGTACGCGAAAGAACTCGACTGCGAGACGATTCAGGTTTCCCTGGCGCACGCCATGCCGGGAACGGAATTGCACGACTCCATGGCGCAGCAAGGCTTCTTGAAGGTTGAAGCGCTGGCGGATTCCGGCGGTCACCAGTTGCCGCACATTGAGTACCCGCACTTGTCCAAGGCCGAAATGATGGCGGGCGTGAACCGTTTCTACGATGAGTATTACTTCCGGCCCAGAGTGGTCTGGCGCATCGTGAAAGAAGCGCTTTGGGACAGCCACGAGCGCAAGCGCCTTTACCATGAAGCGACAGAATTTCTCGCATTGCGTGCAGAGCGTCTGAAATGGGTGCGCAAAGGCGGAGATTTCGACAAGACCATCGTCTCCGTGCCGGGTACCTCTCCGGCTTCTGGGAACGACTGACCCCCGTAAAATGGCAAGCGAAAGAAGGCTGCGAATCAAGACGCTGGTCATGGTCTCGGCGATGGTGGTGTGCGCCAACGCCGGCGACTTGATGCTGAAGCGCGGGATGTCGCAGATCGGCGCGGTTCAATTGACGGCTTCTGGAATTAGGCAAGCATTTCGCCTGACGGTGACCAGCGGGACTATCTGGATTGCGATTGTTTTTCTGAGCGGCTTCATGCTCAGTTACATGACGGTGCTCAGCTGGGCGGACTATAGCTACGTGATGCCGGCGGGAGCGTTTGGATATGCCCTGCTTACTCTGCTGGCCGTAGTGTTCTTGCACGAATCGGTTTCGCCGCGCCGCTGGATCGGCGTCGTGTTGATCTGTGCTGGCGTGCTGCTCGTAGGTCAAACGAAACCACGGACGACGGCCGTGACCAGTGAGGCCGTGGCCTGATGCGCGTCATTTTGGCACTTGCCGTTTTGATTCTTGGCAGTACTGGCGGCGAAATCGCCATCACTTATGGAATGAAAGCAACGGGTGAGCCCGCGCGATTGCGTCCGCTGCAATTGTTGCAGTTCCTGGGGCGGGCGGTGCGCAATGGCTGGTTCTGGGCTGGCGTCCCGCTGATGGCCCTGTCCTTCTATTCGTTGCTGATCCTGCTCTCGTGGGAACCAATTAGTCTGGTGATTCCGGCATCTGCGCTCAGCTATGTGGTCGGCACGCTCGGCGCCAAGTACCTCCTTGGCGAGCAAATCAGTGCCGCGCGGTGGGCCGGAGTCCTGCTGGTTTGTGCAGGCGTAGCGCTGGTTGCAGCGGGCTGACCACCAGTCCAACTCAGTAATATCCATCCACAAAATACGAAGTAGTGATAGTCTTCTGAACAAAGGTTGCAAGTGGTGCAAGGTTACATGTCCCGCCGCAGCAACCAACTGAAAAAATCCAGCATCGGACCCAGCAAAGTAGTTGGTGGACTGGATTCCTGTTTGACGGACAGAATTCACGAGTAACGGTATTTTCGATGCCGTGGAGACTTGGGGCAACTGGATGCTCTTACATCTTTTCTATTGGTTTGCGCTCGCCCTAGCGGCGGCGCCGCTGGCTTATTTCGTTCTGTCAATCTGCAGCGTTTTTGACTATTTCCGGAAGTTACGAAAATCGCCACTCCCTGCATCGTTGTTTGCCCTGCCCGTGAGTATTCTAAAACCTGTCCGAGGCGTAGACTGCGAAGCTTACGAAAACTTTTCCAGCTTTTGCCGGCTGGATTATCCCGAATATGAAGTCATTTTTGCCGTAGCCGAGCCGGACGACCCCGTGGTGCCCCTGATCGAGAAACTGCAGGCGGATTTTCCCAAGTGCTCCATCCGGCTGATTAAAGGCGTGCCTCGCACGGGAGCGAACAGCAAGATAAACAGTCTTTGCAGGCTTGTACAAGAAGCGAAATATGACGTGGTAGTGATGAGCGATAGCGACGTGCGCGTCGCCGCAAACTACTTGCGAGTAGTGGCGCCACCATTTGCCGATTCCCAGGTTGGCGTGGTCACCGGCTTTTGCCGTTGCGTGACGGTAGGCAGCATCGCAGCAGATTTGCAGGCGCTGGGAATGTACATGGACTCCGTTCCCGGGGCGCTGGTGGCCAGAATGCTTGAAGGCCGGATGCACTTCGCATTCGGTTGGACGATGGCGACAACAAAGAAGCATCTCTCAGAGATCGGCGGTTGGGAGGCCATGGCGAATTATCATTCCGATGACTTCGAACTAGGAGACCGAATCGCGCGCCGCGGCTATCGTGTGGAGTTGATGTGCGAGCCGGTGTGGATGGTGTTTCCGCAAGAGACCATTGGGCAGTATTTTCGCCACGAACTGCGCTGGTCGATCGGTTTGAAGAATGTGCGCCCTACGGCTTACCCGTGGTTGATTTTGACTCATGGATTGCCGTGGGCGCTTCTGGCGGCAGGTCTCGCCGCAAGCGCCGGATGGCAGGGAATTGCTGCGGCCCATGTTATGGCGTATTTCGGACTACGTCTTGGGTTAGCCTGGGCGACAGGTACCTGGGGCTTGGGTGACAAAGGGGCATGGAAAAAACTCTGGCTCATCCCCCTGCGCGATGCCATTAGTTTCATCGTGTGGGTGGGTGGATTTTTTTCCGAACGCATCCTGTGGCGCGGACTTACCTATCGCGTGAAAAACGGTCAACTCTTCCCAATGCAAAGTGTGAGCCTCAAGAAATAGCCTTGTGCCGGGTTGCTCTCACCTCGTTGGCTCGAAATATCCTCGACCTAATTTAACATTGTCGGACAACCTGCTAGAGTGGCCTGAGATGTGCGTCCAGTTGGAACTCTCGCCGATGACGAGTGGATGTACGTGATGGTGTCCTTCGCGATGTGGCGCGAGGGCGCGCTGCTTCTGGCGGCGGCTCCACTGGTTTACTACGGGCTGGCAACACTGGCGGCTTTGCGCTTTTTCAATCGGGAACGGGCGCGAGTTCTGCCTAACTACTCCCCCTCTGTAAGCATCCTCAAGCCTGTGCGTGGCGTGGATTTTGGCTCTTACGAAAATTTCGCCAGTTTTTGCAGTCAGGACTATCCAGATTACGAGATTCTGTTTGCCGTAAACGATGAGGCTGACCCCGCGGTCCCCGTGATTCGGCGCATCATTGCGGAATCTCCGGAACGGAAGATCCGCTTGTTTGTGGGGGCGGAGCATCTCGGCGCAAACCGCAAGGTCAACAAGCTGGCGCGGCTGACAAGTGAAGCGCGGCACGACATGCTTGTACTAACCGATGGCGACGTGCGCGTGGGGCCAAAGTTTCTGCGTGAGGTCGTGGCTCCGCTTGCGAATAGTAAGGTCGGAGCTGTGACTTGCTTCTACCGAGGCATTGCGGAGAAGAACCTAGGCGCAGAGATCGAAGCCATTGGCGCGTCCAGCGATTTCTTCGCCGGAGTGCTCATGGCTGCATGGATGGAAGGAATCACATTCGCACTTGGTGCTTCGGTTACTACGACTAAGGAATGGCTTAGGAAGATGGGCGGATTTGAGGCCATTGCCGGAACGCTTGCGGACGACTATGAACTCGGAAATCGTATCGCCAAAGCCGGCGGTGAAGTGGTTCTTTCACGAGAAGCAGTTTGGACCATGTACCCCTCGCAAACATTTCGCAGTTTCTGGGAGCATCAACTACGCTGGGCGCGGACAGTACGCCTTTGTAGGCCGCTGTCCTACGTCGGACTGCTTTTTACGCAAGGACTCCCATGGGTTCTTCTTGCCGCACTCGTCGCGCCAGCAAAATGGATCGCAGGCATGTATTTGCTTGCGTACTTGGCCCTCCGTTTTGCGATGGCGTGTGCGGTGGGGGTTTGGGGAGTACATGACGAAGTGTTGCGGCAAAAGATCTGGCTAGTGCCCCTGCGGGATGCCATCCATTTCGCAGTCTGGCTGGCGAGTTTTGGTTCGAATCGCGTCCGCTGGGGTAGTGTCGATTACGCCATTCGCCAGGGGCAGATGGTGCCCATTGCTGAGGTCGAGGGTTTACCGGCGAAACCCGCGGAAAACGTACACCGGCCCTAGGTCTGGGGCCTTTTCGCGTCTGGTGCGGTTGACGACTGCTTGAAACCCGACTAAATTAGATAGGTAGAATCGTCGCTGCCCCGATCACCGGGGACCAGCTGCGGTTCGTTTTTTTCCTCGCGACGGGTGGGAGATCGTCCAACGGTAGGACTCCAGATTCTGGATCTGGCTATCTAGGTTCGAATCCTAGTCTCCCAGCCAATCTTCTCCTTCTCCGCTACTCACGCTCGCGACTCCAACTGATGTCTGCGGCGGCTCCGGCATTTTCGCAAAAAAAATGGCGAAGATTCCGATTGCTGCGAGGATGAAATTCAGTTCGAAAGCCAGCTTGTAGCTGTGAAAGGTATCAAACAGTTTCCCACCGAGGTAGCCAGCCGGTGAGCAGAAGATAGCCGCGAGCACCAGCATCATCCCGTTTACTTTTGGAAATGCGGCCGGCCCATAGTAATGCCCCGTTACCGTGTTTAAGCAAATGAACGTCCATCCGAAACCAGTGCCGTAGAGAATAGCGGCACTGTAGGCGACCCACAATGCGTTCGGAGCAACGCGAATCGCCAGGAAAGACCCCAGAAAATAACAGCAGAAGCCCAACATGAACGCGAAGCGACCTTCCATGGCGTCCATCAACCAACCGCCAATCAGGCGGCCGAACACAGCCCCCAAAGTGAAGAGTCCCATTGCCCAAGCGGCGTCCGCCGGAGAGATGCCCACACCTTTCAGGTGCAGAAGCCAGTGAGCGGTGAAAAAGAAAAACGGAAACTGGCACGCAATGGCCCCGACCAGAATCATCCAGTAGGCAAGAGTTCCATATACCTGTCCAGGCTCCCATGAAAATCCAGTTACTCGCGCGCTCGCTGCTGTTGCCTTCGCTGAAAGGGCTTTACCGGGGCCACCGTCCACCATCTGGCCAAGGTCTTCGGGACGTTCTCTCACAAAAAGAACCGCCACAATTGCGGACAGCACAGAAATACCTGCGACAATCGCCCACGCTTGCCGCCAATTTCCGCCATTCGCCGTGAGGATGCGATTGATGAAGGGTGCAACAAAAAAGCCCGCAAACCCCGACGCGGATAGCGTTACGGCCATAGTCCTGCCGCGATAGCGACGAAACCAGCGCGTGATGGCTGTGGCTGCTGGAACGATGGTCCCAAAACTGATCCCGGTCGCAGTTAGTACGCCGAACCCCATCCAATAGTGCCAGGGCTTAACGGTGATCAGCGAGAGCCAGAGAGCACCCGCCAGTATTAGAGCAGAACCGATGCCGAATGTTCTGCGAATTCCCCATCTCACAATGGACGCTCCGACAAGGATAGAGGGAATCCCTACAAACAGATTCAAGAGGGTAAACCCCAAGCCGAAGGCGCTCCTGCTCATCGGGATTTCTTTCAGCATGTAAGTGTTGATAACTGTTCCGCCATAAAGCGGAAATCCCATGTTCAGGAAATCCAGAAACCAGAGAATGAAGACCAGCTTCCAGCCATAAAAGCCTCGTTCTGACGTCATATCTGTTTTGTCCGTGGCCCAATCCGAGCAAGCAGCTCGAGTATTGTTGCGAGTAAATAAAGAGCTTGGAGGATATCAGGTTCTTGAGAAATCAGAAAAACGCTCGTCGTGTTGAAGAGGAGTCATTTCAATCCATGACACTGCGCTCACAGGCGTTACCCTCAGTGATTCGTACTATAATCCGATTTCGCGGGAGGGGTAGAAGATGCCTGCTCTCTATCGAGCTGACCACGTAGGAAGTTTTCTCCGGTCGCCGGAATTATTGGAAGCGCGGAGCAAGGCAGCAAAAGATCCGCTGCGCTTGCGTACCCTTGAAGATCTCCACATCCAGCGCATCCTTGCCAAGCAGAAAGAGATCGGCTTTGAGCTTGCCACCGATGGCGAATTGCGCCGCCGGAATTTCATGAGCGATTTCACAGATGCCGTGGAAGGCTTCGACTTGGGCGATGCCGTGGCGCGAAACTGGAAGTCCGGAGAAGGGAAAGCAGCGCCAGTCAGCAGCGTGACGGGAATCGTGGGCATGAAACTGCAGCAGACCAGGCCACTCACCGGACACGAATTGCCTTTCTTGAAAGCCAATTGCAAGGTGGCCATCAAGATGACGCTTCCCAGCGCCACGCAATTTCCCGCCATTGCCTTTAAGACTGGAATTACCGATAAGGTCTACAAAGATCATTCCGCGCTGCTGTGGGACATCGTGGAAATCATGAAGAGCGACCTCGCCAAACTCTCCTCCGACGGCGTGAAATATATCCAGATTGACGCGCCGCGTTACAGCTACTACATGGACCCTAAGTGGCGCGAATGGATTCGTACCGAATTGAAGATGGATCCCGGCGCCGCACTGGATGAAGCCATCAAAGCTGACAACGCCTGCTTCAAGGCCGCCCGGCGCCCTGGCGTCACACTGGCGATTCATCTTTGCCGCGGCAACAATCGCAGCCACTGGTACGCCGAAGGCGGTTACGACGCTATCGCCGATAAAATGTTTGGCACCCTCGATGTGGATCGGTTCCTTCTCGAGTACGACGACGAACGCTCGGGAACGTTCGCGCCGCTGCGCTTTATCCCGAAAGGGAAGACAGTGGTGCTCGGGCTGGTAAGTTCTAAAGTTCCGCAGATGGAAGATGGCAACGTTTTAGTGAAGCGCATTGAGGAAGCCTCGCAGTATGTTTCCATAGAAAACCTGGCGCTTAGTCCGCAATGCGGTTTCGCGTCGACAGCAGAGGGAAACCTCATCACGGAAGAACAGCAGTGGGCCAAGCTGAAACTGGTTGTCGACACCGCGCGACGTGTGTGGGGCGGAGCCGCTGGCGCGGGCGCTTGACATTCCCTTTCCACTGGCGAAAAATCCGCTTTCAGCCAAAATGCGAGCGTGCGATTAACGTTCGAATCAAGTTTGTGCCTACTGTATTTGCTGACCAACCCATTCGGCAAATTGCAGCTTGAGAGGAAATCATGTCCTCGACTCCGTACATAGCTGGAAAAAACATTGATGTGCCGCCTTCTGCTCTCTTGGATGTAGTCAATCCCGCGAACCAGCGCCCGTTCGCGCGCATCTTCATGGCCAAAGCGGAACACATGCGCGCGGCGATTGATGCCGCGGACGCGGCCAAAGCCGCGTGGGCCGCGACGCCACCTGCCGGACGCGAACGAATCCTACATCGCGCGGCGGACGAGTTGGAGAAGGCCACGCCAGAACTTGTGGAACTGTTGATAGACGAAGCAGGTTCGACCTTTGGCAAAGCGCACTTTGAGGTTCCGTTTGCCGCCAACATGGTGCGGTCAATTGCGGGAGAAGCCAGACGCATCCACGGTGATGTAATGTCTTCCGACGTGCCCGGCCTGCTCTCGATTGCGATTCGCCGGCCGCTTGGTGTCGTCGCGGGAATTTCACCTTTCAACTTTCCAATCGTACTTTCCTTGAAGAAAGTGGCGTTCGCGCTGGCGGCGGGAAATACATTTGTGCTCAAGCCGTCCGAGGAAACTTCGCTAATCGGTTTGAAGCTCGCGGAAGTGTTTGAACGCGCGGGAGTTCCGGCCGGAGTATTAAACGTAGTGCCCGGCGACGGGCCTACCATGGCGCAGGCGCTGTACGATGATCCGCGCGTGAAACTGATCTCGTTCACGGGGTCCACAAAAGTCGGAAGAATCATTGCTACGGAGTGCGCCAAACGCGGCAAGCGCGTTGTGCTGGAGATGGGTGGCAAGAGTCCGCTGATTGTTTTGCGCGACGCCGATCTTGACTATGCTGTGGATACGGCATGCTTCGGACTCTTCATACACCAGGGACAAATTTGCATGGCCGGATCGCGCATCATCGTGGAAGCTCCGGTGTATGAGGAATTCCTGAAAAAGTTCACCGCCAAGGCCCAGAAACTTCAGGTCGGCGATCCGCGTGATCCCCACACGGTGATTGGACCGCTAATCCGCTCGTCACAGTGCTCCATGATTGATAAGAAGGTGAAAGACGCGGTGGCTGCGGGTGCGCGGCTGCTTTGCGGCGGAAAATTTGAAGGAAATTTCTATCACCCAACGGTCGTTGCGGATGTGACGCCAGAGATGGCGGCGTTCCGCGACGAACTATTTGGCCCGGTGGCCGCGGTCAGCAAGGCGAACGACGCGGACCAAGCTCTCGCTTTGGCCAACAGCTCCACTTACGGCCTCTCTTCCGCCGTTCTGACCAACAATATGCAACTCGCCATGAGATTTGCTCTCGAATTGGAAGCAGGCATGGTGCACCTGAATGGACCCACCGTGCACGACGAGGCTACGGCGCCTTTCGGTGGCGTGAAAGACTCCGGCATGGGACGTGAAGGTGGCCGCTGGTCTATTGAAGAGATGACAGAAGTGAAGTGGGTCACAATCCAGCTGGGTCGGCGTCCTTATCCGTTCTAGTCCAGAAGGATATTCCGGCGGACCGCTCTTCTTATCCCTAGCAATCGAAGAAAACAGTTTCGTCCGTGCCTTGCAGAATGATGTTCCATTCCAGCGCACCTGCAACCGCAGTTTTTTTCGCGATCAGGGTGCCGTGCCGCGCAGGCTCGACGAGATTCAGAACATAGTCGTCCGCATTCGCTGCATCCTCAGGGAAATAAATTCGTGTTACCAGCCGCAACATCAATCCTCGCGCCAACACCGTCACGGCAATATGCGGTGCCTGCAACTTTCCATCCGGCCCCGGAACACGCCCCGGTTTTATCGTTGTGAACAGGAAGCTGCCGTTTTCATCGACCCCCGCTCGCCCATAACCTTGAAAGCCCGGCTCGAGAGGCTTGTTCTGCGTGTCTTCTGGGTGAGCGTATCTGCCATGGCTATTGGCTTGCCAGATTTCCAGCATCGCATCCGGAACCGCCTTGCCATCTCCGTCGACAACACGGCCGCCAATCGTTATCTTTTCTCCGGAGACGTCCGTCCCCACCAAGTCACTTTTGTTCAAACGGGTAAGGCCGATAGTAAAGAAGGGACCTACGGTTTGTGACGTAGTCGCGTAAAGTTTCATCTCATTTCTCCATCGGCGTGGCTTCGCGGCCGCTGAGAATAATATCGAAGTGAAACCCCAGTGCTTGATCGGGAACCGTCCTTGCCCAGTCAAAAACGGAAATCAGTCGGTTGCGAGCCTGTTCATCCGCAGTGCAATTGAAAATGGGGTCGTAGGGAAGCAGCGCATCACCAGGAAAATACATTTGCGTGACGAGCCGCGTGGCAAACGCGGGGCCGAAAACCGAGAAGTGGATGTGTGCGGGGCGCCAGGCGTTGTGATGATTTCGCCAAGGATAGGCGCCTGGCCGGATGGTCACGAAGCGATAGCGGCCCTCGTCATCTGTGAGCGTGTGACCGCATCCTGTGAAATTCGGATCCAGCGGAGCATCGTGCTGGTCCACCTTATGCAAGTAACGCCCAGCGGCATTCGCCTGCCACACTTCGATGAGCGTGCGCGCAACTGGCAGCCCGTCTTCATCCAATACTCGCCCGCTTACGACGATGCGTTCCCCGAGTGGCTCGCCGCTGTGCTGCCGCGTGAGATCGCATGCCTTCACGTCGACGACTTCCTCGCCAAATAAAGGTCCCGTCACTTCTGTAAGCGTGTGCGGGATTTGCACCAGCGGTTTCGACGGCGCACGCGTGATCGAGGACACGTACGGCGGGTGAAGATGCTTCGGCTGCGTGCCAGGAACTGGACGCCGATATCCCAGAATGTTGTTCATGAGATGGCTCCGCTCACTTCCTCATTCCTCAAGGTCACTCCGATAAAAGAAGCCCTCAGCGTGGAAATAGCCGCGCCGCATTGTCATATAGGATCTTGCGTTTCACCGCAGGCGAAATCGGCAGAGCGTTGAATTTCTCGACGTTCCCTCGCATGTCCGATACGCCGGGACTGGGCCAGTCCGTCCCCCACAAAACTTTGTCTGCTATGTCTTCAATTCTCGGGAAGTATTCCAGCAGTTTCTGCGGAGGAATGCTGGAAATATCCATGTGCATATTCTTGTGACGGCGAACGAGGAAAAACACTTCGTTCATCCACAGCGGTCGCCCCCCATGCGCGAGGATAACCACGAGATTCGGATGGTCGATGCACACGTCATCGCAGAGCAAAGGTTGTGCATGCAGATTTCTCGCGCCTGGGAAAATCGAAGTACCGGTGTGAATCATAACCGGCAGACCGATGGCTTGAGCGCGCCCGTAAACTGCTGCCAGACCGCGATTGCCATTCACATAGTCATTGGGGGAGAGCGCTTGGTGGGAAGGATGAATCTTTAGGGCGCGTATCCCAAGCTTTGCGATGCGATCCACTTCGGCGCCCGGATCGGGAACCGTTTCTGGATGGACTCCACCAAAGGCGATAAGCCGATCCGGCGCGGCGCTACAATACTTCGCGTTCCAGTCATTTACTTCCGGCATGAGTCCGATGATTTTTGGCGCAACATAGTTAATCAGCCCCACGCGTTCCACTTCGACCGTGTCTAGAAAGGCGAGAAGGGCTCTCGGGTCGGCTGCGTATCTCTCCACTTCGGCGTAATCCGTTCGCCCCTGTTTGATCAACTGCAGCGCCGAAGAGTTCACCATCTGGGACGGCATGATGTGTATGTGAATGTCTATGACTGGTTGCAGGAATCGCCGCCTTTCACCTGAGGTTGAGCTTTCGCTCCGATATGCTAGTTGAAGCGAACGTATTCAAAGTTTAGAGGTTGATTGTTAATTCCGCGAGCCGGCGGTGCAATCCAGTTCGCGAATTTCCCAGGTTCCACGACCCGTCCGCTCATCAGCGACTGGACATAAGCATAGTCCTTGGAGCTCGGTAGCCATTCGAATTCGTGATTCTTCCAAGCTTCCTCGCTTAAGACTACTCCGTCTGGGCTTATCAAATGACCGGCGAAATTGCCAATCGCACGATGAAACCCCTTGTGCGGCAACGTCAGCCGAAACGGAATTCCTGTGCTATCAATGACACGCTGCCAACGGCCGACCCCATCGGCGATCTCTTGGATGTAGTCATCACGCAATCGTTCATTCAACGCCGTCAATGCCGGAACATTCTTGGTGATGATTTTTCCGCCCACGACTTCGCACACCGGGTATTCCGCGTCCGTCAGAACATGATCGTCTTCCAACTTGGTTTCGCGGAAGCGCCCTTTCAGTCCGCTGGTGTAATAATTCGCGGCGTTTGAAGAAACATCCGAGCCGTAGAGGTCGAGCGTCACGCTGTAGTGAAAGTTCAAATACCTTTGGATGGTCGGTAAGTCAATCACGCCGAGCGCGCGCACGTCCGAGGGGTCATCGACTTTGTGTTCCTTCATCACTTCGCAGGTCCGTTGAATGATGCGGCCAATTCCGGTCTCTCCGACAAACATATGATGAGCCTCTTCGGTAAGCATGAAGCGGCAAGTACGGGCGAGCGGATCAAAACCGGATTCCGCGAGAGCGCAGAGTTGGAATTTGCCATCGCGATCGGTGAAAAATGTGAACATATAGAAGGCTAGCCAATCGGGAGTAGGTTCGTTGAAAGCACCAAGAATGCGCGGATTATCAGCATCTCCAGAGCGCCGAGCGAGAAGCGATTCCGCTTCCTCGCGGCCATCGCGGCCAAAGTAGCGGTGCAGCAAATACACCATGGCCCAAAGGTGACGGCCTTCTTCGACATTGACTTGAAAAATGTTTCGCAGATCGTACATCGACGGACAGGAAGCCCCGAGCATGCGCTGCTGTTCAACGGAAGCCGGTTCGGTGTCGCCCTGAGTGACGATCACACGGCGCAAAGTCGAGCGGTACTCGCCAGGAACCTCTTGCCAAGCTGGCTGCCCTTTGTGAATTCCAAAATTCACCTCGCGCTTTTCGTCGCGTGGCTGTAAGAAAATGCCCCAGCGATATTCGGGCATCTTCACGTAATCGAACTGCGCCCAGCCGTCGGGCTCCACGCTGATGGCGGTCCGCAGATAGACTTCGTAGTTGTGGCTCTCGTTTGGCCCCATGTCATACCACCAGCCCATGTAAGCGGGTTGCCAATGCTCAAGGGCGCGCTGCAGGACACGGTCTCTACCCAAATCGACGTTGTTGGGGATTTTATCCGTGTAGTTAATCATGGCCATCTCCTCAGAACTCCGGACGGGATCCCGTCCATTAAACCCTTTCCCAGTTGAATTTCACAGGCGCCCCCGTACCGTACACCTTTAGCGCGCCGCTGGTCCCAACGGCATTCGGGCGGATGAAAATCCAGTTTTGCCATGCGGAAAGGCGGCCGAAGATTCGCGTCTCTAGCGTCTCCACCGGTCCGAATCGTAGGTTTGCTTCCAGACCCGTCAAGGCATCCGGCGATTGCGCAGCTCTCGATTCGATCGCCTGGCGGATTTCATCTTCCCAGTCGAGATCATCGGGAGCGGAAGTGACCAGCCCGGCGTCGAGTGATTCGCGTGCGGAGAGCCTTTTTCCAACCATGCCGCGCAGCGCGTCAATTTGTGCTTCATCGCCGTAGAAGCGCGCCGCGAACCGCGAAAGTTTGTTTACCATTGGCAGCGAACCGAAGTTCATTTTCGACAGCGTCATGGTCGCGACGCTCTCGGCTTCCTGCGTATCGCGCATGTAGACGCGGTCAGAAGCGAGCGCCAATTCCAGAAGCGTGCCGGCAAAGCAGGATCCTGGTTCAACAATCGCGTAGAGCGAACGGGAGGTAATATCGATGCGCGCGAACGTGCGGCGCATCATTCCCAAAACTTCGCGAACAAACCAATTGTCTTGATGATTCAGAATGAATTCGTCGATGGCGATTACGGCGTCGGGATTGCCAGTGGTCTTGAAGATCCATAACCCCAAGTCCAGTTCGCTGGCGCGCAAAGTCAGAATCGCATTATCCAATTCTCGCGCCATTTGCAGAGGCCACCAATTTACGCCTGCCGTAATAATCGTCTCCACAGAATCTTCGGTGGCCTGTTCCGGTGCGCGGATTGTGATGGTTGCCGTGCGAGCTTGGCGATCGCATTGCACGTCGACAAATCCATAGTGCAAGCCGGCTTCATCGACGGTCCTATTCAGAGGAGTCAAAAGCACTCCTTTTGCGTCGGCCGGGCGATCGCTGTCTTCCGCAAGCTTCAGCGCGCGCTGTTTGATGTGTTCCGCAAACTGCTGCGTCCTGATGACGTCGTCGACCAGGCGCCATTCCTTAGCTCTCTGCCCGCGAACGCCATCCGGATTGGTGCAGAACATGTCGGCGTGGTCGCGACGAACTTTACGCTTGTCGGTGACGCGGGTGAGGCCGCCGGTTCCGGGGAGCACACCCAATAAGGGCAGTTCCGGCAGACTGACTGCCGAGGAGCGGTCATCCACAAGAATGATTTCGTCGCAGGCGAGCGCCAGCTCATAGCCGCCGCCGGCCGTCGTTCCATTGCAGGCAGCGACGAATTTCAGACCGGAATGCGTACTCGCGTCTTCAATTCCATTCCTGGTTTCGTTTGTAAATTTGCAGAAGTTCACTTTCCAGGCATGCGAGGAGAGGCCGAGCATATAAATGTTGGCCCCGGAACAGAAAATTCGATTCTTGGCACTGGTGATAATGACCGAACGAATCTCCGGATGCTCGAATCGGATGCGCTGCAAGGCATCGTGCAGCTCGATGTCCACGCCGAGATCGTAGGAATTTAGTTTGAGCTTGTAACCGGGACGGAGGCCACCATCTTCGGCAACATCCATCGTCAATGTCGCCACTGGGCCGTCGAATGTCAGACGCCAATGCTTGTATCGAGAAGGATCGGTCTGGAAGTCGACGGCTTCCAGCTTCGCCTTGGATTCTTCAGTTGCGGCTGCGTCCACGAGATCCTCCTACTGCAACGCCACATGAAATATTATGCCCCATTCGAGATAGATGTTCAGCTCCTGCGCATGCGCACTCGACCGTTCGTTTCAGTCTAAGATGGTAGAGGAAATGGAGGTACGACGATGAGGCTGGCTAACTTCATGAGTGGTCAGTGGTGTGAAGGGACGGGTACAGGTGATTCGCTCGTCGATCCAGTCACCGGAGAGGAACTGGCAAGCATATCTTCGCAGGGCGTTGATCTGGAAGGTGCCCTTTCCTTTGCGCGCACGCAGGGCGGACCGGCACTACGCCAAATGACATATGCCCAGCGCGCCGAGCTCTTGGCCAAGATGGCTGATGTGCTGGCGGCAAATCGCGACGAATATTTTCGGCTTTCTCTGCTGAACCTCGGAGCGAACCAGGCTGATGCTTCCTTCGACGTGGATGGCGCAATTTACACGATGAAGTATTACGCGAAAATCGGAAAGGCGCTCGGGGACGGAAAAATACTAAAGGAGGGCTCCCAGATTCCCCTGTCGAAAAGCGGCGCGTTTGCTGGACAACACTTGCTGATGCCGTCAAAGGGCGTCGCCGTTTTCATTAATGCCTTTAACTTTCCCGCTTGGGGTTTCTGCGAAAAAGCGGCGCCGGCACTACTTTCGGGCGTCCCAGTCGTGGTTAAACCCGCTTCGCCTACGGCTTGGCTGGCGCACCGGATGGTAGAAGATATTGTAAAGGCAAATCTGCTGCCGCCCGGTTCGGTTTCATTGATTTGCGGTTCAGCTCGCGACCTGTTGAAATACGTTCGAGAAGAGGACATCATTTCGTTCACAGGCTCGGCGGAGACCGCCACGCGAATCCGATCTCATGCAAACGTGCTACGCCGTTCCGTTCGCGTGAATATCGAAGCCGACAGCATAAATTCAGCAATTCTAGGCCCTGATTGCACCCCCGGCACGGATCTCTTCGACCTTATGGCGAAGGAAGTAGTACGCGAGATGACCCTCAAGGCCGGACAAAAATGTACCGCCATACGGCGCGTCTTGGTTCCGCGCGAACAACTGAAAAGTGTTGGCGAGGCGGTTGGGGAGCGCTTGAGCGCCGTCAAAGTTGGGAATCCCCGGAACCCTGATTCAAAAATGGGGCCTGTTGTGAACAAAGCCCAGCAGTCTTCTTGTCTGGAGGGACTGGCCAAGTTGAAGGAAGAGTGCGATGTCCTGTTTGGCGGCGACTCGAATTTTCAGCCGATTGACGCCGATCGGCAAAAATCGGCTTTCGTGCAGCCGACTCTCCTCAGTTGCAAGAACGGACTCAGTGCAAAGTACGTTCACGACGTCGAGGTTTTTGGTCCGGCAGCGACGCTGGTGGCTTACGACGGTTTGGAAGACTGTATTTCCGTCGCCCGTCGAGGATTGGGTTCGCTGGTGGCTTCTGTTTTTTCCAATGACGCAAGCTTCACCCGCGAGACAGTTCTCGGAATTGGCGATCTGCACGGAAGAATCCTGGCTGTAAATTCAGCGGTTGCAGCCCAACACACGGGACACGGCAACGTTGTGCCGAGTTGCTTGCACGGCGGCCCGGGAAGAGCTGGTGGGGGCGAAGAACTTGCCGGATTACGTGCTTTGTCGCTTTACCACCGCCGCTTCGTAGTGCAAGGGCCGGCGGAGTACCTCGTGGAATTGACAGGATTAGGATCTGACGCAGCACCCTTGTATTCGTGACTTTGTGACCCCTTCAATCCTTCCTAACAAGATGGGCCAGCGAGCGCCAGCGACGTGGTTTGTAACTTTTTGTAACATCCCGGCCTTGGACTGGGCCCTATCTAATCGACTTAAGTAATTTATTTCTAATAACTTATAGCAGAAAAGTTGTTGGGTGCGAACGTGCTGTTCTAAGGGTGCCCGGGGCGCGCCTCGACTGGGCTGCTTCTTTGGAGCACACGAATGAAACAGTACTCGCACGGCTCGCAAAAAGGATTCTCCTTGCTAGAGGTGCTGACCGCTCTTGCAGTCATTTCCATCCTTCTGGCTATGGCGGTGATGAACTACGGCAGCATCCTGCCAAATTTCAAGGCCAATTCGGCCATGGACCAACTGCTGTACCGGCTACGGTCTGCGCGCGAGCAGGCCATCGCGCATCGCCGTGAGGTCAAAGTGCAGTTTGTGGGGAATAATCAAATCACCATCACCGAGATTTGGCTGACTGGCACCGCTCCTCTACCCAGCACGTACACCTTTGAAGGCGGAGCGCAATACGCAACTTACACCGGGGTTCCCGACACTCCAGCAGCTTTTGGAAATGCCGCCCCTGTCTACTTTGAGGGACTTTCCGGCGGACCACCGATCATGAAATTCACTACTAACGGTTCCTTTATCGATGGAGGAAACACCTTGGTCAACGGCACAGTGTTTCTGGGCATTCCGGGCCGGGCTTCGACGGCCCGCGCCATCACCATTCTAGGCGCCACCGGCCGCGTGCGTGAATACCACTGGGACGGCACCCAGTGGCAGGAATAGGGAGAATGCCCATGTCGCGAACCATTCGCCAGAACAACAAACAGTCGGGATTCACCATCCTGGAAGCGATGATCGCCATCGTGATTCTGTCTTTCGGCATCTTGTCCCTGGCCGCGGTCTACGCCCAGGGCATCCAGGTAGCGAACATGACGCAACTGGATTACATCGCTGAAAAGAAGGCTGAAGAAGCCGTCGAGACGATTTTCGCGGCCCGCGACGCCAAGCTGCTCGCGTGGACCAACATTCGCAACGTTACTGGATCAGGCGGAACAAACGACGGCGTTTTTGTCGTGGGACCGCAGCCACTGCTGGCCGCGGGTCCCGACGGGCTCTATGGCACGGCAGACGACGATACCGCCAACCCGGACACCGTGATTATTGGACCGGGCGGCGACAAAATTCTGGGGACGGCAGACGACATAGTGATGTCGCTGAAGAACATGACCCGCACGATCGCCATCGCGGACGTAGCCGGCGAATCGGGACTTCGACAGATCACCATCACCATGACGTACACCGTGGGATCGATGACGCGGCAGTACACCCTGGTCAGCTATGTCGCGCAGTTCTCGTGATCGAGGATTGAGGAGCAGCTCATGAAGAAGAACTCCGGATTCACGTTGATCGAATTGATTATAGGAATGGGCATCACCATGGTCGCATTGGCGGCCGCGGTGATGATGTTTCGTGATTCCACCCGAGCCAATACCAACGTAACCCAAACCTCGGACATGAGCGACAACATGCGTGCAGGGCTGAACCTCATTGTCCAGGACCTCATTCAGACTGGTACGGGTATTCCTACTGGGGGAATCTCTATCCCGAACACGCCAAACGCAGCCGGCTGCAACACGGGAGGTAAGGTGAATCGCCCGCCAGCCGTACTGAGCCTGACTTTCAACGGTCCCAACTCGGCAAACGTAGGTTGCAATGTGATTTTGCCGGCCATTGAGCCTGGCAACGCCCTGGGCCCCACAGTTACGAGCCCCGATGGAACGTCTGGTCCTAAAACGGACGTTGTCACCATAATGTATGCCGATAATACGCTTGCTCTAGACGCCAAGCAGATTAACGGGGCGGCCTGTCCGGGCGGATCGATTACCGCTACTGGATCTGCGATCACCTTTGACGCTACCTGCGTGACGATTGGTGCGGCAGGCATCCCTGTCAATCCGGGAGACCTGCTCATGATTTACAACGCCAACAATTCCAATGGGGTGCTGCAGACCGTCTCCAGCGTTTCCGGGCAAGTCCTGAACTTCGCCGCGGGCGATGCTTTTAACCTGAATGGCCGTACGAGCACCGAAACCGCGGGAACTATCAAGCAGCTTCAGAATCTGACGGGAGGCGTTCCTAACGGAACCTACCCTCCCACGAATTGCACTCGCATCTGGATGATTACCTACTATCTGGATACGACTACCGATACAAGGCACCCGCGCCTCATGCGCGCCGTCAACTTCAACGCCCCGCAGCCGGTGGCGGAGACGTTTGAAAACCTCCAGTTCGCTTACAACTTTGACGATGGCGTCAACAATCCAGTGAACCAATTTGTGGTGCCAGCGGTTCCAGCCCCCACCGGGGATAACGAAAACCAAATCCGCTCGGTCAACATTTACCTGGGCGCGCGTTCCACGACTACTGCTGCACTTACTGGCCAATACGTGCGCACCAATCTGAAAACTCAAGTCGCCCTGCGCAGCATGGCGTACTTCAATACCTACAAGTAATGAGGAGCTTGACGATGAGATCGGTGAAAACAACCATGCGAAAACAATCAGGCATTGCACTCATCACGACCATGCTTCTGCTCCTGCTGATGTCCGCCATGGTGGTGGGCTTCATGCTGCTGGTTACGGAAGGCCAACGGCTGTCGGGCATGGACCGCGACCAGATCCGAGCCTTCTATGGCGCGGAATCGGGCATGGAGAAGCTCACCGCGGATCTTGGCGCTCTTTTCGGGACGACCTACGCTCCAAGCGGGGCGCAAGTGAACGCGCTGACCACGACTCCCCCCGTGCTACCGTCAAGCAGCGGAGTTTCCTACGTGGACGTGCTGGGAAACAGCACGTACAACATCACTTTTCCCACGGACGCTAAAGGGAACCCCCTGGCTCAGTTCGCGCAGATCACTTCAGGTTCGAGTGCGTTTCAGGGCATGACCGCTCTGGAAACGACCTATACGATGACCGTGGCAGCGCGCACGAACACTGGCGGGGAAGCAAAACTGGTGCGAACCACGCAGACGGTCGGCATTCCACTCTTCCAATTCGGCATTTATTCGGAAACGGATCTTAGTTTCTTCCCCGGCCCCAATTTCAATTTTGGCGGCCGCGTGCATACCAACGGCAACTTGTTTCTGAATAGCGGCGGACCGGCAGGTGCAACGCCTACTCAAACGACGACAACGCAGCTGTGGTTGGCCAGTCCTGTTACAGCAGTCAAGGATGTCTTCCGTGACTGCTTGTCGAATACGCATCCCGAGTCCACTACGGCGCAGCACCCCGGCAGCGTGGAGATCACCAAGGGCGGTGGGGCGTATCAGGCTCTCGGCTTTGGCCAAGGGAGCCTCACGAGCTGCCTCGGTTCTTCGAAGAACCCTAGCTGGCCCAGTATCTCAGCTTCCTTTAACGGCAATTTGCGCAGCGGCGTGAAACCATTGAACTTGACCATCACGCTGCTCGGGAATGGCACAACGCAGCCCATTGACATCATTCGGCGACCGATAGCAGGCGAAAACACTTCAAACCCGGGCGTACTCGGCGAGCGCTACTTCTCCGAAGCGAGCTTGAAAATTCTGCTCTCCGATACAGCTTCTGACATTACCAGCTTGCCTTGCGTCAGCGCTGGTGCTCCGTTTAACTTGGCGTGGCTTGCAATGCCGGTTGCGAATTGGGATGGCACAAATGCAAGTATCACGGCGCTGCTGGCCAATATGGCGGCTGCTACTCCAAAGACAATCCCGTTGCCCCTGGCGGCTTCTGGCGCAGCAGGAACTGCTGCGGCGGGCAACTACACTCAAGGCAGCCTTCTGGGCGCTCCTGGTAACAACATTACCGGAGGTGACGGCTACTGGCAGGTAGGTCCTACCCAGGTTGCGCTGACGCCGCCCACCTATGGGACGCCAATCATCACCGGGTTCATCAAGATTGACGCTCAAACGTCTTATGGAAGTCCCTGCGGCACGTGGAAGGACGTCACGCTGGAGGTTCTTGGTCTTGGCTATGCCGGAAAGAACATCAATCCAGTGCCACAATCCTTCGACGCGAATAACCTCAGCCCAAATTGGGGTGGGAACGCCGCTCTAATGCAGGGTGCAAGCACTCGCGGTGGGGCAATGGGCCCAACTCCGCCTCTCCCTACGACGCCGGCGGTTGATCCTAATACCGGCGGAACAGTCCAGATGATCTATCAAAATGGACCGCTTTTTCCCGCCGTCGCCAACGCGACGTTCACCACAGCTCTGTTTAACACGGGTACTTGCAAAGACCCGCATCCCAACGCCATCATTCGGCTGGAGCGGATTCGCGACAATCCTTCATCGGTGAACGCCCAAACCGGTGCCCGAAAAACTACCGCGCCAACCAATCTGCCGGTGCAGTCTACGGTTGCCGAAGTCTGTGGGATACAGCCTGACGTTGCCATTCCGACGCTAGCCAAACTCAGAGCTAGTCCGATTTCTCTTCCTGCGACTGGCGCCACCTGGGTTCCGGAACCGTTCGACTTCTGGCCGAACACGATCTTCGATGCGCGGGAAGGCTATAACCGGCAATCGGCGCCCACGGGAACTTACACCATTGGCGCCACTGCAGCTAACTACGCCAATACCGTCACACTCGGCGGCGTCATGAACTACATCGAGCTGGACGTCAACAATCTCGCAAGATGGTTATCCGGCACGATTGGCAGCTCTGGTCCAAGTACACAAGATCCTAACGTAGCTCCCAACAACTTCGTCGTGTACATTTCCGACCGGCGCAGCAACTATGCCTTTCCTGGGACCACTACCGGAACCTGGCCGCCGCTCTCACCCTCCGGCAAAGAGACCGGTGAATACGGCTGGAGCGACTTCGTCAATCTATCGACTATCGCAGGCTGCCCGAATGCCACTCTTGATACAGGAGAGGACCTGGATGGCACTGGAGTTCTGTATACCTACGGCGGAATCACCTTCCCAAGGTCCGCAACTACGGGCCTAAGTGTGGTGGACGGCAAAAACACCGCGAATTTCGTTGCGGATACGCTATTCAATGCTGCAGGCGTACTTACCGCCCCGGGCAACTCGCTCTACGCGATATCAACCGATCCCCTTTGCCTAACCACAAACGGCGGCTTCCCCTGGCCGAGAAGCTTTGTGAAGATCCCCAACGAGTCTCGTGAGAATCCGCCAGCGCTGTTCCGCCGCGCGGTAAAGCTGGTCAACGGGAAGTCTATTGGTTTGCCAGCCTGCCCGGGTGGCGCCACGTGCGGCTTGACCATCGCCACGGAAAATCCTGCGTACGTCATGGGCGACTATAACGCCAATGGGGCCGGTAATGGCTTCGCCGACCCCAGCGTCGCTGCTTCCGTCGTTGCGGACGCTTTCACGCTGCTCTCCGATGACTGGAACGACTTCAACAGTTTCAACTCCCCGTTCAACACGAACGGTCGCCAATCGAACACCGTCAACGACTACTACCGTCTGGGAGTCGTAGCCGGCAAGGGCCTATCGTTCCCCATTCCAAGCTGGGACAGCACCACGGTTGACGGCAGCCAGGACTTTGGAACAGATGGTGGTGTGCACAATTTCATGCGGTTCCTGGAAAACCACAATGGCACGCTGAACTACCAGGGATCCATCGTCAGTCTGTACTACAACCGCCAAAGCGTCGGCCTCTTCAATTCCGGAGGCAACAACTATAGCCCGCCAAACCGCGGCTATTCGTTCGACACCAACTTCCTGAATCCTTTGCTCCTGCCGCCGCGGACGCCGATGTTCCGCGACGTGAACACGACAGGATTTACGCAGCTCCTTTTGCCGAACCAGTAATCTGCAGCCCAGCGCTGCACTGTGCGCGGCCCCGTGTCCCCGGGGCCGCGTTCTTTCGGTGGGAAGAAAACGTGGCGCAGTGCAGGCGAAGCAAGCCAAGCCGATTTTTGAAATACCGGGACAAGATTTGTATCCATGTTGCTGAGGACCTCGTCACCGTTCGTCGCCGGTATCTCCTATGTCCGCGCGAGGGAATGACCCGGAAGCCAGCGCGATCGTGCACCGAGGGGAGAGAAGCACGTTATGGCAAAATCCAGTTCAGATTCCGGGGGAGCTCCCTCTTCCAAGTCGCTTCTCTTCATGATGATAGCGATGACTTGCGGTTTTTGCGTTCTGCTTGGCGCCGGACTGCTGATGGCCTCGCGGGTGATCGGTGCACTCGGCCTTCGCGCCGGAAGCGACAAGACCACCGTGCGTACACCGCTCGGAGAGTTCCGCTTTGAAAAAGCCAAGGAAGTTGGCCCGGGCCTGCCCGTTTATCCCGCAGCGATATTAGTGCTGCCGGGCGCGGCGGCCGCTCATCTTCTGTCCAATGACGACCAACCGCAGGTTATCTCCAGCACGTACCATTCGAATTCTTCCCGGGAATACGTTGCCAACTGGTATGTAGAACATTTGAGCCCGGAATTCGCGCGCCAGGACGCCGGGCCCAAGAAGTTGCCCGAAGCGTTCCGCGACTCTCATATTTCAGACGACGACATTGCGTTCGTTGGCGAACGGGGAGACCAGGTTCGCCTGGTGGTGCTCGCTACCGATGATATGGGCACCAAGATCGCCCTTCTGCGCTCGTATACCAAGCCGCCCGCCCAAGCCCCTGCAGCGGCGCAGGCCCAGTAGGCAGTTCATTCCTTGGAGCTTGTGTTCGAGCAAATCCTTTAAGCAGCACGAATGCATTTGGCGCTGCCCTCTCTGGTCTGAAATCTTCCAGTAACGAAATCTAGCCAGAATGAAGTTTGTTGCATCCCACGTTGGAGAGGACGCGCGTCTTGGCGGGACTTGCCGGAACAAGCACGACTTCTGATGTCTCCGCAGCCGTATTTCGGGAAAAGTGCGACTATAGCGTGAATATTTCGACCGAGGTCCATTCAACCATGCCAAGAATCCAGACCACAGAAGACCGCCGGCTCGAGGAAGCGCGCACTCGAAAAAGACACTGGAAGCGCTGGGGGCCGTACCTTTCTGAGCGACAGTGGGGAACGGTACGGGAGGATTACAGTCCGGGCGGGACAGCTTGGGAATTCTTTCCGCACGATCACGCGCGTTCACGTGCCTATCGTTGGGGCGAAGACGGCATCGGCGGAATCAGCGACCGTCACCAGATGATGTGCTTTGGGTTGGCATTGTGGAATGGGCGGGACGCCATTCTGAAAGAACGGCTCTTCGGGCTCACGGGAAATCAGGGCAATCACGGGGAAGATGTGAAGGAGCATTACTTCTACCTCGATTCGACGCCGACGCACAGTTATATGCGGATGCTGTACAAATACCCACAAGCTGCTTTTCCGTATGAATCGCTGGTGGAAGAGAACCAGCGCCGCGGCCGCGGCCAACCGGAATTTGAATTGCTCGACACCGGGATTTTTTCCGGGAACCGTTATTTCGATATCTTCGTTGAGTACGCCAAGGCCGACGTCGAAGACATTCTCATTCGAATAATAGCCGTGAACCGCGGCCCCGAACCGGCAGCGCTGCACGTTTTACCGCAGTTCTGGTTTCGCAACACGTGGTCCTGGGGCAAAGATCTTCGCCGCCCCATCGCGCGAAAAGCTGCGAGCGTTCCCGGCAGTGCATGCGTCGAATTGCAGCACTGGCAATACGGCAAGCGCTGGTTGCTGTGCGCCGGTCAACCGGATTTGCTTTTCACCGAGAACGAGACGAACGGCGCGCGCCTTTTCAACGGAAGAAATCGAGCCCCTTACGTCAAAGACGCTTTCCATGAATATGTGATTCACGGCAACAAGACAGCGGTGAATCCTGATCTGATGGGAACGAAGGTCGCCGCATATTATCCCCTGGAGCTTAATCCCGGACAGTCCATCACGCTCAAATTGCGAATCACCGATATCGAGCCTCTTGGCGGGATGGACTCCACCTCCGGGCAAGTCGGTATCATCACCTCGCCTGGACATGCCGAGCGCGCCGAAGGCGTCCCGGCCACCAACGATTTTGGCACTGGTTTCGACGGTCTCTTTGCGATTCGCCAAAAAGAAGCGGAGGAGTTTTACGCTTCGCGCATTCCGGATGAACTTTCTGAAGATGCGAAGGCAGTGATGCGGCAATCGTTCTCCGGCATGCTCTGGTCCAAACAGTTTTATCACTACGACGTGCGCACATGGCTCGAAGGCGATCCGGCCGGCCCAAAGCCTTCCGACGACCGCTGGAATGGCCGCAACAAAGACTGGACGCATCTCTACAACGACGACATCATTTCCATGCCGGACAAATGGGAATATCCATGGTACGCGGCATGGGACCTGGCCTTTCATTGCATTCCTCTCGCACTAGTTGATCCCGATTTTGCCAAGGAACAGCTGATTCTACTTTTGCGTGAGTGGTATATGCACCCGAACGGGCAATTGCCTGCCTACGAGTGGGCCTTCGGCGACGTGAATCCGCCCGTTCATGCCTGGGCGGCCTGGCGAGTTTACAAAATCGAGCGGCGCGTGCGCGGCGTAGCTGACCGTGGGTTCCTCGAAAAAGTGTTTCACAAGCTGCTATTGAATTTTACCTGGTGGGTGAACCGCAAAGATCCGGATGGCGCGAATATCTTTCAAGGTGGATTTCTCGGACTTGACAACATTGGAGTGTTTGACCGCTCTGCGCCGCTTCCCACCGGTGGCCATCTCGAACAATCCGACGGCACAAGTTGGATGGGCATGTATTGCCTGAACATGTTGGCGATTGCTCTGGAACTGGCGAAAGAAGACCCTGCTTACGAAGATGTCGCTAGCAAATTTTTCGAGCACTTCGTCTACATCGCCCGCGCCATGAACGATTTTGGCCTTGGCGGGCGTTCGTTGTGGGACGACGCGGATGGTTTCTTTTACGATGTGTTGAAGCTGCCCAATGGCGAAGAACATTTTCTGAAGATTCGTTCGATGGTCGGATTGATTCCGCTTTTTGCCGTGGAAACGCTTGAGCCGGAAATCGTCGACCGCCTCCCCGGGTTCAAGCGTCGAATGCAGTGGTTCATCGACAATCATCCGGATGTGCCCGAGCACATCGAAATGACCCAGCGCTCTGCGCGTGGCGTGCGCCGGCTTCTTTCCCTCGTGAATCGCAAACAGCTAAAGCGCGTACTCTGCCGAATGCTGGACGAGACGGAGTTTTTCTCGCCTTACGGCGTGCGTGCCCTCTCGCGCTTTCACAAGGACCATCCGTACGAAGTTCACGTGAACGGAAACACGAATCGTGTGGACTATGAGCCGGCGGAATCCTCGACTGGCCTGTTCGGGGGTAATTCGAATTGGCGCGGCCCCATCTGGTTTCCGGTCAACTACCTGCTGGTGGAATCGCTTCAGAAATTTCACCATTATTATGGCGAAGATTTCAAAGTCGAATGCCCCACGCATTCCCGAAGTGAGTCGGACCTCTGGCAGGTCGCCGCGGAAATCTCACGGCGGCTCATTCACATTTTTCTGCGCGATTCGAATGGCCGCCGGCCTGTCGCGGGTGGCACCGAGCTCTTTCAGAGCGATCCGCACTGGCGCGATCTCATCCTTTTCTACGAATACTTTCACGGAGATAATGGTGCCGGGATCGGCGCGAGCCATCAAACCGGCTGGACCGGCTTAGTTGCAAAATTAATCGAACAAAGCGGTGAGTGACGTGTCTGAGCTAGGGATCCGGGAAGCAACGCTCCGGGATGAAGCGGATTTGCTGCGCATGATGCGCTTGCTCGCCGAGCAGGAACCGGGAAAGATTCAGTTTGACGAGTCCACGGCGCGTGCGACGTTCCGGCGGTTTTTAACCCTTCCCGCTTTTGGACGAGTGTGGCTTCTCAGCGAAGGGAACTTGCCTGTTGGCTACATTGTGCTGACAATCGGGTTCAGCTTTGAGTTTCACGGCCACGACGCGTTCATCGACGAGTTGTATATTGATGCTAACTTTCGCCGCCGTGGATATGGCAAGCGGGCGGTCCAGTTTCTCGAAGAGAAAGCGCGCGAAATGGGCGTGAACGCTGTCCATCTCGAAGTGGACCAGGGAAACGATGGGGCGTTTGAACTGTACCAGCGAGCCGGATATGAGGCACACGATCGCTTCTTGATGACCAAGTGGCTGAACCGCGTATAACTGAAACTTTTGCCCGAGAAAAGAATCTGAATTAAGCGTGCACGGAATACCGCACGGGAGCGATCCCAGCGTTCAAGGAGAGGTAGTGTCAGAACAAGCGGAGGTTCAATTCGGCCGGGAGATCTGCGGCGATCTTCAAGCAGCCGAATCGCGCGAGTGGCTAGTCACAAACGGCATTGGCGGCTATGCATCGGATACGATTGCGGGAAGCCAAACGCGCCGCTACCACGGTCTGCTGCTTGCGGCGCTACAACCACCAATGGGCCGCACACAGCTTGTTTCCGCTATCGACGAAATTGTTCACTACGCGGGAGAGGATTTCTCTCTTGCCACTCATCGTTGGGGAAGCGGGGCGGTCGATCCCAAGGGTTTTTTACTTTTGGAGGAATTTCACCTCGAGGGTACGACGCCCGTGTGGATGTACGCTCTTGCGGATGCGCTTCTGGAAAAGCGAGTGTGGATGCGGCAGGGCGAAAACACGACCTGCGTTCAATACACGCTTTTGCGAGCAAGCAGTGCGTTCGAAATGGATCTGAAAGCGATTGTGAATTATCGCGACTTTCATTCGCTAACTCACGCGGGCGACTGGCGGATGAATATCACGCCAGTGGAGCAAGGCGTGAAAGTGCTGGCATTTGACGGAGCGGCGCCGTTTTACTTGAAATGCAGTGCAGCGACCTGCGAGCCGCGCCACGAGTGGTATCTCGGGTGCTACTATGCGGAAGAAACGGAGCGCGGACTGAACGACCGGGAAGATCGACTATTTGCCGCATTGTTTCGCACCAGAATCGAAGTTGGTTCCAGCGTCACTCTGATTGCAACTACGGAAGCCACGGGGTCGACAGATGGCGAAACCGCCCGTGCGGAACGCGCCAATCTTGATGTGAAACTGTTCCACGAATGGCAGACGAAAAACGAAGCCCTTGCGGAAGCGGCGCCTACGTGGTTGTGGCAAATCATCCTTGCCGCCGATCAATTCATCGTAAAGCGCAGCCTCCCGGAAGAGCCCGATGGGCGGAGCATCATCGCCGGATACCACTGGTTCGGGGACTGGGGTCGCGACACCATGATTGCTCTGCCGGGACTTACGCTCGCGACCGGACGCGCAAGTGTCGCGAAGCAAATTCTTCTAGCCTTTTCGCGATACGTGGACGGAGGCATGCTGCCGAACAATTTCCCTGATGCCGGCGGCAAGCCGGAATACAACACCGTCGATGCCGCGCTGTGGTATTTCGAAGCGATCCGGCAGTATTTCGCCGCAACCCAGGACACCGCTACTTTACAAAAGTTATTCCCGATTCTCGCCGCCATGATCGATGCGCACGTCTCGGGCACTCGCTATAACATCCATGTCGACTCAGAAGATGGATTGCTATACGCCGGCGGACCTAGCGTGCAACTTACCTGGATGGATGCAAAGGTCGGCGACTGGGTCGTGACGCCGCGGACGGGCAAGGCTGTAGAAATCAACGCCCTCTGGATCAACGCTCTGGAAACCATAGCCGGTTTTGCGCGGCTGCTTGCGGAACCAAGTGAAGTTTACGAAAGATTCGCGGCCAAAGCAAAACTGAGTTTTCAGAAGTTCTGGAATGCTGGACGTAACTGTTGCTTCGACGTCGTCGATTCGCCAGGAATTGGAAGTGATGCGTCGATGCGGCCAAATCAGATCTTTGCAGTTTCTTTGCCCGTAAGCCCTCTATCGCCGGAGCAGCAAAAAGCTGTCGTAGACGTATGCGCGCGGCACCTCTTGTCCTCCTATGGATTGCGGAGTCTCGCGCCGGGCGAGTCAGGCTATATCGGACATTACGGTGGCACCCCTCGCGATCGTGACGCCGCCTATCACCAGGGCACAGTTTGGGGCTGGCTGCTCGGTCCCTTTGCCCTCGCGCACTATCGCGTCAATAACGACCGAGAAGCCGCGTTGCGCTATCTTGAACCGCTTGGTCGGCAGATTTACGCGAGCGGGCTCGGCACATTTAGCGAAATCTTCGATGGCGATGCTCCCTTCACGCCACGCGGCTGCATCGCTCAGGCTTGGACAGTCGCCGAAGTCCTGCGAGCCTGGACAGAAATATCGAGTGAGAAATAACTGGAATTAGCATGATCTTTCAGATTTCGTGACGTTCGACCATCTAGATGCGGGACGGTAACTCGTACAGTTCGATAAGCACCTTCCCTCCATCTGGAGACTTGACCAGGAAAAAATTTATCCGGGTTCCATCCGCCCCGGCGCGTGTTTCCGGATAAACAGGAGCAACTTTGAATTTCTCTTTCAGAATTTGCGTCGAGCGGTCCACATTCATGCAGCGATATTCCACCTGTTGGATGCCTTCTCCGGAATTGGCCAGGAACTTTGCGATGGCGCCCGAGCCGCCCGGCTCTCGCGCAGTCAGAATGTCCAGGGAAACCTCGCCAGCGAAATCCAGCTCAAATTCCTCGGCGTCCTGATCTGGGGGCACGGCCGCAAGTCGTGGCGTCCCATTGGCAATTCGAATCCGGCTAAAAGTGTCCCTCTGAACCGCGAGTCCGACCGTTATGGCAGGGCTGGGCGCAAGGAGTAACGCGGAAAGTTCGCTCTCGGCCCACCAGTCAGCAATGGCAGAGCCAGCCTTCGCGCGGCCCAGGCCGTAGATTTCTCCCGCAGCAGCGAGCTTTTTGGATTCATCCGCGGACGAGAGGTCCGCGATAGATTGTGCGAGAGGGCTGGACATAGAACCGTCAGGAATTGTAGCTTGAGGACGGCGCGAAAAGAAGCGGCAGGCACACTGTCGTTCACCTAAGACGCATCAAAAAGCGCGGTTGCTGCATCTGAAGAATATGCCAAAGCCAGTATTATTAACTGTGGATGACGACCCCGAAGTCTTGCGGGCCATTGAGCGGGACTTGCGCAGCCGCTATGCCGATCGTTATCGCGTTATGCGCGCAAATTCCGGCAGCGCCGGCCTTGCTACCCTCAAGGAATTGAAGGCGCGCAACAATCCCGTGGCCCTGCTGCTTGCCGATCAACGCATGCCGCAAATGGATGGAGTGAACTTCCTGGCCGAAGCCATGGAGATGCATCCGCTTGCCAAACGCGCCCTCCTAACCGCCTACGCCGATACGAATGCCGCCATCGACGCCATCAACGAAGCTCGTGTTCACTACTACTTGATGAAGCCCTGGGATCCTCCGGAAGAAAAGCTTTTTCCCGCTCTTGACGACCTGCTGCACGACTGGACTGCGACCTTTCGGCCGCCCTATGAGGGGATTCGCGTTCTTGGCACCCGCTGGTCGAATCGCTCTTATGAGCTGCGCGAATTCCTGGCACGCAATCAAGTTCCTTATCAATGGATTGATGTGGAGCTGGCGCAGAGCGATGCCGAGGTTCGCGGGCTGATTAATTCGCTCGGGCCCGAGGCTGAAAAACTTCCGCTAATTTTGTTTCCCGACGGCACACGCCTTCCGGAGCCGCCTTTGCCGACCGTCGCAGACAAGATCGGCCTGCGGATGCACGCTCAAACGAATTTCTACGATCTTGCTATCGTTGGCGGAGGTCCCGCTGGTCTTGCCGCGGCCGTGTACGGGGCCAGTGAAGGCCTGCGTACTGTGATCATTGAACGCGAAGCTCCCGGCGGCCAAGCCGGACTGAGTTCTCGAATTGAGAACTATCTGGGGTTTCCTTCTGGACTCACCGGTCTTGACCTGGCGCGTCGTGCCGTAGCGCAGGCGCGGCGTTTTGGCGTGGAAATTCTCTCGCCCCAGGAAGCTGTAGGAATTCGAGTCGAAGGCCCCTACCGGTATTTGAAGCTCTCCGATGGCTCAGAAATCTCCTGTCATGCGCTACTCTTGGCCATGGGAGTTCAGTGGAGAACCCTGGACGTGCCCGGGATCGAGCATTTGCAGGGCGCCGGCGTGTACTATGGCGGCGGAACGTCGGAGGCTCTATCTTGCCGAGGAGAAACGGTGTACATCATTGGCGGCGCGAATTCTGCCGGGCAGGCGGCCATGCATTTCTCGAAGTTTGCGGAGAAAGTGGTGATGCTGGTTCGTGGAGTTTCGCTTGCGGCTACCATGTCACACTACCTGATCGAACAAATCGAAAAAACACCGAACATCGAAGTCTGGCCGCGGACAAGCGTAGTTGAAGTGGAAGGAGAAACGCGGCTTACGGGAATTACTGTCGAGTGTAGCCCGTCAGGAGAGAGGAAAAAACTTCCGGCAACCAGCCTGTTCATTTTCATCGGCGCGCAGCCGCGGACGGAATGGCTTGGCAGCGCAATCGAGCGTGACGAGCGCGGCTTCGTTCTTTCCGGACCAGATCTGCTGCATGCCGGGAAAAGGCCGGCATCCTGGACGCTCGACCGCGACCCAGGTTTGCTCGAAACCAATGTGCCGGGTATCTTTGTCGTCGGCGACGTCCGCCACGGCTCAGTGAAGCGCGTTGCTTCTGGCGTCGGAGAGGGAGCCGTGGTGGTCCAATTCATGCATCAATATCTGGCGAAGGTTCAATGACGCACTTCACCCAGAGAGCACAACGCGCATGACCGATAACGCCTCGCCCACACTCCCTGAAGAGCTTGTTGCTAAACTGCGCAAGATTCAGGTTTTCACCGATCTCGCTCAGGACGATCTGCTCTGGTTTGTTTCCAGGTGCCAAGAGCACCGCGCCGCCGTTGGCGAAATCATCATGCGCGAGGGCCAGACCGCCGAATGGATGATGGTCATCCTGGAAGGCGAAATGCGCGCCCGCAGCGAGCATGGCAACTCTGACGGTCCGGTCTTTACCGTCCGCGGCGGCGATGTCACGGGCCTTCTTCCTTTTTCCCGCCTAAAAATTCTAACCATCACTGGGCGCGCCGTTCTGCCCATGCATTATCTGTTTTTTTCCGCTTCGAATTTCCCCGAACTCTTCCACAGAATGCCGGAGCTCACCCGCCGCCTGGTCGGGCTCCTGGCCGACCGCATTCGCGAAGTCACTCGAACCGAGCAACAGCGTGAAAAGCTTGCTTCTCTCGGCAAACTCTCGGCCGGCCTCGCGCACGAACTCAACAATCCTTCTGCCGCGGCTCGCCGTTCCGCTGCCGCCTTGCGTGATTGCCTGGCGCGCCTTCGTGCTGCTGCTCGAAGCACTACCATTGGCCCCGAAGATTGCGGCAAGCTCGCCCAAGTCGAAGAAGAAATCCGCTCTTCTCTGAAGCCCGCGCAATTCAAGGACGAATTCGCCCGCATCGAACGCGAAGAAGCTATTCAGTCCTGGCTTGAAACGCGCAACGTTCCCGAAGCCTGGAAGCTCGCTCCTCAGCTCGCCGACGCCAATCTTTCTGACACTGATCTAGAGCGTTTTGCCGCAGCCGCGGGAGCATCCTCCGGCCCCGAACTCACTCGCTTTGCGACGCTGCTGGAAATGGATCGCATTGCTGCGGAGTTGGAGAACAGCTCCGCGCGTATCTCCGATCTCATCCGCGCCATCAAGGAATATTCCTACATGGATCAAGGCCCGGTGCAGGAAGTGGACATCCAGCACAGCATTGAGAACACGCTTACCATCATGCACCACAAGCTGAAGCGTGGAATCAGCGTCACACGTGATTACGCCCCTGGCCTCCCGAAAGTCATGGCCAGCGGCAGTGAACTGAATCAAGTCTGGACCAATTTGATTGACAACGCTGCCGACGCCATGAACGGCAACGGCAAACTCGAGATTCGTGTCGCGCGCGAAAACGATTTCATTCTCGTGGAAATCTCTGACAACGGCCCGGGCATTCCCCCCGAGGTCAAATCCCGGATCTTCGATCCTTTTTTCACCACCAAGGGCGTTGGCGAGGGCACTGGTCTCGGCCTCGACGTCGCTAATCGAATCATCAAAAATGTGCGCGGCCAAATTAGCGTGACCTCGGTTCCTGGTGACACCCGCTTCCAGGTCCGCATCCCCATTCAGGCCCCGGCGCCTAGCTCCCGTCAGGAGAACTTCGATGCCCGATGAATGTACCCATCTCGATCAAATCAAGCGCGTTAAACCCAAAACCAAGGGATGTGAAGAGTGCTTGAAAATGGGCGATAGCTGGGTGCACCTGCGCTTGTGTTTGACATGCGGGCATGTAGGCTGCTGCGATTCTTCAAAGAATAAGCACGCCACCAAGCATTTTCACGCGGTAAAGCACCCGATTGTCCGTTCGATTGAACCCGGCGAAAACTGGATGTGGTGTTACATCGACGAACTGATGTTCGAAGAAGAATGAACTCTACATTTGTTTTTGGTGAGGAATCAAGACTGACGCCAGCAGCGCGATCACCAATACGCCCCCTACAACACCGAGCGAAATCGTTACCGGAATGTGCAGCCATGGTTCGCCGATCATTTTTCCGCCGATAAAGACCAGAACGATTGCCAGTCCCTCGTCCAGAAATCGTAAGCGGTCGATGACTCCGGCCAGCAGGAAATAGAGTGCGCGGAGCCCCAGAATCGCCAGCACGTTCGACGTGTATACAATAAACGGGTCGCGCGTTATGCCGAACACCGCGGGAATGGAGTCTACAGCCAGCGTGACGTCCGTGATTTCCACGACCAGCAAGACGAGAAATAACGGCGTGGCAAACAACCGGCCCGCGTTGCGCACAAAAAAACGTTCGCCGTGATACTCGTGGCTCACGCGAAGATGCCGGCTCGCAAAGCGAAAAATCCTGCTCTGTTCCGGGTGGATGTCCCCTTTGTGGTAGAAGAGCATTCGGACGCCCGCGTAGACGATAAACGCCCCCAGTGGATACATCACCCAGGAAAAGTGTTCGATCAATTCCGCGCCCAGAGCGATCATCACACCGCGCATGATCAGCGCGCCCACCACGCCCCACTCCAGAAGGCGATGCTGCAATCGCTCATCTACAGCGAACGCGCGAAAAATCACCAGGAAAAGAAACAAATTATCCACGCTGAGGGCTTTTTCGATCAGATAGCCAGTGAAAAACTCGAGAGCCGGCTGAGGCCCGCGAAGAAAAAGCATTCCTAATCCAAAGAGGATGGAAACCAAAATCCAGCCGAAACTAGCGAGAGCCGCTTCCCTGAGTTGGATTTTGTGTGGACGCCGGTGAAAGACGCGCAGGTCTAGTGCGATCGATATGACGATGAAAAAGTTGAACGCAATCCAGTAAAGAGGCGTTCCCATGGTGTCGCTCAAACACGCTAGGGCGCGGAGCTGCGCACGTCGATGGAGTTCAGATTTGACAATTCGATCCGAAGCGTTTTCCCGCGTTCAATCTTGACGGGAACATCCCAGCGCACGCGCATATCGCCGGAATTGGCATCTAAATTAAGCGAGCTAATCCAATAATCGCCTGGGGCAAGTCCAGAGATGGAGGCCCGTCCGTCGAGATCGGTGTCCGCCTTGCCGGCGAGAAATTTGACTTGCGCAATTTCCGGGGCCATGCGCGCCACCCGCTTTCGACGGTCATTCTGCAGCGCGGCCCACTTATGCTGCGGATTGACGCCCTGCAGCTCAATCTCGATGCCGGAGATGGTCGTGGGGTGCTGACGAACGAATTTCTTAAGAGCCGCCAGATAATCTTGCTTAAGTTTCTCGTATTTCTCCGGATATTCCTTCTGATCGATTTGCGTATACTTTGGTTGCGGCATGCCCTGGGTCACACCGCCACTGTTCGAGCGCTGGTAGGCCGCCATGAATTCAGGAACGTTTATAACGTCCTCCGGTGTAATCACCTTGTCCAGGTCCGGTTGCTCCAGGTCGAGAACGTCGTGGGCCTTGAGCCATGCGTGCAGTTCGGGAGAAACCTTGAGGCCATCAATAAACTGTTCACGCGGCGGGACGGGATCTTTTTCTTCTACTTCTTTGACAATGTCCGAGTAGCTTTTTGTGAGGACGTAAAATGTGAATTGGCGCACTGGTTCCGGGCGTGCCCCCGTTGGGGTGATACGCGCGCTGAGTTCGAGTGCTCCGGAATCGCTCTGAGCCCGCGTCCCGCCGACGAAGGAAAAATCGCAGATCGCGACGGCCATGATGGCAACGGCTACTTTTCTCATGCCAAAATCGTAACAGAAATGGAAAACCAAGAGGCGGAAGTTCCGAGCCGCGTATCCTAATCCGAGAGGCTTATGGGCCCGCACCGAATTCCTGACTGGCTTCATCCTCCTTTGGCTTTGGTTTTTAGGAACTTGGCGAGCTTTTCAATTTGTTCCGTTTTTTTCACCATGTGCATCGAGAGCACGTCGGTAGTCGCAGTTTTTTGGACTTCTTCGCGTAGTTCGCTCGTAAGCTGGTAAAGCCGCTCAACTCCTTCACGAAATTCCTTTTCGTTTTGTTGGAGCATGGCTCGTTTTGCTGCAGCGGCGGCTTGTGGATTCGCGTGAATTTCGGCCGGATTCGGCGTCTCCGCTGGCTTAGGTGGAGGTGGCGGAGTTGGCGGGTATTGGGAAAACAGCCATTCACTAGTGGTCGCCAGAAAGCCGCCCACCGTTATAGCCGTGACAAATGCGCGCCTCGTTTCCAGCATCTTGACCTCCTGGTTGGAGAGCAGATCGGCGGAGTATGTCTTTTTGTATAGGGATGCGCAAGACTTCCCCGAATCCGCCCTATCGGCGCCGACTGAAATTCCGGCTGCGAAAGAGCATTACATGACGGAGAAGACATACGAGCCATCGGCGCGCGTTTTGACGCGCGGTAGGCGATGCTCCTTTTCAAAATAGTCGTAACCTTCCTTGAGATTGCTCCAGAATTTGATCAATTCCGGTTGATTGGCATGGGCGGCCGCCAGTGCTTTCATTCCGTCGCGAGTCAACCGAGCCGGGAAAATCTCAATTGGCAAATGCTGATCATGTTGGTTATGAACCAGGGCTGCGAGCCAATAGACCTCTTTGATCCCATCATCCGTGATTGGAATGCAGCCAATCGAAGCGCAGTTCCCGTGCAGAAAAATGTCTCCGCCGGGATTCTGGCGTGAACCAAGGATGCGGTCGGACGCGTTCGGGTAACTGATGTGCAGGCTAAGAAAGAAATTGCTCTGCGGATTGAACCAGTCCAATTCGTAAAAACCTTCGGGCACCTGTTCGTCTCCGAACCTGCGCTTAGGCCCCAGAGTTCCCGACGAAGTGCAAATTCGGTATTCGTGCACGAGCACAAAAGGCTTGTTGTCCGTATCCTTGACCCAAAGCTCTAGCACAGCTTCCTGCTTGAAAGCGCGAAGCAAAATGGCCCGCGGCGGGTAGGTGAGGCCCTTTTCCTTGAATCGTTGCCGCAGCGCTTCATCTTTTTCTCGCGACGCCGTTCGCACGCGCGGGAACTTCAGTTGTTGTTCACGAAAGGAGTTCGCCGACGGCGATAGAACAGCCGGGGAGAAAGAGAAAAGCAGGGTGAGCCATAGCATGCGGCCCGGCCAGCGGGAAATTGGACGGCGGCTCATGCAGGTCTGATTTATCTGTAGCGGGAGAAAAAGAAGAGAAGCATCGCGAGAAAGATCGCGAAGAGAAGGAGCCCAGTAAAACCGCGCAGCCAGCGAGGTATCTGAATGGAGTGGATCGGGCCAACGGGTCTTTGCGGAGGAAAAGGGGAGTCCACTACGTCGATTCCCGTAAATTTGCGTGGCGGGCGGCCTCCGCGCGCAGGCGCAGCCAGTGCTTCCGGCTCATATTCATTTTCGGCGAAGTCGTAGGCCATGCTGAAAATGTTACTCCGCGGATCAACTAGTGTCTAGAAGAGCCGGAAAATCGCTTCGATCGTTACCCACGACGGAACGGCCCTGTGTCCTGCGTCATAGGCGGGTACGAATTTCCAGCCGCGGATGGCTTGAGCGGCTCGCTCATCGAGCCCCAAGCCGATTCCTTGGACGATGCGCACTTGGGACGCGCGTCCGTCCGCGCCCACTAGGACTTCCAAAAGCACGTGGCCTTGCAACTTCGCTTCCCGTGCTTCGTCCGTGTATTCCGGATCGGGGCAATACGCGCACGTCGGACCCGTTACGCCCGGTCGATAAGGACCTGGCGGCCCGCCAATGCCCACACCACTCCCCGGAATATTGCCCATCGACTCATTATTGGGTCCTTCGCCGATAGTATTGCCCTTTCCGCGGCCAGAGGAGTTGTTTTGATCGGCCATCCACGGCAGGCCAATGTTTTCCACGGGAGTCAGGATTCGCGGAGCTGATGCATCAAGAATGGTCGGTGGAATAGGGGTTTCCGGATGCTGGTTTTGCGGAATCATGGGCTTCACTATCTGGATAGACGAACGGGGAGGAAGATTCCCCTGTGTAGGCGGCAGAAGATCATGTCCCATGCCGCCGCTCGTTCCGCCGCTAGGATTATGGCCGCGGAGAGTCTCCAGCAGGTCTCGCGGCATCGGCACTACGCTGGGGACCTTGCCGGTGGGCGGCCACGGATCAAGCTTTCTTCCCGGCGGATGAATCGCTACCAGAGCTAGCGAGGCGATGATCGCAGCATGCGTCAATGCAGAAACGGTATGCGCCTTATTAGAACGCGCCGACTTTCCTTGAACAACCAAATGAATCGGCGCGCCATTGGCCGAGGAAGGAAATATGCGCGTGGGTGTAAGGAGCTGCTGAAAATTATCGCGCACACGATGAATCCAGGAATCCTGTTCCGGCTGAAGGGCAGAGAAATCACGCGAGAGCGGATCACGCATGGGCAGGCCTCCGCGCCCGCCTCAGATTTGGCCAGACTCCTCGACGAGACGAGCGGCGAACGGGGGGTGAGAAGCGAAGGGAATTGGATTGGTTGCCTGAAACAGGGCCAGAACTGAAATTTTTGATGGACACACAATGCAAACACAAATGTCCGAGCAAATTGCCGCGCGCGAAGTCTTAAGAGAGGCTCTTAGTAGAGCCGGAAGGTTACTTCAATTGGAACAAGTGTGCGAACCGGCTTGCCGCTCGGGCCGGAGGCTGGCTTGCAGCGCCAGGTCTTCACTGCTGCTATTGCGTTTTCATCCAAACCCATCCCGACACCCTTAACCACCTTGATGTCGGTGACTCGGCCGTCCAGGTTAATCACGCCCTCAACAACCACCGCACCTTGATATTTTGTCTTGCGCGCTTCCTCGGAATACTCAGGCGCCGGCTGATAAAAACAGCTAGGGGTCCCAACGCCATTCACACCAGCGCGGAAAACTCCCCCGCCGGTTCCCCCGCCTTCGCCCGGTCCAAGTCCTCCACCGGAGCCGCTTCCGATGCCCGTGCCGTTCCCATTCCCAAGAGAATCGGTGACGCCCTTCGCCAGCGGGTCGCCGAAATTCGGCATGTTGTTGTTCATCACTTTCAAGTCTGGCGGACCTAGCAACGAAGGATCCATCGCCAGCTTGGGATTCAGATTCTCAATCTTTGCCTGAGGTGGAGTGAACTGGGTATAACTGAATTTCGGCAGTTTTCCCTTGGACGTGGGAGTCAGTGTGTGGTTGTTCCCGCCGCCTCCTCCTCCCGCTTTGTCATTTCCTGCGGGAAGCTTCGCCACATACGGCGAAATGTCCAGCGGCGTAACGTTAACCTGCTTATTCTTTGCTTCCGTGGAAGCCGGCAGGACATTTGTGAAAATCGGGATCACGAGCAAGCCAATCGCCACGATGTGCACGCCGACAGCGACCATCTGGCTCGTACCGAAGTTTTCATCTTTCGACCAGATGTCCTTCACTTTGATCGGCTTCACTGCGAAGGGCAGAGGGGCCTGCTTGGGAGGCGAGAAAAACTCCTTGATACGCGTCCCGAAACCACCGAAGTTCGATCCCCACGATACTGCCAGCTTGCTGTTTACTGGTCCTTTGGCCGCTGGTCCTGAGCTGAAAAACTCCTTCAGGTTGTCACCGATGCCAGTGCCGAACGATGTTTTAGTGAACGGAGCATCCGCGCGCTCCCGCACCTTGATTGGCCGCTCGACGAAAAACTGCCTTAAGTTCGACCAGAAGTTATCGGGGATAAGAATGTCGGGTCTAACGAACTTCGGCACAGCAGAGGAAGGCACAGAAACCGCAGGTGCTGGGCCCGCTCCAGACACTTTGGGTTTTGTGATTTCAGGCGGCAGCAGATTGATAAAATTGCCCGGCACCGTTTACCTCTTCATTTTAGACGCAGAACCCCTGCGTTCGGTATATCTAGCCATTAAGATTCGCGCTGGCTCGGAAAGGTTGCGCGCCCCAAACGGCTGACACCGACTGTCATTCATTGTAACATACGTCCTTATACTGCTTTCCGATGTTTCCCGCCGTATACCTGAACCAAAGGGCGGCATGCTGGCAAATAGTGCAGACTGATAGGGAGCTATTAGCGCTCAATTCTATGGCTGAACCACTCGAACTGAAGAAAACACTGAACCTGCCGAAAACTGATTTTCCCATGAAGGCCGGCCTGCCGCAAAACGAGCCCAAGCAGCTCGAAGCCTGGCATAGTGGAAACATCTACGAACGCATCCTGGAGACGCGCAAAGGCAAACCGCTCTTTGTCTTACACGATGGCCCCCCGTACCCTACTGGCGAAATTCATCTCGGCACCGGCCTGAACAAAATACTTAAGGATCTGGTCGTCAAGACCAAAAGCATGGCGGGGCACTATGCTCCGTACGTCCCTGGTTGGGATTGCCACGGCCTGCCCATCGAAACTCAGGTGGAAAAAGAGCTGGGGGGGAAAGGGAAAGTGCCTCCTGCGGAATTTCGCAGGCTATGCCGCCAATTTGCGATTCGCTACGTTGAGCAGCACAAGAAAGACTTCAAGCGCCTTGGCATTTTCGGCCGTTGGAACGATCCCTATCTGACAATGAGCCACGAATACGAGGCTACCATCGCTGGGGCGTTTCTGGATTTCATGGAAAAGGGTTACGTCTACCGTGGCCGCAAGCCGGTCTACTGGTGCCTCTTTGACAGCACCGCGCTGGCGGAAGCCGAAGTCGAGTACGAAGATCACACCAGTCCGTCGATCTGGGTGAAGTTCGGAGTTGTCGGCGGTGGCAATGGCGATGCCGCGAAGATAGGAAGTAATGTCAGCGCAGTCATCTGGACGACCACGCCTTGGACGATTCCACACAATCGCGCGCTCGCCTTTCATCCCGACTTCGAATACGCCGTTGTAGACACCGAGAAGGGTGTGCTGCTGCTGGCCGCCGATCGAGTCACCGCGTTGCAAGCCGAATGCGGCATCAAGGAAGCCAAAGTTCGTGCCGCTTTCAAAGGGCGCGATTTTGATGGCATGAAGTTTCAGCATCCCTTCTTGCCCATTCAAGTGCCTGGCATTCTCGCTGAATACGTCACGCTCGATCAGGGCAGCGGCATCGTTCACACCGCTCCCGGCCATGGCGCCGACGACTTCAATTCCGGCCAGAAATACGGCTTGGAGATTTACGCTCCCATCGACGACAAGGGCGTTTATCTCGAAGGCCTGCCCGAATACAAAGGCAAGGACGTTTTCACCGCGAATCCCATCATCGTAAAGCTGCTCGGTGATCGCGTCGCGCTTCTCGGCCATCACGACTACAAGCACAGCTACCCGCATTGCTGGCGCTGCCACAACCCTGTGATTTTCCGCGCCACCGAGCAATGGTTCATCAAAATGGACCAGGCTGCCCATGGAAAAGAAAAAACGCTGCGCCAGGAAGCGCTCGAAGAAATCCATCGGGTGAAATGGTTCCCCGGCTGGGGCGAAGACCGCATGTATGAAATGATTGAGAAGCGGCCGGACTGGTGCGTCTCGCGCCAGCGGTTCTGGGGCGTGCCCATCATCGTTTTCTACTGCGAGGGTTGCGGGAAGCGACTGGAGGATTTCAAAGCGCTGCGCAATGTCGTCAAATGGTTTGAAGAAGAAGGCGCCGACGCTTGGTACAAGCATAGTCCGGAAAAACTTCTGCCCAACGGCACGAAATGCGCGTGCGGTGGGTTGAAGTGGCGCAAAGAAAACGACATCCTCGACGTGTGGTTTGACTCCGGCTCTTCAAATCTTTCCGTGCTGAAAGGCGCGGAGTGGCCCGCCGATGTCTATCTCGAAGGCCCCGATCAATATCGCGGCTGGTTCCATAGCTCGCTGCTCGTAGCTACGGGCATTCGCGATGCCGCGCCCTACCGCGGCGTCGTCACCCACGGCTGGACGCTCGACGAACAGGGTCGGCCGATGTCCAAGTCTCTTGGCAATGCGCTCTATCCCATCGAAATCTGCGAAAAGTGGGGCGCGGATTTGCTTCGCCTCTGGGTCGGCTCCGTCGAATACCAGGCCGACGTAAAAATGAGCGAGCGCGTCATGACGCAGCTCAGCGAAGCCTATCGCAAGATTCGCAACACGTTCCGCTTCGCCTTGGGCAACCTCGGCGATTTCGATCCCTCACGCGACGTCATTTCGAATGACCAGTTCGAAGAAATTGACCGCTGGATGCTCGACCGCACAGCCGAGTTGGTGAAAAAGTGTCGCGAATGGTACGCGAATTACGAATTCCATCGCGTCTACCATGCCATCCACGACTATTGCGTCGTGGACCTCAGCGCGTTTTATTTCGACGTACTTAAGGATCGACTCTACACCAAAGCACCTAGAAGCATTTCGCGCCGCTCCGCGCAAACCGCAGTGTGGAAAATCAGCAGCGCGCTTGTTCGTCTCGTCGCTCCCATCCTCGTCTTTACTGCCGAGGAAATCTGGAAGTATCTTCCGAAAGCGCCAGACGATCCCGAAAGCGTCCACATGGCATTGTTTCCGGAGGAAACGTCACTATGACTGGGTTGGAAGAAGGAAAAAAAGAGGCATGGGACAAACTTCGTGACATTCGGAGTGAAGTGCTAAGTGCCCTCGAAACGGCACGTGACCAAAAAACGATAGCAAGTTCACTCGAAGCAAAGGTCACGCTAGTACCCAAGCCAAGTCTTGCGCCCGAAGCTCGACAGAGACTTTTCGATTTTCTTCGGACATATCTGACGCAGCTTCCTAGTTTGTTCATAGTTTCGCAAGTTGAAATTTCGACTGGCGTAATCGAATCAGCTGGTTCTGTCACGCAAACAGGTCCCCAGAGTGAACTCGTCGTTGTAGTGCATCACGCCGACGGCAAGAAGTGCGAGCGCTGCTGGAACTATTCAACCCACGTCGGCGACAATGCGCGCTATCCAACCGTCTGCGAGCGCTGCACCGAAGCCCTGGCCGAGATCGAAGGCGACGACTCCGCGAGAGTGGCCGCGAGCTGATATGCAGCCTACCTCTAACTCGCGCCTTTGGAGTGCGGCGGTTCGGCGCCGCTTTTCCGTCAACCGAAATCTCCACAACGCTCGCAACTCGACCTTCCTAATCTCCTTTACTTCCTTAACCTCCTTAACTTCCTTTGCTTCATGACGCTCCCTGCTCGCCTCCGCTGGCTTTGGTTCACCCTTACCGTCGTTCTCCTCGACCGCGCCACCAAAGCCTGGTTCGAATCCCAAACCACCGAAGGCTGGCGCCACGAACTAATTCACAATTTCATGTACCTTGTCCACAGCCGCAATCCCGGACTCGCCTTCGGCATTTTCTCCGATTCCGCTTCAGCCTCGACGCGCATCATTCTGATCGTTGGCTCCATCGTCGTCATCGGGATCCTTGCGTGGTTACTCGTCACTAGCCAGAGCGGCAGCCGTATGGGGCTCGCAGGTCTCGCGCTCCTTCTCGGTGGCGCCACCGGTAACGTCACTGATCGCATCGTTCATGGCGCGGTGACAGATTTCTTCGAAGTGTGGTTCGGCACCTACCGCTACCCCGCGTTCAATGTCGCGGATTCCGCTATTTTTATCGGTGCCGTTCTCATCCTGTTTGACATACTCTTTGGCCGCCATCCTGAAACCACACATTCAAATCCAAGAACGCAGTAGTCGAGGAGAAACTCTGTGACCGGATTCAGCCGCTTCAGCCGCCGTGAATTTCTTTCCAGCGCTCTTGGTGCGGCGGCGTCTTTCTCGATCCTGCCTTCTGGTCATCGTCTAATCGGCGAGCTACTCGAAGCTCAGTCAAAATTCGCCCCTTTCCAATTTCCCGAAGACTTCATCTGGGGCGCCGCTACCGCCGCCTATCAAATCGAAGGCGCCTGGGCCGAGGACGGCAAGGGTGAATCCATCTGGGACCGCTTCTCGCACACTCCCAGCAAAGTAAAGGGCGCCGCCACCGGCGACGTCGCATGCGATTCCTACCATCGTTACAAAGAAGATATAGCTCTCCTGAAAGCGATGAATCTTACAAGCTACCGCTTCTCGATTTCCTGGCCGCGCATCCAGCCCGATGGCAGTGGCGCCTCCAATTCAAAGGGCCTCGATTACTACAAACGACTCACCGACGCGTTGCTGGAAGCAAAAATCCGCCCGCTGGCAACGCTCTACCACTGGGATCTCCCGCAAAGACTGGAGGAATCTGGCGGCTGGCCCAATCGCGATCTCGCCGCGCGCTTTACAGATTACGCCGAACTCACAGTCCGTGCCTTGGGCGACCGCATTTCCCATTGGTGCATTTTCAACGAACCCTGGGTCTTTACGTTTCTCGGCTATGCCTGGGGCATTCACGCACCTTCGCGAAGGAATTTCGCTGAATGCATGCGCGCCACCCACGTCGTCAACATCGCCCAGGGTCAGTCCTTCCGCGCCATCAAAGCCATCAATCCCAAGCTCCAGGTCGGCACTGCGTTCAGCATGGCCAACTGCGAGCCTGCCACCAAAAGCGATGCTGACCACCAGGCCGCCGACCGCGCCCACGCTCTCGGCAACGTCTGGTTCCTGCACCCGGCATTCTACGGGGAGTATCCCAAGGCTTTTCCTGGCGGCAATCCACTCGAACTCATGGGTGTCAAGCCCGGAGATATGGAACTCTGCCGCGCCCCGCTCGATTTCCTCGGCATCAACTATTATCGTCGCCAGTTGGTCTCCGCCATCACTCCAGGCACTGGGGAAAGTGCCACCGGTGTCCAGAATAGCGACGCTCACGAAGGACCGCTCACCGAATTTGCCTGGGAGGTCTGGCCTGACAGTTTCCACGATCTGGTGTATCGAATCTCTCGCGAGTACAAATCCACTCCGATTGAAATCACGGAGAACGGTTGCTCGTATCTCGATTCTCCAGATGAGCACGGCCATGTCCCCGATGAGCGTCGTATCCAGTTCATGCGCGGCTACCTCCATGCACTCGGCCGCGCCATGCTCCACGGCGCCAACGTCCGCGCTTACCAACACTGGAGCCTCCTGGACAATTTCGAATGGGCGGAAGGCTACTCCCAGCGTTTCGGCCTCACCTACGTGGATTTCCGCACGCAGAAGCGCACCATCAAGGACTCCGGCCACTGGTACGCAAAGTTGGCCTCCACTGGCAGTCTCACCTAGTCTTGCGCACTTCTGGAAATCACCGTGAATGCGCAGAATCGTCACGTCACTTTGCTGTGCTAGCTTGGTGGATGGAGACAGCCTCGCGCCTGACTCCCAACCGCTGTCTAACATCGGAGCCTGCCTATGGCTTCTGTCCCGCAACTCGTCGCACGGATGACCGCCAACCGCGAAAAAATTATGCGCTATGCCTGGATCCCGCAACTGTTCGGAGGACTGGTTTTTCTGGGACTCGGCTATTTCATGGGCCGCGCGCATTTTCATTTGATCCGCCAAGGTGTGAGGGCGCCGGGAGCAATCGTTGGTTACAAACAAGAATCTTTCAGGAACTCGTCGGGCGGCACTTCTTCTACTTCCACCAGCTATATGCCCATCGTCGAATTTCACACCCGTGATCGTTTCGTGCAATTTCAGGATTGGCTGGGAGCCCATGTCGCGGGAAACAAAGATGTTCCCGTGACAGTCTTGTACGATCCTGCCATTCCCACGATAGCCATGATTGATCGGCCGGTCTGGAATTGGATCCCGTGGGCTCCGACTCTTGCTGTCGGCTTTCTCCTGACTCTTTCAGCCATCAATCGCTTTTTCCGTGCCGATCGCCCGCGTGAAACGTAAGTCTTTCTCCCGTAACTACTCTTGATTGTTTCCCCTCATCACATTCTCGGACGACGTGGTGCACCGAGCTCCTGCCCCTCACTAAACCCTTTGAGGCGTGCGTTCCCCTCAAACCTTGGAAAAGACGGCAACTACCCGTAAGCCGGCTCCATGAAAGTCTGGCAGAAAAATACAGGCTTTCCCTTATCTCTAATCCTTACGGCCAGGACCCTATATGTCAGAAGGAGGGCCCAACCGATGATGAAACCGGACGCAAGTATCGTGGAGAAGGGGATAGAACGAATCCTGGAACTCTCGGCGGATGCCCACGCACGAAGACGGGGAACGACTAGAGACTCCCCTGAGTTTCACAACCTAACCGGAGCGATAGCGGCCTATGGAAAATCACTCGAACTACTGACAGCACTGCAACAGTGGGAAGAGTTCTACGCCATGGTCACTCAGTATGAACTGCCAGGCTCCGTCGCGCCGTGCTAGGTGAGGAAGAGGGTGGCGCAAAATGTGGCGCAAAAATTGTCCCGTCTGCCAGCAACCGATGGCGAAGAAAAATCCCACCGAGACGGTGCCTTGCCCGTGCGGCAAGTACGTCTGGAAGGGCTAACGCCTTGACCACAATTCCACGATTGCAGGTACTTCGCTCGGCGCAATCGACACGTCACCAGGTGAAATGAATTCGGGCACGGTTTCAGGTATCCCTGAAACTGATTTTGCAGCATCCACCCGATTGTGATTCTGCTGGCGCCAAGGCATAACTGGCGGGGCGGTGAAGCGTCCCGAAGGCTAGCGATAAGGAAAGAGCGACTGGAGAGTCAGGAAGTGTGAAAAGCGATTCAGAGTCTCGCGCTAGAGTGCGAAGTCCAAGAAGTGCGTAGATCTGTTGCGTGATTTTGTGTGTTTCTCGTCCCTATGTGAAGGTAACCCCTGTTTAAGACTTGACGCGTTCCCCCTCCGCGCGTGTCCGCCTCAGGCGGCGTGTTCGCAAGAAAAGTGACTGAGGTTAACCACTCAGCCGGCAAATGGAGAAAACATGCGTACGCTGAATGTTCTGCTGATCCTGTGTTTCGCTTTTCTTTTTGCTTCAACAGTTGCAGGCCAGACCAATCCCGGTGTGAACAACGCGGAGTTGCAAGGAAACTACGCATTCTCCTTCAACGGAATTACGGGGAGCGGAGCTATCTCATCGGTTTTTGCGGCCGCGGGACGATTTACGGCGGACGGGGCCGGCAATCTCACGAGCGGCGAATTGGACACCAATGGAATAGGTCCCGGAGCGTTGTTGAGTGCTCAAGCATTTACAGGGACGTACTCAATCGGCAGTGACAATCGCGGCGTAATGACACTCAATTTTGCTGGCACGTCCGCGAAGCTGGCGTTTGCGATGACTGCCAATGGCAACGCCCAATTCATCGAGTTTGATGCCTCGGGAGGATCGGGGACCATCGGCTCGGGGACAATGGAAAAAGCGGACACTGCCGCGTACAGCACGTCCCGAATAACAGGGAACTACGCGTTTGGCGCCGCCGGTTTGGATACCGCGAACAATCGCGCCGCGATCGAGGGACGGTTTACTTCGAACGGCACAGGCAGTCTGACCAATGCAGCTGGGGACGTCAATGCCTATGGCACGGGTTATGTCATGAACTTTACGGCTGCGAATTACACGGTGTCCGATACCGCCACGGGGCGCGGCACAATGCACCTGGCATTTACTCTTGGCGGGACATCCGACAGCATGAATTTCGTTTTTTACGTTGTGAATTCGGGAAAGCTATTCGTAATGGAGAGTGACTCGGTCTCGACGGCGACACCGCTGGTGACTGGCGCCGTGGTGCAGCAGCAAACTCCATCAGGAGGTTTCACCAATGCCTCCTTGAACGGCAACATGGTGATTTACCTCACGGGGCTTTCCGTGTGCGGCAGTGGGGCAGTTGGTGTACCCAAAGCGGTCGCAGGCCTGCTCACAGCCAATGGCAGCGGTGCCTTCTCCTTGACCTACGACGAGAACTTCTGCAGGGCGCCCAATTCCGTCACCGGTGCTGCAGGGACGTACAGTGTGGCAGGTAACGGGCGGACAACGATGACCGTCGGGGGAAACAGCCTGGTAGCCTACCTCGTGAATTCAAATCAAATCTTTCTATTCGACTCGGATCCCAATGTCTTGTTTGGGTTCGGTGAACCGCAGGCGGCGGTATCGTTCACTACTAGTTCGCTGAAGGGAACCTACGCTGGTTTGGCAACTAACCCAGCGGATTTTGGCGTCGTTGTTTTCTCGGGAGAGTTCACGGCAGACGGCGCATCCACTACAGGCAACATGACCGGTGCAGAAGACATTGGCTCTCCAAGCGGACCGATTTCGGGCGCAGCGTTCAGAGCCACGTACTCGGTATCCTCATCGACAACAAACGGCAGGGGAACCATGACGGTTACGTCCGGCACTGGTGGAAACGCCGTGATCTATATGATTTCCGATTCTAAATTTGTTGCAGTTTCCATGAACGATCCCAATCCCGCAGTCTTGGAGTTCGAGCTATCTTCTGCTCCTGCGTCCGTCGTCCTATCTTCACTTTCGCTGAATCCGACGAGCGTCACCGGAGGGAATTCCTCGACGGGCACGGTAGTGTTGAGCGGAGCAGCACCCGCGGGTGGTGCGCAAGTTACGCTTTTCAGCAGCAACCCGGCCGTGGCCAAGGTTCCTACCAGTGTGACGGTCGCAGCCGGAGCTACAAGCGCGACGTTCACAGTTAGCACCAGCGCCGTGGCTACATCGATGGCGGTGGCCATTTCCGCGGCGTACGGAGGAACAAGCAGATCGGCTTCTCTCACCGTGATGCCTGCACCACCTCCGCCACCTACTCTTTTTTCACTGACGCTAAACCCCACGAGTGTGATCGGTGGCCTTCAATCTTCCACTGGCACGGTTAAGCTGAACGCCCCAGCCCCCGCAGGCGGCGCGACAATTGTGCTTTCTAGCAGCAACGGCGCAGCCAGCGTCCCTTCCAGCGTGTTTATTCCCGGAGGAGCCAGTAGCGTGACCTTCACGGTCAACACGTCCATCGTTCTTATCTCAACTTCCGCGACGATCTCAGCCTCGTACAACGGCACGGCACGGTTTGCAACTCTTTCGGTGCTGTTGTAACCGGAGGGCAAGCATCGACGCATCAACCGTAGCCTAGAGCTGTTCGACATTCGGAGTTCGTTGGGCGTGTGACAGCGAGAATTGCGTCTGTCCCCCGATGTTCACGCCCTGACCGCTATGGCCCTTGCTACAATCTGACCGTGCCGGCTGGAGCCCAACCAGAGATGCACCAACTGTTGGCGTTATCCATTGATGCGGGAACCCGCCTCGACCGGTTCGTGGCCGCGCACTGCTTGGAACTCACGCGCTCACGCGTGCAGGAGCTCATCACCGACGGCCTCGTCCTGCTCAATGGCAAACCGGCGAAACCTTCACAGAAACTTCGCGGCGGGGAACTTATCACCGTGCAAGTTCAGCCGCGGCCAGCGCCTCACGCCGAAGCCGAAACAATTCCGCTCGATGTGCTTTATGAGGATGACGATGTAATCGCTGTCAACAAAGCAGCGGGCATGACCGTTCACGCAGGCGCGGGAAATGTTTCCGGCACACTCGTCAATGCGCTGCTCGGGCGCGGGCAATCCCTTTCCCAAGCAGGCGATCCGCTGCGGCCGGGAATCGTGCACCGGCTGGACAAGGAAACATCGGGCGTGATTTTGGTCGCCAAGAATGATGCGGCGCACGCTAAGCTTGGCGAAGCTTTTCGCCAGCGCGAGGTCAAGAAAACATACATCGCTCTGGTGCAAGGGATAATGGAGGACAAGAGTGGGCGAATCGAATTGGAGATAGGGCGCGACCCCATTCATCGCACGAAGATGACGACGCAGCGCAAGTTGTGGCACGGAGAATCCGTCGTCAATCCTCGCTCCGCGAGGACCGATTGGAAGATGCTCGCGTCCATCGACAAAACATCGCTGGTCGAGGTCCAACTCCATACCGGCCGTACGCATCAGATTCGAGTGCACTTCTCCGCGCTGAAACACCCGGTGGTGGGTGATTCGCTTTACGGAGCGGCGCGGGAACTGCGCGTCGGGAGACTCGACTTGCCTCCGCTGGAACGCAATTTCCTGCACGCCGCTAAGCTCGGCTTCACGCAACCACGGAGCGGTGCCTGGATTGAAATTCGCGCCCCATTGCCGCTGGAACTGCGCACTTATTTGAAGGCGCTCTGCGAGGCCGCGGGAGAATCGCAGAGCCGAATTGACGCTGCACTGGCGGGATACCTATAATCGATGCAAATGCGACGGACAATGATCTCGATTTTTTTGGCGTTGGCACTCCTGCTTCTCCCACTCACCGACAGGGCGCAGCAATCCTCATCGGATACGAAACCCCAGGCGCCCGCTCCGGCTCAGCAGGCGGCTCCGAACCAGGAGCCTGCGCCGCAGCAAGGCAATCAAACAATTCGGGTTCCCGTCAACCTCGTCGATGTTCTCTTCACCGTACTAAATCGCCGCAACAAGCTTGTGCCGGAACTGGAAAAGGCGGACTTCAAGATTTGGGACGACAAGGCTCCGCAGGAAATCCGTTATTTCAGCAAGCAGACAGATTTGCCCCTTCGCATTGGCATGTTGCTGGACACCTCCAACAGCATCCGCGACCGCATCAAGTTTGAGCAGGACGCTTCGATCAATTTTCTCTACAGCGTGCTTCGCCGCAATAAAGATGAAGCTTTTGTGATGACCTTCGACGATGAGCCGCAAATCGTCCAGGGCTTCACCGGCGATGCGGGAGCTCTGCGCGACCAAATCACCAGAACCCGCGCCGGCGGCGGCACCGCCATCTATGACGCGATTTACGATGCCTGCGTGAAAGAGCTGAGCCATCCGCCACGCCCACCGGGCGACCAGCCGGACGTCGTGCGGCGCGTAATGATTCTGATTAGCGACGGCGAGGACAATTTGTCGACCCATACTCGTGCGGATGCCATCGAAATGGCCCAGCGCACCAGCGTGGTCATTTACACCATCAGCACCAGCACGCAATGGGTTTCGCTATCGCAGACCGATCCAAACAAGACGGCCGACCGCAAATACCATCTGACGGACGGCGACAAAATTCTCCAGGAGCTGGCCGAAGAAACCGGCGGCCGCGCATTTTTCCCTTACCACGTAGACGATCTTGACCAATCGTTCCAGGACATCGGCGACGAACTGCGCAACCAGTATTCCATCGCCTATCTTCCAACGAACTATGTCCTCGATGGCCGCTATCACAAAATCCGCATCGAAGTTCCCGAACACAAGGGCTACCAGGTGCGAGCTCGCCGTGGCTATTTCGCGCGCGCCAACGCGAACGTGCCGGTTACACCGAGCCGTCCGGGCGGCACGAATCGGTAGCCTATTTTTGGAATTTACCGCTGGGAAGCGTTGCTGAGCAGGATCGCGTCGGATTCCACATGCCCGCGTTCGAGTGCAATCTTCATCCCGTCTTGAGAATACCGGAACGCGTAGATGGATTCGGACGTGAAGTGCGTCAACTGGCGTCCCGGCGAACCATCCAGCGGACGGGCCCAGAGGTTATCGACGGCTTTTTCGCGAACCACATAAGCGACTGACTTGCTATCGGGCAGAAAAGCAAGCCCCAGCAAAGCCCTTTGGTCGTATTCGAGATAGTTCTTCTTCTTATCCTCGATCGAATAAACTGCCAGCATGAGCTTGTGATCGGAGTCTCGCACTTCGTCCCGAATGATTTTCTTGCCGTCCGGAGAAATGGCATAGGCGCCCGTAGGAATATTGATGACGGTCTCCGGAGCTCCGCCCTCGACAGAAATCCGCTTCAAGGTCATATTGTCGGCGCGATCGATGTAATAGACCCACTTACCGTCGCGCGAACACTCAGGGTCCGCTTCGTTTAGTCCAAATGTGAGCTGCTTCGGATTAAGCCCGGAGGCATCCATTCGCCATAGGTTGTCGGCAACGCCGTTGGTGACTCCAAACTGGCGATACACGATATATTTTCCTTGCCCACAAGAAGCGGACTGGTCCGCCGGATGCTTCATGTTGGTGGCCACGACGTTCTCTCCACCCGCGGGGTTCACAATCCGGAGGTCAGGTCCCTGTGGAACGAGTAGGCGCCCGTCCGGAGTCCAGTCCCACCTCCAGATGCCCAGCCGTGACGACAGCGGGACCGCACGGATGGATTCGGGAGAACCTGCGGGAGCCACGTCGAGTTCGAATTTGAATTGTGCTTGGCTAGCGGCAATTGTCCGCCCATCTGCCGCAATGCTCGGGTACAGATACAGATTCGTATCCGTGGTGAACAGGTGAAATTCTCCGCTTGGATAGGAGACCACTCCGAGCTGCCGCCGCTCGAATGCGGTCTCGGCAAGTGAGGCGGCAACCAGGACACTCTTTCCGTCTGGCATCCACGATGGATTGAAATAGCCGCGGTCTTTGGCAAGCGCAACCAGTTTCTGCTCACCGCTGACAACGTTCACAGCCAGAAAGCCCCCGAAATCGGTGGGTGTGGGCTGCGACACTGGAATCAAGATCGTTTTTCCATCGGGCGACCAGGCCAGCGCGAGACTGCTGGTCGCAATCGTTTGATGCCTGAACAAAGCGCGATCGGGAGAACCATCCTTGTGAACGAGGTAGAGATCTGTCAGCGCAGAATCCTCATGGCGATGCAGATACGCGAAGGATTCTCCGTCGGGGGAAAACTCGATGGGACTGTCGACGTCCTTGATCAAGAGCCGCGGCGTGCCTCCCAGCACTGGCGCTTGATACAGAGAAGCGATGGATTGCTCTGATTCATTGCGCCGCACGAAGTAAATGTAATTGCCGTCCGGTGAAAACGTCAGGCCCGTATAGCGGGTAGCAAATGGGGCGACTACCTGCGTGGTGCTGCCGGTGGGAATGTGCCGAAGCCAAAGCGACTGAAGCCCGTTTTCCTGGCGGACGTGCAACAAATATTTTCCGTCGGGCGACAGTTTGCAGAGAAAAACATTGCCACTATTGGTCAGGTTCTCGATCGACATTCTTTCGACGGGCAATTCCTTCTTGCGAGGCAACAGGGAATAGACACCGAAGGCGGCGGCAACAAGCAGGAGGGCAACCACGGTGAGCAGCGCGCCTGTTCCGATTTTGTTTTTGCCCGCAGCTGCGATCAAGACGGAACCGCTCGAAGGCGTAAGCGACGGCTCGGCTGGCAAAGCAGCCGGAGTAGAAGCTTGAGTCGGGATGCGACCCGAAGTTGATGTGACGGTCGGCACCTTGCCTGAATCGAGTTCGCGTTGCAGACGCTTCAGGTCGCCCCGTAATTCCGCGGCCACCTGATAGCGGACGTCGCGATCTTTTTCAAGTGCTTTATTGAGGATGCGCTCCAGCTCGGCGGGAACAGTAGGGTTCAGAGCCACGGGAGCCACGGCCGTACTGTTTAAGATTTTGTCGAAAACCACGGCGCTGGTTGTGCCCGGAAACGGCAGGATGCCGGTCGTCAACTGGTAGAGTACGCAACCGAGCGAGAAAAGGTCGCTACGCGGGTCCAGCTCTTCGCCACGCGCTTGTTCAGGCGACATATAGGAAATCGTGCCGACGGCTGTGCCCGGACTAGTGAGAAGCATTGCCTGGGTATCGCCGAGAGTTTCGCCCCCGACACTCGCATGATGTTCGGGGAGCAGCTTGGCGAGCCCGAAATCCAGGATTTTCACGGTATTTCGGTCGGTAATGAAAATGTTAGCGGGCTTGATGTCGCGATGGATGATCCCTTTTTTGTGAGCGGCGTCGAGCGCATCGGCGAGCTGTATGCCGATATCGATAGTGCGAGGAATCGGAAGCGCGCCCAGGGGCAAGAGCTTATCCAGGGTTTGCCCTTCCAGCAGTTCCATGGCGATAAACGTGCGCCCATTGTGTTCTTCGATGGCGTGAATGGTGCAAATGCCGGGATGATTCAGCGCCGAGGCGGAGCGAGCTTCACGGAGAAAGCGCTCCAGAGATTGTGGATCTCGATGGCTGCCTTCAGGGAGAAATTTGAGTGCGACGTGCCGGCCCAGCTTGGAGTCTTCCGCTTCATAGACGATCCCCATGCCGCCGCTGCCAAGCTTGCGGAGTACACGGTAGTGCGCGACGGTTTCGTTGATCATAAGTGCGGAACGAAGAGAGGATGGTAGACGGTCAGGGGATTGGGGTCAATTCGTTCTGTGTTATACAATGCCTGCGCCTTTTCCCCTTGGACATCCCAGAGAGGAGATTCCAGCTTCATGTTTTCCAATATTCTACGGCCGTCCAGCCAAGTTACAAATGCGGTCTTGTTCTTCGTGCTAGCGTTTTTGGTAATGCTCTCCGGGCCGGCCGCTGTTGCTCAAGCGCCGGACATCACCAGCAAGCTCAGTGGCTTTGACTCCTACATGGAGCAGGTACTGAAGGATTGGAATACACCCGGAATCGGCGTGGGGATAGTGGTGAACGACAAGTTGGTCTTCGCCAAGGGTTATGGCTATCGCGACTACGAAAAAAAGTTGCCCTTCACGCCGACAACACTCTGCCAGATCGCCTCGAATTCAAAGCTGTTCACCGCCGTAGCTGCAGGAATGTTGGTGGAGGAAGGAAAACTGACTTGGGACAAGCCTGTACGCGAGTCCGTTCCAACGATTCAGTTCTACAACGACCAGCTCAACAATAATGTCACCTTGCGCGACATGTTGTCGCATCGCACCGGAGTAACGAGGCACGATTCGATCTGGTTCAAGTCACCGTTCACCAGGAAGGAACTCTTTGAAAAGCTGAAGTATCTGGAGCCGCAGCAGCCCATGCGGCAGACTTTTCTCTACAACAACCTGATGTTCTCTGCTGTCGGCGAAATCATTGAATTGAAGTCAGGGAAGCGGTGGGAGGATTTCGTGCACGACCGGATTTTGACCCCGCTCGGCATGAGCACGACTTCTTTCACCATCGCGGACATGACCCAGCATCCTGACCACGGCGTGCCGTTCAAGGAAAAGCGCGACTCCTTCGAGCTGTACAAGATTCCTTACTACGAAGACACCGAAGGCGTGGCTCCGGCAGGCGGCATCATTTCCAATATTGATGAAATTTCCCACTGGCTGATCGCCTTGATGAACGACGGCAAATACAACGGCAAACAAATTTTGCCCGCGAATGTACTGAAAGAAACCCTGCAACCAGCCGTCGGTCTGCCCAACGTCGCTGGCGAAGCATTTGGTTATTGGGAGCTGTTGAATCCGGCCTATGGGATGGCGCGCGAAACCGCGGCTTATCGCGGCCACTTAATTACGTTTCACGGCGGCGACCTCCCCGGCTTCCACTCGCAGGTTTCTTTTATGCCCAACGATAAGATTGGCGTGATCGTCCTGGTCATCAGCGATCACAGCGCCCCGCTCTACAACATCGTCAGCTACAATCTGTACGAGCGGCTACTCGGCATGGACCAGACGCCGTGGAGCCAGCGCCAGCTCCAGCGGCGCCTCGCAGGCAAGAAAGCAGGCACGGAAGCTCGCGCGAAAGCCGGCGGCGACCGCGTTCCTAACACAAAGCCGTCCCATGCATTGACCGACTACACCGGCGAGTATGAGAATCCGGGGTACGGCATCCTCAAAATCGGCCTCAAGAGCGACGCGCTGCAATTCGGTTTTCACGAGTTCCACTTTCCCATGAGCCACTTCCATTACGATCGCTTTGACACTCCCGACGACGAACAGTACGGCCGCTTCTCTGTGAACTTCCGGACCAACCCGCAAGGTGACATCGATGGCGCAGTGATTTCCTTGGACGAGGGAGAAGTCGTTTTCACGCGCAAGCCCGAAACGCTGGACCCGGCGTTGCTCGAAAAGCTTGCGGGCGACTACATCACTCCAACAAAAGTCAAATTCCAGGTGCTTTATCAACCCGGTGCCGGTCTTTCGCTTTCCTTCCCAGGCGGCGTTCCTACCAAGCTGATTCCCATCAAAGGCCTAAAATTCCGGACGCCGCAATTCGCGGATGACATCTACGAGTTCGTCATGGAAAACGGCAAGGTCATCGCTCTGAAGGAGCGTACGCCGGAAGGCGAATTCACCTTCGCTCGGCAGTAGGTTTCGGCACGGGAAGCCACGTCTAACGCGGCCAGAGCCACCCGAAGGTGCCGGCGGTCAGCAAGGCGTAGATGAGGCCGTCGAAGGATTCCTTGATGGCCATGCTCCACGGAATCCCTTTCCAGATGCCATTGACCAGCGGCCCCAAACCGTAGGACATGAACGCGACGCTCCCAGCCACCCGAAACACAGCCGGGTAGTGCGAGCCGGGCGCCACCGTGCGCCCCGTGAGATAGGCAACGAACAAGCCAATCAGCAGGCAATATGCAAACCACAGACCTAGGAATTTCCCCATCGCTGGTGGTGCGCTTGGATAGATCGTTAGAAACCCTACAGGGCCCTGCTTGTATTTTTCCTGTATGGCCGGCGTGTTCATGTCCTTATGCGTGCAAAACGGAAAATGATACAGGCCGGGCTTCAATCCTGCTGGCCGTATAGCATCACGGATTTTGTCCTCGTCCGGGATCTGGTGGTAGTCACTCTGATGATATTTCAGAACCATATGGATCAACGAGCTGGCCACGAACACAATGACTGCAGCGAGCAGTATGGGTAGCAGAAGGGCACCGAGTGGAACCATGCTTAGCCTCCTGGGAAGAAACAACGAAGTGCAGGAAATTACGCGCGAGGCTATCGCCAAAGAGGGGGCGCGGTCAAGGGCCGAGGTGGGCCGAGGTGATGGAGGCAGGGCCACAAAAAAACTAAAAATAGCTTGACATATTCCCATATAGGAATGTATTGTTACGGCATGGCACGAGCGGCGACAACTTCGGATGCCTTCAACGCGGTGGCGGAGCCTCGGCGCAGGGAGATCTTGAACTTTATTGCCCTGCAAGAGCGCCCGGTCGGGGAGATCGTCGATTCGCTGGGCATGGAGCAGCCCTCCGTTTCCAAGCACCTCCGCGTACTTTTGGAGGTTGGCCTCGTCAATGTTCGCCGCGACGGCCGCCGCATGCTCTATCGCACTAACGCCGAGGCCATTCGCCCTCTTCATGAGTGGACAGAAACCTTTGAGCGTTTCTGGCGTCATCAATTGAGCCGCGTCAAGGAGCGTGCGGAGCGGAAGGGCAATCCATCAAACGATGGGGTAAGTGATTTCATTCGAGGGAGGAAGGATGATCTCGACAGGAATAAAAACTGAAGATTTGATGTTGACGGTGACAGAGGAGATCCACGTTCGCGCGACGTTGGAAGCGACGTTTGAGGCCCTACTGGAACAATTGGGGCCGTACAACGAGACGCCGAACGGCGTGCCAATGCCGATGAAGCTTGAAGCGTGGCCGGGCGGCCGGTGGTACCGGGACCTGGGTGCGAATAATGGCCACTTCTGGGCCGTAGTGCAGGCCATCAAGCGGCCCACGCTGCTCGAATTCAGCGGACCGCTATTCATGTCCTATCCCGCAGTCAACAACGTGCAGTACCGCCTGAGCGAGGAGCCTGGCGGGACGCTGATCAAGTTCCGTCACTCTGGGATGGGAATCATTTCGGAGGAGCACCGCGCGGGAGTGTCGAAGGGGTGGGGTTACATGAACGATGGCGTGCGCAAGAGGGCGGAAGCCTCTCGATCGCGGTGAGTGAACCGCTGCGTCGGAGCGACTTATGTGCCCATTTTGCATCGGCGGTGCAGCACTTTTGACGGCAAGCGTGATCTCTACTGGCGGGCTGGCCGCATTGGTTTTGAGAATTGGTCGAAAAAGGAAAGTAACGAGTTCGGTTCAGAATAAAGAGACAGGTCAAAAATCAAAGGAGGAGTCATGGGAGAAGTAACAAACGAGCAAGTGAATCTGATGTTGCGGTTGTTCGAGGAGCGGCGCGAACCGAAGTTGCGCGAAGCGCGAGACTGGTTCGGAGCCAATTTCTACGTGAAGAATGCCGACGACTTGACGCGCTTGTGCCCTCCCGGCAGCAAGGAAAGCCTGTACGTGCGTATGGTGCTGGGTTACTGGGAAATGGTGGCGAGCATCGTGAATCGCGGGCTCATTGACGAAGAATTCTTCTTCGAAAGCAACGGGGAACAGTGGGGTGTTTTTGAACAGGTGAAGCCGGTGCTCGGCGCTTGGCGCGCCATGTTCAGCAGCCCGAATTTCCTCGCCAACCTGGAAAAACTATCCAACCACCTGGAAGTGTGGCGCGAGAAGCGCAGCCCCGGGTCCAACGAAGCCATTCGCAAAGTGCTCGCACAAATGCGACAGGCAACCGAGTCGGCCAAGGTCCAAGCCGCTGGTGCGTAGGGGAGCGGCTCGAAGCTCCGCTACATTTTCGAACGGCCAGGGGAGCACGGAGTCTGTTTGGGCCGAGGCAGGACGCGCTCCAGTGCTCCCCGAGCCGTGGTTTCGTTACACAGCGTGAAGGCATACCTTTCCGCAAGAGTGGAAAAAATAGAAAGAAGATTCAGTCATGGCAACAAGAGCAATGGGACAGCCGAAAGTCGTGTCGCCGGCCGAATGGCTGGCTGCGAGAAAAGAATTGCTGAAGAAGGAAAAGGAGTTTACGCGGCTGCGAGACCAGTTAAGCCAGCAACGCCGCGACATGCCTTGGGAAAAGGCGGAGAAAGCTTACGTTTTCGATGGCCCGAAAGGGAAGGAAACCCTCGCCGATCTGTTCGGCGGACGCAGCCAGCTGATTGTCTATCACTTCATGCTTGGTCCGGACTGGAAAGAAGGCTGCCCGAGCTGCTCCTTCATTTCCGATCACATTGACGGCAGTGTCGTCCACCTGGTTGCGCGAGACGTCCGCCTGGCGGTGGTTTCGCGCGCACCGCTCGCACAGATCGAAGCCTTCAAGAAGCGCATGGGCTGGCGCTTCCACTGGGTTTCCTCAAACGCCACGGACTTCAACTACGATTACCAGATATCTATGACGAAGGAGGAATTGGAGAAGGGCGAAGTCTACTACAACTACTCAATGCAGAAATTCCCGAGCGAAGAACGTCCCGGCACCAGTGTTTTCTACAAAGACGCCACCGGCAACATCTTCCACACCTATTCCAGTTACGCGCGCGGCCTCGACATCCTCATCGGGGCTTACAACTGGTTGGATCTCACGCCCAAAGGTCGCGACGAAGCCGGTCTCAAACACGGAATGGCCTGGGTCCGTCACCACGACAAGTATGACGAGAACTACATAGTGGACGCGCAATCTGAATACATCCAGCCCGCCAAAACAACCGACGCCGCAGGCGGTTGCTGCGAGCATCATTGATCGAGAAACATTTTAGTCGGTGGGGATGGGGCTGCAAGACGAGCGTTTTGAATCCAATTTGGGAGCGATCGCTCAGTTTTGCTGCCCCAAGTATTTTAGTCTCACCCTTTCGGCGCGTAATAGCCTTTGCGGGCGAGGACCTTCAGGTCCTTGTTGGCCGTCTCGACTTTCACTTTGCGAAATTTTCCGTCCTGCGCCGCGTTCGAGGGATAGTAGCCCAGCGTATACTGGCTCCGTAGCTCCTCGGAAATTTCGTCAAATGCTTCCATTAATTTTTTCTCCGAGCGCACTGAAATCATGCGCCCTCCAGTCTCTTCCGCGAGCTTGTGCGCCACGCCCGCGTTGCCGCCATAACGTGGGTCCACCACAAGCAGGATGTGGATGACGGTGTCTGTACGCTGTGCCGCTTCAATCGCTTCTTCCAGCTTAACCTTGCTGCCTTCATCCTGTGCATCCGTAACAATAACAACTGCTTTCCGCCCCGCTTCCGTAGCGAGCTTTTCTCCGCAAGCGAGGTAAATAGCGTCGTATAGAGCAGTACCTGTAATCTGCCTGGAACCAATCGGGCCCGGATTTCCTCCCATTGCGCCCTGATCCGGAATGTTGATCCTGCTCTTATGGATCGCGCGTTCCAGTTGGCTTTTTTCATCCGTGAAATCCGAAAGCAGGTCCACATTGGCATCGAACGACATCACCAGCGCTTCATCGCCTTTCCGGATGATCCGGGAGATGAACTGGCTGCCCGCATCCTGGATGGCGCTCAGCATGTCCTGCTCGCTTCCGGAGGTATCCAGCAGTAACGCCAGCGTAATCGGCAGTGCTACCTCTCTCGAAAAAAATGCGATTTTCTGCTCCTGATTGTCCTCGGAAACCCGGAAGTCTTCCTGCTTTAGGTTGGGCACAATCCTTTTGCTCTTGTCGCGCACCGTCGCAAACAGGTTCACCAGGCTTACTTGGGATTTGATGGTGCCGCCTTGTGCCACCGGCTCCTGCGGCATGGCGGGAACGGTCAGACTCACCGCAACCGTTGCGGTCACACATTGCATCAAAAGCTTGTGCATCGATTGCATGTATACTTTCCTCTGCGAGAGATGCCCGACCGAAAAGCTCCGCGGGGTATTGTCGCCCAATAGGATGCCGCGAAGCGGTGCGATGGATGCGTGGCCGAAATCACCGCGCGGATAATTTCACCAGGAAGTTTGGCTTGAGGCCCATGAAAAGTCTACGAATAATCCTTGCCTTGTTTTCCGCGGCACCACTGGCTGCGCTGCTCACTCAGCTTGGCGCGCAAACGCCGCAACAGGGCACACCTCCTCCTGCCCAGCAGCAGACTACCTCGGCGCCTCCCCTACAGAGCAGCCAAGGCAAAATCATCTTCAGCGTTAACGAAGTCGTGGTGCCCGTCACTGTGAAGGATAGGTCTGGCAGCTTGGTCGCAGACCTCCGGCGCGACGAATTTCGGATTTTCGAGGACAACGTCGAGCAAAAGATCGCTCATTTCGCGGCCGATCCCGCGCCCATTTCCATGGTTCTGCTCGTCGACAACGACCTGAAGTCGAAAGACGCCAAGCAGGTTACAGACAGTTTGCGCGCCGTAGTGGCAGGCCTGAGCTTGAATGATGAAGCCTTTGTCTGCCGCTTTGACCAGTTCTTCCACGAAGGCAAGGGCTTCATCAGCGACCCGGACAAACTTCTCACCGAGTTGCAGCGCACCCGCCTGGACGATCAACCCACCGTGGCCAGGTCGAGCCCGGCTATCGGCAATGGGCCATCCATCAACGGCCACTCCGCCACGAGCGACGCTCCAAACATCACCGGTGGCCTGATGAACATCAAGGGCCAGCCGACCAAAGCCTTGGATGACGCCGTGTACAGCGCCGCGCAGTTATTGAAGGATCGTGACCCGGAGCGCCAGCGCCGAAAGATTATTTTTCTAATTTCTGATGGCGTGAACGGGCCGAAGTCCAATACCTACAACTACGACACCGTGCTAAAGGAACTGCTGCGCTACAACATCGGCGTTTACGGTGTCGGCGTCGGCAGCGCTTATTTCGAGCGGCGCTTCGAACGTCTTTCCAAATACGCTCATGACACCGGCGGCGACGTCTACTACGGTATGAAGAGCCGCGCAATGGAAGAGCTCTACTCCCGCGTCACCGAAGAAGCTCGCAACCAGTACACCCTCGCCTACGCTCCCAGCGGAACCGACCGCGGCGCCGAGTATCATTCCATCGAAGTGCGTGTGAAACGTGAAGGCCTGACTATCCTGGCCCGTGAAGGTTACTTCGCCGGAGCGGCCCCGCGTTGAGCAGCTTCCAGGCTTCCTTTCAGCGCAAGCTCACGAAGAAAAAGAAATAACGGCAGCGCCAGACTAACTCCTACCACGCATAAACCCACAATCGGCATCCAACGGAACCGCACGCGCGTCACCTTTCCCTCCAGGCGCATGAACACCAGAAGCGCCACGGATGATACGAGCACATCCAGACCGAAGAAACCGCTGACGCGATTCGCGAAGAGCTGACGGATCAGCAGGCTTAGGTTCAGTCCGTTTTCCATAATCCACGGCACAAACTGGGAATAAGGAATCGCCGCACCGAGGATGCACAGAATCAGATAGATACTCTTGCGATTCACAATCGTCCTCCAGGTGAGCTCCTACTGCGAAATCTTGAAGAACCCTAGGAAGCAATCAACGCTTCTTCATGCGCCGGACAAATCGGCTTGTAAGCGCAACCGCGGCAGATGAATCCTGGCTTCGCCGGAAATTCCCCAGCACGAATGTCCGCCGCCGTTTCTTGGACGACACGCAGCGCCTCGTCGAGTTGCTTCGTGTCTCGCATGGTTTCTTGCCGCTGATTGTCCTGCAAATAATGGAAAACCATGCGCACCGGATTCCACTCAAAAATCTCCTTTGCCGCGATAGCATAAATGCTCAGCTGCAGGTCTTTCTGCGCGTCCGAATCCTTTTTTGCTCTTCCCGTCTTGTAGTCGACAATCTCCACGTCGTTCCGCCCTAGCGAATTTACCTGGTCGATCCGACCTTTTAGAATCACGTTGTTCTCGACGGGCAGCTCGAAATTCTTCTCCAACTCCAGCACCAGTAGCGGCTGCTCCTGAATGGCTTGGTGAAAACCGCGCAGTTGCTCCAGCCCATCCTTCTTATACTCCCCCTCCTGATATTCATCCTCATAGCCTACGCGGGACCATTCCGTTTCATAAATCCCCCGCACTTCGTTAAACGGCAGCCGGTTGCCTTTCTTGAATTCCACCATCATCCTTCGAATCGTGCCGTGCATCACTCGCCCAAACGTTAATGTAGCTTTAGCGCCTTCCTGCAACGACCACAAGGACGAAAACAAATACTTTTGCGGGCAAGACCGGTAACTCTGCACTGCCGAAGGATGCAGTTGCAATGGTTCGGGCGACGGCGGATGAAACGTCTTCGCCCACTGAGCGATGCGCGAGAAGACTTTGGCACGGCCCAAAGGCGCAAAGAGTGAATCTTGCGCCTCTCCATTCGCCCCTTCGTCGGCAACTTCCGCTAGTGCTGGCGCGACTTTTGGGGCGAGTTGCAGCACATCGCGCCGCTTCAGCCGCGGATCCATCAAGATGTCCTCGATGAACGGCGGTACTTTTGCCTTTCTCTCCGCCAGTGAAGTAATCGTTAGCCGGTCCTGCGCCCGCGTCAGCGCCACGTAATACAGCCGCCGCTCCTCTTGATGGTGAAAATGAACCTCGGGAGCGCCCTCTTTCATCAACCTCGCTGGGAATTCGAACACGTGCGCGCGTTCCGGCTGTGGAAACTTGTTTTTGTTCACGCGCAGCACAAATACATGCGAAAACTCCAGGCCCTTGGCCCCGTGAACGGTCATCAACTGCACGGCATCGCCCGGGGCATCCTCTTCCAGGCAAATCACACCGCCCGCTTGGTCGAAGTACTCTAGATATTCCACGAACTCCGCCAGGCCGCGCGTTTCGCTTTTCGCTTCCCACTCCTTGACGAACTCGGGAAGCCTCCTGACATACGAGCGGTCTTGTTCCGAAGCGCGCGCGTAAATTTCCAGCCATTCCACAAGGTCGCCCAGTATTTCTGCCGCTGTGCGACGCTGCATTGTTTTTCGCTGTGAAGAGAGGAACTCCCTCAGGTCGTTCAATTCGTTTGCGGCAGGCTCAAAAGGAAGGCTGGGCTGTTTGGTTTGCAGCTCGTCATAAATTTTCTTGCGATTTTTGCGCGCACGTTCCGCCAAGCGCACCAGGTCGGATGGTGATTGCCGCCAAGCTGGGGCTGCCAGCACGCGAGCCGCTGCAATGTCGTCGTAGGGTTTTGCGATCAAACGGAGATACGCGATGAGATCTTTCACCAGCGGATGCTCCAGAATGGATAGCCTGGAGATCACAAAGGGAACTTTGCGCTTCGAAAGCTCACGCACCAGGGCATCGCGATGCCCGTGCGCCCGGTAGAGCACCGCGAAATCGCGCCAACGCCGACCGGCCCGGTGAATGCGCTGGATTTCCCCGGCCACCCATCGTGCTTCGTCCTCGATTTCAGCAAGTTCCACCACACGAATCTTTTCGCCTTCCGGCCGGTTCGCGGTCAGCACTTTCTTCGGAAAATCCGCGCTCGCCGTGTTCATTCCAATGACTTGACTGGCGACGCGCAGGATATTCGGCGTCGAGCGGTAGTTTTCTGTAAGGCTCACGCGAAAAGGGGTGGAATCCTCGCCTTCACGCCATCCCGCGAAACGCTCCAGAAAAAGTTTGAAGCTGCCGAAGGACGCACCGCGGAACCGGTAAATGGCCTGGTCGTTGTCGCCCACGGCGAAGATGTTCTTTTTCTCGTTTGCCAGTAGCTCCAGCAGGCGCAGTTGCGCAATATTCGTATCCTGGAATTCGTCGACCAGAATGTAGCGATACTGGTTTTGCAGCGTGGCCCGCAGGACCGCGTCGCGCTCGAGAAGTTCCACCGCGCCGGTAATCAGTGAGCCGAAGGACGAACGTTTCTTTTCCCGCAGCAATTCTTCGCTCGCTTGGTAAGCGTGGGCGATTTCTCGCTCCCGTACGACGGCCTCTTCCCGTTCACCGAGTGTGTCTGCATCCAACTGGTCACGCTCGGCTTCCAGTTCGGCGGCAAGCTGCTCGGCGTAACGAAGGTAGTCGCCGCTGGAAACGAGTTCATCCTGGCACCGCGAGAAAAACTCGATGAAATCGCTCAAGAATTGCCCCGGCTCGGCCAGCCGTCTGTAACGGTCCAGCTGGAGCCGATGCAGGTTACGCCGCAGCAGGATCCAGTGGTCGACTTTGTCGAGCATCACATAGTCGGCGTCCACATGTTTTAGCAGCGATTCGCAGAACGCATGAAATGTCTTGAGCGTCACCTCTTTGGCCCGCTCGCCTGCCGCCTTCACGACGCGCGCTTTCATCTCGCCGGCGGCTTTGTCGGTAAACGTCAAGCCCAGGATATTTTCCCCAGACAGCGAAGCATCTGTCTCCAGCAAATGCCGGATGCGCTCGGTAATGACGCGCGTCTTTCCGGTTCCTGCTCCCGCAATCACCAGCAGCGGCCCTTGGCCATGGGTGATCGCGCGCTTCTGCGCATCATTTAGCTTCAGGCCGCTCTCTCCGAGCGGTTCCATCTCAAACAAAGTCGCCATCGCTTGAAAGGGTATCGGATTTCCAGGTGAAGAGGAAATTGCCCCCCAATCTACTCAACGCGGCCGGACAAAATTGTTTACAGGTGCTCCATCTCAGAGGAAAATGCCCGCATCGGCTCTCCTGACGTTCAGAAACGGAGAAAACAGATGCCCCTCCCTCGACCTTCGAAACTGTCCCTGTGTATCGCCGCGTTTCTGGGTTTGCTGGCGCTCCCGCTCTCCTCGCCCGCCCAGGAGCAAGCCGCCGCTCCGAAAGTAAAAATCGACTGGCAAGATGGCCCCACAGTCGGCAAGCTGGGAGACCTCGCGGAAATCAAAGTTCCCGAAGGCTATCGGTTCGCCGGTGCCGATGGCACTCGCAAGTTTTTGGAACTGACTCAAAATCCCCCCAGCGGTGCCGAGCTCGGTGTTCTGATCCCCGAGCGCAAGGAAGGTGAGCAAGTCGGCGAATTCTGGTTCGTGATCTTCGAGTTTCACGAAATCGGCTACGTCAGAGACGATGATCGCGACAAGCTCAGGGCGGATGCCTTGCTCAAGGAGTTGCAGACCAACACCGAAGAGGGCAATAAAGAACGAGCCAAGCACGGCTGGCCCGCTTACAACATCGACGGCTGGTACAAACCTCCCTTCTACGATGTCTCTACAAAAAATCTGACCTGGGCCACTCACGGTCATTCCGTCGAAAATGGCAAGGACGAAAAAAGTGTCAACTACTCCATCAGAATTTTGGGACGCCACGGCACCATGGACGTAGACCTCGTTCTCGGCCCCGAAGTCGTTGATAACGTTTTGCCGCGCTTCGCGGAAGTGCTGAAAGGCTTTTCCTTCAAAACCGGCCACAGCTACGCCGAGTTTCGCCGCGGAGACAAAGTCGCCGAGTACGGTTTAGCCGCTTTGGTCGCTGGCGGAGCCACTGCGATCGCCCTGAAAACCGGCTTGCTGGCAAAATTCTGGAAGCTGATCGTCGCCCTGTTCGTCGCTCTTTCCGCGATGATCAAGCGCGCTGTGAATTACATCAAACGTGTTTTGACCGGCAAAGCTTCCGAAGAGACGACCCAGTCCGAATGACTGAAGTTCAGGTCCTCTTCCTCGTTTTTGTTGCCGTCTATCTCCTTCAGTGCATCGGCTGGGCGCCCATCGAAAGTGAAGTCTTCCGCATCGGTTGGCGACTCCGCGCCAGGCTTCTCCGCAAGGGATCCGGAATGCGTTTTGGCCGGTACAAGCTCTTTTTTCTGAATCCTTTCCTGCCGCTTTCCGGTGCCACGATCTGCGAACTATTTCCCTCCGTGCGAACCAGCAAGGAAGAATCTCCCGCGCCATCAACACCCTCTGGTCACGATGAAACCACTGACCGTCGAACGATACTCTTGAGTGCGCAGGATAAACAGCAAGTCCAGAGCGCGGGCAAAGAAGTTCGCTCGTCCGGTCGCGTGCTCTTCCTAGCCCGCTCGGAAGCATACGCCTATTTTCTGGCTTCGATTCTCGATCGTGTCCGCAAGCGATCTATTCAAGATCGCCACCGTGCCCTCGAACGCGAGTTCGAGAAAATATTCGATACGAAGAGAATCGCCGTGCGCCTGGAGGAATACCAGGCCCAGACGGTTTTCCTCCGCACCGCTTGCGTCCTGCTTTTTGTTTTCTTGTTTTTTCTCGCGCCCGTGCTCATCTGGCTTCGCGGGCTCGAACGTATCTGGCCGTTTCTGCTCGCATACCTCATCTGGTCGCTCGCCTGGATTGGCTGGAGTTTTCTGCGCGCCCACCGCGCACTCTATCCCGAACAGAAGGAAGGCCGCTGGCAGCAGGTTATGGTCCTAGCCCTCTCACCCTTCTCGGCAATCCGCGCCAACGATATTCTCTTGCGAGATTTGTTCTGCGCCTTTCACACCGTTGCCATTGGACACGTCTTGTTGGCGAAGGAAGAAACCCGCGTCCTTGCGGAACGAAACTTGCGCCAGTCCATGTTTCGAAGCGATGGAGACGCCACTTCAAGCGACACACTGATGCGCCGCGTTCTCGAATCTTTTCTCATAAGAATCGGAATGCCGCCCGACGAACTCTTGAGTCCACCGCGTCGCGAGTCACAAAACTGCCATACCTACTGCCCGCTCTGCCTAGCCCAATTCGTCCTTGCTGAAGGCGAATGCCCCGACTGCGGCGATGTCCCTCTCAGGAAATTTCCACCAGATGCGAAGTTTTTGTAAGGCACGCTTGGAGTTTACCGCGACCGGGTCGGAGAGGTGGGCCGCTCCTCAGTGTGTTCAACGCATTAGCGCTGCGACTTCCTCCCCGCCGCCACGTCCGCCGAAAACTGCTTGGACTGCCCTCGCGGCACGCTTAGCGTTTGCCATTTCCCGGTAGAGATGAACGTCAAATGCTTCGCCAAAAACAGAATCTGCCCAATGTGATGCGAATAGTGCGCCATCTGCCGGTTGATGGCCTGCATCACTGAATGCGGTTCGTTTCGAATGGTGACTGTCCGGCCCATATCCGCTTCCGCCAGCGGCTGCAACGCATCGAACAGGTACTTCCATCCTCGGTCCCAGAGTTCTAGCAATTCCGCACGGGTCTTCGGCGGTTCCTCAAATTCGGTGTCCCGGTTGCGATCCGGCTTTTCGCCGTCGCTGGTCAGAAAGTCCGACCATCGCGAGCGCATGTTTCCCGACATGTGCTTCACGATGATCGCAATAGAATTGGATTCCGTGTCGAGAGTCGTGAACAGCGCTTCGTCCGGGCACTGCGCCATCGCTCGCTCGGCGAGATTCTTGTAGTAGCGAAAGAGATCGACGGAATCTTTGAGGTAGGCGGTTGTGAATTGGTGCGGCATCCCGCCATTTTCTTCCATTTCCGTCGACTGTCAAGACAGGCATTTTGAATTCGCCCAGATGCGAAGTGACCAATTTGGACTTTCCCGCAACTAAGCAGGGCAGAGTTCGCCGGGCCAGAAGAAAGACTCGCGGGTGGCCGAAAGAAGTGCTTGACAATTCGCTTTTTGTTCGCCTAATATCGCTGCGCCCCGAATCTCGAATACCGCAAGGGAGGAAGTCATGACCATTGGACAATCGATGCTTGGTGAGTTCGACGAAGAGATGAAGAATACGCGCAAGGTCCTGGAACGCTGTCCCGACGAGAAGTGGAACTGGAAGCCTCACGAGAAATCCGGAACGCTGGGCTGGCTCGCCGGCCACGTTGGCACCGTCCCCGAGTGGATTGGCATGACCATCAAAACGGAAGAGCTGGACTACGCCCCCGTGAACGGGCCGTCTTACACGCCGCCCAAGATCGAGAATCGCGCGCAACTCCTCGCTGCTTTCGACAAGGGCAGCGCCGAAGCACGCGCCGCCTTGGCCAGCGTCAGCGACGCGGAAATAATGAAGGGCTGGAAATTGCTCGCAGGCGGCCAGGAAATCTTCACCATGCCCCGCGTCGCCTGCATTCGTGGAATGTGCCTCAACCACATGATCCACCACCGCGCCCAGCTCACCGTCTATTTCCGCTTGCTGAACGTCGCCGTTCCCGGTCTTTACGGCCCAAGCGCCGACGAAACGCAGCCAAGCGCTGCCGCCGCCAACTAAGATCGCCTCACGAAAACGGGGGGCGGAATTCTCCGCCCCTTATTTCTCCCCTTCCGCAGCCTCATTTCCTGCATCGCGCTATAATGGTGGTTGCTCCTCTGTTGGAGGCTCGCCATGAGCATCGAAACTCCCGTCATTCTCTCTGCCGTCCGCACGCCCATCGGAAAATTCCAAGGCGGCCTCGCCGGATTCTCCGCCCCGGAACTCGGCGGCAAAGCCGTCGCCGAAGCCATCCGCCGCGCCGGCCTCGATCCCAATCAAATTGACGAAGCGATCCTCGGCAACGTCGTGCAAGCCGGCCTCGGCCAGAATCCCGCGCGTCAGGCCGCGCTAAAGGGCGGGTGCGCCCCGCGCGTAGCAGCCATGACCATCAACAAAGTTTGCGGCTCTGGCCTGAAGGCCGCGGCACTCGCGGCGCAAGCGGTGCAACTCGGCGAATCGGAAATCGTCGTCGCCGGTGGAATGGAGTCGATGTCCAACTGCCCGTACCTTCTGCCGGGGGCACGCACCGGTTTCCGCATCGGCAATGCTGTAGTCGCGGATTCCATGATTACCGACGGCCTCTGGGATGCGTACGAGAATTTTCACATGGGCATGACTGGAGAGCTCGTCGCCGAAAAATACGGCATCACCCGCGAAGAACAGGACAAGTTCGCGGTCGAAAGCCACCAGAAAGCCGTCCGCGCCCGCAAGTCGTGTTTCTTTGAAGCACAGATTCTCCCCATCGAAGTGCCACAGAAAAAAGGCGATCCCGTCGTGATCAAGTACGACGAGTCACCGCGCGAGGACACCAGTATCGAAGCGCTCGCAAAACTGAAACCAGCCTTCAAAAAAAACGGCACCGTCACCGCCGGTAACGCGCCCGGCACCAACGACGGCGCAGCCGCATTAGTTGTTACCAGCGAACGCAACGCGTCTCGCCTCGGCAAACGGCCGATCGCCAGAATCGTCGCGCAAGCTGTCAGCGGCGTCGAACCAAAGTGGGTGATGATGGCGCCAGTCGACGCAGTGGAAAAATTGCTGACAAAAGCCAGTTGGGACCGCGACAAAGACGTCGATCTCGTCGAACTCAACGAAGCGTTTTCCGTCGCGGCCATCGCCGTGACGCGCCAACTAAAACTCAATCCTGAAAAGGTAAACGTGAACGGCGGCGCCGTCGCCCTCGGCCATCCCATTGGCGCTAGTGGCGCCCGCATCCTGGTCACCCTTCTCTATGAATTGCAGCGCCGTAATCTCAAGCGCGGCATCGCCGCCCTCTGCCTCGGCGGCGGCAACGCCGTCGCACTCGCCGTCGAGATTTCATAATTACTGAACACCAGGAGGAGAACCATGGAAGCACGATTCAACTATCCAAAGCTTGCATTGGGCGGATACCGAGCCCTGCTCGGCCTCGAACAATATCTCCATGAATGTGGATTGGAAGAACGCCTACTCCATTTGATCAAATTGCGCGCTTCTCAAATCAACGGCTGCGCTTATTGCCTGGACATGCATTGGAAAGATCTGCGCGCGATTGACGAAACGGAGCAACGGCTTTATTCCTTGGATGCCTGGCGCGAGTGTCCCTACTACCGGGATCGCGAACGGGCGGCCCTGGCGTGGACGGAGGCCATCACGCTGGTTACTAACGGCCATGTGCCGGATTCCGTTTATGAAGAGGTACGCCCGCACTTCAGCGAGAAGGAACTAGCGGATTTGACCTTTGCGGTGGCCACCATCAATGCCTGGAATCGCATCTCGATCGCCGCGCGCACCGTGCCCGGAGCCTACCAGCCGGCAAAGCCAAAGGAACGCACCCAAGGCTCCTGACCGAGCCCACATCGTACAATACGCCGTAAAGAACATAAGAAACGAGTGCGATTATATTTGGGCTTGGGACTGATGCGTCGATCCTGGTTCTTTAACTTGCAATTCAGTAGTGGCTCGTCGCTCTAGGCAGCCGGCACTGCCTGGGTTTCGACTTTCAAATCGCTGCCGCAGTGGGGACAGAACTTGTCGAGCTCGCCGACCTCGCGCTTGCATTGCGGGCAGGCAGGATGCAGATTGCACTTGCAGTTGGGGCAAAAGTTGAAGCGCGCGTTCACTGTCGTGGCGCACTCTGGGCAGGGGTAGGGCAAGGGCTCGCGCATCAGGAGATAGATAATCAGACCAATGAGACCCCAAGTGGGTATGAAGATGATAACCATAAGGGTCCAGAGGGCGGAGTTCATTCCGCGGCGGCTGGCGTCACGATTGACATAAGCAATCATGAGGATAAAACCCGCTAAGAACAGCGACACCGCGGTTACTATTCCGCAAAGTGCCAGCTGGGCCAGAGCCGGAACATCCCGCAGCTCCGGCGGGAACATGTCGTTTCCGTTGGGATTGCTCCGGAACGACATATTGACGGTCATGGCGATAACCAGCGCGAGCACGTAGAGCAAGGCCAGCAGGACGAATAGCCACCGCGGGATGATGCGAAGCTCGTTCCAGAAGCGGAGATTTTCCTTTCTCTTGCGCAGCTGGTTCAGCCGTTTCCTCTCGTTCAATGACTCCGCTATTTTTTGCTGATAGTCCGACACGGTGTTCCTCTCATTCCTCTCGCCGCCATTATCTGCTTTGCTTCATCCAATCCGAGTCGCTTCCGTGGTTCACCTTCTCCATCAAGACGACAACAACGAAGAAGAGCGCAGGAATCGTCCACCACAAGCCGAAACCTAGTTCCCAAATCAATTTAGGAACGCCGGTGCGTTCTCCGAACCACTGAAACAAACGCCAAACATAGGGGGCGCTGGCGATGCCGAAGGCCCACGACACAGCGCAAGCCAGCCACATGGCGCGGCGCTTCGGTTCCCGCTCGCGCAATTCCTGGGCGCGCAGGCGCACGCGGAATTGCGTGCGGCTGGCTAGTCCTGCCGGCAAGGGAACTGCTACGGCCCGCATCACTCGCAGGGCGTGATCGGTCTGACGCGCATGTTCGGTGCAGGACTCGCATTCTTCCAGGTGCGCCCGGAGCCAGTTGCTGTCGGCGTCAGGGATTCCTTCAACGCGGGTTTGCGCGATCAGCTTTAGAGCGCGGTCGTGAATGGCGTTGCTCATCTAGAAGTCTCCTCGAGGAAAGGCGCGCCAAGGTGCGCCACTACAAGGATTCTCGCGTTTGCGGCGAAGGCGCTCCACATTCTGTTCATGCGACGCCTCCATGGAGCGCGCCGCGAAGGGCTTCCAGGCCGCGGTAGAGGCGAGACTTCACGGTGGAGAGCGGGATGCTGAGTACGCCGGCCATTTCATCGATCTGCAATTCTTCCTGGAAGCGAAGGACGAGCACTTCGCGATAGATTGCTGGGATTTTCTGCATTGATGCTTGAATGTTTTCTTCCGTTTCCTGGGTAAGAACCTGGTGCAGCGGTGAAGGATCCTTTTCGTCCGTGAGTTGCAGCGGATGCTCTTGTTCTGGATCGGTCAGCGTGTCGAGGCTTTGCGGTTTCTTGGTGCGTTGCCAATCAATGACCAGGTGCCGAGCGATGGCGAAGAGCCAAGCTTCAAATTTGGATCTGCCGTCGTACTGGTGGCCTCGCTCGAGGACGCGGATCCACGTTTCCTGGAAAAAGTCCTCAGCGCGCTCTTTATTTCCGGTGACATAGACGAGGTAGCGGAACAAGCGATATTGATACTGCTGGATGAGGCGATCGAGCAGGTCGGGGTCGCGACGCTGCAAGCCGCGTGCGATGGTCTTGGCTTCATCGCCCATCAACGTGGAGAAGAACAGGGTAGGACGCGGGGCGGCCGATACCGCGAACAGGCTGGACCACTGTGATGTGAAGCATGAGGTCGTGGCGCTCATTGTAACTGGTATACGGAGGAGCGCGACGAAAAGACGCAGGCCGGGAGACGCGGGGCAGGGGTAGTACACCCCCGGGCATTTGTATGAATATCAAAACAAAAGAGTTATGGAATTTGCATTTCGTAAGTCATTGATTCTAAATGGCACGAGGTTAGCTGTTTTGGACTAGCAAAGTCAAAACTAGCCCCGCCTGAAAAAAGAAAAGCGGGAGCTAGGCCTCCGCACTCCAAACGTAGTTGTCTACGAGACTAAGTATACCGGAAATTAAGGGACTGCCAAGAGCGATTTTGAAATTTCCTGGGCCCTCGACAGAACGGCCGTTGGCAAGAGCCGAGAAAAGTGTAACCTTAGGGCCGGAAAGGGCGTGAGGGAATGTATTGTCCACAATGCAAAGCGGAATACAGGCGGGGATTTACGCACTGTACGGATTGCGACGTGGACTTGGTGGAGAACTATGTGGAGGCGGTGCGTCATCCGATCGCGAAGAGAGTATCCGTGGGGGACGAGTATGGTGCGCGGCTGTGGCATGGAAAAGATCCACACTTTTATGTGGGGCTCGTGTGGAGTCACTGGAACAATAATGTTGAGTGTTACGGGATACCTGAATATCCGCCGAGTCCCAATTCCGTGACCGGGCAACGCTCAAATAATTCCGAGTCAGCTGAGTTTGAAGTTTGGGTTTCTGAAGAGAGCTTACCACTCGCAAAGTGGATTCTCGACTCTGGCAAGGAAGAGTTTGAGAAGGAGCTACCCGAGGAGAGTGGGGCAAGGGCGAGCGAGGATGATGTGCCGTCTGAAACGACTGGCGTCTGTCCCTTGTGCTTCGGTGAATTCACTGAGGCAATTTCACGTTGTCCGAACTGCGGAGTTCCGTTGCACGCCGCGCGGGCTGAAGTGGCTGCGGAGGAATCGGCATGGCGGCTCTGCAATCTCGCTCATCCCGAGTTCATAGCCCAATTGAGGAAATCGCTGCATGCGGCGGGGATCCCCTTTAACAATGCGAACCTTTCGTTTGGCGACATCATTACCGGCCGGCGCTACTTGCCGAATTACGAGGTCCTGGTTTTGAAGAAAGACTTCGAGCGGGCGACGCAAGTGATGTCGCAAGTCTTGCAACACTGGGAGTTCGAGCCGAGCGCTGGTTTCGGGATTGGAAAGGATCCGCTACTTGACTATTGGGCTATGCGGGGGACAGAAAGCGGCTGGTTTCCGGAAGATATTTCAGCACTAGCATTATCCAGTCGGAACATTATGACTGTGAGCGCCATTTGCAGGGCGCTTCGGGAGCATGAAATCCCATACCGCGTGGAGACAGAGCAATTTAGGACGGCCAAAATACTCGTTCACCCAGATGACGAAGCCAGGGCAAGGGAACTCGGGAACGAAGTCGTTGAAAACCCACCACCGGAATAATTGGACGGAGGGAGGCCGCCTGTCGAGATGGCCCGTTGAAGAATGCGGACGAGTCCATGGAAGGAGTAGACTCGGCGTGCTGGGTACGGGAGGGCGTTATGTCATCGAAAGCGATTCCGCAGGGTTCGCTGGTATTGCTGTGGGCGGGGGAGGATCCGGCGATGCACGCGGCGTTGCTGGAAGAGTTGGAAGTGGCGGAGATTCCGTTTTCGGACAAGAGTCTTGGGGATGATGAAGTGGCGCCGACGGCTGATCCACTGCCCATCGATTGGAAGCCGCGGTTTGGATTTGAAGTAGTGGTGCTTTCCAGCAATCTTGCGGCGGCGCAAGAGGTGCTTGAAAGATTGCTGGAAGAAGAGCCAGCCGATTTAGAAATTCCGGCGCAGGACGGCGTGGTTGCGGCGGAGCAGCCGCTGGTGGTGGAGACGGAGCCGCATCCGAAAGTGGAAGTTTGGAATGGGAACAACGACCGCATCGCGCAATTTCTGACCGCGGCGATGCAGGAAAACGAAATTCCGATTCACCTGGAAAATCCGGGGGAGGAAACGCGAATTTTTGTTTCGGCGGCGAATGAAAAACGGGCGAGGGAAATTGTGCGGGAGATAGTTGAGGGCGCGCCGCCGGAATGATGAGTGACTGAGACAACTAAAGTTGAGATTCTTCGGGCACCCTTATCGGATGCCCTCAGAATGACAGTTCAGGCTTTTTCAGCAACCTACTGGGCAAGGATCGGGATTGTGAAGCAGGCGGCGATTGGGTTTCGCGTGCATTCGGGATGGGCCGCGACTGTGGCGGTGTGCGTCGAAAAAGGCGCGCCGGTTGTGCTCGCTAAGAAGCGAGTTCACCTCGTTGAAAATTTCACTTATGAATTCCGGCAGCCTTATCACACAGCGGAAAAGATGCTGCTGGGGCAGGCGCGTGAGTTTATTGAGCGCATGCAGGCTGAGGCGAGGCGACTGGCTTACGGCGCGATTCGGGAGATTGCAGCTCGAACGCAAGAACAGGGAGTGAAACTCGCGAGATGCGGGCTGCTGCTTGCTTCCGGCAGGCCGCTTCCCGAGCTGGAAAAGATTTTGGCTTCGCATGCGCTGATTCACACTGCGGACGGAGAACTCTTCCGCGAAGCGTTACTGCATGCCAGCGCCCGCTGTGGCCTGAAGGAATTCACGATCAAAGAGAAAGAACTTCTGGATCGCACTGGGCAAGTGTTTCGCGCCAAACCGAAGGAGTTGATGCGGCGCGTTAGCGAGCTTGGGCGAGAGTTTGGCTCGCCTTGGTCGCAGGACGAGAAGTTTGCCACGCTCGTTGCGTGGCTTGCGTTAACCGGCATACCAAAACAGTCATTGCGAGCATCCGCCGGAGCGGCGTGACCCGGATGCAAGCAAATGCTTGTAGTACACTCGGCCCAACATGTTTTGTCCGCAATGCAGAGTGGAATATCGACCGGGATTTGCGCGCTGCTCGGATTGTGAAGTGGACTTGGTAGAAGAGCTCGCGCCGCTGGCTGTACTGGAGCCTGAACCAGACGAGAACACCAGGCCCGACCTCGCGCCAAGGCCATTCTTTCTGGCGTGGTTTGCGCCGATGTGCGTTTATTTGTTGCTCATCTTCGGGAGCATGGTCCGGCCGCGTCTAATGCAAAACTTCCATTTCAGCGTTTTTCTCGTTTGTCTTGTGCTTTTCGCGAATCTTGGCGGTTTCTGGATGATGTACCAGGCTGCACGCTACGAAAAACGTGTGGGCCGATACGTTGCACTTGCTTTTGTCCCTTTTATGTTTGTCTGGTATTCCCTTGTTCGCGTTTCGCTCCGAGAAGAATTCCATAGAAATTCTGATTTCATCCGCTGAACAAAAAACGAATAGGGAGTCTTCCTTGACTTCCTTCGATTTCGTGTGATTCCGTAGGGTTGCGCGGCAGTGGGAGAGCCTATGAGCTTTGAGCAAGTGCGGACGGTGGCGGTGCTGGGTGCGGGGACGATGGGGAATGGGATTGCGCACGTGTTTGCGCGGTCGGGGTGCAAGGTAATTTTGCGGGACGTGGAGCAGCGATTTCTCGAGCGTGGGATGGAGACGATTGGGAAGAATCTGGATCGGGAGATTAAGAAGGGGAAGATTGCGGAGGCGGAGAAGGGAACTGTACTGGCGAGATTGCAGCCGGTGACGGAGATGGGGGCGATTGCGGAGGCGGATTTTGTGGTCGAGGCGGTGCCGGAAAAGATGGAGACTAAACGGGCGGTGCTTGGCGAGGCGGATGGGATTTTGAGGCCGGAGGTGATTATTGCCAGCAATACGTCGTCGATTTCGATGACGGCGCTGGCGGCGCTGACGAAGAGGCCGGACCGTTTTGTGGGGATGCACTTCATGAATCCTGTGCCAGTGATGGTGCTCGTGGAAGTGATTCGCGCATTGCAGACGAGCGATGAGACGTTTTCCACGACGATGGAGTTGGCGAAGAAGCTGGGGAAGACGCCAGTGGCGGTGAATGATGCGCCGGGGTTTGTGTCGAACCGCGTGCTGATGCCGTTGATCAATGAGGCAGCCTACTGCGTGATGGAAGGCGTCTCGACGGCGGAGGCGGTGGACGCGGTGATGAAGCTGGGGATGAATCATCCGATGGGGCCGCTGGAGCTGGCGGATTTTATTGGGCTCGATGTTTGCGTGGACATCATGCACGTGTTGCAGGAAGGGCTGGGAGATCCGAAGTATCGGGCTTGTCCGTTGCTGAAGAAGTATGTGGCGGCAGGGTGGTTGGGGAGGAAGGCGGGGAGAGGATTCTACGCCTATCCGTGATCGATGGAAGGAACCTTAGGAACGTGAATTAGTTCTGAAAGATAATATCCGGTGTGACGCCGTCCTGGCCGGTACCACGATGTCAGGAAAGCAAGGCAAAGGCGGAAGCAAATCGTCGCGAACCCGGCCAGGTTACCGCATGATGATCCAAGGCGCAATGGTATACTGTGTTCAGGAGAGATGGTCATGAGCTCCGCAGATAGCGTCATCGTTAAAAATCCGAATATCCTGAGTGGAACGCCGGTCTTTCGAGGGACGCGAGTCCCCCTGCAACTGCTCTTCGATTCCCTGGAACGAGGACACACACTCGAACAATTCCTCCAAGGTTACCCCACCGTTTCTCGAGAGGTGGCCATCGCAGCGCTTCAAGAGGCCCAACAGCTTCTATCCGCCAAGGCATGAATGAGGGTTCTTCTCGACGAGTGTGTGAGCGAGGCCTGCGCAGCTATCTTGCCGGTCACGATTGCCAAACAGCCCGCTATGCTGGCTTTGCCGGACTTGAGAATGGCGAGCTTTTGGCCGCAGCTGAGAATTCAAAATTCGACGTTGTTCTGACGGTCGATCGTGGATTTGAATACCAGCAGAATCTGGTGCGACGAAAGATCGCGGTTATCATTTTTTGTGGAAAGTCAGTCCTACTGGAAGACCTCCTGCCCCTATTGCCCGATTGCCTCGACTCCATCAAATCGATCCAAGCCGGGCAAGTTGTCAGGATTGGCGAGGAGTAACGGAGTGGACGGGAAAACGGGCAAGAGAACGCACTTTATAGCGAAACAAAGGCGAAAAAGAGTGTTTGCTTTTTGTTCGCCATGGTGGTAGTTTGGGCCTCGTCGTTTTCAACAGGTGCGCTATGGGTGGTTTTTCGAGTGGTGTTCTAAGCTGTCTGGAACGTGAGAGACTCGAAGAGGAGCTCTCCGAGGCGCGCAACCGGGGGCGGAACCTATCCCGGCTGCGGCAACTGACCCACCAGGAACGGGTGGCGTTGGAGGAACGCGAGCAGACAGCGCAAACGCGGCTGAGAGACCATGATGCGGAGCACAGTTGTCAGCGATGAATTGGTTTTAAGTAGTTCGAGGCTGACCGGCAATTAGGGGTGGCGAAGGAATGAATCGAGTGGTAAACTCCACACTTCGTTACGTCCCCGGATATGGGCGACGCGCTTTCCCGGCGCGGTACTCAGGCCATCGGCCCCGCAGGCCCAAGTTTCCAATTTCCTCCACCGAGGTGAGAAATGACAGATGAGAAAGAAAAATTGCTGGCAGCGGCGATATCGCAGATTGAAAAGGACCATGGCAAGGGCGCGATCATGCGCCTGGGCAGCCGGGATATTCTGGTGCCCGTCAGTGTGATTCCCAGTGGATGCCTGTCGATTGATGCGGCGCTGGGCGTGGGAGGCTTTCCGCGCGGGCGCGTGATCGAGATTTATGGGCCGGAATCGGGCGGCAAGACGACCATGACGCTGCACGTGATCGCTGAAGCGCAGAAACTCGGCGGGCAGGCGGCGTTCATCGATGCGGAGCACGCGCTGGATCCGGTCTATGCGCGGAAGCTGGGTGTGGATGTGGACAACCTGCTGGTGTCGCAGCCGGACAACGGCGAGCAGGCACTGGAAATCGCGGAGGCGTTGATACGTTCGGGCGGCGTGGACATTGTTGTTGTGGACTCCGTGGCGGCGCTGGTGCCCAAGGCGGAATTGGAAGGCGACATGGGCGATCCGCAAATGGGTTTACAGGCGCGGCTGATGTCGCAAGCGCTGCGCAAGCTGACGGGCATCGTTTCGAAGTCGCGGACTTGCCTGATTTTCATCAACCAGATTCGCGAAAAGATTGGCGTGATGTTCGGGAATCCGGAGACGACTACCGGCGGGCGGGCGCTGAAGTTTTATGCGTCGATGCGCGTGGATATCCGGCGAATTCAAGCCATCAAGGAAGGCGACAAGGTGGTGGGTTCGAGGACGCGCGCGAAGGTGGTGAAGAATAAGGTGGCGGCGCCGTTCCGCGAGGCGGAGTTCGACATCGTTTACGGAGAAGGGATTTCGCGTGAGGGAGACTTGATCGATCTTGGCGTGGATAAGGGATTGATCGAGAAGAGCGGCACGTGGCTGAGCTTTGGCGGGGAGCGCATGGGCCAAGGGCGCGAAAATGCGAGAGTTTTCCTGAGGGAAAACAAGGACATCCGCGACAAACTGGAAAACGCGTTGCGCAAGAAGATGGAAATCGTCGTGCCGGGGCAATCCAACGTGGCTGCGACTGGACCGAACGGCCATGCTGCTCCTCAGCAAACCGACAAGCCGCCTATTAAAACTGCGGCGGCAGGCGCGGGCGCGGACGCGTCCAAGGCGCGGCCGACGCGGTAACTCACAACACGTTGGACTCAGTTTTTCAAGGGGCATCCGGCGAAACGGATGCCCTTTCGTTTGGCCAGCTCGGCGATGGAAGGACGCCTCGTTGAAGGTTGAAGGTGCCAAGGGGCGGTACACGGGCCGTTTCACGATGCGACGCGGAAGCTGTCCGCTGGAAGGGTGGATGCTACGCCAGCCGGGCAGAGGTTCAGGCCCCTGACCTGATGGTCAGCTATTCAAAATAAAGCACATAGCTAGGTACTGGTGCCAGTCGGCTATTGTGTACCAGCGGGGCGAGAGCTAAAATATGTCTCATTCTGAGAGAAAGTGTTTCTCTTAGGAACAGAGTTTCCCGCACGTGCGAGGGCTAAGTCGCATCAAATGAACAGTTCGTTTGATTGGCCGATGAGGTGCAATATTCCGCTGCGGCGGGTTTGCTAAGTGGAAGCAGTGGTGGCAGCAACGAACAGTTCTTGTGAATGTTTGTTGACCCTTTGGATGGCGTAAGGTAATACTTCTGACCCCGGTTGATTTTTTGGCGTGGGGCAGGATGGGGTGGGTCGACTGATTTGATTTACGGTCAGCCTGAATGAGGTGGGAACGGTGAAGCAGTTCGGAAAAACCAGTCTTGCGATTTTGATGGCAGCAGTTTGCGCGATGCCTTTGCCCGCAGCGCCCGCTGGAACGCCGGTAAAGCGCGCTCACAGATACGTCACGCGCTATCGAGGCGTACCTACCTTTGCGGATTCATCCAGTGCGGACGATGCCGCGTTCGATGATCCCATCGTTCGCGCGGCTGCGGTTTCCGCGCTTGGCCGATACAACGGGGCAGTAGTCGCGGTTGATCCACACACTGGACGAATCCTCACCGTTGTAAATCAAAAGATTGCGTTCGGCGGTGGATACATTCCCTGCTCGACGATCAAGCCGACCATCGCGCTTGCCGCGCTCGAAGAAAATGTGATTACACGCGACACCATGCTGAAGGTGGGGCGCCGCAAGTACATGAACTTGACGGAAGCAATGGCGCACTCGAACAACGTGTTTTTCGAGCAACTCGGTTCGCGCATGGGATTCGAGACGGTTTCGAAGTATGGACGGCTTCTCGGGCTAGGTGAACTGGCTGGGTACAACTTGCCTGATGAACATCCGGGCTCGTTTCCGACGGTGCCGCCTGCCCTGGGCGGAGTTGCGCGGATGTCCAGCTTTGGCGAAGGGATTCAGGCGACGCCGCTACAGCTCGCGGCGCTTTCCGCGGCCTTCGCAAACGGTGGAACACTCTATTATCTGCAATACCCCCACACACAGGAAGAAGTGGAGAATTTCACGCCACGCGTGAAGCGCGAATTGAATATCGGCGCGATTCTTCCGGAACTTCGCGAAGGGATGCTCGCGGCAGTCCTGTATGGGACCGGCAAATCGAGTTTTGACCGCGACGGCGAAGAGATGCCCCTTGGGAAAACGGGGACTTGCGACGACCACACCACGCCATCGAAGATCGGCTGGTTCATTACTTACGCGGATGATGCGCATGCAAAGATCGCGCTGGCCGTTCTGTTGCGCGGAAACACGCGTAGCGTGAAGGGTCCAACGGCCGCGGTCGTGGCGGGCCGGATTTACCGCAAGCTTCGCGAACAGAATTACTTTGCGGATGCAACACACACAGCGGCGGTCAAGACCGGCAACTAACGTACCTTAGGATTTCTGAGAATGCAGTAATTGCGCTGCGGAAAAGTTCCGCAGCGTTTTTGTTTTCAGGGGATTTACCCGGATTGGCCGACCGAGGGACACTCTTGCCGAGCAAGGGCGCAGCAATGCTGCGCCCCTACAACTGAGTCTACAAGCTCCAGACTTGCGTTGGAGGATTGAGCGCACTCGAACTAAACGCATTTGACGTGGACGGCGATTTGCGACAAAAGAGTGAGGGGCAGTACTCTGTCAACGTACCGGATGCGAGTGGGTTTGGGGGGATCGTGAATCGTCGTTTCTTGTTCTTGATGATGTTTGTGTGCGCCGCGGGAGCGGCAACGCTGGTATACGTGTTTCAGCGGCGGCTGGCTACGACGGCGGAATTCGATCAACAACTGAGGCTGGCCAAGGAGGAAGCGCAGCGCATCCGCGAGCAGGTGATCATGCCAACCGAAAAGAAAGTTCCTGCGGGGGAGAACTTCACGGCGGCGCTCCAGAAGTTTGGCTTGAGCGCTGAAGAAGCGGCCAATGCTTCGGCCGCGGCCCAACACGCCTTCAATCTGCGCCAGGTCCGCGCCGGAAACACCATCACGGTTGGGCGCTCGGTGGAAGGAACACTGCGCGAGATCGATTACAAGATTGATGCGGACCGCATGCTGAAGATTGTTCCAGGGGATCTCGGATTTTCCGCACAGGTCCGGGAAATTCCATCCAAGATCGAAATTGCTGCAGTGACTGGCCGCGTGGACGATTCGCTCTTCAATGCCGTGGAAGACGCTGGAGAATCCGCGGAACTGGCTATGCGGCTGGCGCAAATCTTCGGCTACGACCTCGATTTTTATACTGATCCGCGCAAGGGTGATACATTTCGGATGGTTCTCGAAAAGAAAAAGTACGCCAATGGCCAGACGGCCGGATACGGAAGAATTCTCGCGGCGGAATACGAGAACGCCGGGAAGAAATACCAGGCGCTGCTCTTTCATGACCCCGAAGGCCGGCCGGGATACTATTCAGCGGATGGGAAATCACTGCAGAAAGCGTTTCTACGCTCACCGCTGAAATTTGGCGCGCCGGTGACGTCGCATTTCAGCCGCGCACGTTTTCACCCCATTCTGAAGACTTATCGGCCGCACATGGGAACGGACTACGGAGCGCCCGTCGGCACTCCGGTGCAAACGATTGGTAACGGCAAGGTGGTGTTCGCGGGACGCAAGGGCGGCGAAGGCAACATGGTGCAGATCGCGCATTTCAACGGTTACGAGACGATGTATTTGCATTTGTCGCGCATGTTTGTGCGAATTGGCGAACACGTGGAAATCGGAAAAACCATCGGGCTGGTAGGGAGCACTGGGCTTTCCACTGGGCCGCACCTCGACTTTCGCATTTTGCAAAAAGGCCAGTACAAGAATTTCGAAAAGCTCGGTTTGCCGCCGTCCGATCCTGTTTCCAAAAAGAATCTGCCAGAATTTGCGGCGGTGCGCGAGAAATGGCTGACAGTACTGAAGAATCCTGAGATGATTCAAGCCCAGGTCATTCTCGCGAGCCCGAGCGAGACCCATTAAAGCAACCTCATTCAGGCAACTAAATAGCTCTTGAGGTGCGCTAAAACTTCGTGGACGGTTGTTTCGACGGTTTGGCTGCTCCTTTTGATCTTGCCCATCAGCATGGCGCCTTGCATCGAAGCGATGCAGAAGTCAGCCATCCACTCGGTATTAGCCTGCTTGGCGAGCCTTCCTTTTGCCTTCTCGCTGACGAAGAATGCAGCCATCTTGTTCTTGATAACTTCAAAGATGAGACTGAGGTCCTGCCGAATTAATTCGTCACTATCTGTCACTTCGTTTCCCAAGGTTCCGAATGGGCAACCGCGAGTCATTTCATAGTTTTTTTGCAATTGGATCTGGGCACCAAACCACTTCTCCAAATCCCTCCAGGAATTGATCTCATAATTGACGGGCGAGGCCGCTGTCTTGATCTCGTCCAGATAGGTCTGAAGCACCTCGTGGATCAGGCCTTCTTTGCTTTTAAAATAGTGATAGAACTGGCCTTTTCCCGTTCTTGAAGCCTCGATGATTTCATCTGGGCTCGTGGAGCGAGCCCCTTGTTGATGGAACAGCTCGGCAGCGGTACGAATGATCCGCAGCCTGGTTTCGGCGCCTCTCACAAATCGAGCCTTCATAAGCTCCTGGCATTTGTACGTCTAGGTACAACTGGGCTTGGATCCACACACAGGCGGAACCGCGGGCTAGCTTGCAGTTTGTACTTGTATTCCGCTCCTGGCTCCACTATTAACTCCATGCACTAAAGCGACTTCGGCTGTCATTCGCGAAGGTCCGACGAGGCCCGTAGCCCCGAGCGTCGGGATTGTACCGAGACGTTCCGAAGAATAGTAGTCCGAAATACTCTTAGGCACAAACCTGAACGTTTGAAAAAGGAGAGACTCTCATGCCAGCACTATTCATCGAAGCACCGCCGGGCATTCGCCCCGAGAAAAAAAGAGTATTGATGCAAAAGATTACCGAAGCGGTCGACGAGGCATACCACATAGGGGACACTCTGATTTTTCTGCGTGAATACCCGGTTGAAAATGTAGCCATGGGCGGAAGAATCCAATCGGAAAACCACAAAATACTAGAGGCGCTCAAGAAAATAAGTGCAGGAGCCTAGTTTCGGTTCCTAAACGATTGGAGGAATAGACGTATGAGTGATGCGGATCGAAGAGTGCTTGTAACCGGAGCAACGGGGCGGCAGGGCGGCGCGGTCGTCCGCCACATGTTGCTAAAGGGGTGGAAGCTGCGAGCACTGACTTGAGATCCGGGAAGCCATGCGGCTCGAGCTTTGACGCAGAAGGGCATCGAGGTGATCCAGGGTGACATGGAAGATGCAGCTTCGATCACTCGGGCCGCCGCAGGTGTCTACGGCATTTACAGCGTCCAGGACTTTTGGGCGGTTGGCGCAAAGCGTGAAATTCAGCAAGGTAAGAATGTGGCGGACGCGGCGAAAAAAGCTGGTGCCAAACATTTTGTCTATAGTTCCGTTGGCGGGGCGGAGCGGAACACCGGCATTCCACACTGGGAGAGCAAGTGGGAAGTCGAAAAACACATTCGAAGCCTAGGTCTGTCGGCTACGGTGATTAGGCCCGCTGCATTCATGGAAATGTACTACGTCGATCAAGTAGAAATCGGGATTCTGAAGGGTAAGTTCGCCGACCCAATCCGCGCTGACAAGCCCTATCAAACGATTGCGACCGACGACATCGGAGCGTTTGTGGCCTTGGCTTTCGAGCGCCCAGCCGAATTCATTGGAAAGGAGTTGGAGATCGCGGGCAGCGAATTGACCAATTCCGAGGCGGCCCAAGTCTTCAGTCGCGTTTTGGGTAAGCCCGTGAAGTTTCAAAAGCTGCCCCTGCCCCTTGTTCGGCTCATCTTGGGCAAAGAGTTTTACGTGATGTTCCGGTGGTTCAATGAAGCGGGATTTAAAGCTGATATACCCCATCTTCGTCGAGCCTATCCTGAGATCCACCTTCACACCTTGGATGAATGGTTGCGAGACGAAGGCTGGCACAAGCGCGCCATGCACATGCGCGCTCCCAAGGAGTGATTTGCGGCGAGGATCAATGCCGTACAGCGGGGCAGATCATCCCATCTAGGATCCGCTCCACTCGGAAGCTGTCCAAAAGAGTTGCGGGGTTTCCTTTGGGCGTATTTCCATCAGTAGATGATCGGCATCTTGGAAAGATCGGTGGTGGACTCTCCGGTGACGCGCAGCACCAGCAGGGTACGATCGTCGTGCGGGGAATGGCCTTCGCCGCAATGTTCGTCGGTTGCGGCAAGGATTAGTTCAGCGATTTCGCGGGCGGAAATCTCCGCGGGAAGAGCGGTGAGTAGCAGGCTCAAACGTTCCGGGCCAAATTCCTCCTGCTGCCGATTCTCGGATTCGAGGATTCCGTCGGAAGCGAAAACCACGATATCTCCGACCTGCAAATCGAGAGTCAGCTCATCGTACTGGGTGCCGGGAATGAGTCCGAGTGGCACCCCTTCCAAAGGAACCGTTTGTACCTGGCCGTTGCGCACGAGCAGCGGGTAAGGCCCGCCGGCGTTGGCAAGAGTGAGCCGGCGCGAAGCCGCGTCATAGACTCCAAAGAGCATGGCAATGAAGCGAGATTCGAGGCGCGCAGCGTGGAGACGCTGGTTCAGTAGCGCGAGCATGGCGGCCGGTTGGCCGGCATGATCGACAGCGATTTCCCGAACGGTTCCGATGGCCAACGAACCGTAGAGCGCGGCTGCCGTGCCTTTGCCGGAAACATCGCCCAGAGTGAAGCCGAGACGGCCGATACCGTACGGAAGAAAATCGTAGAAGTCTCCGCCGAGAGCACGGGCAGGAACGTAGGCTGCCGCGAGGTCGAGGCCGGGAACTTCGCGTGCACCGGTGGGCAAGAGCTGGCGTTGAATTTCCCGCGCCGTGTCCAGATCGTGCCGCAAACGGCGCTCGCTCTCGCGAGATTCCTCATAGAGGCGGGCGTTTTCAAGAGCGACGGCGACGTAGGAACCGAGGGTTGCCAGCATGCGCTCATGTTCAAGGGTGAAAGCGCGCGGCCTCGAGCTTTCCAGGTCGAGGACTCCGATGAGGCGGTCACGAAGCATCAGCGGCACGACAAGTTCGGAGCGCACGGGAACGCCAGTGTCACAAAGGATGTAGCGCGGGTCGTCCGTGACATCATTTACGCGCAGGACACGCCGTTCGCCGGCAGCCGCCCCGGTAAGGCCCTTGTGCAGCGGAACGCGCATACGAGCTTGAATAGAGTCCCCGCAGCATCTGGCAAAGATACTTTCGAGATGCTGGGTCTGTTCGTCCCAGAGCATGACGCTGAAAACGTCATAATCGACAATTTTCTTGATGCGCTCGGCAACGCGGCCGAGGAGCTCTTCGCGGTCGAGGATGGAGGTGACTTCGCGGCTGATGTCATAAAGAATAGCGAGGGTCTGGGCCTGTTCAGGGTGAGAAACGAACAAGCTCTGGGGGACGGGATCGGCGTCACCCAATAGCGCAAAAGAACCTAGTTTTGAAACGTCTTCCATGAGAGCGGCCTGGAGCCAGTATCTATTGGATGTAACAAATCTGCGCAGGTTGCACAATTCAATTCTTCGACCAAGACTAATGAGGAGGAAACAAGAGGCAATAGCCGTTCGCAACGGCCTTCGATCTAGACTTTACGCCGGCTTTCATGGCTTTCCGCCTCTCTGTGAAAGAGGGCCTGGCTGCAGCGGCGCAGGGATAAGAGTTCCGTTTCCTCCAACCCATAGCGCTCGATCGCTGCGTGGTAGCCCTGCCAGTTGAATGGGCGATGGCGTTTCGCAATCGTGCGAAAGAAGCGGTCAAAAAAGTAGAAGCCGATGCCAAAGTTGGTGTCCATGCAGCCATCGCTATCAACGCTGCGGTGGTGAATGTCGTGCAGCCTTCTGGCCCGCAGGAACCACGATCGGAGCAGGGGGACTCGCGTCATCCAGAAGTTCTCGATGTGCATGCGGTCATGCAGGTAGCTGAACATTAGGACCGGCCAGGCGATCAAAGTGCAAAGCGAGAGCACCTGGTAGACAGCCGGGAGGCCTAGCAACGTCATCACTCCCCAGCAGGACAGCAAAATGAAGGCTGAGGGCACCAGCCACTCGATCCCCACGTTGCCAATGGAGAAGCGATCATCCGTGGCGTCATGGTAGTCACCGGCGCGCATGGGTTGACGGGGACCGTAAATCAGGAAATGGTGGATCAGATGGGCCCGGCTTAGGGAGGGGAATTTGTCACTGTGCAAAAGCCGATGCAGCCAGTAGCCGGTAAATTCGGCAACAACGACGGAGTCCACCAGGGTCGCGACGATTCCCACGAATGTGAAATGAAAACGTTCGTAAAGCATGAGTGCTGCTCCTTCCAATCCCGAATGACGGTTTCCTTGGATAAGTGAAATCCGCCGCTGGGCTGACCTTACGAGAGGCGGAGTGAGGGCTCAAGCGACAAGGAACGCCAAGCGGGCACCGGGAAGAGATGTCGCACGATGACGCGGAGAGATGCTAGGTGGCAGGCTGAAAGGAAAGGACTTGCAGGAGCCGAAGGGTTGGTCTGGCGAGTTCAAGGCTGCCGAAGCAGCACGTCAGCGGCACTGCCAATGGTTCACAAATAGGGAGTGCCGAGTCCAAACTGGACGCGGCGCTCCATAAAACCCACTCCAACAGTACTGCTTTTGGGAGCTACTTAACTTCCCAGGTGTCGCCGGCCCGAAGCAGCTTGGCGAGGTCGCCGGGACCGCGCTTGGCGATGACGGCCTTGATCTGGTCGTTCATCACGTCTTCGTAACGCGGCACGTCGCCCCAGGCCCGGAAGACCCCGATGGGAGTCGGGAAGTCCGGCCGATGCTCCATGTGCGAGAGCAGGAAGGCATACGCCGGACGCGGATGATGCGCATCGTGAACGATCAGATCCGACTCGGTAATGCCGCCGCCGAGCTGGACGACCTCAATGTCGCCGTCCGACTTCCTGCGGATGCCCTTATCGCGGTTCTTGCCGAAAACCATGGGCTTGCCATGTTCGAGCTGAAGGATGTGCTCGCTGCGGGCGTCGCGGTCAGTCAATGAAAACCACGCGCCGTCGTTGAAGATGTTGCAGTTCTGCAAGATTTCAACGTAGGCTGAGCCCTTGTGCGCGGCAGCATGCTTCAATGTTTCTTTTAAGTGTCCCTGAAAAACGTCAACTGAGCGGGCCACGAAGGTGGCCTCGGAACCAATGGCAAGCGATACGGGATTGAACGGGCGGTCCAACGATCCGAACGGAGTCGATTTGGCTTTCTTGTTGAGTTCCGAAGTCGGCGAGTATTGGCCCTTCGTCAAGCCATAAATTTTATTGTTGAACAGCAGCACCTTGATGCCAACATTCCGACGCAGCATGTGTATGGTGTGATTGCCGCCAATGGAGAGAGCATCGCCATCGCCCGTTGCCACCCAAACTTCCAGGTCGGGACGAATGGCTTTGAGCCCAGTGGCCACTGCCGGCGCACGGCCATGAATGGTGTGGAAGCCATACGTATTCATGTAATACGGAAAACGGCTCGAACAGCCAATGCCGGAGACGATGACGAAATTCTCTTTTTTGATTCCGAGTTCCGGGAAAACGGACTGCACCGCGGAGAGAATGGCGTAGTCTCCGCAGCCAGGACACCAGCGGACTTCCTGGTCGGTCTGAAAATCTTTCTTTGTCAGAGGCGGTGGCAGCGTTGCGGTTCCCATGGCCGATTCTCCTAGAGTCCCAACATTTCTTCGATCTTTTGTTCGAGTTCCGCTTGCTTGAATGGCCGGCCTTGAATCTTGTTCAAGCCGACGGCGTCAACGAGATACTTTGCGCGCAGAACCCATAGAAGCTGGCCCATGTTCAACTCAGGGACCAGAATCCTCTTGTAACGCTTGAAGATATCACTCAGATTCGACGGAAGCGGATTGAGATAACGCAAGTGCAAATGCCCGATTTTCCGACCCTTGGCGCGTTGCGCTTTCAGCGCCGCGGTAATCGATCCGGAGGTTGAACCCCATGCGACGATTAGCAAATCGCCTTCGGGATCGCCGTCCGGAAGCACATTGGGGATGTCTTGGGCGACCGCGGCGACTTTTGCCGCCCGGACGCGCACCATATTTTCATGGTTCAGCGGTTCATAGTTGATATTCCCGGTGGGATCCTGCTTCTCGAGGCCGCCGATGCGATGTTCGAGCCCGGGAGTCCCGGGAACGGCCCACGGTCGCGCTAAAGTCTGCGGATTGCGCTTGTAAGGCAGGAAGCCGTTCGGGTCGGTGGCAAACTTCACCGGAAAATCGGGAATCTCGCTCAGTTCGGGAATTCGCCACGGCTCCGCGCCGTTCGCGAGGTAACCATCTGAAAGAATAATCACCGGGACCATGTATTTGACGGCAATGCGGCAGGCTTCGATCGCGACCCAGAAACAATCGGCAGGTGTGGAGGCGGCCAGCACAGGAATTGGCGCTTCGGAATTGCGGCCGAAGAGCGCTTGCAACAGGTCCGCTTGCTCGGTCTTGGTGGGCAGACCTGTGGACGGCCCACCGCGCTGGATGTCGCAAATCACTAGCGGGATCTCAACGGCAACGGCAAGGCCCATGGCCTCGGTCTTCAGCGCCATGCCGGGCCCGGAAGTCGTGGTGATCGCCAGAGCGCCTGCATACGCCGCTCCGATCGCCGATGTGACTGCAGCTATCTCGTCTTCCGCCTGAAATGTCATCACGCCAAAGTCTTTGTATTGGGAGAGTTCGTGCAGAATGTCTGACGCCGGAGTAATGGGGTAGCTGCCTTGAAAGAGCGTTAGTCCGGATTTTTGCGCCGCGGTGACAAACCCCAAGGCCAGAGCTTGGTTGCCGCTCATGCTGCGGTAGAGTCCCGGCGTGAGCTGCGCCGGCGGAATCTCGTAGCTTATTTGGAAAGCTTCCGTGGCTTCGCAGTAGGAATAACCGCCCTTCAGCGCCAGCTTGTTCGCTTCCACGAGCAGCGGCTTGTTCTTGAACTTGTCTTCGATCCAGCGGACGGTCGGGTCCATCGATCGGTTGTAGAGCCAGTAGCACATGCCGAGCGCGAAGAAGTTTTTGCAACGGTCCATCGATTTCGCATCGAGACCCAAATGCTCCAGCGAACGCCGGGTCAGGCGCTCGAGTTCGACGGAGAACAACCGGTATTTATCAAGCGAATGATCTTCCAGGGGATTCGAGGTCATCTGCGCTTTGCGCAGATCGCCTTCTTTGAAGCTATCGCTGTTGACGATCAGAATGCCATTGGCTTTCAGATCGGCAACATTGACTTTCAGTGCTGCCGGATTCATGGCAATCAGCACGTCGATGGAGTCGCCGGGTGTATAAACTTCATTCGAGGAAAAGTGCAACTGAAATCCGCTGACGCCGGGAATCGTGCCTGCAGGGGCGCGAATCTCTGCCGGATAATCGGGAAATGTAGCGATATCATTGCCGTAGAGCGCTGCGGTATTCGTGAACTGGCTACCGGTGATCTGCATGCCATCGCCGGAATCGCCCGCAAAACGGATCACTGCCTGATCGATTACTTCCTTCTTGCTTTTTACTGGTGGAACTTCCGCGAGCGTAGACATTCTTGTCCGAACCTCCGCACTACGATGGACTCCCTGTTCCCCGGGGAGTGTGGCTCAATCATAAGGATGAGGCGGTGCGGTGAAAGGATGGTTTCTAAGGCAGCCCGCCAGGAGCCGACACGAAGAGGATATCACACCGGAACGCGCGTGGCAGCGAGAGAGTCGTTCGCGAGATCATGTGTCCTATCGGGAAAGGCTCGGATTGACCATCGCGAAATTTTGTCTTCGGAAAGTGGGCGATGTCGAGATTTCACGATGCCAAGGCGGCTCGTGCGGCTTCCTTGAGAAAGCGTGGCCGGTAGTAAACGAGCATACCGAGAACGGCACCGGCGATTAGAAGTCCAAATACGACGGTCCAACCGTAATTGTGAGAGAAGTCCACTGCAGAAAAAGGAGTCTCCGGAAGATGAAGAGACGCCTGGAAATCCTTCATAAAAGAATCCATCACGGTTTTATAGTTTGGAGTGAGTACAGTTACGACCGTGCTTGCGAACCAGAAAAGTTGGAGCCCAATGGTCAAATCGTAACTCCATGGCTTGAGCTTCAAGAGGCCGACGCCCGCGACGAAAACAGCCAAAAAGCTCAAAATCAGGACCGTCCAACCCAGTGTTGAGGGAAGAACCTGTCCGAAAACTAGTACCGGCACGTGGGAAGGAAAAAAAGGGAGGAAGAGCAGATTCAAGATCGAGGTGATGTAAAACCATGCGAGCACCGAGATGGGTAGAGGGCAAGCGGGTTTTGGCGGCACATTTGGATCAGTGGGAGGCGCGGAGCCTGCGAATTCTGCCTTGATGCCTTTCCGATTGAATAGGATAAGCCACCAAGCGCCAATCGCAAGAGGAGGGCCGTAGACCACGAGAAGAATCAAGCGAAAGCCTGGCATTGCCTCTGGCGGGAATCCAGGTGCATTCGGGTCTAGTGGGAACGGCATCAGAAAGATGAACAACATTCCAATCACGCCGAAAAAAACGAAAAGACCGCCCCAGATCAGGACGGAGACGCGCGCCCATTTGCGAAGAAAAAGCAGACCGATGCCCGTGACGATTCCAAATATTGAGAGACAAATAATGAAGCCTTGTGTCCCCAACATCATGTAGCGCATTGCGGGCGGGAGCTCGGAAACGGGTCCAGGCAGCTTGGCGAACAAAAATACGAAAAACGCCGCGGAGCAGCCCAATAGAAGGATCAAGCCGCTCAAGATAGCCACGATTGCAGCGACAGTAACGGAGGCGGAGCGCTTCGGAGATGAGTTCATCGAAGCTCTATATATCACTTCCAGATATGAGGCGGAAGAGAGTCGGGAAAGTAACGCGAAGCTAATAAAGGGACTTGACGTTCGCCTAAGTGCCTGTGGAAATCTTTAGCGAACGGAGGCGGCGCATGGCATTGACCAAACTGCGAAAGGAAGCAGTCTTTTTAGCGGTCACCGGAGGTAGGCGACCCCATATTCTATCAAGCCTTTTTCCGCTCCCTTCCTCGAACTTACGATTTTGGCTGGTGAATAGATGTTCGGGGCCCTGGAGGCGTATGGGACGGCCATTTCCATGCGTGACCCTTCGGGGTAGGAGTTAGCGCTGTAAAAGCTCAGGCCGCCACGCGCCAAATCTCTGACCAGCACGACTTCGTTTCCCAGGGCAGAATGCCGGACGCATCCAACCGCCTCTACTCGAATACGATCGTGGGACCGCAGGTTCCGCTTACCACTGGCCAAGTACTGCTGTAACCCTTGAAGCTCACTATCGAACTCTACCGGGATATGAGGATCCGTAGAGGTATGGCCGAACGGCCGCGTCCAGGTGGTCCAGCCTCCACAACTTGTGCACATGCGGGAGATGCAGTGGTGGCGGAGGAAGAGATCCGTCTCGAATTCGCTGAGATAGCTCACTTCCAGTCGGCCACAGGCAATACAGCGGAGCAAGGCTCGCAGGACTGCCTTCTCCAGATCGGGCGCGTCGGGAAAAGCAATATCCCATAGATTGGGTGCCGGGCCGACTAGAGCAACCCCAAACACATGCGCGTCGGATCGTCCGACAATGCGGCCGACCACTCGAGCCATAGCCTCTTTGCCAAGTCCGACCCGCTGAATCTTGATGCTCTGGCCGGCGTGCAGCTCCAGGTCAACCATAATGGCAGCGCCTCGGCGACTGACGTCTACTGTCCTTCCTTCCTCCCACAAATCTTTGCCATGTTCTGCAACGCTGGTGACACGGATGTGCAAGGACAAAAAGACACGATCGCTCTCACGTTGATTTTTGTCCACCGCGGGAAAAGTGGCCTGCCCCGCACCGATCGCACCCTTGAAGGATTCGTTGCCGAGATGGTTCGCCATACTCCATCACCGCGCGGGAAGACCTTAGCAAACTTCCAGTTTGTCGTCCCGCTCCAAATAGAGATTTTCTTAAAAAACCGTTGACCGGATCAACATGGTCTGGACTCCTATGTTAGTGTCAGCGGGATCCGGGGTTACGACAATCAGGGAAAGAACGGAATTTGCAGGGGGCGATTCCCCCTGCCAAACGACGACCAGTAAAAGCTTGCAACAAGCGCAAGATTGCGCTTGACGTTCGCTTTCTTTTCGCCTAAAGTGCCTGTGGAAAACTTATTGAGCGGAGGCGGCGCATGGCACTGACGAAACGACAAAAGGAAGTCCTAGATTACCTCGTGGCGTTCGAGACCAAGCACGGCTACGCGCCGAGCTTTGAAGAAATTGGCAAGGGCCTCAAGCTCACTTCTCTTGCTACCGTGCACAAGCACATCACCACGCTGGAGAAAAAGGGATTCATCCGCCGCGGCTACAACCAAAGCCGCTCCATCGAGATCATTCAATTGCCCAAGTCGGTCAAGGACCAAGTGAGCGATCGCAAGGTGCAGGAGCTTCCGCTTGTGGGCAGGATCGCCGCGGGGCGTCCGTTGGAGGCTGTAGAAGAGCGCGAAACCATTTCGCTGGGCGATTTTGCGCGTGGCGGCAATTCCTTTGTGTTGCAGGTTAAAGGCAGTTCCATGATCGAGGATCACATCATGGACGGCGATTTTGTGGTGTGCGAGCAAACGCAAGTGGCAAATGCCGGCGACATTGTCGTAGCGTTGATTGGCGGCGAGGATGCAACGCTGAAGCGTTTCTATCGCGAAGGCCCCGGCAAAATTCGCCTGCAACCGGCAAACTCGGAAATGGCTCCGATCATGGTGGCCGCGCAGGACGTCAAGATTCAGGGGCGCGTTATCGGCGTACTTCGCAAATACTAGTTCTGAATCGTCTGAATTCTTCTCACTGCAAACTATCAAAGATTAGCAGGCCTGCGCTGCCTTGGCGTCCCATTTCCACGATTAAATTGTTTGTGTCAGAATTCACTGGTGCGCATCTGAAGAGTGTCACTGGTATATTCATTTGAGGTTGCGAATTTGCCCGCAAAACGCCAAAGCACTTTGATTGTTGATCCCGACGCCGCGTCGCTCCGGCTGTTGGAAGAGTTGGTTCGCTCGGCTGGCTATGAAGTCGCTACCTCCTCTTCTCAGGCGGAGGGATTCAAGTTTGTTCAGGATGCCAGCGTTGACCTTCTGCTGCTTTCCGCCGACTTGGCGGATGTTCAATGTTGCGATGCTCTCGCTGAGGTGAAGGGTAACGCGGCCACCGCGGGAACGCGCGTGATTCTGCTAACGCGGGGCGGAGCGGCTGAGCGGGCGAGGGGCCTCGACCTCGGCGCCGACGAGGTGCTCACTGCGCCGTGGGAAACGGCGGAATTGCTCGCTCGCGTCCGGGTTCAACTGCGCGAAAAACACTCCTTTGACGAACTGCGTGAGAAGACTCGCATCGCCGATGAAGGCCGCGAGGTGGCTCAGACTGCCTTCCAGGCGCTGGCGGTCACTGAGAAGATGACTCGCGACGCCTTTTCGTTGGGACGGGCCTTGAAGATTGGCGTCTCGGCGCTTTTTGTCCTTGCTCTCCTGATCTCTGGAATTTTTATCCTTTTTTCCCGCCGCGCTAACAAGGAAGCCAACCGCGCTTACTCCGTGATTGCACAGCTCGAACGCGGCGCCCACCGCCAGGAACAACTAATGGCGGATGCCCGCAGCGCGCGCGCTGCCCTTCCGCAAACGGATGTTCTCGCACAAAAGCAGCAGCTCAAACAACAATCGGATGAATTGCGCCAAAAGATCTCTGGAGCTGATCCCAGCGACGTTTCTTCGCTGCGCCAGCAACTCGAGGAGACAACCACGCGGCTCAAGCGTGTCGAGACGGAGTCGCAGTCTGCCGAGGAAGTGATTCGCGCTTATGCGCCCAGCGTGTGCCTCCTCCATGTGTCTGTTTCGTTCGTTGACCGTTCTTCGGGCCGCCCTTTGCGCTATGGGGCGATCAATCCGGACGGCGAGCCCCTCCACGACAGCGATGGCAACCCCATTTACACACTGGAGGGGCGTGCGCCCGAAGTTCGGGCCGACTTTTTCGGAACGGGATTCATCGCGGCCGACGGACGGATTCTTACGAATCATCATGTGGCGCAGCCTTGGTGGAAGAACGAGGAGCTCGCCCCGGTTATTAACCAGGGACTGAATCCGAGCATTGCGGAGATGACGGCTTATTTTCCAGACACGTCGGCTGGCATTCCAGTCAGCGTTTCTCAGATTTCAGAAGAAGCGGACCTTGCAGTATTAAAAGGCGATCTGTCCGGAATGAAAAAGCCTATCTTGAAAATGGATGCTCGCAAGGAAGCGGCGGTGAGCGGTCAAACTTTGCTTTCCCTCGGTTACGCCACGGGTATCAGCGCGATTCTTGCGCGTGCCGGTGAAGATGCCGTGAGCGAAATCGCCAAAGCTACCGGCGGAAGGCCGAAAGAAGTCGCTGACGAACTCCTCCGGCGAAAACTGATCCGTCCTCTGGTGACGCAAGGACATATCGGCGACGTTCTTCCTGATAAGATTGTTTACGACGCGCAGACTACTTCAGGCGGGTCAGGTGGCCCGTTGATCAATCGCGATGGAGAAGTGATTGGCGTGACCTTCGCGGTCGTCAAAGGATTTGGCGGTTCCAATTTTGGCGTGCCCATTCGCTTTGCCCAGCCGCTCCTTAAGCCATGAGGACGAAGAGGCATCGACTCTCTTTGAACAGATCCGTGAATCACTTGTTTGCTGGCGTTCGCATAGTCGTGTTGTGCGTGCTCTCCATTTCGCTCGCGCTTCCAAGCCCGGTTCAAGCCTACGCGGTGCTCTCGCACGAGGCTATCATTGATGCGAGTTGGGAAACACACATCAAGCCGCTGCTCCTGAAGAAATTCCCGCAGGCCACGGAGGAAGATCTAAGCAGGGCGCAAGCCTATGCTTATGGCGGCGCCATCATTCAAGATATGGGTTACTACCCTTATGGCAGCCACTTTTTTAGCAACCTCACGCACTATGTCCGCAGTGGTGATTTTATTTTAGCTCTGCTGCGAAATGCGAAAGACATCCCTGAATACGCATTCGCGATTGGTGCGCTGGCCCACTACGCAGCGGATAACAATGGCCACCGCATTGGCACCAATCGCGCCGTTCCTATTCTGTATCCCAGCCTGCGAAAGAAATACGGCGACAGCGTTTCGTACGAGGACAATGCGCTCGCTCATGTGAAGACAGAGTTTGGCTTCGACGTCCTTGAAATCGCACACGAGCGTTACGCTCCAGACAGCTATCACGATTTCATCGGCTTCGAAGTTTCGCGTCCGGTTCTCGATCAGGCGTTCCGCGAAACGTATGGTTTGGAGCTAAAAGAAGTGCTGCTGAACGAAGAAAAAGCGCTGAGTTCTTACCGCCACGATGTCAGCAAGTTGATTCCCAAAGCCACCCACATCGCCTGGAGCCTGAAGAAAGACGAAATCAAAAGCGACATTCCCGACGCCACCAAGCGAAAATTTCTCTATAACTTGTCGCGTTCGAATTACGAACGGGAGTGGGGGAAAGACTATCGCAAGCCTAGTCCCGGCGAGCGATTCCTGGCTTTTCTTTACAAGCTGATTCCCAAGTTTGGCCCGCTCAAGATTCTGCAGTTCAGGACGCCCACGCCCCAGACGGAGAGGATGTTTGAAGCCAGCTTCAATGCCACGCTGGACCGCTACCGTGAACTTTTGGTGGACGTTCGGGAAGGCAGGCTCGATCTGCCCAATAATAATTTCGATGTCGGTGAGAACACTGGTCCCGGGAAGTACCGGTTGAGTGATGAAGCGCACGCGGAATTGCTCGATAAGCTTGCGGAAGGCAAGTTTGCAAACACCGCGCCCGAACTCAAAGCAGAGCTTTTGCACTTTTTTGCCGACCCGGATGCGCCGTATGCGACCAAGAAAAAGCCTGAAGCCTGGAGCAAGGTTCAAGTCCAATTACAACAGTTGAAAGACACTACGCTCACTTCAGCTCCGGCAAACTCGCGTCAATAAGCGGCGCAAGGCAGATCAACCACGACACTGGTTCGGCACACGCTCGTCGAGGCAACCGCATCTCCGGTCACAAAAATAATTGGTTCTTTGCATCGAAAAAACCGCAACAAAGTCGTATCGCAGCCGTGAAACAATGTAGAATTTCGCGCAACTCTTTGATCGCTTCTGAGATGAAGAAAACCAAACCAATTCGCAAACTGCTGGCTGCCAATCGCAGCGAAATCGCCATTCGTATTTTTCGTGCTGCCAACGAGCTGGGCTTGCGCACCGTGGCCATCTATTCGCAGGAGGATCGGCTTGCCCTGCATCGCTTCAAGGCTGACGAGGCGTATCAAGTCGGCGCCGGCAAGGGGCCCGTGGAAGCCTATCTGGACATCGCTGGAATCGTCGCTTTGGCGAAAGAAAAAGGGGTCGATGCGATCCATCCGGGCTACGGCTTTCTTTCCGAGAATCCGGCGCTAGCCCGCGCTTGCGAAAAGGCCGGAATCACCTTCGTTGGTCCGCCACCGAATCTTCTCGAATTGCTCGGAGACAAAACTGCTGCCCGAAGACTGGCGGCGTCCGCCGGCGTGCCCGTCTTGCCGGGAACCGAGAATCCGGTGAAGTCGGCCGCAGAGGCGCAAGGGATCGCGCAGGAGATCGGTTATCCCGTCATTGTCAAAGCGGCGATGGGTGGCGGTGGCCGCGGTATGCGCGTCGTTCGCGACGCGGCACAGCTTGAGGCACTTCTGGAGGAAGCACAGGGGGAAGCGCGCTCGGCCTTCGGCGATGCTTCTGTATTCCTGGAAAAGTATTTGCCGCGCGCACGGCATCTCGAAGTCCAAATCCTCGCGGATCATCATGGGAACTTGCTGCATCTCTACGAACGTGACTGCTCCGTGCAGCGCCGCCACCAAAAAGTCGTCGAAGTGGCGCCAGCCGCCAATCTCCCTGCGAGTATTCGCAACGAACTCTGCGATGCGGCCGTCCAGCTCGCGCGCAAGGCTAAGTATCGCAATGCGGGAACGGTGGAGTTTCTCTACGACGTGGACTCGCAGAAATGGTATTTCATCGAAGTCAACCCGCGCATTCAAGTCGAACACACTGTAACCGAAATGATCACCGGCATTGACCTCGTGCGCTCGCAGATTCTCGTTGCGCAGGGGCACAAGCTGCATGAGCCGCCGATGGCGCTGCCACAACAGGAAAATATTCCGCTTAACGGCGCGGCTTTGCAATGCCGTGTAACTACGGAAGACCCGGAGAAAAACTTCGCTCCCGACTATGGGAAAATTTCCACGTATCGTTCTCCTGCGGGATTCGGCATTCGTCTCGACGGAGGCACAGCCTATGCTGGCGCGATGCTTGCTGCCTATTACGATTCGCTGCTAGTTAAAGTCACTGCTTGGGGCACGAACCTTCCCGAAGCTTGCCAGCGCATGGACCGCGCACTCCGAGAATTTCGCATTCGCGGCGTGAAAACGAATATTCCCTTCGTCGAAAATGTCGTGAACCATCCGAAGTTTCGCGTCGGTGAAGTCACGACCTCGTTTCTTGACGAGTCACCTGAGCTTTTCCGGCTCCCCAGCAGGGCCGACCGCGCCACCAAACTGCTCTCGTATCTCGGCGACGTCATCCTCAACGGCAACCCGGAAGTAAAAGGGAAGGAAACTCCGAAAGAAATCGAGCCAGCAGTCGTCCCGGCTACGCCAATTGGTAAACCACCCGTCGGCACTCGGCAGCTCCTGCAGAGGCTCGGCCCGATGAAATTCGCTGCCTGGGCAAGAAAAGAAAAACGCTTGCTGATGACCGATACAACTTTTCGCGACGCGCATCAATCGCTGATGGCCACGCGCGTCCGCACTTTCGATTTGCTCGCCACCGCCAACGCCGTCGCGCATCGCCTGCCCAATCTTTTTAGTCTCGAGATGTGGGGCGGTGCGACTTTTGATACTTCGATGCGTTTCTTGCACGAAGATCCCTGGCAACGCTTGCGCGAACTGCGCGAACGCGTCCCCAATATCTGTTTCCAAATGCTGCTGCGAGGGGCGAACGCCGTCGGTTACGCTTCCTACCCCGACAACGTCATCATTCAATTTGTCTGTGAGGCGTATGCCCAGGGCATCGACATTTTCCGCATCTTCGATTCACTCAATTCTATTGAGAACATGCGCGTTTCGATCGACGCTGCACTCGAAACCGGCGCTGTTTGTGAAGCCGCCATTTGCTACACCGGCGACATTCTCGACAAAGGCCGCCCGAAATATTCCCTCAAGTACTACGTCGCGCTAGCCAAGCAACTGGAAAAACTGGGCACTCACTTTCTTGCGATCAAAGATATGGCCGGACTCTGCAAACCTTACGCCGCATTCGAATTGGTGAAAACGCTGCGCCAGGAAGTCGGCGTTCCAATTCACTTTCACACCCACGATACTAGCGGCATCAACTCCGCTTCCGTGCTGAAAGCCTCCGACGCCGGAGTCGACATCGCCGACGGCGCCATCGCCGCTATGAGCGGGGGCACAAGCCAGCCCAATTTCAATTCCATTGTCGAAGCGCTCCGCCACACGCCACGCGACACGCAACTCGATATCAACACGCTCAACGAGTGCTCCGACTATTGGGAAACAGTTCGCACGTACTATCTACCGTTCGACTCCGGTCCGAAAGCCGGCTCAGCTCGCCTCTACCAGCACGAAATCCCCGGCGGCCAATTCACCAATCTGCGCGAGCAGGCTGCCGCCATGGGCCTCGGTCATCGCTGGCGCGAAGCCGAGAAAATGTACGCCGAGGTGAATCAGCTTTTCGGCGACATCGTGAAAGTCACGCCCTCCAGCAAAGTTGTCGGCGACATGACTCTTTTCCTGATGGCCAAGGAGATGCAGCCGGCGGACATTCTCAAGCTCGACGAAAAGCACGACGTTTCCTTTCCCAATTCCGTCGTTGAACTGTTCTCCGGCGTCCTAGGTGTCCCGCCTGGCGGTTGGCCGAAGAAGTTGCAAAAGATTATCCTGCGCGGCCAGGCTCCTCTCCGCGGCCGGCCCAGCGCAAATCTGGAACCTGTGAAATTTGAAGAAGAGCAGAACTCCCTTGAAAAAAAACTCGGTCACGCGCTGCGTCGTGACGACTTGCTGAACTATCTGCTCTATCCCGAGGTTTTCACCAAGTACGACAAATTTCGACAGACGTATTCGGACGTCAGCGTTTTGCCCACGCCCTCGTTTTTCTACGGACTGAAGTCTGGCGAAGAAATCACTGTCGAGATCGAATCCGGCAAATCGCTCATCATCAAGTTCCTGACCATCAGCGAGCCGCACCCCGACGGCACGCGCACTCTATTTTTTGAGCTGAACGGCCAGCCACGCGAAGTGAACGTCCGCGATCGCGCCCTCCGTGTGGTCGAGCGCGCTCATCCCAAGGCTGATCCCGCCTATCCCGGCCAGGTGGCCGCTCCGACCGCCGGCGTCATCAGTGGCATCGCCGTGCAAACCAATCACATCGTGGAACGCGGCGCAAAACTTCTCACTCTCGAAGCCATGAAAATGCAATCCAATATCTATGCGCCCATTTCCGGACACATCGTGAAAGTACTCGTGACCTCCGGCCAGCATGTCGAAGCCAAAGATCTCCTGGTGACTATCGCACCGTGAGTTCCGGACAGCTACGCAAACACGAACAATTCCGCTCGCGCTTTCTCCGCAACCAGCGCGACCTCATCGTTTACACTCCGCCCGGCTATTCTGAACAGTCCGCTCGCCATTTTCCCGTCCTCTATCTTCATGATGGCCAGAACCTTTTCGATGGCACCACTTCCTTCATCCCCGGGCAGGACTGGCACGTCGGCCAGACCGCGGACTATTGCATTCAGTCTGGCACGGTCGCTCCTCTGATCATCGTCGGCATGTACAACACCAAAGCGCGCATCCGCGAGTACACGCCTACTCACGTTCCCAAACTCGGCGGCGGCCGCGCCGACCGCTACGCGAAATTTCTCATCGAAGAAGTGAAGCCGTTCGTCGATCGAGAATACCGCACGCTTTCCGGTTCGCAACATACTGGCATCGGCGGTTCCTCGCTCGGCGGACTGGTTTCCCTCTACCTCGGTCTCAAGCATTCGCTCATTTTTGCAAAAATCGCTGGACTCTCGCCGTCCGTTTGGTGGAACCAGCAAGTAATTCACCGCTTTGCGCGCTCGACGGTGATCGAACCGCGCCCGCGCATCTGGCTCGATATCGGTACACGCGAAGGTCCGCGCATCGTCCCGCAAGTCGAAAAGTTTCGTGACGTGCTGCTCGAAAAAGGCTGGAAGCTCGGACAAGATTTACACTTCGAGGTTATTGAAGGCGGGGAGCACAACGAACTCGCCTGGGCGCAGCGCGTCGGACCGTTTTTGCAATTCCTGTATCCCGCGCGCGAGCCCGCTGTATAATCCGCGCTCTAGCCACTCGGTTTTCAGGAGGCGTCGCATGCCGGAGGGCCGGCCTCTCACCATTCTCTGCGTCAGTTCCTACGAAAAGGGTCAGGAATTCATCCGCACCTGCAAAGCCATGGGCTGCATCGTCCTGCTCTTGACCGTCGAAAAACTTCGCCATGCCGATTGGCCGTTTGAATGTATCGACGAAGTCTTCACCATGCCCGAAGACCTTCCGCTGCAGAGCCTGATTTATGCTGTAAGTTATGCGGCCCGGTCACATTCCATCGATCGCATCGTCGCGCTCGATGAATTCGACATGGAGAACGTCTCTGCCCTCCGCGAGCATCTCCGCATTCCCGGCATGGGCCTCACCACCGTCCGCTACTTTCGCGACAAGCTGGCCATGCGTGCGCGGGCCCGCGAAACCGGCATCTTCGTCCCCGAATTCGTCCACGTCCTCAATCACGACAAGCTCCGCGAATTCATGTCCCGTGTTCCCAATCCCTGGCTGCTCAAGCCTCGTTCGCAAGCCTCCGGCATCGGCATGAAGAAGATTCATTATCCCGACCAGCTATGGCACTGGCTCGACCAGCTCGGCGATCAGCAATCGTTTTATTTGCTGGAGCAATTCGTTCCTGGCACGGTCTATCACGTCGATAGCGTTGTTTCCGACCGCAGCGTCGCCTTCGCCGAAGCCCACGCTTATGGCACCCCGCCGCTCGATACCTCTCATCAAGGCGGCGTTTTCACCACGCGCACTCTTCCCCGCGAAGCCGAAGAAAGCAAATCGCTCCACCAGATCAATCGCAATTTACTGGAAGGTCTCGGCCTCCTGCGCGGAGTGACCCATGCCGAATTTCTGAAGTCCCACTCTGACAGCAAATTTTATTTCATCGAAGTCGCCGCCCGCGTCGGCGGTGCCTACATTTCCGATGTCATCGAAACCGCCACCGGCATCAACCTCTGGCGCGAATGGGCGCGCCTCGAAGTCGGAGCAGGGAATCAGCCCTACCAGCTTCCCCCGTCACGCCGCGACTATGCTGGCGTCATTCTCTCTCTCTCCCGCCAGGAACATCCCGATACCTCCGCCTACACTGATCCCGAAATCTCTTACCGCGTCACGAAATACCACCACGCCGGCTTCATCCTGAAATCTCAAAGCCCCGAACGCATCCAGCACTTGCTCGATTCCTACGCCACTCGGTTTCAATCCGATTTCGTCGCCACCCAGCCCGTCCCCGAAAAGCCAACGTCGTAAAGGCCGTTTTCACCAATACGTAATCGACCGTGAGTCAATTTCGTAAAGTTTGTTTTCGCCCAGCGAAGCGGACCAGACCCGGATCTTACGATTCGTCCAATTGCCGTAGACATCGATGTCATATTTGTAATAAGAAGCAACACGAAGATTGCCGGCTTCGTCTCGCCACTCGACGCTTAGGGGATTGCGTCGCTTCGCATCAAGATACACGTAATGGATATGAGATAGAGTGCAAGTCCCATCGCCGTGACAATCATAGTTTTCGAACGTGTCATTGCCCACATCTTCCGAGAAATTGTCCCCGAACTGCGACCGAGCATCCGGTGGTTCCCAGAAGGAGATTAACTCTCCTCCGATAAGAGTCCACGTCAGATTAACACCACCAAATGGGTTGAAAGCGGTGAAATGCTCGACCTTGGTTTTAGGGTCGAAGGTTTGTCGAAAATGCAGAGTTACCTGGCCGTCTTCTCCCCAGTCCCACTCCTCTGTGTCATTCCCATCCTGACTAGCGTGTACAATTGTGAGGGCTTTCTGATTTCCGTCGGAGTCAAGCGTAAGGCGGGCGACCAAGTGTCCGAATTGGTCATAGTTGCAGGAGACCCGAGACTGTAGCACTCCATGCGAGTACGAAGATTCTTCAGTCTTGCCATAAGGTCCGACGAGCTCATGGCGAATCATCTCTCCTGTGGATGCGTCTTCAATGAAATGCTCCGTCACGCGGCCGTTAGCGTCCCGGACGAGCCGAGTGAACTCCCCACGAAAGCTGCCATCCAAGGTCTGGCCTGACTTGATCTGGTTTCCGTCAGGGTCAAATTCACACTCCGAACACAAAGCTGGAAAGACTAGGGATGGGCCGCCGGGCTGCTGCCACGCAACATCCGTCCTGGTTGAGATGAGAGACACGGATTTCACCGTGCCGACAAGATCCATGCGTTGAGCATCCGTCAGGTTTTTCCATTGCGCAATCGCGGAGACATTGAACGGGCCGAAGAGAACTGATGCTGCAAGAGAGGGTAGTACGTATCGCATGGGGTTTCAGCCTACGAACTATGATTATAGAACAATCCGGTTGTGCTGATGAGTTGTCACGTCTGGGAAACTCTCCAACCACCCGCCCCACACTCCGCTTTACATTCCGCCCACATTCCCGCACAATCCTTTGCGCAACTGCCCACCCAGCCTGCATCGCCTGTCCTAAAGTCTAGTTACTGTCTGGAACGATGCGTTCACACTCTGTTTGCTGCGCGCGCATTCGAGGCATACAGTTTGCATTACCCCGGCCGAAGTTCCGCACGGGGTTGTTTTTTCCCTTTGGGAGGTCCGATGTGGGGCAATAAGAAACCGGATGCACCGCAAGCAGGGCAACCGGAAGTAAAAAATTTTCAAACGAATCAGCCGTCGAAGCCTGCTTCGGCGACTTGGGAGGATAAACCCGCAATGAGTACAGATGCGATGCGTCCACTGGGTGCAACCGCCGACCGCGCCACCGCGCGCCTCGGGGCCAGCCTACATGTGAAAGGTGAGATCTCCGGCAACGAAGATCTGTTGATCGACGGCTCAGTCGAAGGACTGATCACGCTCGATGAGCGGAAGCTGACTGTCGGGCCCTCAGCAAAAGTAACCGCCGATATCATTGCCCGCGAGGTGGTGGTGTATGGCAACGTGAAGGGCAACCTTCGCGCCAAGGACAGAATTGAAATCAAGAAGGATGGCTCGGTCAACGGTGACCTGACCACTTCCCGAATCATGATCGAAGACGGCGCCTACTTCAAAGGCTCCATCGAGATCGATAAGACGCCGGAGAAGGAATCTGCTGGCAACTCATTTGCCCGCAGCTCCGCACCCGCTGGCGCAGCGGCAGCCAAGACCATCTAGCTTTCGCTCTTCTTTAATTCTGTTTCCTCAGCGGCGTCCCGTTCTACGGGGCGCCGTTTGTTTTTTTTGGAGTGCGGCGGCTTAACGCCGCTTTTCTTCCATCCAACTCACTACACCGCGAGTACAATCGTGCCGCAAGCGGAAACCCCTAAACTACATTGCCCATTTCCTCTCCGAGTGTTTGTTAACTTGACAATTAATGAAGTAAGTTTATCGTTGCCCCGAGCACTTCTTGGGGCAGCGCGCGGGCCGCTCCCGACTATCTTTCGTTTCGGATCACCGAGCCGTCGCCCGGAACGTAAGCGGGGTCATCGTTATGGGACGGTACCGTCGCGGCGTCCCGTTGACAATTCTCTTTCTGTTCGTGCTGGCCTGCGCCGGTTGCGGCCACGCTACTTCCGGCCCTCCTCCCCCGCCCCCTCCTGCTCCGGACTTCGCTCTGAGCTTGTCATCAAGCTCGATTTCTATAACGCAAGGAGCGGCAAGTTCTGCGGTTAATGTCTCTGTGAACGCCGTGAACGGTTTCTCCGGTGCCGTTCAGGTCATACTCAACGGGCTTCCCGCCGGCGATATTCTCGACGCCCATTCCGGCGCTCTTCGTTTGCGAGTTTTTCTTCCGCAGCAATTTCTCACCGCAGTCGACGGCCTTGACGGCGATTTTCTTGCCACCGACGAAAATGGCCAGCGCCTCTTCGCAATCACGTCCTCCGATGGCACGCCCCAACACGCTGCGTTGACGATCGTTCCGTTGCCAGCCGTTCCCCCGGGAATTGCCACAGTCACGCCCACGACGGTTGCCGCAGCCGGCGGCACTACTCTCACGATCCGCGGCGGCGGCTTCCAGAACTCCACTACGATCACCATCAATGAAAAATCCTCCAGCGTAGCGTTCAAGGATGCCAACACTCTTCTCGTTACTACGCCAAGCCTCACGCCCGGCCCGCAGCAAATCGTTGCTATGAATCCGGATGGAGAATCCGTCTCGCTGGATGCGGCTTTCACTGCCAACTAAGGTAGTTTGGTTTGAACTTAGCGCCCGCCGGCTGCCGCTGCCGCGCCCTCGATCTCAGCGATTTCTTGCGTGGAGAGTCTTAGCTCGCCGGCGCGCATGACCCCTTCAGCTTGTTTGGCGTTGCGAGCGCCCACGATGGCGCCGGTTATGACGGGGAAGCGCAGCGTCCAGGCGATGGCGACTTCGCCGGGGTTTCGGCCGTAGCGGGCGCCGACCGCGCGCAAGCGCTCGACAAGTTCCAAGTTCTTCGACAAACGCGGTTCGCGAAATTCTGGATTGCGCGTGCGAAAATCGTCGGCAGGAAGGGAAGCGGCGCGTTCCCGGGTCATCGTCCCGGTGAGCAAGCCGGAAGCCATGGGAGCGTAGGAAATCACGCCAATGCCGTGCTTTTCGCAATACGGAAGGGTTTCTGCCTCAATCGCGCGGCGAATGATGGAGTAGGGCGGCTGCAGTGAAGTTACCGGAGTGATTTTCTCGGCGCGCTGAATTTGCGCGGCCTTGAAGTTGGAAACGCCAATCCACCGGACTTTTCCTTCCTTTTGCAGCGTAGCCATCGTGCTCCACGCTTCTTCCAGCGTGGAGCCGGAATCCTCGGGCGGCCAATGCACCTGGTAGAGATCGATGACTTCGATTTGCAGGCGGTGGAGGCTGGCCTCACATTCGGCGCGTATCGATGCCGCGGAATGGCTGCTGTAGATTTTTCCGTTGGTATCCCAAGCGCGCGTGCATTTGGTGAAAACATAGGGCCGCGGCCCGCGCCACTCTTTCAGCGCGCGAGCAACGATTTCTTCGGAATGGCCCAGGCCGTAAACCGCGGCGGTGTCAATCCAGTTGACGCCCAATTCCAGCGCGCGGTGAATGGCGGCGATGGAATCCGCGTCGTCTTGCGGACCCCAGGCAAATTCCCAACCGCCTCCGCCAAGTGCCCAGGCGCCAAAGCCGACAGGAGTGATCCGCATGTCGGAATTTCCTAGCTTTCGTGTTTCCATCGCAATCCCCCTTTTCTTTCCGCGAGTCTTTCTCGAACGAGTATCCGTTACGCGCGCTGATAGTCCGGCCGCCAGGTCTTGATCAGTCGCTTGATGGGTTTGCGAGCCGTCAGCTTTTCATCCAGCACTTTTTGGACGAGCCCCGGCAACTCCGCATCGCACGCAAACCGCAGTGCCACAATTTGATCAATGGTCAACTCCCTGGTTCTTGCCTGCAAACCGGTCGGCAGCACTTGCGCGTATCGTAGTCGCTCCTCCAAGCGAATAACGCGGTCCTGCACCGCGAGCGCAAAAAGCCGTGCCTCGAAAACCAGGATGACCAGAGCTGCGGCTAGAATAACTCCGAAGATTCCCGCAAAAGATAAACCCAGCTGCCTTAGACGGAACAGCGACCAAACAAAGTTGGCGATGAATACGGGAATGGTAAAGAAATGAAAAACCGGCACAATCTTTCCATGGTTTTGAAAATTCTGCTCTGTCATTACACGTCCTCCATTGAAGCGCTCGATTGTAGCAAACCTCATCGCCATGCCCGGACCGACTAAGCGCCGATTCCTCCACTTATGTGCGCTTCTCTTTTTCGTTGCAGACCGGTAATTTGAAACAATTACGGCCGCGTGCGCATCCAATCCTTTGGACAGATTCAACAGTCCGGCGATATGCTGAACGAATGCAATACTGTTGCGCCGGAGACGTACAAACATGAGCAAAGCATCTTGGGGCGGAAAAGTGATCGCGGAAAGCAACGCGACCGTCGTTGTCGAGGGCAATCAATATTTCCCGCCCGACGCCGTGAAAAGAGAACTGTTGAGGCCCAGCAAGCACACGACAACTTGTCCGTGGAAGGGCACTGCCCACTATTACCACGTGGAAGTGGACGGCATGCGCAACGAGAATGCTGCGTGGTATTACCCGGAGCCAAAACAAGCCGCCGCCGAAATCAAGGATCGCATCGCTTTCTGGAAAGGCGTCCGCGTCGAGGTCTAACTCCCGGCTACCCGCCATGCACGAGTGGCTGACGTTGAGATTCTTCGCGCATCCTTATCGGATGCCCTCAGAATGACACCCGCCCTTTTTCCGGTCCACGCCTCCTATTTCGCCAATTCGTTCTTGAAGACTGAGCCGTTGTGCATTACGAATTTCACGTGCTCCAATTCTTCGATATGCTTCAAGGGGTCTCCCGCTACTGCAATCACTTCGGCGAAGGCGCCGGGGGCAATCACGCCGATTTCTCCTTTCATGTCCAGCATTTCGGCTGAGCGAGATGTTGCGGATTGAATGGCGTCCATTGGCGCCATTCCCATGTCCACCATGCGCTTGAATTCTTGGGCGATGGGTTCAGTCCAGGGAATTCCACCAATATCCGTTCCGAACACAATTCTCAAATGGGCTTGCAGCGCCTTTTTGAAGGTGATTTCGTGAACTGCAGCACGCGCACGGTCGCGCTTTCCGCCCGGCGTGTCCTCGCGCGCCCAGTCACCATAATAGGGAGAGAGCGTTGGACAGTACCAAGTGCCCTGGCGCTTCATCTGCTCGATTTGTGCATCGGTCATTTCCAGACCGTGCTCGATGGAATCGCATCCACCGTCCAATGCGCGCTGCAGCCCGATTCCGTTGTAAGCGTGGCACGCCACTTTTTTCGTCCAGCCGTGCGTTTCGTCGACGATGGCCTTCAGCTCTTCCACTGTCAATGTCGGCTGGGAAACGAGTTTTCCTTCCTTGTCGACCCAAGAGCGGTGGGTCATATAGACCTTGATCCAGTCAGCACCGTGCTCGAGTTGCTGGCGCGCAGCTTTGCGTGCTTCTACCGGTCCGTCGACAAGTTGCGCGCCTTTGGGCATCTCGAGTTCTGGCGCATAGCCCTCGAGGTTGTATCCGCCGGTGGTGGAAATGGCGCGAGTAGCGCAGAAGAGCCGCGGCCCGGGGATCGTGCCTTCCTCAATGGCTTGCTTGATCTCGACGTCGCCGTAGCCCGCGCCTTCGGTTTCGACGTCTCGCAGTGTGGTAAAGCCTTGTTCCAGCGCGCGGCGCGCTGCAACCGTGGCGCGCGCCGCCCGCAACGCGATTCCAGCGTTCAAGATGTTGGCGTCATAACCGCCCTTCGCCGGGTCCTCACCCCACAAGAAAATATGCGTGTGCGCATCCGTCAGTCCTGGCAGCACCGTGGCGTTCGACAGATCAATGACTTTGGCGCTGGAGGGGATAGCCGCGGAACCTTCAGACACTTTTTCGACGCGTTCGCCGCGCACAAAAATGAGCTGGTTTTTTCGAGATGTTTCGCTAACACCATCAATCAGGACGCCCGCGCGGATCACCGTCAATGCAGTCGGGCTTTGGCCGCCACTCTGCCCGAACGCAGCGACTGCACCCATCACCAGCAAGGCCGCTACACACAGAATTCGCTTTCTCATGATTCCTCACCCCCACAAGGCGCGGCTAGCTTGCCGCAAAATCACGTTCCATTGCAACAATTACGAACGAGCCGGTTCGAGTGTACAATGCCGGTGCTTCGTAACCTCAAATCGAGAGATTGGTGGATAAAGATGAACGCAACAACTGCAAAAGGCCAGACGCCGCCTGCCCACGTGGGCATGTTTCAACTGTTGAATGGCTTCTTTGTTGCAGGCACGGTTTCCTGCCTCGCCCGGCTAGGAGTTCCCGATCTAGTCGAGCACGGTCCGAAATCGGCCGACGAGCTTGCGGCACAGATTGGAGCGGACGCCCGGGCGCTCTACCGGTTGATGCGCGCCACTGCCTGCGTGGGCGTGCTTTCGGAAGGCGCAGATGGAAAGTTTTCGGAAACGCCGCTCTCCGCGGTGCTGCGCAGCAACGCCAAACCCAGCTTGCGGACCTTTGCAATGATGCACAGCAGAGAGTGGCATGGGCTCGGCTGGGCAAACCTCGAGTACTGCGTAAGGACTGGAAAGCAAGCCCTCGACAAAATCTATGGCATGCCCATCTTTCAATATTTTGAGCAGCACCCCGAAGAGGCGCAACCTTTCAATCAGGCTATGACCGATTTGTCCACGATTGACGGTCCGGCGGTGGCGGACGCCTATTCGTTCGGCGAAATACAGTCGATCGTGGATGTTGGCGGCGGGCACGGTCTTCTTCTGGCGACCATCCTGGCGAGAAATCCGCATATGAAAGGCACCCTCTACGATATTCCGCACGTGGTGGCGGGAGCCAAGGACGGCCCGCTGAAGCCGATGATGGAGCGCTGCACGATCGCGTCCGGTGATATGTTTTCTTCTGTTCCCGCGGGCGCCGATGCCTACATCATGAAGCACATCATTCATGACTGGCCGGATGACGTGTGCATCAAGATTCTGAAGGCCTGCCGAAAGGGCGTGAATTCCGGCGGCAAACTCCTGGTGGTGGACAACGTGATTCAGCCGGGCAACGATTTTGCGCCGGGCAAGTTCATGGATGTGCAAATGCTGATTTTCCCTGGCGGATGTGAGCGGACCGAGAAGCAATTCGGGGACCTATTCGCGGCATCGGGTTGGCGGTTAAGCCGCGTCATTCCCACGTCCGTTCCCGAGTCGATCGTCGAAGGAGTTCCAGGCTGACACCGCGCACCCGGTGACATGACAGCGCTACTTCTTTTTCTTCTTGCCAAACATTTTGGCGCTCTCACCTTCGTACTTGATGGTTCCATCCGGGCGGACCATGTAGGTGTATTCCCAAGTGATGATCATTTCGGGGACCAAAGGTTTTCTCGTGACCGCCAAAAACACGTCGGTGTCTTCCGGGACGTCATCGAGAATGTGGTTGTGAACGCCCATTTCTGTCTGCCAGCCCTCCTTCGCTTTTTTGGACTTAGCGAAATCCTGGTATTCGATGATCGACTTATGGAGTTGCCGGGTTTCGAGGAGGGTTAAGCCGTCCGGGGAGACCAAATAACGCACGTCGCCACCTATCAGGTAAATGCCGGCTTCTGTGCTCGCCGGATAAATGTAGACGTAAAACTGCCCGGATTTGGCCGGCAATACGGCGCTGTTGTACGGGCGCTTTTCGCCCGAGAAGGCGGCCAGTGCCGTCTCAATGGCTCTTGCGCCTGACAAATAAAACGCGGTGTCTTCCTGAGGCGGGTCGTACTTCTCCACGATGAATTGCTCGGGGTTTTCCGTCGCGGTCGCTTCATAGGTAATCAGGAATTTGTCTCGCGTCTCATTCAGCCGCCCATAGGCGACAACCCATTTGGCTTCCACCTTGCGCGCAACATAACGTCCACCCTTTCCCCCTTCAGGCTTCAGCGTTCTAACCGCGTCCGTGGAGTGCCAGGCCGCAGAGTCGTACTCTGCCAGCAGCCGCCCTCTTTCCGTAATCTCCATTAATCCGGCTTCCGTCGGCAGGGGTGATCTCTGGGCAGGAAGGCCGGAAGCGACCAGAAGGAGAGCGAGGCGCAAAATTATTATTCTCACAGCCTGACTCCAAGGCGGATTTGGACCAGTTCTATGTCTCTATGATCCCCGCGGGGATTTTACTCCTAAAGGCCTGGGTAGACTTGTCCCGAGGGTGTTTCCAGGAGCGTGAGGGACTCTATGTACCTAGGAGGTTCGGCTGCAGGCGGGAGTAGCCGTGCTCGTGGGCCCAGAGGGTGAGGGGGATTGCGGCTAGGTCATCGACCAGAGGGATGGCGTGGCCGTCTTTGGTTAGGTCGACGGTGGGGAGATAGAACTTGCAAGTGTCGCAGGCTTCGACGCGGATGTGCGGCAGTTGCTCGGCGATGTAGACGGGGAGTTTGGTTTCTGCTTCTTCGCCGCAGGTGGGGCACAGGATGCGGCGGAATTCCCATTCTTGGGAGCAGAAAGAACAGAGGAGGAAGCGTTTGCCGCCGTCGCCTTCGACGCGGAGGACTCCGGAGAGCGGTCGCGATCCGCACAGGGGACAAACTCGCGTGGTCACGACAAGGGGAGGCTTGGGGAGCAGCGCAGCGCGAAATTCGGCATAGGGTTGCAGGAAGGCTCGCGCGAGGAACTGCGCGAATGCTCCCACTTGTTGATCAAACTTGCCGGCATGTTGCCAGTAGGCTTCGAGGGTAGCAATCCAGGAGTCCGACGGGAGAAGGGACACCTGATGGGCGGATTTTGCCAACGCAGCGGGGGCCTGTTGCTCGATCATGGAGAGGAAGCCGCGGAAGTGGGGAAGTAGGACGGTGAGATCGATCGGAGCGCGCAATTCTGGTGACGTTGCGGTGACCGATTTTGCGCTGCTGGAGGCAGCGATGTTGGCGCGAAGAGATTTTTGAAAGGCAGCGACGTGTTTGTAGAAGTCGAGGAATTCAAAGGCGAACGGATGCTGCGTGGATAAGTGGCCGGCTCGGCGGATGCGCGCGTCGTAGTCAGGTGCACCGGTCTGGATAGCGGTCATTTGCGCGGCGTGGTTGATTCGCCGACGATTTCTTTATACCAGCCAGGGTGGTAGCGCTTGGCAAAGGCGATGGAGACGTCGCCGCGAATGACGGAGCCAAAGGCGCCGCGCTCGGCAAAAACGCCCATGTAAATGTGTATCAAGAAGAGGCCGATGGTGAAAAGGGCCGCGGCAGGATGAATGAGAATGGAAATGTAGCGCAAGTAGCGGAGATTCCATGCGATGGAACCGGGGAACCAGAGAACGAGCCCGGTAGCGAGCAAAGCGACAGTGCTCCAGAAGAATCCCCAGAAAAGGAATTTTTGGCCGGCGTTGTAACGGCCAGCTGGAGGCATCTTGTCGTCCTGGTTCGTGCTGTAATACCTCATGGCGCGCCACCAAGCTTTGTCTTCGTCGGTGCCCTTCATCTGCGGGGCCCACATGACGTACATGTTCCAGACGGCCACGAAAAAAATGAGGCCTGCCCAGGGATGGAGCATGCGAGAGACGGGAGCGCCGCCGAGAATCACGGCGACCCAAAAGAGCCATGGCGACCAGAAGGCCAAGCCGGTCATGAGGAGATAGATGTAAGCAGCGGCGGCGACCCAATGGGTGAGGCGCTCGCGCAGGTTGTAGCGTAGGACGTGACCGTGAGGAATGATTTGTTCGGGATTGCTCACGATTTGGTTCCTCCCGGAGTGATGTCCTCTTCCTCGCGGGCTTTGGGGCCATAGCGCAGGTAATGCACAAACAGGCCGATCACGCCGCCAACCATGGCGAGGTTGCCGAGCCACTTCAGCGGGCCTTTCCAGAGTTTCACGGTCCAGGGGACGTGAGGATCTTTAGGGAGTCCGCCGTAAATCTCGGGCTTGGACGCGTCGTGTAACACATAAATGACGCCCGTGCCGCCCACGCCTTTGGGATCGTAGACGCCAGCGTTCGGGAAGTTGGAATGTTGCTGCAATTGCTTGGCGCGTTTGCCGGCCAGATCGAGCATGTCGTCTTTGCTGCCGAAGTGCAGGCAGCCTGTGGGGCAGGACTTGATGCAAGCAGGTTCGAGGCCTTCGCTGACGCGGTCAGTGCAGAGGGTGCACTTAAAAACGCGATTGTTCTTTGGGTTCATCTTGGGGATGTCGAAGGGGCATCCCGTGATGCAATAGCCACAGCCAATGCAATTGGCCTGCTGAAAATCGACGATGCCGTTGGTGTATTGAACAATAGCGCCCTCCGCGGGACAAGCAGCGAGGCAGCCGGGCTCAGCACAGTGCATGCACTGGTTCTTGCGCATCAGCCACATGAGCGAGCCGTCTTCTTCGCGGACGTGCTCGTTGAAGAGGATCAGGTTCCAGTAATTCCAGCGCGTTTCCGGCATGGTCTGGTAAGTGTTGCCGAAAACAGTTTCGCCGAATGGCAAGTCGTTCCACTCCATGCACGCGACTTCGCAGGCTTTGCACCCGATACAAGTCGTGGTGTCGATGAGTTTGCAGACGGTGTATTCGCGCTGGGTGTCCTCGCCGGGAACGCTTCCGGCGTGGCCGGAGATTTTTTGGACGCGTAGTGTGGCTTGGCTCATGGCGCCCCCTACGCTTTCTCAACCTTCACGAGGAAGCCTTTGAATTCCGGCGTATAGGCGTTGGGGTCGACCACGGTGGGTGACAATTGGTTTGTCAGTGTCTTCGCGGTTTTGCCGTCGTCTTCGGCTATGCCACGGTAACCCCAATGAATGGGAATGCCGATCTGGTGCGTTTCCTTGCCATCGATCTTCATGGCTTTGATGCGCTTGGTGACCATGGCCTTGGCGATATAGGTGCCGCGGATGCTGGAGACTTTTATGGTGTCGCCGCCGCGGATGCCTTTTTCCTGAGCAAGCTCTTCGGAGATTTCCACGAACGGTTCGGGAACGAGCTGGACGTTCATGGGATTGTTCTTGGTCCAATAATGGTAATGCTCGGTAAGGCGGTAGGTGGTGCAAATGATGTCGTATCCGTCTTTAGGCGAACCGTACTTGTCATCGGGGGTCTTGAAACGCTTGACGACAGGGTTCTTCGACTGGCCCGGGTGAAGCGGATTGTCGATGGGGCTTTCCGTGGGCTCATAATGCTCGGGGAAGGGGCCTTCGGCGAAGGCGCCGAGCGGAGCGAAGATGCGTCCGACACCTTCAGGGTTCATGATGAATGGGCCCATGTGATCCTTGGGCTTGGAATCGGCTTTGAAGTCGGGAACATCGTTGCCAGCCCATTTTTGCGTAGCTTCACTCCACCAGACTTGGCGGCGGGAAGGATCCCAAGGCTTGCCGTCGAGGTCGCAGGAGGCGCGGTTATAAAGAACGCGGCGGTTGGCGGGCCAGGACCAGCCCCAATTCTGGTGAATGCCGAGGCCGGAGGGATCGCCGGCGTCGCGGCGCATAGTTAAATTTCCAGCTTCGGTGTAGGAGCCGCAATAAATCCAGTTGCCGCAGGCGGTAGTGCCGTCGTCCTTGAGCCATGCGAAGCCGGGAACCTGCTGGCCGGCCTTGAGCTGGACTTTGGTGACGGGATCCTCGGCGTCCACGAAAGTTTTTCCGTTGATTTCCTTCAGCACTTCGGCGAGCGAAGGATTGGACGGATCGGTGTAACCCCAAGTTAGTTTGAGAATGGGATCGGGGAATTTGCCGGGATCTTTTTTGTAGAGATCGCGCACCTTCAGGAAAATCTGGGCGATGATGGCTTGGTCGAGGCGGCAATCGCCGGGCATGGGCAAGGCGGTGTTTTTCCACTGCAACCAGCGAGCGGAATTTGTGAACGTGCCGTCTTTTTCAGCGAATCCGGCGCAAGGCAGGCGATACACAGTGGTCTGGATTTTTTTGATCTCGTCCGGCGAATTTCCCGCCGACGCGGTCCAGAATTCGCTGGTTTCATCGGGATAGATCTCGCCGACCACCAGCCAATCTGCTTTTTTCAAGGCATCGATATTCTTTTTCGTGTCCGGGCCGATGGCCACGCCGTTCATGCCGAAGGCGAAAATCCCTTTGACGATGCCGTTGTACATATTGTCCCAGAGGTAGGTCCAGGAATAATTGCGGTCCACCTTGGGCAGATAGTCGAAAGCCCAGTCAGATTGCTTGCTGGCGGCATCGCCGTAGAGAGCTCTCAGGAAGCTCACAGCGAATTTCGGCGTGTTGCCCCAGTAGTTGAAGGAATCCCACGGGCCGGGCTTTGCGGGCTTAGGCGTAATGCGTTTGATCCAGCCATCAAAGGAGGTGTCCGCCGGAGTGGGCACTTTCAAATAGCCGGGCAAGTTGTCGAAGATTCCGGCCATGTCGGTGGCGCCCTGGATATTGGAATGGCCGCGTAGGGCATTTACGCCACCGCCGGCGCGTCCGACGTTGCCGAGGAGGAGTTGCAGCATCGCCGCCGTGCGAATGGTTTGCGTTCCGGAAGTGTGCTGGGTCCAGCCGACGGCGTAGATAATCGTCGCAACTTTCTTCATATCGCCGTCTTTGCGAACCGAAGTGAATAGGTCGGCGGCCTTTTTGAATTGATCTTGAGGAACGCCGGTGATGCGCTCCACCATTTCCGGTGTATAGCGGCTGTAGTGTTTCTTCAAGAGTTGAAAGACGCAGCTAGGATGCTGGAGGGAAAAGTCGTAAGCGACTTTTTCCGGCAATGCCGGCGGGGGTGGGGGCGCGCCGTTAGCTGGATGTGCCGCTACGGCCATAACATGCGTTTCGGGAACGGCTTTGCCTTGAGCGTCGCCGCCAGCGTAATTCCAGCTCGATTTTTCGTAGGATTGCGATTTGGCGTCGAAGCCGGAGAAAACTCCCTCGCTCTCTGGAAGCTTGAAGCCGTCCCTAACAATGAACGCGGCGTTCGTGTAGTTCAGGAGATAGTCTTTGGCGATGCGACTGTTTTCGATGGCGTAGTTGATGAGGCCGCCGAGAAAGGCAATATCTCCGCCCACGCGAAGCTGGCAGAAGAGATCGGCGACGGAAGCGGTGCGCGTGAAGCGCGGATCGACCACGATCATCTTGGCGTTGCGATTGCGCTTGGCTTCGATGGCCCACTTGAAGCCGCAAGGATGATTCTCGGCAGGGTTACCGCCCATGATCAGCATCATGTCGGTGTTCTTGATGTCGACCCAGCCGTTCGTCATTGCGCCGCGGCCAAACGTTGGTCCCAAACTTGAGACCGTGGGGCCGTGTCAAACTCTGGCCTGGTTTTCCAGGTGCACGACTCCCAGGGCGCGCATCGATTTTACGACCAGATAGTTGAACTCATTGGTGTCGGTGCAGCCACCGGTCCAGGCGATGGACTCGCAGCGATTGACGGTGTGGCCCGCAGCATCCTTCTCGATAAAAGTGTCGTCGCGAGTCTTTTTCACTTTGGCGGCGATTTCATTCAAGGCATCGTCCCAGGAAATGTCTTCCCAATCCGTTCCGCCGGGGCGCCGGACTTGCGGTTTCAGCAATCGACGGTCGTTCAAAATATCCTGTTGGAGCGATGCGCCTTTGGGGCAAAGAGTTCCGCGATTGATGGGATGATCGGGGTCGCCCTCGACGTGCACGACTTGTGCGGTGACGTTCTTCGCGCGGTCGCCGATGGTGTAGATAATCACGCCGCAACTCACCGAGCAATAGGGACAAGTTGATCGTGTTTCATTGGCGCGAGCGATCTTAAGGGTGCGGAGTTGGGCATACGCGGGCTTCAAATCAAACCCGAATACCGCAGCTGCAGCTGCACCAATCGTCGTTAACTTGATGAAATCACGGCGGGTCGGGCTCATACAGACAACCCCCAACCGCGGGCTGATAAGGAAGGGAATGGTGCCCGCGGAAGCTCCTTAATACGGCTTGCGAGTCAACCTGTCAAGTGGTGATTTGGAATAGCACGACGTTGTCAAAGACCGTAAATTATTGATATCCCGCAGCATGGCAGCCGCATCAAAACCAAATTGATCGATTTGGCGCAAAATCGCCAGGCCCCTTATGAAAATTCGATCAGCATCGACGCGCCCCCTAGTTGATTTCCATCAGAGGTTCGGGTGCGCCACAGCCGCCTCACACGAGAGAGTCCATTCACCAGTCTGTTCACCCGAAATGCTCCGGCCGCGATAGAATGGATGTGACCTCAAGTCCGCCTCCTGCATCTGTTATCTTTAGAGGCTGCCATCCGTAGGTCCTAGTGAAGCTTAAAGATAAGAAGGAGCAGGGGCGCTAATGGCGACTCCAATGAGTTCCCCAAAACACGACCTCGGATCGTTGCGAATTGGCGACGGTCAGCGCAAGGGTTCGGGGATGGGCAAACGCGTCATGTACGCGGCGATACCGGTGCTCATCTTCGCGGGGATTGTGGCGGCCGCGTATGCATTCCGCAGTCAAAAAGCTGTGGTGGAAGTGGCCACAGTCTCGAAGCCCGATGCCGGCGGACGCCAAGCACTACTGAACGCAAGCGGATACATCACGCCGCGCCGGCGGGCCACCATCGCTGCCAAGATCACCGGGCGAGTCACAGGGGTTTTCTTCGACGAAGGGACGCGAGTCGCAGAGGGACAGCTCCTTGCCACGCTTGATGATGCAGACGTCAAGCGTTCGCTTGATTCAGTCAAGGCTGACCGTGACGCCTCTATTGCCGCGATCGCCGACTACGAAGTGCAGCTTAAGAACGCGCAGATTCTGCTTCATCGGGCCGAGCAACTGCAGAAGGCAGGTGTGCAGACACAAGAAGCCCTCGACAATGCGGCGACTGCCGCGGACAGCCTGAAAGCCAAAATTGCGCTGGCTAAGCAGCAGGTGGCGGCGTCCGAAGCCCGAATCGGGGTCGCTCAACAGGCTGTTGACAATTGCACGATTCGCGCACCGTTCGCAGGGATCGTCGTTTCCAAGGACGCACAAGTTGGCGAGATGGTGTCACCCAATTCCGCGGGCGGCGGGTTTACGCGGACGGGCATCGCGACGATTGTGGACATGCACTCGAACGAAATTGAAGTGGACGTCAACGAGTCATACATCGCGCGAGTGGAGAATGGGCAGCTGGTCACGGCAACGCTGGATGCTTATCCGGATAAGCAGATTCCCTCCAAAGTTCGTACCGTTATTCCTACTGCGGACCGGCAAAAAGCCACCGTCAAGGTGCGCATTACCATCATTGATCTGAACAAATACAATTTTATTTTGCCAGACATGGGAGTGAAGGTGGCTTTCCTAGAGAATGAGCAGCCTGTGGCAAAGAACAAAGGTAAAGACAACGGGCCGCAAGCCGTAGCCTTCATTCCCAAGGGAGCGGTGCACTCCGATGCGAATGCCTCGTACGTGTTCCTGATCCGCGATGGAAAAGTAGAACGCCGGGCCGTGAGTGTTGGCCAGGATCGCGGAACAGACGTAGCGGTCATGGCGGGAATTTCCCCGGGCGATTCCCTGGTCGTCAAGGGGCCCGAAAGTTTGCGTGATGGTGACAAAGTCGAAATCCGGCAATAGGAGCTAAGCATGATTCGTGTGGATGGCCGTGGCGATTCTTCGAGTCTCATCAAGGTGCGCGGACTGAATAAAACGTACAGTCGCGGCGGCGAGAAGATTCAAGTGCTGCAAGGGCTCAATCTAGACGTAGACAAAGGCGACTTCGTCGCGTTCATGGGACCGAGCGGCTCCGGGAAGACGACCCTGCTGAATCTGCTGGGCGGGCTGGACGTGCCATCGGCGGGAAGCATTACCGTGGACGGGGATGAAGTCACGCACATGTCGGCCAGCAAATTGACACAGTGGCGCGCGCGGCACGTGGGATTCATCTTCCAGATGTACAACCTGATTCCTGTGCTGACGGCGTTCCAGAACGTCGAACTTCCGCTACTGCTGACTAAGCTTTCCAAATCGGAGCGCCGCAAACACGTTGAGACGGCTCTCGGGGTTGTAGGCCTAAGTGATCGCATGAATCATTATCCGCGGCAACTCTCCGGCGGTCAGGAACAGCGCGTGACCATCGCACGTGCCATCGTGTCCGACCCAACGTTTCTGCTCTGCGACGAGCCTACCGGAGATCTGGACCGCAAGAGCGCGAACGAAGTGATGGCGCTAATCGACGAGCTAGTCGGCAAGTACAGCAAGACGATCTTGATGGTGACGCACGATCCAGTGGTGGCGGCTCGTGCGCACACTACGCTGCACCTGGAAAAGGGCTTGCTGGTCGAGGGGAAGTCCACGTCGGAGGCGGTGTTGGCCGGAGGTGCGGCATGAAATTCAGCCGGTTTATTTTCGCCAATCTTTTTCGCAAGAAAATCCGCCTGTTGCTAACCGTAGGCTCGTTTGCTATCGCGCTGTTCCTGTTCACGTTTCTTGCTGTTGTCAGGGGCGCATTCAGCCGTGGTACTGAACTGGCGGGCGCAGACCGCCTGGTCGTGATTAACCGCGTTGGCCTCATCAACACCATGCCGCTGTCCTATGGCGACAAAATTCGGCAAATCAAGGGCGTCAAATACGCAACTCACAACAATTGGTTTGGCGGCGTGTACCAGGACGAAAAGAACTTTTTCCCGCAATTTGTCATCGACCCAGAAAACCAGCGGCAAGTCATGACCGAGATGCGCGTGCCGGACGACCAATGGAAGAAATTCGTGAGCGACCGTCAGGGCGCCATCGCCGGCCGGAACCTCGCCAACCGCTTTCACTGGAAAGTGGGCGACCGCATTCCATTGCAAAATGCGCTCTATGGGCCTACCAAGACCTGGGAATTCAATCTTGATGGAATCTATACAAATGACAAAGAAGGCGGCGATGAAAGCCAGTTCTGGCTCCAGTGGGATTATTTCTATGAAAATGTTCCGGACCAGATCAAGGGTCAGGCGGGCTGGTGGGTCTTGAAGTTGGACTCTCCGGATGATGCCGTAAGAGTGGGCAAAGCCGTTGACGAAGAATTCGCGAATTCGTCTTACGAAACGAAAACGGAAACGGAATCAGCATTTCAAGCTGGGTTTGCCAAGCAACTCGGGAACATCCAGCTTCTGATTACTACCATTGGAAGCGTTGTGTTCTTCACATTGCTTCTCGTTACCGGAAACACCATGGCGATATCGATCCGCGAGCGCACCGGCGAACTCGCTGTACTGAAGGCCATAGGGTACTCCGACCGTTTCGTGTTGTTCTTCGTGCTTGCCGAATCGCTGGTGATTGCTTTGTTTGGCGGACTGATAGGACTGGGTCTTGCGATTCTAGCCATTCCGGTGGTGGGCGCAAATCTGAACGGTCTGCTTCCGCCCTTGCTACTGTCGGTGACAGCGCTGGGGATGGGTGTCGTCTTGGCCGTGGCAGTTGGCCTAGCCAGCGGGCTGTTGCCGGGCATCAGCGCAATGCGGATGCGCGTTGTGGATGCATTGAGGAGGGTATGACGTGGCTATCCCGGTCATTTACAATTTCCGCAGCGTAAAAGCGCGTTGGAGCTCGGCAATTGTCGCGGTCGTGGGAATCGCGGGCACGGTTGGAGTGTTTGTGGCCATGTTGTCGCTAGCACGCGGATTCAAAGCCACGCTGGTTTCTTCCGGCTCCGAAGACAACGCCATCATCATGCGCGCCGGAGCTACTTCCGAAATGACCGGCGGCGTGACCATTGACACCGTCAAGATCATCCAGGACAAGCCGGGAATTGCGAGAGGGGCGGACGGCAGCCCGCTGGTGACGGCAGAGGTAGTGCTGGTGGCTCCTATCCCTCTCATTTCGACGGGAACGGACGCCAACGTGGAGATTCGTGGCGTTTCCAAAAACGTACTGGAGATTCGCAAAAACATCAGGATCGTCGAGGGTCGGATGTTTACGCCCGGGCTGAACGAGATTGTAGTGGGGAAAAATGCCAACGCTTCGTATGCCGGCCTGACTCTTGGCAATACGATCAGCCTCGGAAGCGTGAACTGGAAGATTGTTGGCATTTTCGATGCCGGCGGCAGTTCATTTGACTCCGATGTTTGGGGTGACGCGCACTTGATCGGTCCCGCCTTCAACCGTCCCGATATTTATTTCCAATCCATAACCGTGCATCTCACTTCAGCATCCGCGCTCCAGCAGTTGAAGGACGCGGCTACGGCTGATCCGCGCCTCAACGTGGACGTGACGCGAGAGATCGACTACTACTCGAAACAGTCGAACCGCTTAACCAAGTTGATCACCGTGCTGGGCGGCTTGGTGGCTGGGGTCATGGCGATTGGGGCTGTTTTTGGCGCACTCAACACCATGTATTCCGCCGTGGCGGAGCGCGGGCGGGAGATTGCCACCATGCGCGCGCTCGGATTTGGCGGACCTTCCGTAGTGTTCTCGTTCGTCATCGAGGCGCTGCTCATCGCTTTCGTCGGTGGCCTCGTCGGCTGCATCGCGGTACTGCCGCTGAACGGACTCACTACTGGCGCCATGAATCTGCAGACCTTTTCGCACGTTGCGTTTGCGTTCAGGATTACAACTGAACTGCTTGTGAGGGGAATCGTGTTCGCCCTGGTTATGGGCCTCGTTGGGGGATTTCTGCCAGCCGTGCGCGCCGCAAGCATGCCCGTGGCGTCGGCTCTCCGCGAACTGTAGGCTTCGGCCAGCTTCACCTACAAAACTGCCTGACAAATTGGCATTGTCCGTTTTCGCGACCAAGCGTCCCGCAATCGACCGGACCTGCGCTCCGCAGGGCCCTAGTGCCATCCGCTAACCCATTCCTGATCAACGACATGTGGTCCGGCTGGCACGGAATTCCCCTTGCCTTAACCCCGGACATACTGGTGTCGATGGAGGTATCATGCATGCACTCGGGAACGACTTTAGTCACTCGCTCCGGGCACTCTGGAAGTCACCACGCTTTACGCTTGCAGTCATCTTGACGCTCGCGGTGGGCATCGCCTCCAACAGCATCATATTCAACGTCACAAGCGCCGTGTTTGTTCACCCGCTTCGGTATCCCGACTCGTCGCGACTGGTGTACGTCTCGCAATCCTATCCGGGATTTCCGCAAGGCGGCGGACAGTTCAGCTATCCGACCTACAAAGACATGCTGGAGGGAACACATTCGTTTGATTCGTTGGCGGCGTACCAGGAGCAAGGGCCCGTGGCCATCACCGATGGCGGACAGGCGGTGCGCATGTCGGTGACCTACTGCACCCCGAACTACTTCACTTTGCTGGGAACAGGAACGGCGCTTGGACGCGTGTTCCATGTCAGCGAGGACCGCTACGGGAGCGGGGATGCGGTGGTGGTCCTCAGCTTCCGTTTCTGGCAGCGGCAGTTTTCCGGTGACCGGCAGATTGTCGGACGCACCATTCATTTGAACGAGCGACCGTTTACGGTAATCGGAGTTACTGAGGAAGATTTTCGCGATTCGCTCTACGAGCAGGAACACGGCGAAGAGGGCAATGCCTGGATTCCGCTCGGCCTTGCTTTCACCATGACGGGATTCTCCAGTCCGACGGATCGCGGCGGAACCACGAATTTGTGGGCTATTGGTCACCTGAAGCCGGGCGTCAGCGTATCCGACGCGCGCGCCGAACTCGCTGCATTCGGAAAAACTCTGGAGCAAACTCATCCGGACACGTTTCGCGGATTTGGCCTGGTGGGACGTTCGTTGACAGACCAGCTCCTCGGCGAGTTTTACAGCCCGGCGTGGGTCTTGGCGGGCGCTTCGGCGTTTCTGCTCCTGATTGGGTGCGCCAACGTGGGCAACTTGCTGCTGGCAAGGCTGCTTTCGCGGCAACGCGAACTGGGAGTCCGCGCGGCGCTCGGTGCTTCGCCCGGGAGGCTGGCGCGCCATCTTCTGGCAGAGAATTTTCTGCTGCTGGCATTTTCTTCGATCCTGGGAGTTGCATTTGCCTCGAAGGGCACTTCTGCATTGCGCAACTGGGCTGCTCTGCATCTGCCTACGGTGGTCCGCTTCGAAGCGAGGCCGGGGGCAATCCTTGCCGCCATCGGTATCACGCTGATCACTGGAGCATTGTTCGGCGTGGCTCCAGCATTGGTGGGAGCGCGAGTCGACCTTCGGGAAGCGCTGAGCCAGGCTGGGCGCCAGGGCCAGAGCCTATCGCGGCGCAAAAGCCAGAAGGTTCTTGTTGTCGCTGAAGTGGCGCTGGCGCTTGTCCTGCTGGCTGGCTCCGGGCTGTTGCTGGAAAGTTTCCGAAGGCTTGCCAGCACGAACCTGGGTTTCAACACGCACAATTTGCTGACCTTGCGCCTAGATCTACGCTCCGCCCGCTACACCGAGCCCGCCGCGCGGGCACGTTTCGCCAAGACCGTGGTGGACACACTGCAAACGCTGCCGGGTGTCGATTCCGTGACACTGTGGGGACCCAGTATGCTGGGACGGGCCACTTGGGTCTTTATCGGTTACCCGGAAGGACGTCAGCCGGATGATGCCTCGGCGCGTCTCATGATGGGCCGCCACAGCGTTAATCCCGGTGCCCTCAAGAATCTGGAAATTCCGCTCATTCGCGGCCGCGAGCCCAGTTGGCAAGATACTCTGGACTCACCCTACGTAGCGGTCATCAGTGAAAGTGTAGCCAAGAAACTCTGGCCGGGGCAGGATCCCGTCGGCAAGCGGATGATCGGGATTCGCGGAAACACGCCGTGGATTACCGTGATAGGAGTGGCTCGCGATGCGCGTCAGGCCCAGCGATTCGACGTGAATGACGCCGCCGCTGGCATTCGGCCGCTAGGTCTTGGACCGCAGTACGACGCCTACTTTCCTTACACCCAGCGCCCCAACCAAGGGATGACTCTCGCCATTCGCACCTCGGCAGACATTGCCGGCATTTCAAAGGAAATTCGCGCCACGGTGCTTTCCCTCGATTCGACTCTGCCCGTATACGACCTGGAGTTGCTTGACCAGCGTTTGGAGGCTCAAGTCGCACCACTGCGCACGATGGCGGTCATCTCCTCGGCGTATGCAGTGCTGGCGCTATTCCTCGCAGCTTTCGGCCTCTTCGCCGTGCTGGCGCACGACGTGGGCCAGCGAACGCAGGAAATCGGAATTCGCATGGCGCTGGGCGCAAGGCCCGGCAGCGTGCTTGCTTTGGTCTTGCGAGAAGGCATGTTGCTGACGGTGTTGGGCCTTGTGGTGGGAGGCCTAGGGGCGCTCGCGGCGTCGCGCCTGATGGGCGCTTTGCTTTACGGCGTCAGCCCCATGGAGCCGATCGTGTATGTTTCCATCGCGGTATTGCTTGCAGGCGTGGCGCTCCTGGCGTGTTGGATCCCAGCTCGTCGCGCGATGCTGCTCGACCCGCTGGCGGCTCTGCGCCAGGAATAGCTTGATCAAGATCAATCCGCGAGTTTCAGCTTTTCCATATAGGTGTTGAAAGCGGCCTTCACTCGGGCGGCATCGGGCGCTTTGCCCTTTGACTCTGTGATTGGAGTGATGAACTGATCCATGGCTTTGTCGATCTCATCGAAGAGTTGGCGGTTGGTCTTTGCTAGTGCGGTATCTCCTCCATACTCTTCGGCCTTGTCCCACAGTCTTTCCAGCACGGTGCCAAGTTCCGCAGCGGCGGCAAGATCACCTTTTTGGAAATCGGCGTACATGTGTTGCGCGAGAGCGCGGTAGGCTCCCATTTTTGAGATATCCACGCCGTTCTTCTGTGCGGCTTTTTTCTCCTGTGCCGAGGCTGGGGGAGCGGCCGCGAAGGCGGCAACAAACGCAAGGACCAGGGCAAGGAGGGGCCGAATCGTTCTTTGGAAAGGGAATGCCATCAAATCTCCTTGGCTCGCGAAGAGTTTTGTCTCGCGAGAATATGAATTTAGGTGAACTTTGGTGTGCAACCCTATTTTTGTAACACAGATTAGGAAGATGGGAAGACTGCAGACAATACCTTCGTCAACAAAAAGGTACCTGCCCGCGGGGACATCTCAGGAATTCGATGCCGTGGAGAGTGCAGTAGTTGCGATCTGCGGGGAGGAAGCCTTGTCCAACTCCTTAACGCCACATTCGCATCCACGCTTTACTCTTCGGCATAGTGGCCCTTGACGATGGAGTGAGTGCGACCCTAGCCTAGACTAGGGGCAAAGTGGGAACGGTATGAGCGCCATGGGAAAAACAGTTGGGGAGATGCGCCGCTGCGCTTTTTGCGGCAAGCACATGGCATCGCATTTGATGCAGTGCCCCTTTTGCCGCGAAGCCGTACCGCAAGTGCAATTGTCACCTCTGCGTAACAGGTCTGGTTCTGGATCTGACGGACAAAGTCAGATCCGGCGCGGTCTTCTGTACATGCTGCTCGGAGGAGTAGTTCATTATTTTGCCGGTGGATACGGCGCTCCGGTATTTCAGATTCCCTTGCCCGCACCAGTAATGCCATTGGTGACGCAATTTCTTACGCCGCTGCTTTTCCTCGGCGGCCTGGGTTTCGCTGTCTACGGACTCATTCTCAAAGCCAAGTCCTGATTCAGCTTTCGCCGGGCCGGGCGGTACAGACCAGCCACTCATTCCCGCCAGCTTGAAATAAGTGAAGCCACCCGGAACCTGTCCCTTCGGCCAGCTTGACTGATTGGGGGAGTACTCGCCTTCCAGCGGCACCCGCTTGCTCGCCTGCTGTGGCCTACTGATGTTGCGGCGGCCCATCCCCGGCCTTGACCGAAGATTTCCACTGAGGAGTCACGATGAAAAAATCATTCTTGGCTTTGGCAATACTGATTGTGAGCGGTTGTCTTTTCTTGACCGTAGGCGCCGAGCGCGCTGGGGCACAAGGCCCTGCGGGCGCAGGCGCCTCTGGAGCAGCGCAGGGAAGTTCGAGCTCGAAGAGCTCCCACTCCCTTAATCCCATCAAGTGGGTGAAGAAAGACAAGGATTCCAAGAATTCCGCCGATTCGAACGGCAGCCGCAGTGACATCGAAAAGAAACTGACGCCGAAATTGCAGGCGCAAGGTCTCTTGGCTGCCGATGCGAACGCCACGGATGCCTGCGCGCCGTTCACGGCACTGAATGAATGCCTGGCCGCTCTTCACGCCAGCCACAATCTTGGCGTGGAGTTCAACTGCCTGCGCGCGAAAGTGACGGGCGTGCAGACCAACGTTGACCTCTCCGGATGCAAGGGCTCGGTTGGTGACAAGGCCCAAAGCCTGAACAAAGCCATCCATGAGCTGAATCCCAACGCGGATGCCAAGGGCGGCGCAAAGAACGCCGAGCAGCAGGCTAAGGATGACCTCAAGGATCTCGGCGCGTAAGAGACCGGAAATAACTCAGTGCGGTGAACCAGATTCTCGGCGAGAATCGAAAGCTCCGCGCGATGGAATCAGGGCGAAGGCCGATGACTAAGGCTTTCGCCCTTAGTTTTTATACTTCATAGTCAATGCAAAAAACTGTGAGATGAGTGAATCAGAATTGTATTTAGACGGAAACGGCGGAAGCGGAGGATGACGAAGACAAAGGCACATCGGTGTCCGTGGTGGCAGCTGTCGCCCGGTAGCGGACGATGAGAAGGGTGAGATCGTCTGCTTGGTGCGCGCCCCGGGCAAAGTTTTCGACGGCTTCGAGCACACACTTCTGGAGTTGTTCGAGAGGGCACTCGGGCAGGCCGGTGAGGAGTTGTTTCAGGCGCGAGGTGCCAAACATCTGCTCATCGGGATCCGCAGCCTCGGTGACCCCGTCGCTGAAGAGCACCAGGGTATCGCCAGGTTCGAGCTTCAGACAGACTGCGGTGTATTGGGCTTCGGGGACGAGGCCGACAGGAAAGGAGCCTTCGGTGAACGCTTCCTCGGCTGTACCCCGGCGAATGAGTATCGGTGACGGATGGCCGGCGTTGATGAATTCCAGATGGCCTTCCTCATCGAGAATACCGAAAAACATAGTGGCGTATCGTCCGACCTCAGAATGGGAGCAGAGGAAGCGATTGACATGATTGACGACCCGCGCAGGATCGATGCCAAGAGTCATTCCCGAGAGTGCGCCTTGAAGCATGGTCGTGAGAATCGCGGCGCCCAATCCCTTGCCGGAAACGTCAGCGATAAGAAAAGCGGTGCGGCCCTCGCCGAGTGGAAACACATCGAAGTAGTCTCCTCCGACGGATAAGCAGGGAAGATTGAAGCCGGTAACAGCGAGGTGCGGGTATTCGCGGAAATCGCGAGGGAGCAGCGCCTGCTGAATGTCGCGGGCAATGTTGATCTCCTGCTCCAGGCGCTGGCGTTCGCGCTCGCGTTCGACGAGGCGGGCGTTGTCCAGGATGCTGGCGGCGTCGGCGGCGAGAGCATCGAGAATCTGGCGGTCGAGTTTGGAGAAGGCGGCCGGCCTGCGCGAATCCAGATAAAGAATGCCGAGAAAATCCCCGCGCTTGATGTTAACCATGGATTCCTGTGTGTTGGCGCGGGACATTCCGAAGAGCGGGATCACGACTACGGCGCGGAGGCGCTGCGCGACGATGCTCTGTGCCGCCTGCAAATCCACGTCTGCCTGGGCCAGATCTTCGGTGATGACGGGAGATTGCTGCTTCAGCGCAAGCTGGATGGCGGTTTGGCTGGGCGTCAGGCTCTCGGGAGGGAGACGAAGTCCGCCGCTGCGCCGCGCGAGTTTCACTTTGAGTGCGCCGGTGACATCGGCCTCGAGGAGCAAGCCGCGATCGGCGTCGGTGACAGAGACAGCATGATCCAGCATGTGGCCCAGCACCACGTCGAGCGGAAGCTGAGAGTGCAGAAGGGAAGTTGCTTCGAGCAGACGCTTAAGCTTGACCAAGCCACCGCCGGTTGGCTCCGAACTGGTGATGTGCTCCATCCGCGTGAGGAGATGCGGAAGGGAGTCTTCGTCTGAAGTTTTGCCGGAGCGGAAGATGATTTCGTAGGAGTCATCGAGGCCGAAGGTGATGGAGTCGCCGTCCTGCAATTCGCGGCTCTCGATTTTTTCGCCGTTGACAAAGAGGCCGCGGCGCTGGCCGCGATCCTCAACGTAGAAACGGTTGGCTTCGATGACCACGGCGGCGCAGTTTCGGGAAATGCGGCGGTCGGAGAGCTGCAGGTGATTGCCCGTCTCCGCGCCTCGGCCGATCATAAAGGGCGTCTGCGTGACGCGGGCGTAGCGGCGTGCGCCGTCAGGAGAGACGACCTCGAGAACTGCCTCACCGGAAAGGGGTACGGTATCGGGCATGGGCTACTCGGCGAGGAATTGTAGCATGCGCCGGGGGGTTAGGATGTGGGACAGCGAGCCCTTCAGGCAGTTGCTCGTTCTGGCGCGGAAATTTTGTTTCGCCCGGGCTCAAGGTTTGGTAAGAAAGCGGTCAGAATGCCGATGACTGGAAGAAACGAGCATACGCGGTAGACAAAATTGATGTCGGTGACGTCCGCAAGTTTGCCGAGCAGGGCCGCGCCAATACCACCCATGCCGAAGGCCAAGCCAAAGAATAAGCCCGATACCAGGCCGATTCTGCCCGGCATGAGTTCCTGTGCATAGACGAGAATGGCGGAAAAAGCGGACGCGATGATGAACCCGATCACCACGCTGAGGACGCTGGTCCAAAAAAGGTTGGAATAAGGTAGCAGCAAACTGAATGGAAGGACGCCGAGAATGGAAACCCAGATGACATATTTGCGTCCAATTTTGTCGCCCACCGGGCCGCCTATATACGTTCCGGCAGCGGCAGCAGCCAAGAAAAGAAAGAGATGCAACTGCGCATTCTGAATGGTGACGTGAAACTTGCCCATCAGATAAAACGTGTAGTAGTTCATTATGCTAGCAAGATAAAAGAACTTCGAGAACATGAGAGCTCCAAGAATGGCCAGAGCAATGGCCACATTCTTGGGAGCCAGAGCCAAGTGCGGCGCAGCAGGATGTTTGGCGGCAAGATTGGCGGGATCAAGAGTAATTGGCTTCGGAAGGTGTAAGGGATGATTGCGAAACCAGGTGCCGATGTTAGTCAACAAAACGATCGCGATTAAGGCTAGGAGCGAAAACCACGCGATGCTAGATTGCCCGGTGATGAACGCCCACGCCAACAAAGGGCCCAACGCGGAGCCAGCGTTGCCGCCCACTTGAAATAAGGACTGCGCCATGCCGTGCTGTCCGCCGGAGGCCATGCGTGCGATGCGCGAGGACTCTGGATGAAACACCGCAGAGCCAATGCCCACAAGCGCCGCGGCTGCGAGAATGGTGGCGTAACTGGGGGCCATGGCAAAGGCCAGCAGCCCAATCATCGTGACGCTCATTCCGACTGCCAATGAGTAAGGCTTCGGCCGACGGTCGGTGTAAAACCCCACGATGGGCTGGAGGATCGATGCGGTCAGTTGCGTAGTAAGCGCGATGCGGCCCACTTGCCAGTAATTGAAATGAAATGTCCTTTGGAGGAGCGGATAGATGGGCGGCATTAACGACTGAATCGTGTCGTTCAGCAGGTGACAGAAGCTGATGGTAAGAAGGATCTTGAAGACGGTCTTCTCACCAGTATCAGAAGGAGCTAGAGCTCCAACTGCAGTCAAGTTTGTGTCGCTAGCCATTTATCTTGCGGCCGAGGCTAGCCGTCGCGACACGTACTCGTCGACGTAGGCGTCGAAAAGATCGTTGAGGCGCTCGCAGACGGGGCCAGGAGCAGGAATCTTGTGGCCTGCGATTTCGCCGACGCTGATGAGATTGCGGTTTGTGGAAGAGATAAATACTTCTTCGGCAGTGTACAAGTCTTCCTGACGCAGCGCCTGTTCGACGACGGACACGCCGGCTTCCGGGGCAATTTCCATCAGGATGCCACGTGTGACGCCTTCCAGGCAGCCGGAGTTGAGCGGGGGCGTGAGAATTTTACCGTCCTTCACAGCGAAGATATTCGCGGAAGTGCATTCGGCAACTTCGCCGCGCTCGTTCAGCATGACAACTTCGTCGAAGCCGTCTTTGACTGCCTCGGCAACGGCCCAGACGTTATTGAGCCACGAGATGCTCTTGACTCCCGCCATCGGAGAAGCGGCGTGCCGGCCATGTTCACGCATAGCGAGGCGTACGACTTCGCGATGTTCGGGTAGACCGGCGGAGTAAATAATGAGGTCCACCTGCGGACGCTTTTCTTCGCTCTGCCAGAAACCCACAGTGTTATAGACCAGATAGATCCGCACACAGCCTTCGGTAACCTGGTTGGCACGGATCACTTCGTGGAGATGCACCCGCACTTTCGCGGCGGTGTAGGGCATGGGAAGGCGCGTGAGCCCCGCGTCCTTCTCCAGCCGTCGCCAGTGGCGCTCATAGGCAAAGGCCTCGCCGCGCGAGATACGCAGCGTAGTGAAGATGCCCCAGCCACAGATCAGACCGGCCTGGCCGGGAGAAAGACGAACTTTCTCAATCGGAAGCAGAGCGTCGTTATGGAAGACGTTCGGGTGAATCACCTGGGCCTCGCGAAAATGAGCTCAAAACTCCTTTCTATTGTATCCGAAAACTGTAGTTTGGGCCCGACGTGACAACTGTTGCCGGAATTCCGTCACTCGAGCAAGAAAAAGAGGGCGGGCCGAAGCCCGCCCCCGTCGCCAATTCCCGTTGAAAGGATTCTAGAAGCCCACCTTGAGCGAGAATTGGATCTGCCGAGCGGACCCAAAATCCCCAGTCGGGAAGCGTGTGCTGTTGATTACGCCGAAAGTTGTGCTTGCGGGAGTGAACGTGAGTAGCGGATTCCCGAAGTTCGGATGATTGAAGATGTCAAACAGCTCTCCGCGGAATTGGACGTTCAATCTCTCCGTAACCTTGGTGTTCTTGATGACCGAGAAGTCGGTGTTGACAAAGCCCGGTCCAGTAACTGCGTTGCGGCTGAGATTGCCGGGGCTGCATGTCCCCGTGGTCCCAACAGCGCAAGGCGACGAGAGCTCCGAGGCAAAGAATCCCGGAATTGCCGGGGTTGTCGAGGTTGCGGCTACCCCCAATGCCCCGAACCAATCTGCGGGATCGCCGGTGGTCTTGATAGACCCCGTTACATTCGGGCGAACGGTCAGGCTGACGCCAGGGTTGATCGACATAGTCGGATTCAACGGATTTCCAGTTTGCGCCTGGAAGACAGTGCCGACTTCCCATCCGGCAACGAGACGATTGGCCTTGAAGGGCAGCTGGTAAAAGCCGCTAAGGACGAAGCGGTGACGGACGTCAAACTCGGACGGGCCGTAATCCCCACGAGGGTTATAGGCGTTCTGAATGATGTATGTCTCGCCCGTGGAGAGGGAGTTGTAATCCAACGACTTGGAATAGGTGTAAGAGCTCAGAAACTGAAGCCCGTGGGAGAAATGCTTGTTGAGAGTGACCCAAAGGGCGTTGTAGTTCGAGTTCCCGTTGCTGTTGACCTGATTGATAGTGCCGAGCGTGCAGGCTGGGTGAGGAGATGCGCACTGGGCCGGCAGGATCGGGCTTGTAGCCGGAAGCGTGGGGAAGGGCCGCGTCGAGCCATAGACGTTGTTCGTGACCAGCGGTTGATTGATGTTCTGGTTTAACTGGAGGTGCGTGCCTTTCAATCCGACGTAAGCGACGCTCAAACCCATGCTGGAAGTCAGTTGACGGTCAATGGTCAGGTTCCAATCTTGGGCATACATGTCGTTGAAATTGGGGTTGATGGCCGCAGGACCTAAACTCGTTACACCAAGGGAGCCTCCGGGATTGCCGACAGCGATGGCCCCACTGCTAATCGAAATGGGAATAGCGAAGGGCGGGTTGCCGCTCAGCCCCGTGACAATATTGGTGGTGGGGTCCTGCGTCATGATTGCATACGCGGACCTAACCGAGGTCTTTCCATTCTTGAAGGGGTCCCAAGCAAAGCCTACGCGAGGCTGGAAGTTCTTGTTGTTGGTGTGATACGGCTGCGCGCCTGAAACCAGAGTCCCGGTCGTAGGATCGAACTGCGTGAATTGACCGGCGCTTTCGGACGGCGAAGAGTTCCAAGCGTACCGCAAGCCAATGTTGAAGGTGAAGTTGGGCTTCCACTTGAAGCTGTCCTGAGCAAAGGCGTCGTACGAGGGTTGGAGAATCTTGTCATTTCCTGAGCCCAGCTGCACGGTGAACGCCTGAGCGCTCCCGTTCAGGAAGTTTTGCATCGCAGTTTGGAGAGTAGCTCCAGCGCCTGTCTGGTTAAAAGTAAAGCTTCCGACATTGAATGCGATGTTGTTGTTGTAAGCCCTGCGGATCTCCCCGCCAAAGTAGAAGGTATGACGGCCTCTCAGCCAACTGACGTCATCGTTCAAAACCCCGGTAGTATCGCCGCGACCCTGCGGCTCGCCGGTGGGACCACCAAAGCCGAGCACATTCCCTATGTTGAAGAAGGGGATGCCGGAGGCCACCGGAGCGCCCGTCGGCATGGTGATATTGAATGCGTTGGGATCAAGCAGGGCATTGGGCGTAAAAGTAAGATGAATACGATTGAAGCCCAGCCGGATGGTATTGGTGAGAGATGGACCAAAAACGTGATCTTCGCTGACAGTCATGAGGTGTCGCAGACCGTCGCGAGTGTCTCCGTACCCCGGAAGATTCGCCGTGATTGCCCCTCCAGCAGTCGGCTCCTGGCGGAGATCCTTCTGTATAACGTAATAGCCGTGAATCCGGTCCTTGTCGGACAGCTGAATGTCCAAGTCTGCCGAACCCTGGTTGAGGGAAACGTTGGCCAGAGTGGCACCGGTAAACGCGTTAAAAGTGTTGGGATCCGTCGCAGTGCCCGAACCCACCAGGTTGGCGGCGGGAATGAGAGCGAGAATCTTCTGAATCGTCGCAGGTACAGTTGCGGCGGCTCTTTCATTCTGGCTGGGGACTCGGCTAGAAGTCACAGTCAGGCTCTGGTGCTGCCGGAGTCCTTCATATGCCAGGAAAAAGAATACCTTGTTTTTCTTGATGGGGCCGCCAAAAGTGGCGCCGAAATCGTTGCGCTTGAATGGAGCTTGAGGGTTGGGGGCGCCCTTGGAAGTCAAAGTAGGATTGAAAAAGTTACGGGCATCCAGCGCGTTGTTTCTTATGAACTCAAATAGCTCGCCGTGATACTCGCTCGTTCCCGAGCGGGTGGCCAGGTTGACGATGGCGCCCGCATTTCTTCCGTACTGCGCCGGAAAAGTTGAATTGTCGATTTTGTATTCTGCGAGAGTATCGATGGGTGGCTGGAAAGTGATCTGGTTCTGGACGTTGTCGTTCAAGTTGATCCCGTTGACCAGCCAATTGGTCGTATCCTCGCGCTGACCCGCAGTGTTGATTCCGAAGGAGCCCTGGCCGCGCAGCGGCGCCGACAAGAATCCGTTTGCCGGGGGCGTGACAGTGCCGGTTGTCAGCAAACTGAGATCTGTGAAGTGGCGACCATTTAGGGGAATCTCCTGCACCGTTTTGTCGTTGATCACCTGCCCCACGCCAGTGGTGGTGGTATCGACCAGCGCGGCGTCAGCCACGATCTCGATTTTTTCCGCCGCTTCACCGATGGCCAGTTGCACGTTTTGAGTCACCGCCGATGCCACATCGAGTTTCAGGTTCGAAAAGATCGAAGAACGAAAGCCCGCAGCGCTGACCTGCAGGCGGTAAGTCCCGATTGGCAGCGAGGGCAGTAGGTAGGCCCCAGCCGTATCCGTCTGCGTTGCGGTTTCGACCCCCGTGGCTTGGTTCGTTGCAACCACCTTCGCGTTTGCGACGACAGCTCCCGTTGCATCCGTTACCGTGCCGTTCAAAGTTGCCGTCGACTGCGCGAAAACGTTGCCTCCCACGAGCAGAGACAACACGGCCACTACTAGGGCTCGAACGAAAGAACTGCGATGGCCTATCGAGTTTTCTGATGCAACTTCCATTTTCGGACTCCTCCTCGGTGGATACCGTGTAGGACTGTTTGGATCACGCCTATCTTGATTTCGCAATCACAGGGCCAGAATGAAACTGCAGTAGTGTGGCTGGAAAGCGAGCCATATCAGTACCTTATCGGTTTACCTTGCGGACCGACAAAATGAACCGTCGGGATGGGTTCCAAAAACAGAAGTCCCCTCCGGAATATCGAAGATTTTTTATATGAAATTTAGTGGGGAGTGCAGGGGAACGCGGGAAAGTCTATTGTTTGCAGCTAGCGGGTACGAACAGAGTCTGGCCCTCGTAAATCAGGTTGGCATCGCGGATCACGGGGTTGGCGTGGGCAATGCAGGACCAATAAGAAGCGTGGCCTAGTTGCATTCGTGCGATCTCCGAGAGCGTATCGCCCTTCTGTACGATGATGCTTGTGGCGGTGCGGAAACGAGAGGCTATTGAGGGCAGGAAAATATGGGAGCCTGCCACGATGTGGTTGGGATCAACAATGGCCGGATTCGCCGCGAGCAACTCGGGCCAGCGAACACCCTCGCCTAGATTCTGCTGCGCGAGCTTCCAGAGGGAATCGCCAGGCTGCACAGTTAGTACGTTCAGTTTCGCCGGACCGGCGGGTGCGGTGCGTGATGGCGCGGTCACTCGGGGCGGCGCTACGGGAACTACAGGCGAGGCAGGCTGAGAAGGATTTACGCCAAGGACTGAAGGCTTCGAAGGTGTCGCAGCGATCCCAGGCGCTATGGGTTGCGTCGGCGACACACGAGGGGTGCGTACGGGAGAAGGCATCGCACTCAAGTCAGGTTTCGGTGCGACCGGCTCCGCAGGCGTTAGAGTTGGTATCGACGCTCCCGAAGGCACGGCGCGAACAGCTGGTGCCGCGGGTTTCGCTGGTGCCACTCGAACTGCAGCCGCGGGAGACGGCATGACGCTAAAGTCAGGCTTGGGAACGGCCGGCTCCGCGGGTCTCACAGTCGGTATGGTTGCATGCGAAGGCAGAGCGCCAACAACTGGTGCCTTGGGTTGCGCTGGCGCCAAGTGGGCGGCATGCGCAGTAGGAGGCGCCACACCGAAGTCACGCACGGGAGCCGGTGGTTTGGAAGGCACCACAGGGAGTGCACCCACCTGTGCAGGTGTTGTGCCGACAGCCGGTGCCGCAGGCTCCGCTGTGGGCACGCGAGTGGCCGTCCGGTTCGGCGGCATCAAATGAACCACAGGAGGCGGCGCAGCTGGCTTTGCGGGCGCGACCAGAATAGTTGACGGACCCGCAGGCGCTGCGCTTACCGATGATGCTTCGGCAACTGCCCCGTGATTCGCCGACGGTTGCAAAGGGGCAATGCGCGCCGGTGCGGACAAGAAAACTCGCGGGCGCTCAAATGGTGAGCGTTTCACTGGCGGTTGGAAAGGCTCGACCCGCGGCGGCGGTGCCGGGATCAAAATCACGGTACGTGTCACCGGTGGCTTGGGTGAAACGAGCACCGGAGCTTCTATAGGAATAAGTACCGATGGCTTGGGGGTAGCGTGAACCTGCTCTTCCGTAAAAGGAAGATGGAACTCCGCGGACTGCTGCAGCCGCTGCAACTCCCGCAGTCTGCGGTAGCGGCGCGCGACGTCACCGAGAGGAGCATCGAGAGGAAGCGTTTCGGCATCGAGCGGGTCCTGTGAATTGTCCATGCCAGGAGGAGGCTGCTGCGCTTTGCGTGCTTCTACTTCAGCGCGATCTTCAGGCGTAAGAATCTGCGCGCGCTTTAGATCTTCGTCGGTATAAACGTGCTTCGATTTTTTCTGCTGATTTTGCTTCCGCGCTTGTTCCTGCCGGGCGGCATCAGCAACATCCTGGGCGTAACACTGCGAGTACCCAAAAATCGTGCAGGAGATAATGAGAATTCCCGAGCAAGTAAGCCGGACGAAACGGGACGAAGTCCTCTCGTGGCTCAAGGGGATGGTCAAAAGGGGCATATCGAGATCAGTTCGTTGCATTTCAAACCGACCACGGGGGGACACCGCTTATGAAAAATCCTAGCAAGAAATGCAGCTTTTGAGAAGCGAAATTTTGAGGTACCTCAGCGATTAGCCAGGCTTTGTTCAACAAAATGTTGACTGTCCGCTTTGAATCTGGGCCCGAAGCCAAACGCATCATTCCACGAGGAATTTCAGATGGACTTGCTTGGCGGCGTCCTGGTGCTTCGCCACGCTGGCGCAGCCTTTGGAGAATCCGCGGAGCAGCATCAGTTCTACTTCCGCTATTCCAGCGAACCTCGAAAATCCAAGCCTGTCGCCCTTACTTTCATTCCCTACTATGCCTGGGCCAACCGCACCGCAACTCCCATGCAAGTCTGCACTCCGGTTTCTCGCGCGTGACTCGCCGCCTTCTCGGGAGTGCTTCTTCAGAAATCTGGCCGTCAGGAAAGCGGCGCCAAACCACCGCACTCCCAAAACGCGCACTTCGTGTTATAAACTCTTGGCATGGCTGACAAATGGGGCAGACGTCTTTTCCTGGCGGGCGCCATTTGGTTGCTGCTTATGGGTGCGGTGCATTCTCTTTCGTTCATCAAGCAGCCTACGCCCCAGAACGAGACCGAGCGGCAATTGTTCGATCTCATGTCCAATTACAAATTTAATGTCGCGGGCGCCATGCGCAGCATGGACAACTTCATGACCGGCTTCAGTATTTGCTTCATGCTCGCCGCTCTCGGCTTAGGCCTCCTCGACCTCTCTCTTGTCAAGGAACGTGCCGCCCTCCTTAGACGCATCTCCCTGGTCAACATTCTCTGGCTGGCTGTCATGGTCGTTATAGCACTCCGCTACTTCTTCATCGTCCCAACCACGTTCCTTTCCGTGGCCCTCCTTATTTTTGCCCTCGCGTGGCTCAAATTGCCCTCCGAATCCACAGCTTAGCCCACCAAATCCGCCAACTCTTCGTTGACAAAACAAAGGTCAAACCCTAAAATTAGAGTTTGTCTTTATAGGGAAAGGTGTGACTGAGCGCAATGAGGACGTACGTAGCCAAAGGCGAAGAAGCCGAGGCCCTGAAAGTGGGCGCAAATTGGTTCGTAGTGGATGCTACGAACGTGGTGCTGGGGCGCTTGGCGACCAAGGTCGCGCGCATGCTAATGGGCAAGGATAACCCGAGCTTCACTCCGTATCTGGATTCGGGCGATCACGTGGTCGTGATTAATGCCGACAAGGTTCGCATGACCGGCAACAAGATCGAGCAAAAGGTTTATGTGTCGCACAGCGGGTATCCCGGCGGGTTGAAGCAAGTGCCGGCCAAGCGTTTGCGCGAGTCCAAACCGGACTGGATGATCCGCGAAGCGGTTCTCGGCATGCTGCCGAAGAACAAGCTCCGCGCGCGGCGCGCCAAGAAGTTGCGCGTGTACCGCGACGCCGCTGGTCTGGCTCGGCATGCGGGGCAGAAGCCCCAGGCGGTTTCGCTTTAAGAAGAATTTTTTCCGCACGTAGCTGTTCCTACTAAGTGGTGCCTTAGCGGGGAATAAGCAGGCGTGAAGTTTGAGATTGATGCGCAAAGCAGCGGAACGGAAATTTGCTGCTCTGGGGAGTGGTATCGAGATGGTTGCCGGGCAGCCATCCATCGTTAGGAGGAACATTGGGTTCAACGGGTACGCCCTTGGCGGGCACGCAAACTTGGTTTCTGGGGACGGGAAGGCGCAAGGAATCGGTGGCGCGCGTCTTCCTTCGTCCGGGGGCCGGCAAGTTCACGGTGAACGGTCGGACAGTTGAGCAGTATTTTCCGAATCACGCATGGAAGCATGACGCCATTGAGCCGCTGAAGTTCACGAACATCGCCGACCAGGTGGATGTCGTAGTGACGGCGCATGGCGGCGGCGTGGGCGGACAAGCGGGCGCGGTGCGCATGGGATTGTCGCGGGCAATTTCACGGTTCAATCCGGAGCTGCGGCCGTCGCTTCGCAAGAACGGATTTTTGACGCGCGATTCGCGCATGAAGGAACGCAAGAAATACGGACAGAAGGGCGCGCGTAAGCGCTTCCAGTTCACCAAGCGCTAGTTGCTGGTGGCCGCTAGTTTTTGAGGCCTTTCGGTGCCGGTTGTCAGCCTGAGGTCCCGACTCCTGTCGGGGCCGAAGGATCTCAACTGATCGAAGCCCCAATCGACCTCCGGTGAGCTTCTTCGGAAGTCCACCGAGATCACGGCCGGCAAGGAAGCCGGCAAGAGGCTGTTCTTTGGCGACGCAAGCTGCCATCGCAAACAGCTATCCTACTAGGAGGAAACTTGGCAGTAGAAATTACGATGAAAGAATTGCTGGAGGCCGGAGTTCATTTCGGTCACCAGACGCGGCGCTGGAACCCGAAAATGAAGGAGTACATTTTCGGGGAACGTAACGGCATCCACATTATTGATCTTCAGAAAACCCTCAAGATGTTCCGCGAAGCGAGCCGCTTCGTGAGCGAACTCTCCGGGCAAGGCCGGGCAGTTCTTTTTGTCGGCACCAAACGGCAGGCGCAGGAAGCGGTCGCCGAAGAGGCCAAGCGCTGCGGTGCGTTTTTCGTGAACCACCGCTGGCTGGGTGGCACGCTGACAAACTGGGCGACGCTGCAGAAATCCATCAAGCGGCTGAAGCTGCTGAAGGCCATGAACGAAGATGGCCGCATTAAAGAGCTTTCCAAGAAGGAACAAGCGCGCCTCGATCGCGAGATGAAGCACTTGCTTCAGAACCTAGAAGGCATTGAGAACATGACGCAGTTGCCGGACGCCATGTTCGTCATCGACTCCAACGCCGAGCAAATCGCTGTCAAGGAAGCGCGCCGCATGGGCGTGCCGGTGGTGTCCGTGGTGGACACGAATTGCGATCCTGACGTCGTGGACTGGATCATTCCCGGAAACGATGACGCGTTGCGCGCCATCCGCCTGTTTACGACAAAGATTGCCGATTCCGTGCAGGAAGGCCATAACGCCTACCAGCAATCGCAAGTGGCGGAGCAGAAAGCTGCCGAGGATCAGGCGCTGGTCGAAGGCGTCGAGTACGTGGATACCAGTGCGTACGAACAGTACGAGAAACAGGAAGGCGACTTCGTGGAGGGCGTTGTGGAAACCCCAGCGGAGCCAGCTGAAGCTGCGGAAGCCACTGTTCCTCCCGACGACGAAAAAGCCTAAAGAATTGCGCGGGTAACATTTCTAAGGCCCGCGCCGAGCGATTCGGTGCGGGCCGTTTTTGCAAGCAAACGAATTAAACAAGAAATTGCCAATCAGCGAAGAGAAAAAGGATGAGTACACAACAGCCAGCTATGCAAATCCCAGCTCAACTCGTCAAAGAATTGCGCGAGCGGACTAATGCCGGTTTCGCGGATTGCCGCGCGGCGCTTGTCGAGGCCAACGGCGATATCGAGAAGGCCATCAGTGTTCTGCGCAAGAAGGGTCAGGCGGCCGCGGCCAAGAAGGCTCAACGCGAAGCCAGCGAAGGCCTGGTGGGCAGCTACATCCACGCCGGCGGAAAAATCGGCGTAATGGTGGAGTTGAATTGCGAGTCTGACTTCGTGGCGCGCACCGACGCGTTCCAGCAGCTATCGCACGACATCGCCATGCACATAGCCGCGCTCGACCCGCGCTACGTGCGGCGCGAAGAAGTGACGCCGGAAATGCTCGAGAAAGAACGCGACATTTACAAGGCGCAGGCTCTTGCGACGGGCAAGCCGGAAGCCGTGGTCGAGAAAATCGTCAACGGCAAGATGGAAAAGTTCTATGAGGAAAATTGCCTCTACGAACAGCACTACATCAAGGACGAAAGTGTGACCATCGGCGAAATGATCACCCAGGCGATCGCCAAGCTGGGCGAAAATATTTCGATCCGCCGCTTCGTGCGCTTCAAGGTCGGCGAAGCCGGCGGAGCAGGGCCGGAGACTTCATCGATTCCAGTGCCGGTCAACGCCTAACCCAACCTTGCCTTTGAATCCTCCTCGAGCGTCCCCGTCAAGCCGGGACGCTTTTTTTGTTTGGGGCAGGGGCTTTGGTAGCTCAATTGTGCGGCGGCGGAGATAGTTTGTTACAATGCCCGGGATTTCAGACTCGTGCGAACGGAGAGTCATGGCCGCGACGAAAAAAGCTGGAACGAGGACTGTGAAAAAGGCTAAGCCGGCGTACAAAAGAATCTTGTTGAAGCTCTCCGGAGAATCGTTTCAGGGGCCACAAGGGTTCGGCATTCACGGCGAAACGATTCAAGCCATCGCGCGCGAACTGAAAGGAGTACACGAGTTGGGCGTGCAAACGGCCATTATGGTCGGCGGCGGAAATATTTTCCGCGGCGCCCGGCAAAAGGGCTTTGAGATTGACCGCGCGACCGGCGATTACATGGGCATGCTCGCGACGGTTATCAACGCCATGGCTTTGCAGGATGCCCTGGAAAAGGAAGGCGTCTTCACGCGCGTGCTGAGCGCCATAGAGATGAAGGAAGTGTGCGAACCTTTTATCCGGCGGCGCGCCATGCGCCACCTGGAGAAAGGACGCGTTGTCATTTTTGGAGCGGGCACCGGGAATCCGTATTTTTCGACGGACACCGCCGGGGCACTGCGCGCGATGGAAATCAAGGCGGACGTAATTCTGAAGGCTACGCGCGTGGACGGGGTCTACGATGCCGACCCCGAGCAGATTCCGGACGCGAAGTTCTTTGCGGCGATTTCCTACCGCGAGGTGCTGAGTCAGAATTTGAAGGTGATGGACTCGACGGCGATTTCGCTGTGCATGGACAACGGGATGCCGATCGTTGTGTTCAACATGAACCGGCCGGGGAATCTCAAGCGTGTGGTGCTGGGGGAGCGCGTCGGTTCCAAGGTGACGCCGGCATAGGGAGATGCAGGCTACTGTTCACAGTCAAAAAAGGGGAAGAAAGCCTCACCCCTGAAGGGGTGAGCTACAAGGACGTTATGACGACGAAAGATGCGATAGCGGCTGGCAGAGTGAGAATGGAAAAGGCAGTGGATGATTTCCGCAAGGAGCTGGCGACGCTGCGGACGGGGCGAGCCAACGCTTCCATTCTTGATTCGGTCCGCGTGGATTATCACGGGACGCCCATGCCCGTGAATCAGCTCGGGACGGTGGCGGTACCAGAGCCGACGCTGCTGGTGATTTCGCCTTGGGACCCAAGTGTGGTGCCGCTCATCGATAAAGCGATCCGGACTTCGGACCTCGGACTGAACCCGACCAATGACGGCAAGGTGGTCCGCGTGCCGATGCCGGCGCCAACCGAAGAGCGGCGCAAAGAAATCGTGAAGCACCTCCACAAAGTGCTGGAGAATCACCGCACGGCGGTGCGCAACATCCGCCGCGACGTCAAGGAAGCCATCGACAAACTGGAGAAGGAAAAGAAGATCAGCCAGGACGAGCAGAAACGCGCGCTGGACGAAATGGAAAAGATCTCCCACGCCGAGACCAAGAAGATCGAGGATTTGTCGGCCTCCAAGGAAAGAGAAATTCTCGAATTGCGCTGAGCACCCTTCGCCGCGAATTAAGTGCTTTTTTTTCAATTCGTAACGCGAAAAGCTAAAAACAACCAAAATCGCACTTGACTTTTTATTGGAATCTGGTATACTTGATTGTGTAGGTAACTCCGTTTTGGAGTGCGGGAGCCTGGCTCCCGCTTTTCTTTTGTTCACCTGATACTCGGTCCAAGGCCTATTGATCCCCGTATACCATCTCTTTTGGAATCAGTGATTTGCAAAATGCAAATTTCCTAAGTCCTTTTCTTTGATATTCATCTGAATTGCCCGGCGGTGTACGAGTCTGTGTGGCAACTTCGTTGCCCTGCGGAGTTTTTGGTGATTTCCATGATCCATTTGCTTTTCAGTGAAGTTGTAGCCCGGTGCGGTTTTGATTTTCTCCGCGCGGGGTATTCTCAGCGGGCAGTGAGCCGCCACATCCGCGTCAGGTTCAACGCCGTGGTGGCCAGCGCAAACTCCGCAGCGACTTTCCCTAGTCCGCGCATCCGGAACCGCCGCATCCCGCGCTGCTCTTTCAAAATTCCGATGACCGGTTCCGCCAGCGCTTTCCGCCGTCGGTACAACGCTCGTCCAGTCGTCGAAGCTAGTTTGCTGCGCATGCGAAGAAGGGCCGCGTGATGCGTAGGTTGTTTCAGGATTCCGCCATGATGCAAAACACCGGCCATGTTGCTGTCTGGCACGTAGGCATCGATGCCGCGTTTCTCCATCACTTCCAGATTGTGCAAAGAGAAAAAGCCGCTGTCGGCACTGACTTGGCCGGGCTGCTCGCCACACTCACGCTGCACCTTGTCCACCATCGACACCAGCAACCCGTTGTCGTGCAGTTCCCGGCTGACTTGTTGAGCCACGATCAAATGATCGTCACTCACCGCCAGCGTCGCAGTGTAGCCCAGCGTGACTCCGCGACGATCCGGCAGAAAGCGGCTGTCCCGGTCGGTGCGAGAAAGCTTGCGCATCCCAGACTTCTTCAGCCGCTGCAGCCGCACGGGAATCGTGCGAAGCTGTCCTGCGAGCTTCTCCATCGCCGCGCGCGCCACTTCCAGCCCGGCTCCTTCATTCGGATCTTCGTTTTCACACTGTTGCTGCCACCGCCGAATGTTCTTGCGGATCTTGGCGCGTTCCGCTCGCAGCTTCTCGATGCTATCCGTGGCGCTCGTCGCCGCGTTCGCCGCAATACGCGTGGAATCGATGGCCACATGCCCCAGCTTCCCCAGTCCCAGCGAGCGGGCCAACTCCACCACCTGCGTGAAGATGTCGTTCATGGCTCGCCCGTGCCGCTTGCGAAACTCGTTCAGCGCCCCAAAATCCGGCTGCGCCCCTCCCGCCAAATAGCGAAACGCCAAATCTTCTCGGATGCGCTGTTCCAGCCGCCGCGAGCTGGTCATCCCCAACGCGTAGGCATACAGCCACACCTTCAACAGCAGCGCCGGATGATAGGCCGGATGGCCCTCGTCGCTATACCCAGTTTCAAGCCCTTGCAAATCCAGCTTCTCCACCGCGCCATGCACAAAAAAGCAAAGATGTTCTGCTCCCAACACTTCTCTCACCGTTGGTGGCAGCAAGTAAGCTTGCTCCGGGTTGTACTCCAAAAAATTGGCCATCCCTGCGCTCCTCCTCTCCGGCAGTATAGCGGCAGCGTCAAGGGCCAGTTGCCACACAGACTCGTGTACCCCCTAAGCCGCCCTTGCGCTGCTTTCACTCACTCGGAGGCTCTAAGGTTTCGGTTTGGGTGAAGCTTGGGACGGGTCGGGCTTTGCAGGAGCTGAAGCCGGCGACTCGAGCGTGAAATCCTGGGCTTGATCGGTCAAAACGGCGCGGAGGAAGGCGTTGTAGTCGGCGGCGCGCTCGGCAGGAACCTGCCGGAGAAGGAAGTTGATGTGGCGGGAGGCAGAGACATTCAGTCCTTTGATGGAATATTGCGAGGCGTACGTAGCGTAATCGCGCTGCACGGAAGTGCCGGTTGGCGCCGCGACGTCGGTGTCGGGGGGAAGGTGCAGAGTCATCTTGGTTTCAACTTCAAGCGGGGTCCCGAGTTCAATCGGAGCGATGGCCGCGCCAGCGGCGGGTTTGGCAGGCGAATCGGGCAAGCCTAACTGGGGAAGCAACGCAGGAATGCGTACCGGTTTCTTCGACCAATCCATAAATTTCGGCTGAGTGATTTCGTAATCGACCGTAAACGGCTCCCGCGTGGCGTAAGGATCCGATGCAGTCACGCTGGTCACCTGTCCCCGGAAGCCATCCGAGAGCGAAAGCAGCTGCGCGAGGTCCTTCCATTTCTCCTTCGGCGTTTGATGAAAGCCAACACGGAGGACCAACTCATTGTCCCCGCGTAAGGCGTAATGAACTCTGGCCGTAAGTTTGCCGTCAGAAGTGAGTGTCGCGTCCACACTGACGAATTGTTTAGCTGGATAAGGGGATTTCTCTGGTCCGGGAATCCACGTGGTGAGAAAAACATCGATGGCTTGCGGCTCAAGGGGGGCATTCAGGGAAAGCATTCTCACACCCCGAAGGTTTGAGGGAATTACCTGAAAGGGGGCCACTTCGAGAGCAGGATCAAGCCAGAATATGTGTTTGAGGTCTCCAGCCACAGAAAGAAGACGTGTGAAAGGCGTAGGCCTGGCGTATTGAGATTCGGTGGACTTAGGCGCCCCGCCTAGACTGCCCATCGACCATATCCCGGCCGACCTACAGAGGGACCTAAAGAGGTTGAACTTGTCCTCGGGTGTCGCAGAGGCACTAGAGAGAATTTCATCCGCCGGTCGAACACGAAAACCCGTGGAACCAAGCGGAATATCAATGGTTGAAAACTTCTGGGAAACAAAGTCGTAGATATTCTCAACCTTCTCTTTGACCGTTTTTGCAGAAATGATTAACTCTGCGGCGCGTTTCGCCACTCCTGAGGACGGCCGGCCGGGCGGGATAAGAAGTTTGCCAAGGCTCGTAGACATCTCAAGCCAGGATTTGAAGGTGGTGAGAACTACATCCGGCTCGGCTCGTGCGGCCGCCACTCCCGTATCGGCGTGAGATTGCGAGCCTGGTTTCCAACGATAAAGCACGCGGCTATCTGCGCGGTTTTCGGATTCAACAATCTCGTATGGAAATTCGCGTGCGACATGAAGCTGAACTTTGCTGCTCGCGGGAACATCGATTTCGAACAGTTCCTGGGTAACCACCCCGGTACGGTCGAAGGAGTGGTCGAGCCAGAAATCGGGGGCTAACGGGTGATGCGCGGTTGTTGTGACGACGCGATATTCGAGATTGTCGCCTGGCTCAAGGCCGAGGATGCGGACGGATTTGACGCGAACGTCCTGGTACGCGGGGGCGTTGACGACGGCAGGATTGGGATTGTCGGTGATGGCGCTGGGGAGAATGTCCGCAGTCCCGCCGGTAGGATGAGTGATGTGGACGAGTGGAATCTCGACGGATTGGAAAGAGCGGTTGTAGTCGAAATTGAGGCGGGCGAACTGGCGGACGCCCAGTTCGCTGTTGATGAGCACGCGGGCGTGGACTTCTTTGCGAGAGTCGCCGTTGGCCTCGAAGCGATACTTCGTTTCGAGTAACTCGAATTGAGCTGGATTTTGTGCCTCAGCGGGAGTCGAATCCTTCTCGCTGGGCTTCTCGACTGGCTTTTGCGGAACCTGCTGAGCTGTTGCTGGAGAGACACTAAGAGATGTTAGAACGCAAGCGACTGCAAGTGCGTGCGAGAAAACTGGGAAGCTGACATGGAGTCGCAAGATAGCCTCGAAGGAAGTTTAGAGCCTGGGCGGGAGTGCGTAAAGGCGTGGGCGCGTTGGAGTTGCACGGGATGCACCACTCTGCTAAGCGCGGAGGAGACGGAATGGGGGCAGGTGCGTCTGAGTGCGTGATAGAGTTTGGTTGCGCAATGGCGCTAGGAGAAGCGAATGCGACGTGTCTTGGCGGGAGTGGCAGCATTGCTGGGATTTGCTCTGGCCGGAGCTTGGGTGGTGCGAGCAGATAACCGCCCCGAGCCAAAGGGGCCGGATGAGGATGGGACGAAGCCGGCGCTGGTGAAGATTGCGGGCCAAGGGATGATGGATTCGCACGCGTTTCAATACCTCACGGAGCTGAGCGACGACATCGGCTCGCGGGTGACAGGCTCGCCAGCGGAAAGGAAGGCGGAAGAGTGGGGTGTGGCCAAAATGAAAGCCATGGGCCTGGAAAACGTGCACACCGAAAAATATCAGTTATGGCGTGGATGGACGCGCGGCACAGCGCAGGGGGAACTGCTCGAACCAATTCGCAGACCGCTGCACGTCGATGCGATGGGCTGGACGGGCTCGACCCCAACGGGGGGTGGGGAAGGAGACGTAGTAACTGCAAATCTTTTTGACATCGAGGAAGAGGTGAAGAACGCTTCACGACTCTCCGGGAAGATCGTGCTCGTGGTGATGCAGGGAGCGCCCAAAAAGAGTGGCGATGTTTTATTCGCGATCTTCGGTGATTTCCTGAAAGCCGCCGGCAAAGCCGGAGCAGTTGCGGTGATCGGAGGCCAGGGCGGGTCGAAAGCTTCGGGATTGAATCTAACTCACACGGGGATTCTGGGATTCGACGCCGATTTTGCCGTTCCGGTCGTGTCAATGACCGCCGAGGATCAAGGGCAACTGGAGCGGTATATCGCGAGCGGCAAAAAAGTGCGAGTACGATTCAACGTGCAAAACACATTTTCAAACGGGCCTGTGGAATCGGCGAACGTGGTAGGAGAGATTCGCGGGCGCGAGAACCCGGAGCAAGTTCTGGTCGTTGGAGCTCACCTGGATTCGTGGGATCTTTCTGAGGGCACCACGGACAACGGAACGGGTTCAGCGAGCGTGCTGGCGTCGGCGGAAGCGATTGTTCACTCCGGCATGAAACCACGCCGGACAATTCGCTTCGTGTTGTTCACGGGCGAGGAGCAAGGGCTGGACGGTTCGTTCGCCTATATGAAGCAGCATCACGCGGAAATGGCCAACCACCTGGGGAACGTCGTTCTGGACAACGGTCAGGGACCGGTAAAGGAGTTCCAGATGGGAGGCCGCGATGACTTGGTGGCCAGCTTCCGGCCGTTCGCCAGGTCGCTTTCTTCCATTCGCGAGATCGCCGTCAACGACAAAGTGGAAAGCGGAACCGACACCCTGCCGTTTTCTGTGGCAGGACTGCCGGGGATTAACATGGATCAGGATTCTCCCGATTACAAATATACGCATCATTCTTCCGCTGACGCCTTGGAAGCGGTAAAGCCCGATGTGCTGGCGCAGAACGCGACGTTGATGGCGCTTACGGCCTTTTGGATCGCGGACCGCCCGGAGCGGTTTGCAGCCCCGTGGCCGGCTGGAAGAACCGCGAAAATGTTGAAAGCCCAGCATCAGGACGAGTTGCTGAAGGTGTTCGGCTTATGGCCCAAAGAGTTTGCGGATGCGGAAAAGAGAGAAGAGACTCCTCCGAACTAGCTACTTTCCGTCGCAAAATGGCTCGCTCTGAATGAGCTATTCGTTTCTAGAGACCGTCTGATTCTGCTTGCATGTTGTGATTTCTGCCGCTCAACCCGTTTGCGTCCCGAGTCGCGGCAGCTGGGATCTCAGGC